>NZ_BAAHYX010000001.1:0-47365 GCF_054657335.1 Thermopirellula anaerolimosa
TGTCGCTGTCGGTGTCGATGTCCACCGAGGGGATGATGGTCAGCACCGAGGTACGGTGATCCTGGACGCCGTCGGCCGGGTCGTCGTTGGGATCATTGTCGTCCGGTAGCGGCGTCCACAGGCCCGTGTTGTTCGGGTGCATGAGCACCAGGTTGCCCGACCGGTCGTCGCGGAACTCGAACGTCTCGGCAATCCCCGAGTGGGGATGCACGGCCACGATGAAGTTGTCGCCATACCGGGCATCTTCAATGGCCAGGTACGCCTTCTTCATCCAGTGGCTGTTGGGTGAGGGGCCTTCGGTGGTGAAATCGAGGCTGAAACCCGGAAGCCCGCCGCCGGCCGCTACGAGCGAGGCGGCGTTGTCGCGGATCCCGTGACCGGTATTGGCCGGTGGAGCAGACGGAACGTTCGCTACGGTGTTATCCGGATCGAACCAGACCAGGTGGACCGTGCCGACCATACCTTCAGGCACCGGAGCGCCCAGCTCGACTTTCACTCGCACCGTGTTGTGGTCGATCGGCTGCGGAACGACCGGATGCTGGGCGTAGTCGGGATAGACCAGATAACCGTCCTCGCCGGTGGTGAGCTTGGCCACGCCCGTAGTGGCATTGTAGTCAGCCACCTCGATTTCCCGCGACCAGGAAACCGGATCCCACTCCACGAGGCTTACATACGTGACCGCCACTCGAGGTTGGTCGGCGTTGTACACCACCTGGGGATTGCCCGCCTCGTCGAGCGTTGTCTGGCGGTGGAGGCCGACAGCGGCCGTGTTGAGCGTTTCGAAGTAGATGTTCTGGCCGCCGAAGGTGACAACGGGGTTTACCACTATTTCGCCCGTGGCGCTGGGAGTGCCGTAGGCCCAACGCTCGCGGCTCGAATCAACTGTTACCGAGGCGAAGGACCAATCGGCGGCGGTCACGAGGCCGTCGAACGTCGTTTGCGGCAGCCAGCGGTAGTCGTTACACTGCCACAGCAAGGCCCAATCGTCGCCGGAATCTTCCGGGGCGTCCCAGGTCGTTTCGCCCCAGGCCTGCTCCTCGACCGTGTAACCCTCCACGGCCACTACATGGACCAACACCGTCCAGGCGACCGGCAGCCCCTCGGCATCCTTGCCCACGACCGTGACGGCCGTCAGGCCGGCGGCGGTAGAGCCTTGTGGGACCGAGATCGTCAGGCTGCCGCCCTCCAGCGAGGCCGCCACCAGGGCGTCGGGCCCCTCCGGTGCCCGCAGGGCGTGGCCCGAGCCGGCCCCGCTCGGCACACTCACCGTCACCGACTGATCGCCGCTTTGATCCGTGTCGTACAGATCCAGGACCACCACCCCGGGCATCTCCGTCTTGTCGGGCCGCGGGCCGCCGGGTGGCGGCGTCGTCAAGTTGGCCAGTTCCTCGATGGCGTCCTCCAGATCTTGATTCAGCCGACCGCGGTCGCGCCAGGCTCCCCACTCGGCGAACACCGCGTTCTGGGGCAACTCGGGGGACCCGTTGCCGTGGATGGCGTTGGGCTCCCGGTAGCTGGTCAGCCCCACCGCTCGCGCCGCAGCGGGAGCCTCCGGGAGCGTGCGGAACGGGCCCAACTGCGGGCTGAGATCGGCGGCGGCAGCCAGCGGCGAGGGTGCGGTGAGCCCGCCGGTGGGTAGCCGACCGATGGTGCTATTGGCCGAAGTATCACTGGTACGACCGATGGGAACGTAGGTCTCGAAACCATACAGGCCGCCGCCGCAGCCGCACCCGCAACCTTCTCCCAGGCCGCCGTTGAGCTTGCCTGTCTGCGTGGGATAGACATAATCGAAGGCATAGGGTGAGGTATAGGTCGGCCAGCGGAAGCCGATGTAGTCAACCCACTCGTCATAAGAACTTCCGCAACCGCAACCACTGGCAGCGCCGGTTACATGGTTGTCGATTCCACCGCTGAGGGAATAATCATCGGTAGCCGAATCGTAGGACTCCGACCAGCTTCCGGTCCAGGAATAGTTGTCGCTTTCCGAACTGCCTTCTCCACACCCGCAGCCGCAACCGGAGCTTGAGTAACTGGTGGCCTTCGAACCGCCGCCACCCCCGCACCCCGACTGTTCGTAGGAGGTAAAGCGGTCCGTCCAGAGGGTGGACCAGGCCGAGTCGGAGAATGCGTGACGTTTCGTCAACTGGTTTTCCCAAGAACTGTTCTCCGACCAGGAGGCATGCTCGCTATACGAGTAGCCGCACCCGCTGTAGCTGTAATCGTCCTGGTAGTTATGTACATGAGAGCCGCTGGTAGTTTTCGTTGTCTCGGCATCGGCATCGTAATCGACCCCATCGTAATGCCAATCAACGCTGCGCGTTTGCTCCAGATGAACGTCGCCCGACTCATCGAGGGTGATCGTGCCGTAGCCGCCGGCATACGAAGTGGCGCCCGTCTGACCGTCGTAGTCGAAGTCCTTGGTGAGAGTCTGGTTTCCGTGGCCGGCCATGTCGAAGGCGATTTGGCCGTTTGCGGTGATGATGAAGCCGATCGAATGGTTATTTGTTTCAACAAGAGACTCGCTGTAGTTCTTCACGCCCTGAAGCGTGGCCAACCCTTGCCTGACATCGAACTGGTAGTTACCCGATCCTTCGATGGTGTGATCGGCATAGAACAGACCACCACCTTCCCCGGAGACGCTAGTGAATTGCCAGGCGGTCGAAGACGTACCCTGCGGTTTGGCTTCGCTGAAGGTCAAGCTGTAGAGCCACGTGTCATCACTGCTTTCGGTCTCTGTTCCGGAAAGCGTGGTGCCTCCTATAGGCGCGCCGGTCCAATCGCGCTGGCGCTGGTGGTCCACGTGCCATGTTTCCTGGATCGTCCCTGCACCGCTGCCCGAGACGGCCCACCCGGCGCTGTCCCAAATGCCCGGAGAGGGAATGCCGCCGTCGCACCCGCAGCCGCTCGACAAACTGGTGGGACCGTCGTAGATCGTTCTCGGGGCAACACTCTCGTGGCTTGCAGGTTTGGAGTAAACGAGATTGCGACTCGTTTCAAATTCCTCGGCACGAGAATAGTTGATCGTTCCATCGTACGCCGGAGAGCCTCCTCCACAACCGCAGCCACAACCACAGCCGCAGGACGCTTCAGGGGTGTAGGTGCCACATCCCGTGGAGCTGTCATCGATCGATTCACAGCCCGTCCCGCTGTAGGTGTAGTCCCAGCGGCTGTTGACCCGATCGAATTCTTCCTCGATCGTGAGTGTTCGCGCGAAGGAGCGATCCAGCGTCCGATTGGAGGATCCTTCCATCTGCTGACCGTCGTAAGTGATGTTTTCGGTTCCGGAGGTCGTTTCGCGGGCAGAGTAGTCATTCCAGAACCGCTCGATGCCGCTGCCGTCGGCGAGTTGCCAGACCTCCACCCGATCCAGGTAATAATCCTCATGGTCCAGGGTCGACTCCTCTGGTACGACGGCCCATCGCTCCCTGCGCGAAGTGGACCACCCGTCGGTCTCGTCGAATTCAATGGTCCGCTCGGTGACGCCCGGCTCGCAGCCCGAGGACGCCTGTTGGGGAGTGTCGGTCCAGCGGCGCGTGGTCATCTCCCTTGAGGCGGACTCGTCCAGCCATCCCGATTCGTGTCGCCAGAAATGGGCGGCACCGGAGCCGCACCCGCAGCCACATCCGCAGCCCGTGGTCTCCTGTACCAAGGTGAACGATATTCCGGTCTCTTGGCGGAAGCTGCTTTGATCGCTGTCTTCCCGCTGGAAGGTCACTTGACCATAACCGCAGCCACTACCTCCGAATCCGGCATAGAAATCCTCGATCTGGCCGGAAGCGCTGCTGGCGTTATCCAGCCTCAGAAGAGCCCGCTCGATGGCCGTGCCTGCCAGGATGCCCGGCTGGTTGGGATCCTCCCAGACAAAAGCGTCCCACCGGTACCAGTAGAGGCCGTCGCGCTGGGTAATCTGGCCCGACATGGGCCCCTGCGTGTACTGGCCGCTAGACGTGTCGCTGTAGTAAATCCATTCCGTATTGTATAGCACCGGAGTTACATCGGTTACCTGCCACATGCGGTCTGCGGGTTCGTAGTCGGTGATCACCGCATGGCCGCCCCCGATCCGCCCGAATTCCACGATCGAGCCGTCGATGCTCCAGCTCTGATAGTCGGCCCCGCTGCCGCTACTGCCGCTGATCGTGTAGGTCCCCGCGCCGTCATAGGACCGCCCGCTCGATTCGGCTTCGATTTCCTTGCCCGTGCCCGCCGTCAGAACCCAAACCGATTGGCCCTCGATTTCGGTCAGCGTGCGAGTACCGGCAAAGTCGTACAGTTTGAACTTGCCCTCGTACATTCCGATGATGCCGCTCACCGTCCCTCCGGTGATCGAGCGTGAGTATTCCATGTCATCCGTCGTCGTATTGACGTAGCGGTAGCCCGACTCGCTAAATTCTTCCGTGCCGCCATTGACCCACTGGCCGGAAGCATCCACCGTGGACTCCACGGTCCGGTGGGACCAATACAGCTCCACCACCCCCTCATCCCAGCAACCCTCGATGACCTCGTCGTCCTCAGGCCCGGGGCCGTTGAGAATCGTCTTGACGTAAGTGCCGGAGGCAATGTCCCCGAACTCAGTGGACTCCAAGACCTGCGTCTGGGAATAGCCGCTGCTGAGCACCCACACGTCGTCCTCGGGGTCCTCGGGGTCGCCGATGTCAAAGGTCTTCGTATACTCGTACGAGTCCTGGTAGCTGTACTGAGACGATTCACTCCATGCTCCCTGGCCGCTCCGCTCCAGCTGAATGCCGCCGGAACTCTCGAATGTGCTGATCGTATAGGTACCGCTGTGGCTACTGGTCTTGGTACTGGTCGTTTCGCCCGACAGCGTCATCGTGCCGCCGGCCAACACCCCCGACAAGAAAACCATGTGATACGCTTCCGTTTCGGTGGTTTGCGTTTGGGAAACCGTGTCGGCCCCCCAAGAGTCGATCCCGTAGGGTGCGGTACGGATGGCTTCCTCGGTGGTGGCCTGCGTGCTTCGCGTCCCAGTCCTGATGGAATCCCATACGCCGCCGCGGAGTACCGAAAATGCCGTGTACTGGTGGACCTGCGTGGTCTGACCGGTTTCACGGACGACTTTGTCAGCCTCAGGCCATGAAGCCCATGTCGCATCCTCCGCCGTCGTCAGGCCGGTGGCGGGCGACGACGCCTCGACAACCGGTCCTTCGACTGGCAGCGAGGGCGTACTCGTCAATTGGTAGTCCGCCGCAAGGATCTCACTGCCGCTCTCCTGCCGCGTGCCTTCGCAGATCCACTCGTCCTGCTCCGGCAGGAAGGAATAATCGAAGCGCGTGATCACGAACGTGGCCGAGCGTTCGGATGTCTTCTCGCCCCCCTGGAGCATCTGACCGTCCTGAGTCTCGCTGCGGGGGCTGCTGCCTACCGAATCCGTCTCCAAGACCTGGCTGTGAATCTCGAGCGCGCGGGCCGCATCGGCCGAGCCGGCGGCCTCATAAGCGACGATCGTGGAGTCGATGCTCACCGTATCCACGCGACCACTGAAGCGGGCTTCGGCGATGTCCACAGTGCCGGCAACCGCGGACGGCACGCTGCTTGTGTCCAGTGCGCGTGACGTGTAACAGTACGACACGACACCGTCCACCGCAAAGGCGTCGATCCGCGTGATTCGTTCTCCGAAATACCGGCTGCCGAGCGAGTGGAACGAATAAGAGCAGTAGACCAATTCGCTGTAGTACCAGTTGCCTTGCGCGTCCTCCGCCGAGGCCACCTCGCAACTGACGGTGATCACACCGGTTCCCTCGCCGGCATCCCTTGTCACCGCAGGCAAGCAGCCGATGGGGAAATCCCAGGAAAACGATCCCACGAAGTCCCCTTGCAGCGAAGGCACAAACATCGACGTTGGATCAACCTCCCATTGACACGCCCGCAGGATTTCTCCCCCGTCCACCGTCTTTGCGGCCGAATACGCATCGAAAACAGCCGCCCGCGAGCCCGTGGGGGCAAGTGCGCCTACTGCCGGACTTGCCCCGGGATCGAACTCGGGCAAGACGGGAATGACAACCGTGGCGATCTGCGACGCCCGCCCGTCCAGAGTGCTCACCGCGCACGTGAACTCGTCGAACCCCAGGAACCCCTTCTCGGGACGATAAGCGAAACTCCCGTCCTCCTCGAGGGTCAACGAACCGTGCCGCGGGCCGGTATCCAAGGAGACGACCAGCCGCTTCCCTTCGGTGTGATGGGCACCGTTGAGTGCGTTTCCGAGAAGCTCCGATTGCCGGTGTGGGTACATGGGGAACCAGCCGCCCGCAGGCGAAATACCGCCGGCCGTCTCACTGCCAATGGTGCGAACCGGGTCAGGTGACGTTTGAAGGAAATCGGCCGAAGCGTCAGGAGACAACTCGATGCCTCCTGGCTGGAGAAGCAGGCCATCGCCAACGGAGGGTTCGTCCGAGAGCGTAATCGAGGACATACCCCCAAGAGGTCGACCGTTACTGCGGTGTAGTGCAACGTCGGCGCCGGTTCGATCACCAATCGTCGGCGCTATTGCACCCGGGGCGGCAATCGCTGGGGGACCAGCGGGTACGCCGCCGGTTGCCGGTGACGCTCCGGCCGCAGGGGAAGAAGCTCGCTCGGGAGTCGCTGCCGACGACAGGGAAGCTGCCGGGGTAGGCCCGTCGTCGGACAAGGTCACAAGCGGGCGTGCGGAGGGCGCTATCGGCTTCGCGGCATGCCGGGCAAGCGGACTGCCGCTCGAAGTGCTGGATGCGCTCCCGGTTTCTCCACCACCCACCCCATCTGCCCGAAGAGATGGCACAAACCAAGAGCTGCCCCAGGCGGCGGCCGCCGGGACACGAAAACCCCCGCCTAGCCCCGCAGAGCCACCAAGGCCCAGGCCCGCCATCTGGACCGAAAACCCTTCACCCAATCCGAATTGCAAGGGACGGCCCACTTCGGCAGAGCCAGCCGAGACAAAGAGACTTTGCGCATCGTCAACCGCCCTGGCCGGACCGCTCCCTTGCCGGCCCTCGAAATAGGACCGCCCGTCGGCACTCGTGTCCAGCGATTTGGAACGAAAGACGGAGAGCAAGCTTCGCCGCTCGTGCGAATCCCAGGAGAACGCCTCAGCCGGTGAGGCTCGTTTGCGAGGGCCGCTCGTCGCCCCATCCGTGTCTTCGCTGTAAAGGGCCGCCCGGCCCGTGTCGTCGAACAAATCTCCCAAGAGAGCCAGCCCGACCACGCCCAACACCGACGAGCTGACGGGAATTCGCTTTTCCAGCAACTCCAGACTGAGCCGCTTCGTGCGACCCTTCGCACTCCCCGAGACGCAGCGGCGCCTTCCGGCTACCGTGCGGATGCTTCCAAGTGTCCGCATAGTCTCTGCCCTTCCTAAAAAGCAACTCGATCATCCGCTCCCAGCTAACGTTCCGACGGGCCACCGCCGGGCCGTCACGTTGCGGCGGCCATCGCGGCACCTGCCGCCGGAGTTCTCTCCATCGCACTTTCGAAGAAACGCTCGTACTGGCCGATCACCCGCTGGTCGTCGAACACCGCCTCGGCCCGCTGGCCGATCCACCGTACCAGGTGCTCGCGGTACTCCGGCTCGGTGCCGATCCTGACCGCCTTGGCCACGTACTCGTCTCCGTCCCATACCACCAATTCATCCTCCATTCCCATCCGCCGGTACAGGCCCGCGGCATAGCACTGCACGGCCAACGGCCCCGGCTGCGTGAGCACCGGGACACCCATCGAAAAGGCGTCGTAGGCCGTCAGGCAGCTGGCGTATACAGGCGTATCGAGCACCACAGTGGCCAACCGCAGCAAACGATAGTATTCCGCCACGGGCATCGCCGACCGGAAATAAACCCGCCGAAACACGACCCCCAAGTTCCCCTCCATGCGGCGGCGGAGCTTCTCCGCCAGCCGCCCGTCGGGGCCTGCCAGCAGCACGACAAACCCCCGCGGGTCTGCCTCCAGGATGTCGCGGAGAAAGAAATCGAACTGCGGGCAATATTTCGGCAGCCGGTGGGGGCAGAAGTAAAAGGCCCCCTCTCCCGGCAACCCGAAGTGGCCCCGGCCGACGTCTTGCGGCATCGGTTGCCGCGACTGGAACATGGGGAACGTCTCCAGCAGAATCAGCCTCTCGGTATAATGCTGGGCCGAATCCACCGCTTCTTCCGGGCATTCCATCCAAGGGGAAGAGATGTAGTAATCCACGGCCCGCACGCCGCTGGTGCCGTGAGAACCGCAGGAGACGCATTGAACCGGGGCCAGCCGGGCCATGGGCAGGAAATAGCTCCAGGGATCGGGGCCGACCTTCCAGTGGTAAATGATGTGACACCGTGTCTCCCGGACGGCCTCCACCGCCTGATCGAACCGCCGGGGAAAACTCACGTAGCGGACATCGTCGCGGGCGATTGCGGCTCGAAACCGGCCCACTGCCCCCTCCGCGCAGAAGATCGCCACTTCAAAGCGGTGGTCCAGCCCGGCGACGATCTTCGACATGCCGCGCAAGAAACCCCCTTCGTGCCCGGCGGTGACCAGGAAACCGACGCGGATCTTACGCCCCCCGCCCGGCTGCAAAGCCCGCTGAGGGAATGCCGGCTCGAACCGCGCCGAGAACAGCTCCTTGATCTCCCGGCAACAGCGCCCCAGATGCGGCAGGTTGAACGAAGGGGTGTAACCATCGAAAGGGAGCACCCGCCAATCCAAAGAAACCTTCTCTTCGAGGGCTTCGAGCAAGCCTTCCTGAAGCCCCTGCCAGTACTGCTCGATATCCTCTTCGCAATCAAAGACCGTCGGGCACACCCCCAGGTACTTCCACCTCCAGATCGCCCGCTCCGGACACAGCAAGGCGGCCCTGCGGTAGGTCTCCTTGGCTGCCTCGACCTCTTCCAGCTTGGCATGGACCGCGCCTAGGGCCAGATGAAGCTGTACATCCTCGGGCCGGCGGGCAATCGCCTCCTGGAACGCATCCTTTGCCGCCTCGAACTGGTTGGCTGCCGCCAGCGTCTCCGCCAGCCGCTTGTGGCCGCCGGGGTACTCCGGGGCAAGCTCCAATCCGCGACGATACTGCGCCACCGCCTCGGCGGCACGCCCACAGGCCTGATAGAAGTCGCCGAGCCAGAAAGTCGCGTCCGCATGGTGCGGGTTCAAAGCCAGGGCGCTTCGCAAGGAGCGTTCGACAAGCTGGGGCGCGAGATGCAGAAGGTACTGCACATGGCCCAGATTGGCCCAGGCGTCGGCATAGTCTTGATTCCTTTGCAGGGCCCGATGAAACGCCGCTTCCGCCTGCCGATACTCTCCCACTTCCTTGAGCAAGGCCCCGTAGTTGTTCCAGTAAACCGCCTTGCTGTCGCAAAGGGTCAGCGACCGTTCCAGTTGCTGCCGCGCAGCCGGATAGTCTCGCCGCACAAGACTGATGACCCCCAGAAAATGCCAGGCCCCGGCGTGATTCGGCTCATGATCCAATATCCGCCGATAGGTCCGTTCAGCAGTCTCCAGATCGCCCCGCTGATGGGCGCCAAGCGCCTCTTGGAAAGCTCGCTCAGTTTGGTCGGCTGATGCCTCCTTCGGCACCTCTTGGCGAAAGCCTTGAGGACTGCCCGCCGTTGGCTTGGCGTATCCCAACCTTTCCGCCAATGGTTCCACCCATTGGGCGATCGCCTCGTAATACGGGGCGGCCAGTTCTTCATCGGGAATCGGCCACCCGCCGGGGTTGCTGGCCAGGGCATCCCGTGACAGTTGGACCCCCAGGTACTCCTCTAATTCCCCGAGCGCAACTGCGCCGCCAATCAAATCCTCGTAACGCACAAAGTGCGCCCCAAGTTCCTCCGCGTGCTCCAGGAAACCCGCGGTGAGTTCCGCCCAGTTCCGGGCAAAATGTTCGGGCGTCACAGGACGATCCGGCCAGCGGTGAAACCAACGCACGCCGCGCCTCTGGCTGATCGTCCAATACGAGCGAAAGGCGTGATAGGGGTTGCGCGTGAGGAAGACCAACTTCGCCGGGGGAAAGAGCCAGCGGAAGAAAAAGGCGTGATCGGCCGACAGCCGCACCGTCTTCATCCCCCAGCGGGCAAATCCCGCCTCCGCGGCCGGTTGGGCAAACAGCCTCTCGAAGAAACCCACATAAGCCCGCACCAGGTCTTCCGGCGACGGATATAGGTTCTCGATCGGCCCGCACGTCCGCTCGACTCGCCCTTGTCCGCGAAAGAAAAAGGATTCCTCCGGCCAGAAACCGGTGATCCTTCGAAACAGGTCGGGCACCGAATCCAGAAGACCTCCTTGACCGAAGGGCTCACCCCAGATCAGACAATCGCCGGAGAGCATCCTCTGCAGAAGAGTTGATCCGGTACGCCACCCCGCAGCCATCAGAAAAATGGGCGACTGGTGGCTCGGACTTCTCGCCCCGGGCCAGCGCCGCTGGAAGGCCTCTACCCCTGCCCGCAATGTCGGGACCCTCGATATGCCCTCCTGATGTGCCCCTCCACCGCGAGACGCTCCCTCCTGGGCCGCTTCCCCGGCCCGGTGCGGGCCGTGGCGGCTGCGTTGTGCCGTCAGGTCGGGTACGCTGCTGCCCATCGTCCCCTTCCCCACACTTTTTGGCCATATGGCTGGCGCGGAAATTCCTCCGCCCTGGGCACCCGAGTGGCCGCAGTACGGTTCAGCGCGGGCGCCAACACCGCCAGCGAATATTCCCGTATTCCGGGATTGCGCCGTCTAGTCTAAGTCTGTGTGTGTGTGTTGTCAAGTACCCCCTCCAAGATTTTTTCGCCTACCGGCTCACATCCCTCGTGCCGGCCGGTCGGCAGTGGGGGATGATACCCAACCAGAGCTGACATTTTGACGGGCATCTGTCACGGGGTTGTGCGGATTGCCCCCTACGCTTTGGAGTCGATCGAGTCGGCGGGGTAGCGGGAGATGGACGGACGACAGTGGCCCAGATGCTTCGGCCGACGCGAGCAGAACGCCTGGGGAATCCTGCGAGCGGCCGCCTCGAGGGCTGTACTTACGACGCCGTTGCCTGGGGCGGCGTTGCCCTCAGCGCCAGTCCGTCCCAGCAGGCCGACCACCGCGGCGTGACGCAGGAGATGGGGGCGATGGTCTCCTCGCCTCGCCGCTCGTAGCCGTCCTTGCCGAGGGCCGAGATGTGCCGGGCGCCGGGGTAGGTGTGCCAGCGGTAGATGTAGGAAGGAAGGGAAAGGCAAGAAACGTCACCGCCGTCAGGGGAAGGCGCTGTATCGCTGGCCACGGGGGAAACTGGGGCTTGATGGGAAGAGGAAGCTTGGGAGCGTGGTTGTACTGGCTTTGCACTGGGAGTGGTGGCAAGCTCGGTCAGTCCGGATGGGGTAACCAGCTCACTCGGTGATACTGGTTTGAAGCCGGCCTTCTTCAGTCGCCCGGCAAGGGCCTGGTCCTGACCGGATTGCATGGCGGGATAGCCCCCTACGGCCAGAAATGCTTCGCGGGTGAAGCCCCACGAACCGTGGAACAGCCCGCCGGTCGTCTTACGCTGCAAGTGCGTGCGGCGGTCGATCCAGACCTCCGCGGGCCGCGACCAGGAGATACCGGCCGCGAAGACCTGCGCCATCGTCTCCAGGTGCCAGGGCAGATAAATGTCGTCATCGTCCCACACGGCGTAGGCGTCCACATCGGGTGACACCAGAGCCGCTGAGGCGTTCCGCTTCTCACCCAGTGTGCGGAAGCGGTGCCGGGTGGTGACGAGCTTCACCCCGGGCAAATGGTCGCAGGCCGCCGGGTCGTACTGCCCGGCGTCGTCGAGGATGACGAGCTCTCGCAGCTCGGCCGGGTAGGTCTGACGCAAGAACGACTCGACCGCCTCGGCCAGCTGGGCCGGCCGGTTGAACGTCGCGCACAAGCAGGCGATCTTCATCGGGGCTTGGGGCATGGGACTTGGGGCCTGGGGGCGGATACTAACCAAGCCACGGTTGCACCTTCCGGTTGCCGATGCAGGCCCGGCAGTACCGGTCCATCTTTTGTCGCAGGGGCAGCAGCGCTTCGATGAACCCCGGCTGGAGCCGGCATCGCGGCGTCTCGTGGATCGGCGTCCCCAGGGCCATCGGAATGGCCGGCGAGTTGCAGCAGGTATAGACGTGCCAGTCATACACCGAGTATCCGGGCCCCACGCAGTCAGCCGGCAGGGTTTCTTCGCCGCGCGGCCCCATAGGCAAGGCCCAATGCTTGCGGGAATCCACCACGCGGACCTTTGATCCATAACGGGCTCGGAACGCCTGGACCGCCTGGCCGTTCCAGGTATAAGCCGAGACGCGGAACTCGCGGACATACGGAGCAGCCAAGTCCGCCCGATCAAGCGCCAGGCCGTTGGTGAAAAGCTGAATCGGACCCAACTTGGCCTCGGCCAGCCGCCGCAGGCCTTCGGCCAGATGCGACCAGAGGAGGGTCTCGCCGCCAGCCAGGATGACCTTCTGGAAAGCCGGGTAACTCGACTGGCGCACGGCGTCGATGAGCGCGTCGATCTCTTCCAGCGTCATCTCGTAGTCTGGTGCGAACTGCATGAGTGAACGCTGGCTGCACCGTGGGCAGGCGCCCTGACAGCGTGCCGTGGGCCAAAGGAAAAGGGTGTGTTGGGCCTTGGCTAGCGGCAGCCGGCCGGCCAGGTAGTTTCGCGGCGGCGGGGCGGCGCCGATCTGCCGATTCTCTTTCGCGTGCTGGAGGTTCCGTCCGCGATACTCGTGGTCCACGTGCACCAGCGGCCAATCGGTCACTTTGAGCGTCTCGATGCGGTGTTCCTTGCGGCGAAGGGCCAGCACATCGTCTTCGCTGCCCCAGGTGGTGATCCGCTCATCCCAGCCGCCCACTAGAAGCCAATCGGCGGTGGTCATGCCCACGAAGGCCCCGGTGCCCCAAGGCCAAGGGTTGGTGGCTTTCCACTCGTCCCAGCGGTATCGGCCGTCGAAGGCGGGTATCCTGCGCACCAGAGTCCACACGGCTTGCCCATCGCGGATGTTCTCGGCCGCGTGTTCGACAAGGCCCGGCGGAACCAGGCAGTCCACGTCAAGGCAGATGATCTTGTCACAGTAGGGCAGCAGGGCCAGGATGGCCTGATTGCGGGCGGCCGAGCGGCTGAATTGGCCTTCGCAGGCCGTTTGCACATGGACGCGATACGGCACAGTGATCCGGGCGTCGGCCAGCGACTGGTAGCAGCGACGTACGATCTCGGGCTTGATTCCAACCGCAGCAATGGCGATGCCGATCATGCAGCCTTGCTCCATGCAGTGCCCAGGGAATCGAAAAGCCGCTGCCAGCCGGCCAGGATGGTTTCCGGGTCAGCCAGGCGCTCGACGTGTGCCCGGGCGGCCTCGGCCATAGTGAGCCGCCGCCGCTCGTCGTAGGCCAGGTGGGCCGTGTAGTAGGCCAACTCCTGGTCGCCATTGCACAAGAAGCCGGTCACGCCGTGACGGACCATCTCCCGCCAGCCCCACTGGTTCTGAGTGACGATGGGCACGCCGGCGGCCATCGCCTCGAGGCCCACGCGGGGCCAATTCTCCCGGGCACCGCCGTTGATGCACAGCATGGCGTGGCAGCGGCCCAGGAACTCTTGCGTGGGAATTTCCTGGGGTTTGAGGCATGTCGCCCAGGACGGCGGCTTGCCGAGCTTCCCGGCCAGCCGCTCGGTCCAGCCCATCACCAGGGCCTTGCGATGGGCATAGGGAATCGCCGCGTAGATGGGCCACGTATTACTGGACCACTTGTCGAGGTCCGGCCGGGCCAGCCGGCCGATGACGAACTCCGTGTTCGGTCGATGCTGCCGCGGGCAGAACGGAAACTCGCCCAGGTCGAACGCCCCGCGAATCAGATGGCCTTGCTCAGGCCGGTAGCCGATTCTTGCAAGCTCTGGTTCGAGCATCGAGCGCTGGAACTGGCTTTGGAACACGTAGGCGTCGGCAGGGCCGTGCTCCTGCGCGGCCCGCCGCTCGTCGGGAAACAGGAACGTCATGCAGTTGACCCACACCACGCGGCAGCCCAGTTTGCGGAGCCGGCCGTAGACGCCCCAGAGATTCCCGTTGCACATGGCCACCACGACCGAGCCGGCCAGCCTGGGGACCTTTTCCAGGTCGGCAGCCGGCACGTGGTGGGTCACGGCGCCGATTGCATCCAACCGCCCGCGCCACCGCTCGTCGCGCCCCCAGGTGGGAATCAGGTGCACGTCCCAGCCTGCCTGGCGCCAAAGCTTCACCGTGTGCCAGCATTCGGTGTTCGCCCCGCCCATGCCACCGGGATAACCGAGAATGAAGAGCGTCATCCTTGGAAAACCTCCTCGATCCACCTGGGCGGCCTCAAGGGGCATCGCTCGGTCGCCATCTTGATCTTGTTGGCCAGGGCCGAGCCGCCTGGCCGCACGTGGCACCCGCACAGCCGGCAGGTCTGCCGCTTGGCGTCGAAGCGTTCGCACGGCCGGCAGAGGGTGTCGAAGATCTCTCGCACGCGCTCGTCGCTCCGCACCGGCCGACCGGCGGCGATCCAGCGCTTGACCGCGCCGCCGTATCGAATCAGCCGCACTGCCATGCTCACCACCAACCGCTGGACTCCTCGCCACTACTGCTCGTGGGGCTGCTGCCGGACGACGAACCGGGCGTTCCGACGCCAGAGGAACTACTGCTTGAATCGCCTGACGAACCGGACGAACTGCTCGGCAGGCCTGACGAGCTCGACACGCTACCACTGGACGAACTGCTCGGCGGAGGCGGTGGCGGTGGTGGCGGAGGCGGAGGAGGTGGGGGTGGGGCCGAACCACTCGACGAAAAGCCCGAGCCGCTTGACGAAGATGATCCGGGGCTGCTCGGCGAGGACGAACTGCCACCGGAAGAACTGCTGTCGGGCCCGGACGACGATGAGCTGCTCTGCCCGCTACTACTGGAACCGCTGCTCGAACTGGAACAACTGCCGAAGGCACTCGACGAAGGGCCGCTGCTCGACGGTACGCCGCTTGACGACGAGCTTGACGAGCTGCCACTCCCAGAGCTGCTTGACGAACTGCCGGAAGGGCCGCTGGATGACGGGCCGCTACTGGAAGAACCGCCCGAGGAGGATGAGCTTTCCCCGCTGGACGACGAACTACCGGACGGACCGCTTGAGCTCGACGACGGCCCGGCGCTTGATGAACCACTCGAAGACGAACTGCTGCCGGAGGACGAGCCCGATGAGGAGCCCGACGAACTGCCGGAGGAAGAACTGGACGAACCGCTGCTGGACGAAGACCCAGAAGAACCGCTCGACGAAGACGAACTGGAGCTGCCGCTGGAGGAACTGCTCGAGGAGGGCAGGCAGACTGTGTAGGTGTATTCATCGCCCACCGGACAGTCCACCGGCATACAGATTTCCCGGGCGGTCACGACCAGGCAGCCATTTTCGTCCACGGAGACGCCCGTAATGACCGTCACGCATTGGCACTCGCCGGAACTGCCGGAGGAGCCGGAGCTACCGGATGATCCGGATGAGCTGCTGCCGCTGGAGCCGCTGCTGGAACTTCCGGAGCTCGACCCGGACGATCCGCTGCTGGAGCTGCTCGACGACCCGGAAGAACTGCTGGAGGATGATGAGCTGCTGGACGAACTACCCGAGGAGGAAGAACTACTGCCGGAGGATGAAGAACCGCTGCTCGACGAGGACGAGCTGCTGGAGCTGCTCGACGAACTCGAACTACTGGTGGGCAGGCAGCAGTCGTACTCGTTCTCGTATTGGAACCAGTACTCGATCCGGGCCTCGGGGTTGGTGCCGAAGCGGATTTCCTTCATCCGCACGATAGCCCCGATGCCGGCAGGCAGGAGCCGGCAGCACGACGAGCCATCGCTCCCGCTGGAAGACGAAGGCCACCCGCCATCGCAGCATTGTTCGCCTGCCCGGCGGCAGCACTCCTCGAGGTAGTCCACGTCGACCCCGTTGCCTTCGAGCCCCTCGCCGTCGTTGGGGTCTTCGACCGAGTTGTAGGCATAGCCCGTTCGGCCGCCCGGTTTGGCCACCCAAGAGCCGTAGCCTTCCGCCACGTCGCTGTGGACCAGCTCGACGAATTGGTATCGCCAGCGATTGGGGCTGAGTTCTTCCGCAGACAGCAGCCGGGCCCAGAAGTCTACCTCATAGGGCACGCCGATTTTCACCACGGCCCACTTCATGCCCGTGCCCGGCTGCTTCCAAAGGATGACAGCCGCCCCTTCGGTATCGCAGCTTTCCAGGTAGCCGCAACTGCTATCGGCAATGTCGGCCCGGGTGTGCCACTCGTGCGTGACGTTCACCCGGGCGACCGTGATTCCGCTTACGCAGGCGTAATGGGCGATTTCGCCAGCGGGGACCGGCTCCAACAGCACGGCGAACCGGCCGAAGTGCCGCGGCTTCTCGGGCACGGCCCCGTAGCAGGCCGGCTCGTTCTTGAAGGCCTGGAGGTTTTCCAGCGGATGGATGATCGGCTCGTCGAGGCCCAGGACGTCGAACCGCTCACGGTCCGCGCCTGTTTGGTTGCGGACCTTGATGATCGTGCTATTGGGATAGCAGGGATTGCAGGATTGCCCTTGGCTTCGCTGCCGGGCCTTGAAGTCCAGCGCGGCGTCGATGAACGTGTTGAAGGCCTCGGCCGGGATTTCCAGCTTCTGGCCGGGCCGCACCTTTTTGAAGGGGTTTCCCACGGCGGCAGCCTCCCTCAGGTCCCGATCCCCAGGCCCGAGAAATCCCCATACGGGTAGACCTGCTCGACGTAGGCGGCGATCGGCCTTTTTACCAGCGTCCCGGACGCCGCATCCTCGGCATCCGCATAGCGGACCCAGAGGTATTCCCAGCCCTTCTTGTTGATGCCCGTGATGTTGCCGATCACCAGTCCGGTGACGTTCGGGCTTGCGGCGAAGCGGAAGGTGATCTCCCAGTCGTCCTGGCCACGCTTGGAGCCCGAGGCACCCATGAACAGCACTTCGCCCGCGGCGAAACCACGAAACGCAGCGCCGTTGACCTTGCCGGTAAGAAAGAAGAGCGTGGCCTTGTAGCCGGGCGTGACCAGGCCCGAGGCGATGTAATGCGTCTCCGAGAAGTTGTAGACCGGCACGGTGATGTCCACGCCCTCGACGTTGTCGTGGGTAACGCCGATGGCGCCTTGGAAGTCCGGGGCGGTCTTGCCCGGCGGGGCGTAGCGGCCGACCGTCTGGAGGCCCTGCGTGATATGCTGAGTCCCGCCGCCGGTGTCGAACTGGTACGTGGAATCGCCGGTCTCGGGGGGCTGAAGCTCGCCGTAGCGGACCGAGCCTTCCCAGATGTCCTCGGCGACGCGCTCGATGTGCAGGCTCTGGCGGACCAGGCCGTCGTAGAGCACCGGCGAAGCCGCCGCCAGGGCTGCCTTGGCGGCCAGGTCGTCGGCCGTGCCCCGGACGATATAGATAAGGTCAACCGATGGGCTCTCGCCCTCGGTCGTCTCGCGGCTGTTCCATTTTTCGTGAACAGTGATCGCCACCCGCAACGCACCCGCTAATCAGGCGAACACCAGGTTGCCGTGCTGGGCCTGTTGGACGAGCTTGCGTGTGTTCTTGGCCGTCTCCTCGCCTGCCCGGGCAGCACGCTCCAAGGGGCCGCCGGTTCCAAGGCCGGCCGCGGCCAGTGGGTTGAAAGTCCCGACTACGCTGACGGATCGCTGGGCCAGCCCCTCGAAGTCAAAACTCTCCAGGTCGCCGATGCCCTTGATCCGCTCCGGCGCAGCGGTCTCTTTGAGCTTCGCCCGTTTGCGGGCCGCCTCGTCGAGGGCCTCCTGCCACTGGCGCTTGGCCTCGGCAACCGCGTCCTCGGCCGCCTTGAGGTCCGCGTCGTACTGCCGCCGGCGCTCGACGTGCCTGCGCTGCCGTTCCTCTTCAAGGGCGTCGAGCGTGCCGCGCTCTTCCTCGTCGATCGCCTGGCGTTTGGCCTGCCGGGTGGTTTCGATGTCGCGGAGTTGCTGCTGGGTGGCCTGATCCCGCTGGCGCTGTTCCCGTGTGAAATCCTCATCGAGGATCTTTTGCGCGGCCTCGACATCGACACTCTCATCGAACATCGCCATAAGCTGCACGAACTTCTTGGCGATCCAGTTCTGGGCCGTGCGCCATCCGGTGACCAGGTGGTGCGTGAATGTGGTCCAGGCCTTCGACATGCACGCCACGGTCTCGACCCAGGCGGCCTGAAGGCCGGCCCAAGCGGAGGCGAGAATCTTGGCCGTGCCGTAGACCGCCTCGACGGCCACGGCCATGAAGGCCTCTTTGAAGCCGATCCACTGGTCTGTAAGCCACGCGACACCCTTCTGCCACTCCACCTTGAGTGTCAGCCAAAGAATCCGGGCGGCCAGGCCGATGTCGCCGGCAGCCAGCGCATCGGAGATGCCCTTCCAGGCCGCAAGCGCCGTGTCCCGCAGCGCGGCGAACTGTTGGCCCAGCCACGACAGGGCCTGTTGGCCGGCTCCCGACACGTAGAGCAGATACCCGCCCAGTGACGCCAGGGCCGCGATCACCAGGCCCACGGGCGAAAGGATCCCGCCCAAAACCGTCCCAATCACGCCCAAGGCCGTGCCCACGCCGGTGACGATGCTGACCAGCGTCCCGAAGGCGAAACCCAGCCCGGAGAGAATGCCGCCCAGGACGATCAGGGCCGCCCCGCCGGCCACGATGGCCGCGGCGACCTTGAACACCGTGACGACGACCGTTTTGTTTTCTCTGATCCAGTCGGAGACGGCCTTGATGATGCCCGTCACCCGCCGAGCCAGATCACTTAGGATCGGGGCCAAGGCCGAACCGATCGTCGCCACGCCCATCTTGAGCGACTTCCACAGAGTGTCCAGCGCGTCGCCGAACTCGTCGGCCGCGGCTGCATCTTCGCTCGACATCGCCAGGCCTAGGTCCCGAGCTTGCCGCCGCATCGCCTCCAAGCCTGCGGCGCCGTCGGCCATCATCGGCAGGAGTTTCGCGCCGGATTTCCCGAAGACCTCCATCGCTGCCGCCGCCCGCTGCGTGGGGTTTGCGATTCCCGCCAGCCGGTCGGCGATCCGCATGAACTGCTCGTCGGGCGAAAGGCGCTCCAGATCGGCGATCGAGAGTCCCAGCCTTACAAGCGCGTCCTGGGCCGCCTGCGACCCTGAGGCAGCCTCAGCGATCGTTTTCTGCATCTTCCGCAAGCCGCCTTCGAGCGTCTCGAGGTCGGCGCCAGACATCTCGGCTGCATACCCTAACTCCGACAAGGCCTCGACCGAGACGCCCGTTCGGGCACTCATGTCCGCGAGTCGGCTGCCCATATCGGCGAACACCTTGGAGAATCCGGTCATCGGCCCTAAGAGCGTCATCCCGCCGAGAAGCATCCGTTGCCCCGCCGCTGTAATATTTTTACCCCAATCCACAAGCCGCTTCGAAGCGGCCTTCAGGCCGCGAACCAACCGGCTGTCGTCGGCAAAGAGCTCGACGAAGGCTTGGCCTGCTCGGATACCGGAAGGGCTTGCCATAGGTCACTGCTTGGGCGATTTCAAAATTCCCAGTTCGCTCAGCTGCTTGAGTGTCATGGCTGCGGTGGGCTTCTTCACAAGCGGGTGAAAATCCACCGGCCCCAAAGCTCGTTGCCCTTTCCCGCGAAAGGCGTTATACACCATCGCCAGCAATTGCGCCGTGTGGTTCCACTGGTCCCGCTGCCGCCCCTCGACCATCCAGCACAATTCCCGAAGGGTCAGCGGTCCGGGGGCGACGCCGACGATGCCGGCAAGCTCGTAAATGAGTCGCCAACGCTGGTCAACGCCGCCTCGATCTCCTGCGCCAGCACCGGGCTGTTCAGCCGCGCTTTGATCAATTCCTTCGTCCGTTCGGCCAGCTCGTCGTACTTCCGGATCGCCAGCCGGAGCGTCTCTCGCCGGCTCGGCTCGGGGAAAAAATCCACGAGCTCTTCGACTAAAGCCGCCTTGGCGTGGGCGATGACATCTCCGGCCATGGCGCGAGCGAAATCCACGTCGGTGATCCGCTCGGCGTCCGCCTGCGGCTTGCAGACGCAGTACACCACGTCGCACAGCAGAATCGGATCGGCCAGCAGCCGCGGAAAGACCCGCTCGATGTCAAGTAGATCCTCCTTCAACAGGTCGCGGACCCGCTTGACTGCGTCCACGGTCACCGCGATCGTCCACGTTCGGCCGGCGCTATCCTGAAACGTTCTCATACTCCGGTCGAAGCCTCCAGCGTCGGTTTGAGGGTGAAATCCAGGGTGGCCACATCTTCCAGCGGCTGGCCCTGCGAAAGGCTCGTAACCGCCCACTTGCCCGTGTAGCTCAGGGTCGGGTCCGAGACCGTCACCTCCAGGGGCGTGCCGCCCGTGTAGGCGGAAACAAGCGCCTGCACGGCCGCATCATCCGGCGAGTAGACGGCCGTGCCCGAGATGGTCAGCTCCTTGAGTGCCACCACGCTCCGCTTGATGCCCTGGCTGTCCCGGGTAGTCACGTCGGCCTCGCTGCCGCCCAGCTCGACGGTCACCTCCTTGGCCAGTTTCAACTGGTTGGTGCCGATCGACAGCGTGCACTCGCGGCCGAGTTTCCAATTGGTTGCCATCTGATCTCCTCGAGCCTCCCGCGTTCAGTCTTCAGCCTCTCTCACCGCACGGAACCGGCCCAGAGCTTCGGCAGGCGGTCTTTGGTCTTCTCCAGCGCCGGGCCCATGAAGGGACGCTTCGGGTAACGCTCGCGCCGATAACGCCCGCCATGCTCGTGGGCCTTGCCGGCCATGCCAAACGATTCGACATCCGGCCCGATCACCACCGCCTGCCGGGATTTCTCGACGGCGTACTTGATCGCCCGGGGCAGCCGTCGGGTGTGCGTGTGCGGCGGCTGGCCGGCCGGCGACGGCCCTTTGCGCTTGCGGACGCTCCGCACCGCCGCCAGGCGGATCGCCCCGCCGGCATGGCCGAGGTTTTCGATGCTGGCCCGCTTGGCCTTCCGGGCGACCTTGTGCATCTGGCTGCGGGTTCTCGCCTTCATTCCCACCATCGCTCACCCCACCATGCGGAACGAGAGCGTGATGATGCTGGTGAAGCATCGCAGCTCGTCGAGATGTTCCACTGCGTAGACCGGATCGTTTTCCACCTTGACGCACACGGCGGTGGGCATCGCCGCCGGCCGCCGCAACCGGAAGTGCCGGGCGATCTCTTCGACCAGCCCCAGAAGCGGGTCGATCTCTTCGGACGGGTCGGCATCGAGCTTCTGCTGGACCGCTATGTCGATCTGGTACTGGCGGCTGTCGTCCGCGCGGCTTGCGGCCTCGATGACCAGGCTCCGAGGCACGACGCTCACCTGGAGCGTCTTCAGGTCCGCCGGCTCGAACCGTGGCCGATAGAGCCGCCGGGCGGCGAACGGGAGACTCCATCCTTCGCCATTCAGCTCCGAGACGACCGCATCGGCCAGCGCTACGATCGTGGACACGCGGATCACCTCCTTGCGCGCGACTTGGCGGCCGATTGCCGAGCCGACCGGCTCTTGGCGGCTTGGCTTTGCGCGGTGCCGGCCGTCTTCGGCGGTCCGGGTACCAGGCTCGCCAACAGGCCCAAGAGGTAGACAAACCAGCCCTTCATGACCAGCACAACCAGGATGAACACCACGCCCGCGGCCAGAAGCCACGAGAGAATCACGCGGAACGGTCGCGCCAGCAAGTCGATCAGCTTGGCCAGCAAGCCATCTGCGGGCCGCCTCAGGTCGCGATCTTTGTCGGGGCGGTAGTCCGGATCGGGCCTGCGCACGCGCTCGAAGGCCTGTCGAAAGCCTTCCGCCCCGTCGGCATAGTCGTCCTGCCGGTGCAGTACCCTGCCGTCCGGGGCCTGGACGTAGATCGTCGGTTTGCCGGCCGTGTGGAAGCCTGCCCCGGCTACGGCCCAGTGTTCCGGCGGATAGTCCTGGACCAGACATTGAGCCGCAACATCGGCAAGCGGACCTTTCAAATCATCCAGCACCCGCTTGCGATCCACGTCGTTACCGATCACCGTCAGGCGCAACTTGCCGCTGTCATCGGCCAAGCTGCCGGCCTGGAGGATTTGCGTGGCTTCGGAGCGGGTGATCTCCCGGCCGCCCAGCGTGATCCGCTCGGCCGAACCGTTCAGGCCGGCTCGGTCGATGCCGAAGTTCTGGACTCCGTCTTGTTCCACCACCGGCAACTGGCCTTGCGGAAGACCGGAGGCTGAAGGCGGGAGGCTGGAGGGACTGTTGTCCGCCTTCCTGCGGTCTTCAGTCTTCAGCCTCACGCCTTCCTCGGGGGACGAGGGTGGCGGCGAAGGCGGTTGTGGCTGAGCCGGCTTGGTCGAAGCCGGTGGCGATTGTCGGGCGGCCGAGGAGCCGCTGGGCGACGCGGTGCTCCCCGACGTCGAGGGCGCGGGTTCATCGCGCCGCAGCACCACGCGGACCGTCTGCCCAGGGGAGAAGCTCAGAGTCCACTCACGCTGGACATCCCCCCAGCGGGCCGTCACGCGATAGCGGTAGCGCCGGCCCGGCTCCAGGGGCGGCGTCTGGACGCGGCCCTTTCCGCCCAGAAGCCGCACTGCGTGGCTATCGAACCAAACCTGAGCATCAGGCGGAACGACTTCGACATCGAAGACGGCCGGCTGCCACACCGTGCGGTCGACAACCATCGGTTGCCACTGCGGCCAACCCGACGGGATCGCGCAACCGCCGGGACCGCACTGGCCCAACAGAAGCGGAAACAAGAGTGCGTACATGACAGGTCCTTCCGCGTGAGAGCCCTCAGTTTGCGCTGGTTGGCGGTGGGGGCGGGGGCGGAGCCAGGAGGATCACCGCCCACCCGCCCCCCAGGCCCGTCCACGAACGCCGGAACTCCTCAGGCGTCATCCACTCGATCTGGTTCTCCCCGATGTAGTTGTTGTCCAAGACGGCGAAGTAGCGATCGTCGGCGTGGACCAGGTTGACCATGTGGGCGATCCGCCCTCCGCCATAGCGGCCGCTGGGGCTATAGCTATACGTGACCGCAGGCATCCGGCCCGTGCGGCAGGCCAGCTTCAACAGTTCCAGGTCGCTGCCCTCGTAGTTGAGGAACGCAGGCGCCTGGCTTGCACCACGCTGGCGGGCCATCTCGGGCAGGTATTTTTCCACGGCCCCCGGATACGCCCCGCCGGGGATGCCGTGCTCCTGAATCCACTTCGGGGCCTCTTGATAGGCCGGCACGTTCTGCCACAGGGCCGCATGGTGGATCGAAGTCCACACGCAGCAGCCCTGACCCCGCGAGGTCGTGTTGCGGCGATGCAGCTCGACAGGCAGGTCGCACTGGACTTCGGTCCCATCGGGTGCCCGATTGCCGCCGACCACGGCCCCGAGACCCACCGCCGCCAGCCCCACCAGCACAGCCATTAGAATCGCCGCACACAGTCGCATCATCGTCAGTCACTCCTCGCCGATCTGCTTGGTGTGAATCCGCAGCAGCCTGCGATGCGGGTCGCTCCAGCGCCACTCGGGTTCACTGCCTGGCGCCAGCACCTCGTAGACCAGCGTCTTGCCGCCGGTGGTCTCTCGAATCTGATCTCCCCGCCGGGGCAACGCCTTCTGGCCGGCGAGAATGAGGTCATCGGCCGCAATCAAAAAGTCTCGGTCGGTCCACTCCATGCGCACGCCACCATAGCCGTCGTCGAGCTTCAGGAGCGTCCGCCCGACGATCGCTTGAACAGTCGTCTCGTCGGTCCCGCGTCGGTAGATAACCGGCCGCGAGGCATGGACCTTGAGCCGCTCGGCCAGCCAGGCCAAGCCGTCATCGAGCAGGTCGCCCATGAGCGGATCACTGGCTCAGCCGGACGCGGACCACGGTCGCCCCGGCGCCCGCCGCGCGCACGGCCTTGCCCAGGAGCTTGTTCGCCCCGGCGCCGTCGGTGGTCACCGCCACCTTGTTCGTGGCGTCCCAATAGACCTTGGCCCCGGCCGCGAACTCCGTCGCACTGGCCTTGACCACGTCGAACACCCCGGCCACGGCCAGCGAGCCCGGCGTGCCGGCGGGGATTGCGCTGCGGGCGATCCCGACCAGGTCCTCCTGGACCACCACATCGCCGGCCGCCACATCCGCCGACGGCGTGTAGTCGATCTGCTCCCCCTGCTGTACGAAAACCGCAAGTGCCATCTGGGTTGCTCCTTCCGTGTTCAGCCTTCAGTTGTCGGCAGCGTGCTCACGCCTCACCCTTCATCTTCACGCCGCCACGCGGGTCTTGCAGGGCTACGCCAAAATCATGGTAGCCGCGCATCTGGATGCCGAGCACCGAGAAATCGGCATCCGCCGTCTCGATCGTCGGGCTCTCCTGGCCGTTGAGGAACGCGACCTCGATCACCGGCAGGTCGTCCGGTAGGGCCAAGAGATACCAGGCCTTGCTGGAACTGCCCGCGTAGGCGGCGTTCGACAGATAGCGTGCCACCTCCACCCGGAACTTGCCCTGGTGCGGGTTGGCCACCGGGTAGCTCTTGTTGCTCGTCGTGTCGCGCAGCTCCATCGACTTGTAGAGCTGCGAGCCAATGGCTGATAGCGCCGTGGGCACCAGGAGAATCGCCGGCATGATCCCGATCGGCTTGCCGTCCGAGTCCACCTGGTCCATGAAGGCCACCTCGGCCTTGGTCAGTCCGTCGATCGACAGGGCCGTGTCGGCCCCTTCCAGGTAGTTCTTGTTGGCCGCCGTGAAGAAGCTGGCGTTATTGAGGAACGTGCTCCAAAAGACGTCGTTCAGCTTCAGGCCCGACCCCCGGCCGAGCTTGCGCGGCACGGTGGTGATCGCCCCCAGATCATCGTTGATGATGTCCCGCCGGTCGATCGAGAGCACCAGACCGTAGGTATCGGCCTTGTTCGTGTACGTCTCGTTGCCCAGCGTGCCGTGCTTGAGTTCCCCGCCCGGGGCGACCTGCTCGTACTGGTCCGTGCCGATCAGGCGGTAGCTGGTCACGGTCTTGAAGTCCGAGACGTTCCGCACCGCGCAGATGTTCCGCCAGGTCCGCTCGACGGAGAAGAATCCGTCCAAGAGGAACTTGTTGGCCACGTTCGATAGGATGCCGCCGATGTCGATGGTCGAGAAGCCGGCCTCCAGTTCCGGCCGGAAGGCGAACCGCAGCACAGCGCGGCTGTCGCGGAAGCTGCGGCCGGTGTAGCCGTTGGCCCAAGCGGCTTCCAAGAGAAGCTCTTGGAGGCCGATCCCGCCGCGGAACCGGCGGCCGGCCGCATCCAGGGTCGGCTCGTCGAAGAGGTCTTCCACACCTTGGGCCTTGGCCGTCAGCATGCAGGCGGCCTCGAGCAATCGCCCGGTGACAACCTCTGGGCTGCGGACATGCACGGCCGGGGCCTTGGGGCGCTCGGCTCGCAGGACCGCCAGCGCGGTGCGACTCACGTCCCAGTTCTCCTGGATCGCCTGGGCCTCGATCTGCGGGTGCTTGCCGCCGCAGATCATGCGGACGGCCAGCACCCGTGCCGCCTCAGCGGCCTGGGCGTCGGAGGCCTGGGGCTTGAGACTTGGGGCTTGCGAGGTGGGCCCAGAAGCGTTTTCGGCCGTCGCGGCCCGCGTATCCGCCGGCTCGTCAGCCTGCACTTGAGGATGGGTGTGGGAAAGGCTTTCCATCGGTGGGTTCTCCTGCTTGCTTGCTGCGGCCAGGCTGGCGCTGGTAGCCCCGTCAGCCCCCAGGTCCACGAAACTGATCTCGCCGAGCGTGGCCTTGCGGACCACATTGACTGGCCCGGCGAACTGGCGGCCGTTGACCAGCACCTTCTGGTTCTCACGAACGAACTCGAACTCCTCGACGGCCGCGGCGATCGAGGCCTGCCAGGGAAAGCCGTTGCGGGCACTGGCGACGATCTCGCGGGCGGCCTGCGTGTCGCGGGACACCACGCCCGTGGCCACCAGGCGCCCGTCATCGATGCGGATGGCGTCGGTGTGACCGACGCCGCTTTGCATGTCGTGGCCGAAACGGATCGGCCGACTCTGCGACGGGATGGACAGGCCGGCCAGGTCCACGATCACCGGATAGCGCCAACCGGCGATCCGCATGGGCCCGCCCGTGTAGGCGACCATCGAGAACCGCGGCAGCTTGGGTTTTGCGCCATCATCGGCCGAAGCGTCTTCCGACGCAGCCTCGATCGTGATCGAGCCCGGGTCGCAGACCAGGTTCAGATGCGCTTCCGTGCGCACCCTCCCCTGGCGCTGGCAGACAGCCCTGCGCTGAGCTGCGTCGGGAAACTCTTCGACCATGACCGGATCGGCCATGCACCGCTCGATGAACTCGTCATGCGATTCACCCGGCTTACGCTGCGGCAGCGGCATTGGTCACTTCCTCCTCATCGTCCGTAGGCTCCTCATCCGATGCCGGCCCCGGCACGGTCTGGGCTGCATTGAGCCCCAGCTTGCGCATCAGGGCCAATTCCTTGGCCCGCTGGCGCAGGGCATCTTCCCAATCGCGGCCTTGTCGGGCGTACTCGTAGGCCAACGTCGTCGTATGGCTGGCCAATCGCGTCGCCTGGGCCGTCGCTTCCTTGGCCGGGTCCACGTGCTCCTGCCCGTCCCAGAACCACTGATGCGGCCACTCGGGCATCGGCCCCAGGTCCTCCGGCCACAGCTCCGGGATCAGCACCGCCTCATCGAGCCACGCGGCCAGCACGCGATCGAGCACCACACTTTCCAAATGGGCCTGCTCGACCCGCAGACTCTTGTAGTAGGTCTGGTGGTCCAGCCGGCCGGAGGCGTAGTTGTAGCCGCTCGAGTTGCCCGCCGCGATGTTGAACGGCATGTTCAAGCAGCGGGCGATTTCGTTGAGGATTTCTCGTTTGAACTCCGCGTAGGTGGTGGCGGGCTGCTCGGCCTGAAGCTGGCTCATCTTCCAGCCGCCGGGCATGGTGACCAGGGCCCGGCTTTCCAGCTCGATGGGCTCGAACGGCTCGGCCGCGTCCGCCTCGCCGCCCGGCGGGGCGTCGGTGTAGAGGATGCCGGCGAAGTCGGCCGCGGTCTCGGCCGCGGCGATCACCGCTAGCGTGAACCGCCGAAGCTGGGCGAAGAGCGGCAGGGCCGGCATGATGTCGGGAATGCCGCGAACTTGTCCCGGACGATCCACACGAAACCAATGCACCACGGCCTCGGCCGGCAGGCGGTCGTACTGGAGTCCCAAAGCCAACTGGGCATCGCCCGGGTGGTCGCGCAGCACGTGGTACTCGATCGGGTTGCCGAAGGCGTCGAAGAGGATGCCATCGACGGCATTGCCGGCCAGGGCATTCAGGTCCGGCGTGGTCACCTGGTCGGCCTCGACCAGGCGCAGGTCGAGCTTCACGGGCGTGGGCAATCGCGGGTTGCTCGTGAGAATGGCAAAGGCCTCGCCATCCTGGGCTCGGGCCATGCGCATGGTGCGAAGCTTCTCGGCCAGGCCCACTGCCTTGGCCCACCTGGAAAACTCCTGCTCGATCCGCCGGTTCGCCTCAGCATTTGAGGTGAGCATCTGGAGCCGCGGGCCGGTGCCCACGGAATCGTTGGCCAGCGTGAGCACGATGCCGCGGGCGTAGCTGTTGTTGGCCACCTCGTAGCGGGCGCGGTTCCGCAGGATCCGCCGGACCTCAGCGCTGTTGGCCGCCCGGGCCGAAAGCCCATCGGCCGCCGCCCAGTGCCGGCGGTTCTCTTCGGTGGTCATCGCCGCGTCGTAGCGGGCCCGCAGGGGAAGCGCGGCCTGCCACGCACGCGGACGACGACGAACCGGGGTGGCCTTCCTTGGCCACAACTGCCGCATCCATGCAAACAACTCAGTTCACCCCCGGCGGGACGAGCTTGTTGAACCGCAGGCCGCGCTGCTTCTTCTGCACAGCCTCTTTCGCCGACAAGTACTTATCCGCCTCGATCTGCTCCGAAAGCGGGTGCTGCTCGACCGTGCCCGCGTCGCCGGCCACCTTGGCCGGCCCTTGGGCGTTCTGGCGGATGGTGTCGTCGAGATGGTCGCTCACCGGCTGTTACTCCCGCAAAGGCGAATAGCTTCGAGCGGGCCCGGCCGAAACCCGGCCTCGGGCCTCCCCCTATTAGTTGACCTGCCCGGCGCGAGGCCGAACTGTCGGAGCTTTTCGCCCAGAATTCCGAAATCGTGCTACATATAGCGATCCAGCCCTGCCCAGCGGGGGACGGCCACGAGCTCGCCACGGGTTGCCACAGGGCTAGTCCGCCTATCTCTTACATATGCCAATTGGGCGCAACCTGTCCGCCAATTTGCCAAAAAGATCGAAATCGTGCTACATATAGCGATCCGCCACCCGTTGGGATGGTGGCGACTCATAGGTCACCATGCGTCGGCCGCAATGCCGACAGACCTTGCGGCGGCGGATGCGGCCGTTTCGTAATGGCTCGGTGTGCGTGGTGCGCAAGTGGCAGCACCCGCATCGAGGGCAGGCAATGCCACGCGGGGGGCTAGCCTGGGACGTGGGACTTGGGGCTTGGGATGGATCATCCATGATGCTCTCGACGCCTCCGCTGAAGCTCCGCAAAGCTCACCCGCCGGCGGTCCCGGCCTGGTTCGGCGGACAGGCCCGGCAGTGAAACCCCCTGGATCGACGCGGCCACGGCGCAGCCCACCAGGCAGTCGAGCCAGTGGTTATCCCCGGCGGACGGACGCAGCTTCCACTCGTCCACCGTCCGGCCCCGGCCTTCGGTCTTCACGCGGTACTCGGCCGTCACGTGCTCGGCAAACAACCGGTGCTCCTCCGGCCGTTGGCCAAAGAGCGACAAGCAGCCCCGGTCGCCCATCGCCACGGCCAGCCGGGCGTAGACGAACGACTTCCAGAAGTTCGTGTCGTAAATCACGTACCGCACCGCCCGGCGCCCCTGGACGTTCGGGATACGCCAGTTCAGCCCCACGCGATCACCCGGCTTGCGCTGGTAGTCATTGAGCGGCCGGCTCGATGCCCCGATGAACCGGCCGTGACTGGGCATCACCACCGCGGCATGGGCCGACTGGCGGCAGAACTGGTAGACCACATCGGTGGATTGGCCCCAGTTGGCATCCACCAAGCACCGTTCGATCCGCAACTGGGCCCCATCATCCCTGCGGAACTCGCGGCCCAGGTAGTCGCCGGTGAGTTTTTCCAGCCCGGCATAGATCGCCCCTTCCACGCCGCCGGCTTTCGTTACCGCCGCGAGCGTGGGCCGGGCATCGCGGAGCGTGAAATAGGGCCGATGTTGCGGTGGATAGGTGCCGTAGTCGATCACGTAGCCGGTGAAATCGTCCTCCCATGCGCAGACCACGTAGAACAGCAGCGCCTGCTGCACGTCGACGAACATCGTCAAATGGTTGCCGCCCACGGGCACCTCGCCTCGACGCATGCGATTGAGCTTCGCGGCGACTGCCTCGGCCGAAAGGTCCTCATCTTGAGCCGACTCCTCGGGCAAGGGCTCGTTCTGGTACTCGGCCCAGAAGGCCCGCTCGTCCTGGAGCTTCAGGTTCATGGCATGCTGGATGGCGGATAGCTCGTCGTGGTTGAACCGCTCCGGCCACGCCACCACGGCGCCCTCGTCCATCGCCTTGCGGTTTTGGCGGTAGAACTCCGTGGCCTCCTCGCCGTGGCCGCCCCGGCGGAAGCTCTCGGCCCGCAGTTCGGCATACTGCTGCCAAAGTTTTTCATTCGTGGGGAAGGTATAGACCAGTTTCGTCCGCTCGCCATTCCACTCTGGATGCTTATCCCGATTCAGAATGTTGTCGGCCATGTCGCCCGGGCGGATCACCGTGCAGGGCATGACCCCGGCGATCTTCCTGCCCGGACCGGCCAAGCCGAGCACGGCCCCGGCCAAGATGCTCTCCCGCGTGGCGCACTGCGACAGGCTGCGGGCACTCTCGTCGGTCTGAGGATCGTCTAGCACCACCAGGCTGGGCCTGACGGTCTTCCCATCGGCCCGCTTGAACTTCATGCCCCGGATGCGGCCCGTCAGTCCCGCCACCTTGATGATCGCGCCTGCGGCCTTGCTTCCGGGAATCGTGGGCAGGACGATCTCCCGGGCGGTCCAACCGATATGGGTCCGCTGGCCCTGGTAAAGCTGCCCGGCGCAGCGATTGGCGATGCCCTCCAGGCAATGGATCGGGTAGACCACCTCGGGGAAGTCTTCCAAGAGCAGCTCGTTGCCGTCCAGTTCCATCTTGATCGACTCGAGCATGTCCATCGCGTGGCCTTCGTCCGAGCCGATAAGACACACGAACTCCCGGTGGCCATACAGTACCGCCCAAAGACAGGCCGTCTCGGCCAGCGACGACTTCCCCGCCCCCCTGGGCATGGCCATCGCAAAGAGCCCACCGCGAAGCACGGCCTGCTCGATCTTGGCCATCACTTTCAGGTGATCCGCCGACCACGGCAAGTGGAACGTCATCGGGAAGTACTGCTCGCAGAAGAAGCGGAAGTCTTGGGCGGCTTGCGCTTTCCGCTCGGGGTTGACCACCACCGGCAATTGGCCGATGTCGCGGCCGGCAAGCGACAGGGCCTTGTTCCGAGCCGCGGCACGCTCCTTGAGCTTCTCGTACGGGTCGCCCTCGGCTTGCGGGCGCGGCGTGTGGCGCAGCTCCACCAGCCAAGCGGCATAACGAAACAGGTCCACATGCCGCCCGTCGCCGATGCGAAAGCCGGCCCGGGTGCGGTGCCGGTGCAGTTGCCGCTCGTCCAAGACCGTGCCTAGCGGCGTGGAGTTGACCAGCCGGCACAGCTCGCTGGGACGCAGTCGCCTGGGGTCAATCGCCACGGCCCATCTCCTTGACCAGCCAGGCCACGTAATGGACCAGGTTCAGCGTGCCATCGGCATTGGTCGGGGCCCCGGCGTCGATGTCCGCTTGGAGCAATTCCACGGTCACCGGCCGCGGCCCCAAAGCCGACAGAACCCGGGCCAGGTCCTCCAGCCGCAAGGCCTGGGGATTGAGCGGGCTTGCCTGCTGCTGTTGGGCGCTGGTTGCGTTCATCGGGTGCTACGCCTGGACCAAAAAGTATTCCTGAAATTCCGGGCCGTGCGGCGGGGATTCCGCTTGATGCGCTGGCCGAAACATGGCTCCTGTGTCATGACGCGAGGGGAATTCCAGAACCCGCACCAGAATCGGAGACGTGTCCATGAAGACTCGCCAGATCACCATCCAGGCGACCGAACACGGTAGCGCCGCCGAGGCCCTCCGGTACCTGAACACCTCGGGCGACCAGCGGGCCATCATGATCGGGGCCGATGGGGGTAGAAGCCTCAAATACCTCACCCTCACGCAGGCCGAGGCCGAGCGGATCGAGGCGGCGGGAATCGAGTTCGCGTACCTTTCCTACCACAAGCCGACCGGGCGGATCATGACCATCCCGGTCAACGACTGAAGGAGGACGATCATGGCAAAGCAACCCATGACCGAAGAGCGATTCGAGACCAAGCTGGCGAACCTGCTTACGCGGCGGCTCGACCCCGTCGGCGGCCACGTCACCACGTTCCATGACGCGGGCGTATTGACCATGAACCGTGGACTGGTGGTCTCGCTGCCCAATGGCCAGCAGTTCCACCTCACCATCGTCGAGAGTACGCCACGGTACTAACCCCCAAGGAGCGCCGAGATGGCAAACACGAAGAAGCCGCCCCTGCCGATCGGGACGCCGGTGGCAATCGACATCGCCCAAGGGATGTCCGTAGCCCAGGGCGTGATCGCAGCGGCCGAGTACGACGACGGCTGGCTGTACCGAATCGATGTCACCGGCGGCGACGACTGCCAACTCCATCGCAACCCCGATGGCGAGTTGTGGGTCTCCGACTTCGAGGTCACCCCAATGGGCAACTCGCCATCCACCAAGACCCCATAACGCACGAGGAGCACAACTATGCCTGAACGCCAAACGAAACATCTCGACTACGCCCAAGAGGCCGAGGCCGCCCAGCGGGCCGAGGCCTGGCCCCAGGCGGCCGCGCTGTGGCGTCGGGCGGCAAGCGTCGCCGATACCAAGGCGGCACGTGAGCAGTACCTGTTCATGGCCCGGCATTGCAACCGGCGAACGCATGTGGACGGGAACCTCGAAAAGATCGCCAAGGACGTGCTGGGCATCCAGACCGCCTGGCACGCCCGTGGCACCTACGACGTACACGTTGAGCTTCCGATCGGCAAGGTGAAGCTGGCCCTGCGTGCGGCCTACGAGGCGGGCCGGGCGGCAACGAAGTAACCCCTGTTTTCCCCTGTTCCAAGGAGCGATGCGATGAAACGCGACGAAGTACAGATCGGCAAGGTCTACACCGCCAAGGTGACCGACAAGCTGGTGCCGGTCCGGATCGACGGCGAGAACCGCCATGGCGGCTGGGACGCCACGAACCTGGCCACGGGCAAGAAGGTCCGCATCAAGAGCGCCCAGCGGCTGCGAGGCGAGGCGGCGGGCGGCAACGTCCAGCCCGCGGAAGTTGGGGCCGCGGCGTCCGCCCTGGGCCCGCCCAAATCGCCCACGGCGGCTACCAAGGGCAGGAACACGCCCAAGGCAGGCGCCAGAGCCAAAGGCAAGAAGGACGTCCCAGGGGCCAAACCGGGCGAACCCAAGGCAAAGCGGCCCAGCGGCCTGGACGCCGCCGCCCGCGTGCTGGAAGAAGCGGGCCGGCCGATGACAGCCAAGGAAATCGTCGCGGCGGTCGAGGCCAAAGGCTATTGGAAGTCGCCCGGCGGCAAGACGCCCGATCGGACGCTCTACGCAGCCATCGCGCGGGAGATCGCGGCCAAGGGGGCCGAGTCCCGCTTCCGCAAAGTCGAGCGCGGCAAGTTCGCCAGGGCCTAAACGAGAGCGCGCCGGTCGGCTATCCCCGGGGGTTCCCCCGGGGTTTTCTTTTGGCCTTGGCCCACGGGCCCCCGTCCCCGCCTGCGACGCCACACGCGGCCACGGTGGGCCCCACGTGGCCAACACAGCGCGACCCCCGCACCCTGGCCCGGCAACGACCCCGCCCGTCTTAAGCCCCCATCTTCCGGCCGGCTGGCCGAAAGCGCTGCTCCCCCACCGGTCACAAGCGTGAGGCGGTGCTACCGAGCGGCCCGAAAGTATTCCGAAAAATCCGGCCTGCCGGGGCGGAAATCCGCTTGATGTTTTTGGCCGTTCATGGCTCCTGTGTAATGTACGCATGAACATTACACCATCGATGGAAACGCCATGAACGCCAGCGACCTCACCTTCGGTCTCGAAATCGAGACCATCGCCCCGGATAGCGCCGTGCGAAACGACGGCCTGCGCATCGGCCCCTACCGCCGCGGAATCCAGGTGCCGTACCTGCCGGCCGGCTGGAAGGCCGAAGCGGACGGTTCCATCGACAACGGCAATGGCGGCCACAAGTGCGAAATCGTCAGCCCCGTGCTCCAAGGCGAAGAAGGCATCCGCCAGGTAATCGAGGTGCTCAGCACGCTTGAGGCCAAGGGGCACCGGGTCAACGCCTCCTGCGGCGTCCACGTCCATGTCGGCTGGAATCGCGATTGGCCGAGCGAGGCCCTGGCCCGGCTGGTCACCATCGTCGCCTACCTGGAAAAGGGCCTCTACGCGATCACCGGCACCAAGAACCGCGAGCGGGGCAGGTACTGCGGCGGGGTGCGGAAGTACGGAAGCGACAAGTCGGCCAAGCCCGCCTTGGACCGTGACCGCTACCACGCCTTGAACCTGACCAATCTCGCCCGCGGAACCAAGGACACGGTCGAGTTCCGCGTCTTCAGCGGTTCGCTCAATCCCACCAAGGTCGCCGGCTGGATTCAGGTCTGCCTGGGCTTGGTGGAGCGGGCCCTGGCGGCCAAGCGGATGCCTACCTGGACCCCGAAGGCTCCCACGGGCGGCTGGAAGAAGTCGGGCCCGGGCCAGAGCGAGACGGAACGCCTGCTGGGCTACTTGGCCTGGGGAAAAGGCTACGCCCGCATCCACGGCGGCAAGCAGTACGGATGGATTTCCGACGCCATCCCACAGGACCAGATCAAGGCCGAGTTCCGCCGGTTGGCCAAGAAGTACGACGCCATGCCCTGAAGCCGAAACGCACGCACGGACGCGGGCGTCGTGGCCGGATGGGTGCCGGCCGCCTGACGAGGCAACCCAAACCGAAGCGACGAAAGGATCACAACCATGACGCACACGAAGCGACTCGCTGCCGACCAGCGTCTGACCGCCACCGAGTGGGCCGCGGTCCTGGCCCGGGGCATCCGCGCGGATGTCACGCCGGGCGATTGGGCCGCAGAAATCGCCCGCCTGGCCGAACGCCTCTCGGACATGGCCGATGCCCGGCGGGGCGACGCCGCCGTCTGCCGCCAGCGCGAGCTTGCCGCCACCGCCCGACGCGATGCCGCCTTGCTCGCTGCGGTAGCAGACGCCTTGGAATCCCACGCGATCCGCCTGCAATCCGGTGATCTGGCGTAGGGGGCGGCCATGTGCGGCATCTTCGGATTCCTGAGCACCGATGGACGCGGGCCGGACCTGGCCCGCCTGCGGCACATTGCCGCCGAGACGGAAACCCGCGGCCGCCATGCCTTCGGCCTGGCGTGGATCGACGTCGACGGCACGATGCACACCTTCAAGCGCCCGGGCGCGGCTACGGCCTGCCTGGCCGACCTGGACGTCTGCCGCCACGCGGTAGCCGTCATCGGCCACTGCCGCTGGGCCACCCACGGCGACCCCCAGGACAACCGCAACAACCATCCCCATCCGGCCGGCCGCGGCTTTGTAGTCCACAACGGCGTGGTCCGAAACTACGCCGACCTGGTGCGGCGCTACCGACTGCGGCCCAAGACCGACTGCGATAGCGAGGTGCTGGGCCTGCTCATGATGCGCCGAGCCGGGACGCTTCTTGAGCGGGCCGCCTGGGCCGTGGCCCGAACCGAAGGCCCCCTGGCCCTGCTCGGCCTGTGGAACAAGCCCCTGCGGTTTCTGGTCGTCCGCTGCGGGAACCCGCTGTGCTTCTGCCAGACGCCCGGCGGGTTCTACTTCGCCAGCCTGCCCGCGGGGCTGCCGGGCAAGGCGTTCTCGATCCCCGACGAGTCTGCTCGCGTGCTGCGGCTGGAGGGCGGCTCGCTCAAGCATCAGGACCTCTCGATTCTCGCGTAGACGCATCGTGCATCCCCTCCTCAACACGCCGCCATCCCGGCGGCCTTCTCTTCGGTCAACTCCGCCTCGCTCACAAAGCGGACCGGCTTGCCCAGCGCCCGGACGATGGCAATCTCGGCTTGCACCCCGCGGCTGTGTTGCCAGCCGTCGAGCTTGAGCACCCACAGTTCGTCGCAGGCGGCCAGAAGCTCGATGTCCTGCCGCTGCCAAAAGCCCCAGTCCACGGGCAGGCCGTGCTGGGCAATGCAGTGGCTGTGGGCGATGGGCGAGAACACCACGTGGCCCCGCCGGATGAGTTCCGCGGCCGCACGGCAAGCGGCCTCGAAACGCTCTTGGCGCACCGCCGCGTCGGGATGCGAATACGGACTGGCGAGGTACGTAAGGTGGCTTCTTTTCACGCAACGTGTCTCCATTGCCGTCTCTTCGCAATGTGATTGATTGCCCCGGGGGTAACGCGGCCAACGCCTTTTGCGGTTCCCCCGCCTGAATCCTTCGTTTGATCTCGGCCACCTTCTGCTCGTCGAGCTTGGCACAACCGTGACGCGAGCCAAGGTGGGGTGTGTTGACGCGCCGCCCCTTCGCATCCATGTCGTGTATGTTGTCTGCCGGAGTCCCCAAGAACAGATGGTCTGGATTCACGCACAATCGGTTGTCGCACCAGTGACAGACAAACAGACCCTCGGGAATCTCGCCGTAGACCAATTCAAACGCCACGCGGGATGCAGGTCTTGGTTTTCCGTTGATGTTGATCTGACCGTAGCCGCCCGTCCCTGTGGATGCCGTCCAATTCCAACAACCTTCCAGTGCGGAACGATCGACTTTTCTCCAGAAACGCGCAGCGACAGAGTCTGGATGGGTCATACCGCTGCCTCCAATCTTTTTCGCTCCGCCTTCTTGCCCGTGAAGTTTTCGAAGCGCTGGACGATGGTGTCGCAGTACAGCGGGTCCAGTTCCATCAGGAACGCACGCCGCCCGGTCTGCTCGGCCGCGATGAGCGTCGAGCCGCTGCCGCCGAACAGATCCAACACGTTCTCGCCGGCAAGCGACGAGTACTGGATCGCCCGCACGGCCAGCTCCACGGGCTTTTCGGTGTTGTGCGATAGCCCGACAGCCGTCTGAAACGACGGGTGCCCCTCGATACTGAGATTCCATACCTGCCCTCCGTAGGGCACCCGTTCTACGCTCTTAACGCGCCGCAGCGAGTACTCCTGGCCGCCGTGCTCCACCCAGGTGGGACAACCACGCTTGGCCAATTGGGTCTGTTCGTAAAAGTAGAGGTAGTAGACCCGCCGCCGGCTCTGAAAGCGTCGGTCGCCGACTCCGCCGAGGTCGGGAGGGGGATCGTATGCGTAGACGTTCGCTCGGTAGCCCACCGACTCGGCCAGCAAGGCCAACTGCGCGGCCAGATCCGCCGACACCGTGTTCCCCTGCCAATACGGGCGATCGTGGACCTTGCAGCCGTCGCCGTTGAGCCAACCGTGCAGGATGGCGCTGCGCTTCGCGCGCGGCAGGGAAAAGACTTCCGGCGCCATCCGCTTGGCATGAGCGTGACGGCCCCCCAGGGCCTCGAACCGCTCTCCGGCATCGGCGTCGAAGGCCATCACCACCAGCCCGCTGGAGGGCCGCTGCGCGTAATCGTTCGGGTCGTACTCGCTGGCGCGGGGCCATTGCTTGCAGATTCGCGCAGCCAAATCCTGCCGCCTCTTGTGGATCGAGAAGACCGGGTAGCGGTGATCCCCGTGGCCGGCCGCCTGTAGATGCCCCTGGGCCAGGTACAAGCCGAACAAGAACCAGAAGTCTTCGTCCAGCTCAGGAAAGGGATCGGGACCATCGCCGGCGAGGACGGGGGTCATCGTGTAATCGCCGGCCTGCACTTCATCGGCGCGCACCCAACCCACCTCGCCGCCCACGATGCTCCGGCCGCAGCGTGCGGGACGCCAGATGAGAAACGGGTGGTTGTCCGAGGCCTCCGTGGTGATGTTTCCCCCCTTGGCCGTGATCCGATACAGGTACTCGGACGTATAGGGATGCGACGACACATGGACGACATCGTGGAAGGTGCCGTCGCCTGAAAAAACGCGGTCGCCCGTTTGAAGGGACCGAATCGGGCGATAGCCAGCCTCCGTCAGGACCAGGCTCTCGGGGTGAAGGCATAAGTGGAGCATCTTCTGCGGGCTGACCTTCTTGACCTGCCACAGGTCGGGCACGTTGTTGGGGCCGAAGAAGCGGTGGCCCGCGCCCTCCTTCCACCCGTAGAACGCAAGTTCGAAGCACCCAAGAAAGTCTTTTCGGGTCAACACGGGATGCTCTTTGTCCCACACGATTCCTTGCGAGAAGTAGAGCTTGTGCTCCTTGAGCACTGGGGGATAGTTGCCCAGATTCGCATAGCCGCCCCAGATGTAGAAGGCGTGGCCGGGACGCAGCGCCCGCGCGATATTGCCGAACCAGGCGTGCAGAAGCCGGTTGAACTCTTCGTCCGAAACGAAGTCGTTTTCCAGCGGCCGGTCCTTGGCCCGCAGCTTGCGGTGCGTGGATTTGGCTTTCTCCGGGTGCCGGGCCACGTCCATCGACTGGTGGTGCCCACGCCAACGACGCCCGCCCTGCAGCTCTTCGGCCGAAGGATACGAGCTCAAGCCCGCAGCGATGGCGTTGTTCGATCGGGGCTCGACCCGCACGTTGTACGGCGGGTCGGTGTTCACCAGGTGCACCGGGTTGCCATCCAGCAGCCGGTCCACGTCCTCGGCCTTCCCCGCATCGCCACAGAGCAGCCGGTGGTCGCCCAAGAGCCACAGGTCGCCAGGCCGGGTGATCGGCTCATCGGGCGGCTCGGGCACCTCGTCAGGGTCGCACAGGCCTTTTTTCACGCCCGGGTCTAGCAGTTCGGCCAGTTCCTCTTCCGAGAAGCCCAAGAGGCCCAGGTCGTAGTTCATCCCCTGAAGCTCGCCCAGCTCGATGGGCAGTAGCTCGTAGTTCCACTCGGCCAGCTCGGCCGTCTTGTTGTCGGCGATGCGGTAGGCCTTGACCTGCTCGGGCGACAGGTCCTTGGCCACGTGGACGGGCACTTTCTCCAGACCCAGCTTCTGGGCCGCCTTCCAGCGCGTGTGGCCGCAGATGATCACCCCATCGGCGTCCACCACGATTGGTTGCTTGAAGCCATACTCCCGGATGGACCGGGCCACGGCCTCGACGGCCTGGTCGTTTTGTCGCGGGTTCCGCTCATAGGGAATCAGCCGGTCTACGTCGATCCATTCAATCTTCATGCTTTCCTCCGTGACTGCGACATTGGGGACGGATGTGGCGGGGAGCGTCGTTTCCGCAGGGGCCACGCGGACACGCCTTGCACATGGGGCCGAGAGCCGCCCCCCCACCGGTACCGTTTGGCCGTTTCTAGGCCCCTGGTGGCCGCGTGGCGGGGCTTCGGCCGGGAGATATACGGATGTCCATTACCCTTGCAATCGCCCCGCTACGGGCGTTTTGGGGGCCTTTACGGGCCGATTCTCCCGGCCTGCCCTTCCGCTGGGCCGGATGCGGCCCGGTGCCCAAAGCTCGATCTTCATGGCTTGCCTCCCTGCGTCCAAAGTCTTGACCATCCAATAAAACTCTCCCATGGTTCGGCCCCGTTCCCGCACGCCCCGTTAGTGGGGTTTTGGCCGGGAAGTACCTAGCCCACCACCGACCGCCCCCTCGCGCGCGTACGCGCGCTAATGCGTGCGCGTGGGCGGGTGGGCGGAATATGCGGTAATTAGAGAGAAGAAGATGTAAGTTATTTATTTCTTTCATCTTACGACTTCCCTAATTCCCGCCTCGGCTCAGGCGGCAATTAGCCGATTTCGTCGGTAATTACCCGAAACCGTTGCTAATTCCCGCCTTTCGAGGCGGTAATTAACGATCACTCCGATAGCCTGTACCTTTGGCCGATCCGGCCCCGGTCCGGCGTCGAGCCGATCTCGTAGGCGATGCGTCGCTGGCTCACCAGTGCGTTGCGCACCTCTTCGATGTCTCGGTCGCTCCAACCAAGCCGTCGCGACAGATACCAATGGGGCATCCAGGCATCACCGCGACGCTTGCGCCAATTGCCCAACACCTCGATCATCCGCTTGCACTTGGCGTCAAACTGGCCCTCCGCCACGTGCTGGCCGGCCATGAAGAGCATCCGCCGAGTCTGGTAGTCCACGAATCGCCACGCCCACTGCACGGCCGGCTCGTCGATCCGCATCTGAAGATGGTTCTCGCTTGCGGCGTAGACCAGCGCGAGCTTGCGGGCCTTCTCGTAAGCCCGAGCCCAGATGGCCATGCCCGCCGGGTCGTCCCGGTCTTCGGCTTCGGCATAGCGGTCGTCGGCCAGCGCGCGGAACTCCTCCAACGCCGCTTCAGCTTCCGGCGTCGCCTCCACGCAGACCGGGATGGGGTGCCAGTTCTGAAGGTTGCCTTCGCCGGGGCGGAAGTCGGTCCACCAGCGTGCGGTGCACAGGATAGCCTCTGGGATCGGCCGCGACAGCGGCGTCTGGCCCCGGCCGCGCTTGCCCGCCTCCAGCACGATCAACCGCGCGAAGAAGCCGTTGTTGAGCATGCGCACGCTCAAGGCCTCGTAGTAGTACTTGGGCACGGCCGTGCCGAGCATGCACAGCGAGGGCTGGTCGACCACCCCGGGCGAGCGGCCGCCGGCCTTGACCCGCAGGGGATAGATGGTGCTGCTGGAGGTGTACATCTTCAGCAGCACGTTCATGATGCCCTCGTGGCGGGCGTCGGAGGCCCGGTTGATGGCGTTCATCAGGCCGTCGATCTCGTCGGTCTGGAACAGGACCGAGGGCGTGAGGAACAAGCGGTCCTCGATGCCTTCCCCGGAGGCGAAGGCGTCGCCCAGGCAGTCCTGGAGGCCTGCCTCGACGCAGATGCGCTGGTTGACCTTGCGGGGCTCATTCTTGCCCGCGCCGCTATTGGCCAGCGCGAGGACGTAGAGATTGGTGCGGTTGTCGGCCGCATCGCGGACCTTCCGTCCGGCCAGGAAGGCTTGGAGGACGAGGGCTGCGGCGAAGGCCAATGCTGGCTGGGGATAGGGCGAGACGGCCAGCGTGTAGTCGGTCACCTGCCGGATGAAGCCGGGCACGTCCAGAAGGTCGTCCGGCATGGGCCCGGGGTCGGGTGGGGTCGGCTCGGCCGGTGGTTGCGGCTCACTCGGGCCGATGAGGGATGAGATGTCCACCACCTCGCCGTTCGGTTTCGCCTGCCGGGCTTTGGCGATGGTTCGCTGCAGGTAGTCCTGCCGCAGGGCCTTTTCTGGGTTGTCGTTGTGGTGCCGCCGGAAGGCGATCATGAGGTCGGCGATCTCTTGGTCGGTCCACTCGTTGAGTGCGGCGATGGTGGCAAGGCTCAGGTCGTAGCCGCTGGCGGACGGGTCGGCCAGGTCGGTCCGCTGCCGGTTCCACGTTTGCCAGAACAAGGGGCTTTTGCCGGCCAAGTCCAAGAGTTTTTGAGCCGGGGGCTGGGCGTCGGGACGCAAGACCAGCGTGCCACACACAACCTGTGGTTCGGACTCGGCGGGCAGGTACGGCTCGAAGTCGTCAGATGCATAGCGGCGGAGTTCATCCAATTGCAACAGGCGGACTTCAACGGGCGGACCTTGGCTGTTGTGGTTGAGCGTGTCCGGCAGGCGCAGCACGCGGGTCAGGTCGCCGAGGTTTTCCAGCGCCCAGCCCCGCGCAGCGGCTTTGCGGCACAGCAGGGCGTGCCATCCTTTGGCTAGCGCGGCTGCCTTCTGGCGGTCCGCGTCGTCGGCGAAGAGCCACGGCTCATGGAAAAACCAGTAGGCGTGCAGGCCGTGGCCGCTGTAGACCACGGCCGAGGGTGCAAGCGGCATGTGGGCCAGCAGGTCGTGAGCCTCATCGATGCTCTGTGGCAAGTTCGGCTTGGGATGGGCCTGGCTGGAAACATCGATGTCGGCCCACAGTCCGCCGATGGCGGCGATGTCGGCCTGTTTGCCACGGCCACGCGGCGTTCCCGCCACCAGTCCCAGCCCGAAGTAGACGTTTTGCGAGCGGCTCTGCTTGTTGGCATAGCCGGCCAACTGCTGGTAGTCGGCGAACAGCCGCGTCTGCCGCGACGGCGTGGTGAACACCACGACCCGTCGCGCGGGCGAGAGCGCTTCGCCGAACAGGTTTTCGAGCAACTGTAGCATCTACGACTTCCTGCCGTCTGCCCTGGTGGGAATGTCGATCATCTCGGGCAGCGCCTCTTCGAAGTGGCACACGCCCAGGATGTTCCAGGCGGCGTGGGCCAGGTGGTCTTCGCCCCTGTCGCCTGCCAGGTAGAGGTAGATGTGCCGGATGGCGTGATTGAGCATTACGCTGGCCGGGATGCCCTTCTGCCAGTTGTGCTCGCCGTACTTCGCCGCGCCTTCGGCGCAGGTCTCGGCCAGGCGCCGCAGCCCGATGGGCGTGATCAAATCCCAACGCTCGCCGTCGGCGTCCGTGCCGCGCACCGCGCCGGTGGCGAAGCGTGCCAGCCCCTTCTGGGGCAGCATGACCGGTTCGTCAATCGCGTCAACGGTCTCGCTCATGCTTGTACTTCCTTTGGAAAGCCCGATTGGCCGCAGCCCACTGGGCCCAGGCTCGGATCTCTTGCCGCAGGCGTTCCAGGTCCGCGGGTTCCGGGGGGCCGATCTTGCCGCACCACACCATGCGGACGCTGATAACGGACATCTGCTCGGCATCGCCCTCGACCACCAGCACCGTGGCCGGACACGTCAGCGTCAGTCGCTCGAACAAAATCCGTTGGCCTCGGGTGAGCCCCGTGTGAGCCTTCCATTCCAACACGAGCAGATTGCCGTTGATCTCCGTGATGGCGTCGATGTCTGTGAAGGCGATGCGGTCGGGCAGACAGTCGGAAAGAAACCGGAACTTGAGCCGCTTTTTCTGGTTGAAGCATCCATGCTTCCGGCAATCCCAGTGCATCACATGGGGTGGATCATTGGGCGACATGGCACACCCTCCCCAAGTCCGCGAAGGTTTCTTGGAACCGATCCACCTGGGGGCCGCAGTAGATCACCGCCTGCCCTTGCAGCGGGCTGGCCGAGCCCCTATCGGGCCGCCAGAACTGCACCCGCCCCGCCGGGAAGCAGACTGCCCGGGCGGCCGTCAAGAGCGTCTGGAACCAGCGGGTCTCGGTGGCGTTGTTGACCAGCACCACCGCTTCCGTCACGTCGCCCTCTTGGACGTGTTGGACGAGCTTGTCGGCGAACTGCTGCACCAGGGGCTGGGCGTAGGGCGGGTTGAGAAACACCCGCCCCCGCCAAGGCCGCGCCAGTCCGTTCTCTTGGGCGGTGAAGTATTCCGCGGCCTGGACGACCTGGTTGGCCACGGCTGTAGAAGCCGGGTCCAGGTCGATGCCGCCCATGACGGCCACCGCCCGCTCGATGAACTCCTGCGGCGTGTACCACTCGCTGTCGCCCGTGTTGAAGGCGACGTGGGGCAGCCCGCGCTGGGGTTCATCCCCTTCGTCCGACTCGGCTTCGTCTGGTGGGCCGAATGCGGGGTCCCAAATGGTGCTTCGCGGCTCGCCTGGCTCCTCCGGATCGTGATCTCCGAGGGGCTGGGGGTGTGTTGTGGGGCCGAGGGCCCGGGCCACCCGCTCTTCCACCTCGGCCACCGTGGGGTTGGCTTGGGCGATCCACTCGACGAACTCGGGCCACCTGTCTTGGGGCAGCTTGTGGACGGCCGCCAGGTGTTGGGCTTTGTCCGAGAAAACGGTAAGTTGACTTACCATTTTCCGGCATTCAGACAACACCTCGGCAGCGTTGCGCATTTGGAAAATGTATGGATGCGTCTTGCCAATTCGGCGAGCGTATTCACGCAGTCCGCCGGCAACGCCACGACCGCCTTTGCCTAATGGCACCGCCTTCAGACAATGCAAGCCGATTTCCAGGGGCGACAGTTCCCCCTGCTGGTTCGAGAGCACGAGTTCCATCATCGCCGCCTGGTCATCGAGCGGTTCCACCCAGGCCCAAATCCTCTGCAAACCGGCCTTGCGTGCGGCCCGGACGCGGTGGTGGCCGGCCATCAACTGAAACCGCCCGTCCACCGGCCGCACGTGGATGGCGTGCTTCTGCGGGTACTGGCCATCGAGGTTCGCGGCGATGGCGTCGATCACGTCCTCGCGGAACGCCAGCCGCGGGTTATCCGGGTGGTCGTCCACCAAGTCCAGGGGCAAGCATTCCAAGACGGCATTCACAGCGTTGCCTCCGTTCAGAACGGAACGTCGTCCAGGTCGTATTCCGAGGGGCCAACTGGCACGGGGTCCGGCTTCGGCCCCAGGGTGTAGCCCACGATGCGGTCGTATTTCTCGCCGGCCACCGTGCGCACCACGATCTTTTCGGTCCACGCCACCCCGCCCGCCTCGGCGACCTCGACGGCCCGCTCGGCCGTCTCCGGCACCGGGTCGGGCGAACGGCGCCGCCACCACTGTTCGGCCTTCCAGCGGGCGTAGCCGCCATGCTCGAAGCAGACCCACTCGGAGACCCAGGTGAACTGGCCGATGCGGTATTCCACACGCATGGACCGCGGGGCATCCGGCGGGGCGTCTCGCTTGGTGTGGACGCTGTAGCGGATGTCCAGGACCTCGTACTCGGTGTCGGTGACCTGGCCTGAGAGCACGCCTGTGGTGGCGGCTCGGGCGTCATGGCGCTGCCTTTCCGGCGGCGGGAACTGGTGGCCGCACTCGGGGCAGCGGGCGTAGCCGGCAGCGATCACCGCATGGCATTCGGGACATTCCTTGGCCGGCGCCTCGCCGCTGCCGCGCCCGGGCGCTTCGGGCGTCTTCAGTTGATCCACCGGCCCGTGGCGCAGGGCGTTACCGCCGAAGTCCAGGACAAGGCAGTTCTGCTTGCCGGGATGTATCCGGAAGCCCCTCCCGACCGCCTGATACCAGAGTCCCGGCGACATCGTGGGACGCAGGATGGCCACGCAGTCGATGTTCGGGGCGTCGAAGCCCGTGGTCAGGACGTTGACGTTGACCAGGTATTTCAGGGGCACGCTCTTGCCGAACAAGTCGCCCGAAAGCGGTTCGCGGCGGAAGCGGGCGATCAGTTCGGCGCGCTCGGCGGCCGGCGTCTGGCCGTCCAGAAAGCCCACCTCTTGCCCCGACATCTCGGCCAGCACGCGGGCCACGTGGCGCCCGTGCCGCACACCGGCGGCAAACACCAACACACTCCGGCGATCGTGCGTGTGCGTGACGATCTCGCTGCACGCCGCGATCACCAAGCGATCGGTGTCCATCATGGCCTCGACCTCGTCCGCCACGAATTCGCCGCCGCGGATGTGCAGTCGCTCAAACTCGGCCTTGTGGATGCCAGCCTTCGTGACCAGGGGGCAGAGGTAGCCGTCGCGCATGAGTTCCCGCACGCCCACCTCGTAGCAGATGTGGTTGAGGATGCCGTCCGGTGTGCAGATCGGTCCGCTGGACAGGCGAAACGGCGTAGCCGTCAGGCCGATGACTCGCGTGTGCGGATTGACGACCTTCGCCTCGGCCAGAAAGGTGCGATACATCCCTTCGCCGTCGGGGGGCACCATGTGGACCTCGTCGACGATCACCAGGTCGAAGGCATCCAGCTCGCAGGCCCGCTTGTAGACCGATTGGATGCCAGCGACCACGACAGGTTTGTCGCCTTCGCGGCGATTCAGCCCCGCCGAGTAGATGCCGATTGCGACCTCCGGGCACAGCCGGCGAATCTTGTCCGCGTTCTGCTCCAAGAGTTCCTTGACGTGGGCCAGCACCAGCACCCGGCCGTTCCACCTGAGCACGGCGTCTTGGACCAACTGGGCGATGACGAGGGACTTGCCGGCCGCTGTGGGAAGCACGACCGCCGGATTGTCGTCGCGCGTGCGGAGGTGCTCGTAGACGGCCTCGACCGCAGCCTGCTGGTAGGGACGGAGCTGCATCACGTCGGCACCTCCAGCCCGTCGCACAGCACGCACCGCCGCCGGATCGTCACGACGGCTTTGCCCCCTTTCACAACGTCTCGCTTCTCGACCGAGAGCTGTTCAATCAAGCTGTCGTCCGGGTACACGCCTGCATGCTGAAGCGCATCGAGCAGCGCCTTCAGGGCGTTGTCCAAGTCGCGTCGCCGGCGATCGGGCGGATACAGCGAGACTTCCACACGGAGCGGACCGGTCAAGGGCAGTCGGTCTGCCGCATGGTCGATCAGCCGCACGGCGGTCGCCACGTCGCGGCGATACGCCCGTCCTTGGCGGCTGATCAGGGTCCGCGGCCCAACTCGTCGCCAGTAATGATTGACAGACGGCGGGTAGGACAGCTCCACCGTAAGCATGCTCTTCCTTTCTTCGTGCGGAGGTGCAGGCGTGCGTCTCGCAGGGGACCGACAGTCGCCGGTGCGTGTCCTGCAAGTCGCGGGGACGATCGTTTCGCCTTCGCCTTTCCTTTTCGGCTCCACCGGGGCGCTGACCTGTCGTCGCCGCTCCACCGCGCCGGCTCGCACGCACGCCTATGACCTCCTCGTTTCTGCCACGCCACGCCGAACCGTGCCAAACCTCGCCTGTCCAAGCCGTGCCAAGGCCCGCCATGCCCGGCCATGCCCTGTCATTGCGCGTCCAACAGATCGAATCGCATTACTTGGAACCGGCCGTAGGTGGGCCGGAAGTCGCCCACGCCGATCAACCGCCCGGCATCCGTCAGCAGGCCATGCAGCATCTCCAGCGAGACGTATTCCGGCAGATTCACCAGAAGCACGAAGGACGCCGACCAGCCGGCGCCGAGGGCTGGCCGCACGCGGGTGACTCCGTTGCGCTGCACCTGCACGCGGCAGCGATGCTCGTAGTCCCACGCCTTCACTCCCAGACTGGCCAACGGCGTCAGGCTGACGATGGCCGCCTTCACCAAGTCCATCGCGCTTTTGCGTGGCGAGCGGGGGTCCTGCCGGTACTTGGCGGCAGCAATGATCGCCTGCCGCAGGTACTCCCCGGGGAGGCACAGTTCCCCGGCATCATTGCGGTAGACGTAGGATTCCAGATCGTCGGCCTTCTTGGCTGCCGAACCCTTGGCCGCCTTCGCCTTGGCCTCGACCGCTTCGCAGTTCCAACGGTGGAATAGCACGTCGGCCTCGCCGCGGACCGTAACCTTGACGCGATAAGGCAACGAAAGCGCGATGGTGCCGCAGGCGCCGTTGGTCGCCTCGGGCCCGATAGATTTGGGTTTGCCGTTTCCGTTGTGCATACGTTCCCCTTGTGAATGAAAAGCCATGCCACGCCTTGCCTTGCCCAGCCGCACCACGCCTGACCACGCCACGCCAGGCCGGACCATGCCCCGTCTGACCCCAGCCCTGTCTCGCTACACTGCAAGCCATCACGGCCTCCGCCACGGCGGCGTGCTCGATTGGGCCTGTTGCGGCCGGCCGGTCGCGGCGTCCCGCTTCTCGTAGCCACGGATGACGTTGGCGATCTCGTCGGTGTCCTTGCGCTTCTGGCAGCCGGCCTTGATCACCAGCGGCAGGTTGTGCAGCTCCACGCTGTCGCGCGGCGTGAGCACGCCCGACGGCCCGGCAGATGGCCGACAGCTCGGCCCGGGCGATCTTCACCGCCAGCTCGTTGGGGTTGTCCAGGTTGAGCCGTACCCAAAGCTGCCGACCCTTGTACTCGCCCTCGAGGATCGTGAAGACCAGCTCGAGGTAGCTGCCCGTGCCGGCCTTGTTCGGCTTCATCTCCGAGGCGGTGATCATCGCCAGGTATTTCCCGGCGGGGATGGGATCGAATGCGGTGGTAGGCTCCACCTGAGACGCATCGAAATTGCCGAGGTTCGCCATGATGTTCAGGCTCCTTGGGGCTTGAGGTTGCGGTTGCTCACGGCCGCGACGAAGGCCGGCCAGGACAAAGGCAGGCTCTCCGACAGCCCATAGCGGTTCTTGGCCACCAGTTGCGGCGTCTCGCAGAGGACGAGTTCCCGTTCCTGGCCGACAAGACGAATCGCTCCGACGAAGTCGGACCACTCGATCATCGTGTTGGCCAAGTCGGGGTGAATCTCCGGGGCGGACTTCTCCAGTTCGATCCCGTCGATCGTGGTGATCGAGCGGCGGGCGGCATGGGCCAATAGCAGCACGGCTACGCCCGCGTTGACCAGCCGATCCAAGACCGGCAAGAGGTACTGGTAGACGTAGTTCTTGAGCACCTGTCGGCCGTTGCCGTAGCCGCCGTGCGAGCGGTTGAGGGTCTGTTTCATGCCGGTGGGCGTGCCGTCCACGCCGGCCACGTGCTCCTCGATCCTGCGCAAGAGCCAGTCGATCGAGTCGATCACGACCGTCTGGTAGTCGTGGCCGCCTGAGGCCAGGCCGTCGAGCCAGGGCTCGATCTCCGGCCAACTGGCCAGATACGGCGTGCGGTGGC
>NZ_BAAHYX010000002.1:0-51017 GCF_054657335.1 Thermopirellula anaerolimosa
GGAATCTCCGCATGCGGCCGGTGCGGCGCTGGATCTTCCTGAGCCTTGTAGTCCGGCACCTACGACGCCCAGGGTAAGTCTTCTCGCCTGCGACCTGCGCCAAAACCTGGAGACGGGAACGATGGGGAGCGTACCCGAGCTGACGGCACACGAGAGCCGCGGCGGGCCGCCGGTGGAACGAACGGCGGCTCACGCCGTGGCGGTTGCTTTTCAGCAGGGCTTGGCGGCCCATCGGGCGGGCGATTTCCAGACGGCCGAAAACATCTACCGCGATATCCTGGCTGCGCAGCCGGACCACGCCGGGGCCTTGCACTTTCTCGGTCTGATCTATTCAGCGCGCGGGGACCACACTGCGGCCCTGGAGCTGATCGAGCGGAGTCTGCGGTTTTGCGGCACGAAGGCGGTCTACTGGAACAACTATGGGGCAGTGCTCAAGAAGATGGGACGGCCGGCCGAGGCACGGGCGGCCTTTGGGAGGGCAATCGCCCTTCGGCCCGAGTATGCGGACGCCTGGTCGAACCTTGGGTTGATCCACTTGGAACAAGGGGAGTGGGAGGAGGCGGAAAGCTGCCTCCGTCATGCGCTACGGCTTGCCCCGCGGCACGCCGACGCCCTGCGGCACCTGGCCCGCGTCGCCCACGCCAAAGGCGAAACCGAGGAGGCGGTGCGGCTCTGCCACGACAGCTTGGCGGCGGCCCCGCAGCAAGTGGAAACGCTCACGCAACTGGGCGAGATCTACTGCGGAGCCAAACGCTTCGCGGAAGCGGCCGAGGCGTTTCGCCGCGTGATCGCTGCGCGGCCCGACTCGGCCGACGCGCACCTGAACCTGGGACTGGTCTACAATGACCTGGGAGAGGAGGAGCGAGCGCGGGAGGAGTTTCGAACCGCCGCCGGCCTGCGACCGGACAAGCCGATCTGGCGACTTCGCGAGCTGAGCCTCTGCCCGACCGTGTTCGACTCCGCCGAGGCCATTCTTCAGTATCGCGCGGAGCTGGAACGGCGACTCGACGAGGCCTTGGCCGAATCGCCCCCGCTGGACTGGCGGCGCGCCTTCCGTGACGGCTTTGTGCCGTCGTTTCACCTTTATCACCACGGGGTGTGCAACCGCCGCCTGCGGGAGAAGTTCGCCCGCCTCTTTGCCCCGGCCTTTCCCAAGCAGTTACCCACCCGGGGCCCGCGGCGGGCGAGAATCCGCGTGGGCTTCTTGGCCACCTATGGGCATCACGGGGGTTTCCTGCGGGGCTTCGGCGGGATCATGGAGCGGCTGGACCGGCGCCGGTTCGAGGTGGTCGGCCTGGTATCGTCCGCTGCGCTGCGCGAATGCCGCCCGGCGGTGCACGCTGGGGACATCCTTTGGATCGCATTCCCGCATGAGATGGAAAGCGCTTTCCGGGCCATCCGCGGGGCCGAGTGCGACATTCTCCTGCACTGGCAGGCGGGTACCGATATCGTCAACTACTTCCTGCCGTTTCTGCCCCTGGCTCCCGTGCAGTGCATCGGCTTCGGCCAGCACGGCACGACGGGAATCGCGAACATCGACTATTTTCTTTCCTCGCGGTTGTTCGAACGCGGGCCGGAGGCCCGGGAAGACTATACGGAACGGCTGGTCCTGTTCGAAGGTACCACCGCTTGGCAGCCGCGGCCGGACCTGCCCCCGCCTTCCAAGCGGGAGGATTTCGGCTTGCCGGCCCACGGGGCGATCTACTTCTGCCCCCACCGGCCGGCCAAGTTCCATCCGGACTTCGATCTCCTCTTGCGGCGGATTCTGGGGGAAGACCCCGGCGGGCACCTGGTGGTCTTGGAGGGGAGCCGCCCGGCCACGGCGGCCCGCTTGAAGGCCCGCTGGCAGCGGACGTTGGGCGAGCCGCTTCTGCGGAGGGTCCTCTTTTTGCCCAGCCAGCCCCCGCGGGATTACTACCGCCTGCTGCGTCTGGCGGACGCGGTCCTTGACGCCCCCTGCTACAGCGCGTCGCTGACCGGTTACGACGCGTTTGCCCTGGGTGTGCCGGTCGTCACGCTGCCTGGTCCCTACATGGTGCAGCGGTACGCGGCGGGCCTGTACCGGCGGATGGGTGTCGAGGACCTGGTGGCAGGGGACGAACAGCAATACGTGGCCTTGGCGGTCCGCTTGGGGCGGGACGGCGACTTCCGCCAGGCCATGCGAGAAAAGATTCTCCAGCGCTGCGGCGTCCTGTATGAGGACGAGCAGGTGCTGCGCGAATTCGAGGCGTTCTTCCGGCGGGCGATCGAGGACGCCCCGTAACGCGCTCGGTTGTCCCGCCGACGGTTTTTGCGGGTCGCAGACAAGCCGGCCATGCCGGCCAAAAACGGAGGAGAGAAAAGGAGCCCGACCATGGCATCGCTGCCGTCGCCCGTTCGGAGTCTCTGGAATCGCACGGTCCGCCGCTTCCGCAACCGCTGCAAAGGCACGGGATGCTCCCCACGCCACCGCCCGCTCCGCCTCGAGCCGCTGGAGAAGAGGGAATTGCTTTCGGTAACGGCCACGATCAGCGTGGACCAAGCCCTCCAGGTGGAGCGGCAAGAGGGGGTTTCCACGTTCACGATCACCATCAGCGACTGTCCGTCGAACATCGCCTATGGCGTGGCCACCTTCGAGATTACCGGTACGGCCGATTCCTGCGACTATCAGGCCTCGGGCTTCCTCCCTTACGGTTACATCCAGTTTTATGGGGACGGCAGCCGGTCGGCCACGATCACGATCGAAAACGACGCCTGGTTCGAGGGCAATGAAGAGTTGACGGTACGGCTGACCGGCGGGTGGTATACCACCAGCCAGTGCTGTGGCACGTATCCGGTGACCATCGGTTCGCCGAGCGAGGCCACCGTGACCATCGAGGACGACGACGAGTGGACGATCTCCCTGGCGGCCACGGACAACGTGGCGGCGGAGCCGGGGAATTCGGGCCGCTTCGTCGTCCGCCGGGCCGGCCCCCCTGGGGAATCGATGGATACGACCTATGCGATCCGCGCCTGGTTCGATATCGGCGGCACGGCCCGGCAGGGCTACGATTATGAGCCCCTGCCGGGCGTGGAATGGCAGGGATGCGAGTACTCCTCCACCGGGTATGTGACTTTTTCGGGAGAGACTACGGAGATCCCCTTCGACGTGGCCGTGATCGACGACCACGTCGCCGAAGTCAAGGAGACCGTGGCCCTTGATCTCAGCGCCAACCAGGCCCTGGGGGGGATGCCTGCCAGCTACCCCTTCGGCAACCGCTCGGACGTGGTGGACCTGCACGACAACGACTGGGTCATCGAGCGTGATCCCAACAGCAACGCGGTGGAACCCACAGATCTGCTCCCCGAGCCGACATCCGGCCTGGAATCGGAAATGCCTGGTGCTTCGGCCGGGCGGTTTCTGATCCGGCTCTTGGACGGCAACCAGAACTTCGAGAACGTCTCGGTGGCCTTCTCGGCCGGCGGCACGGCCACCCTGGATGACGATCCCCACTGGGACGACGATCCCGGCCCCCGCGACTACGTCGTGGATGCCGACGGGTTCCTGCACGACGAAAACATGGCCGTGATCGCCGGCTCCGCCACCCTCTCGATACCCGCCGGCCGGAACAGCTACTTCGTGACCTTCGTCCCCTGGTACGACCGCTATCGCAACGAGTACGACCCCTACGAGACCGTCGTGGGGACGATCACCGGTTGGAACGTGGACCAGGAGTACGATACGGCCACGATCGAGGTGGAGGAACCCCTATCGGATCTCTGGCCCTGCGTCGGCTGCTGTGAACGCGACACGAGTTGCCTAAGCGTTTTCACAGCCGCCAGCGGCCCGATCGGCGGCCATGGGGTGACCAATGCCGGGACCCCGCTGACCTACTACGCCCACCTGGCCTCGGGGCGCGAGACCGTGATCGCCATTAGTCCGCTGGAGCTTACCAACGGCGGGGCGACCCTCCAGCGGGTGGAGGCCCGGCTGGTGCAGTTCGGCAATACTATGCCCAATACCACGATCTGGTTCGACGCCGCCGGGGCCAGTGCCAGCCCCTCTTACGCCTTCGCCTTCCCCGTGGATGTGAGCGAACTTCCCACCGGGGCCTACGACTGGACCGTCCAGCTCATCCAGCACTATTCCGACCAGAGCACGCGGACGATCACCCACACCGGCACCCAGAACGTCATCAACACCTTGCCCAGCTACATGGCGCCGGGGTGGTTCGCCTTCGGCGTGGCCCGCCTGATCCCCGACGGCGGGGACGTGCTCCTGCTCCGCCGCGGCATCCAGCGGTTCGTCCCCGACGGTGCCGGGGGCTGGATTCCCCAGACCTCCGCCGACACCAGCGGCTACACCCTCACCGGCAACTGGTCCACCGGCTTCACCCTCACCGCCAAGGACGGCACCGCCGATCATTTCGCACCCAGCGGGCTGATCCTCAACACCATCGACCCGGCCGGTAATCCCACGACCTACAACTACGACGCGGAGAACCGCCTGGTGGGGGTCGTGGAAGCGGAGGGTACGACCACCTTCACGTACGACCCCGTCACCGGGTGGCTCAGCCAACTGACCCGGCCCGACGGCGTCGTGTCCACCTACACCCACGATGCGGCCGGGCGGGTCACCCAGATCATCAAGCCCGACCCGGACGGTGACGGCCCCCTACCCGCGCCGGTCACCACCCTGGAATACGCGGGACCCAATAACCTCCTCTCGAAGATCATCTTCCCGGACGGCTCGCAGGAGACTTACGAATACGACCATGCCCTCCGCCTGAAAAAGATCATCCGGGGCGACGGCACCGAGGAGCTCTACGTCTCGATCCCGGCCGCGGCCCTGGTCGATACCTCGGCCGGCGAAGGTACGCCGGAAAATCCGGCGGCCTTGCGGGACTTCGGGCAATTGCAGGCCACGACCACCATCGCCGGCGTGACCACCACGGCCGAGGTCGACCGCTGGGGTTTCGCTACCGACGCCGTGGACGGCGAGGGACAAACCACCCGCTATGTGCGAAACGCCGCCGGCCAAGTGGTGCGGGCCATCGAACCTGATCCCGACGGCGAGGGCCCGCTAACCGCCTCCGTGACCTCTTACGAATACGACCACAAAGGCAACCGCATCACGATGATCCTCCCCGACGGCGGGACGCGCCGCTGGGAGTACGACTACACCTGGAATGCCGTCATCCGGTACATCGACGAACGGGGCATCGAGACCCGCTACACCCTCGATCCCGCCACCGGTTTCGTCTTGGAGACCCGGATCGTGGTCGGCCAAGTCGACTCGCCGGGCAATGGCGAAACCGACGACGTGGTCACCCGCTACACCTATACCGATGCCGGCGATGGGACGCTCGTCGGCCTGGTGGAGACCGAGACCGACCCCCTGGGGACCCTCACCCGCTACGAGTACAACAGCCGCGGCCAAATCACCCGCATCACCTATGCCCAGGGCACGGAGCTGGAGGCCACGGTCCAGTACGAGTACGACGCCACCAGCGGCAAACGCACCGCCGAGGTGGACGAACTCGGCCGCCGCACCGAGTACCAGTACGATGCCCTGGGCCGCCTCATCCGCAAAATCCTCCCCGACCCCGACGGCGAGCAAGGGCCCCTGACCAGCCCCGTGTACCAGTACACCTACGATGCCGCCGGCAACCTGGTGGCCGAAACCGATCCCCTGGGCAATGTGACGCAGTACGAGTACGATTCCCGCGGCCGGGTCGTCCGCACCATCCAGCCCGACCCCGACGGCCCGGGTCCCTTGGCCAGCCCGGTGACCCGCCAGTTCTACGATGCGGCCGGGCGGACCAGCCACGTGATCGACCCGCTCGGCAACGTGACCGAATACGCCTACGACAACGCCGACCGCCCGATAGCCAACTACCATGGAGCGGTGATCGACGACGGCACGACCGGCTACGCCGAGGCTGCCGGTACCTGGGCCGATTGGCAGGCCGGTTACGAGGGAAACTCGCGGGTCCATAGCACCGTCACGGGCCAGCCCACGGCCACGGCCACCTGGACCTTCGCGCACCTCATGCTGGGCATGCAGTACGAGGTCTACGTGACCTGGCAGGCCGATCCCCAAAACGCCACCGACGCCCCCTTCGCCGTGTACGCAGGCGACACCTCCGGTCAGCCCCTGGCCACCTTCACGGTGGACCAGACGCAGGAGCCTCCCCAGACCGGTGCAGGACGCCGGTTCGCCGACCGCGGCTTTTTCAAGCTCGGCAGCTTCCTGGCGAGCGATTCGACGCTCATCGTCCAATTGGCCAACAACTCGGCCATCGCCGGTGCCAACGTGGTGGCCGACGCGGTGCTCCTCCGCCTCACAGCGCCCCTTTCGCAAACCGCCTACGACGCCGCCGGTCGGGTCACCACCACCACCGACGCCTTGGGCAACGTGACCGGATACGAGTATGACATCGCCGGACGGCAGACGAAGATCATCCAGCCCGATCCCGACGGGGCCGGCCCCCTCACGGCCCCCGAAATCGAGTACGTCTACAACTCCGCCGGGCAGCTTGTCCAGTCGATCGACCCCTTGGATCGCGTGACCAGCTACCAGTACGACGACCTGGGCCGCCGCAGCCGCATCATCCAGCCCGACCCCGACGGCCAAGGCCCCCTCTCCGCCCCACAGACCAGCTACCAGTACGACAAGCTCGGGCAACTGGTCAGCGTCACCGACCCGCTGGGGGCTGTCACCAGCTATCAGTACGATCGGCGAGGACGACAGACGAAAGTCATCCAACCCGACCCGGACGGCCAAGGCCCCCTGACCAGCCCCGAAACCGACTACGTGTACGACGCCGCCGGGCAACTGGCCCAGGTGATCGACCCACTGGATCGGGTGACCACCTACGAGTACGACAACCTGGGACGGCAGACCAAGGTGACCCAGCCCGACCCCGACGGCCAAGGCCCCGAACTGGCCCCCTGGACGACCTTCACCTACGATGCCGCCGGACATGTCCTCAACCAGGCCGACCGGCTCGATCACACGACACTTTACGTCTACGACAACCTCGGCCGCCTCACCAGCCAGACCGACGCAGCCGGCGCCACCACCACGTATAGCTACGATGCGGCCGGCAACCGCCTCTCGCTCACCGACCCGGAAGGCAACACCACCAGTTGGGTCTACGACTCGCTGGGCCGCTCTGTGGAAGAGACCAACGAACTGGGCTACACCCGCTCGTTCGTCTACAACGCCGGCGGGTACCTCGTCCGCCGGGTCGACCGCCTGGGCCGGGTCCGCCAGTTCCAGTTCGACAATCTCGGCCGCAACACCGCCGAAATCTGGTACAATAACACTGCCGACGCCGATGCCGATCAGAACCGCGTGCGGACCATCTCCTTCACCTACGATGCGGCCGGGCAGCAAACAGCGGTGGACGACATCGAGGCCGATTATCAGCACACCTACGACAATTTGGGGCGCATGACCCAGACTGTCCAAACGGTGGTCGGCTTAACGCCCACCCTTACCTTCGGGCGAGTATACGACAGCGCGGGTCGGCAGACTCGCCTGATTGTCGATCTAAACGGCACGAAGGACTTCAAAAACCGTTATTTTTACGACTCCTTGGGCCGTGTAACTTTCATCACGCAGGCAGCTCAGTCGGGCGGTAATCCCGTAGCCACGAAAATGGTGAACTTCACCTACGACGCCGCCGGCCAGCTCGACACTCTCACCCGCTACGCCGACCTGGCCGCCGCGCAGCTTGTCGCCCAGAGCGACTACGGCCACGACCTGGCCGGGCGACTGACCGACCTGGTCCACCACCGCGGCCAGACCACCTTCGTGGACTACGGCTGGTCCTTCGACGCCGCCGGGCGGATGACGCAGTACGTCAATTCCATCGACGGCACGGCCGACTACACCAGCGACGCCACCGGCCAGCTCACCGCCGCCGACTACGACTACCAGAGCGACGAAAGCTACCAGTACGACGCCAATGGCAACCGCGTCATCGCCAACGGCAGCACGTACACTACCGGGCCCAATAATCAGCTCCTTTCCGACGGCACCTATCGCTACCAGTACGATGCCGAAGGCAACCGCACGTACCGGTTCATCGACGCCAACGAGAGCGGCCAGCTCGACGCAGGCGACACGGACATCACGAAATACAACTGGGACCATCGGAATCGGTTATATAAAGTGCAGCATCAGGCGAGTTACGGGGCGGCGGTGGATTGGGTGATTCGGTATTCGTATGACCACGAGAACCGCCTGGTGCGGCGGCGGATGGATGCCAACGGCGACGGTGACTACGAACAGAAACGAGTCTTCGCCTACGACGGCAACCAGGTGGTTTTGGATTTCCAGCATACCGGCGCAGGGAACGTAGTGGCCTCGGACCTTCGCTGGCGTTACCTCTGGGGTCCGGCGGTGGACCAGATTTTGGCCGAGGAAGAAGTTGACGGCGGCACGGCGGATTTGGTAGCCTGGACGTTGACGGATCACCTGAACACGGTGCGGGACATTGTCAAGTACGACCCGCAGACGGGGACCACGACCGTGGTCAATCACCTGGTCTATGACGCCTTCGGCCGCGTCACGTCGGAGAGCAATCCGGCGGTGGATAGTCTCTTTCTCTTCACAGCCCGGCCGTTCGACGCCGACACGGGCCTCCAAAACAACCTCCACCGCTGGTACGACCCGCCCGTGGGAAGGTGGCCGAGCGAGGATCCAATCGGGTTCGCCGCCGGCGATGGGAACTTGTACCGGTACGTGGGGAATGGGGTCCTCACGGCGGTGGACCCTGCTGGCCTAGTGGGAATGCCCTGGGATACCGATAGTCCTTCGCGTGCTCTTTGGGAAAAAATCCGGACGGGCCAATGGGACATCGCGAGAGACATACTCGATGACATTCTAACCTGTGTCAGCGACCCCAAAACGCGCCAATCCTTATGTACTCTTAAACGCGGTATCAAGTTGATGGAGGGGCTTGATAAGTGGAGGAAACAGGTATCAGGCATGTCCTTGCGAGAGAAGCAGGCCTTATTGAGAACTCTTGAGAAGACGCTCAAACGGCATCTGGACGCACCCTATCGTGGTGGCGTAGATACTCCTGAAACGTGGCGCATACGGTATCAGATTGAGTACCTGAAACAGCTACTTCCGGATTAAAGAGTTGGCGCTCCATGCTTTCCGAAAGAGCCGAACATACACTGACTGCCGCCTTGCAGTGCATCAGCGCCTGCAGGCTGTTGTGTGACACTAGACGTTCCGTGGAGAGGTATGTTAGCTGTTATGAGCCATGTCTTGACAAGGCTCTCGCACAGGCGCTTGGTTTATTTTTCGCCTTGATGGAGGATTTTGCAACTTGCACCTATACAGACGACGCCATGCCGGCGCTCGAGCTCGGCAGTGAGCCCGAGACTTATCGGCAAGCCGTTGCGACGTTGGAGGACTTCTTGGCTCTTGCGGAAGGTGAGATGCGCCATTCTCTTGCGACTGGAGTACCGTCGCCGGATGCAATGGCGATTGCGCAGCGGGCGCTGACATATGCGTACCTATTCGACCCGGAGTTAGAGGCCTGAGTTGGCTGAGGCTTGTTTGCAGGAGGAATTACTGTTTCGTTCGCCGTCTGTTTTTGCAGATACATCCTGGCGGAGGGACGAGTTGACGGCGGGACAGCGGATTTGGTAGCCTGGACACTGACGGATCACCTGAACACGGTGCGGGATATCGCCAAGTTCGACCCGCAAACGGGGGCCACCACCGTGGTCAACCACCTGGTCTATGACGCCTTCGGCAACGTGACGTCGGAGAGCAACCCGGCGGTGGATTCTCTGTTTCTCTTCACCGCCCGGCCGTTCGACGGCGACACCGGCTTGCAAAACAACCTCAACCGCTGGTACGACCCGGCCGTCGGAAGGTGGCTGAGCGAGGACCCGATCGGCTTCGCCGGGGGCGATAACAACTTGTACCGATACGTGGAGAATGCGGTCCTGTTGCGTCGTGATCCCAAGGGGTTGGAATTTCAATCCTCCGGTGTAAAATATTGCACGGGCTTCATTAAGGGCCATTACATCTGGGGCCATGTCCCGTCCCATTGGTTCATCACGATCGATGGGAAAGGCTGGGGGTTCTTTGAACAAAGGCTGCATAGTGTTGGCCAAGGAGCAGTGCGCGACGACGATCTGCAAATCTATCCTGAGGCCGCCCCAGCAGGCGTCGCGGAAGGCCAAAGCTATTCTGTCTGCCAAGATGTCACCGTAGCCGACGAGTGTTACGACAAGAGTGCTTTTCAGCAGGGCGTCAGGCAATTCATCCGCGACGTTGAGAAGGCGCCGGGTAGATATATTGTCGGGGTACGGGATTGTAGATGGTTTGCCAGATCGGCTATTGTTGCAGGCCTCCTGAAGGGAAGGCGGAATGACCTTTCTCTTTGGGAGTGCATAAAGTGTTCTTTCGTGTATCAGGCCGACTTGGAGCGTTGGGGAGCGATCAGGCCGAACCGCCGAGCCGATTGAGTTGTGTGGTCGTCGCATCTCTATGTATGATGAGAGTGTCGGTGCCCTTCGGCGCGCGGACGGGATTTATCAGGGAGAGTAGCCAACACGCGGCCTCAGCCCTGTCAGTTGCGTTAAGCGGAGCAGCGATGTGGATGTACGTAGGACCAATGATCCCTACCGTGCTGATTGCACGCGGCAATGGCGACGTTGTGAGGCCAAGTGTCTTGGATAATTCCTTTTGCGAACGGTTAGGAGGAGTGGTGCCATGCGGCCTATAATTATAGGGCTGTGCGTCGTTGCGCTTGTCTGCGTTAGCTGTTTCGCGTTCCTTGAGTCTCTATCGCGCGCGCAGTTGCAGGCTCGGTATGCCGCATCAGAGAGGATTCGAAAGGAGGATTTCGAGGAGCTTGCGCGGTTCCATAGTGAATATCTCTCCGCAAGAGGCATCAGCCACGAGGATTATCTAAATGCTGTTGAGCAGTTCTGTCTGACACATTCTTCCTTGGTGCAATACCTGGAAGCGTGCCGGAGTGTGGTTCGCGCAAAGGGGGACACCTCGGGGTTCGGAGCTGGTCGACCGAAGGAACCAAAATGAGCATGGTCGTTTTGCGATGGCGAGTTACGGCGGGAGAAGTACCCATGGTTCGGAGCCGGCACACTGGGGTGGCAGGCGACCGCAATTGCATTTGTTGCTGGGATTTCCGCCGTGGGGGCGGTGTGTGGGTGCGTGGGGCAGCCCCGTGCCCGCTGGCGGTAGGACACGAAGGGCGGTTGGAGTGGACGCGGTGTGCCAGGGGATAATCGCAGATTGGGTGGCGCGACTGAGCGGAAGACGAGCTGTGGGCGTGAGCCGGCGGTGGATAGTCTGTTTCTCTTCACCGCGCGGCCCTTCGACCCCGACACGGGCCTCCAAAACAACCTCCACCGCTGGTACGACCCGGCCGTCGGCCGCTGGCTTTCGGAAGACCCGCTGGGCTTTGCGGTAGACGATATGAACCTGTATCGGTATGTGTCAAATATTCCAGTGTCCATGCGTGATGCACTTGGTCTATATTGCGGCGAATGTAGGCCACCAGCATCTGGTTTCAAGAACGAATATAGGAAGAAAGTAGTAGACGTCGTTCCGACCTCAGGTGCTAACCCTGATGCCATGTCGGCCGTTGCTAGTATTGAAGGTGCGTCATCTGTGCTTTCACTTATCCAAGCAGCGGGAGGTATAACGAGTGGCGCACTGACGGGTGGATTACGTGAGGCGTTGGAGCAATTAGTTGCCGCAATTGCAGATGCTGGATTATCATCTTTCGGCGGTGGTGCAGGAGCCGTTGATGCGGCGTACCGGCCTCGGGGTTACCGCTTGTGGTTGAAGGTAGAGTATGAAAATTGCGAGCCATGTTCATGCTGGTTCGGGATGGTGTCGGGTTACGAGTTCGTCAAGCATCACCGGTGGGTGCCGATGTATGCCCCGCATGGTGCGAGTCTTTTCCCTGGATACTATGGCGGGCCGGGTGGAAGGGGGCCCACGGTCGAGGAAGTGCTCCATGCTATTGACAACGCACTCAAGTAGTCACACCTGGAATGTAGTGGCCCTTGGTTTTCTTGTCCTGTTACTCGCCGCCACGGTCGCAGGATGTTCGTCAGAAACGTCTCGAAAGCTCCGGGCGACAGAGATCCTCCTGCGCGATGTTGCGGCTCAGATAGAGCAGGGATCCATGGGCACTGATCCTTACTTTTATGAATGCGAGTTGCCGGGGCTGAAGAAGGCGCTCGCTTTGTTTGAACCGGGGCAACAACATCTGCTACGCGAACCGGTCATCCTGTCGGCTGCAATTATGCCTAGGCCTGGGAAGGCCAGTCGTTCGGCGGGAGACGAGCATGGCCGCGAAGATACGTCCCTCATCTTAGTACTGACAATCTCTTGGCTTGACATAGACAACAACGTGCTGGGTATCTGGTTACGAAGTGGAGAAGGCACCTCTGTAGAAGTTTTCCCTGAATTCACGCCGATGGATTTCGGTACCACATTTCGCTCGCCTGTGAGGCCCGGCGCCGAACCGATCCCCTGGGACCAGCGAGAGTGGATCGACATATCCGTCAAAACAGCTTGGAAAGGCGACTCGTGGCTACTGTTGCCGGCTGTGGCACAAAACAGCGACACGCTTAACAGGGGAGAGAAAATCGATTACAAAGCCGTTTACATTGATCAAGCGATCCTGACGGGTTCATTGGAATGCGGCTTAGTGTTACGAAGCGGTACGAAGACGAAACCGGTTCGAGTGTACTTCCATCCCGCAGTCAGAGAGAAGCTGTGTAGCCCTGGCCGCGGTAAGTAGGCAACCGGGCCAGCTACGCGGCGGCGGTGGACAGGGTGATCGAGCACGCCTACGACCACGCCAACCGCTGGGTGTACAAGCGGCTCGATGCCGATGGCGACGGCCACGCCGAGCAGCGGCGCGTGTTCGTCTACGACATCGCAACCCCCCCCGCCGGGAAGTAGGGGCGGGGGTGAGGGGGGGGCAATTCCGAGGACATCGAGGTCGGGCACCTGCGCCAGCGTTACCTCCGAGGCCCGGCGGTGGACCAGATTCTGGCCGAGGAAGAAGTTGACGGCGGGACGCCGGATTTGGTAGCCTGGACGCTGGCGGATCACCTGAACACGGTGCGGGACATCGCCAAGTACGACCCGCAGACGGATACCACGACCGTGGTCAATCACCTGGTCTACGACGCCTTCGGCAACATCACGTCGGAGAGCAACCCGGCGGTGGACTCTTTGTTCCTCTTCACCGCCCGGCCGTTCGACCTCGACACGGGCCTGCAAAACAACCTCAACCGCTGGTACGACCCGCGTGTCGGCCGCTGGCTGAGCGAGGACCCGATGGGGTTCGCGGCCGGCATCAATCTGTGCGAGTACGTAGGCAACGCACCCGTGTACCATACCGATCCCTACGGGCTGAAACCCCTTGGTCAGAAATGGGACGTGCCCGACTTCTTCTGGTGGTACTATTTTGGGTTCGGGCAGGAGGTATCGTTGCACAAGATAGGATTGCTTCAGCCCTGGTGGCAGGAGATAAAGCCCCAGGTCCAAGTGCAATTGCGTCACAGACTGGTACCCAAACTCATATCGCAGCTCTCTTGCGAGTCGGGAATAACGAAGGCACAAGTCAACCTCTCGGACCTTGTGCCGGTCGTTCTCGACGTACATTCAGGTGGTGGCATGTTTGACGTCTTAACCATCATGCGGCATTCGAATGTACGCGTGCGTGGAACATGCGAAGTGACAATCGACTGCAAAGGGTGTAATGAGGACCTCTGGATTAGTGCGTCATCAGGGACTTGCGACCTTTGGTTTCATGTTCGCGACAGGTTTCAGAATCCCTTGGACATCGGCGGCCAGTTCGCGCCCATTGACTTGCCGTTTGCAAAGCCTTATGACCTTGTGGCAACCTGGTATTGGAAGTTCACTTGGAAGGAGACTTATCCGTGTCCGAAAAAGTAAGCAATGCACACGGTTATCGCGCCGTTTGGATGAGGGCGTTTCGGTTGCGGATCGGACTCGCGATACTATGCTCATTTGCATCTGTGTCTCTGGTGTCGTGTTCCCTGTGCTGCCGTTGGATCCGCTATCTCACTGAGCCGCCTTATCGGCTCTTGGTGGATGAACTGCCCGAGTCGGCACGTTTGCTCAGGTATGACCTAATTCGGCATGGCATCGATTATTGCCACTTATTCGAGTTTGCTTGTTCAGATGGGGCGTTATGCGATATCCTCGTGGCGAGATGGAAGTTGGATGAGTTGACCGGCACCAGTGAGTATCCCACATCGTTTGTGGAATTTGACCATCCCGAGTGGTGGACGCCCACTAGCCCGACACCCACTCGTATTTTTGCCCGGCGGGATGAAAAAACTGAACAATATCTGAGCGTTTGGGAACAGGCTCAGGTAAACCGGCTGTATGTCGAATATGGCCGATGGTGATTTGGACGGGCCGGATACCCTTGCTCAAGGGACGGGCCGGCAAGGTGGCCGGGGCTGGAAGATTCGAGCTGCAGGGGCGAATCTGAAGCCCCGGAGGCTACAGGGAGTGGTTGGGTGAAACACATCAGACGGTTACACTTCCCGCCAGCCAAGTAGGTCAGGCACACCGTCCCTGACCAGAGCGCGCGGGTGCCCCTGCTTGGCAAACGGACGCAGAGTGTTGTGGCACTGCTTGGGACAAGCAGTGCCAAGGTGGCTTTACCGAGGGCAACCGCACGTACTGCTTTGTCGATAATAACCAGAACGGGCAGCTCGACAGCGGCGACGGGGATATTACCAAGTACACTTGGGACCATCGGAATCGGTTATACAAGGTGCAGCATCAGGCGAGTTACGGGGCGGCCGTGGATTGGGTGATCCGCCAATCGTACGACCACGAGAATCGGCTGGTGCGGCGGCGGATGGATGCCAACGGCGACGGTGACTACGAACAGAAACGAGTCTTCGCCTACGACGGCAACCAGGTGGTTTTGGATTTCCAGCATAGCGGCGCAGGGAACGTAGTGGCCTCGGACCTTCGCTGGCGTTACCTCTGGGGTCCGGCGGTGGACCAGATACTGGCCGAGGAAGAAGTTGACGGCGGGACGGCGGATTTGGTAGCCTGGACGTTGACGGATCACCTGAACACGGTGCGGGACATCGCCAAGTACGACCCCGGCACGGACACCACCACCGTGGTCAACCACTTGGTTTACGACGCCTTCGGCCGCGTCACGTCGGAGAGCAACCCGGCGGTGGACTCGCTCTTCCTCTTCACCGCCCGGCCGTTGGATGCCGACACCGGGCTGCAAAACAACCTCAACCGCTGGTACGACGCAGCGGTGGGAAGATGGCTGAGTGAGGATCCGATTGGCTTTGACGCGGGCGACCCCTCACTGGTCCGTTACACTCGCAACCGCCCCACCGAGATAATGGACCCGTTTGGTTGGGTCGAGTGTCCCGGCGTTAATTGGAAATGGGCCGGCACTGCCAGAGGCGGTCAGGTAATAGTCGGGTACTATTATTACAAGGCGAAGTTTACGTGCCAAAAGTCTCTGGTGGTTGGCGAAACTACCTATTCGTGCCGGGGGCATTGTTTTAAGAAGAAGCGGTACAAGATCCCAGTTGCTCACGGCTCGATGTCCGTGTTCGCTATCGGAGCTGGCTTGGACAGTACAATTTATGCCTACGCTCACGGCTATGTGTCGGCAGACAGTAGTGAAGACCTGGCAGGCTGGGACTGGTCCTACATTGGATTCAGCGTGACTGGGCTCATTGTTGGTGGATCTGTGAGCGGCGGGTCCGGTAACACGGAGGCGTCCGGAGGGCTGGATGTCGGGCTTGGGGTTTCGCTTAGCACCTATCTAACATATACTCGCGTATGGTCGTCTGGCTACCAGCTGTTCGATGAGCCTTTGTACGCTCAGGAGAAGCTAACCATCCAGCAGCGTGACTGTCAAAAGCAGTACCGAGCGCTTCGACCAACAGAGATAGAGCCAACGCCTGCGACGTTCAACTATATGTGCGAATTCTAGGTAATTCCGCCCTGTTTTGGAAATACGTTTAGTGTGTGGCGCGCTGGAACGTGCAAAGGAGCTTGATACGCACGCGAAGTAGCTTTCTGCTTGTATGAATACACTAGGTGTGTCCATATGAGGAAGTTTCTTGCTGACATTTTCTTTGCTCTCTATGTCCCGGTCGCCACCTCCCTTGCCGCATGGGCTTTGTACGTGTGTGACCCGATCCGATCGCTATTCGATCATCAGGACGTTCCGCTCGTCGCTGCGCGCGATGCATTCCTGTTCGGGAATCTTATGATGGTCGGGTGCGTAAGCTGGATCTTCGTGTACGCAGCGGAGCTACTTGTGCCCAGGAAAAAACGCATCCTTTGGCAATTGGGAATGCTTTTGCTTCCGACGGTAACCCCATCAATTTTCTATTTCCGTGAGGTCAGGCGGTGTCCTTCACTCTTCGAGCGACCTCCGCGAGTAGTAGAACTACTCTTGGCTCTTGTGCTAGGTGTACTGGCCGCCAAAGTCGCTGCTGTGATACCTTTTGGACGTCCTGAGACAAGACAGGTCGGTGCGATGCAAGGGGCAGCCCTTGTTGGCGCAATGATTGGTGCCTTCTTTTGGGTACAGCGAGCGCGCCGTGTGGATGAGCTTTTCCGGGTCATGCGGTTTACCGTAGTGGGTGGAGCCGGTTACGGGTTGGCGGCAGGACGTTTGATGGTTCCGTTCGCGCCACAGCTGGTCGTCGACTTCGGAATGGAGCTTGTCCGAGTCCTGGTGGGGGTCTATGTTGGTTCGGCCCTGACTGGTTTTGGTGCATGTGCGGTAATCGCGGTTCCAGGCCTGTTAGCAGAAGAGGTTAAGTTGCTGCTGGAAAGACGCCGTGCACGGCGGGAGTGACTCTGAATGTCGCAGACAACGGGAGCCGGGTAGAACGGCGGGTGGCGCTCACGCGCAGTGTGTGGGGACGTGCGAGAGGAACCTGGATGGGCTGGGTTTTTCGGCGGGCTTGAGTGACCGTTTGGGGCGGGCTCGTAGGCTGGGATCTGTCAGTGGCTCACGTCCGTTTGGGACTTCCAGCGATCGGGGCCCGACGAGTAGGAAGACGTTCCAAGCCCTTGCCGCCCGACTTGGCTGTGACGCGCCAACCGCTCGCCGCCTCGCCCACAAGCCGATGCCCGGGGATGCGGATTCCTGAATCGCTGTGGCAGCCGGCCAGCACGCTGCTTTCCCGAGACGCCATCTCCCGCACGGCCCTGAGGCTGAGTTATCCCGAACCGACGTTGAAAAGTCGCTTTTCGCTCGGCGAGAAGACGCCCTTTTGTTCCAGCGGAAGGCGACTCTGACCGGAAACTTCTGACGGCGGTCTACCGGAACGAAGCGGAGGTAAGTCCCTGCGTTGTGAAGCGCTTACCCCTTGCCTTATGGGGTGGCCTCGCGACGGCCCGATCGCAGGGATCCGGAATCCGTGGTACTCAAACGCGACTTTTCAGCCCGTGCTCAACGCGGCCAGAGTACAAAGAGGTCGAATCCCACTCGGGCCTCGGTTCGGCGGCCCGGTACATGCTGCGGCAGTGGAACAAATTGACCTTGCTGCTCCGAGTGCCCGGCGCACGGCTCACGCAATAACATCGCCGAAAGGGCGCCGAAAAAGGGGATCCTCCATAGGAAAAAGGCCCTGCTGTTCAAAACATCGTACGTGGGGGACGTGTACAGGAGCCCGATCTGCACGTGCGAACTTTCGGGTGTCAATTGGTTCGAGTATCTGATAGTCCCGATGAAGCATCCCACCAAAATGGAGGCCCACCTGGGCCGGGGAGTTCCCTGCAACCACGAGGAGTCCTTGGCGGCGGCCGAGCCCGCGGTCAGAGCCTGTGGCTCTTCATAAGCAGCTCGGGGCCACTGTCCGATCCCCGGCTGCTCCGGCCTCCGCCCGCTGCCGCCTGGCCCGTTCCTCGTCCCCACCCATCCGGCCTTGTCCGCCCCATGCTACGCCCAGCGCGGTCTGCCCCCGTGCGGTGGACCCCGACGGCCCTTGGCCGCGCAGGTGGTCGCTGCGGCCTCCCTTGACCCGACTCGACGCCCCAGGCCCGCACAAGCTCGCCGAAAGGACACTGCCTGCGACGCCGACGAGATCGTGATGCACTTTTGCCGCGCGAATTACATGGATGTGCAGGTCCGCCGGCTGCGCCAGTGTTATCTGTGGGCTCTTGCGTCGGATCAGATCCCGGCGGATTAAGTTCGTTGACAACGGTACCGATGATTTAGTTCAATGGACCTTGACGGACCATTTGAACACGGTCAGGGATATCGCCAAGTACAATCCCGGCACGGACACTACCACCGTGGTCAACCATCTGGTTTACGATGCCTTCGGCTGCGTCACGTCGGAGAGCAACCCGGCAGTGGCTTCCCTCTTCCTCTTCACCGCCCGGCCGCTGGACGCCGACGCCGGCCTGCAAAACAACCTCCACCGCTGGTACGACCCGGCCGTGGGAAGGTGGCTGAGCGAGGACCCGGTGCAAGCGGACATCAATCTCTACCGATACTGTCGTAACAAGCCGGTCGTTTACGTAGACCCCAGGGGGCTTGTCTGCAGCGCCGCCGTCTACACGTCCTCGGTGTTTGGAACCGAATTCAATCACACGTGTATCCAGGTAGAGAGGGACGAAGTGCGCAATATTCTGGATCACTATGAGTGCGTGCTGGAATGGCGGGAAGTACTGCCTCCAACCCGATATTACGATGAGTTTGGGCGGTTCTGGGAAACGCCTGGACAGAGGGGCCTCGTTTCCGTGCTTATCCCGGTTTATCGCCAAACGCTTGTTCACGTCGTGTATGCAATTGAACTCACGCGCGGACCATTCAGTGGCGCCCCTGGGGCCAATGGATCAATCCTCGGAACCGGACCCGTCTCGACCAGTGTCGGCGACCTGCTTGGCGCTAGCTGGGCTATAGTAATGAGAGAAGGGAGATGCGTAGGGACACGCCACGAAATCATCTCTGGAACGGTAGATCCCTGTGCGCTGGTCCAGTCGATTATTGTCCAGGCGATAATCGTTGGGCAATTAGCAAGCGGGAGGCCGTACTACATTTGGGGACCGGGTGGCGAATGGTTAGGCGATAACGCCAATACATGTAACACGGTGACATGGCAGATTTTGACCGGCGCGGGAATCGAAATAGGCGCGGGATGGGGTCCGAACGAACCCGGATGGGGGCACCCTTACTATGCACGCTGACAGGATGCCCCGCCGAGAGGATCGCGCGCCCGCTCCGTGAACGAGCCGCTGCCCTGGCCCCTAATGGAGGTTGATCGCATGGAACGAAAGAACACACGAGACAGTTGGTTGCCTTTTCGCCTCGGCCTGGGCCTTTTGTGTGCTGTGGGCATCAGCGCTTGCGCATCCGGCCAGGTGGATGCCCCTGGGCACACGGCGGATTCCCCGCTGGGGCTCCGGGCGATTCACCTGCCGGACGATTTAGAGCAAGCTCTGTGGTGGCTGCCGGAGAATACCGAAACCATCCTCGTATCAAGAGGTCAAGTTCCGGCTCGGGAATGGCGGGATGCGTCGCCGCCGGAAAAGAGAGGCGGTGCGCCGTTCCTGCCCTCGCCCCAAGGTTGGCGCTATTCAAAAATGGAGCATCGGTACGAAGACCTGGTAGCAATGAGGTGTATCGAGCCCCTGGTGTATTACCAACGCATTTATCCGCCTGATACGCGGGATAACCTGATAACGACGTTCTATGCCCCCAAAAGCGTTCGCTTATTCATGAAGGCGTTATGTTGGGTGACGTCGGCCGGTCCCGATACCTGTGATATCGTCCTGTTTGGTGATAACAGGGCAGTTCCACTTGTGAACGCCTTAACGAAGCTACGAAGTACATGGCGGATCGAACAGGGCGTAACAGTGTTCGAAGTCAACCTCAACCAGGATTTTTCTACTTCAGGCGACAACACGGGCGGATACGTCCTCGTGCCGCAAAAGGACGACCGCCGGTGGATAGCCGCCCCACGGCCGGATGTGTACGTCTGCGCCACTAGCCTGGACATGATAAGAGTCATGATTGCGCGTATGCAACAGCGGGCCCCGACTCGCGCTCTACCGGTTTCGCTTGCGGAATGGCAATACGTGGATCCGGTGTGGCCCGCGTGGGGCCTGCGGCACTATCGAGTCGCGCCAAAGCCGAGCAGTGCCCAATCGATGCTGCAATGGGACCCCGAGGCGGTAGGCTTGGTGTTTTTTGGCGGGAAGGCCCGAAGCCGTATCTGGGATTGAGATACCTGTCGAACTCAGCTCGGGCAGCGGAACATATTCTACGTATGCAATGCAATTGGTGGAGCATTCCCTTTGAAAGCGAATATGTCCGGGAACTCGCTACGTGGCAACCTATCGCTAATGGATGCTTCGAAAGCCGAATACGAATAAACGTACCACGGGAAGAGCTGCAAGAAAGGGCCATCCAGAACCTCAAGAATCTGCCAGTTGACGTCACCTTTATGTTCGCTATGGATTCCATGTACCTGCCATGGCTCGGGTTCCCGTCACCAAGGATACCAATTCCTGGGACAATGATGCAGCCGCAATGAACGCACGGCTAGTGCAATCCGGCGCGGGATAGGGGACGACCACGCCATTGTTGGTTCTTCCCATCGCAGTTGCCTTTGGAGGAATGCCCACGATGAGCGACGGTAGCACGGAGCCGTCGAAGTTGAACATCACCAGTCGGCGGTGGACGTTGCGTTGGGTGATCGCGTTCGGCGTTGTTCTTGCGATGGCGTACGGGGCGATTCGTTTTCTGCGGCGACCGCCTTACGCCGTGATTGTGGACGAATTGCCGATCTCGGCACGGCTGGTCCGGCATGAACAGATCAGGCATGGCCTGGATTACTGCCATCTGTTTGAGTTTTCTTGTTCCGACGCAGCGCTACGCGAGAAACTGGTGAGCAGGTGGCAGTTGCGTGATTTAACGAGAAGCGATGAGGAGCCGCTTTTATCCGTAGCATATGACCATCCCGACTGGTGGATGCCTGATACACCACCGGCGACCCGTAAGTTTGGACGGCGCGATGACAACACCGAAAGCTATGTGAGCGTTTGGGAACATTCCAAGACGGGACGATTGTACGTTGAAGTCGGCAGGTGGTGAAGCAAACAGGGGGGCGGACTGGAGTGTGTCAACCGGTTTGAGACACGCGCCTATGGAATTCATGGCAGTTGTAGCAGGCGGGGTTCACAGTTCGGGTGGCACGCCCAGAGCGGAGCGCTGGGCGTGGGGCTGGCGGATTCGGTAAAATGGACGTTGACGGATCACTTGAACACTGTCAGGGACATCGCCAAGTACGACCCCGGCACGGACACCACCACCGTGGTCAACCATTTGGTTTACGACGCCTTCGGCCGCGTCATGTCGGAGAGCAACCCGGCGGTGGACTCGCTCTTCCTCTTCACCGCCCGACCCTTTGACGCCGATACGCGCCTGCAAAACAATCTCAACCGCTGGTACGACCCGCGCGTCGGCCGCTGGCTGAGCGAGGACCCGATCCGCTTCGCCGCCGGCGATGAGAACCTGTACCGATATGTGCACAACGGGGTGCTCTTACTCACTGACGCGACCGGCCTTGCTTGTAGCGCCGCCGTGTACACCTCACCAGTGCTTGGAACGCCATTCAATCACACATGTATTCAGGTGGAGCGAGATGAGGTTCGTAACATTCTCGACCACTATGAGCGCAGGCTCGAGTGGGTGCAAGCAGTTCCGCCAACCCCGTATTACGACGAGTGTGGGCGTCTTTGGGAAACGCCTGGGCAGATTTCGCTTCTCCCTGTGCTTATCCCGGTTTATCGGCAAATGCTTGTTCACACGGTGTACGCAATTGAACTAACGCGCGGACCGTTTAGCGGTACGCTCGGGCCAAACGGATCCATCCTGGGAAGTGGGCCGATCGCGACAAGTGTCGGCAATCTGCCTGGCGCCAGTTGGGTCCTAGTAATGAGAGAAGGGCGCTGCGCCGGAACACGCCACGAAATCACCCCCGGAAGCGTGGATCCGTGTAGCCTTGCTCAGTCCGTGATTGTCCAGGCGATACTAGTTGGGCAATCAGCAACCGGGAGGCCATACTACATTTTCGGCCCAGGTGGCGAGTGGTTGGGCAGCGAGGCCAACACATGCAACACCGCCACATGGGAGATTCTTACTGGTGCGGGAGTAATGATAGGCAGTGGATGGGGGCCATACGAACCTGGCTGGGGCCACCCTTTTTACGCACGATGATGAAACGTCCGGTCGGTCGCATTGCGCGCCTGGTCGCAGAACTCTTTCACGGCGCACGCTCTCATGGAGGTTGATCCGATGGAACGAATTACGACCTGCAAAAGGTGCCTTGTCCTGCGCCTTGTCTCTTGCGTCTTCTCTGTCACCACCATCGGTGACTGCGTATCAGGCCCGATACGTGAGCCGGCCTGCGCCGCTGAGTCTCCGTCGTACATCCGGGCAGGCGAACTGCCGCAGGATATCGATCGGGCTCTCTGGTGGCTGCCGGACAGCACGGAAACGATTTTGGTCTCGAGGGGCAACGTACCGCGTGCAGAGCTCCGCCGTGGCTCGCCCGGCGAAGGCATGGGCGGTGCGCCCTTCCTGCCGTCGCCGCAAGGGTACTGTTATCCGAAGCAGGACTATCCGCCTGAAGACCTAGTAGCCATGCACTGCATCGAGCCGCTGGCCTATTATCGGCGCATTTACCCACCTGATGTTCGGCACAGGTTGATAAACGCGTTCTATTCCCCGCGGAGTGCGACCCTATTCATGAAGGCGCTCTGCTGGGACAGGGATGGTACCCGGCAAACGTGCGACATCGTCATGTTTTGCGATAATAGGGCGTCTCGACTCGTGGGAGCTTTGGCGGCTTCGGGAAGCGTAGTGCAGACAACCGGCGGGGTGGAGATAGGTGAAGTGGATCTGAACCAGGAGCCGTCCGCCGTACCCGATATTCGGGGCGGGCAGCGCCAGGAACCACCGAAGGCCGACCTACGATGGGTAGCCGCTTTACGGCCCGATGTGTACGTGTGCAGTACAAGCTTGGACCTCCTCAAGGTCATTATTGCCCGTAGCGCACAACGGGCTGCGACTCGCGCTTTACCGGCTTCACTCCCGGAATGGCAATACGTTAATCCGGCACAGCCCACGTGGGGTGTGCGGCACTATCGCACTGCAACGGCAGACAAGCGTGCCCTATCGATGTTGCAATGGGATCCAGAGGCCGTAGGGTTGGTCTTCTTTGGCGGCAACGATCCCGCGCCGTATTTCGCCTTGAGATACCTGTCTAACTCAGAATCGGGTGGCACCCGTATTCTGCGCATGCAGTGTGAGTGGTGGGGCATTCCCGTCGAGAGCGAATTGCGTCATCAGCTTCCGCCATGGCGTCCGAACGGGAATAAATGCTTTGAAAGCCGAATGCGAATAAATGTACCCCGGGATCAAGCGCAGGGTAGCCCCTTCACGGACTTGCCCATAGACGTCACGTGGTTTTTCAGTATGAGTTCTATGTACCTCCCCTGGCTGGGCTTTCCGTCACCAGCGGCGGGGGTTCCCGCGGTTATGATGCAGCGGTAATGAACGCACGGAGATCGTTATCGAGCACGTAACAACACGGCACGGCATCGGGCGGCATACGGGGCGCTTGCCCACCGCGCCGCTGACACACCGCTACGTAAACGCGTGGCGCCCCCGAGATGTTCCCGGACGAGATTTACAGCGCGGCTGGGCGCGTGCCGCTCTACAACCCCAGGAGAGAGATCGGCGCTGAAAGGGATCCGGGTGACCGCATTTGGCTCTTAGGCTCCTAACCCCAGGACATGCAGCTCCACCACCTCCGAGAGCGCAACCTATGGAGTCCCGCGGTGGGATTTGCCCTCAGCCGGCTCGCTGACGCTAGCCACGCTCTCCCAAAAGGAGAGGGCGAACCACCGTGTGCCATCCGTCACACGGAATTGCAGCCATCATTTTGATTGACACCCGCACGGCGGATTTGGTAGCCTGGACGTTGACGGACCACCTGAACACGGTGCGGGATATCGCCAAGTACGACCCCGGCACGGACACCACCACCGTGGTCAACCATTTGGTTTACGACGCCTTCGGCCGCGTCATGTCGGAGAGCAACCCGGCGGTGGACTCGCTCTTCCTCTTCACCGCCCGGCCGTTCGATGCCGACACCGGGCTGCAAAACAACCTCAACCGCTGGTACGACCCGGCCGTGGGAAGATGGCTGAGCGAGGATCCGATTCAAGCGGACGTCAATTTCTACCGCTACGTTGGCGACGACCCGGCCCGGTACATTGATCCGTCAGGGTTGGATGCGCCGGGTGGCTCAATGTGGTGCGAGGGCTATGCAAAGTGGGTGGCCGAACGGCAGAAGAAGGAACGCGAAGCCCGCGATAGAGAGTTTGAAGCGAACGCTGCAAAGCTTCGGCAGCAATTGCGCGGATGCTGCTCGCTACAGAGCGACCCTTGCAAGAAGGCGCAGTGTGAGAAGGATGCTGATGCTATCATTGCCGGTCTCAGGAAGGCGTATCGCAAAATCTATGACCGTGGAGGCCCAAGTCGCTTTTGCTACTTTGGTCCCGTATGCACCGATTGTGAGTTTGAGGTATTTCAAATCCTACGGAACGGGACGTACTTCGCATATACTACGGTCACCCACATCGGTCCCACTATTCCGGGAACAGATATAAGCGTGCCATTCACTGACCATGCTTGGGGTGAAATCAAATGCATGGCCACGGGGCAAGTGTACACCATTGACTTTTGGAAAGGGGGAACAGATTTCTGGCGCTATGGGCCGGACGCCTTTGGATGGAAACGTACAACCTGCTCGCCGCCTACCACGACTCGACCGAACATGCCCTCTCACCCCGTTGGCCCTGGTCCTTACATTGGCCCCTTCAATCTGTACTGAAAAGGAGGATACAGGAGGATCACCCCATGGAAACATCGCGGCTCTGCTTCTCATTCACATCCAGCAACGTTGAACGCTCCCCACTTGCGTGCGCCACGAGTGGCGCTAGAACAAACATCTTGCCGTTGTGTCGAAAAGTGTTCTTGCTGGCTGTGGTAGCACAGTCTTGTTTTCTTTCCGCGCTATTGTTATGCGCGGTTGGCATTGCGGGGTGTCGAGTTGGTGGCTTTGGTTGCGATGCGCGGTCAGCAGCCAGACGAGTACAGTGCGATAGCAATCTCCGCACGCTTTACGATGCGCTTCTGAAATACGTGTCACTACATGGCGATGTGCCTCGCGGGAAGGACGGAAAGGCATCGATTGATCCGCTGAATGACCCCAAGGTACAAGAGGAGCTTGGCATTGGTCCCTCAACATTGAGATGTCCCGCCGATAAGAATCCGTCGGGGCCATTCTATGTGCTCAATCCCGCCTTGATTGCTAGCGATTTGAGGGATGATTCGACGACCATAGTCGCGTGCGATCGCACTCCAAATCATGTCGGATTCATGGGCAACCCACTCAGGCTCGTGTTGCTGGGGGATGGTAGCAGGGTATGTATGTACGTTCCGCTGAAAGACCAGGAGGAGTGGCTTCGATTATTCCTGTCTGGTGACAAGCGCGCGTGCACCGTGTTGAGGAAGGAAGGCAACATGGGGAGCACGGGTCTCATGTGGTATGTAGGGAAAGATAAAGGATATGTGGGGAACGAGTGATCGCAAGGTCGTTGCCGGGCCGGCGGCGCCGCTAGCTCTTCCATGGGCATTGGCGTGACGCCACGCGTTCTTGGGGACAGAAAACGGGGACAGGTCCGATTAAGTGAAGATAGGTAGATTCACTGATTCACAGGCGCTTCGGACATCGCCGCCGAGGTACGAGTAGAGACGAAAGAGCAGCCGCCTACATCATCTGGAAAGGGGACGAGTGTAACTCCTGGGAGACGGGCCGAGGGCCAGCTGGGATCGCGCTTACAACGTCGGGCCTGCTTTTCTCCCACGACGCACTTGGCCGCGTCCTCACTCAGGCCGACCGGCTCGGTCACACGACACTTTACGTCTACGACAACCTCGGCCGCCTCACCAGCCAGACCGATGCGGCCGGCGCCAGCACCACCTATACCTATGACGCGGCCGGCAACCGCCTCTCGCTCACCGACCCGGAAGGCAACACCACCAGTTGGGTCTACGACTCGCTGGGCCGCTCTGTGGAAGAGACCAACGAACTGGGCTACACCCGCTCGTTCGTCTACAACGCCGGCGGGTACCTCGTCCGCCGGGTCGACCGCCTGGGCCGGGTCCGCCAGTTCCAGTTCGACAATCTCGGCCGCAACACCGCCGAAATCTGGTACAACAATGTGCAGGATGCCGACGCCGACCAGAACCGGCAGCGGACGATCGCCTTCACCTACGACGCGGCCGGGCAGATGCTCTCGGCCAGCGATCCGGACGCGGAGTACTCCTTCGTGTACGACGCCCTCGGCCGGGCGATCACCATCACCCACTCGCTGGCCGGCCTGACGCCCAGCATCACCTTCACCCAGGAGTACGACGCCGCGGGACGCCGCACCCGGCTGGCTGCCCGCATCAACGGCACCGACGACTTCGTAAACAACTATACCTACGACGCCCTGGGCCGGCTCATCCGCCTGACCCAAGGCGAACAGCCCGGCGGCAGGGACGTGGCCGAAAAACGGGTGGATTTCTCCTACGACGCCGCCGGCCGGCTCGCCGGCCTCACCCGCTACGCCGACCTGGCCGGCACCCAGCATGTGGCCCAAAGCGACTACGGCTACGACCAGACGGGCCGGCTGGTGGACCTCGTCCACTACCGCGGGCAGACCACGTTCGTCGACTACGGCTGGTCCTTCGACGCCGCCGGGCGGATGACGCAGTACGTCAACTCGGTGGACGGCACGGCCGACTATACCAGCGACGCCACCGGGCAACTGACCGCCGCCGACTACGACTACCAAAGCGACGAAAGCTACACCTACGACGCCAATGGCAACCGGGTGCTGGCCAACGGCAGCGCGTACACCACCGGTGCCAACAACCGGCTCCTCTCCGACGGCACCTACCGCTACCAGTACGATGCCGAGGGCAACCGCACGCACCGGTTCATCGACGCCAACCAGAACGGGCAGCTCGACAGCGGCGATACCGACATCACCCAGTACACCTGGGACCACCGCAACCGCCTGGTGAAAGTCGAACACCGCCCCGGCTACGCCGCGGCGGTGGACAAGGTGGTGGAGTATGCCTACGACTACGAGAACCGCTGGGTCCGCAAGCGGCTGGATGCCGACGGCGACGGGCATACCGACCAGCGGCGGATCTTCGCCTACGATGGCAACCAGATCATGCTGGACTTCTGGCGCAACAATTCCCAGGACCTCCAGGTCGGCCACCTGCGAGAGCGCTACCTGTGGGGTCCCGCGGTGGACCAGATTTTGGCCGAGGAGGCCGTTGACGGCGGGACGGCGGATTTGGTAGCCTGGACGTTGACGGATCACCTGAACACCGTGCGGGACATCGCCAAGTACGACCCGCTGACGGACACGACGACCGTGGTCAATCACCTGGTCTACGACGCCTTCGGCAAGGTGACGGCGGAGAGCAACCCGGCGGTGGATTCTCTCTTTCTTTTCACCGCCCGGCCGTTCGACACCGACACCGCCTTGCAGAACAACCTCAACCGCTGGTACGACCCGCGTGTCGGCCGTTGGCTGAGCGAGGACCCGATCGGGTTTGAGGCCGGGGATGGAAATCTTTACAGATACATCCAAAATTCCCCAATGAACTTCACCGATGCGAGTGGGTTGCGCGGACCTGTCGCACCTCCTTTGCCCGTGCGCCCCGGCCCGTCGCCAGTGCGACCGGGCGTCCGTCCGGGATGGCCTTTGCCGCGACCTAGGCCTACCCCGCCAGGCCTGCCCGACATAAACTGGCCGCCTTCGTATCCTCCGTCAAGCTCCGCGGATCGTCCTGCATATACCCCTCTGCCGCCGGGGTTTCCGGAAGGGCCTGGTCCGTGGTTACAGCCGATGCCCGGAACGCCAGAATGGGAGGCGTACGCCCGGAGATGCTGGAACGTCTATAACCGCAGGATCGACTGCGCAACAATTCACGACGCGTTCTATAAGCCGCTCGAGCGTTTGGGTGGGAACTTTCGGGACGAATGCGACTGCGCCAAGGTCGCTCGCAAGTGCAGTGCCATCTACTGGGAGGTCCAAGGGCGAAAATGGTGGCTCGACCTGCGCTGTGACTACGTGATGCCCGGCAGCATCAAAGAAGGTCCGGAGGAACAGGAACAGGGTCATCGCCAACAGGTTGCGGGGAAAGAACGAGCACTGCAAAAGTGCTGGGACCACTACCGCCGGCTCGGCTGTGGCGAACCGCCCCCACCGAGGCCTTATTGGGAACTGCTAGGTAGGGATCCCTTTAATCCCTTGGGCCCGTTTGGGCTACCCAAAAATTGGTAATAAGACTTTACTGATATAATCATCCGCAGGGGCCGGGTCAGTACTACTTGTTTCAGACTGAGCTGAGCTACATTTGCCTGGGCCGTGAGCGCGTCGAGATGGGAGACAGTCTATGAGTAGCTTAACTCCGCAACCCAACCGACCGTGGTTTAATGTCGATCCGCAACGGGTGGACGCCGACTACCTGGCCTTTCTGGCCGAACGGGTGCCAAAGGATTTGGTGGAGCAGTTGCACGGCGATGGGCAGCCTGAAATTGATTTGGACCGGATTCCGCCTGCCAGTTTGGTAGAACCGCTTTCCTCGGGTGTTTTTCCCCGAGATGAAAAGGAACGCCGGGAGCTCGAACAACTCCTTTGGCACATGGTCTTTTACTATCTAATTGACGAGGAGAAGGGCACGATCGTAGACCCATACAAGCTGGTTTACGCCATGTCGCTGTATCTGCACTGCTACATACTGGGCGGAAAAGACCCCCCGCCGGACGTTTATCTGGATGCTTTGCGACTCTTGGTCACTGCTTGCGCAAAATTAGATTTCCAGACGCGGCTCCACGTCTGCCGATTCCTTGGGTCGCGAATAACCATGCTTCCGCCGGACCCGTGGGATGCTGTGGGCGCAGTGTCGGGGTTGGTGTGGGCCATAGCGGTCGTGCTTGGGAGCCTTGTGGAGGATTTGGCTGTTTTCGCGGAGGCCGCGGCCAGGGAAGAGGCGATTGAGCAAAAGTGGCATCCGGACGAATTTGCCCGCCCTGAGACACCGAAACGGAAAGACCGGTTGCTGAGGGAGCTATACGGCCCAAGTGGAAGGGTGCGCCAGGCGGCGGACCGATTGCTTACGGCCCTAGGGGGACCCCGCAACGGCGACACGGGAACCCGGGATACACCTTCGTAGGCGGCAAGTTCCCGTGGCATCGCGCGCAGTTATTGCGCAGTATCTGGATGCGGGGGGAACATACGCAAACCGACAGCGGGGGCGGGGACATCACCCAGTACACCTGGGACCACCGCAACCGCCTGGTGAAAGTCGAACACCGCGCAAGCTACGCCGCGGCGGTGGACAAGGTGGTGGAGTATGCCTACGACTACCAGAACCGCTGGGTCCGCAAGCGGCTGGACGCCGACCGCGACGGGCATACCGACCAGCGGCGCCTGTTCGCCTACGACGGCAACCAGATCGTGATGGACTTCTGGCGGGCCAACTCGGGGGATCTAGAGATTGGCCACCTGCGCGAGCGCTACCTGTGGGGCCCGGCGGTGGATCAGATTCTGGCCGAGGAAGAAGTTGACGGCGGGACGGCGGATTTGGTAGCCTGGACGCTGACGGATCACCTGAACACCGTGCGGGACATCGCCAAGTACGACCCGCTGACGGACACGACGACCGTGGTCAATCACCTGGTCTATGACGCCTTCGGCCGCGTCACGCCGATGGCGAGCCGCCGGCGTGAGCCGGCGGTGGATAGTCTCTTCCTCTTCACCGCCCGGCCGTTCGACGCCGACACCGGCCTGCAAAACAACCTGCACCGCTGGTACGCCCCGGCCGTGGGAAGGTGGCTCAGCGAGGATCCGATCGGCTATGACGCGGGTGACGGGAATTTGTATCGGTATGTTTGTAACACCGTCCTCCTAGCACTGGATCCAACGGGTAGAATCAGCACATTAACGGGTTGCCTGAAGAGCCCTGCGGCTCTTTGGTGCTGTATCGAAACTGGCGTTATTAACAAGGGACAGGTCGTCAAGCATATTAGAAACTTGGGACAGGACCGTGTTGTGAACCTTCTGATAAGATGGGGTGGAAAGGTAGTACAGGGTGGTGGAAAAGGTAGTCATGTGAAAGTAATTGTGGAGAACGAGCCTTTTATAATCCCAAAAGAGATAAGCATTGGTGTTGCTCAACAGATTGTAAACAAAATGCTAAACCTTCAATGATTTATAGCGGTTTGCTTATGGCCGATTACGCTTACACGCTGGAGTTTTTTCCCGGTATCACAAGAGAGACCATCGATCGATTCATAGACGACCTTATGGCAGAGGCAGAATCAAAGGGGATCATCGCTGGTGGTGGATATAACAGAAAGTGCGCAGACCTCGCTTTTAGCGTCGAATCTCCCGGGAGAAGCGGCGTCGAGACTATAAACCGTATCATTATGGCGGTAAATGACCGTTATCATTGTGTCCGACAATGGAAGGAGAGGCCTGTAGAGGTAGAGAGTTGAAGGTGTCCGGGAAGTGAGTTGATGTAACGCGCGTCAATCGGTTCGAGACAAGTGCGGTACCGAATTAGGCTCTGTCTGAAAACCGCAATTGCGGGGTTGCAAACACAGCTAATGATGATGGGCAGTCGAAGAGCTTGTCAGTGGGGCCGAGTATGTCCACGAAGCGAGATGGATGATGTTGCGCCGCCTGTTGACGGATGAACGCTGGGATTTGATCAAGGATATGTTCGATCAGACGGCTGCTACGGGGCAGCGGTGGACTGGGTGATTCGGTATTCGTACGACCATGAGAACCGCCTGGTGCGGCGGCGGATGGATGCCAACGGCGACGGTGACTACGAACAGAAACGAGTCTTCGCCTACGACGGCAACCAGGTGGTTTTGGACTTCCAGCATAGCGGCGCAGGGAACGTAGCGGCCTCGGACCTTCGCTGGCGTTACCTCTGGGGACCGGCGGTGGACCAGATTTTGGCCGAGGAAAATGTTGACAATGGGGCTGATGAAACAGTACAGTGGACCGTGACGGACCACTTGAACACGGTCCGGGACATCGCCAAGTACGATTCGGGCAGCGATATGACCACTGTGGTCAATCACCTCATCTATGACGCCTTTGGCCGGGTGACGGCCGAGAGCAACCCGGCGATAGATACTCTGTTCTTATTCACGGGTAGACCTTTTGATACTCACACCGGCCTGCAAAACAACCTTAACCGCTGGTACGATCCTGCGGTCGGCCGCTGGCTGAGCGAGGACCCGATTGGCTTTGCGGGTGGCGATTCGAATTTGTATCGGTATGTGGGGCATCGAGTAACCTCGCTAACCGATGCAGTTGGCGAGGATGTGCATCATCCGTATCCTCTTTACCTCGGAGGAAGTCCACAGCAACCCTGCATTGTTCTATCGCCAGACCAACACCGAATTGCGACGGAATATTTCCGGAAGGCGATTGGATACGGTGAAGAGGGCCGGCTTAAATGGGCCAATTTTTCGCCTGCTGAACAGCGATTGCATATCATCAAGGCTCTAAAAGAGGCGGGGGTCCCGGACGATGTCATCCAGCAGCACATAGATGAAATCATGCGAGGAGCGAAACCAGGTGTCAAGATGCCGCGCATTCGCCCAACGAGGATTATTGGTGCCGGTGCCGCCTTATCGGCGGTTTTCATCGTTTTAACAGATGCAGGTACGGCTCAGGCTGCCGAGATTTCCTGGGATTGGCGTGACACGCCATTTCTATCTGACCTTGATAAATGCGCCTGTGAATGTGCACGGTTTCGATATGTGGTGATTATTCCCTCTTGGTGGAATATTTTCTATTCGGAAGAAAGAGGGATGGCTACGCGAGTTTCCAATTGGGTGCATCTAGGCGTGACAACGAGAGCAGAATGCCGGAGCCTTGAAGGATATGAGCAGATCGTTGGCGAAGAACATTTTATTGGCTTTACGGTGTACAACATTGAGACCACTATCTGCCGATTCGGTGACAGGATTGGAGATATTCGCTGAGGACATGAGTAATGGCCGATAAGGCCACAGCAGGAGGTCGTATCTCCCTAACACAACGAACGGTTCTGGAAGTTCAAGAGGTGACCCACTCATGCATGGAGGAAAAGGACAAAGCTCGTCCTCACGGCCAGTCGGGCTAGGCAAGTTGGCGAACTTGCCCGAGGAACTCAAGTTTTTAGCGGAGCCTGCGGCACGCTACCGCTTTGAATGTGAAGCACAGGTGCTTCGTTTTTTGGATCGCGCGACGGATGAGGAGATAGAGGAATTGGCGGAGTTGGCGGAACGTGTGCGGCTGGAGCGATTGTACCCCAAGGTCTTAAGGTTATTGGACAATGAACTCGCACTCGATGAAACCTGGGAAGGAATGTGGCTTTATTTGCTCTTCGGCGCAATGGATTATGCCGATCTTAAATTCCATGACTCTTATGGCGATGATCGGGATATCGAGGAACTCTTTGGCTGTTCTGTCGAGGAGTACAATAGAAGAGTGCACTTCTGTTTCGTAGGGCCACCCGAATCTGGCCCCCCCGACGTCGATGCCCAATTGCATTGTTACAAGTATTTTATTTCGTTTCGGAAGTGCCCTCCTGCTGTAATAGTTGACAGCTTTATACACGATCTTCAGAATGCACTTGAGTCATTGGGTTTTATTTTCGGCGCTCAATACACCACGCTTACCGCGGACGTGCAAGTGTATGACAAATCTGGTGACCAGATGGTGGCGAAGGTGATCGAAGAGGTGATTATGAGCATAACCAAACGGTATAACTGTGTAAGAGAGTGGCGGCGTTGTTAGACATCTGAAACGTGGAATGTACCGTGATGAACGGGACGTTGCCAAAGTAGTAAGGCACTCCCGCAAAAACTGACGCCGATCAGGAGAGTAGCTTCGTGCCTTCGGAGCGAGATATATCGAAGGAACTCATGCACAGCCCGCTACCGATCGGTATAATGCTCCACTATTTGGGACCAACGGGAGCGAGAGATACGAAAGGGAAAGGCGCACTGCGGATCTGTACAATACATGCCAGTGAACTAGCTCAATACGCTCCGGGACATTGCCAAGTCCGACTCGGGCGGTGATATGACCACCGTGGTCAACCACCTCATCTACGGCACCTTTGGCCGGGTGACGGCCGCGAGCAATTCGGCCGCGGACTCGCTGTTCCTCTTCACCGGTCGGCCCTTCGACCCCGACACCGGCCTCCAGAACAACCTCCACCGCTGGTACGATCCTTCCGTCGGCCGGTGGACAAGCGGGGACCCGATTGGCTATAAGGGCCAGGATCTCAACCTCTATCGGTATGTGCAAAACTCCCCCCTTGAGCGATTAGACCCTGTTGGGCTGAAGATAATATGCTGTGGCGGCGAAGCCCTCACAGCGATCCGACTTCTTGGCTTTCGCAACGCTTGGACAGCGAACCGACTTGCGAGCGAAGCGCTGGAAGAGGCACGACGAATTGCGCCGACCTTGCCGGGTGGGTTGGCAGGACTACATAACGGGGCTGCCGATGCTTTTCGTCACTGTTATTGGTCCTGTCGGATGGCCGAAGAGATGGGGTCCAGCTACGCGCTCACGGCTGGGAGTATCCACGAGGACTGCGCATCGAATCAGCCTCCCGGTGAGGAAGCCATGGATAGGAAGAACAACGCGATTGGCGTACAATTGGCTCGTCGGCACAATTGCAGCGACGATTGTGCTAAGTTCGCGCGAGACGGAACTCTCCAGACCGCGCCCGGCGGAAGTCCACCACAAGGAGGTTACTTTATTCCCCCGGTATATTGAAACGGCATCCGCGTAACGAATTACAGGAGTACCTCTGTAGCACGAAGCGCAGCATCCGCAAGCGACCGGAGGCGGTATTCATGGAGAAGAAATTGTACCCGTCTGCTGGGACAAGCAGAGCCATTTTTCGCACCACTGTCCTGTGCGTATTGTGTGTGCTCACCGCGCTGCTAATTGCCTTCTGGGCTACGAGAGGTGTCGAAGTGGTTATCTGCAACAAGACCGGCGAGGAACTTCAGAGCGTCCGAATTGAGTTTACCGGTGGCACGAAGACGGTGCCCACGATTGAGCCTGACGGGGTGTTCAGAACGAGGATAACGCCGGCAGGCGAATCGCATTTGGAGCTTACATACACGCATGTGTCGGGCAAGGAGTTCAGCAAAGCAATTGGCGTGTACTTTGAGCCGGGGTACGGTGGTGCAGTTTTCATTGAGCTTCTCCCAAACCGAGCGTTGCGTTTCGAGGACAACATACGGCTACCTCGCTGGTGGTAGCCGCCTACAGCAAACAACCAGGTTGCGTACTGCGTGGGTGACCATTGCGAGCGGTGTCAACGAGCGCGGCGAATTGACCCACTTTGTACGATTGAGAACTGCCCCACCCAGTCGAGTAGGTTAGGTAGCCTGTGCGTGACAATGGCGACGGGCGCCGGGTGGCGCTGCCGGCTTGACCAGCAGTGTGGTGGTGAGCTTGCGAAAGAAAACCGCAGCCACCAGTTCGTCGACACGAACGAAAACGGCCAGCTCGATGCCGGCGACACCGACATCACCCAGTACACTTGGGACCACCGCAATCGGCTGGTCAAGGTGGAGCATCGGGCCAGTTACGCCGCGGCGGTGGACCGGGTGATCGAGAACGCCTACGACTACGCCAACCGCTGGGTCCGCCGGCGTCTGGATAGCGACGGCGATGGCCATACGGATAAGCGGCGCGTTCTCGCCTACGATGGCAACCAAATCGTCTTGGACTTCCGCCGGACCGGCTCCGGGCAGGTTCAGGCAGGCGACCTGGAGTGGCGGTATCTGTGGGGACCGGCGGTGGACCAGATTTTGGCCGAGGAAAACGTTGACAACGGCACTGATGAAACAATACAGTGGAACCTGACGGACCACTTGAACACGGTTCGGGATATTGCGAAGTATAATTCGGGCAGTGACATGACCACTGTGGTCAATCACCTCATCTACGACGCCTTTGGCCGGGTGACGGCCGAGACTAATTCGGCGGTTGATAGTCTGTTCTTATTCACGGGCCGAGCGTTCGATAGTCAGACCGAACTTCAAAACAACCTCAACCGCTGGTACGATCCTTCCGTCGGCCGCTAAATAACCGGCTAACTGATGCGACGTTTCCGCCTGCGGTGTTGGATCGAGCCGTCGATCTGATCGAGTTGTTGCTTCGGCGGTGACACGGCGCCTGTCCCACCGCCGTTCCGAGGAGCTGAGGCAGTTCAGGATGGTCCCACGCTCGCGTAGAATCAACCAGCTTGGGTTCACGGCAGGCCGCACAAAGCGATCGGGGGTTTACAGCCTCGGTGATCGACGACGGCTAACCCGCAGGCAGGCAGTTCGAAGCCCTCTGGCTTGTTATGCATTTGCCGAACGGGACGTGAACTCCGTAACCGATTGAAACTTCTGGACTTACGACATCGACTCTCGCGCGAGTGGTTGCATAGAGAGTTGTGCACGGGGAGCCTTCAATCAAGTAGCGGAAAGGGGCTGCTCGGACGGTTGACTCTCCACGCCGGGGCACGGGTTGCGTCGGCGTTTCTTCGTGCGCTGGCGTAACTCTTTTCTGCCGAAGGCGTTACGGCGACCAGAGCGTTTCGGTCTGCGTTAACCAACCACTCTCCGGTTCGCTTAGTTCCGCTCGGGCAGCGAGCCGAACCTGCCAGGTTTCGATCGCACCCCGAACCGAACTTGCCGCGAACTCTCAGACTCTCCGCCCGGCCGGCCCGTCTTGGTTTACAACCGGGTTCGGTTCGGCCCCCGAGGCCAACGTTGTTCGAACGACAAGTTCCTGCCACAGCCTGCGCTGCGTGTGCCAATCCGGGACGGCGGCCAGTTCACGAAGATGACGTTCGGTGATCACATCGCGCCCGCGATGGGTGCAAGGTAGAAACAGCACCGCCTCTTGGATATCGGGGGCCAGGCAGAGCAGGTTCATGATCTGCGTCAACCTTGCTCGGCTCACGTGGCCTAGGCGGGCCAGCTCTGCTTGGTGCTTCACCACGCTCTTGCGGATGAGACCGTCGAAGCGGATGGCCAGGGCCATAAGCCGTGCGACCCGGGGCACGCGGCCGACAGGGGGCGTCGGGGCAGCCTCGCCTTGGCAAAGGTCTTTGCGGCCATATTTCGCGCGGCGGACATGGAACGGACGGGCAACGGTCAGTTTCTGGGTCATGCGGTCTCCTCCTGGCTGCAAACGCCGAGTTCTGCGGCCAGCGATTTGATCCCGGTGGGGCGAAACGTGATCGACACATTCCCGGCCGGGCCGTCGTAGTCGATTCGCTCGACGAGCAGGTTGAGAATCCGGGCCTGCTCGGCCGGGGCCAGCATACTCCACACCTGGTCGAACTCGGCCAGGGCCTTGGCCACCTCTTGTTCGTCCAGAAGATTGCCCGACAGCGCCGCCAGTTGTCCATCGATCTCGGTCAGCCGGCGTTCGGCAAGCCGCAAGCGTTCCTGCACGTCAGCCAGGCGGGCGAGGCGATCGCCGTCGTTTCCGGGCGAAGCGGCCAGACGCCGCAACAGCCCCTCGTCGTCGCGGCGTTGGCGCTTCAAGGCTTCGCGCTGGCTCTCCAAGTACTTGAGCGATTCCTCCGCCTGGCGCTGTGTCTCGGCCAACGTCGCGGCCACCAGTGCCGGGTCCCGGCCGATGCACTTGATCTCGTCGACGATGAACGCTTCGATCTGGCCGGCAGGGACCGACGGCGCCGGGCAGGACTGCCAGCCCCGCTGCTGGGCCTGCACGCAGACATAGTATCGATAGCGCCGCTGGCCCTTGGTCGTGTACGTCGGCGCCATGCCACACCCGCATGATGCACACCGAAGCAGACCCCGCAACAGCGCCCCGTGCTTATTCCGCACGCCGCCTCCCCGGCCATTCCGCTTCAATGCTGCCTGGACTTGCCGGAAGACCTCCTGATCGACGATGGCCTGGTGCTCGCCCTGGTGAAGCTGGCCCTTGTACCGGACCTTGCCGATGTAGGCCAAATTGGTAAGCAACTGGTACAGGCGATTCTTGGTCAGCGGCTGACCGCCACGGGCCGTGCCTCTCTTGGTGGTCCAGCGCTTGGTGGTCCAGCCGCGGCGGCCAAGCTCCTTGACGACCGGAAGCAGGGATTGGTGCTGCAAATACAGCTCGAAGACCTGCCGCACTCGCTCGGCCTCGTCTTCATTGACCACCAGCTTCGTGTCCACCACGTCGTAGCCGAGGATCGGCCGGCCGCCGACGTACTTCCCCTTGCGACGGGCCGCGGCCATCTTGTCGCGAGTCCGCTCGCTGATCATCTCCCGCTCGAACTGGGCGAAGGACAAGAGAACGTTGAGCACCAGCCGGCCCATCGACGTGGCCGTGTTGAACTGCTGGGTGACCGAGACGAACGAGACACGGCGCCGCTCGAATGTCTCCAATATCCTGGCGAAATCCAAGAGCGACCGGCTCAGCCGGTCCACCTTGTACACTACCACGCAATCGACCTTCCCTGCTTCGATGTCGGCCAAGAGGCGCTGCAAGGCCGGCCGGTCCATGGTGCCGCCCGAGTAGCCGCCGTCGTCGTAGCGGTCCGGCAGGCACTGCCAGCCCTCGTGCTGCTGGCTGGCGATGAATGCCTCGGCCGACTCCCGCTGAGCGTCCAGGGAGTTGAAGTCCTGGTCCAGCCCTTCTTCCGTGCTCTTGCGGGTATAGATCGCGCAGCGGACCGGCGGCGGCTGGGCTGCCGCGGCTGCCATTGGCCGGCTCATTGGGCACCTCCGCGCTTCGTAAGCCCGAAGAAGTGGTAGCCGTTCCAGCGGGCGCCCGTGATCGCCGTGGTCACGGCACTCAGCGACTTGTATAGCTGGCCCTCGTACTCGAAACCGTCCGGGAGGACTTTGACCTGGAGCACGCGCCCCTTGTACTGGCGCGTCAGTATGGTCCCGGCAGGCGGCAGGCGCGTTGGGCCCGAAAAGCGGGCCGGCAGGGTCACGGTCCGGTCCTGCCCGTCCGGAGAACGTTTTGGCAAGCGCGGTGCCGTCAGCCGCAGGTCGGCGTCGTTGGCCAGTTCCTCGGCCCGGCGCCGGGCCCGCTCGGACAGATCGCCTTCCTCGTTGGCCTGCAACCGCCAGGCGATGCGCTTCAGCAGCCACTGCTTGTTGCGGCTGCACGGCTGTTCGCCGAAAACCTCGGCGTACTTGGCTTGCAGCTCGCTGGGCGTCATGCGTTCCATGACGGCCAGCTCTTTAGCGATGTTCAGTGCCATGCGGTTCTCCTCGTCTTGGGACGCTCCAAACCGTCAACCAGCACGGACACTGAGCCTCGGGTCGCCGGGAAGATCAAGGTCTTTGTCGCCGGATTCTGGGATAGGCTTCGGCCCCGGCCTGCTGAACTCGGCAAGACAGATCCCGCACTTGCGCAAGCGAAGCACCCCGGCAGCCAGAATGCGGGCGATCTGGCAGAGCGGCCCCTGGGCCGGGAGTTCGCTGGGCGCGTTCAGTGAGGGCATCGATTATGTTCCTGGGGTGTTCAGAAAGCCCTGGGGCCCAGAGCGGAGCGGCCCCCTATTGGTTAACTACCCGGTCGCAGGCCGAGCTGACGGAGGATTCCCCCTGGGGAAGGAGGCCGGAGGCCCTGAAACCAACGCCATGACCTCGGAACTGGACATGGCGGTGGGGACGTATTTCGTTGTTCTGCAATTGGTTGCGGCCATGGTCCGGAGAAGGCTTGCATGCTGGTAGGAAGCGGATACAATCGGTTAAAGTGAACATGTGTACATATGACCCCTAAGCGCACAAGGAGAAAGATCAGGTGTCCCGGCAGTTTTCTATTCCCACCGTCCTGCGGATGGTCCCGAATCGCCTGCTGAAGGACTTCTTCCAGCGGCTCGGGCATGGCGATCTTGGCATTCCCTGGGACCAGCTCGGGGAACGGGAGATCGAGCCCGTGATCAAGACGCTCAGCGGGATGCCCCGCGCCGAGCAGGATCGGATCGAAGGCGAGATGCGCAGCGTATTCGACCTGGCCTGCGAGACCGGTTTGGGCGCTCTCTTCGAGGGGGCGGTGCGCTGCGGCGAGTGCAAGCTCTCCGAGGCGATGCCGGAGGAACTCGGCCCATACGGCAAATCCATGTGGGCCTGGCTCAACCGCCCGGAGGCCTTCGAAAAGGCGATGCTGATCCATCAGGTCGAGCATTTGAGCTGGTGGCGCAAGCGGAATGATCTGCCCAAGCGCGAGCCGGACATGGGTGCCGCAGCCAGGGCGCGGCTGGAGGAAGAGATCGCCTCCATGCTCACCTGGGAACAGGGTCGCGGCAAGGTTTGTACCGTGGAGACGCTGGAGCGCGGCGGGACGGTCTATTTCTTCGCCCACCCGGACGACTTCGTCCAGAACGTCACGGCGCACGACGAGGACGGGAAGCTCGCCCCCGCACTTTCCGCGCTACGTTTCCGATCGTGTTCGCCTACACGCAAGGCGAAGGGGCGCTGGAGCTGTACGCCAAGTTGCCGGCCAAGCTGAAGCGGCGGTTGGAGGAGATCTTCGCGCGGACCGTGCTTGGCCGGGAGCTGGGGCCGTGGAATCCGGAGGCGGCCTACGAGCTGGATCATTTGAAGGACCCGTCCTTCAAGCTCCAGACGGACCCGGAGGACTGCCTTCGGGTGCATATCTCCAAGATGCGTCTGGTGCCGAAGAACACCGGCCGCCGCATCTTCGTGGAAATCGACGATGATGACCCCGAGGATACTATCCACAGGACGATCGAGGAGTGCCTGAACCAAGAGCGGCTGCCGCTGTCGGAGGTCTGGGTGAACCTGGTGACATTCTGTTTCGAGTTCCTCCCTATGGAGGGCAGGAGGCCGGGGCGACTGACTTTCGACGTGGGGTTTCCCAGCTCGTGCAGTTTGCGCAGCGCCAGGCCGGAGCGGGTCGAACTGGTCGAGAAGTACCTGGAGCGCTGGGAGATCGATCGTGCGGGACGTGCTACCGTCGATCTTGCGGCGGTTGGAGATTGAGCCGCCGGTGTTCCACTGCCGGGAAATCCGGGCATTCGGATCGTGCTTGGAACTGCTGGTCCGGCTTGGCGTGCTGCGCGAGATGGCTGCGGCCGGCAGTGCCTGCTGCCCGGACTGCCAGTTCGGCCCGCAGCGCCGCGTCGAGTACGTTGCCGACAGCAAGACGCACGCCAGGCACGGCTACATCCATTGCCCGCAGTGCGGCATCGTCGAGGTGGCGTGGGATAGCCTGAGGCGGTGGCGGGGCGACCCGGCCGGCTTTCTGGCCGCGGCCTTCAGCGGCGCCGGCGTCTCCGGGCCGGCAACCGAGCTCATACCGGGACGGCTATGGCGCGTCGGCAAGGTCACCTGGGCAGGGCGCCGGCGCGAAGTGTACTTCGCCCGATGTTATCGCCGCGACGATGGCGACACCCTGGTGGCAGAAATGTCCCGGCGTCCGAAGGCGATTCTGTTCACGGCCACGGAGGCGGCTGCCCGGCGATGGGCCGGGGCGGTGGAGAACCTGGTGATCGCGCTGGAGTCGGCGCTTTCTCTGGACAGCGGAAACATCTGCTTCGATGTGGAATACGTGGAAGGCCGTTTGGTCGATGCGGGCCTGACGTGCACTGCAAGACCCCAGCGCCCGAAGCGGAAACGCGCCGAGCGGGCGGCCAAGATTGAGGCACTGGAGAAGGAATTGATCGCCCACCTGCGTGCGGCCCGGGACCACGCCTATGCGACGAGGGACCGTGCCGGCACCCCGGACCTGCTGCCGCGTCCAAGCCAGAAGCAGTTGGCCGAGCGTACCGGCCTGACCGAGGCTGACGTGAGCCGGTGCCTGAGGGACCGGGATGCCCGCGAACTGCGGTTGTATTGGCAGACGGCCCAGGACTTGGAGGCTATCATGAGGTGGAAGACCCCGGCGGGCAGCCGGGGGCGATCTTGACCGGTTGCAGTTGCACCGATTTCGTGCAACTGCAAGAGCGGTTTTCCGGCGTTATATCCTCCTGCGGCACCGCCAGTTGCGCGATGCCGCAGGATTTTTTTGCGCACTTGCTGCAAGCCCCGCGGGGGGTGACGCCGTGCATCGGGCACGGCGGGAAATCACCCACGTTGAGGAGTTTGCAGTATGACCAGTGCAAACAATCTGCACCCCCGTTCCGGCTTACCCGCCCAGCCAGGCACCGAGCCGGTCCTCGACAGCTTCGCCGAATGGCTCATCCGCCGCAAAGCACGCCAACTGGCCCGGCTGCCCGGGTTCACCCGGAGCGACCGCGAGGACATCGAGCAAGAGCTTCGCCTGAAGCTGCTCAAGCACTTGGCCAGCTACGATCCCCAACAGGGGCGCCGGCAGGCCTTCGTGACCGCCCTGGTCGAACGGCAAGCAGCGAATCTGCTGCGGGCCAAGTGGGCCGAAAAACGCGATCACCGCAGCGTCCGCTCGCTGAGCATGGTAGTCGCAGAGGACGAAGAGGAAGGCCCCGTCGAACTGGCCGAAACGATCAGCCAGCGGCACTTGGACGCACGCCTCGGGCGTGCCACGCGCGAGGAGCACGAGTTGGCCGAACTCGTGATGGATGTCCGCGATGTGATCGCCGGCTTGCCGCCCGAGCTGGGCGAACTGGCCCAGCGGCTGAAGACGGACAGCCTGTCCCAGATCGCCCGCGATCTGGGCGTGCCGCGCACCACGCTGGCCGATCGGGTGCGGAAGCTGCGGCGCTGCTTCGAGCAGGCCGGACTGCGAGACTACTTGTGAAATCTCTTCCGTCAATTCGCCTCGTGACCGGGTAGTTAACCAATAGGGGACCGCGCGGTCCACGACGAGGCACGCCCAAGCGTCTTCGCCGGATCGACGGAAGTTCGCTTCGGCGAAGACGCCTTCTCGCTCGGTGCGGTCGCCCGCTGACGCACCCCCATGCCTATGGGCACATGGAGATAGCACGATGACGGTCGCCGATTCGTTCTTGATCCGCGAACCGGCCGAAGTGTACCAGGCCAAGGCCTCGGAGTACCTCACGAGCCACCAGCTTGCCGACTTCCGCCGATGCCCGGTGCTGTACCGCAAGAAGAAGCTGGGCCTGATCGAGGACGAGGACCGGCCGGCATACCTGGTGGGCCGGGCGCTGCACACGCTGGTGCTGGAAGGCAGGGACGCCTTTGAGGAGCAGTACGCCGTCGGCGGGCCCGTCAATCCGAAGACCGGCGAACCCTACGGTTCCAATACCAAGGCGTTTGCCGAGTGGGCTGCCCAGCAGGGCAAACCTGTGCTCACCGTGCAGCAGCACGACCTAGTTGAGCGCATGGCCGAAGGGGTTCGTGGGCACCAATTGGCCTGCGACCTGCTTTCGGAAGGCGTTCCTGAGGGCGTCGTGCGTGCCGAGTACTGCCAGATGCCGTGCCAGATCCGCATGGACTGGTTCGACCCGCTTCGGGGGATCGTGGACCTGAAGACCTGCGACGACCTGGACTGGTTCGAGGCCGACGCCCGGCGCTACGGATACGTCCACCAGGTGGGGTTCTACCAGGCCGTGCTCTCGCAAACGATCGCCTTGCCTATGCCGGTCTACTTCATCGCTGTGGAGAAGAAGGAGCCGTACCGCTCGGGCGTCTGGCGGGTCCACGAGGATGTCCTGGCCCAGGCGCGGCGCGACAACGAGGCAGCCATCGAACGTTTGCGGCGGTGTATGGCCAGCGATACATGGCAGACAGGTTATGAATCCCTTCGGCTTTTCGACTCGATTTGACACGTCTGGACCTGGCACGGTGGGGCTAGGCGAGGCGAGGCTGGGCCGGGCGTGGCTTGGCGAGGCTGGGTATGGCATGGCTTGGCTGCCCGCATGACCGCCGGTCGCCTGTCGGGTCTTTTGAAGCCATGTAGGCATGTCATGGATGAGGATCGCTGCGTGCACCCGAAGGCGACCGGCCTTTTTTGAGCTTCGAGATTCCCTTTGCACGGGAGAGATTCGTTATGGCCTTACCCGATACCGTCCTGACCCAATCCCACCTCCGCGCCCCGAAGGGCATCGTTTTCGGACCGCCCGGTTCGGGCAAGACGACCTATGGGGCCTCGGCCGATCGGCCGCTCATCGTCGATTGCGAAAACGGCGCGGCCCATGTGCAGTGCCACCGCACGCCGTATCTGGCCACATGGCCGGAGATCGAGCCCTGGCTCGACGGCCTAGCCGCCGGCGGCCACGAGTACCAGACCGTGGTGATCGACTCGATCGACTGGCTCTTGCGGCGGATCGAGGAGCACGTGGCCGGGGTGGACGGCACGCCCGCCGGAATGAAGCAGACCCTGAACCGCTCGCACGGCGGCTACGGCAACGGCCGGCAAGTCTTGAAGAACTACGTCTACCAGTACCTGCTTCCGGTGCTGGATCGGCTGGTCAACGCGGGCGTGGCTGTGCTGCTTTTGGCCCATGCCGCCCGCCGCTCGATTACCACGATCGACGGGATCGAACTGGAGAAGTCCGCCCCGGAGATTCACCCCGACCTGGCCAACACGATGATCGAGTGGTCGGACTTCGTGGGGGCGATTCGCCTGGTGGGGCAGGAGCGGGAACTCGTCCTCTACGAGACGCCGCAACTGGTGGCCAAGAACCGCTATGGCATCGCGGAGAGCTTGCCCTTGTCCTGGCCGGCCTTCGTCGCGGCGATCAGCAACCACAACCTCAAGCCCCAAGGAGCCTGAAAGTATGGCCAATCTAGCTGGATTCGATGCTTCACAGGTGGAGCCCACCACCACGTTCGATCCCATCCCCGCCGGAAAATACCTGGCGATGATCACCGCCTCGGAGATGAAGCCGAACAAGGCGGGTACCGGCAGCTACCTGGAGCTGGTCTTCACGATCCTCGAGGGCGAGTACAAGGGCCGGCAGCTCTGGGCGCGGCTCAACCTGGACAACCCCAACGAACTGGCGGTGAAGATCGCCCGGGCTGAACTGTCGGCGATCTGCCGGGCAACCGGCGTTTTGACTCCACGAGACAGTTGCGAGCTACATGGCGTCCCTCTGACGGTCCGGGTGACCTGTAAGCGCCGTAGGGACACCGACGAGGTCGTCAACGTCATCAAAGGCTACGAGAAGCGAGACGCCGTGACCGGCCGACCGCAGCAGGCCCAGACGAGCACACCGCCGTGGCGGAGGCCGTGATAGCACGGGGCGCAGCAAGGCTGGGCGTGGCGAGGTCTGGTCAGGCAAGGCCTGGTCCGGTTTGGCGTGGCGTGGTCGGGCGTGGTGCGGCTGGGCAAGGCAAGGCGTGGCATGGCTTTTCATTCGCAAGGGGAACGTATGCACAACGGAAACGGCAAACCCAAATCCATCGGGCCCGAGGCGACCAATGGCGCCTGCGGCACCATCGCGCTTTCGTTGCCTTATCGCGTCGAGGTTACGGTCCGCGGCGAGGCCGACGTGCTATTCCACCGTTGGAACTGCGAAGCGGTCGAGGCCAAGGCGAAGGCGGCCAAGGGTTCGGCAGCCAAGAAGGCCGACGATCTGGAATCCTACGTCTACCGCAACGATGCGGGGGAACTGTGCCTCCCCGGGGAGTACCTGCGGCAGGCGATCATTGCTGCCGCCAAGTACCGGCAGGACCCCCGCTCGCCACGCAAAAGCGCGATGGACTTGGTGAAGGCTGCCATCGTCAGCCTGACGCCGTTGGCCACTCTGGGAGTGAAGGCGTGGGACTACGAGCATCGCTGCCGCGTGCAGGTGCAGCGCAACGGAGTGACCCGCGTGCGGCCGGCCCTCGGCGCCGGCTGGTCGGCGTCCTTCGTGCTTCTGGTGAATCTGCCGGAATACGTCTCGCTGGAGATGCTGCATGGCCTGCTGACGGATGCCGGGCGGTTGATCGGCGTGGGCGACTTCCGGCCCACCTACGGCCGGTTCCAAGTAATGCGATTCGATCTGTTGGACGCGCAATGACAGGGCATGGCCGGGCATGGCGGGCCTTGGCACGGCTTGGACAGGCGAGGTTTGGCACGGTTCGGCGTGGCGTGGCAGAAACGAGGAGGTCATAGGCGTGCGTGCGAGCCGGCGCGGTGGAGCGGCGACGACAGGTCAGCGCCCCGGTGGAGCCGAAAAGGAAAGGCGAAGGCGAAACGATCGTCCCCGCGACTTGCAGGACACGCACCGGCGACTGCCGGTCCCCTGCGAGACGCACGCCTGCACCTCCGCACGAAGAAAGGAAGAGCATGCTTACGGTGGAGCTGTCCTACCCGCCGTCCGTCAATCATTACTGGCGACGAGTTGGGCCGCGGACCCTGATCAGCCGTCAGGGACGGGCGTATCGCCGCGACGTGGCGACCGCCGTGCGGCGGATCGACCATGCGGCAGACCGACTGCCCTTGACCGGTCCGCTCCGTGTGGAAGTCTCGCTGTATCCGCCCGATCGCCGGCGACGCGACTTGGACAACGCCCTGAAGGCGCTGCTCGATGCGCTTCAGCATGCAGGCGTGTACCCGGACGACAGCTTGATTGAACAGCTCTCGGTCGAGAAGCGAGACGTTGTGAAAGGGGGCAAAGCCGTCGTGACGATCCGGCGGCGGTGCGTGCTGTGCGACGGGCTGGAGGTGCCGACGTGACGCCGCTTCGTCCCTATCAGCAGGCTGCGGTCGAGGCCGTCTACGAGCATCTGCGCACGCGCGACGACAACCCGGCGGTGGTGCTTCCGACCGCGGCCGGAAAGAGCTGGGTCATCGCTCAGTTGGTCCAAGACGCCGTGCTCAGGTGGAACGGCCGGGTGCTGGTGCTGGCCCACGTGAAGGAACTCTTGGAGCAGAATGCCGAGAAGATTCGGCGGCTGTGCCCGGAGGTGCCCATCGGCATCTACTCGGCGGGGCTGAATCGCCGCGAAGCCGACAAACCTGTCGTGGTCGCTGGCATCCAATCGGTCTACAAGCGGGCTTGCGAGCTGGACGCCTTCGATCTGGCGATCGTCGATGAGTGTTTCCCGGCGGGAACGATGATCTCCACGCCCCGCGGTGACACGGCCATCGAAGACCTGTCCATCGGTCAGCCCGTCCATACTGCCCTCGGTGTGGGAGAGGTGGAGGCGATCTCTGCCAGACCGGCGAACGGCTTGCTTGAACTGGAGTTCGAAGATGGACGAACCCTGCGATGCACACCCAATCATCCGTTCTTCACCGAACAGGGATGGCGGGAAGCCAAGGCCCTGGAGGTGGGATCGCGTCTTTTTAGCCCAAAAGACGTGCAAGCACTGCGGAACAGTAATGCATCCGAGAATCTACATCAACCCCGACGGCAGCCCGAAGGTGTGTCAGTCGGAGACCGAGTGGGATGCCCAGGAGTATTGCTCGGCGAAGTGCGGCGCACAATCGAGGCGGAAGCCTCGGCCTTCTCGTCCAATGAAGCTGCCACCTTGGAGGTCCGTCAGGATTCACTCCGCCAGGAAAGCATGCCAATGCTGCGGCAGCGAGTTCCGTCCCTGGATCAAGCTGGACTCGATGGGCAAGCTAATCAGCTACATGCGCGAGAAGGACTGGCGACGGCAGCGGTTCTGCTCGATCTCCTGCGCCAAGAAGGTCGAGAATGCGATGTGGATTCCGGGAGTTCGAGAGCGACTCCGACGGACGCTCAAGGAGATCGGGCATGCGCCCGTCGAACGTGGCGGGAACGGACGACTCACCACGCCGCAGGTTCAGCTTCTCAAGATACTGGGCCCCGAATGGCAGGCCGAAGTGACGGTTTCAGTTGGACATCCGCGTCCTCCGGGACTGCCCAAGAATCTCAAGATCGACATCGCCCATTTGGAGAAGAAGATCGCCATCGAGCTCGACGGAATATCGCATCGGACACTGGCGACGCACAACGCCGACAAGCGAAAGACGGCAGTCTTGCTTCGCAACGGGTGGTGCGTATTACGGCTATCGAATGCCAAAGCCCTGTGGCTGTGTTCAATCTGCAAGTCTCGGGACACCCTACTTACTACGCTGGCGGGGTTCTTGCACACAACTGTCATCTGATCCCCACCGAGGCCGATGGGATGTACCGCACCTTCCTGGCCGAGGCGAAGGTCGTCAACCCGCACCTGCGTGTGATCGGGCTGACGGCGACGCCGTTCCGCTTGTCAAGCGGGCCGATCTGTACGCCGGAGGGCGTGCTCAACCACATCTGCTACGAGGTGGGTGTGCGGGAGTTGATCCGCGACGGGTATCTCTGCCCGCTGGTCACGAAGGCGGGAATCAACAAGGCCGATTTCGAGCGGCTCCATGTCCGCGGCGGCGAGTTCGTGGCCGACGAGGTCGAGGACCTAATGGACGACGACCGGCTCGTGGCCGCGGCCTGCGGCGAGATCGTCGCCTACACGCACGACCGCCAAAGCGTGCTGGTCTTCGCCTCCGGCGTGCGCCACGGGCGGCACGTGGCCCGCGTGCTGGCCGAAATATCCGGCCAAGAAGTCGGTTTCCTGGACGGCCAAACGCCTAGCGCCGAGCGGGCGGAATTGATCGCCCGGTTCCGCAGAGAGACGGCTCCGGGCCTCTTGCCGCAGGCCCCGCTGAAATACCTGGTCAACGTCAACGTGCTGACCACGGGCTTTGACGCCCCGAACATCGACTGCGTGGCCATCCTGCGGCCCACGATGTCGCCGGGGCTCTACTACCAGATGGTCGGGAGATCGTTCCGGCTGCATCCGGGCAAGCAAAACGCCTTGGTCTTGGATTTCGGCGGCAACGCACTGCGCCACGGGCCGGTGGATCAACTCACGATGCCCGACGCGCCCGGGCGCGGCACGGGCGAAGCCCCGGCCAAGGAGTGCCCCGAGTGTCTATCGGTCATCGCCGCCGGCTACGCCACCTGCCCGGAGTGCGGCTACGAGTTCCCGCCGCCTGATCGCCAGAGGCACGACGCCCGGGCCGGCACCGCCGGCGTGCTCTCCGGCCAAGTGACGGACACCGAGTACGAGGTCTTGGACATCCGCTACAGCGTCCACACCAAGCGCGACGCCCCGCCGGAGGCCCCCAAGACCATGCGAGTGGATTACCAGATCGGCCAGTTCACCTACGTTTCCGAATGGGTGTGCTTCGAGCACAACGGCTATGCCCGATGGAAGGCTGAGCAGTGGTGGCGACGCCGCTCGCCCGACCCGATACCCGACACGGCCCAGCGGGCCGTCGAGATCGCCGAGGGCGGCGGCGTGGCGTGGACCGAGAAGATCGTGGTCCGCTCCATCGCCGGCGAGAAGTACGACCGCATCGTCGGCTACACGCTGGGCCCGAAGCCGGAGCCCGTGCCCATCGGCAACACGGAATACGACTTGGACGGCGTTCCGTTCTGAATGGAGGCAAGGCCGTGAATGAGGCAAAAACCATTACAAACATGGTTGCGAGCGAGAGGTCTTTCTGAATGGAATCCGACATGGCTACTGCATGCGGCGAAACCACAGGGACGGTTCCCATACGGCTGGTGGACGCCGACATCGAGCGGTGTGTCCACAGCCGGTTCAACACACGGAAGCGACGCGACCCGGAACAGGTGCGGCGTCTGGCGGAACGGATTCGGCGCAACGGGTTCGAGCGGACGCGGAGCCTGTGGGGCGTGGAAGTCAACGGCCAGTAGAATCTCGCGCAGCGCGCCTGGAGGCGGCCCGAATCGCCGGCCTACGCCCGTCCCGGTCTTTGTCCACCTCGGCCTCTCCGAGGACCAGATCAGCCGCAAGGCGGACGAGGACAATGAGAACGACGAATACCACACGCCCGTGAGCCTCCTGGACGTGTGGGCCGAATGCCACCGGCTTGCCACGCAGGAAGGCTGGACGCAACAGCGGATCGCTGACGCGAAAGGGTGGGATCAATCCACAGTTTCACGCCGCATTCGATGGCACACCTCACTACCAGAAGCTGCAAAACAGGCTGTATGCGACGGCCTCTTCGATGAAGGGCATCTTGAGGCGATTTCTGCCGTCGTATGCGACGTCGCATATTTTTCCCCTGGTACGGTTTCACATGCCGACCGAAGATGATGACAGACATCCTCACCAGCATCGCGGATCCTCCACCAGCAGCACGGCGGACGCTGCACGCGTGGTCAGGAAGGCGTGGCGCTGGAAAGCGCTCATCCGAATGGCCGAGGAGGCGTACCACTCCTTGCCCGAAGGAATCTGGCGGGAGCGGTTCGTCGCAGTCCTGGCCCACGAGCATGCGCGGACCGAGTCGGCCGTCAGCCACGCCCTGCGGCAGGTCGTCGAACGGAAACGTCGCCAAGAGGAAGCGGAAGCCGCCCGGCTGCGGGCCGAAGCCGACGCCAAAGAGCAGGAGGCCCTGCGGCTCCAACGGGAACAACAACGGTTGGCCTTCCTGGAGAGCCAGACCAAGAAGCTCCGCTGCGGGGATGCCCGCGACCTGATCCTGACGCCGGGGTTCTCGCTGCCCCTGTTGACCGACCCGCCCTACGGCGTGGAGTTCCAAAGCCACCGCCGGGTGGTGACCCCCAAGAAGGCCAAGATCGCCGGTGACGAGAAGCACCAGGCGTTGGCCCTGCTTCGAGACGTGCTCGCCAAAGCGTACCCCCGCATGGCCGACCACGCCACCTGCCTGGTGTTCACCGGCTGGCGTCACGAGCCCGAGTTCCGGCAAGTCCTCGAAGAGGCAGGGTTCACCCTCAAAGGTAGTCTCATTTGGGTCAAACCCAACCACGGCACCGGCGATCTGGCCGGCTGCTTCGCCCCGAAGCATGAACGCATCCTCCACGCCGTCAAGGGCCAGCCCAGGCTACAACAACGCGTGGCCGACGTCCTCTACGGCAAGGATCCGCCCGCAAGTGAGCATCCTTGCGAGAAGCCGCGGGACCTGCTGCGGCAACTGATCGAGGCGGTGACCGAGCCTGGCCAGACCGTGGTCGACCCGTTCATGGGGAGCGGCAACACGATCGTGGAAGCCTACCAGACAGGGCGCGACTTCTTCGGAATCGACCTGGAGCCGCAATGGCATGGGGTCGCGACCGAGGCGGTCCACAGGCTGGCGGAAGAGCACTGGCGTCATGAAGAACTGGAAGTCTGACAAGGCCTGGTCCGACCGGTTCATCCCCGCCATCAAACGGATCGTAGGCGAGCACCTGATCGCCGAGGCGGACGTGGCCGAGGACGCCTTCCACAACACGGATTTGATCACGTTGCGTCTGGCTGGCGACATGCGCATCGCCTGTCGGGTCCGCCAGCACGAATACCTGCGTCTGTACGGGGATGAATTCACGTTGCGATGTTCGCGGCCCAGCGGGGTCGCGACCGAGATCGACAAACTGCTCGCCGGCTGGGGGGATTATCTCTTCTACGGTTTCGCTAGCCAGGATGGCACCGCGCTGGCGGCGTGGTTTCTGGGGGACCTGGACGTCTTCCGCCGTTGGGTGCGGTGGTACCAAGCGACCCACCACGACTGGCCGGGCGAGTTGAAAGAGAACCTCGATGGCAGTTCCCGGTTCGTGGTGTTCAAGATCGACGAGGTGTTTCCTGATTTCGTCGTGGCCAGGAGCCCCACATGAGCACCGAACAGCATGAAGAACCCTACGTCAGCGTCTACGGCGTGGGCACTCTGCCGCGATCAGGTGTCACCCGCTTCGCCACCGGCGCGGTGCGCGGCACGGACGCCGACGGCGAGCGCTGGGACTTGATCACGCCCATCGGCCTACGTCGCCTGGCCGAAACCTGCGCCGAAGGGGCAGCCAAGTACGGCGAGCACAACTGGCAGAAAGGCATCCCGGCCAGCGTCATGCTCAATCACGCCATCCGGCACATCTACCTATACCTAGCGGGCGACGATTCGGAAGATCACTTGGCCCACGCGGCATGGAACGTCCTGGGCGTGTGCCACTTCGAGGAAGCGATGCCCGAAATGATCGACATTCCAGCACGCAATC
>NZ_BAAHYX010000003.1:0-25133 GCF_054657335.1 Thermopirellula anaerolimosa
GGGCATAGCGAGAGTTGCTTTTCGTGGTCAGGAGTTTGAGGAGCAAGGAAGCACGCATGAAGATCGAGCTTTGGGAACTGGGCCGTGTGCGGCCCTACGACAAGAACCCCCGGCAGAACGACCAGGCCGTGGATGCCGTGGCCCGGTCTATCCGGGAGTATGGATTCCGCCAACCCGTTGTGGTGGACGCCGACGGGGTGATCATCTGCGGCCACACCCGCTACAAGGCAGCCCAGAAGCTGGGCCTGGAGAAGGTGCCCGTCCACGTGGCCAAGGACCTCACGCCCGAGCAGGTCAAGGCCTACCGCATCGCCGACAACAAGACGGCCGAGCTGGCCGACTGGAACTACGAGCTGCTGCCGATCGAGTTGGGCGAACTCCAGGGGATGAACTACGACCTGGGCCTCTTGGGCTTCTCGGAAGAGGAGCTGGCCAAGCTGCTCGATCCCGGCGTGAAAGAGGGCCTGTGCGCCCCGGACGAGGTGCCCGAGCCGCCCGACGAGCCGATCACGCGGCCCGGCGACCTGTGGCTGTTGGGCGAGCACCGGCTGCTGTGCGGCGACGCGGGCAAGGCGGAGGACGTGGACCGGCTCCTGGATGGCAACCCGGTGCACCTTGTGAACACCGACCCGCCGTACAACGTGCGGGTCGAGCCCCGAAGCAACAATGCCATCGCCGCGGGCTTGAGTTCGTATCCGAGCGCGGAAGAACTCCAGGGCGGGCGCCGGCGGCAGCGGGTGCTTCATCACCAGGCGATGGACGTGGCCCGGCATCCCGAGAAGGCGCAGGCCACGCACCGCAAGCTGCGGGCCAAGGACCGGCCGCTGGAGAACGACTTCGTCTCGGACGAGGAGTTCAGCCGGCTCCTGCACGCCTGGTTCGGCCAGATGGCTCGCGTGCTCTTGCCCGGCCATGCCTTCTACGTCTGGGGCGGCTACGCGAACCTTGGTAACTATCCCCCAGTGCTCCGGGAGCACAAGCTCTACTTCTCCCAAGGCATCGTCTGGGACAAAGAGCATCCCGTTTTGACCCGAAAAGATTTTCTTGGGTGCTTCGAGCTCGCGTTCTACGGCTGGAAGGAGGGGGCTGGCCACCGCTTCTTCGGCCCGAACAACGTGCCCGACCTGTGGCACGTCAAGAAGGTCAGCCCGCAGAAGATGCGGCACTTAACTGAGAAGCCAGTGGAGCTGGCCGTCCGCGCGATGCAGTACTCGTCGCTGGCGGGCGAGAACGTGCTCGATCTGTTCGGCGGCTCGGGTTCGACCTTGATCGCCGCCGAGCAGACCGGCCGCAAGGCGTTCCTGATGGAACTCGATCCGTTGTACTGCGACGTGATCGTCCAAAGGTTCGAGAACTTCACGGGCAAGAAGGCCCAGCGGATTGCGGTGCAGGAGGTGGTGACCGATGGGAGCAAGTAAGCTGGCGTATCTCGCATCGCCCTACTCGCACCCCGACGCGGCCGTGCGCCAAGAGCGTTTCGAGGCTGCTTGCCGTGCCGCCGCGGAACTCATCCGGCAGGGCCATGTTGTGCTGTCGCCCATTGCCCAGAGCCACTCGATTGCCCAGCATGGCCTGCCTGTGGACTGGGATTTCTGGGAGAGGCAGGACCGGCGGCTCTTGGCCGCCTGCGACGAACTGTGGGTGCTTAAGCTCGACGGCTGGCAGCACAGCCGGGGTGTCCAAGCCGAGATCGCCATCGCCCGCGCCGCTGGCAAGCCGGTGCGGTTCGTAAGTGAGACGGAGTTGGCCGAAGAGAAGGCCGCAGCGGCCCATGGAAAGGATTTCTGATGCGTCTACGCGAGAATCGAGAGCCGATGATGCCTGACCGAGCCGCGTTCCAGCCGCAGCACGCCAGCGTACTCGTCGGCGACCGAGAACACCCGGCCCGGCAGCCCCGCGGGCAGGCTGGCGAAGTAGAACCCGCCGGGCGTTTCCGAGAAGCACAGCGGGTTGCCGCGGCGGACGACCACGAGCCGCACGGGCTTTCGCCACAGGCCGAGCAAGGCCAAGGGGCCTTCCGCTTGAGCCACGGCCCAGGCGGCCCGCTCCACAAGCGGCCCGGCCCGGCGCATCATCAACAGTCCCAGCACTTCGCTGTCGCAATCCGTCTTGGGCCGCAGGCCGTAGCGACGCAAGAGTTCGCGGTAGTTGCGGACCACGCCGTTGTGGACAATCCAGCCGCGGCCGGCCGGGTGGGGATGGTTGTTGCGGTTGTCTTGGGGATCGCCGTGGGTGGCCCAGCGGCAATGGCCCACCATCGCTACAGCGCCGCGGCAGGCCTCCAGGTCGCCCAGGCGGGCCGTGGCTGCGCCCGGGCGCTTGAAGGTGTGGACATTTCCATCGGCGTCGACCCACGCCAGGCCGAAGGCATGGCGGCCGCGGGTCTCGGTTTCGGCGGCGATCCGCCGCAGACGGGCCAAGTCCGGCCCGCGTCCGTCTTTGCTCAGGAATCCGAAGATGCCGCACATGGTCGTTCTCTACTGGGCGTCGCCGTCGTCTGGGGCTTCTTCGGGGGCGTCGAGCCAAGCCTCGAAGCGGATGAAACTCGGACGCTCCGCCACCAACGCGGCCCAGTGGTCGCGGGCGGTGCGGGTGCGGAAGCGTTTCTCACGTGTAATCAGCCGCCCGCCCCGCGGGGCGGCTTCCGTCCATCGCAGTACGAATGCGTTCATGGCTGGGCTCCTTGCGTTGCTTCGTCAGGCGGTCGGTCCAGCCTTTTCGAGTTCGACACGAGCGCGGAACTCTCCGCAATAGTCTTTTGCCACCATGTAGATGGGGACGCCATGCTGGGCGGCCAGCTCAGCCGCGCGGGCGCCGGCTTCGCTCAGCCGGCGGAATGATTCCGGCCAACAATTGACCCACTTCCCCTCATCCGTGAGGAGCTCGACCACCCATGGCTCGTCCTTGGCCGCATTTCGGGCTGGCCCCGGGCTGTAGCGAATCTGCACGGTGGCGGCTGGTTTGGTTTCGTGGAAGTTTGCATGCTTAGTCATGATTCTGGTCCCTTCGTCGCTTCGGTTTGGGTTGCCTCGTCAGGCGGCCGGCACCCATCCGGCCGCGACGCCCGCATCCATGCAGACGTTTCGGCTTCAGGGCATGGCGTCGTACTTGCGGGCCAGGCGGCGAAATTCGGCCTTCACTTCGTCCTGGGGGATGGCGTCCGAAATCCATCCGTACTGCTTGCCGCCGTGGATGCGGGCGTACCCGCGGCCCCACGCCAGGTAGCCCAAAAGACGTTCCGTCTCGCTCTGGCCCGGGCCCGACTTCTTCCAGCCGCCCATGGGAGCCTTCGGCGCCCAGGTGGGCATCCGCTTGGCCGCCAAGGCCCGCTCGACCAGGCCCAACGAGACCTGAATCCACCCGACGACCTTGGTGGGGTTGAGCGAGCCGCTGAATACGCGGAACTCCACGGTGTCCTTGGTGCCGCGGGCCAGGTTCGTAAGGTTCAAGGCGTGGTAGCGATCGCGGTCCAGGGCGGGCTTGGCCGTCTTGTCGCTTCCGTACTTCCGCACCCCGCCGCAGTACCGGCCCCGCTCGCGGGACTTGGTGCCGGTGATCGCATAGAGGCCCTTCTCGAGGTAGGCGACGATGGTGACCAAGCGGGCCAAGGCCTCGCTCGGCCAATCGCGCCGCCACCCGACGTGGATGTGAACCCCGCAGGAGGCGTTGACCCGATGGCCTTTGGCTTCGAGGATTTCGAGGACCTCGATTACCTGGCGGATGCCTTCTTCGCCCCGCAGCACGGGGCTTACGATCTCGCACTTGTGGCCCCCGTGGCCATTGTCGATCGAGCCGTCGGCTTCGGCCTTCCAGCCGGCCGGGAGGTACGGGACCTGGATGCCGTGGCGGTAGGGGCCGATCCGCAGGCCGTCGTTCTGCACGGCGCTATCGGGGGCGATCGTTTCGATCTCGATCCCGAAGGTCAGTTCCGTGGCGTTCATGGCGGGGTTCCTGGCTGGTGGCGGATGCTATTCGTTTGTACATCACACAGGAGCCATGAACGGCCGAGAACATCAAGCGGATTTCCCGCCTCGTGGGCCGGATTTTTCGGAATACTTTCGGGCGACTTCGTAGCACCGCCTAACGCTTGTGGCCGGCAGGGGACTAACGCTTTCGGCCGGCCTGCCGGAAGATGGGGGCTCACGGCGGGCGGCGGCGTTGCCGGGCCAGGGCGAGGGTGTGGCGCTGTGCTGGCCACGTGGGGCCCACAGTGGCCGCGTGTGGCGTCCCGGGCGGGAGCCGGGACGCAGGGGCCAGACGGGGGTTGGCCGCGGTACGGGCTACGCCCGGGCGAACTTGCCCCGCTCCGCCTTGCGGAAGCGGGCCGCCGCCCCCTTGGTGGCGATTTCCCGCGCGATGGCCGCGTAGAGCGTCCGGTCGGGCGTCTTGCCGCCGGGCGATTTCCAGTAGCCTTTGGCCTCGGCAGCCGCGACGATCTGCTTGGCCGTCATCGGCTGGCCCGTTTCTTCCAGCACCCGGGCGGCGGCGTCCAGGGCGCTTGGGCGCTTGGGCTTGGGCTGGCCCTTGGTGGGGCGCGTGCGCGGCTTCGCTGCGTCGCCTGGCGTGGCGCTGTCGGGAACAACCCCTTCGGCGGCCGGTTGCGCGTGGACTTGCGCGCCCGTCCGACCGCCACGCTTGGACTTGTCGGCCTCGGCCCGCAGGCGCTGGGCGCTTTGGATGCGGACCTTCTTGCCGGTGGCCAGGTTCGTGGCGTCCCAGCCGCCGTGGCGATTCTCGCCGTCGATCCGCACGGAAGCCAGCTTGCCCGAGACCTTGGCAATGTAGACCTTGCCAATCTGTACCTCTTCGCGTTTCATCGCATCGCTCCTGGGAACAGGGGGAAAACGGGGATTGCCTCTACGCCATGACACACAAGCCATGTTTCGGCCAGCGCATCAAGCGGATTTTTCGCCCCATCGCACGGAATTCCCGGAATACTTCTCGGCGGAGGCGTAGCACCCGATGACGGACACCAGCGCCCAAGGACGGCACGGTAGCCCGCTTGACCCCCAGGCCTTACGGCTGGAGGACATGGCCCGGCTGTTGTCGGCCGCCGGCCCGAAGGCGGTCACCGTGGAAATGCTCCAAGCGGACATCGACGCCGGGGCCCCGACGAACGCCGAGGGCACGATGAACCTGGTCCACTACGTGGCCTGGCTGGTGAAGGAGATGGGCCGTGGCGATTGACCCCAGGCGATTGCGTCCCAGCGAGCTGTGCCGGCTGGTCAACTCCACGCCGCTGGGCACGGTCTTGGACGAGCGGCAGTTGCACCGCCACCGCACGCGGGCGGGTTTTCGTATCGGCGATGGGCGTACGGTGGACCTCTTCCGCTACGCGGCGTGGCTCGTGGAACTGCGGCACGCGCCAAGACGAGAGCCCGAGGGCGACCCTTACGAGAAGCTCAAGGAGCGCGCCGCGGCACGCAATAAAGCCCTGTCGCTTGCCGGCCGGGACATCGGCGAGCTGCCGGCCGTCGTCAACCCGGAGCGGAAAGAGCGGGCCGAGCGCGACTTCCGCTTCTTCTGCGAGCAGTATTTCCCGATGACCTTCCACCTGCCCTGGTCGCCGGATCACTTGAAGGTCATGGCCAAGATCGAGCAGGCGGTGCTTCGCGGTGGACTCTTTGCGATGGCCATGCCCAGGGGGGCGGGGAAGTCCAGCCTAGCGGAGACCGCCTGTCTCTGGGCCGTGCTTTACGGCCATCGAGAGTTCGTCTGCCTGATCGGCTCGGACGAAGGCCACGCGATTGCCATGCTCGAGTCGATCAAGATGGAACTGGACGGTAGCGACCTGCTCTTGGAAGATTTTCCTGAGGTGGTCTACCCGATCCATTGCCTGGAAGGCATCGCCAATCGCTGTGCTGGGCAGCTTTACAAGGGCGAGCGGACGCACATCGGCTGGACCGCCCGGGAGATCGTCCTGCCCACCATCCCTGGAAGCAAGGCCTCGGGCGTGGTCATCAAGGTGGCGGGCCTGACGGGCCGCATCCGGGGCATGAAATACAAGCGGGCCGACGGGCACACGGTAAGGCCCAGCTTGGTCGTGCTCGACGATCCCCAAACCGACGAGTCGGCCCGGAGTCTCTCGCAGTGCGCCACGCGCGAGAGCATTTTGGCGGGGGCGGTGCTTGGTTTGGCGGGGCCCGGCAAGAAGATCAGCGGGATCATGCCCTGCACGGTGATTCGCCCGGGCGACATGGCCGACAACATCCTGAATCGCGACAAGCACCCGGAGTGGAACGGCGAGCGCACGAAGCTCGTCTACAGCTTCCCGACCAACGAGAAGCTCTGGCAGAAATATGCCGAACTGCGTGCCGAAAGTTTTCGCCGCGGTGGGCACGGCGAAGAGGCGACGGAGTTCTACCGCCAGAATCGCGAGGCGATGGATGAAGGGGCGGTGGTAGCCTGGCCCGAGCGCTACAACCACGACGAGCTTTCGGCCGTACAGCACGCCATGAACCTGAAGCTCCAGGACGAGCGGGCGTTCTGGGCCGAGTACCAGAACGAGCCTTTGCCCGAGGAGTCGGCCCAAGATGCAGACCTTACGGCCGACGAGATCGCCGCCAAGCTCAACCGCCTTCGCCGGGGCGAGGTGCCCCTCGGGTGCAATCACCTCGTGATGTTCATCGACGTGCAGCAGAACTTGCTGTTCTTCGTGGTGGCGGCCTGGGAGGACGATTTTACGGGCTACGTGATCGACTACGGGACCTACCCGAAACAACATCGGCCGTACTTCACGCTCCGCGATGCCCGGCCCACGCTGGCGGCGTTAACGAAGGCCGCTGGCGTGGAAGGGGCGATCTATGCCGGACTGGAGACGCTCACCGCCGACTACCTGGCCCGCGAGTTCCGCAGGGACGATGGGGCCTGCCTGCGGATCGAGCGGTGTTTGATCGACGCCAACTGGGGCCAATCGACGGATGTGGTCTACCAGTTCTGCCGGCAATCGGCTCACGCCGCCGTGGTGATGCCCAGCCACGGGCGGTTCATCGGGGCATCGAGCCGCCCCTTGAACGACTATCAGCGCAAGCCGGGGGACCGCTGCGGGCTGGGCTGGCGCATCCCCAACGTCCAGGGCCGTCGGGCCGTGCGCTATTGTGTCTACGACACCAACTTCTGGAAGTCGTTCGTCTACGCTCGGCTGGCCGTGGCGATGGGCGACCGGGGGTGTCTTTCGCTCTTTGGCGATCGGCCGGACGAGCACCGGCTTTTCGCCGAGCACGTGACGGCCGAGTACCGCGTGAAGACCGAGGGCCGCGGCCGGACCGTGGACGAATGGAAGCTGCGCGTGTCGGCCGGCGACAACCACTGGCTGGACTGCCTGGTGGGCTGCGCGGTGGCCGCGTCGATCCAGGGAGTTTCACTAGCGGGAATGCGTGCGGAGCCTGACAAGGATCGCCGGCGGGTCAGCTTCGCGGAACTTCAGCGAAGGAGACGAGGCCATCATGGATGACGCATCCCAAGTCCCAAGCGGCACGCCCCCAGCCCCAAAGCCGGAGCGTGGCATCGCCTGCCCCCGGTGCGGGTGCCGCCACTTGCGCACCACGCACACCGAGCCGTTGCCGAGCGGCCGCATCCGCCGCCGCAAGGTGTGCCGGCATTGCGGCAGGCGGATGGTCACTTACGAGCTTGCCCCTCGCATGGTAGGCCCGGATCGCTAGATGTAGCACGATTTCGGAATTCCGGGCGAAAAAGTCCGACAGTTCGGCCTTGCGCCGGGTAGGTCAAGTAATAGGGGGATGTTCAAGCCTTGGCTGGGCATTCCCGTGAAACAGGCTCGCGTTTGCCGGAGACGAACCAGGTGGCCGACAACCTCGACGACACCATCCGCCAGAACGCCCAGGGGCCGGCCAAGGTGGCCGGCGACGCGGGCAGTGTCGAGCAGCATCCGCTACCCGACCAGGTAGCGGCCGCCCGTTACTTGCAGTCCGCGGAGGCGGTACAGCGGAAACACCGCGGCCTGCGTTTCGGCAAGTTCGTTCCGCCGGGGACGGTCTGAGTCTCGATTTGGTTGGCGCGGCAGGGTTAGGCGTGGCTCGGTGCGGCTCGGCATGGCTGGGCTCGGTGCGGCAAGGCAAGGCGTGGTTTGCTTAGAAATCGCGTCCTGCCGGGGATAAGTTGAATGTTTGCATGGATGCGATCTTTGTGGCCAAGCAAGGCCGCCCCGGTGACTCGTCAGCCGCGTTCGTGGCGGCCTGCGATTGCCCTGCGAGGCCGCTACGACGCGGCGGCGACCACCGAAGACAACCGCCGGCACTGGGCGGCCGCCGATGGGCTTTCGGCCCGGGCGGCCAACAGCCCCGAGGTCCGTCGCATCCTGCGCAACCGCTCCAGGTATGAGGTCAGCAACAATTCCTACGCCCGGGGGATCGTACTCACGCTGGCTAACGACACGATCGGGACCGGCCCCAGGCTCCAGATGCTCACCGCCAATGCTGAGGCCAACCGGCGGATCGAATTGGAGTTCGCCCGCTGGGCCAAGGCGGTGAACTTGGCCGAAAAGCTCCGCACCATGCGCATGGCCCGGGCCCAGGACGGCGAGGCCTTTGCGATCCTGACCAGCAACCCGCGATTGGCCACCCAGGTGAAACTCGACCTGCGCCTGGTCGAGGCCGACCAGGTAACCACGCCGGACCTGGGCGCCCTTGGCGCCAATGCCGTCGATGGGATCGTGTTCGATTCGAGCGGCAACCCGGTCGAGTATCACGTGCTGCGTCACCACCCGGGCGACGCGCTCGTGGCTTTGGGCCTCCAGTACGACCGCCTGCCGGCCGAGTCGGTGATTCACTGGTTCCGCATGGACCGCCCTGGCCAACTCCGTGGCATCCCCGACATCATGCCGGCCCTGCCGCTTTTCGCCCAGCTCCGGCGGTTCACGCTGGCCGTGATCGCCGCCGCCGAGACGGCAGCCGACTTCGCCGGCATCCTCTACACCGACGCCCCGCCGGGCGGCGAGGCCGACGCGGCCGAGCCGTTCGAGCCGATCGAACTGGAACAACGCGCCCTGGTCACCATGCCGGGCGGCTGGAAGATGAGCCAGCTCCAGGCCGAGCAGCCCGCGACGACTTATGCCGAGTTCAAGCGCGAAATCCTCAACGAGATTGCCCGCTGCCTCTCGATGCCGTACTGCGTCGCAGCGGGCAACAGTAGCGGCTACAACTACGCCTCCGGCCGGCTGGACCACCAGACGTACTTCAAGTCGATCCGTGTCGAGCAGGCCCACCTTGAGGCCGTGGTGTTGGATCGCGTGCTGGCCGCTTGGCTCGACGAGGCGGTGCTGATTCCAGAGCTCTGGCCGGAGAACCTGGGGCCGATGCCTGAGTGGCCGCACCAGTGGTTCTGGGACGGCCAGGAGCACGTGGACCCGGCCAAGGAGGCCACGGCCCAGGCCACGCGCCTGGCCAGCCACACCACGACCTTGGCCTACGAATACGCCCGGCAGGGCCGCGATTGGGAAGAGGCCCTGCGCCAACGGGCCAAGGAACTGCTCTTGATGCGCGAGCTTGGGCTCCCTCCCACGCAGACAGTGCCCGAGCCCGCATCGGATGACCAGGACACGGACGAGGAGGACCAAGAGGAGGAACCGACGAATGCCGCTGCCGCAGCGTAAGCCGGACGAATCCCATGACGAGTTCATCGAGCGGTGCATGGGCGATCCGGTCATGGTCGAAGAGTTTCCAGATGCGGCGCAGCGCCGGGCGGTCTGCGAGCGCCAGGGGAAGGTGCGCACGGAGGCCTACCTGAACCTGGTCTGCGATCCCGGCTCGATCACGATCGAGGCTGCTGACGAAGGCCAGGGCGATGGCCGGCCTAAGCTGCCGCGGTTCTCGATGGTCGCCTACACGGGCGGGCCGATGCGGATCGCCGGATGGCGCTGGCCGGTGATCGTGGACCTGGCTGGGCTGGCGATCCCCTCGCAAAGCCGGCCGATCCGCTTCGGCCACGACATGGCAAGCGGCGTGGGGCACACCGACGCCATCCGCATCGAGGACGGCCGCCTAGTGGCCACGGGCATTGTCTCCCGCGACACGCAGGCCGCCCGGGAGATCGTCGCCAGTGCCCGCAACGGCTTTCCCTGGCAGGCGTCGATCGCGGCGTCTGTGGAAGAGTTCGAGTTCGTCAAGGAGAACCAGAAGGTGCTGGTCAACGGCCGCCAGTTCGCCGGGCCGGTCAACGTGGTCCGCAAGGCCACGTTGGGCGAGATCAGTTTCGTGGACCTGGGGGCCGACGGGGCGACCAGTGCCAGCCTGGCCGCGGCCGGCCTGCAAGCAAACAAGGAGGAGAACCAAGCGATGGAGAGCCTTTCCGACACGAATCCTCAAGTGCAGCCTGGCGAGCCTGCGGACACCCACGTCGCGGCGGACGCAGGCGATTCTGGGCCCGACCCCCAAGTCCCCAGCCCCAAGCCCCAAGCTTCTGACGCGCAGGCCGCTGAAGCCACGCGAGTGTTGGCCATCCGCATGGTCTGCGGCGGCAAGCACCCGGACATCGAGACCCAGGCGATCCAGGAACACTGGGATATCAGTCGCACGGCGCTGGCGGTCTTGCGAGAAGAGCGTCCCAAGGCCCCGGCCGTGCAGGTCCGCAGCCCCGAGGTCGTGACCGGCCGACTGCTCGAGGCTGCCTGCATGCTCACGGCCAAGGCTGCCCAGGTGGAGGAACTCTTCGACGAGCCGACCTTGGAGGCAGCCACGCGCCGGTTCCGCGGCGGAATCGGTCTCCAGGAGCTTCTTCTGGAGGCCGCCTGGGCCAACGGCTACCCGGGCCGGAACTTCCGCGACAGCCGCGCCGTGCTGCGATTCGCCTTCCGGCCCGAGTTGGAGGCTGGTTTCTCGACCATCGACATCGGCGGCATCCTGTCCAACGTGGCCAATAAGTTCCTCTTGGACGGCTTCTTCTCCGTCGAACGCACCTGGCGGAACATCTGCGCGGTGCGGAACGTCTCGGACTTCAAGACGGTGACGAGCTACCGGCTCATCGGCACGGACCAGTACGAGCAGGTCGCCCCGGGCGGGGAGCTCAAGCACGGCACGTTGGGCAACGAGACCTATACGAACAAGGCCGACACCTACGGCCTGGTCCTGTCGATCGACCGCCGGGACATCATCAACGACGACCTGGGGGCGATCACCACCGTGCCGAGGAAGCTCGGCCGCGGTTCGGGTCTCAAGATCAACGACGTCTTCTGGAAGACCTTTCTGGACAACGCCGGCTTCTTCTCCGCAGGGAACAAGAACTACTTGGAGGGGGCCGACACAGCCCTTTCCATCGACGGCCTGACCAAGGCCGAGGTGGCGTTCATGGACCAGGTGGACTCCGACGGCAAACCTATTGGCATCATGCCGGCGATCCTGCTGGTGCCCACCGCTCTTTCGGCCATCGGCTCGCAGCTCTTCAAGTCGATGGATCTCCGGGACACCACATCCAGCACGAAGTACCCGGTCTCCAACCCGCATCAGGGCAAGTTCCGGGTGGAGGTGAGCCGCTACCTGTCTAGCAGCCAATATCCGGGCAGTTCCAGCAAGGCCTGGTACTTGTTGGCCACGCCGGACGACCTGCCGGTGATCGAGGTGGCGTTCCTCAACGGCCAGGAGAGCCCGACGATCGAGACGGCCGACGCGGACTTCAATGTGCTGGGGATTCAGGCCAGGGGCTACCATGATTTCGGCGTGGCCAGGCAGGACCCCAGGGGAGGGGTGAAGATGAAGGGGGAGTAGGGCAAATGGAACCCGACCTCGTCACAAAGACAGACGCTGTCTCTTGGGCTCCGCCGCAACCGTTTCCGATCGCTGCGCCCCAGGAAACCTGGCGGTGTATCCCGGGGTGCGACGGTTTTTACAGCGTGAGCAACCTTGGCCGCGTGCGGAGTGAACCGATCCAGACCAGTTCGGTTGGGAGGCGTCGAGGAAGGATTCTGAAGTGCTCCCCAGACACGAAGGGGTACTTGCTGTTCGGCGTGTGCCTGCCTGGCCGAACGCGCCGGACGATGAAAGTCCACCACGCCGTTGCATTGGCATTCCTTGGTCCGCGACCTGATGGTTACCAGGTCAATCATAAGTCCGGTGACAAGCTGGATAACTCGGTGGCCAACCTCGAGTACGTCACGTGCCGTGAAAACATCCGGCACTGTTGGCAGAGGGGGTTGCACGGCACGGCCCACTGCCGAGGCGAGGCAAATCAACGGGCGAAGCTGACAGCCGACGATGTCCGAGTAATTCGCCGGTTGTATCCAGAGGTTTCGCTCGGCCGCTTGGCCGCTCTGTATGGTGTAACGAAAACAAATGTTTGGTCAATCGTGCGAAACAAGACGTGGCAACACGTCTAACCCAGGAATAGGAGATCACTTCAATGCCTACGGCTGTTTTCATCCAGGATGGCCACACGATCGACTACACGCCGTCGGCCGATTGTGCGGCGGGCGATGTCGTGGTCCAGGGCGATCTGGTGGGTATCGCCCGAACGCCGATCCCCGCCGGCACGCCGGGCTCGCTGGCCGTGGCCGGGGTGTTCGACGTGGCTAAGGCGAGCGCGACGGAGTTCGCGGCCGGGGCCAAGGTCTATTGGGACGCCGCCAACAAGCTGGCCGTGACCACCGACGCGGCCGGGGCCAACAAGCTTGTGGGCAAGGCCGTCCGCGCGGCCGGCGCCGGGCTGACCACGGTCCGCGTGCGGCTGAGCCAGTGACGCTCCCTATGGGCGACCTGCTCGATGATGGCCTCGGCTGGCTGGCCGAGAAGCTCAAGGCCCACGCCTCGCGGCCGATTGTCTACCGACGCGGGGCTGACGAGGTGACCGTTCAAGCGATCGTCGGGCGGACGCTTCTGAAGCTGGACGACGGCTACGGCGGCGTGCGCATGGAGTGGACCGACCGGGATTTTTTGATTGCGGCCGACGACCTCATTCTCGCCGGCCGGAGGACGTTGCCCAAGCGGGGCGACCAGATTCGGGAGAATCAGGACGGCAAGACGCTGGTCTACGAGGTGCTGGCCCCAGCGGGCCAGCCCGAGTGGCGATGGAGCGATCCGCATCGCAAGCTGCTGCGGATTCACACCAAACAGATCGGCGAGGAGTGACAAACGATGATGCGACTGTGTGCCGTGATTCTTGCGGCCTTGCTCGTGGGGCTGGCTGCGGTCGGCCTGGGGGCCGTGGTCGGCGGCAACCGGGCACCCGATGGGACCGAGGTCCAGTGCGACCTGCCGGTGGAACTTCATCGCCGCAACACGACCTCGCGGGGCCAGGGCTGCTGCGTGTGGACTTCGATCCACCATGCGGCGCTGTGGCAGAACGTCCCGGCCTATCAAGAGGCCCCGAAGTGGATTCAGGAGCACGGCGTACCGGGCGGGGCGTATCCGGGGGCCGTGGAAAAATACCTGCCCGAGATGGCCCGCCAGCGTGGTGCAAGCCAGGCGCCTGCGTTCCTCAACTACGAGGGCAGCGACCTGGAACTGTTGAAGCTGGCCTGCCGCACGGGCCGGATGCCTGCGGTCACGTATAGCTATAGCCCCAGCGGCCGCTATGGCGGAGGGCGGATCGCCCACATGGTCAACCTGGTCCACGCCGACGATCGCTACTTCGCCGTCTTGGACAACAACTACATCGGGGAGAACCAGATCGAGTGGATGACGCCTGAGGAGTTCCGGCGTTCGTGGACGGGCCTGGGGGGCGGGTGGGCGGTGATCCTCCTGGCTCCGCCCCCGCCCCCACCGCCAACCAGCGCAAACTGAGGGCTCTCACGCGGAAGGACCTGTCATGTACGCACTCTTGTTTCCGCTTCTGTTGGGCCAGTGCGGTCCCGGCGGTTGCGCGATCCCGTCGGGTTGGCCGCAGTGGCAACCGATGGTTGTCGACCGCACGGTGTGGCAGCCGGCCGTCTTCGATGTCGAAGTCGTTCCGCCTGATGCTCAGGTTTGGTTCGATAGCCACGCAGTGCGGCTTCTGGGCGGAAAGGGCCGCGTCCAGACGCCGCCCCTGGAGCCGGGCCGGCGCTACCGCTATCGCGTGACGGCCCGCTGGGGGGATGTCCAGCGTGAGTGGACTCTGAGCTTCTCCCCTGGGCAGACGGTCCGCGTGGTGCTGCGGCGCGATGAACCCGCGCCCTCGACGTCGGGGAGCACCGCGTCGCCCAGCGGCTCCTCGGCCGCCCGACAATCGCCACCGGCTTCGACCAAGCCGGCTCAGCCACAACCGCCTTCGCCGCCACCCTCGTCCCCCGAGGAAGGCGTGAGGCTGAAGACTGAAGACCGCAGGAAGGCGGACAACAGTCCCTCCAGCCTCCCGCCTTCAGCCTCCGGTCTTCCGCAAGGCCAGTTGCCGGTGGTGGAACAAGACGGAGTCCAGAACTTCGGCATCGACCGAGCCGGCCTGAACGGTTCGGCCGAGCGGATCACGCTGGGCGGCCGGGAGATCACCCGCTCCGAAGCCACGCAAATCCTCCAGGCCGGCAGCTTGGCCGATGACAGCGGCAAGTTGCGCCTGACGGTGATCGGTAACGACGTGGATCGCAAGCGGGTGCTGGATGATTTGAAAGGTCCGCTTGCCGATGTTGCGGCTCAATGTCTGGTCCAGGACTATCCGCCGGAACACTGGGCCGTAGCCGGGGCAGGCTTCCACACGGCCGGCAAACCGACGATCTACGTCCAGGCCCCGGACGGCAGGGTACTGCACCGGCAGGACGACTATGCCGACGGGGCGGAAGGCTTTCGACAGGCCTTCGAGCGCGTGCGCAGGCCCGATCCGGACTACCGCCCCGACAAAGATCCCGACCTGAGGCGGCCGCTGGGAGGTCTGCTGTCGAGGGTAGTTGACTTTCTGATGTATCCCTTCCGCACGATTCTCTCGTGGCTTCTGGCCGCGGGCGTGGTGTTCATCCTGGTTGTGCTGGTCATGAAGGGCTGGTTTGTCTACCTCTTGGGCCTGTTGGCGAGCCTGGTACCCGGACCGCCGAAGACGGCCGGCACCGCGCAAAGCCAAGCCGCCAAGAGCCGGTCGGCCCGGCAATCGACCGCCAAGTCGCGTACGAGGAGATGATCCACATGGCCACGATCGTCGCCCTGGCCGATGCGGTCGTCTCGGAGCTGAACGGCGAAGGATGGAGTCTCCCGTTCGCCGCCCGGCGGCTCTATCGGCCACGGTTCGAGCCGGCGGACCTGAAGACGCTCCAGGTGAGCGTCGTGCCTCGGAGCCTGGTCATCGAGGCCGCAAGCCGCGCGGACGACAGCCGCCAGTACCAGATCGACATAGCGGTCCAGCAGAAGCTCGATGCCGACCCGTCCGAAGAGATCGACCCGCTTCTGGGGCTGGTCGAAGAGATCGCCCGGCACTTCCGGTTGCGGCGGCCGGCGGCGATGCCCACCGCCGTGTGCGTCAAGGTGGAAAACGATCCGGTCTACGCAGTGGAACATCTCGACGAGCTGCGATGCTTCACCAGCATCATCACGCTCTCGTTCCGCATGGTGGGGTGAGCGATGGTGGGAATGAAGGCGAGAACCCGCAGCCAGATGCACAAGGTCGCCCGGAAGGCCAAGCGGGCCAGCATCGAAAACCTCGGCCATGCCGGCGGGGCGATCCGCCTGGCGGCGGTGCGGAGCGTCCGCAAGCGCAAAGGGCCGTCGCCGGCCGGCCAGCCGCCGCACACGCACACCCGACGGCTGCCCCGGGCGATCAAGTACGCCGTCGAGAAATCCCGGCAGGCGGTGGTGATCGGGCCGGATGTCGAATCGTTTGGCATGGCCGGCAAGGCCCACGAGCATGGCGGGCGTTATCGGCGCGAGCGTTACCCGAAGCGTCCCTTCATGGGCCCGGCGCTGGAGAAGACCAAAGACCGCCTGCCGAAGCTCTGGGCCGGTTCCGTGCGGTGAGAGAGGCTGAAGACTGAACGCGGGAGGCTCGAGGAGATCAGATGGCAACCAATTGGAAACTCGGCCGCGAGTGCACGCTGTCGATCGGCACCAACCAGTTGAAACTGGCCAAGGAGGTGACCGTCGAGCTGGGCGGCAGCGAGGCCGACGTGACTACCCGGGACAGCCAGGGCATCAAGCGGAGCGTGGTGGCACTCAAGGAGCTGACCATCTCGGGCACGGCCGTCTACTCGCCGGATGATGCGGCCGTGCAGGCGCTTGTTTCCGCCTACACGGGCGGCACGCCCCTGGAGGTGACGGTTTCGGACCCGACCTTGAGCTACACCGGCAAATGGGCGGTCACGAACCTCTCGCAAGGCCAGCCGCTGGAGGACGTGGCCACGCTGGAATTCACGCTCAAACCGACACTGGAGGCCTCGACAGTATGAGAACCTTTGAGGATAGCGCCGGCCGAACGTGGACGGTCGCCGTCAACGTGGACGCTGTTAAACGGGTTCGCGACCTCTTGAAGGAGGACCTGCTGGATATCGAGCAGACTTTGCCGCGGCTCCTGGTCGATCCGATCCTCTTGTGCGATGTGGTCTATTGCGTCTGCAAGCCGCAGGCGGATGCCGAGAAGATTTCCGACGTGGACTTCGCCCGGGCGATGGCCGGCGGGACCATCGCCCAGGCCAAGGCGGCCCTGCTCGAGGAGCTCGTGGATTTTTTCCCCGAGCCGAGCCAGCGGGAGACGCTCCGGCTGGCGATCGGCAAGTACAACCAACTGAGCCAACGGGTGAAGGAACTGGTCACAGCGCGAATGAACAGCCCGGCGTTGGCGCAGGAGATCGAGGCGGCCCTGACGGGCGCTTACGACTCGTTTACGAGCTAGCGGGGATTGTTGGCGTCGACCCGGGGCCGCGGACCTTGCGGGAGTTGTGCTGGATGGTGGAGGGTCGGCAGCGAGACCAGTGGAACCATACGGCGCAGGTACTTGCCATGCTGTATAGCGCCTTCCGGGGTAAAGGCCAAAGACCCCTCGGTCCGGCGGATTTCCACCCGCTTGCGAAGAAGCCCGCCCCAACCATGACGCTCAAGCAGCTGAGCGAACTGGGCTTCCTGAAACCGTCCAAGGATTGAGCCGATGGCAAGCCCTTCTGGAATCCGAGCCGGACAGGCCTTCGTCGAACTCTTCGCCGACGATTCCCGTTTGGTGCGTGGGCTGAAGGCCGCCTCGAAGCGGCTTGCGGCCTGGGGTCGAAGCGTCACGGCGGCGGGGCAAAAGATGCTGACTGCCGGGATGGCGGCCGTAGGTGGCTTGCTCGGAGCGACCAAGGTCTTCGCTGGCATGGGCGATACGATTCAGAAAATGAGTCTGCGGACCGGCGTGTCGGCCGAGTCGCTTTCCGAATTAGGGTTCGCGGCGGAACAGTCGGGGGCCGACCTCGCGACCCTCGAAGGCGGACTGCGGAGAATGCAACGCGCGATTGGCGAGGCTATCGACGGATCGCAGACGGCAGTGGACGCCCTGGCCGCTTTGGGACTCTCCGCCGGGGGGCTGGCCGGCCTATCGCCGGAAGAGCAGTTCAAGCTGATCGCCGACCGAATCGCCGGAATCGAGGACCCGACGCTCAAGGCGGCTGCCGCAATGGAAATCTTCGGTCGCTCCGGCACACAGCTCCTGCCACTCATGCAGGATGGCGCTGCCGGGATCGAGGCCCTCCAGCAACAGGCCCGTGACTTGGGGCTGACCATCTCCGGGGAGGACGCCAACGCCGCGGCGGCGCTCAGCGACGCGATGAACGTGCTGTGGCGCGTCTTCAAGCAAGGCGTGTTCGCGATAGGCTCGGCGCTTGCGCCAGTGCTGCAGGACTTCGCCGAACGGGCGGCGGGCGTGATCGAGAGCGTCGCCGACTGGATCAAACAGAACAAGGCTGTGGTGCTCACCGTGTTCAAGGTGGCCGCCGCGGCGGCAGTCGGCGGGGCGGCTTTGATCGCCTTGGGCAGCATTCTCTCCGGACTGGGCTTCGTCTTCGCCACGCTGGCGAGCATCGTCGCCGGCGTGGGCACGGCATTGGGCGTGATCGGGTCGCTCTTGGGTGCGATCCTGTCGCCCCTTGGGCTCGTGATTGCTGCCCTGGCATCGCTGGGCGGCTATCTGCTTCATATCTCTGGCACGGGGCAGAAGGCTTTGTCATGGTTGGGCCAGCAGTTCGCCGCCCTGCGGGATACGGCCCTAGCCGCCTGGCAGGGGATCTCCGACGCGCTGGCTGCCGGGGACCTCAGCCTGGCCGCCCGAGTGCTATGGCTGACGCTCAAGATGGAGTGGCAGAAGGGGGTCGCCTGGCTCACGGACAAATGGATCGGCTTCAAAGAGGCCTTCATGGCCGTGGCCACCGAGGCCGTCTACGGCACGGCCAAGATTCTCACCTCGGCCTGGGCTGGAATGCAAACCGCTTGGGTCGAAACGGTAGCCTTCATGTCCAAAGCGTGGACCATGTTCACCAGCTCGCTGGTTACCGGTTGGCGGACGGCCCAAAACTGGATCGCCAAGAAGTTTGTGCAGCTCATGGCGATGTTCGACGAGAGTGTCGATGCCGAGGCCGCCATGCGAATCCTCGACGAGGACTTTGCGCGGGAACAGCAGGAGCGGGATCGAGCGACACAGGAACGACTCCGCGACATCGAGGCCAGCCGGCAGGCCAAGCGCCAGGCGATCGAAGGGGAAGAACAGGGCACGCTCGATGTCCTAGAAGAGGAGCGACAGCGCCGGCACGTGGAGCGCCGGCGGCAGCACGACGCAGACCTCAAGGCGGCCGAGGATGCGGTTGCCAATGCCAAGCGCCAGTGGCAGGAGGCCCTCGACGCGGCGGCCCGCAAACGGGCAGAGATTTCCCAGACCGCCGGCCCGGAGCGCGTCAAGGCCATCGGTGACCTGGAAGGTTTCGACTTCGAGGGCCTGGCCCGGCGATCCATAAGCGTCACCGGGACCTTCAACCCACTGGCCGCGGCCGGCCTGGGAACCGGCGGCCCCCTGGAGCGTGCTGCCCGGGCCGGCGAGGAGACGGCCAAGAACACCAAGAAGCTGGTCCAGCAGGCCCAGCACGGCGGATTGGTATTCGCTTGATCGGAGGATGTGCCGCGGATGCCGATCGCCGTCTTCGAAAAATGGGAAAGCCGCCAGACGACCGAAGGCGAAAGCCCGTCGGTGGACCTTATCTATATTGTGCGAGGCACGGACAACGATTTGTCGGCCAAGTCGGCCTTGGCGGCGGCCTCGCCGGTGCTCTACGACGGCCTGGTTCGCCAGTCGCTGCACATCGAGCGGGTCGCCGCAGACATCTGGGAAGGCTCGGTCCGCTACGGCAAGCTCCAGCCGCCCGAAACCGGCGACTCCAGCTACCAGTTCGACACCGGCGGCGGCACGCAGCATATCACCCAAAGCCTCCAGACGGTCGGACGCTACGCCCCGTCTGGCAAAACCGCCCCGGATTTCCAAGGGGCCATCGGCGTGACGCACGACAACGTCGAGGGCGTGGACATCGCGGTCCCGGTCTTCAACTTCTCCGAGACGCACTACATCGCCTCGCCCCTGGTAACCTCCGCTTACAAAGCCACGCTCTTCTCTCTCACCGGCAAGGTCAACGGCGGTACGTTTCGGGGGTTCGCTCCCGGCGAGGTGCTCTTCTTGGGGGCCTCGGGCTCGCAGCGCGGCCAGGAGGATTGGGAGATCACCTTTCGGTTCGCCGCCAGCCCGAACGTCACCGGCTTGGTCATTGGCAACATCGCCGGCATCAGCAAAAAAGGCTGGGAATACCTCTGGGTCCGCTACGCCGACGATGAAGATGCCGCAGCTAAAGCCCTCGTCAAGAGGCCGATCGCCGCCTACGTCGAGCAGGTCTACCCCTACGGGGATTTCTCGGGCCTAGGCATCGGGGCTTGAAAAGGGGGCTGCCGGCGTGGGAAATCCCTTCAAAAAAGTGCAGCCTGGCCAGAAGCTGGAAATCCCGGCCGAGGCCTTCAATACCTTCATCGACGCAGCCCTGGACTTCAAGGCCCGGCAGCGAGCGCAACAGCAGTCCTCCCATCCCCGCCATCCCAGCAGCACAATTATCAAAATCCGCAACCAGACGGGGGCGGACCGCGAGCGGTTCGACGTTGTCGCCTTAGAATCGCCGATCATCCCGCCCGCCGACAACCTCCAGACCTTCAAAGGCGAGCCGGCCATAAACGGAGTGGTTCCCCAAGGATCGGAGCATCGGGGGCGATTCGCCATCCTGTTGGAGCCAGTCCCCGCAGGCCAGATCGCCCGTTATGCCTGCGTTTCCGGGGCGACGGTTGTCCGCCTGAACGTGCTCGACGAGGCGCATCAGTATGCCGACATCGCCCACGAAACCTGCCAGTACCTGGAAAGCTGCCCTTCCGGTGGGGCCGCTCTTCTCTGGAGAGAATCGGGTACAGGCGTTAAGTGGGCCATCGTTCGCCTCGGAAATAGGCCGGACGATATCTGTCGTTTCAAGCTGGCCGCCTCCCTGGAACGCTGCGGCCAAGCCCTGGCCGTCAAGATCGTCTCCAGCCACTCCAGTTCCTCGGGCATAGGGCAACCGCAATGGTGCGATACGGCAGAGACCATCACGATCGTCGATGCCCTGGGCATCGCCCCGGTGGGCGGGCTCCCGGCGGACACGTTCGGCTGGGCCAAGTGGATGGCCGACAGCCAGGCGTGGGAATTGCTCTATTGGGGCGAGGGGTGCTGCGCCAGCTCTTCGAGTTCGTCGAGCAGCTCCAGTAGCTCCTCGTCATCGAGCAGCTCTTCCAGCGGCTCGAGTAGCTCATCGTCCAGTAGTTCGTCTTCGGGTAGCAGCTCCTCGTCATCGAGTAGTAGTTCTTCCTCCTCGGGTAGCAGTTCCTCGTCATCGGGAAGTTCTTCGAGTGGTTCGAGTGGTTCCTCCGGCAACTGCCAATGTATGACGGTGATCACGAGCGTCTCCGTGGACGAAAACGGCTGCCTGATCGTTACCGCCCGGGAAATTTGCATGCCGGTGGATTGTCCTATGGGCGACGAATACACCTACACGGTCTGCCCGCCCAGTTCTTCTAGCGGTAGCTCTAGTTCATCGAGCGGTTCTTCTGGGGCTTCGTCCAGCTCTTCCTCTGGTAGCGGTTCGTCTTCTAGCGGTTCATCAAGCGGTGGGCCGTCGTCGAGCTCAAGTGGCGTGTCCGGTAGTTCGTCGTCCAGCGGGGAAAGCTCATCGTCTTCGGGCGATTCTTCCAGTAGCGGCCCTTCATCCAGCAGCTCCTCGGGTAGTTCGTCGTCCAGCGGCGGGCCGTCGAGCAGCGGCTCTTCGTCGAGTGCCTTTGGCAGTTCTTCTAGTTCGAGTAGCGGTTCCAGTAGCGGCGGGCAGAGTAGCTCATCGTCGTCCGGGGCCGAGGGTAACTCCTCGAGCAGCAGTTCGTCCCCGTCGAGCGGTTTGGTCCCCCCGCCGCCACTCCCATCATCGAGCAGTTCGTCTAGTAGTAGTTCGTCGAGTTCTTTCAGTAGCAGTTCGTCCAGTTCGTCGAGCGGTAGCATTCCCTCTAGCAGTTCGTGGAGCAGTTCGTCTACGTCTGGCTCACCCAGCACTGCATCTAGTAGCAGTTCGGGCTAGGTATGATGGTACGAATTCTTCGATACAGCGGTGCGGTGACACGCTGGATTGCCGCTGGGCGGCCGGTCCGCAGCGATGCCCGCGTCCAAGAAATCTTCGATACGCTGTGCCGCCCTTGCCAGTACTTCGACGCACGGCGGCAGACCTGCCGCCTGTGCGGCTGCGCGGTCCGACGAAGTGGATCAGCCTTCCTGAACAAGATCAAAATGGCGACCGAGCGCTGCCCCTTAAATCCGCCTAAGTGGAGCGAGGAGGTGTCTCCGCGATGACGATCTTTGTTCTCGGTTACCCAGGGGCAATGGGTGGAGCAAACACCGAATGCTGGCATACTGTGAAGCTCTGGCGCCAGGCCGGCTGGGAGGTCCACCTGATCCCCACCTGGGGCCGTGACGACCGATGGCGCGAGCGGCTCGACATGATTGGCGCCGTAACCCACTGCGTGTCGGCTGCTGACCTGGAAAAGGTCCCCGGCCTGGCCGGCTCCGTAGTGGTGGCCATGTGCAACGGGAATCTCTGGGGCGTCTATGGCCGGCTCCGCAAACTGGACTGCCGCGTGGTATGGGTCAACTGCATGACGTTTATGTTTCCCGATGAGCGGCAGGCAACCCAGGCAGACGGCCCGGCCGATGCCTACGTGTTCCAAAGCCACTTCCAGCGCTCGATGCTCGAACCGGAGCTTGCAAAGCTCGGCTACCGGCCCGAACAGGGCCACTTGATTCGCGGGGCGTTCGATGTGGAGGAGTTCCCCTTCAACCCGCGCACCCACCAAATCGGCACCGAGTTCGTGATTGGCCGCCTCGCCCGGCCGGACCTCGACAAGTGGTCCTCGAACACCTGGCCGATCTATGGCGCCGTCCCCTATGCCCACCGCAAGGCCTTGGTGATGGGCTGGAATGAACGCTTGGAGAAAAAGCTCGGCAAGCCGCCGGCCTGGGCCACGTGCCTCAAGCCGCAGGAAATCTCCACGCAGGAGTTCCTCTCCCGCTGCCATGTCCTCCTGGCCATCAATGGCGGTGCCCGGGAGAATTGGCCTCGCGTGGGCCTGGAGGCGATGGCCGCCGGCGTCCCCCTGGTGGTGCAGAACCAATGGGGCTGGCGCGAAATGGTCCGCCACGGCGCGACCGGCTTCTTGTGCGATAACGACCAGGAGCTGGCCTACTACACGGCCCACCTGGCCTATGACGAACGGAAGCGCCTGGTGATGGCCGAGGCCGCCCGGGCGCACGTCGAGCGCCTGGCTGACGCTGAAACCATCTTGGCCGGCTGGCGCCGGCTCTTCGATTTTTTGGGCACCGCAAGGAGCAAGGCTGCATGATCGGCATCGCCATCGCCGCGGTGGGAATCCAGCCCGAGATCGTGCGCCGCTGCTACCAGTCGTTGGCCGACGCCCGGCTCGCTGTGCCCTACCGCGTCCATGTGCAGACGGCCTGCGAAGGCCAATTCAGCCGCTCGGCCGCCCGCAATCAAGCCATCCTGGCCCTGATCCCGCACTGCGAGAAGATCATCTGCCTGGACGTGGACTGCCTGGTGCCGCCGGGCCTTGTCGAACATGCGGCCGAGAATATCCGCGATGGCCAGGCCGTCTGGGCCCTGGTCCGCAAGGTGTCCGCCTTCGACGGCCAGTATCGCTGGGACGAATGGCGTCCGATACGCCCGTGGCCTTGGGGCACCGGGGCCTTCGTGGGCATGACCACCGCCGATTGGCTCCTGGTGGGCGGCTGGGACGAGCGGATCACCACCTGGGGGAGCGAAGATGACGTGCTGGCCCTCCGCCGCAAAGAGCACGGCATCCAGACGCTCAAGGTCATGGATCATCCCCTGGTGCACGTGGACCACGAGTACCGCGGCCGGAATCTCGAGCACGCCAAACAGAATCGGCAAATCGGCGCAACGCCGCCGCCCCGCAACTACCTGACCGGCCGGCTGTCCTTAGACCTGCAAAGCCATGTGCTCTACCTCTGGCCCACCGGCCTATGCCAGGCGTCGTGCCCCCAGTGCAGCCAGCAGGTTCTGATGCGGAAAGCCCACGCCTACCAAATGACGCCCGACGAGATCGAGCAACTCATCGAGGCGGCCCGCCGCTCCGGCTATCCCCCCTTCCGCCAAATCATCGTCGCCGGCGGCGAATCCTTTCTGTGGGCCCACCTGGTGGAAGGCCTGCGCATGCTGCGGGAAGCCCGGCTGGGGCCCATCGAGGCCTATACGAATGCCCTGGCCGTCTCGAAGATCGAGCCGGCGATCGAACTCATCGACACCCTGCGGATTTCGCTCTACGACTGGAACCGCCGGCAGGTGGAAGACCTCCGCCGGACGCATGGGGCCAAGTGCCGGGTGGTGGACTGCCGCCGGCATTGGCGCTTGCCCAGTGCCCCTTACGGCGAGGAAATGCTGCCTGCCGACTGCGTGGGCCCGGGATATCTGCTGTACGATGGCTACCTCTACCCTTGCTGCAACTCGCCGGCGGTCCCTCTGGGGCTTGGCATCCCGCTGGAAGGAGTGCCGCGCTGCCGCGTGCAGCCAGGGTTCATCGAGCTACTGGCACGCCTGCGGCAGTCCATGGCCCCCTTCTGCCGGGCCTGCGTGGGCAATCGCAAGCTGCGGCCGTGGCTAGAGGAGGTGCGGGCATGAAGATCGCCTGCTTGTGCGCGACGTTCAACCGGCCGGCCCAGCTCGCCGAGGCGATAGAATCGTTTCTCCGCCAGACCTACCCGGCCGAGCGGCGGGAACTTGTCATCCTCGACGACGCCGGACAGTACGACCCGGCGGCCTGCGAGCATCTGCCCGGGGTGAAGCTCATCACTACCCGGCACCGCTTCCGCACGCTGGGCGAGAAGCGGAACGCCACGGCCGCCTTGGCCTCGCCCGACGCGGAAGCCTACGCCGTCTGGGACGACGATGACATCTATTTGCCATGGCACCTGGAGGCGATGGCCCAGGTCTTCGCAGCCGGTAGCCCCTGGTCGCGGCCGGCGGAAGTGTGGATCGACCGCCGCACCTATTTGGAACGCAAGCCGACCGGCGGCCTGTTCCACGGCTCCTGGGGTTTTACCCGCGAGGCCTTCCTATCGGCAGGCGGCTATCCGGCCATGCAGAGCGGCCAAGACCAGGCCCTTGCCGGCCGCTTCAAACGCGCCGGTATCCGCAGCGATTCGCCAAGCCAAGTCCTCTGCTCCGAACCGCTCCGCCTCTCTGCGTGCCCCATGCCCCAGGCTCCCCGCTCATTGCCCAGCTACATCTACCGCTGGCACACCTACCCGAATGCCCGGCACATCTCGGCTCTGGGCGAAGACGGCTACCAGCGCCGCGGTGAGGAGTTTATCGAGCGCGTGGCTTGCCTCACGGCCTGCTGGTCGCACGACTGGAATGCATTGGCTGAGGCTTCTTGGACGCCGGTTGCCTGAGAGAATCTCACGCCCCGCGGGGCGCTGGCGGGGTCTTACAGATGCCCCGCCGACGTTTGTCCTTTCTGCCAGTCTCCGGCCTACCAGGGGGCGATGGGATGACCGGCCCCCACTCGGGCGGCATTTGTAGTGCGTCTCGGGAAGAATTCGGTCCATCGGGCAGTTGGATTCCGGTGGCGCGGAAATTTTTTTTGGAGGGGGTAGTTGACACACACACACACAGGTATAGGATCGGCGGTGGCATG
>NZ_BAAHYX010000004.1:0-1457673 GCF_054657335.1 Thermopirellula anaerolimosa
GCACGCCCCGTCGGTGGGGGCTGAGCCAGGAAGGACCCGTTGCCACCACATCACGCCTCGCGCGCGTACACGCGTGCGCACGTCGCGCGTGCAGGGGCGGGATGAGAATATGAGGTAACTGAAAAGAAGAAGTAGTAAGTTGTTTATTATTCATATCTTACGCTTCTCCCAGTTCCCGCATCGGACCAGGCGGCAACCGTGAGGGTACGGCGGCAACTATCCCCTGCGGATCGCCAGTTGCCGCATTTTGATGTGGTAACTGCGGTAACTGCTCACCACCGCTCGGGGCCAGCAAGCGATACCGCACGGCAACGGGACCGCCCACGGGCGTCGAGCCCACGTCGTGCTCGATGCGCCGCTGGCCACGCAGGGCGTTGCGGACCTCCTCGATGTCCTTGTCGCTCCACTTCAGTCGGCGGGACAGCTCCCAGTGCGGCATCCACGCATCCCCGCGCCGCTGCCGCCACAAGGTGAGCACCTCGAGCATCCGCTTGCAGCGGGCGTCGAACTCGCCCTCGGCCACGTGCTGGCCGGCCATGAAGAGCATCCGCCGGGTTTGGTAGTCCACGAACCGCCACGCCCACCGGACGGCCGGCTCGCCGATCCGCATCTGAAGATGGTTCTCGCTCGCCGCGTAGACGAGCGCCAGCTTGCGGGCCTTCTCGTAGGCCCGGGCCCAGATGGCCATGCCCGCCGGGTCGTCCCGGTCCTCGGCCTCGGCGTAGCGGTCGTCGGCCAGCGCGCGGAACTCCTCAAGCGCCGCTTCGGCATCCGGGGTCGCCTCTACGCACACTGGGATGGGATGCCAGTTCTGGAGGTTGCCTTCCCCGGGCCGAAAGTCGGCCCACCAGCGCGCCGTTTGGAGGATGGCCTCTGGGATAGGCCGCGATACCGGCGTCTGGCCCCGGCCCCGCTTGCCTGCCTCCAGGACGATCAGCCGCGCGAAGAAGCCGTTGTTGAGCATGCGGACGCTCAGGGCCTCGTAGTAGTACTTGGGCACGGCCGTGCCGAGCATGCACAGCGACGGCTGGTCGATCACCCCGGGCGATCGTCCGCCGGCCTTGACCCGCATTGGATGGATGGTGCTGCTGGAGGTGTACATCTTCAGCAGCACGTTCATGATGCCCTCGTGCCGTGCGTCGGCAGTTCGGTTGATGGCGTTCATCAGGCCGTCGATCTCGTCGGTCTGGAACAGCACCGATGGCGTGAGGAAGAGGCGGTCCTCGATGCCTTCCCCGGAGGCGAACGCATCGCCCAAACAGTCCTGGAGACCTACCTCGACGCAGATGCGCTGGTTGACCTTGCGGGGCTCGTTCTTGCCCGCGCCGCTATTGGCCAGGGCCAGGACGTAGAGGTTGGTGCGGTTGTCGGCCGCGTCGCGGACCTTGCGTCCGGCCAGGAAGGCTTGGAGGACCAGCGCTGCGGCGAAGGCCAGCGCCGGTTGTGGATATGGCGAGACGGCAAGCGTGTAGTCGGTCACCTGCCGAATGAATCCGGGTACATCCAGAAGGTCGTCGGGCATCGGCCCGGGATCGGGCGTAGTGGGCTCCGCAGGGGGCGGTGGATCGGTTGGGCCGGCAATGCCCGACAGGTTTACCGCCTGCGGCACGCCGGAATCGCTGCCGAAGCCTTGGGCACGCAGGGCGGACGCGGCGGCCGTGTAGTCGCCGCCGTGCTCGAGCAAGGCGTACACGGCAAAGGGCGAGTAGGCCCGCTCGGGCTCGAACGGCGCGGCGCTGGTGGTGAAGCAGTAGAACACGCCGTCCTTCAGTGTGGCTGAGGTGCCGATGGTTTTACCCGGTCGTCGCCAATGCTCGTTCCCGTCGCCGTTGGCTTTGACAAACGTCCAGCCGTGCCGCTGGAGGACCGCTCGGACATCGCCCCGCTGGTTGAAGTCGTCGCCGGGGCGATTGTCGGTGCCGCCGGTGCGAGTGGGCACCGCATCTACCACTGGCGGCCAGTACTCGCCCAGCGACCAAGCCGCCTCCAAAAGCGTCTCCCGCTCGGCCGCGGAGAGCACCGGCAATTCCGCCAGGTCGCCTTGCAGCAACTCGTAGCCCGGCGTCGGGGCGCACAGGAATAGCCCGCCTTCGCCGCGGGTCTCGATCAGCGTGAGCACGACGGACCACTGGCCATCGGCGTCTTGCCGGGGCTTGTAGGCCTTACCGGCGATGGTCACCTCGTCTGGGCCGCCGACAGGCTCGACCCGCTGGGCCAGCTTCAAGTTGCCACACACCATTTCCTGGCAGCGATAGACAACGTGCCATCCGCCCGAAGGCGATTGCTCGATGACCAAACGCTCTGGCAGCGTCGCGTCCACTTCGCGCACCTTGGCGTACCAGGCGTCGAACGCTTCTCCGCCCACGTCGAAGTCGAGTATTTCGAGGTTGCCCGAGACGGCCCCGCAGACCAGACACAGGGCATCGGCGCGGCGGCACCAGGCCGCAAGCTGCGTTTCGCTGGGCCGCGCACGCTGGAACTGCTTCCAGCGCGGCACGGCCGGGCGTTTTTCAGCCCGGACGGCCGGCAGGGCGCACAAGCCCGCTTTCAGGTATCGCAGGGCCGCCTCGATCATCCGCGCTCCTGATTGCGTGCTGGAATGTCGATCATTTCGGGCATCGCTTCCTCGAAGTGGCACACGCCCAGGACGTTCCATGCCGCGTGGGCCAAGTGATCTTCCGAATCGTCGCCCGCTAGGTATAGGTAGATGTGCCGGATGGCGTGATTGAGCATGACGCTGGCCGGGATGCCTTTCTGCCAGTTGTGCTCGCCGTACTTGGCTGCCCCTTCGGCGCAGGTTTCGGCCAGGCGACGTAGGCCGATGGGCGTGATCAAGTCCCAGCGCTCGCCGTCGGCGTCCGTGCCGCGCACCGCGCCGGTGGCGAAGCGGGTGACACCTGATCGCGGCAGAGTGCCCACGCCGTAGACGCTGACGTAGGGTTCTTCATGCTGTTCGGTGCTCATGTGGGGCTCCTGGCCACGACGAAATCAGGAAACACCTCGTCGATCTTGAACACCACGAACCGGGAACTGCCATCGAGGTTCTCTTTCAACTCGCCCGGCCAGTCGTGGTGGGTCGCTTGGTACCACCGCACCCAACGGCGGAAGACGTCCAGGTCCCCCAGAAACCACGCCGCCAGCGCGGTGCCATCCTGGCTAGCGAAACCGTAGAAGAGATAATCCCCCCAGCCGGCGAGCAGTTTGTCGATCTCGGTCGCGACCCCGCTGGGCCGCGAACATCGCAACGTGAATTCATCCCCGTACAGACGCAGGTATTCGTGCTGGCGGACCCGACAGGCGATGCGCATGTCGCCAGCCAGACGCAACGTGATCAAATCCGTGTTGTGGAAGGCGTCCTCGGCCACGTCCGCCTCGGCGATCAGGTGCTCGCCTACGATCCGTTTGATGGCGGGGATGAACCGGTCGGACCAGGCCTTGTCAGACTTCCAGTTCTTCATGACGCCAGTGCTCTTCCGCCAGCCTGTGGACCGCCTCGGTCGCGACCCCATGCCATTGCGGCTCCAGGTCGATTCCGAAGAAGTCGCGCCCTGTCTGGTAGGCTTCCACGATCGTGTTGCCGCTCCCCATGAACGGGTCGACCACGGTCTGGCCAGGCTCGGTCACCGCCTCGATCAGTTGCCGCAGCAGGTCCCGCGGCTTCTCGCAAGGATGCTCACTTGCGGGCGGATCCTTGCCGTAGAGGACGTCGGCCACGCGTTGTTGTAGCCTGGGCTGGCCCTTGACGGCGTGGAGGATGCGTTCATGCTTCGGGGCGAAGCAGCCGGCCAGATCGCCGGTGCCGTGGTTGGGTTTGACCCAAATGAGACTACCTTTGAGGGTGAACCCTGCCTCTTCGAGGACTTGCCGGAACTCGGGCTCGTGACGCCAGCCGGTGAACACCAGGCAGGTGGCGTGGTCGGCCATGCGGGGGTACGCTTTGGCGAGCACGTCTCGAAGCAGGGCCAACGCCTGGTGCTTCTCGTCACCGGCGATCTTGGCCTTCTTGGGGGTCACCACCCGGCGGTGGCTTTGGAACTCCACGCCGTAGGGCGGGTCGGTCAACAGGAGCGAGAACCCCGGGGGCGCTTCGAGGATCAGGTCGCGGGCATCCCCGCAGCGGAGCTTCTTGGTCTGGCTCTCCAGGAAGGCCAACCGTTGTTGTTCCCGTTGGAGCCGCAGGGCCTCCTGCTCTTTGGCGTCGGCTTCGGCCCGCAGCCGGGCGGCTTCCGCTTCCTCTTGGCGACGTTTCCGTTCGACGACCTGCCGCAGGGCGTGGCTGACGGCCGACTCGGTCCGCGCATGCTCGTGGGCCAGGACTGCGACGAACCGCTCCCGCCAGATTCCTTCGGGCAAGGAGTGGTACGCCTCCTCGGCCATTCGGATGAGCGCTTTCCAGCGCCCGGCCGCCTCGCGGACCACGCGGACCGTCGGCCTCTTGCCCGCGGAGGATCCGCGATGCTTGGTGAGGATGTCGTTCACCAACTCGGTTTGGGCCTGCGTGGTAGTCAACCAGGGGGAAAAATATGCGACGTCGCATACGACGGCAGAAATCGCCTCAAGATGCCCTTCATCGAAGAGGCCGTCGCATACAGCCTGTTTTGCAGCTTCTGGTAGTGAGGTGTGCCATCGAATGCGGCGTGAAACTGTGGATTGATCCCACCCTTTCGCGTCAGCGATCCGCTGTTGCGTCCAGCCTTCCTGCGTGGCAAGCCGGTGGCATTCGGCCCACACGTCCAGGAGGCTCACGGGCGTGTGGTATTCGTCGTTCTCATTGTCCTCGTCCGCCTTGCGGCTGATCTGGTCCTCGGAGAGGCCGAGGTGGACAAAGACCGGGACGGTGCGTAGGCCGGCGATTCGGGCCGCCTCCAGGCGCGTGCCGCCAGCGAAGATCTCGTACTGGCCGTTGACTTCCACGCCCCACAGGCTCCGCGTCCGCTCGAACCCGTTGCGCCGAATCCGTTCCGCCAGACGCCGCACCTGTTCCGGGTCGCGTCGCTTCCGTGTGTTGAACCGGCTGTGGACACACCGCTCGATGTCGGCGTCCACCAGCCGTATGGGAACCGTCCCTGTGGTTTCGCCGCATGCAGTAGCCATGTCGGATTCCATTCAGAAAGACCTCTCGCTCGCAACCATGTTTGTAATGGTTTTTGCCTCATTCACGGCCTTGCCTCCATTCAGAACGGAACGCCGTCCAAGTCGTATTCCGTGTTGCCGATGGGCACGGGCTCCGGCTTCGGGCCCAGCGTGTAGCCGACGATGCGGTCGTACTTCTCGCCGGCGATGGAGCGGACCACGATCTTCTCGGTCCACGCCACGCCGCCGCCCTCGGCGATCTCGACGGCCCGCTGGGCCGTGTCGGGTATCGGGTCGGGCGAGCGGCGTCGCCACCACTGCTCAGCCTTCCATCGGGCATAGCCGTTGTGCTCGAAGCACACCCATTCGGAAACGTAGGTGAACTGGCCGATCTGGTAATCCACTCGCATGGTCTTGGGGGCCTCCGGCGGGGCGTCGCGCTTGGTGTGGACGCTGTAGCGGATGTCCAAGACCTCGTACTCGGTGTCCGTCACTTGGCCGGAGAGCACGCCGGCGGTGCCGGCCCGGGCGTCGTGCCTCTGGCGATCAGGCGGCGGGAACTCGTAGCCGCACTCCGGGCAGGTGGCGTAGCCGGCGGCGATGACCGATAGACACTCGGGGCACTCCTTGGCCGGGGCTTCGCCCGTGCCGCGCCCGGGCGCGTCGGGCATCGTGAGTTGATCCACCGGCCCGTGGCGCAGTGCGTTGCCGCCGAAATCCAAGACCAAGGCGTTTTGCTTGCCCGGATGCAGCCGGAACGATCTCCCGACCATCTGGTAGTAGAGCCCCGGCGACATCGTGGGCCGCAGGATGGCCACGCAGTCGATGTTCGGGGCGTCAAAGCCCGTGGTCAGCACGTTGACGTTGACCAGGTATTTCAGCGGGGCCTGCGGCAAGAGGCCCGGAGCCGTCTCTCTGCGGAACCGGGCGATCAATTCCGCCCGCTCGGCGGCCGGCGTCTCGCCATCCAGAAAGCCCACCTCGCATCCCGAAATCTCGGCCAGTACGCGGGCCACGTGCCGCCCGTGGCGCACGCCGGAGGCGAAGACCAGCACGCTTTGGCGGTCGTGCGTGTAGGCGACGATCTCGCCGCAGGCCGCGGCCACGAGCCGGTCGTCGTCCATTAGGTCCTCGACCTCGTCGGCCACGAACTCGCCGCCGCGGACATGGAGCCGCTCGAAATCGGCCTTGTTGATTCCCGCCTTCGTGACCAGCGGGCAGAGATACCCGTCGCGGATCAACTCCCGCACACCCACCTCGTAGCAGATGTGGTTGAGCACGCCCTCCGGCGTACAGATCGGCCCGCTTGACAAGCGGAACGGCGTCGCCGTCAGCCCGATCACACGCAGGTGCGGGTTGACGACCTTCGCCTCGGCCAGGAAGGTGCGGTACATCCCATCGGCCTCGGTGGGGATCAGATGACAGTTGTGTGCAAGAACCCCGCCAGCGTAGTAAGTAGGGTGTCCCGAGACTTGCAGATTGAACACAGCCACAGGGCTTTGGCATTCGATAGCCGTAATACGCACCACCCGTTGCGAAGCAAGACTGCCGTCTTTCGCTTGTCGGCGTTGTGCGTCGCCAGTGTCCGATGCGATATTCCGTCGAGCTCGATGGCGATCTTCTTCTCCAAATGGGCGATGTCGATCTTGAGATTCTTGGGCAGTCCCGGAGGACGCGGATGTCCAACTGAAACCGTCACTTCGGCCTGCCATTCGGGGCCCAGTATCTTGAGAAGCTGAACCTGCGGCGTGGTGAGTCGTCCGTTCCCGCCACGTTCGACGGGCGCATGCCCGATCTCCTTGAGCGTCCGTCGGAGTCGCTCTCGAACTCCCGGAATCCACATCGCATTCTCGACCTTCTTGGCGCAGGAGATCGAGCAGAACCGCTGCCGTCGCCAGTCCTTCTCGCGCATGTAGCTGATTAGCTTGCCCATCGAGTCCAGCTTGATCCAGGGACGGAACTCGCTGCCGCAGCATTGGCATGCTTTCCTGGCGGAGTGAATCCTGACGGACCTCCAAGGTGGCAGCTTCATTGGACGAGAAGGCCGAGGCTTCCGCCTCGATTGTGCGCCGCACTTCGCCGAGCAATACTCCTGGGCATCCCACTCGGTCTCCGACTGACACACCTTCGGGCTGCCGTCGGGGTTGATGTAGATTCTCGGATGCATTACTGTTCCGCAGTGCTTGCACGTCTTTTGGGCTAAAAAGACGCGATCCCACCTCCAGGGCCTTGGCTTCCCGCCATCCCTGTTCGGTGAAGAACGGATGATTGGGTGTGCATCGCAGGGTTCGTCCATCTTCGAACTCCAGTTCAAGCAAGCCGTTCGCCGGTCTGGCAGAGATCGCCTCCACCTCTCCCACACCGAGGGCAGTATGGACGGGCTGACCGATGGACAGGTCTTCGATGGCCGTGTCACCGCGGGGCGTGGAGATCATCGTTCCCGCCGGGAAACACTCATCGACGATCGCCAGATCGAAGGCGTCCAGCTCGCAAGCCCGCTTGTAGACCGATTGGATGCCAGCGACCACGACAGGTTTGTCGGCTTCGCGGCGATTCAGCCCCGCCGAGTAGATGCCGATGGGCACCTCCGGGCACAGCCGCCGAATCTTCTCGGCATTCTGCTCCAAGAGTTCCTTCACGTGGGCCAGCACCAGCACCCGGCCGTTCCACCTGAGCACGGCGTCTTGGACCAACTGAGCGATGACCCAGCTCTTTCCGGCCGCGGTCGGAAGCACCACCGCCGGGTTGTCGTCGCGCGTGCGCAGATGCTCGTAGACGGCCTCGACCGCAGCCTGCTGATAGGGACGAAGCGGCGTCACGTCGGCACCTCCAGCCCGTCGCACAGCACGCACCGCCGCCGGATCGTCACGACGGCTTTGCCCCCTTTCACAACGTCTCGCTTCTCGACCGAGAGCTGTTCAATCAAGCTGTCGTCCGGGTACACGCCTGCATGCTGAAGCGCATCGAGCAGCGCCTTCAGGGCGTTGTCCAAGTCGCGTCGCCGGCGATCGGGCGGATACAGCGAGACTTCCACACGGAGCGGACCGGTCAAGGGCAGTCGGTCTGCCGCATGGTCGATCCGCCGCACGGCGGTCGCCACGTCGCGGCGATACGCCCGTCCCTGACGGCTGATCAGGGTCCGCGGCCCAACTCGTCGCCAGTAATGATTGACGGACGGCGGGTAGGACAGCTCCACCGTAAGCATGCTCTTCCTTTCTTCGTGCGGAGGTGCAGGCGTGCGTCTCGCAGGGGACCGGCAGTCGCCGGTGCGTGTCCTGCAAGTCGCGGGGACGATCGTTTCGCCTTCGCCTTTCCTTTTCGGCTCCACCGGGGCGCTGACCTGTCGTCGCCGCTCCACCGCGCCGGCTCGCACGCACGCCTATGACCTCCTCGTTTCTGCCACGCCACGCCGAACCGTGCCAAACCTCGCCTGTCCAAGCCGTGCCAAGGCCCGCCATGCCCGGCCATGCCCTGTCATTGCGCGTCCAACAGATCGAATCGCATTACTTGGAACCGGCCGTAGGTGGGCCGGAAGTCGCCCACGCCGATCAACCGCCCGGCATCCGTCAGCAGGCCATGCAGCATCTCCAGCGAGACGTATTCCGGCAGATTCACCAGAAGCACGAAGGACGCCGACCAGCCGGCGCCGAGGGCCGGCCGCACGCGGGTCACTCCGTTGCGCTGCACCTGCACGCGGCACCGATGCTCGTAGTCCCACGCCTTCACTCCCAGAGTGGCCAACGGCGTCAGGCTGACGATGGCAGCCTTCACCAAGTCCATCGCGCTTTTGCGTGGCGAGCGGGGGTCCTGCCGGTACTTGGCGGCAGCAATGATCGCCTGCCGCAGGTACTCCCCGGGGAGGCACAGTTCCCCCGCATCGTTGCGGTAGACGTAGGATTCCAGATCGTCGGCCTTCTTGGCTGCCGAACCCTTGGCCGCCTTCGCCTTGGCCTCGACCGCTTCGCAGTTCCAACGGTGGAATAGCACGTCGGCCTCGCCGCGGACCGTAACCTCGACGCGATAAGGCAACGAAAGCGCGATGGTGCCGCAGGCGCCATTGGTCGCCTCGGGCCCGATGGATTTGGGTTTGCCGTTTCCGTTGTGCATACGTTCCCCTTGCGAATGAAAAGCCATGCCACGCCTTGCCTTGCCCAGCCGCACCACGCCCGACCACGCCACGCCAAACCGGACCAGGCCTTGCCTGCCCAGGCCTCGCCACGCCCAGCCTTGCTGCGCCCCGTGCTATCACGGCCTCCGCCACGGCGGTGTGCTCGTCTGGGCCTGCTGCGGTCGGCCGGTCACGGCGTCTCGCTTCTCGTAGCCTTTGATGACGTTGACGACCTCGTCGGTGTCCCTACGGCGCTTACAGGTCACCCGGACCGTCAGAGGGACGCCATGTAGCTCGCAACTGTCTCGTGGAGTCAAAACGCCGGCTGCCCGGCAGATCGCCGACAGTTCAGCCCGGGCGATCTTCACCGCCAGTTCGTTGGGGTTGTCCAGGTTGAGCCGCGCCCAGAGCTGCCGGCCCTTGTACTCGCCCTCGAGGATCGTGAAGACCAGCTCCAGGTAGCTGCCGGTACCCGCCTTGTTCGGCTTCATCTCCGAGGCGGTGATCATCGCCAGGTATTTTCCGGCGGGGATGGGATCGAACGTGGTGGTGGGCTCCACCTGTGAAGCATCGAATCCAGCTAGATTGGCCATACTTTCAGGCTCCTTGGGGCTTGAGGTTGTGGTTGCTGATCGCCGCGACGAAGGCCGGCCAGGACAAGGGCAAGCTCTCCGCGATGCCATAGCGGTTCTTGGCCACCAGTTGCGGCGTCTCGTAGAGGACGAGTTCCCGCTCCTGCCCCACCAGGCGAATCGCCCCCACGAAGTCCGACCACTCGATCATCGTGTTGGCCAGGTCGGGGTGAATCTCCGGGGCGGACTTCTCCAGTTCGATCCCGTCGATCGTGGTAATCGAGCGGCGGGCGGCATGGGCCAAAAGCAGCACAGCCACGCCCGCGTTGACCAGCCGATCCAGCACCGGAAGCAGGTACTGGTAGACGTAGTTCTTCAAGACTTGCCGGCCGTTGCCGTAGCCGCCGTGCGAGCGGTTGAGAGTCTGCTTCATTCCGGCGGGCGTGCCGTCCACCCCGGCCACGTGCTCCTCGATCCGCCGCAAGAGCCAGTCGATCGAGTCGATCACCACGGTCTGGTACTCGTGGCCGCCGGCGGCTAGGCCGTCGAGCCAGGGCTCGATCTCCGGCCATGTGGCCAGATACGGCGTGCGGTGGCACTGCACATGGGCCGCGCCGTTTTCGCAATCGACGATGAGCGGCCGATCGGCCGAGGCCCCATAGGTCGTCTTGCCCGAACCGGGCGGTCCGAAAACGATGCCCTTCGGGGCGCGGAGGTGGGATTGGGTCAGGACGGTATCGGGTAAGGCCATAACGAATCTCTCCCGTGCAAAGGGAATCTCGAAGCTCAAAAAGGGCCGGTCGCCTTCGGGTGCACGCAGCGATCCTCATCCATGACATGCCTACGTGGCTTCAAAAGACCCGACAGGCGACCGGCGGTCATGCGGGCAGCCAAGCCATGCCATACCCAGCCTCGCCAAGCCACGCCCGGCCCAGCCTCGCCTCGCCTAGCCCCACCGTGCCAGGTCCAGACGTGTCAAATCGAGTCGAAAAGCCGAAGGGATTCATAACCTGTCTGCCATGTATCGCTGGCCATACACCGCCGCAAACGTTCGATGGCTGCCTCGTTGTCGCGCCGCGCCTGGGCCAGGACATCCTCGTGGACCCGCCAGACGCCCGAGCGGTACGGCTCCTTCTTCTCCACAGCGATGAAGTAGACCGGCATAGGCAAGGCGATCGTTTGCGAGAGCACGGCCTGGTAGAACCCCACCTGGTGGACGTATCCGTAGCGCCGGGCGTCGGCCTCGAACCAGTCCAGGTCGTCGCAGGTCTTCAGGTCCACGATCCCCCGAAGCGGGTCGAACCAGTCCATGCGGATCTGGCACGGCATCTGGCAGTACTCGGCACGCACGACGCCCTCAGGAACGCCTTCCGAAAGCAGGTCGCAGGCCAATTGGTGCCCACGAACCCCTTCGGCCATGCGCTCGACCAAGTCATGCTGCTGCACGGTGAGCACAGGCTTGCCCTGCTGAGCGGCCCACTCGGCAAACGCCTTGGTATTGGAACCGTAGGGTTCGCCGGTCTTCGGATTGACGGGCCCGCCGACGGCGTACTGCTCCTCAAAGGCGTCCCTGCCTTCCAGCACCAGCGTGTGCAGCGCCCGGCCCACCAGGTATGCCGGCCGGTCCTCGTCCTCGATCAGGCCCAGCTTCTTCTTGCGGTACAGCACCGGGCATCGGCGGAAGTCGGCAAGCTGGTGGCTCGTGAGGTACTCTCGTGCCTTTTCTTGATAGGTCGCGTGCGACTCGCGGAGGATCGGATCGGCGATCGCGCTCATGCGGCGGCTTTCGTTTTCGTCCAAGGGGGTGTCGTGGCGCGGAAGTGCGCGGCCTCGCGCGCTGGCCGTTGGGGCCACCCGTCAGGCCTGGCACGGAGATGAACCGGCCAGCCGAAGGTCTCAAGCGGCGCGGCCTCTACTAGTAGACCTACCGGCTGGCCGGCCGAACTGTCGCAAATCACGCCAAATAATCCCGCAGGTCCGACCGCTCGAAGCGCTCGCGGATGTCCTCAAGCAGCCCGTACAGGGCGGACCGCGAGATGCCCAACTCCCGGGCGATCGACGCCTTCGACTGGCCGGCCATCAGACGCCGGCAGATTTCTTGCAGGCGGTCAGGCAGCGTCTGAAGCACGGTGGCAACATCCTGGACCAGCTCGGCAGTTCCTTGGGCGGATCGCGGCCAGTGGCCGGTCCGCTTGCCCGGCTGGGTGTCGGGGAGGGTTTCGCCGAACTCGGTGCGACTGCCCTCCCCGTCCTGGATGGGACGGTCGAGCGATCCTTCCTCCCGCTCGGGCGAGCGCATCTCGGCCTGCCGACGCTCCAGAATCGTGGCCAGACAGTTCTCGCACACGACGACCACGAACGCTTCCCAGGTTCCCTCGCCGGGATCGAAGTTCTTGCGCCGCTCGATCAGGTCGAGCGCGAACTCCTGAAGCAGATCCTCACGATCGGCCTCGGTGAAACCAGCCCGGCCGATCAGACCGCGGACCTTGCTGCGCATGAAACGAACCGTAAACTCGTCGAAGCAATCGAGATGATGCTTGCGTGCCATAGGAAGCTCCTTCTCGGACCGCCGAGGAGGGCGTGCGGGTGGTCGCCAAGCACCGGCAAGAAAGCAGCACGAGCGGAAACGTGCGGGGGCGCCATCGGTTGGCGACTCCCACAACGCCTCCGCTCGTGCGGTCGGTCGGTTGTCCGGAATCGAATGGGGTTACGAAGAGAGAACCATTACACCTGTTCGCGGATTTCCAAGGCCACCGGCAGGCCGTCGTGGACCTTGATCGTGTCGATCACGCCCGTGCCGATGGCCGCCAGCGTTTCGACCAGCGCGATCTCGGCGGGCTTCAAAGGGCGTTGGGCGCCGGCGCGTTCGGGGCGCATGGGCCCGACCTCGGCAAGCCGGACCGCGCGAACTGCCATGGCCTCAATGCGGCAACCTATCGCACACCCTGCGAAGGACCGATGCCCAGATGTTTGCGGATATCATCCGCTTTGCCCCAAAGCTCATTCACAGCAAGGCCTTTTCCAAGAATGCGAATGCGCCAGTCCCCTGGAATCTGGCAACCGCTGTTGCTGGACATCCCAATGATAGCAATGAGCAGAGCGTAAATCATCAGAACGGGGATATAGAAATGCCCGTCTCTTTCACCGTAGAACGCCTCTTCGGCAAACATCACATTCCCTGGGAGCGACGCTTCGTGCAGTAAAGTGCAGCGAAGGGTCTCATAGATTATTCCTTCGAGAGCCTCTAACTGGTTTGACGATCCTGGTGTTTTGAGGTGCAATTTCGATCCGGGAGCCGAGTAGATTGCCCCACCAAAGCCGACCGCAGTGATAATGTCGAGGTTACGATTCACGAAGGCCTCGCATCGTTTCCGGGTATTTCCCTTTGTTGCCAAGTGCGGAAATTCTCTTCGCGCAGTGGCGTCCAAGGCGATGCAAACGGCGATCATCGCCGATTCGTAATCCTTCTCTGCCAGATGGCGAACAGCTTCGGCCACACGGGACGCGATGGACATTTTGTGCGCTCCAGCAATCACGGTAACAGTTGGCCAGCCCCCAATCCGGTGCCTTGGGATGCCAGCGTTAGGAAGTCATTCTATGGGGCAGATCGACATTCGTCACCGTGTTCGCGTGCCTCAGCTCGGAAAGCCTTCCTCGCTTCCCGCCACATGCGCCGCTGGCGCTGCCAATCCGGCTCGGCGGCGATGGGCAAGAGGTCGCGCAGCACGAGCGGGTCGCGGCCGCGCTGGACGGGAGGCAGAAACAGCAACTCCTCCTTGATATCCGGGGCCAGGCCCAAGAGGTCCATGATCTGCGTGACCCGCGCCCGCATGACATGCCATGAGCCGGGCCAACTCGGCCTGGTCCGCCACGTCGTCACGACGTAGGCGCGCAGCGAACTCCCGGCCCAAGGGCCGCTCTGCCAGATCGCCCGCGTTCTGGCTGCCGGGGTGCTTCGCTTGCGCAAGTGCGGGGCCAGTCTTGCCGAGATCAGCAGGCCGGGACCGAAGCCTACCCCAGAATCCGGCCGCCAGGGCCTTGAGTTTTCCAACGAACTGAGGCTCAGTAACCGTGCTGGTTGACGGCTCCTGCGTCCCCAAGAATGGAGAAACGGCATGGCATTGAATATCGAAAGAGAACTCGCCGCGATGGCGCGGATGACGCCCAAAGAGCTCCAGGAGAAGTACGCGCAAGTTTTCGGCTACCAGCCCCGCAGCCGCAACAAGCAGTGGATGCTGAAGCGCATCGCCTGGCGGTTGCAAGCCAACCAGGAAGGCGATCTGTCCGAGCGGGCCCGGCGCCGGGCCACGGAACTGGCCAACGACGCCGACCTACGGCTGACGGCACCGCGCTTGCGAAAACGTTCTCCGGATGGGCAGGACCGGACCGTGACCCTGCCGGCCCGCTTTTCGGGCCCCGCGTGCCTGCCGCCGGCCGGCACGATCCTCACGCGGCAGTACAAGGGGCGCGTGCTCCAGGTCAGAGTCCTCCCGGACGCGTTCGAGTACGAGGGCCAGGTGTACAAGTCGCTCACCGCCGTAGCCCGGGCGATCACGGGCGTCCACTGGAACGGCTACCACTTCTTCGGGCTTACAAGGCGGGGAGATGCCCAATGAGCCGGACGATGGCAGCCGCGGCAACCCCGTCGCCACCGGCCGTCCGCTGCGCGATCTATACCCGCAAGAGCACGGAAGAAGGGCTGGACCAGGACTTCAACTCCCTGGACGCCCAGCGGGAGTCCGCCGAGGCCTTTATCGCCAGCCAGCAGCACGAGGGCTGGCAGTGCCTGCCGGACCGCTACGACGACGGCGGCTACTCGGGCGGCACCATGGAGCGGCCGGCCCTCAAACGCCTCTTGGCCGATATCGAAGCGGCCAAGGTCGATTGCGTGGTGGTCTACAAGGTCGACCGGCTCAGCCGGTCGCTTCTGGATTTCGCCAGGATTCTGGAGACGTTCGAGCGGCACAAGGTCTCGTTCGTCTCGGTCACCCAGCAGTTCAACACGGCGACGTCGATGGGCCGGCTGGTGCTCAACGTGCTCTTGTCCTTCGCCCAGTTCGAGCGGGAGATGATCAGCGAGCGGACCCGCGACAAAATGGCCGCGGCCCGGCGCAAGGGAAAGTACGTCGGCGGCCGGCCGATCCTCGGCTACGACGTGGTGGACACGAAGCTGGTGGTCAATGAAGACGAGGCCGAGCGCGTGCGGCAGGTCTTCGAGCTGTATTTGCAGCACCAATCCCTGCTTCCGGTCGTGAAGGAACTGGGCCGCCGCGGCTGGACCACCAAGCGCTGGACCAGCAAGAGGGGCACGGCCCGTGGCGGTCAGCCGCTGACCAAGAATCGCCTGTACCAGTTGCTCACCAACGTGGCCTACATGGGCAAGGTCCGGTACAAGGGCCAGCTTCACCAGGGCGAGCACCAGGCCATCGTCGATCAGGAGGTCTTCCGGCAAGTCCAGGCAGCCTTGAAGCGGAATGGCCGGGGAGGCGGCGTGCGGAATAAGCACGGGGCGCTGTTGCGGGGGCTGCTTCGGTGTGCATCATGCGGGTGTGGCATGGCCCCGACGTACACGACTAAGGGCCAGCGGCGCTATCGATACTACGTCTGCATGCAGGCCCAGCAGCAGGGGTGGCAGACCTGCCCGGCGCCGTCGGTCCCTGCCGGCCAGATCGAAGCTTTCATCGTCGACGAGATCAAGTGCATCGGCCGGGACCCGGAGCTGGTGGCCGCGACGTTGGCCGAGACACAGCGCCAGGCGGAGGAATCGCTCAAATGCTTGGAGAGCCAGCGCGAAGCCTTGAAGCGCCAACGCCGCGACGACGAGGGCCTGCTGCGGCGTCTGGCCGCCTCGCCCGGAAATAACGGCGATCGCCTCGCCCGCCTGGCCGAGGTGCAGGAACGCTTGCGGCTTGCCGAACAGCGGCTGGTTGAGATCGATGAACAACTGGCAGCGCTGTCGGGCAATCTCGTGGACGAACAAGAGGTGGCCAAGGCCCTGGCCGAGTTCGACCAGATGTGGAGTGTGCTGGCCCCGGCCGAGCAGGCCCGGGTTCTCAACCTGCTCATCGAGCGGATCGACTACGACGGCCCGGCCGGGAATGTGTCGATCACGTTTCGCCCCACCGGGATCAATTCGCTGGCCGCAGAACTCGGCGTTTGCAGCCAGGAGGAGACCGCATGCCCCAGAAACTGACCGTTGCCCGTCCGTTCCATGTCCGCCGCGGGAAATATGGCCGCAAAGACCTTTGCCAAGGCGAGGCTGCCCCGACGCCCCCTGCCGGCCGCGCGCCCCGCGTTGCACGGCTTATGGCCCTGGCCATCCGCTTCGACGGGCTCATCCGCCAGGGGGTGGTGAAGCACCAGGCAGAGCTGGCCCGCTTGGGCCACGTGAGCCGAGCAAGGCTGACGCAGATCATGAACCTGCTCTGCCTGGCCCCCGATATCCAAGAGGCGGTGCTGTATCTACCTTGCACCCATCGCGGGCGTGATGTGATCACCGAACGTCATCTTCGTGAACTCGCCGCCGTCCCGGATTGGCAAACGCAGCGCAGGCTGTGGCAGGAACTTGTCGTTCGAACAACGTTGGCCTCAGGGTCCGAACCGAACCTAGTTGTAAACCAAGACGGGCCGGCCGGGCGGAGAGTCTGAGAGTTCGCGGCAAGTTCGGTTCGGGGTGCGATCGAAACCTGGCAGGTTCGGCTCGCTGCCCGAGCGGAACTAAGCGAACCGGAGAGTCGTTGGTTAACGCAGATCGAAAGGCCCTGGTCGTCGTAACGCCTTCGGCCGAAAAGAGTTACGCAAGCGCATGAAAAAACGCCGAAGCGACCCGCGCCCCGGCGTAGAGAGTCAACCGCCCGAGCAGCCCCTTTCCGCTACTTGATCGAAGGCTCCCCGGCCAGGGCTCGAACCTGGGACCTAGCGGTTAACAGCCGCTCGCTCTACCTACTGAGCTACCGGGGAAAAACTTTGGCAACTAGCGGTCTGGATTACGGCCTGAAAAACCCACCAAGAACCAATTGTGAACGATCCCAGACAGCTAGACCTCTGCGCGGGAAAGATCACAACAGACGGGGTTCTTCCGACCTCACTCATTGCCTAAACCAGGCAATGGATCGCCGTCGCAGTGTAAGACCCCATATTACCCGTTACGGCGATCCTCTTCAAGAGAGGCACGCACTGGCTGTTACCCATCAATTGGAAGTGTCCGCGTATTCTCATGGATGGAAATTAACGTCGAATGGGGGATCATTCTCCCACCCACATTGGTCTTACCAGATTCGAACTCGCTCCGCTCGTCTTCCTGTACAACCCAAAAGAAACGCCCGCCTTAGGGTGTGAACCGTTATGGTCCGATCCCCCCATAAAGAAGGTGTTAGCGAGATCGCAATTCTTTTCACGGCTCAGCGTACATGACCCATCCATGGGGGCGGCGGATGATTGCTCGCGGCGTGACGAAGGCGAGACGTGCTCCTCGGAGAATTAACGCGTGGCTAAGAGCATGTCTTCAAGTCGGGCCGCACACTTCCCCCCTCTGCGAGTAGGTTAGGGTGAGGGCGGCGTGGTCAAGAAACAGCACATTCCTCTTGCCTCAACCACAACGGTCACCTTTATTGGGTGGCTCAACCGCCACCCTCTTCTGAAGGGAAACTGGGCCATTTGAAGACACGCTCCAAGGTACAAAACCTAATCCCGCGGGATTTAGTCCGCAAAACGATGTTCTATTGAGCCCGTTCCGGAGGGGGCGAGTTTCAGCAGGTACAGATCACAAATTCCGGCCTCGGCAACCGAGGAGGGGGCCGATTTCGACACCGCGAACGCGACACGACCGTCAACGCAGGGGAGGGAGCGGGACGCTTTCGCCCGCAAGCTGGCGACCTTGGTCCCGGCGGTCATAGGTCCCATAGAAAGGGACGTTGGCATCCATCCAGAGGGCGAGGCAGCGACGCTCGGCATCGGAAAGCTGAATGACTTGCTGATGATTCTCGTCGGCTAAGACCCGCCACAAGGGGCTTTCGTCGGCCCCCATCCGACCCGGTTGCGTGACGATTTCACTGATCGTAGATCCGCCCCATTCGTACCAACGGAGATAGGGGCGAAGGTTTTGGTAGGACGCGATGAAAGGCGCGGCGGGTCGAGACGTCAGGGCTGGCGGAACGGTATTGCCTGCGTCTTGTTCACCGTGGCACGACGTGCAACGGCGGTCCAAGATCGGCTGAATCAGCCGCACAAAGCTGAAGGGGTTGGTGCCGTCGGGACCGGATTCCAGTCGCGATGGCGGTCGACGCACGGCGAGGGCCCGCCCCGGCGGAACGGAGCTACCAGGCGGTTCGTGGCATCCGATGCAGGCGCGGCGTTCGCCGCGCTGGAGATAGGTGGCGGATCGCATGCCCTGCACCGCGTGTCCGCGTTCGTCCACGATCTGAAAGTAGAGAGGGCGTTCGGCCGGCACCCGAAAATAGGCGGAACCGTCCGCTTCCACCGGCACGGAGCCCAGATAAGCTCGGACGTTTTCTGCGCTCGCGTGGCCGATTCGGGGATCGTTGACGGGATGCGTCGCCTTGGGCAATAGCTGGAAAACACGAAGCTCCTTGATCGGACGATCCTCCGGCAAGGGATACAGGCTGCGACGCACGTCGTACACAATCAACTCCGCCTCGTCGCCAAGCTCGTCCCTATCCGTCTCTTCCAACGACGCCGGTGCGGTACGGGGAGCAACCGGGATCGGGTCGAGGCAAGCCCAACCGGGATCGCGATACAGGAGTTCGAGGTTTCCAAAGCGGTCGAAGTAATAGATGCCCGGTCCCTCTTCGCGACGCACGCCGGAACCCATGCCGGGAACCGGTTCGTAGCCGAAACCGATTAAGTAATAGTCTTCCGACAACGGCCACGGGCCGACTACGTGACCGGGCGACCATTGGTCGGGAGCCTCCGGAAAGGCGATTTCCGGCGTCAGCACTTCCAGGCAGTCAAAACGGTCCTCGCCCGTCGTGGGATCGAGCGCGACTTTGTCCGGATCGAGAAGCACCAAAGATCCGCCTACAACCGCATGGTGGGCCCCCGCGATGAATGCGATCTTGTGCGATCCCGGTACGGCGCGAGGTTGATAGCATGCGCTGATCCGCATGGTGTAGTTCCCAAACAGGGACCGCGGATTGGTCCCATCGGGATTGGTGGTCCACAGCCCGTGAAAATTAGCAGCCGAACGATCCACGTAGTCCCAACGGGAATAGATGATCCGCCCATCGCAAAGAACGGAAGGATGCCATTCGTTGGTTTCGTGGAACGAGATGGTACGAACATTCCCTGATTGCCCGTCGAGGTGATGCAACGTGTAGGTGGGAATCGGCTCCCAAGGGTTGTTGCAGCGACAGAATCCACCGCGCCGGGAGGAGACGAAAACCACGTCGCCGTTGGGCAGCGGACACGGGTTGGTATCGTCTTCGCCGCCGTCCGTCAGTTGCCGCAGCGTACCGCCGTCCAAATCCAAGGCATAGAGTTTGAACGTGGTCCGTCCGGGACCGAAGAAGTCGAATTCCGGCGGCATGGGACCGGCGGTAAGCACGCTCCAATCGGGAGCCAATCGGCGTTTTCGGTCCCCCTCGGGAATGGGCGCAAAGGCAAAGTAGGCTGTACGTCCGTCGTACGATAATGCCAGTGTTTGGTAGGTACCCCGAGGGAGTTTGCCTTCCGTGAGACACTTGGTCTCCAAGGATCGGCCGGGATGGGGCAACAGAAACACGCCTGCTCCCGTCAAATCGGCCGCGTTATAAAAGTAACCGACGTATTCGTGAAGCATCTGACACAGGAACCGTCGCGTCTTGATAAACACCACGGGACGTCCCTGAATCAGTGGATTGGCCAAGGCGACCCGACGGAGGAACCAACGGATTTCAAAATACTTTTCCAGTCGCTTTTCCGGTGCTGCCTCCCAGTCGACCGTCGCCTTAAGGGAACGCCATTTCTCCAGCAAGAGGCCGTAATCGGATTCTCGAAAGGAACCCTGGCTTTGCGCAGCGTGGATTAGCTCTTGCCCCCGCTGAAGTGCGGCTTCCAACGCCTCACGACTATCGGCCGACCGTCCTCTCCATTTCTCCTGTCGAATCCAATCCTCTTCAACGGCCTTACGCAAATCGGCCTCTTCCAGCGTTTCCAGCACCGAAGATACATCGGCGTAAGATCGGGAATCCGATACCAATGCCCCGGTGATGGACGAGTCCGTCGCCCCGGCCGACGGCGAAAGAGGAGCGGATTGTTCCGCCGGCACCGACGCGGCGAGGAACAACGCGGCGACTTGGAGCGGTAAAAGGAGTCCGTAAGCCGCGAAAGACGAGAATCTCATCGCTGAGGCTCCGCACGGAAAACCAGGTTTTTTCGCCCAATCAGCGGAAAAAACATTACGCAAAGCGGCAATTGGCGAGGTCGTGCCGTGTCCTGCGGATCTGTGAACCCCGAGACTTTGGATCGGCTTCGACCGGCTGACATTTCTTGATAAAGCCGCCTCGCGACTGCACGGATTCTACGTGTCGGCCGTCTCGCTTGCAACAAGAAACGGACCGCCGTGACGTGCGGCTTGGGTAGCTTCGGGAAGGATGCGTTCATGCAAGTTCTCGAGACACCCTGGCCCGTTTACAGACCAGCCTCGCGTCCGTATTCTGAAGTTTCAGCCGTCCGAGGTCGCACGAACGCGGTCCGGCGAGTCTCTCAACGATCCGTTATCTAGTCGGAGAAGGAGTCCGGTGATTTCCTCATCTGATCTAGGCACCCTTGTTCATCGCTACACGAATGGATTGACTTTGCTGGGGGAGCCGATGCCTTGGGTGGAGTCGGCGGCCTTCACGATCGCCGTACCCGCCGGCAGCGGTTGGGACCCGGTCGATCGTTCCGGTCTCGCCTCGGTTACGTGCGAAATGTGCTTGCGCGGTGCCGGCGACCGCGATAATCGCCGTTTCATCAGTGACCTGGAATCGCTGGGGGTGGAGTGGAGCGAGGCGGTAGGCACGTTCCACATCCGCTTCACCGGGGCCTGTGCGGCCGATGTCCTTCCGCAGGCGCTCCAGATTTTTTCGGACGTTCTTCGGCGTCCGCGATTGCCGAAGGAAGAATTGGAAAACGCCCGGCAAGGTCTGTTGCAGGATATCCTCTCCGTGGAGGACGACCCGGCGGATTTGGCACGCCGCGAGTTGCGACGCCGATTCTTCCCCATTCCCTTCAATCGCCCGAACGAGGGCGAAGTGGATCATGTCCGGGCCGTAACTTTGGCGGAAGTGCGCGACCATTTTGAGCGGCATTTCCGGCCCAACGGTACGATCTTAGGCGTCGCCGGAAAGTTCGATTGGGATCAATTGCGCGACCGCGTCGGTGATTGGCTCGCCGATTGGCAGAGTCGGGAGCCTCTTGCCGTCGTCGCGACACCGCAAGAAGCCGTCGTGGCCCATGTCGAGTATCCGTCTCAGCAAACTCACATCGCGGTGGCGTACCCCAGCGTCGCCTACGATCACGCGCAGTATTTCGAGGCTGTCGGCGCCGTGGGAGTGTTGAGCGGCGGCATGAGCGCCCGCCTGTTTACCGAAATCCGAGACAAGAGAGGATTGTGCTACAGCGTGCATGCGTCGCACCGGGTACGTCCCGGAATGGGAGCCGTCCTCTGTTACTCCGGAACGACCGCCGAACGGGCTCAAGAGACGTTGAACGTCCTGCTGCGCGAATTGGTTCGGCTGAAGGACGGCGTTTTGGAGGAGGAATTGGATCGTCTCAAGTCGCAGTTTCGAACCGGTCTTGTCATGCACCAGGAATCCAGCGCAGCACGCAGCGCGGCCGTTGTGACCGATTGGCACTTGCTGGGCCGAACGCGTCCTCTGGCCGAGATCGACCGTCGCATTCGCGGGCTGACGACGACCACCCTCAATCAGTTCCTGCGAAAGAATCCCCCACGGTCCTTTACCATCGTTACCGTCGGACCGCAGCCTTTGGAGGTGCCGCGTGACGTGCTTGAAGCACACGCTACCTAACGGTTTGCAACTGATCGCCGAGTGCTATCCGGAAGCCTACACGTTGGGGATCGGCTTTTTCGTCCGCGCCGGATCGCGTGACGAACCCGCGGAATCGGCGGGCGTCAGCCATTTCTTGGAGCATATGGCGTTCAAGGGCACGCCGACGATGACGGCGGAAGAAGTCAATTTGGCCTTCGATCGCATCGGAGCGGCGTACAACGCATTCACCAGCGAGGACGCGACCGTCTATTTCGCCGCGGTCTTGCCCGAGTTCCAAGAGGCCGCGTGCCGCCTTCTGGCCGAGTTGATGCGCCCGGTCTTTCCCACGGATGAGTTCGACCGCGAGAAGCAGGTGATTCTGGAAGAGATCCGCATGTATTTGGACGAACCGCCGTTCGGCGCCGACGATTTATGCCGCGCAAGATACTTCGCCCAGCATCCCCTCGGCCGCAGCGTTCTAGGCACGCCCGAAAGCGTAGGGGCGCTCACCGTGGAGCAAATGCGCGCGTATCATCAGCGGCTATACGCCCCAAACAACATGGTACTAGCCGCGGCAGGACGCGTCGATTTCGACGCCCTCGTGCGTCAGGCCGAAACCTTTTGCAGCGAATGGGAGCCATGGGATACCGATCGCATGCTGTATCCATTGGAACCGGCCTACGGGTTTCACGTCTCCCCCAAACCTTCGGCGTCGCACGAATATCTGATCCAATTGTCAGAGGGACCGACCGGGTATAGCGAAGAGCGTTTCGCGGCGCATCTCCTGGCGGGCATCGTCGGCGATGATTCCGGCAGCAGATTGTTTTGGGAATTCGTGGACTCCGGGATGGCGGAATCGGCTTCGCTCACGTTTTCCGAACACGAGGACGCCGGAGTGTTCGGGCTGATGCTGAGTTGCAGCGAGGATTTGTTTTCCGAGAACCTCAAGCGATTGCAGAATGTGATTCGCGTTTTGGAAAGTGACGGGATCACCGAAGAGGAACTGCAACGCGCCAAACGCAAGATATTCACGCGGACGGTGCTGGCCGGGGAGCGTCCGCGAAATCGTTTGTTCAGCCTCGGTTTGAAGTGGCTGCTCTTTCAGTCCTACCAAACCGTCAAGGAAAAGCTTAGATTGGTGGAGGCGGTGACGCTGGAGGATGTGAACCGTCTCATTCAGCGCTATCCGTTTTCGTGTCACGCCTCCGTGGCGGTGGGACCGTGGGAGGCAAACGATTGAAAGACTCGCAGCCTAGCGCGACAAGAATGGCCCCGCGTCACCGCTCTCGAACGCCTTCGTCTTTCGTTCGGTTGCATTCCCCACGACGGGTACCCCGATGACCATCCAGCCTAGATAGGGAGGTTCGTTCATGAATTACGATCGCTCGTTTTCTGGTCCTAGGCTTCGCGTTTACCTCTTGCGTGCATCTACGGCGCTGGCCGCACTTGCGGCGATGTTATTTCGGTCAACGCCGCCCTCGCTTGCCGCCGAAGCGCAGCGACCGCCTAACGTGGTCGTGATTCTCGCCGATGACATGGGGTACTCGGATCTGGGCTGCTACGGCGGGGAAATTCAGACGCCCAACTTGGATCGGCTTGCCGCCCACGGGTTGAGGTTCACGCAGTGTTACAACACGGCGCGATGCTGGCCGTCCCGCGCGGCGATCATGACCGGGTATTACGCTCAGCAGGTTCGTCGCGATACGGTCCCGGGCGTCCCCAAAACGGGCGGCCAGGGCACGCGCCCGGCTTGGGCGCCGCTGCTGCCGGAACTGCTCCGCAGCAAGGAGTATCGCAACTATCATTCCGGAAAATGGCACATCGATCAGCAACCCTTGGCTTGCGGCTTCGATCACAGCTATGAATTGGACGACCATGACCGGTTCTTCACACCGAAACGGCACGACTTGGACGGACGACCGTTGCCGCAACCGGGCGAGGCCGACGGTTTCTACACGACGGACGCCATCGCTCAACATGCGATTGAAATGCTGCAGGAACACCAGCGTGCCTATGCCAAGCAACCGTTCTTCCTATATCTGTGCTTCACATCCCCTCATTTCCCACTACAGGCCCCGGAGGAGGTCATTGCACGGTATCGCGATACCTACCGGCAGGGCTGGAATCGGATTCAAGAGTCGCGAGGGCGACGGTTGTTGGAGTTGGGACTGGTCAGCAATCAACCGCCCGCCATGGAATTGCAATTAGGCCCGCCGTATTTCTTCCCGGATGCCTACGAGAAGTTGGGATCGGCCGAGGTCTCAAAGCCGTTTCCCTGGAATGACCTGACCCCGGAACAACAGGCGTTCCAAGCCACCAAGATGGCGGTTCACGCGGCGATGGTCGACCGCATGGATCAGAATATCGGCCGGGTCCTCCAACAACTGAACGAGATGGGAGCTTGGAACGACACGCTGATTCTCTTTGCCTCCGACAACGGGGCGAGCGCGGAGATCATGGTACGGGGCGACGGCCACGACCCGAACGCCCCCGCCGGCAGCGGAAAGACATTCTTGTGCTTAGGACCGGGCTGGTCCAGTGCCGCGAACACACCGTTTCGGCGGCACAAGACTTGGGTCCACGAGGGCGGTATTTCCACGCCGCTCATCGCACATTGGCCGCGTGGTATTTCGGATGCCGGGGAATTGCGGCACACTCCCGTTCACTTCATCGACGTCGTGCCCACCGTCTTGGAACTGGCCGGCATTGAGCCTCCAAAGGAGTGGGGAGGAATGCTTCGCCCGGCGTTGCCCGGCAAAAGCATGGTCCCATTGTTCGCGCAGGACGGCACCGTCGGCCACGACTACCTTTGGTGGTTGCACGAGGGCAACCGCGCCATTCGTGTGGGAGATTGGAAACTGGTCGCTGCGCGTGACGAACCGTGGGAATTGTACAACCTGCAAGAGGACCGCGGGGAATCGCACAATCTTGTCGGCGAGTTTCCCGATCGAGCGACCCGACTTCAAACCCTTTGGGAAGAGGCCTGGGAGCAGTTTCAGGCCGACGCCAAACGCGATTTGAAGCGCTGATCGCGATTTCATGGCTGCCGTCGAGAAGGATAGCGCATCGCCGCCGGTTGCGTGCTTGCGCCCATCGCATCATTCCGGCGCAAGTCTTCGCAGATCATTCGGAGAACCTTTCCGTGGAGTGGAGAAGAACCACCGTTCTCACCGTCCGCCTGAAGGACGCAGTGGCATTGGGGGCCGACGGCCAGGTCACTTTTGGAAACACCATCCTGAAGCCCGACGCCGCGAAGATCCGTCGTTTGGCCGAAGGAAAAGTGCTGACCGGCTTTGCCGGCGCCACCGCCGACGCATTTTCGCTCTTGGAGCGATTCGAGGCCAAGCTGAAGGACCATCCCAACAACTTGCCGCGAGCGGCTACGGAATTGGCCAAGGAATGGCGAACTGATCGCATCCTGCGGCGTCTCGAGGCGATGTTGATCGCCGTGGATGCCAAATACACACTGTTGATCTCCGGAACGGGTGACGTATTGCAACCCTCGGACGGAGTGCTGGGAATCGGCTCGGGAGGACCGTATGCGCTGGCTGCCGCCAAGGCGCTGATCCGCACGACCTCCCTGTCGGCCAAGGAAATCGTTCAACAATCGCTCGCCATTGCCGCCGAGATCGACGTTTACACGAACGCGCAGATTCAGGTGGAGGAACTTCCGTGCCGACCATGACACCGCATCAAATCGTCGCGGAGTTGGATAAATACATCATCGGGCAGTCCGCGGCGAAACGGGCGGTGGCGGTCGCAATACGCAATCGTTACCGTCGACAACAACTCCCGCCCGACATGAGAAACGAGGTGGCGCCGAAGAATATCCTGATGGTCGGTCCCACCGGAGTGGGCAAGACGGAAATCGCTCGACGTTTGGCCAAATTGACCGGCGCCCCCTTCGTCAAGGTCGAGGCGACGAAGTTTACGGAAGTCGGCTATGTCGGGCGCGACGTGGAATCGATGATTCGCGAACTCGTGGAAAACGCCGTATTCCTGGTCCGCTCGCAGGAATTGGAGAAAGTGCGAGAAGAGGCCGAGCGCAAGGCGGAAAAACGATTGGTACAGATACTGCTACAGCAAACGGACGATGCCGAGGATTCCGCGGACGAGAGTCCCGACGACGTGTCGCCGCGGCGGCGGCGCGAGAAAGCTCGTGCCGCCATGTTGGAACTGCTTCGCAGTGGAGCATTGGACGACCGTCTTATCGAAATCGAAGTTGAAAAAAAGCAGACTCCCTTGTTTTTCGGTGGGCCGGGAGGAGAGCAGTTCGATTTGGATTTGCAGTCCATGTTCGGGAAATTGCTGTCTTCGCGCGGCACTCAGCGCCGTGAAGCGACCGTGGCACAGGCCAAGGAGATTCTCGCCTCGCAAGAGGCCGAAGCTCTGATCGATGAAGATAAGGTGCACTCCTTGGCCGTGGAGTTAGCCGAGAATTCGGGCATCGTATTCCTGGACGAAATCGACAAGATCACGGCGGGGCACGGTGGGGAAGGTCCCGACGTCTCGCGGGAGGGAGTACAACGCGATCTGTTGCCGGTCGTTGAAGGCACCACTGTTCAAACCCGCTACGGCCAGGTCCGCACGGATCACATCCTCTTCATTGCCGCCGGAGCGTTTCACCGCTCCAAACCGAGCGATCTCATGCCGGAATTGCAAGGGAGATTCCCGATTCGCGTGGAACTGGAAGACCTCACCAAGGAAGACTTCCTGCGAATCTTGACCGAGCCGAAGAATTCCCTCATCAAGCAGTATCAAGCACTGCTTGCGACCGAGGGCGTCGAACTGATATTTGCGGAAGGCGCGATCGAGGCCGTCGCTGAATCAGCCTATTATGTGAACCAGACCACGCAAAACATCGGGGCACGGCGATTGTACACAGTCATGGAGCGTCTGCTCGAAGAAATCAGTTTCGACGTCCCCGATGCGCTAACGGGCAGGGTGACCATCGACCGATCCTTTGTGCAATCGAAGCTCAGCGAGATCATCAAGGACGAGGACCTGAGTCGCTTCATCCTGTGACGACTCCTCAATAACGGCATGCCGCCGTCGGCCCCCTCCGCTTTGTCTTCCGGTGACCGGTCGTTTGGCGGAACGGCAGCGGTCGGCCGACGTCCGAGACTTTCGAGGCTACGGACCATGTCACGAAGGAAATGGTATTCCCAGGGCTTGCGATTTTCCTGCACCGGATGCGGGTACTGTTGCTCAGGGCAACCGGGATACGTCTACGTGAACGACGAGGAAATCGCCCGGATCGCACAACACCTCGGTCTGGAAACCCAGGAGTTCATCTCGCAATTCACCCGCGAAACGCACCGCGAAAGAAGCCTGAACGAGCGTCCCAACGGTGACTGCATCTTTCTTGATCCAATTTCTCGATCTTGCCAAATCTACCCAATCCGCCCACGACAGTGTCGCACTTTTCCGTTCTGGAACTCGAACCTCCGTCGTCCCAAAGATTGGGATGACGTCTGCCGAACCTGTCCGGGTTGCGGCAAGGGCGAGCTATTCTCTTGCGAGTCGATTGAAGACTTGCGTCGCGTGATCGACATTTGATTCGGTCTTTGTGCGGAACTCGGCCCACGCGGTTCCGACCTGCCGCAGCGCGCTCAGCGTCCATCCAAGGGCAGCATCCGGGAAGAATACGCGGAAACGGGCTGAATTATTCCAATTATTCGGCCGATACAGGTTGTAAGCGAAATGCCTGTTAACGCGATGGGTCTGAGTCCGACCGGGTACCGGATCCGATCGCCGAACAGGCTCGCTCTTTGGCAACTGGGAGCTGTGTGTGACGGTCCGCCTAGGCAAGTGCCGGCTGTCCGATCGCGAGCGCAACATGCAAGGCGTCCTTGACATTAAGTCTTGTGGCGCCTAAACTTGCACCGTTCGCTCAGGATCATGTCAACAGCAAACCTTCTCTTGCCGGCGGAGTTCGGACTCGTGACCAAGAAAGACATCGTGCGGGAAATTTCCAAAAAATTGGATTTGAAACAGACCACCACCAAACGGGTGGTTCAGATGACGCTGGATGCGATCATCGACATCTTGGTCGAGGACCGTGAAGTTCAATTGCGGAATTTTGGGGTGTTTCGGGTGCATGTCCGAAAGCCTCGAAAGGCAAGGAATCCCGTGACCGGCGACCCTGTTCAGGTCCCCGAAAAAGTCGCGGTGCGATTCAAGCCGGGAAAAGAGATGGCTCGGCGATTGCGACAAGCCTACCGCTCGGCCGCAAGCCAACGCAGCGAATCCGGGGTACCCGCTCGGCGCAAAGCCGCGGAGTAAACTTCGGAAGTCTGCAACCGACCGGTTGTGTCGGCGCTAAAACGGCCCTGTTCCGCGTCCTTGCGAAGATGACGCGCGAGCGGCGCAGCGCTTATGGAATGCCCCGGCATGACATGGCTGACGGTTCGCGGGGCGATCGTCGAACGTGGTCTCCGAAATACCTCTCCGCAGGGAAGTAAGACCGCCGCCGAAATCATCCTTCTTTTCTCATCGGTGGATCGTCACACACAGTTCCCAAGTGCCGCACCCGGAAGGGAGTTAGCTCTCAGGCACGGGGAATCGGTCGCGCCTTCATGCGGCGCGGGTGGAACGAGACAACAAGGCCGTCCCGGGGCGTCGCGGAGAAGCGGCGGCCCAAGTCAGGGTCATGGAGGATGTCATGCAAAAGCTGCTACTCGGCGTCGTTCTAGCGCTCTTGGTAAGCAGTGCCGTGGGTTGCGTCATTCCCATCTACTCGGCCGATCCCAATCGGCGCGTTCAGCAGATGATCTTTACGTCGGAGGGCTTGCGGCTTTTCATTGACGAATGGGAACGGGCATGGATGCTCGATGCACCCGACCACATGACGCCCTACCGCACCCACGGCGGTATCATCTAGGGGACCGCTGAGCGTCCGCGCTCGACGGATCCGCTGACCGAGGCGTGACGCGAAGCATCCTCGGAAAAATCCTCGGAAAAAGGGGCGTGCCGCCGTCCTGCTCAATCGAAGCGAAAGCACCTTCGATCCCTGAGCATCGCCATGTCGCGATCGGCATGCGCGGCGACGCCGAACGCATACCCGAGAAACCTACAGACTAGCGGAAAACGCGTGAGGGGGGAAACGGCCGCGTGAATGGCGGCCGTTTTTTGTTGCGCGATTCAGCCTCGCCGCGTCATATCACGAGGCCGCAAGCTGAAATGCTCGTGAGACGGAAAAGCTAGGCCAACCCGCTTGAAAGCGTCCCCGACAGGACTCGAACCTGTAACCTTCGGCTCCGGAGGCCGACGCTCTATCCAATTGAGCCACGGGGACCCGATAAACGACCGTTTACTCTCGCCGTAACGCTTACCGTCGCTTGCCAATCAGGCCGGCGACGCCGCATATCCCCCCGTCAGACACCGACTGCGGCGTTGCGATCATACAGTCCTAATCGCCAGTGACACTCTTTTGCGGACGCTGCCGACAAAACCCGCACGACGTACCAACGGTTGCCGATCCGTCAACACGGTGCGATGCAGAGCCGGATACACCGCCCGTGCTTTGCCGTTATTATATGGTGTGCGGCGCCTCGCGCAAAGCGACCCTTTCCGCCGTCTACCGATTTGACAACCCTTCGGCGATTCCCAGTTGCAATCGGCATTTCCAATTACCACGTTTTGTTGTGCGGAGTAGCGCGGACCTGCCCGGCACGAACGCTCCGCAGATATGCAACGCCCGGCGTGTCACACACGCCGCAATTCCGCTTTACACTTGCTTGGAAAGCGTCCGGACGTACCATGCATCAACGCGCCAAAACCGGGATGCGAGCTTGGTTTAGCCGCCCCGACTACCCCACGACTCCCATTCCCACAACAGGTCTGCCTCCGGGTATCCCGTACATCATCGGAAACGAAGCAGCGGAGCGATTCAGTTTCTACGGGATGCGGGCGATTCTCGTCATCTTCATGACGCAATACCTGTTGGGCTTCGGAGGGCACGCGCAACCGATGCCGGAATCGGAGGCCAAGTTCTACTACCATTTGTTCAACGCCGGCGTGTACTTTTTCCCGATCCTCGGCGCACTGCTGGCCGACATCCTGTGGGGCAAGTACAACACCATCGTCGGCTTGTCTTTGGTCTATTGCGCGGGGCATGTTGCCCTGGCATGGGACGAAACACGGCTTGGGCTCTTCTTGGGTCTAGGACTCATTTCCATCGGTTCCGGAGGCATCAAATCGTGCGTTTCCGCGCACGTTGGCGATCAATTCGGCCAAGCTAATCAACACCGCTTGAGCGAGGTGTTTTCTTGGTTTTACCTGGCAATCAACCTCGGGGCCGCCGGTTCCACGTTGGTCACCCCCACGCTTTTACGCCATTACGGCCCCGGTTTGGCGTTCGCAATCCCCGGCTTGCTAATGGCTGTGGCGACGCTGTCTTTTTTCCTTGGAAGAGCCAAATTCGCGCACATCCCGCCCGGCGGTCGAAACTTCGTCCGGGAACTCTTCCAAGGCGACGGGCTGAAAGCGGTTCTCCGTTTGATACCCCTGTATCTGTTCGTGGCCATGTTTTGGGCCTTGTTTGATCAGTCCGGATCCGCTTGGGTGCTCCAAGCGGAACGCATGGATCGCCAATTCTTGGGCTGGGAATGGGATTCCGCTCAAATTCAGGCGATCAATCCCGTACTGATCCTCGTCTTGGTGCCCGCCTTTACGTACGGAATCTATCCGCTTTGCAGCCAATTCTTCGATTTCACCCCGCTTCGCCGCGTGGGAACCGGCCTATTCTTGGCGGCGATTTCTTTTTCGTTACCGGCCTTCGCAGAACACATCATCCAAGGCGGAGGACGGCCCGGTATCGGATGGCAACTCGCCGCGTACGTCATTCTCACATCGGCGGAGGTTCTGGTTTCCATCACCTGCCTCGAGTTCTCCTACACCCAAGCCCCGCGCACGATGAAATCCCTAGTGATGGGCCTATATCTGCTTTCCGTGTCTTTGGGCAATGTTTTCACCGCTGGAGTGAATCAGGCCCTCCGCATAACCGGTGCGGATCAACCCGGCGGCCTCTTGGCGGGATCCGGTTACTACTGGTTTTTCGTGATATGCATGCTGGTCATGGCCTTCCTGTTCGTACCGACGGCATTCTTTTACCGCGGTCGTACGTACTTGCAAGATCAAGCCGATTTGCCCGGCGATAAGGGTCCGAAACCATAAGGGCCATCACAAGATGCCTCTATCAGGAAGGGCGGTGCGAGTGGCCCGATGTCCCGTCCTCCCTTGAGATCGACGATCCGTCCCCAGTTGCCTACCACCTACCACCTCAAGAGGGGTTTGCAGGGACTGCGATACGCTGTTTTAATGGAGAGTTACCGTTTTTCCCGCGACTGAGATCGGTGGGTGACGGACTGCGAGAAACGGCACGGCTTCGGGATTTGGGCGCCGCCTTGAGAGTTCCGCCGTCGACGCCCGGCCGCTTCCTGCTGCTTCTGATTCCAACCCCTTTGGGCGGGCGATGACGAATGGGTTCGGCCTTCGATTTTTTCTCGCAGGCCCCTCCCATTGACGCACAAACCGTCAGCACCTAGAATCAGAATTTCCCGCTTGGAGATGCGGCGAATTTCTTTGAAAACGTGGGATTGGGTGACCAAGGAGAGTGCTCGTGTCGGCACCGTTCAACGAGATCATTCGCATTCGAATGGAAGCGTACGACCACATGGTCCTCGACCAGAGCGCGAAGGACATCGTGGACACCGTTCTACGATCGAATTCCAAGGTCCACGGCCCCATCCCATTGCCGACTCGGGTTGAACGATACACCGTGCTTTCCAGTCCTCACGTGGACAAGAAGGCGCGCCAACAGTTCGAGATTCGCACGCACCGGCGCCTGATCGACATTCTTGAGGCTACGCCCAAGACGATCGACGCACTCAACAAGCTGAATCTGCCTGCGGGAGTTGACATCAAAATTAAGGCAACGGCTCGGTAAGAGCGGCAACGCTTTTACGCCTGGGCGTTAGCTACCGGGATTCGATATGACGTGGATGTTTCTCGGGTAACGGCGACCGGCACTCTTGGTCGAAGGTCCCGAGAAGCGACGTGGCAATAAGGCGAATAGCGATGGCGATCGGAATTCTTGGCCGCAAGGTCGGCATGACTCAGATTTTCGATGAACAGGGGCGATCCGTTCCCGTAACGGTCGTTCAAGCCGGTCCTTGCAACATCTTGCAGATTCGCACCCCCGAACGCGACGGTTACGAAGCCGTTCAACTGGGGTATCTCGATATCCCTCGCCATCGGGCCTCGCGTGCAGAACGCGGTCACGTCGCACAGTTGGATAGCAAGGCCCAGCGGAGGCGATCCGCCGCCGGGCTTCAGTCCGTCCCTAAAGCCAACTGCGAACCCAAACGGTTCATTCGCGAATTCCGCGTCTCCGGCGATGGGTTTTCCGTCGGCCAAGTCTTGTCGGTCGATATCTTCCTTGGCATTTCCGCCGTCGACGTCACCGGAACCACGAAAGGGCGAGGATTTTCCGGTGTCATGAGGCGACACGGATTTAGCGGCCAACGAGCCACTCATGGCGTGAAAAAGGTCCATCGTCATCCCGGCGGCACGGGTTGCAATACCAGTCCGGGTCGCGTCATACCGGGCCGCAAAATGGCTGGTCAATACGGCAATGTTCGTCGTACCGTACGGAATCTCAAGGTTGTCAAGATCGATCCTGAATCCCATTTGCTCGTGATTCGGGGGGCGATTCCCGGTCCGAACGGCGGTTTTGTCGTTATCCGTCCTAGCAACAAGGTCGGCTGACGCGTTGAGTTTCCCAGTCCTGTCGAAGCCAAACGTTAAACGTCGCTCACAAAAAATCGAAAGTAGTCGCAATCGGCGGATGGGTTTGAAAGTCAATCAAATAATAAGACATACGGACTGAGTTAAAGGTTCGGTTAGTCCCGAGGTTGAATAGCTTGCTTGGTAGCCGGGGCGTTTCGGGCGATCCAGTACGATTACGCGGCGGTAGGCCGACAGCGAATAGAGGCGGGTCAAAGATGGTAAGCTTGCCGGTATACAATCGCGAAGGGAAGCAGGTCGATGTCTACGAAATCGACCCTGCCGAACTCGCGCCGACCATCAATAAACAGCTTCTGCATGACGCGGTCATTATGTACCTCGCCAACCGGAGGCAGGGGACGGCAAAGTGCAAGAACCGCTCCGAGACCGCGGGATCCACGCGCAAGCTGTACCGGCAGAAGGGCACGGGCCGTGCCAGGGCCGGTAATCGCCGCACGCCGGTGCGTCGCGGCGGCGGTCGGGCCCACCCGAAGCGTCCCCAAGACTGGTCGTACCGTCTGCCGGTCAAAGCCCTTCGCAAGGCGACGCGGATGGCCCTTGCAGGAAGAATAGCAGACGGCGAGGTCGTCCTGCTGGATGAACTCTCGTTCGACCAACCCAAGACCCGCGATGCTTTTGCGATTTTATCGCGGTTGAATTTGGTTGGAAAACGCCTGTTGGTAGCGATCGAAGGTTACAACCCTACCGTGTATAAGAGCATTCGCAATATTGATCGAGTTCAGGTTTTGCCGGTGAGCGACCTAAACGCCTTCGAGATTTTGCGGCCGAAGCAGGTGCTCATGACGCGAGCCGCTTTGGACGTGTTTCGAGCCAAGGTCGCGGTCCAGAATGGTGAGACCGCCGGAAAGGTAGGAGCGTAGCCATGCTTCGAAATCCCCCCAAGCCTGAATTGACCGGGCTGCAGCCCCATCAGGTCATTCTACGGCCGCTGATCTCGGAAAAGAGCGTTCATAAGGCGGAGCGATTGAATCAATACGCCTTCGAGGTCAATGTTTTGGCTGGTAAAGCGGATGTGCGAAAGGCCGTGGAAGAGCTTTTCGACGTCAAAGTCGTTCGAGTGAATATTCAGAACCGGCGAGGCAAAGTTCGTCGGGTGAGGATGCGAAGCGGCGCAACTCGACAATGGAAGAAGGCGGTCGTGACGCTGGATTCCGAGTATCGAATCAATCTATTCTAATCGGCGGAACCGTTTGTCGAGATGGGTTGTCCGGCGCGGCCGTATCCCGGAGGCTCTGGAGCAGACGTTTGTAGACTGGGCCATAAGTCATGGGTATTAAATACTATAAACCTACCTCGCCTGGACGTCGCGGAGCATCGGTCTCCGATTTTTCCGAATTGACACCGGGCGTGGAGCCGGAAAAGAGCCTTTTGGTTCCGCTGCGCAAGAAGGGCGGTCGCAATAACCAGGGGGTTATTACGTGCCGACATCGCGGGGGAGGTCACAAGCGAATGTATCGTTTGATCGACTTCCGCCGAAATAAGGATGGTATTCCCGCCCGGGTGCAGTCGATCGAATACGACCCTAACCGAAGTGCCAGAATCGCGCTGTTGGTTTACAGGGACGGCGAAAAGCGCTACATCATCGCTCCGCAGGGGCTAAAAGTAGACGACATCGTCCAGAGCGGTTCTAGAGCTCCGGCCAAGGTCGGGAACTGCCTGCCGCTTTCGGAGATCCCGCTGGGGCTTCAAATCCACAATGTCGAGTTACAACCCGGCCGCGGCGGCGCACTGTGCCGTTCCGCCGGTTGCTCGGCTACGCTTTCGGCTCGAGATTCCGATTGGGCGCAATTGATCATGCCCAGCGGCGAGATCCGGCGCGTGCCCGCGAAATGCCGCGCGACCATTGGGGCCGTCAGTAATCCGGATCATGAGGGAGTAAGGCTCGGGAAGGCCGGACGCCGTCGCTGGAAGGGGCGCAAGCCTCACGTTCGGGGCACGGCGATGAATCCGATCGACCATCCGCTCGGCGGAGGAGAGGGCCGGACCAAAGGCGGACGTCATCCGTGCAGTCCGACCGGTAAACCGGCAAAGGGCGGATACACTCGGAAGCGAGGAAAGCCCTCCAATAAGGCGATCGTCCGGCGGCGTCGATCCGTCCGTTACGGTCAGGTGCCGATTCGGTAAGATTTCGGCGTTTTCTTTGTGTTGTGAATGCAACATTGCGGTTTGGGTATTCGAATTGCGGATTGCGACTCGGGAATAAGGCGGCGTAGCAGTCATGGGTCGATCACTGAAGAAGGGTCCCTACGTTGACGCCAAGCTGTTCACCAAGGTGGAAAAGCTGAACGCGACGGGACGCAAGGAACCGATCAAGACCTGGGCCAGGGCGTGTATGATCGTGCCCGAATTCGTCGGACATACGTTCATGGTGCACAATGGCAAGATGCACGTGAAGGTATTCGTCACCGAGGAGATGGTCGGCCATCGACTCGGCGAATTCGCCCCCACACGAGTGTTTCGCGGTCACGGCGGCAAGGGCAAGCGATAATACAATTATTGTTTTCACACGGCCGAACGTTTTGGTTGTTCGAATTTATTGAGTCGCACTGAGTAATTGTAATTATTTATTGGCGGGTGGCGACATGGTTGAATTTGATCGGTCTTATCGAGCGGTGTACCGTTATGCCCGCATTAGCCCGCGAAAGGCCCGGCGGATCATGGATACCGTTCGAGGGCGACAGGTAGACGAGGCCCTGGCCGTTCTCAAGGGGCTTCCGCACCGCTCCGCACGCATGATCGAGAAGGTCATCGCCAGCGCCCTTGCTAATGCACAGGATCGGCAAGATTTAGATCCGTCGGAATTGCACGTGGTGACCGCCACCGTTGATGAGGGTCCGCGGATGAAACGCCTGCGACCGATAAGCCGCGGTATGGCGACGATTATTCAAAAACGCATGTCGCATTTGACCGTCGTCCTGGGTCCTCGTTGAGTTTTAGTTCGGACATGGGCCGTTTAAGCTATCGGTTACTAGTTTACAATCGCTGACAATTCGGTTCTCGCCACCATACGGATCGATTGGCTAGGTTTTCCTCAACGGCGAAAGTTGATAGAGGATTTTCGCGATGGGTCAGAAGGTCAACCCGATTGGTTTTCGCACCGGTGTCACCCTCGACTGGAAGAGTCGTTGGTATGCGCCCAAGCGAGAGTTCTCAGACCTGCTGCTTGAGGATTACAAGATACGCCAATTCATCCTGAATCGCCGTGAGGCCTCTTCCGATCGAGATCGTGGGAAGGGACGGCGGATGTATCCGATGATTTCGAAGATCGAGATCGAGCGGACGCGGGATGAGGTGAAAGTCATTATTTTCACCGCCCGGCCGGGGGTGCTGATAGGATCTCGCGGCGGCAAAATCGAGGAACTGCAAAACGAACTCCAGGCCCTGACGGGTCGGCGCATTAATCCGAAGATCGAAGAGATTACTCGCCCCGAATTGGTCGCGCAGTTGGTGGCCGAGAGCATCGCCGAAGAACTGATGCGGCGTTCCAGTTTTCGGCGGACGATCAAAAAGGCCATGGAAGCGACCATGGCTCAAGGGGCTAAAGGAATGAAGGTGCAGTTATCGGGTCGACTGGGAGGCGCGGAAATGTCGCGCCGGGAAAAGCAAATGGTCGGCTCGGTACCGCTATCGACTTTGCGGGCGAACGTGGATTACGGTTTCGCGGAAGCCACAATCGCCCAAGGGCAGATCGGCGTACAAGTGTGGATTAACCTGGGGATGTTCAGCGAGGACGACGATCATGGCGCTGATGCCAAAACGGGTCAAGCATCGAAAAAGCCAAAGAGGGCGTATAAAGGGTGAGGCCACCCGCGGTAATCGCGTCGTGTTCGGCGACTTCGGGTTGCAAGCCGTTCAAGGCGGTTGGATCCCTGCGGCGACAATTGAGGCGGGTCGTATCGCGGCGCAGCAGTACCTGCGGTCGGAAGGGCGACTTTACATCCGCATCTTTCCCCACAAGCCCATCACCTCGATTCCCCTCGAAACCCGCATGGGCAAAGGAAAGGGGGAACCGGAATATTGGGCCGCCGTGGTGAAACCGGGGACGGTCCTATTCGAAATCGGTGGGATATCGGAGGAAGCAGCGCGGCTGTGTTTCTCCCGTCTCGCCCATAAGATGCCGGTAAAAGTTCGCTTCGTGCGTCGCCGTGAGGTCTGACCCACGAACGTTGCGAGCTTGGGGAAGACGATTGTAAGAATCCCTGCACATTGCAAAATATACCTCGGGTAATGCGGTGAGGCGATGAAGGCCAAAGAACTTCGAGAAATGAGCACGGAGCAGTTGCTGGCTACGCTGAGGGAGGCCGTCGACTCGCTGTTCCGACTGCGCATTCAACAGCAGACGGAGCGTCTGGCGAATCCCCGCGAATTGGCCAACAAGCGTCGGTTGATCGCCAGAATCCGAACGATTCTGCGAGAGCGAGAATTGAGTGCGGCGTGAGGTCTATCGCGCTTTTGTAAATCGGTTACCTAAGCGTCACGAGTAAAACTGATAAAAAGGTCTAAAGGCATTCCGTTCTTCGTCGCAACGGCGCTTGCACGACCAAGGGATAAAAGATGGCAAAGCGAGTGGAAGTCGGCATCGTCACTAAGGCTGGAAAGCCCAAGTTTCGTCGCGTGGAAGTGACGCGGATGATGCCCCACGGGCGATATGGCAAGTATATACGACATCGAACGATCTGCTACGTACATGATGAAAACGACGAGTCCGGCATCGGCGACCGCGTTGAAATCGTGGAGTCGCGACCGTTGTCGCGTCTCAAGCGATGGCGACTGGTTCGGGTGATCGAAAAGGCCGGTGCCGTGGACAAGCGTATCGCGAAAGGTCGCGACGTGGAACAGGAACTTCAGGCGGTTGTCGGCGGCGATCAGACGGAGTCCGAACCGAGCCAACAGGGCGGTGATCAGGCGTGATATTGACCGGCATCATGCCGGGCGCCGGAATCGTTGAAGGCCATCGCGGACGGAATGAAGTCGGCACAGAGTTAGGTGACAGCCATGATCCAAATGCAAACCCGGCTGGATGTTGCGGACAACACCGGGGTGCGCGAATTGATGTGCATCAAGGTTTTGGGCGGAAGCCGCAAGCGATACGCGGGGTTAGGCGATATTGTTGTTTGCAGCGTAAAAGGAACGATACCCGGTAGCACTTTCCAAAAGGGTGCCGTGGTTCGGGCCGTCATCGTTCGTACAAGGAAGGCCAAGCGGCGGCCCGATGGCAGTTATGTTCGATTCGACAGCAACGCTGCTGTGATTGTAGATAATGACGGCAACCCACGCGGTACGCGTATCTTCGGGGCGGTCGCGAGGGAACTGCGGGAACGGAATTTCATGAAAATCGTCAGCCTCGCCAACGAGGTGGTCTGATGCAAGTACGTATCAACGACATGGTGGAAGTTCTTGCCGGCGAGGACCGCGGCGTCCGAGGACGGGTGTTGTCCGTCGACCGGAAAGAAGGAAAAGTGGTTGTCGAGTCGGTCAATGTCGTAACCAAGCACATGCGGCCGACCAGGCAGGCCAAGCAGGGCGGGCGGCTTTCCCGGGAAATGCCGATCGCGATATCGAACGTGGCTTTAGTCTGCCCCGCTTGCGGCGCCCGGACCAGGACCGGCGCCCGCTATTTGGATGACGGGACGAAAGTGCGATTTTGCAAAAAATGTGACGCGAACATCGGGCCGATCGCGCCGCCCCGGTCGCGTTACGCTAAGAAGTCGTGAGGCCGGTGGGAATCATGGAACCTCGATTGCTCGAACGATACCGTAAGGAAGTCGTCCCCCACCTGCAAAAGAAGCTGGGGCGAACGAATATCCTCTCGTTGCCGCGTTTGAAGAAGATCGTCATCAATATGGGCGTGGGCGAGGCGATAACGGAGAAAAAGTATCTCGACGAAGCCGTCGACGCCCTGAGCCTGATCGCCGGGCAGAAGGCGGTGGTGACGCGCGCGAAGAAGTCCATCGCCGGTTTCAAGTTACGGGAGGGAATGGCGATCGGTTGCAAGGTCACGCTCCGCGGCAAGAGAATGTACGAGTTCCTTGATCGACTGATTTCGATCGCCCTGCCGCGTGTGCGGGACTTCCGAGGTTTGAACCCGAACGCGTTCGACGGACGCGGCAATTACAGCCTTGGATTGACCGAACAAATGGTCTTCCCCGAATTGAACCCCGACAAATACTCCCGCAATCAAGGCATGAACATTTGTTTGGTGTTCGATTCTCGGAGCGACGACGAGTCTCGAGAATGCCTGCGTATGCTGGGAATGCCCTTCCGCGCGGAGTGAACAAAGCAAAGCCCCGTCCCTAGGGAGAACCTTGAGGAACCGAGTGCATGGCCAGTAAGTCCAAGATTGCTAAGTCTTTGCGTCCTCCGAAATTCTCGACGCGACATCGTAATCGTTGTCGCATTTGCGGACGACCGCGGGCCGTGTATCGTAAATTCGGCCTCTGCCGCATATGTTTGCGGAAGTTGGCCGATCAAGGTTTGATTCCTGGACTTGTCAAGGCGAGCTGGTAGAGGGTTAAACAGCCACCATGATGACCGATCCCATCGCCGATATGTTGACTCGAATTCGTAACGCCATCCGCGTCGAACGACCGCAGGTCGTCGTCCCCAGTTCGCGGCTGAAGCGAGCCTTGGCGGACGTTCTGAAGCGTGAGGGCTACATTTGGGACTGGGAGGAAATCCCCGGTTCGCCGCGCGGCATGCTCCAGATTCACCTCAAGTACGGCCCGAACGGCGAACAGGTGATTCGCCACATTCGGCGCGTCAGTAAACCCGGGCGGCGAGTGTACCGAAAGGCCGGAGAACTGAAACCCGTACTCAACGGCCTCGGGATTTCCGTCGTGAGCACCAGTCGCGGTGTCGTCAGCGACCGCGAGGCCCGACAACGAAACGTCGGCGGTGAGGTTTTGTGCGAAATCTGGTGACGGTCGCGTTGGAGACGCAATCACTCGCATCGCGCTGGCGACCGGCAATACGACGGCGAAGTTAGGCGGGTAACGGGTTACGAGAGAGCACGACGATGTCGCGAATTGGAAAGAAACCGATCCCTATACCCGACGGAGTGAAGGTTTCGTTGGATAATCGGACGGTAATCGTAGAAGGCCCAAAGGGGCGGTTGACGCGAGAACTTCGCCCCGAGGTGGACGTCGATCTGACCGAGGGCGGTAAGGTGCTGTCGGTGCGACGGCGAGACGACAGTCGACCGGCACGCTCGCTTCACGGCCTGACTCGCGCCTTGCTGCAAAACATGGTATTGGGCGTCTCCCAGGGGTTCGAGCGACGACTGGAAATCGTCGGCGTCGGTTACCTGGCCGCCGTGCAAGGATCAGTCCTGCAACTACGCGTTGGCTTCGCCAACGAATTGCAAGTCCCAATTCCCCCCGGCCTGACCGTGACATGTCCCGATCAACAGCACGTGGTGGTGCAAGGGGCGGACAAGCAATTGGTCACCAATTTCGCCGCGTCGGTACGTGCTTTACGAAAACCGGAACCGTACAAGGGTAAAGGGATTCGCTATCAGGGCGAACAAATTCGCCGTAAGGAAGGCAAGGTATCGGCGAAATAGTCGGTTGGCCCCTTGGAGGATCGCCCGCTTCAGAACGGATGCCGTACGCTTATTCCCGGGTTGGGATGATTGCTTCGCAGCTTCAGAGGATTTAATCGTTTAGAGAAAATTCCCGTGAGCCAGTTAAAACGACTGCAAATTCAACGTCGCCGTCGCACGTTTCGAGTGCGGAATAAGATTCGCCGCGTGAGCGTGCGACCGCGTTTGAGCGTCTTCCGCAGTAATAAGCACATCAGCGCTCAGATTATCGACGACGTGCAAGGGCGAACGCTGGCCGCCGCTTCCACATCCGAAAAAGAACTACGTGATGCGGTCTCGGGTTACGGCGGAAACATCCAAGCCGCTGTGCTGGTCGGTAAACGGATAGCGGAGCGGGCTTTGGAGGCCGGTATTCGCCAAGTCGTCTTCGACCGCGGATCGTACAAATATCACGGGCGCGTTGCGGCTTTGGCCGATGCTGCGCGGGACGCCGGTCTGGATATCGGCCCCAAAAAGGAACCTGAAGCCAAGCCCGCCAAGGGCGACGGTGACAAGCAGGCCAAGAAAAGCGTCAAGGCTGACAAAGGCGGAAAGGGCGAAAAGGCGTCCGCAAAGAAGGCGAAGTGATCTTCAGCTTCGTCCGCACAAGAAGGGCGAACGAGAGAGACTCTGTCCCGGGAAAATTGATACCGAGTAGGTGCGATGGCGACTGACAACATCGAATCGGTTCGCGGCGAATTGATTGATAAGGTAATCAAGATTCGTCGTTGTGCCGCGGTAGTAAAAGGCGGTCGGCGATTCAGCTTTACCGCCATGGTCGTGGTCGGCGACGGAAACGGTCGCGTCGGTTGGGGCTACGGCAAGGCCAATGAGGTGCCGCCTGCCGTTGCGAAGGCCGTCAAAGACGGGACCCGCCGCATGGCGCCGGTCAACCTGGTCGAGGGGACCATCCCTCACATCGTGAAAGGGCGGTACGGAGCGGCTAAGGTCGTGCTTGTTCCCGCGGGACCTGGGACGGGCGTCATCGCCGGCGCCGCCGTTCGCGCCGTGTGCGAGGCCGCCGGTATCAAGAACATCTTGACGAAGTCCTTCGGAAACACCAACCCAATCAACCTCGTCAAGGCCACCATGGATGCGTTGCAGCAAGTTCGCCCGCGAGGCGAGGTCGAGCGGTTGCGGGGAGTGTCGCTAACATGAATTTGAACGACGTCAATCGGGGAATCGTGCCGCACAAGAAGCGGAAGCGCGTCGGTCGCGGTCCGGGTTCCGGTCACGGGAAGACCGCGGGACGCGGTCACAAAGGCGCTCGCTCCCGCAGTGGGTGGCGTGCCAAGTTGGGCTTCGAAGGAGGCCAGGTTCCGCTCATCCGCCGCATCCCGAAACGCGGATTCAACAACAAACGATTCGCCACGCAAATCGCCGCCGTCAACGTCGCGGTTCTGGAGAAAGAATTTGCGACCGGCGACGAGGTGACGCCCGATGTCTTGCAATCTCGCGGCCTGTTGAAAGGAGTCTTTCAGGAACTCAAGATTTTGGGCGACGGCGAGTTGTCGAAGACTCTGCGCGTCTCCGCCCATCGTTTTAGCCGGCAGGCGAAAGAGAAGATCGAAAAGGCGGGCGGGCAGGTCGTCGTTCTTCCCGGTCGCGCTCCCGTCGTCAAGAACGTTAAAAGCAACCGCAAGACGCAATGAGGACTTGGGCCGGTTGTGCCGCGCGGGGCAAGTAGCGACGGCCCGGCAGAGGATCCAAGATCATGCTTGAAAAACTCCGGGTCATCTTCAGCATCAAAGAGCTGCGGACCAAGATACTCCTCACGCTGCTCCTTCTGGCGATCTATCGGGTCGGCGAACAAATTCCCGTCCCGGGGATCAATACCGAGAAGATGAGCGCCGTCTTCGGTCAGCAGGCATCCGGTGGTCTCCGCGATCTGTTGGATCAAGTGACCGTCTTCGCCGCGAGTCGTTTGGACCAGGCAACCATCTTCGGCCTGGGAATCATGCCCTACATCTCGGCGTCGATTATCTTCCAATTGCTCGGCACGGTTTACCCTCCCCTGGAAAAACTGCAAAAGGAGGGGCCGGCGGGCTACAAGAAAATTAACGAATACACGCGATATGCCACCGTCGCGATCTGCTTGGTGCAAAGCTACGTTTACGTCGCCATGTTGGTAGGCCGCGGCCTCGTGAGACCCGAGTACACGAATGCCGACGGCGGAAGCGTCTATACCTCGTGGATCATCATGGCCGTATTGACCATGACGGCGGGCACGACGTTTCTCATGTGGTTGGGCGAACAGATCGATGAGTACGGCATCGGTAACGGGATTAGTCTTTTGATCATGGCGAGCATCCTGGCCCGGATGTTTCCGTCCTTGTATCAAGAACTGCGGCCTGTTTTCGACGAAGGGCTGGAATTGAGCGGTAGCGGCGGGAAGATCGGCGCTGACACGCTGCTGATTCTGCTCTCGCTTTTCGTGGCCGTTGTCGCCGGCGTCATTTTTATTACAAGAGGTCAGCGCCGCATCATCACTCAGAGCGCGAAACACGTTCGCGGACGGCGTGTCTACGGCGGAGCGCGCGATTATCTGCCGTTGCTGGTCAATCAAGCCGGCGTGATGCCCATCATCTTCGCCAGCAGCCTTCTGCTCTTTCCTCTGGCGTTGTTTCAATCGTTGGCGAACATGTATCCCCAATCGACTATCCTGACCGCGCTCGCCGACGTGTTTCACCGCGGCGACGGGTTTTGGTATAACGCCATGTATATCGGCCTGATCTACTTCTTCTGTTACTTTTGGACGGCGATTACCTTCAACCCCAAGGATATCGCCGATCGCCTAAAAGATAACGGTAGCATTATTATGGGCCATCGGCCGGGGCGTCGCACGGCGGAGTACCTGGAAAAGGTCATGGTGCGCATCACCTTCGTCGGTGCCGGTTTCTTGGCAGCGGTCGCCATCATTCCCACAATCGTGGCCGATTGGATGGGAGTCAATTACCAGATCGCTCAATTCTACGGCGGGACCAGCCTGCTTATCGCCGTGAGTGTTGCGTTCGACCTTGTTCAGAAAATCGACAGTCACATCGTAATGAGAAATTATAAGGGGTTGTTGGAAGGTTAACCCGCGTCCGGCAACGCCGTGCACGGACGCAAGCCCCGTTCCGCGTCGATTTGGCGCAGAAACTTTAGCCTGAAACTTTGTAATTGTAACGCCTTCCTACTACGCGTTTCGTGGATAAGAGACGTATCGCTTCCGGGCTTGATAGGACGACTGGTTCTGCTGAAGCAGGCAGAGCGGCTTCGTAGGGCGAGAGGGACGAGTTATGCGACTGGTTTTCATCGGACCACCTGGCGCCGGCAAAGGAACCCAGGCGGCCAAGATCGTCGATAAGTACCAAATCGCCCACCTTTCGACCGGAGATATGCTGCGGGCCGCGCGGGATGCCAAATCCCCGGTCGGCCTGAAGGCGGACGAGTTCATGTCCAAGGGAGAATTGGTCCCGGACGACGTCATCATCGAAATCATCCGCGAGCGCTTGCAGTCGCCGGATTGCGCTGACGGGTATTTGCTCGACGGTTTCCCGAGGACCTTGGGCCAGGCCGAGGCGCTTGACGCGATGCTCGCCGCCTCCGGAACGCCGCTGGATGTCGTATTGGAGTTGCGGGTTCCCGAAGAGGAACTGTTCCAGAGGCTTTCGCGACGCGGTCGGGCCGATGACAAACCCGAGGTGATTCGTCAGCGACTGGTGGCCTATCGTAATCAAACCGAACCGCTGTTGAATTATTATCAGGGCAAAAACTTGTTGCGGTCGGTGGAAGGCGTCGGCACGGTGGAAGAAATCTTCGAACGGTTGGTCAAGGTTCTCGATTCCGTTTCCGGATCCTAAGCGAAATTCGGATGGAGCGGACGGTGTAGGGGAGTTGAACGGGTGGTGACGCTCAAGACCCGTGCAGAAATCCTCAAGATGCGGCATGCCGGGTTTCTGGTTTGGAAAGCCCACCAACTGGTTCAATCCCTCATTCGACCGGGCATCACGACGCGTGATCTCGACGCCGCGGTGGAGAATTTTTTCGAGTCCCAAGGGGCCGAGGGCTTGTTCAAGGGAGTGCCCGGCCGGGTGCCTTATCCGGCTGTGACGTGCATTTCCGTGAATGAAGAGGTCGTACACGGCATTCCCGGTCCCCGAGTCATCCAGGACGGCGACATTGTCAGCGTCGACACGGGTTGTCGCATGGAAGGCTGGTGCGGAGACGCGGCGGTAACCTATCCCGTCGGAACGGTCGATCCGGAAAGGATGCGACTGCTCCATGTGACCAAGTCCGCCTTGGACCTGGCCATCGAATTGCTCCCCAAACGCAAGTACTGGAGCGAAGTTGCGGCGGCGATGCAACAGTACGTGCAAAAGGAAGGCTTCACGGTCGTCGAGGCCTTCGTGGGGCACGGCATTGGGCGAAGGATGCATGAGGAGCCTCAAGTACCGAACTTCGTGAATGCCCAATTCGTTCAAAACGGCGATTTTCGGCTCCAGCCGGGACTGGTCCTGGCGATCGAGCCGATGGTCAACATGGGAACGCGCAACGTTCGTTTGAAACGGGATTTTTGGACGCAAGTAACGGCGGACGGAAAACCCAGCGCCCATTTCGAGCATACCGTGGCCCTGACCGACAAGGGGACTTACGTCCTCACCGGACCCGCGTGCCCGATGGATGCGGAGATGGGCTTCGCCGCGTGATGAGGGTGTATAACAGGGGGCGGTGCCGTCGATCCGAATGTGTTGGCGAATTCGGCGTTATCGCAAAAACGCGGTTCGACAAAGGAATTATGCCTTGCCCGCCCCTTGAGGGGCACCGCCCATTCCCCATATACTAAATGATTCCCGGAGGCGAAATCCGGAGCCGAAAACCGGTTGAGGGTAACGATTATGAAAGTCCGATCGAGCGTCAAGCGATTGTGCGGCAACTGCAAGGTCGTGCGCCGCGCCGGCCGCATTTACATCATTTGCTCCAACCCGCGTCACAAGCAACGTCAGGGATGAGTTAGGCCCGTTCGGATCTCGGGCGATCGGACTGATCCGTCCCGGCAAAAGGTGTATTTGGGAGATTGGTATGCCGCGTCTGTTGGGTGTCGATATTCCGAACAACAAGCCCACCGTGATTTCCCTTCGCTACCTGTATGGTATCGGTCCGACCCTGGCGAAGGAGTTGTGCTTCAAGGCCGGCATCGATCCTCATGCTCGGGCGGGGGATTTGCGGGAAGATGAGCTTGCGAGGCTTGCGACGCTTCTCGACAAGGACTACGTGGTTGAGGGGCAATTGCGGCGGCAGATCGCGCAGAACATCACGCGGCTGAAGGATATCAATTGCTACCGCGGTATCCGGCACCGCCGGGGATTGCCCGTCCGAGGCCAAAGAACGCGGACCAACGCTCGAACCCGCAAAGGTCCGCGTAAAACCGTGGCCGGCAAGAAGGGCGTCAAGGACCTCCGCTGATAAAAGCAAACGGGAGTTCCAGAACGATATCCGGCGGCTTGAACGATCCGTACAACGCGTGACAAACAAAAAATGGGTGTTGGCGTCTAGCGTGCAGGAGAACACAAGGCGTGGCCAAGGCAAGCGGTAAACGGAAGAAAGCGCGGCGTCATGTTACCATGGGGATCGTCCACATCAAGACGACCTTCAACAACACCATGGTAACGGTGACGGATGTGAAGGGTGAAACGCTGTGTTGGGCCAGTGCCGGAACCTCCGGCTTCAAGGGCAGTCGGAAGAGTACGCCCTTTGCCGGCCAAATGGCCGCGCAGCAGGCGGCGGAGAAGGCCATCAAGATGGGCCTTAAGGAAGTCGACGTCAAAGTAAAAGGGCCTGGAAGCGGACGGGAAAGCGCAATCACGGCGTTACAAACAGCGGGCTTGAATATCAAGTCCATCGAAGACGTCACCCCGTTGCCGCACAACGGTTGTCGGCCAAGGAAACGACGTCGCGTCTGAGTGCCGTTGTCGGCTCAGCATAGCGATTTGGCGGTAGTTCTCGAGCGCTTCGAGTTGGAACACACGAACTGGTAACACGCAAAATCTTTGGGGATAACGCAGGATGGGTCGTTTTACGGGACCGGTGTGTCGGTTGTGCCGTCGAGAAGGAACGAAGCTGTTCCTCAAGGGGACTCGGTGCGACACCGAAAAGTGTGCCTTCGAACGTCACCGCGCTTCGCCGGGCATGCAGGGTTCGCTGCGAGGAAAGCCCACGGATTACGCCATGCACCTTCGCGAAAAGCAGAAGGTCAAGCGTTACTACGGGGTACTGGAACGGCAATTTCGGCGGTACTTCGATATCGCCTCCCGGTCCTCGACCAACACGGGCGAAGTGCTGCTTTCGCTGTTGGAACGGCGGTTGGACAATGTGGTGTATCGCCTCGGCTTCGGGCTGTCGCGCTCGCAGGCACGGCAAATCATCCGCCACGGCCACATCCTCGTCAACGGAAAGCGGGTCGATATCCCCAGCTATTTGGTGCAACCGGGCGACGTGGTATCCGTGAAGAATCGCGCCAAGAGTCTTCAGGTCGTTCAAGCCAGCCTTTCGGAACGGCAACAGGATGTGCCCGATTACCTGAACCTGGTCCCCGGCCAGGTTCCGGAGGGGCATGTCTTGAGGGAACCTACCTTGGATGACGTGGGCATTCCGGTACAACCCCAATTGATCATCGAGTTCTGCTCGAGATAGCGGCTGTGACGGCCTATTGTGACCGGTAGCGGAACCCGCGGAGGTGCTAAGAGATGCGAGTGAAATGGCGCGGCCTGGAACTGCCCAGTCAGGTCAGCTGTGATAAGGCCACACTGACGGATCGTTACGGCAAGTTCACGGCGGAACCGTTCGAACGCGGTTTCGGCACGACCATCGGCAACAGTTTACGGCGGATCCTCCTATCCAGTTTGGAAGGCAGCGCCGTAACGAGAGTCAAGCTGCAGGGAGCACTCCACGAGATCACGTCGCTTCCCGGCGTGGTCGAAGACGTGACGGACATCATCCTCAACGTCAAGTCGCTTGTTGTCCGCAATCACAGCTTGCAACCCCGTGTGCTGCGGATTAACCGCAACACGAGGGGTGTCGTGACTGCGGCCGACATCGAACCGGACGCGCAGGTCGACGTGATCAATCGCGATTTGGTCATCGCGACGCTGACCGAAGACGTCCCCTTTGTGATGGAAATGATCGTCGAGAACGGTCGGGGTTATGTGCCGGCTTCGGAGCACACTCCCCAAATATCCGAAATCGGCATCATTCCCGTGGACGCCGTTTTCAGCCCGGTCGTCAAGGTCCGTTACGAGGTCGAGGAGACCCGGGTGGGCCAAAAGACCGACTATGACAAATTGACCCTGGAAATCTGGACTGACGGTTCCATCGACCCCGAAATGGCCTTGGTGGAAGCGGCCAAGATTCTGCGGAAGCACCTGAATCCGTTCGTTCAATACCAGGAACTCGGCCCGAAGGTCTTCGCCAACGGCAAGAGCGGTTCCACGGATCCGAGCTTGGAAGCGAAACTGGCCATGCCGATATCCGAGCTGAACTTGTCGTCGCGGGCGGAGAATTGCCTGCAACACGGCAACATTCTGACGGTCCGTGACCTCGTGTCCAAGACGGAAGAGGAACTTCTGGAACTGCGAAGCTTCGGCGAAACCACCTTGTCGGAGGTTCGAGAAAAGCTCGCTTCGCTCGGCTTGGGGATAGGTATGAAGCTTCCTCTCGGCTCCGCCGGCGTTTGAGCACGATTGGGATTTCGTCCGGACTTGGAAACTCGACCCGACGGGCGTGCATCGAAAAGGGAATCATTACACGGCGGGATGAATTGAACCATGCGACATCGGAAACTGGGACGAATACTGGGACGCAGCCCCAGCCATCGAAAAGCTTTGCTGAGGAATTTGGCCAGCGCCCTGTTTCTCACGGAAAAAGAGTACGAGTTCGAAAGCGAAAAGCCTCTGCAACCGGGCCAGATCGTGACGACCCTTCCCAAGGCCAAGGAAGTGCGTCCTCTGGTGGAACGGTGCATCACGATCGCCAAGAAAGCTCTTCCCGCCTTGCGAGAGGCGAAAGCTTTGGAACCGACCGCCCCCCGGAACTCCGAAGCGTGGCGGGCGTGGCGACAAAGTGAGAAATGGCAGGAGTGGAACCGGAAAATGGCACCGGTCGTCGCCGCTAGGCGACGCGTGTTGCGGATGATCGGCAGTAAAGAGGCCACCCAGGTGCTGTTCGAGCGGATCGCTCCGCGTTTTGTCGATCGCCCCGGCGGGTACACGCGGATTCTGCGTCTCGCGAAGCCCCGTGTAGGCGACGCCGGCACACGCGCCGTCTTGGCGTTCGTGGGAAACAACGATCGGCCGAAGAAAAAGCGTCGCGCTCCGTCCGTCAAGCCGGAATTCACTCCGCAAGAGGTTGATGTCGGCTCGGCGCCAGCGGAAACCGCTGAGTCCGAGAGCCAATAAGATTGCCATGCGTGCCGAAATTCGGCATGAACGAGGGCATCGAACAAGCGGCTTTGGCCGCCATTTTGGGTAGCCGTAAGTACTGAATAGCATGCCGCCTTCTCTTTCATAGGCGGCATGCTTTCGTTCTTGTTCCGGAGAATCGGCTAGAATCGCCGCACGCTCGCCCGCGCAGAGGGGTCACCTCGCCCTTGTCCCGCCTCGGAACGAGGCAAAAATGACGATAGCGGCACTTATCGTCCGCATCCCTGCCTTCGATCCTGACGTATGGGGAAACATTCCATGAACGAGTCGCGGAACGCCGTTGAGCATTTCCGAGGCTACGCCTGGGAGGATTTGGCCCACAGCCCTTTGATGCTCTACTATGAGGTGACGCAAGCCTGTGATCTCGTTTGCAAGCATTGCCGGGCCTCCGCCCAACCCGAGAGTCACCCTGCGGAACTCGACACCGGCAACGCGATTTCGTTGTTGAGACAGGCAACGGCGTTTCCCCGCAAGCCGAACGTTGTTTTCACCGGCGGCGACCCTTTGAAACGGAGGGATATCTGGCGATTGCTGGAAACTGCGGTCGCGTTGGGATTGAATACCGCCCTCACTCCTTCCGCGACTCCGCTGGCCACATTCGATGCCTTACGTCGGGCTAAAGACGTCGGCGTGTCGGCGATCGGCCTCAGTCTTGACGGCGTAGACGCGCCCACGCACGATGCCTTTCGCGGTTGGGACGGCAGTTTCGCCCGGACGATCGAACTCCTCGCGATCGCCCGCGAATTGGGCTTCTACGTTCAGGTCAATACCACCATCACGCGTCGCAATTATGCCCAGGTCGACGCCTTAGCGGAGATGTTGGCCGCATACGGAATTGCCATGTGGTCGGTATTCTTTCTGGTACCGGTCGGGAGGGGGCAAGCCGAGGAACGTATTTCTCCGGATGAGTATGAAGAAGTTTTTGCCCGGCTTTGGCGACAATCGCTCTCATGCCCCTTTGCCATTAAGACAACAGAGGCGCCGCATTATCGGCGATTCGTGCTCCGCCGGATGGAGCAGGAGAACGTACCGGTCGAGCGCCGGAAAATCCGTTCTTTGGTGGGTGTGGGGGATGGCCGCGGGATCATGTTCGTCAGCCATATCGGGGAGATTTATCCCGCGGGTTTCCTGCCAATTTATTGCGGCGTCTTTCCGCAGGCCTCGATCGTGGACGTGTACCAGCGCCACCCGGTCTTCCTAGCCCTTCGGCAACCGGATCTGTTCCGGGGAAAGTGCGGGAGTTGCAATTATCGCTACGTCTGTGGAGGCAGCCGATCTCGGGCTTACGCGGTAACTGGCGATTATCTCGAATCGGAGCCTGACTGCGTTTTTGTTTCCGAACCGAACGCCTCGCCTATCCTTCCGGAAACGCTTCGCGTTTGACTCCGACAAAGATCGTGGTCGCCCAATGCTTTTGCTAACCACGCCTTGCGAGAAATGGAACCGCATCGCGATTACACGCCCGCGAAACATCCCTTGTCGCTTATAGGGGCGTCGGGTACCATCAAATGCTTAAAAGAGGGAGGATGTGCGGCCCTCCGATTCGATCGCGTCGCGGTCGATTCTTCGTGTTGACCGGCGGCGTCTAATCGCCGGGCTCTCAAGATTTGACGTCGAGACATCGAATCGGACATTTCCCGAGCCTCAATGGACGCGAACGATCAAGTCGTCATCACCGGACTGGGCGTAGTCAGTCCGATAGGGATCGGTGGCCAAGTCTTCCGGCAAAGTCTGCTGGAAGGCCGATCGGGGGTGCAAACGATTCCGTCTCTGTGTGGCCTTGCCGCCCCTGCTCCGATTGGGGGTTATCTTGCGGAATTCGATGTTGCGGATCGGGTGCGGCCGCGTAAAGCCCTGAAAGTCATGAGCCGCGACATTCAAATGGCTTTCGCCGCCGCCGATCTTGCAGTTCAAGAGGCCTGCATCCTTCGCTCCGGCATCGAACCGGAACGTTTGGGGATCGTCTTCGGAACCGACTTGATCCCATGCGAATTGGACGAAATCGCCCCGGCGGTGCGAAGCTGCCTCGTTGACGGCGAATTCGATTTTGGACGGTGGGGAGGTCGGGCGATGTCCGACCTCTATCCTTTGTGGCTGCTAAAATACCTGCCCAACATGCCTGCCTGCCACATTGGGATAGCCTTGGACGCGCAAGGCCCTAACAATACCTTGACCCTGGGAGAGGTTTCCGGGCTTTGCGCCATCGCTGAGGCGGTTCGGGTAATTCAGCGCGGTCAGGCGGATGTCATGATCTGCGGCGGTACGGGTAGCCGCATTCACCCCGCTTTTTGGGCGAGGCACGGAGCCTATCCCACCTCAAAACGCACTGATGATCCGGCGGCGGCTTGCCGCCCCTTCGATGCCGACCGCGACGGCATGGTACACGGCGAAGGAGCGGGGGCGATCGTGCTGGAGCGCAAGCGCCACGCCGAAGCCCGCCGCGCCGCCGTCTACGCCGAGATCAAGGGGTTCGCCAACACGTCCGGCCCGACTGGAACCGGTTCCGGATTGACTGAGGCGATTGCCCGCGCGATCCGATCGGCTGTGGAGGCCGCCGGGCTTTCGATTCGCGACATCGGCCACGTCAATGCGCACGGCGTGGGTACGGTCGCCGACGACGAGATCGAAGCCCGAGCCATTCAGCGAGTGCTGGGCGATGTTCCGGTAACAGCCCCCAAAAGCTACTTCGGCAACCTGGCCGCGGGGGCCGGCGTGGTCGAGTTGGCGGTTAGTCTTCTGGCCATACGAGACGGATCCGTCCCGCCCACCCTGAACTATCATCGTCCGGATCCCCGGTGTCCGATCCAAGTCATTCACGATCGCCCACTGACCGGCGCACCACCGGCGGCAGTGGTGCTCAATCACTCACCGACCGGCCAAGCGGCGTCCCTAGTAGTCGCAGCACCGTGATGCTCGTGGTGCCCCCTGGTAAGCTGGCGGCAGCAACCCGCTAACGCGAAGGGGCTGCTTCCCGGGCGCCGTCGGCGACATCTTCCTCGACGGCCTCGATACGGGGAACGGTTACGACATCATCCTCGTACCAATCGGGCCAATCGGCAAGCCCGGCCGTCCAGGTGACCAGCCGATGTAAGAATTCGGCATAAGCCCGCCCCATTTCAACGAATCCGCCGTCCGGAAGGTGCTGCACGATCCGTCCCTGCCCCCAATCGACCATGCCGCCCACCCAATGGGGCGCGACATCGCAAGCCAGCGCTGCCGTTCGCCCCCGGCCATGCTTGCCCACGATCAACATGGGCGCAACCTCGGCTTCCGAGAACCGCAGTTGGCGGACGTCGTCCTCGATTCGCAGACGCACGCCCACCAGCAACGTCCGGGCATCGGGTTTCGCCGCCAATCGGTTGTAGCCAGCAACCACAGGGGGCACATTCCACGGAAGGCCCTCTAAAATGGGATGATGCCGTACCTGGCGCAGGACGCAGCCCTGGGGACAATTGACGCGATCATCGTCGTGAGCCAGATAGACGGGAAGGGCTTGCTCCAAGGGAGTTCCCCGGTACTCGCCGGTTCGCCCAAAGAAACTCTCCCAACCGCCAATCATCAACAATCCCGCCCCTTGGGCCACCGCCTCGGCGAGCTGAGCGAGTTGACTCGTCGTGAATCCCGCGGCGGGATAATCGCTGAGGATGTAGCCTCGAAATCCCCGCGACGCGAAATCGGCCGGGGCCTTGCGCCAACTGGGAACGTGATGGTATTCCACGCCGGCGCGACCGAGGACCGCGGCCAAATAACCGGCCGCTCCGCTTAAATCGTCATCTCCGAAGTAGCAAATCATGCCGTGTACCATTAATTGCGAGAGAATGGAACCGAGCACTCCGCAGTGTCAGCCGGTTCATTCCGGTAAGGGCTGATCTTTGGTCTCCGGAGCGAACGGCAAAATCAACAAGCCGATGACATAGAAGGCGCACATGGTGACCCCGGCCCAACGGATCGGTTCCTCGAATCCGGCGAAAACGACGCCGCTGAGGATACCCAGCATGGCCGGCCCCGCCGCCGAAACGTATCGCCCAATGTTGTAGCACATGCTGGTTCCCGTGCTCCGCAGACGGGTCGGGAACAGTTCGGGAAAATAGATCGCGTAGCCGCCGAACACAGAAAGCTGGCAAAAGCCCATCAGCGGGGCCAACCACAGCACGTGATACCACTCTCGGACAAAAAGGAAGAACACGACGGTGGCCGCCAAAGCCGCTACAAAGAAAATGGCGAACGCGGGGCGTCGGCCGATGTTTCCCGCGGCCATACTGAAGGCGTAAATGCCGAAAAAGGCGCCGATATTGAAAAGCAAAAGCTGAATACTCCCCCAACGCGCCACATAGCCATCGATCTGCTTGGTTCGCTCGCGGATGCGGTCGATGTGCTGCTGAATGTCGGGACCGGCCTCGCTCGTTTCCTTCAGCAAATCCGCCCGCCTCGCGCGATCGGTATCCGACTGCGCCTTGCGTTTGGCGTCCAACCGCGCCAACGGAGACCCATCGACGGACTGGTCCTGATCCAATAGAGCCAGCGCGGCGTCAGGGGTGACGGGCTTACCACCGGCGTGAAGCGTCAAGGCCGCGGCGGCGAGCAAAGGAACATCCCGGTCCTTGGGATCGGCGGTGAGTAAAGTTCGCGGCTCAATCTTCGAGTCTGCGAATGCCTTCAAATCGTCGGGATTCCGGAAGAGCTGGAGTAACAAAAGTCGATCTTGCTCGGGTTCCCCCTTCCGGCGATATTCCTGCGTGATCTGGGTGCGGAAGATGTTTTGAACCAAATCAACGCCGAAGACCCCAATGCCCCACAAGCCGATCACGCCCGCGGACGCCAAAATAATGCCTACAATCGCGCGATGCCGCCACCGGGGATCCCCGAATAACTCCACGATCGAACCCGCTCTGTGTTTGCGGGTCTTCCCTTCGGCGACGGCCTGCTTCCACTTCTCCGGTTCCTTGAGCCAAAACATAATCACCACGACGAGAACGGCCGGGATGATGCCCACGCCGAACATCCAGCGCCAGGGTTGGCTTTGAAGAGTCCCCTGGAGAATCAGCCAGGCGAACAGCATGCCAATTAGCCCGGCAGAGATGTTGCCGACGGCGGAAAAGGCTTGGAGAAATCCGAGTGCCTTTGGACGAGCACGGTCCGGCAACGTTTCCGCCACCATCGCGGTTCCGAGACCGAACTGCCCCCCAATTCCCAGCCCCGCCAGGAATCGATAGAGCAAAAAGTCCCCCAACCCGACGGAAAAGGCGGAAAGTCCGGTGAACACCGAATAAAACAGAATCGTGAGAATCATCGTTTTGGCACGGCCCAGGCGGTCCCCCATCATGCCAAAGATGATCCCGCCTGTAGCCCAACCGATCAGCATCACGGCAGTCGCCCAACCCGCCGCTTGATTGATTGCCTCCGGCGTGGGAGACTGCAGCAAGTCTTTGACCGCGGATTGCCTCGCCACGTTGAAAAGTTGTTGATCGAACGTATCGAAGGCCCATCCCAGGGTGCAGACGATCAACACAAACCATTGATAGCCGGTCAAAATGCGGTACCAGGCTCGCCCATTTTCGTCAACCATTCCGGGTTGAACGGAGCTAGATTGATTCATTCAGTCTCTCCCTTTGCCTGGACAACTCGTTTGCCAAAACCGCCCGAACCCCCGTACCCAGCGTCTCCCCGGCCCAACGCCGATAACCGTCGCCGTATTCCAGACTGCGCTAGTGTGCTTTCCAAACTCGTAACACTAGCGGCCGCCGAGCCGATAGGGGCGCAGCACGCATGGTACAGCCGATGACCGAGTGCGGATTGACATCCCAATAACCGTAGATTGCGATTATGCCCGGACCACAGAGGCATGTCTAGTCTTCTCGGGCGAATTTTGGCCCGCGCGCTATTCTTCGCCCGCTTCCCTTTCATCGCAAAACCACGCCGGCTGCGCACCGTCATTGCTAGGCATTCAAACATCCGCCCTGCCGCCCAAGACCGCTGCCCCTGCGAACTCGTTAAGGCATCGAACTGCTTTCGCATCAGTGCGCATGCTCGGTTACCGGTCGTTGACACCTTGACGCCGTTTTCGGACAATAAAAGTTTCTCTCCGCAGGGGGGATCGTGTGTGATTGCGCTGGGACGCTGACTTTTACGAACGGTGGTGTTCTTGCCGGGCAAGACAAGCAAACACGGCACAGCTCGAGAGATAACGTGTAGGACGGATTTCGCGCCCCCCCGGGGCGAGGCGACCGGCCTCCCAAGACTCGCGATCGTTGTGCCTACATGAACCTCGGCAGTTACGCGAATCCGAAATATTCGACCGATTGTGAGATTGGCCCGGCACATTACCAGAGTGTTGCAGCCAGAAAGCATGCATTCATCTTAACTTCATCAATGGGGAGATATCCGGATTGCAGCAAGCCGTTGAAAAAGCCGACGTTCTGATTGAAGCCTTGCGGTGGATTCGCCAGTTCCGCGGAAAGGTGACCGTCATCAAGCTCGGCGGCAGCGTCTTGGAAGACCCGCGTGCCATGACGCATCTGCTGCTCGATATCCTTTTCATGGAGACGGTCGGGATGCAACCGGTCGTCGTCCACGGCGGCGGGGCAGCGATTTCTCGCGCCATGGAAAAGGCGGGGCTGCAACCCAAGTTCGTCCAAGGTCGTCGCTATACGGATGAGGCGACCCTGGCCATCGTGGAACAGGTATTGGCGGGGGAGTTGGCCCCGCGGCTTGCTCGCGAAATTCAGGACCTAGGCGGTGCCGCCGCCTCTCTGAGCGTGCGGACCAAGAACGTCTTGTTTGGCAAGAAGACCTGCCTGACCGGTCCCGGCGGCGAATCCATCGATCTGGGATTTGTCGGAGAAGTAACGCGAGTCGACGAGGAAACCATCACCGAGCTTTGCCGTCGCGGTGTGGTACCCGTCATCCCTTCGCTCTGCGTTTCCGAGAACGGCGACACGATTCTGAACGTGAATGCCGACCTTGCCGCCATGGCGGTGGCGGTGGCGATGCGGGCGGAGAAGCTGGTCTTTCTCAGCGACGTGAACGGCGTTCGTGCGAACAAGGACGATCCCGACTCTCTCATCGACTCGCTCTCGGCATCGCAAGCCCGAGAGCTGATTCGATCCGGCGCCATTCAAACCGGCATGCTGCCCAAGGTCGAGGCCTGTTTGGATACCCTAGAGAAAGGTGTCAACAAGATTCACATCATCGATGGTCGCATACGTCACTCGCTATTGTTGGAGGTGTATACGACCAAAGGAATTGGGACGGCCATCGGACGGAACGGCGTACCTGAAAACGCCTAAAGGCCCGTCGCAATTCGCGGCCCAATTCCAATTCGTCGCCCGTTCGTGATTCCCGAGGTACATCCGGCCTTCGCATGCACGATCCGAATCGCAAGCTCCCAACCGAGGAGACGATAATCTCGAAACCATGGCAACAACGACCAACCTTTCCACGGACGAAATAATCGGCTTATTCCAGCAGTACGTCATCCCAAATTACCGGCGGTATCCTGTGGTACTTGTGCGGGGCGAGGGCGTGCACGTTTGGGATAGCGAGGGCAAGCAATACTTGGACCTCTTCCCGGGTTGGGGTTGCAATCTGCTGGGCCACTGTCCGGCGCCCGTGGTTGCGGCGGTTCAGGAACAATTGGCGCGGTTGATCCATGTTCCGAATACTTGGTTCACCGAAGCTCAAGGCCGTTGGGCCAAAGCGCTCAGTGAGCGTAGTTTTCACGGCATGGCCTTTTTCTGCAACTCCGGTGCGGAAGCGAATGAGGCGGCCATCAAGCTCGCGCGATTGCACCAGGGGCCGGGACGTTACAAGATCATCGTCTTCGAGGGCGGCTTCCACGGTCGCACGATGGGATCGCTGTCCGCTACAGCCCAACCGAAATACCACGAAGGCCTGCATCCTCTCCTGCCGGGTTTCTCGTACTGCCCTTACGGCGATCTCGACGCCGTTCGAGAGCGGATCGACGGCGAAACGGCGGGTATCATGATCGAGCCGATCCAGGGAGAAGGCGGCGTGGTCCCGCCGCCCGATGGATTTCTGCAAGGTTTGCGAGAATTGGCCGACGAGCATCAACTGCTGCTCATTTTCGACGAAGTCCAGACGGGTTGCGGTCGAACCGGGGAATGGTTTGCCTACCAACGCTTCGGGGTGGTTCCCGACATCATGACGCTTGCCAAGTCGCTGTGCGGGGGACTGCCGGGAGGCGCCATGCTTGCCCGAAAGGAGATCGCTCCATCCCTGCGCGCGGGAATGCACGCCTCCACATTCGGCGGGAACCCCATTGCCGCCGCCGCCGGACTGGCCGCCATCGACATGATCGAAACACAATCATTGCTGGAACGCGCCCAAGTCATCGGAAACCTCTTCCTCGAAAGGTTCCGCGATTTGGCGCAACGCTGTTCGATTGTCCGCGAGGTCCGAGGCGCCGGCCTGATGATTGGACTGGAGTTGGTCGTGGATGGTGCGCCGGTGGTCAACGAATGCTTGCAGCGCGGCCTGCTCATCAATTGCACGCACGGAACCGTGATTCGACTGCTTCCCGCCATGACGATGACGGACGATCAAGTCCGGCAGGGCTGCGACATCTTGTGCAGCGTAATCGAGGATTATGCGCAAGGCGGCCTCGAATCCAAGCCGAAGGCCGAGTAGCATATCGGACTTGCGATGCTAAGTGACGATAGTGCAACCGATCAAGGAACGGAACCGCGATGACGCCCCTTAAGCCCCGCCATCTGCTGACGCTCCGGAGTCTTTCCCGCGCGGAAATCGATCGCATCTTCTCGATATGCGAAGACTTGAAGGCGAAGTACGCGGCGGGCGTGCGCGAACCGCTGTTGCCGCACCGTGTGCTGGCTCTGGTGTTTGAAAAGCCCTCACTGCGGACCCGAGTCAGCTTCGAAGCGGCCATGGCCCATCTGGGAGGCAGTTCGATCTTTTTGGGCGAAGACGCGGGCTTCGGAAAGCGAGAGACGGTCGCCGATTTCGTCCGCGTCCTCAGTTCCTATGTGGATGCCATCGTCTTCCGCGGAAAGCGCCACGCGGTTTTGGAGGAAATGGCCGAACACGCCACGTGCTCCATCATCAACGGATTGACGGACCAATCGCACCCGTGCCAGGCCCTGGCGGACCTGTTTACCATGCGCGAGTTGGCGGGCAGGCCGGCGGGCCACACGCTGGCCTGGATAGGTGACGCGAATAACGTCGCCAGAAGTTTGGCCGAAGGCTGCGCCAAGTTGGGCGTACGATTCGTGATGGCTACCCCCGAAGCATACCGCTTCGAACCGGAATTCCTTCCCGGCTTGAAGGCCGAAAACCCGGGCTTTGAGTTCGAGGTCACCGACGATCCCGCTGAGGCCGTCCGAGATGCCTTGGCGGTGTACACGGATGTCTGGACCAGCATGGGCCAAGAAAGCGAGGCGGAACGTCGACGGCGGGATTTCGCGGCCTTTCAGGTCAACGCGGCCCTCATGTCTCACACGCAAAAAGGTGCCGTCTTCATGCATTGCTTGCCCGCCAAGCGCGGCGAAGAAGTAACGGACGACGTCATCGACGGTCCTCAGAGCGTCGTGATCCGGCAGGCCGCCAATCGAATGCACGTTCAAAAGGCGGTACTGGCGTGGCTGCTAGGTTCGCAGGGTGGTTGAGGGCGCCATAACACCTCGACGTAACCGGAGATTTCGGCTGGGAGCTTTAGCGATGGCGGTCGTCAGGGCGGATGGTCGTCGAGCCGATGAGTTGCGACCCTGCCTCATGCAAAGCGACTTTGTCGGGTCGGCGCTGGGCAGCGTCTTCGTCGCCGCCGGTCGAACCAAGATTCTGTGTACGGTCTCGATCGAGGAACAAGTTCCCGCCTGGCTGGCAGGTTCGGGGAAGGGGTGGCTGACGGCCGAATACAACATGCTGCCGGGCAGCACCCAACCTCGCAAACCGAGAGACCGATTTCGCGCAGACGGCCGCGCCGCGGAAATTCAACGGCTAATCGGCAGAAGCCTCCGCGCCGTCGTCGATCTCACGGCTTTAGGTGAGCGAACCTTGACCGTGGACTGCGACGTCTTGGAGGCGGACGGCGGTACCCGAGTTTGGAGCATCAATGGGGCGTGTGCCGCTTTGATCGCGGGCGTCCGCCGATTTTGGGGGCAGGAAGGACGAGACCGGTTCCCGATCCGAGAGAACGTGGTGTCCGTCAGCGTTGTCCTTCAAGATGGTTCCCTGCTGCTCGATCCGTGTCGCGACGAGGATTCGGCCGCCGCCGTCGATTTCAACATCGTCATGACCGGCAGCGGACGCCTGATCGAGGTTCAAGCGACCGGGGAAAAATCAACTTTTGACGAAGAAACCCTGGCAAAAACCTTGAACCTCGCGAAAGGTGCGGTGCGACGCATCAGCGACGTGCAGCGTGAGTGCCTTGGCGCGGACTGGCCTTGGGATTGACCCGCGGGGCGTTGCCCGCGTTCCAAATTGACTGCATTCACCCCCCAACGGCGCGCACGGCGATGCCAAACAGGTGAAATGGACGAATGTCGCCGGCGTTGAATCTGTAAAATCACCCCTTTCGAGCGTATCCGTGGGTGGCTTCTGAGGTTCGATCCGCGGCGGTAAAATATATCGTTTTAGTTCAAAGGAACGTCCCACGGTCTCCGTCGGGGCGATCCTCGATTCCGGAGAGGGATTGCAATCTTGAAAACAGCCAAACACGAAGAGGATGTCATGGTGAACGCACTCGCAACGCCGGAAAGACCGAACACCAATATCAAACGGGTTGCCATGCTGTTCTCGGGAGGGCCGGCACCTGCCGCCAACGCCGTGATTGGAAGCGCAGCGATCGCCTTCTCCAAGAACGGTATTGAGGTTTTGGGAATCCGACACGGCTATTCCCACCTGATGAAGTACAGGCCCGAAGAGCCCCTCCGTGAAGGCCACGCGTATCGCATCCTCCGCTGGAACGAAATGGAGTTGGTTCGCAGCAGCGCGGGGATCATCATCGGGACGGCCCGCGCGAATCCCGGCAAACTCCTCAAGACTGAGGATGACCTGCAAGACGAACAAAAGACGGCACCCTTGAAGACGGTCTACGAGGCACTTCGTTCCTTGCAGGTCGACGCCTTGATCTCGATCGGCGGCGACGACACGTTGACCACCGCGGCCAAATTCAAATTGTTTCAGGACCGTCTGCCCAAGGATCAGCCCCGCATCGCCGTCGTCCACTTACCCAAGACGATCGACAACGATTATCAGGGCATCGACTTCACGTTCGGCTATTTCACGGCGGTAGAAATGCTGGCCACGCAAGTCCGTAATCTTCTTGCGGATGCAAAGGCTGCGGGAGCGTATTACTTGGTCCAGGTGATGGGCCGAAAAGCGGGTTGGCTTGCATACGGCGCCGCTATCGCCGGAGAGGCGGCCCTCGTCATTAGTCTGGAAGACATTCCGGCCGAATGGTGGAAGAAAGAGGTCACGGTCAACCCCAAGACCGGCAAGGAGGTCATCGATGAAGATTCCGGCAAGCCGCAACTCCGCGACGTGATCGACGTCCGCGCCATGGCGGCGAGAATCGCCGACACCATCGTGGCGAGAAGAAATGAAGGCAAGGCCTACGGCGTGATCGTGTTGGCGGAGGGCATGGGCGAGTATTTCCCCCTTGAGGAATTGCACAAGTGCGTTTCCGAGGACGAGTTCGCCGTCCTGGAGCCTGACTCTTTCGGCCACTTTCCGGTTTCGCAGATCAAGTTTACCGGTCGGGTAGCCCGGTTGGTCAACCAAACCCTGGCCGACCGCGGCGAGAAGCCACTCAAGATCAACGCCCTGCAATTCGGTTACGAGGTCCGCTGCCATCACCCGACGGCCTTCGACATTATCTTGGGCAGCCAACTGGGCGTCGGCGCCTACCGCGCGCTGGCCGAGAAAGGTCTGAACGGCGTGATGGTCTCGGTCGGGGGCGACTTGAATCTTCTCTATCCAACCTTTGAACAACTGATCGACATGTCGAGACTCCGCGCAAAAGAGCGGCTTGTGGCCCCCGAATGCGATTTCCACCAACTGGCGCGCTATTTGGAATATCCGGTCTCCTAGCCTTTGCTGATGCCTGCCTTTCGTCCTCTGCGCCGGTCCGAGGCTTTCAGTCGCGGACCGGCTTTTGTTTGATCGGGCAACTATTTGAGCGTCTCTTTGTTTATCGCGGTTTTCGACATTGAGCCCGAGATTCGTTCCGGCACTCCGGCGCCGCCATCACTTGATCGCCTCGCGGCGATGCCCGCCCAAGCCGAAGACGTCGCGGTGCCGCGTCTTTCATCGATGGGTTTATGCGGTCGGTGACAAAAACAGGGATCATAACCGTCGCAACGCCCGCGCGCATCCCGCAGGAAACGGCGATGCGACTTGCATTCCACGAAGCGCATATCCGAATAACAGGGAAAGAGTACTTACTCGAAAAGGAGCGAACCGTGCCGCAGGCGGACGTCTTTCACCCCGCCGGAATGCCGCCGATCCAGCCCGAACCTGGGTTCCAACGTCGTTTGGAATTCGGAGATTGGCTTGCGCGCGCATTGATCGCCGTCGGCAATTGGAGCACGGTTTATCGCGCCGCCCCCCGCACTTCCCCTACAACCGACACATACGTCCTCAAAGTTCTCCACCCCCACTTGGAGAATGACCCTCTTGCCGTCTCGTTGTTTCGGACGGAAGCGCGGATCGGGCGAACGGTATCCCATCGACACGTCGTCCCCATCTTGTCCGAGCACGTGGACGATCGCCCCTTCTATTTGGTGATGCCGTTCCTATCCGGCCAAACGCTGGACCTGAAAATGCCGCTAGGCGTCGCCCATCCCGTCGTCGAATCCTTGTGGATCATCCGCCAAGCCGCGGAGGCGCTCGAGGCTCTCTGGTCGGCAGGCTGGATGCACGGCGACGTAAAACCCTCCAATCTTATGATTTCCGACGCCGGTCATGTCACATTGCTTGACCTGGGCTTCGCGCGGCGATTGGATGAAAACACCCGCGGCGGCGGACGTCCATGGGTGGCGGGAACCATCAACTATCTGGCCCCGGAATGGATCCTAGGGACGACACCACCTGACATCCGCAGCGACATCTACAGTTTGGGCGTGATTCTTTACCAACTGCTGACGGGAAAGCGCCCGTATCGGGCTCAATCGCCCGGCGACCTCGTCCGGGTTCATCGCGACATCCGTATCCCAGGCCCCCGAACATGGGCACCGTGGATCGGGAGAGAGGTTGCCCGACTGGTTAGCTCCATGCTGTCCGGAGACCCCCTCCGCCGGCCTCAAAACCCGCGAGAGTTGCGTGACCGTCTAATCCGATTGGAGATCGACCACCTCGCCGAGCGATGGACCTAACGCCCGGGTGCGATTCTCGCGCGCCCACGATCGTGGCGGGCTCGCCCTTGATCGCTTTTTGGCCGCCCGATCTTGAAACTGATCTGATTGCATGCGCTATCGCACCCGGCTAGAATTCGGGCGAGTCGCAGTTCCCAAATTGGAACTGCAAGGGGGACATCGCGCGGGCAAAGGAGACAAAACTCCATGTTATATCGCCGCCGATTGGTGCCGGCGTTGTTCTTGATTGTTCCCATGGTCTTCCCGAGCGTTTTGAGTGCCGCTCAGCTTCGCGTCGGATCGGCCCAAATCGACATCACGCCGGACCGACCGACGGCCCTCGACGGACAAATGCACGTGAGGATTGCTCGGGAGGCGGCCACTCCCCTCACCGCCGGCGTTGTCATTATCGAAGCCGCGGAAGAGGGACAAGCCCGGGAACAAGCCGTACTCATCTCCTGCGACTTGGTCCACATTCATCCCGACGTGCTCGCGGCGGTGAGAGAAAAGATCACGTCTCGAATCCCCGATATCGCGTCCGATCGAATCGTCATCACTGCGACGCACACGCACACGGCGCCGGTCACCGGTGAGGGAAAATACGACATTCCGACCGAAGGGGTCATGCAACCGCACGAATACGTACAGTTCCTATCGGATCGGCTCGCAGAAGCCACGGCACAAGCTTGGCAAGCCCGGCGTCCCGCCAAGGTGGGCTGGGGGCAGGGCCACGCCGCAGTGGGACAGAATCGCCGCGCAGTCTATGCCGACGGTTCAGCCCAAATGTACGGCAGCACGCAGGCGGAGCAATTTCGCGGCTTGGAGGCCCGCGAGGAGCATACGGTGGACGTCCTTTTCTTCTGGGATATGGAGGATCGCTTGATCGCCGCGGCGATCGATGTCGCGTGCCCCGCCCAAGAGATGGAATCCCTTTCGGTCATTCACGCGGATTATTGGCATCCCGTTCGACAGACGATCCGCCAAGAATTCGGTGATCAGGTCGTGATCCTCGGCTGGATCGGCGCCGCCGGCGATGTTAGCCCTCATGCGATGTACGAAAAGGCAGCCGACGAGCGGCTTTACAAGTTGCGCGGTACCTCGCGACTGGAGGAACTGGGACGACGGATTGTGCACGCCTTTCGCGAGGCTTACGAAGTTGCTGCACGCGACGTGCGGAACGACGTGCCCTTTCGCCACGCTGTGGAGGAATTGGTTCTGCCGTATCGCATCATCACGGCGGAAGAGGCCGATGCCGCCCGCACGGCGATGGAAAAGGTCGCCGACGATCCGGCGCAACGCTGGAGTTTCCTCTGGCACCAAAGGGTGGTTTTTCGCTTCGAACGACAGCAGGCGGGCATCGAGGACAACTTCAAGATGGAGTTGCACGTCTTGAGGATTGGCGACGTCGCGGTGGCCTTCAACCCGTTTGAATTGTTCGCAGAATACGGCCTGCGAATGAAAGCTCGCAGTCCGGCGGTCCAAACGTTTGTGGTTCAACTCGCCGGGGCGGGCGCGTACTCCGGCGGCTATCTACCCACCGAAAATGCCGTGCGCGGCGGCGGATACAGCGCCGTACCCCAAAGCACCCTCGTCGGTCCGGAGGGGGGCCAAATGCTCGTGGATCGTACGGTCGAGCTGATCGGTCGCTTGTGGGCGGGGCCGTAAATACCACTTCGACACGGCGCGGGCAAAACCGCTTTCGACGACGAGTTCGGCTCCCCAATCGCCACGTTTCTTTCCCCAAATTCGAGCCTCACCATGACTTCCCGATCAGCCAGCCCCTTCAGAATCGGCGCCGTTTCGTCCATCCCGGCGCTGCTGATCTTCGTCCTATCAATTTGGGTGTATTCACCCGGCGCCGTTGCTTCGCCCACCCGCCCCAACATCATCATCGTTCTGGCCGACGACATCGGCTTTTCCGACATTGGGTGTTACGGCGGTGAAATCCAAACGCCGAATCTCGATCGTTTGGGAAGTCGAGGAATTCGTTTTACGCAGTTCTATAACACCGGGCGATGCTGCCCGACTCGGGCGTCGTTACTGACTGGGCTTTATCCGCACCAGGCGGGTATAGGCTGGATGATGACGGATCGCGGGTACGAAGGCTATCGAGGAGATTTGAATCGCCGTTCCGTGACCATCGCAGAGGTCTTGCGGCAAGCGGGCTACGCCACCTACATAGTCGGGAAATGGCACGTCACCAAATACATTCAGCCTGAGGGACCCAAGGACAATTGGCCCCTGCAAAGGGGTTTCATGCGATTCTACGGCACGATTACCGGAGCGGGCAGCTATTTCGATCCGGGGACTCTGGTCCGAGACGATACCATGATCTCTCCCATGGCGGACCCGCAATATCAACCGGAAACCTACTATTACACCCACGCCATCTCGGACCACGCCGACCGCCTCATCCGCGAACATGTCGCGACGCATCCGGAGCAACCGTTCTTTCTCTACGTCGCCTATACCGCGGCACACTGGCCGCTTCACGCGTTGGAAAAAGATATCGCCAAATACCGCGGTAAATATGACGCGGGTTACGCGGCGATTCGCAATGCAAGGTTCGAACGCTTGAAGGCAATGGGACTGATCGACGGCGATTGGGATTTAAGCCCCCAGACCGGCGATTGGGATAGTGTGGAACACAAGGAATGGGAATCCCGTTGCATGGAGGTTTACGCCGCTCAAATCGACAGCATGGATCAAGGCATCGGTCGAATCATGGAGGCTCTCAACGCGACGGGACAGTCCGAAAGGACCGTGTTTTTCTATCTTCAAGACAATGGGGGTTGCCAGGAGGCCATCGGTAGAACCGGGGAGTGGAGACGCCCGGTCGCTTCCACCATGCCGCCCATCCCCCCGGAGGCCATTCGCACGCAAGGGCGCCCCTCTCAAAATAGGGCGGGTGTTCCCACCTTGACGGGCCCCAACATCATGCCGGGTCCCGAGGATACCTACATCTCTTACGGTATCAATTGGGCCAACGTCTCCAACACGCCGTTTCGAGAATACAAGCACTTCGTTCACGAGGGCGGAATCTCGACGCCGCTGATCGTTCATTGGCCCGAGGGAATCGCCCGACCGGGTCGCCTCGAAGCGCAACCGGCGCATCTCATCGACCTGATGCCCACCTGCGTCGAACTGGCGGGCGGCGCATATCCCGCGGAATTCCAAGGCGAGAAAATCAAGCCTATGGAGGGAGTCAGCCTCGTCCCGTTGCTGCGAGGCGAGAAGTTGGACCGGAAGTCGCCTATCTTCTGGGAGCACGAAGGCAACCGGGCGGTCCGCGACGGAAAGTGGAAACTCGTCGCCAAGGAAAACCGACCGTGGGAACTGTACGACATGGAGGCCGATCGTACCGAAATGCACGACTTGGCCGGTGAACATCCGGAAATCGTGAACCAATTATCCGCAGCGTGGGATGCTTGGGCGGAACGAGCGGACGTCTTGCCCCTGGGTGCATGGCGCGCACCGAAAGAGCAGCTCTCCGAGAAACGATCTTTCAATTTGCGGCACGGCGATACGTTGCCCAGGAACGAAGCCCCCAACGTCGTCGGGACAGGGGTCCGCATCGTGGCTCGAATATCGAAAATGGGGCAAGGCGTTGTCCTGGCTCAAGGCGGGTCGTCTCAGGGCTACGCCTTGTATTTCACGGAAGGGCGACCCCGCTTCGCCGTTCGAAAAGGCGGCAAGGCGACGGTGGTTGCGCCCGCATCCGAAGTCTCCTACACCGGTGCAGGCGAGATCACGGTGGATTGGGAGCGTAACGGGCGAGTCACCTTGCGGTGGAACGGAGAGGTGTTGGGCGAACGGGATGGTATTTCCCCGCTCGACGTCATGCCGCAAGACGGCTTAGAGGTTGGGTTTGACGACGGCGGCTTGGTGGGCGATTACGGCGTCGACAACGCGTTTTCCGGTCGCATCGAATCGGTCACGGTGGAGCTTCGCCCATGATGAAGGTTCCAATCCTAAAGCTGATTCGAGACGTCCAATAGGTAATCCAATCGCGAGGTTTTCCATGCTCCTGCGAATCTACAAACGCATCCTTGTTCTCACGGCCGTCACCACGATTGGGCTTTGCCCGCCATCCGCTGGGAAATCCGCGATCTCCTCCGCCGAGCAACCGGGGAAACCCAATGTGATCCTCATCTTGGCGGACGACTTGGGCTACACGGATCTGGGTTGTTACGGCAGTCGCTACTATCAAACCCCCAACATCGACCGCATGGCGGCCGAGGGGTTGCGTTTCACAAGCGGATACACCTGCGGACCGAATTGCCAACCCACTCGGGCCGCGATGATGTCGGGCCAATACGGCCCGCGGACCGGCGTCTACACCGTCGGTAGCATCGAACGGTTCCCATGGCGTACGCGATCACTTCGCCCGGTGGACAACGTCGAGAAACTGCCCACGAACAAGGTGACGTTGGGCCAAGCCATGAAAGCGTGCGGCTACGTGACGGGACTGTTCGGCAAGTGGCACTTGGGCGAGGATGCTGAGCATCACCCCCTGGCAAGAGGATTCGACGAGTCCGTCGTCAGCATGGGAAAACATTTCAACTTCAACACCAACCCGAAAACGGAATATCCCGAGGGCACCTATCTGGCTGACTTTCTGACCGACAAAGCGACCGACTTCATTCGCCGCCACCGTCAGGAGCCGTTCTTTTTGTGTCTCCACCATTTCGCCGTGCATTCACCCTGGGAGGCAAAGGCGGAATGGATACGGAAGTTCCAAGGTCTTCCTGCCGCGGACGGCCATCACGACCCGGTCTACGCCGCCATGATCGCGAGCGTGGACGAGAGCGTGGGGCGGGTTCTGGCGACGCTCGATGAGCTTCATCTCGCCGAAAACACGCTCGTGATATTCACCAGCGACAACGGAGGCGTGGGAGGCTATGCACGCGAAGGCATCGGAGGCACCGACATCACCGACAACGCCCCACTGCGAGGCGGAAAAGGAATGCTGTATGAAGGCGGAATCCGGGTCCCGTACATTTTTCGGCGACCTGGGACGGTTCCCGCCGGGAAAGAGTGCGACGTCCCGATTTGTAGCGTCGACCTGTTCCCTACGCTGCTCGATTTGGCCGGCGGCACTCCGCCCGACGACTATCCATTGGACGGCGTTAGCTACGCATGCATTCTCACAGGACAAAGCGGGGAAGCTCTGAAGGATCGTGCGATATTCTGGCACTTTCCCGGTTACTTGGGCGCAGGCAAAGGAACGTGGCGCGCCACCCCTTTGGGGGCGATACGACAGGGGGACTGGAAGCTTCTTCAATTCTTCGAAGACGGTCGCATTGAGTTGTACAATCTGCGGGAAGATATCGGCGAAAGGCATGATCTCGCGGAGCAACAACCGCAAAAAACCGCCGAGTTGATGGCTCGATTGCGAGCCTGGCAGGCCGAGATTCACGCCCCCATGCCCACACCGCATACCCCGGAAAAGGGCGCCGACGCTCCGCCGCCGACAAGAGCGCGCAATCCCCGGCGCGCGGCAATCCAAGATCCGTGAATTGCCAAGAGACTTTTCGCAAGACTTGTTTTGCGGACTCCGACATCCGGATTCTTGGGAATAGTCTTCTAAGATTGTTGCCCCGCGGGATCCGCTTCATGACACCGCGCGGTTCCTACCACCTGAGCTCAGATTAATCGCCGAAGCGCGGCATCCTTGCGTTCGAGCGTCGCTTCAATGCCGGCTAGCGCCCAGCCCGTGCACCGTGGTATAATCCAGAATTCCATTGATTGGCCCGACCTCGGGAAAGAGCGTCTTTTCCCCCACAAGCTGCTTCCGAGAAAAGACTGCCGCCGCCCGATTTCTCAACATTCGACGGAAGAACCCTTTATGGACTCAGCATTAAGCGAATACTTGGAGGCCGCGAAAGAAGCCGCATGGCGAGGCGGCGAAATCTTGCTCGAAAAGTTGGGAACCGCCGTCGTCCGCGAAAAGGGTTACGCCGATTTCGTTACCGAAGCCGACTTGGCCTGCCAAGAAGCAATCGTCGGCAGACTTTCGGATCAGTTTCCTAACCACCGTTTTCTTTGCGAGGAGGGGACGCTGGCCTCCCGCCCGCAGTCAGCTTCTTATGTCTGGATTCTCGATCCGCTGGACGGCACGACGAACTATGTCCACCAAATTCCGTTCTTCTCGGTATCGTTGGCTCTTGAGATCGACGGCTCGTTGGCGGTGGGGGTGATTTTGGATCCTTCGCTGGGAGAGTTATTCTGGGCGACGACCGGGGGAGGGGCATTCCTCAACGGTCGACCTATCCGAGCGAGCCGATGTCGGGACTTGTCCGACGCTTTGGTATCCGTCGGCCTGCCCGCCCGGATATCACGAGATTCGGTCGACATCGCCGTCATGACGGCCTCAGCGGAGCATTGCCAATCTTTGCGGAGAACAGGCTCCGCCGCCCTGAATCTGGCTTACCTGGCCGCCGGAAGACACGATTTGGCCTGGGCCTTCACCACAAAACCTTGGGATGTGGCTGCCGGCGCCGTCCTTCTTCGCGAGGCGGGCGGCGTGATCACCGCTCCGGATGGCGAAGCCTTGAATCTGCAACAAGAGCGCACGCCCTACGTGGCGGCGGCGACCTCCCAGCTTCAGAGCGCATTTTTGGAATTGATCCGCCCCATCCTGCCGAATCTTTGAACCGGCATGGAATTTAAAACACACCGACACCCCACTTCATGGGGAATGCATTGGCATATCATGGGGGCAAAATTTGGGGGTCGAGTGCATTCAAGATAAAATAGATGTTTGACCGCACCTCCGGTCTGAGCGCGGAACCTCAGCCGTAAACATGTATTCCTTCAAAACTAGGACGGGTGCGATTCCCGGCAACGGACGTCTCCGTGGCGGAAAAGCATCACACGCTTTCGGGGGTTTGGACCCGATGCACGTTTGCATCCAAAGCGGCGCGTCTTAGGCCATGAAGGCAACAACCGCAGTCCGTCGAAAAACCCGCTCGGCCTCGCGGTATCGACCGACCTCAAATCCCATGGGATTTTTATGAATCTGCGGCGTACGAAGATAGGGTTTCGGGCAGAAGTGGGGCACAAGATTCGACTTCCAATTGAATGGGGTAAAGCATGAGAACCGTCAATCGGCGATTCGTTGTCATCTTTACGGTTTCGCTAATACTTCTGGGAATTGCCGTTTATTTCCTCCAGAGATTCCAGGTTCGGCGCAACGCCCGCTTCTTTTACGATCGCGCACTGCAAGCCCAGGCCGAAGGCAAGGTGCCGGATGCCATTCGTAACTTGCAGTGGTACGTGGAATTCGTCCCGACGGACACGGAGGCGGCGGCCCGTCTGGGATCGCTGCTCGTCGATGCCAAGGCCTACGGAGCAGCCTTTTTCCGCTTGGAGAGCGTTTTGCGCCGGGATCCGTCGCGGAGCGACTCGCGGCGATTGCTGGTCGATATCTTGCTGCGGATGGGAAGGTTTCGCGACGCCCAGGAGCACCTGGAACAGTACTTACTGAAGGAGTTTCCCGAGGATGCCGACCTGCTCGCCAAGTGGGCCCGATGTCTGCGAGGCCTTCGGCAGCCTGAGCGTGCTCTTTCGGTGCTCCAGCAGGCGATCGAAAAAGACGCCGCCTTGGAGGACGCCTATCTCCTGGCCGCTGCGATAACGCGGTACGACCTCAAGCGGCCCGAGGAGGGCGACGCCTGGATCGATCGTCTACTGAAGGCCGTCCCGGAATCGCCGACCGCCAAATACGCCGCCGCCGTTTACTTCTACGAACTGAAGGACTACGCCAAGGCCTACGAATTGGTTTCTCAATCGGCTGAGCAATCGCCGCAAGACGTCCAGACCTTGCTTTTGGCGGCGGATACCGCCCTGCGATTGGACAAAGCCGACGAATGCAAGCAATGGGCGGAACGCATATTGCAAATCGAACCGGATAACGCCGACGCTCATGCACTCTTGGCCAATGCGAGCCTGCGACTGGACGGCATCGACGCGGCCATCAAGATACTGGAAGAGAGTATTACTAAAGTCAAGCCGCGAGACCGGGATCGGTTGCTTTGGACGCTTGCGAGCTTGGAATTGGACGTCGGTCGTGCGGACTCGGCTGAGGCCCGCGTGGAGGCTCTGACCAAAAGTGCCTACGATCCGCCTCGCGTGCGATACTTGCGGGGCAGACTCTTGGCCCAAAAAGGTCAGTGGTACGAGGCCGTTCAGACGCTGGAGCAGGCTCGAACCAGTTTGGTCGAGCAACCGGATCTCCTGAAACAGGTCGATTTTTGGCTAGGCGTGTGCTACGGCCAGTTGGGTAATTTCGACCAAAGCTTTGCGTCGTACGCCAAAGCCGTCAATCAGGATCCGCTTTGGCCGCAAGCACGTTTGGGCCGAGCGGCGGCGTTCACCGAATTGGGTCGCGTCGATGAAGCGGTCGCCGAATACCGAACTTTGGTACAAATGAATCAGTTGAGCACCTCCGGCCTGCTCGACTTTGCCAGGCTATTGGTGTTGCAAAACCTGGCGCGCTCGCGTTCGGAGCGTGATTGGACGGAAGTCCGTCAAGTATTGGACGCGGTGGATAAGCAAGTCCCGAATTCGCCCGATACCGCCATCCTGCGAGCCGAGATCGCGGCGGCGGACGGTGACAACGCCGAGGCGGAGAAGACCCTCGAAGACGCGCGAAAAAACGCGCCGGACTCCCTCGACCTTGTGCTGACGCTCACGGCGTTGGCTTACCGTGGCGGTGACGCCTCCAAGGCAGAGCAACTCCTTCAAGAGGCGGAGCAAAAATTCGGAACGACGGCGGGGGTGCTGTCGGCCAAGGCCCGCTTTCTCGTCGGTACGGACGCCGCCCCCGAACAACTGGACGCGGGTCTATCGGAGATCGCGGCCCAAGGAGAATCGCTTCCAGCGGCGGAGCGGCAGCGTCTGCTCAACTCCCTGACGGTCTACGCCATCCAGGCCGATCGCATCGAATTGGCGAAGCGATTTTGTCGTGAACTCTCGTCTCTTGCTCCCAATTCCCTTCGTGTTCGCTTGTTGCTGTTCGATTTGGCGATTCGGGCACAGGACTACCAAACGGTCGAACCGGTCCTCGACGAGATCGCGAAGATCGAAGGGCGCGGGCCGCTCTGGAATTACGGCAGGGCGGTGTACCTCTTCCTCAAATCCAAAGGCGAGGACCGCGCGGCCTTGCGGTCGGCGCTCGGCCACCTCGACCAGGCGGCAGCGCAGCGCCCCAACTGGGCCCGTCTTCAGTCGCTCCGAGGCATCATTTACGAACAGTTGGGCGACGAACCCGCCGCGCTGAACGCCTATCTCGGCGCCGTCGAACTCGGCGATCGCGATCTGACGACCATTCGTCGCGTGATACCCTTGCTGTACAAGCAACAACGATTCCTGGAGGCGGACCGGATCGTCCGTTCCATGGAGGAACGCCAAGTGCCGCTTTCCGCGGACGTGGATCGATTGGCATCCACCATCAATCTTCAATTGGAAAACTACGACCGCGCTCTCGATATGGCGCGTCGCGCCGCCGAAAACAGTTCGGACTATCGCGATCATGCATGGTACGGCACCGTGCTGAGCGTTTTGGCCAATCGCGCCCAAACCTCCGGCCAATCCGCCGACGTCGACCGCACTTTGAAGCTTGCGGAAGCCGAATTTCGCAAGGCCGTGGAACTTTCCCCCAAGACGCCCGAGGCCTGGGTGGCGTTGATGCAGTTCTACGCGCGCTCGGGGCAAAAGGAAAAGGCTGAGGCGGTAATCGAAGAAACTCGCGCTGCTTTGGAAGGCGGTTTGGCCCCCTTGGCGTTGGGTCAGTGCTACGAGACCTTGCAAAACTTGGACGAAGCCGAACGCTACTACCAAGAGGCCCTAACCACTTCCCCTTCCGATCCGCAAGTTATCCGGCAAGTGGCGGAGTTCTACCTGCGAACCGGGCGAACGGAATCGGCGGTCACGCAAATCAGTCGTCTAACGGGCGGCGAGGTGCCGGCCAAACAAGAGGACGTGGCTTGGGGACGCCGCGCCATGGCGCTGCTTCTGGCCAATCGCGGCGGGTACGAGAACCTTCAAAAGGGTCTCTCGCTGATGCAACAGAATCGAACCGGCGGTGTCGGCACGATTCAGGACGCCCGCGCGGAGGCCTTGCTCCTCAGTTCTCACCCGCTGCGGCGTGAGCGAAACAAAGCCCGCGAGATACTGGAGCGGTTGATCGCGGAATCTCCCCAAGTGACGCCCGATGATCGCTTCGTGTTGGCCCAGCTTTACATGGCCGACGGTGACGTCGTCAACGCCGCCCGGCACATGCGATCCTTACTCGCCTCTCATGGAAATGAACCTCGCTATGTGCAAAGATTCGTCTCGTTCCTGATTCAACAGGAGGATTACTCCGAAGCGGAGGTCTGGCAACGCCGCCTGGAAACCCTCGCCCCGGATGCGTTTTCCACGGTTTCGCTGCGTGCCCGACTCCTGGTCGAACAGGGGCAAGACGACGCAGCTTTGAACCTATTGAAGACCTACGCCGAACAGGCTCCCGCCGATAATGTCGACGCCGCGGATGCAGCATCGGAAAAAGGCTCCGAAACGGGCGGCGATGCTTCGGGCGCTCAAACCGCCGACGACGCCAAGACCGCGGAAACGCCAAGCGCCGACGGTTCCGAAAGGCTGCTGCAACTGCGGCGCGCCGTCGTGGGCGATGCCTTGGAGGGCTTGGCCCAAGTGCTCCGCCGCAAAGGACGGCAAGAGTCGGCGGACCGATTCCTTGCCGAGGTCGAATCGGTTTATCGTGACTTCGTCGAAAAGTACCCCCAAGCGACGTTGCTATTGTCGGCTTTCTTAGCGCGGCGGGGTAGAGCCGACGAAGCGCTCGAGCTGTTTCGCCGGCACTGGGCCGAAAGCGATCCCAACATCATGACCGCCGCTGCAACCGTCTTGCTATCGCGCGTTTACGAAGACAAGTCCCGCGCCGCCGATTTGGAGGCCGTGATCCTCGAAGCCCTGGAAAAGCTGGAACGACCGCAAGGCCTCCTGCTCACGCTGGCCGACTTCTACGGCCTGCAAGGCCGGGTGGACGAGGCCGCCGCCCTTTATGAAGAGGTGTTGCGCCGCGATCCGCGCAACCTCTTGGCCTTGAACAACTTGGCTGTGATCTCGGCCCTTGGCCGCAAGAATCTGGACAGGGCTTTACAATGCATCGATCAGGCGCTGGCCATCGCGGGCCCGGTTGCCAATGTCCTCGATTCCAAGGCTATCATCCTAATGGCCCGGGAAAACCCGCAAGAGGCCCTGCGGATCGTGAACGAAGCCATTTCCGATCAACCCACGGGCCTGCTTTATTTCCGGCAAGCCCAAGCCCTGTTGGCGCTCAAGCAGACCTCCGCCGCCAAGAAAGCGTTCGAAGAAGCCTTTGCCATGGGATTCTCTCGCGATGCTCTGCATCCGCTCGAGCGCAACTCGTACGATCGATTGGAGGCCGCTTTGGGGAAGCCGGAGCCTAAGTCTTGACGGTTCCTATGCGAACCAGGGGTGGGGAAATTCCGTCTTGCCGAGGACCAAGCGCGAAGCCTCGCACCTCCGGCGTTGAGCCTGGGTGTAGCCCTTCTTCACCGCTAATTCCGCGGCAATGAATTGGCGTTCGTAAGGCGCTATAATGAGGCAAGCCTTAGGACCACCTCAGAGCACGGGCGGACGTAATCCGAAGGAAGCGGGAACATGATTGTGATCGTCGATTACGGCATGGGCAACTTGCGCAGCGTGCAAAAAGCCGTCGAACGCTGCGGTTCGGAGGCGTTGATCACGGATGACCCCGACGTAGTCGCCCAAGCAAGCAAGGTGATCCTCCCCGGCGTGGGCGCGTTCGGCGATGCCATGACCGAATTGGAACGGCGAAGGATGGTGAAGCCGATTCTCAAGACCATCGAGGCCGGCAAGCCCTTTCTCGGCATATGTCTGGGTCTGCAATTGCTTTTTGAGACCAGCTACGAGAACGGCCAACACAAAGGTTTGGGCATCCTTCGCGGGGAGGTTGTGCGTTTCGATCTACCGAAGGAGTTGGCGGTTCCTCACATGGGCTGGAACCAAGTCCGACTGGAGTGTCCGAATCCCCTCTTTCGTGGAATCGCCGACGAGAAGTACTTCTTTTTCGTTCATTCCTATTATGTCGTGCCGCGGGATACCGAGATCATTGCCGGGACCACGGAATACGGTATTCGCTTTTGTTCCATGGTGCGCCAGGACAAATTGTTCGCCGTGCAATTCCATCCTGAAAAGAGCCAAGCTCTAGGACTGAAGATCATCGAGAATTTCGTCGCTCTCGGTGTTTGAAAGCCTTGCCGCACGCCGGCATGGATTAACCCGGCGGTTTCTTTCGGTCCACTTCCAAAAGCAGCGCGGCCTCAAGCCGTCACAACTGTAATTGGCAACGCGGGTCCCGTCTTGCCCGCGGCACGAAGCAGTCCGGCATCTTGAACGAAAGTCCTAGCTGTGTCATATTACAGGGTTTACTGACCCGTGTTGGCACCGGCGAGGACTCGCGTCGTGCAAATCTGGCCCGCGATCGACCTACGAGGGGGGAGATGCGTACGTCTTCGGCAGGGGGACTACGAACGGGAGACCGTTTTCGGCGATGATCCCGCGGAAATGGCCCGCCGATGGGTATCTTACGGCGCCAAACGCCTCCACTTAGTAGATTTGGATGCCGCCCGCGAAGGAAGCTTAGCAAACCTCGAAGCGGTGCGTCGAATCCGCAGCGCGGTTACCGTCACCATACAACTGGGCGGGGGCGTGCGAACCGAGGAGACGATCCGCAGGTTATTGGACCTTGGCGTGGAGCGGTTGGTCGTCGGTACCGTCGCGATCAAAGATCCCGACTGGTTCCGAGCGATGGCGCGGTTATTCCCCGGCAGGTTGGTTCTGGGCTTGGACGCACGGGAGGGACGACTGGCCACCGATGGCTGGCAACAGACCTCGACGCAGCGTGCCACCGAGTTCGCGGCCCAATTTCAAGACGACCCCATCGCCGGCATCGTCTACACGGATATCAGCCGGGACGGCATGCTGACCGGCCCCAACGTGGACGCAACCGCCGCTATTCAGAGGGCGGTTCGCGTACCCGTCATCGCGTCGGGGGGCGTCTCACGTATCGAGGACGTTCGCGATTTGGCCGAGGCCGGCCTTGCCGGGTGTATCATCGGCAGGGCACTTTACGAAGGCCGCGTTTCGTTGAACGAGGCGATGAAGTTCGAAACGGAGGTGGCCGCGTGATGGAATCGCGTCCGACCCCGTGCGTTCGTCGGCCTGTCGGCGCGGATAACGTCGGTCGCGGTCGAAGACTTTCAACTCAACACGTTAGTTTAACTAACCCATTAAGGACGGTTCGATGACGATGTTTCCTGTAGACAAGATTCGCAATGTGGCGCTTTGCGGGCATGGTTCCGTCGGCAAAACGACGTTGGTGGACCGAATCTTGGGATTCACGGGAATGGTCACTCGACCCGCCAACGTCGATGACGGCACCAGCATTTGCGACTTCGACGAAGAGGAAAAGTCGCACCGCTACACTGTTGAAGCCAAGGTCGCCTACTGCGACTACGAAGGATACCGATTTCATCTCTTCGACACGCCGGGCTACCCCGATTTCATCGGTCAAACCATCGGTGCAATGCGCGGGGCGGATACCGCGGCGATCGTCATCAGCGCGCAGTCGGGTATCGAAGTCAACACGCGCCGGGTATTCAACGAGGCGGAAAAGGCCGGAATCGGGCGTGTTATCATCCTGAATAAACTGGACGCGGAAAACGTTGACTTCGAAGGCGTACTAGGCCAAATCAAGGAGGCGTTCGGCGACCGCTGCATGCTGATCAACGTACCGATCGGCTTGGGCGCCTCGTTCTCGGGCGTGGCCTCCGTTCTCAACGCCGAACAAAACATCGCCGGCGCCGTGGTGGACCCGACCTCGCTCAGCCAAGCCCTCATGGAATCCATCGTCGTGGCCGACGAAGAGGTTTTGAATCGATACTTCGAGGGCCAAATGCCGAGCGAGGATGAAATTGCCCGGCTTATGAGCCGATCGGTCGCCGAGGGGACCGTCATTCCCATTCTGTGCGTCTCCGCGAAAAGTGGGATCGGGCTGAAGGAACTGCTGGACGGACTGCGACTGTGCGGACTGGCTCCCAATACGATCGTGCGCAAGGCCAAGCGACTGGACAACGGCGAAGAAGTCGAGTTGTCAGCCGATCCCAACGGGCCGCTCGTCGCGCAGGTTTTCAAGACGCGAGTCGACCCTTTCGTACAAAAGCTGAGCTTCCTGCGGGTCTTTTCCGGAACGCTGAAGAGCAACAGCACGGTTCCCATGGCGGGCGAGCGCAAGGGAGTCAAGATCACGCAACTGTTCCGAGTCCAAGCCTCCGAGACCGCGCCTATCGAGGAAGCCGGACCGGGCGAAATCGTAGCCGTGGCCAAGGTCGAGGAGCTCCGGACCGGTTCGACCATCGGCGAATACGCGATGCCGGCGATCGAATTCCCCACTCCAATGACCAGCCTCGCCATCACGCCCAAGAGTCGCGGCGACGAGCAAAAGCTTTCGGGCGCCCTGGCCAAGATCTGCCAAGAGGATCCCACCTGCCGCCTGGACCGTGATCCGCAGACCAAGGAATTGGTCATCTCCGGCATGAGCGAGCTTCACCTGCAATTGCTCCGGGAACGGCTCAAACGTCGCGATAAGGTGGAGGTGGACGTCAAGGAACCGAAAATCCCGTACCGCGAAACGATCCAAGCCAAAGCCGAAGGCATGTATCGGCACAAAAAGCAGACGGGCGGCCGAGGACAGTTCGGCGAAGTGCACATCCGCATGCAGCCCTTTCCCCGCGGCACCAAGGTGGAGGAGTTCGCCACCAAGGACCGCTTCCCCGAAATGAAAGAGGTTCACTACCACGAGGAATCCAACTTCCTGTGGATCGATTCGATCGTCGGGGGGACGATCCCCAGCAACTTCATGCCCGCGGTTGAGAAAGGCTTCTTGGAGCGAATCACCAAGGGCGTCATTGCCGGGTATCCCGTCCAGGACGTGTGCGTGGAGGTCTTCTTCGGCAAGCACCATCCCGTGGACAGTTCCGAGCAGGCCTTCAAGACGGCAGGCTCCATGGCGTTCCGCAACGTTTTCCAACAGGCCAAACCCGCCCTTTTGGAGCCTATCGTCAAAATCGAAGTCACCATTCCCAGCGACAAGGTCGGCGACATCAACAGCGACATGTCGGGACGCCGCGGCCGGGTGTTGGGTATGACTTCGGCGGGAGGTAATTTCCAGACCATCTCCGCGGAAGTGCCGCTCGCCGAGGTGATCACATACGGTCGGGCTCTGTCGAGCATCACGGGAGGGCAGGGGAGCTACACCCTAGAGTTCAGCCACTACGACGTCGTGCCCGGCAACGTCCAGAAGGAAATCATCGAGAAGTCGAAAGTGCAAGAGGAAGAAGAAGAGTAGTCGGCTTCCCGTTGGACAGGCGAATTTCGGACGCCCCACCGTGCGATGCTCAAACGCGGCGGGGCGTCCGGAAATGGTTTTGGATCACTCAAGAGCAATCCCAATCCCAGGAATTCTACGGCTTAGCTTAAGCGTGTGCGCTGAGCTTCTCTCGAATGAATTGCTTGGCGCCGGAGAGCGCGTCTTGCAACCTTTCGGGCGACTTGCCTCCGGCCTGAGCCAGGTCCGGACGCCCGCCTCCGCCGCCTTGTACCTGTTTGGCGGCGGCCTTAACCCAGGCTATCGCATCGGCCCCGCGTTGAACCAGGTCCGCCGAAAGCCCGGCAATCAGCGTCACCTTGCCCGCCTCCTTGTCGGCGGTCCCCAGCATGACGGCGACGCCCTTTTGGTTGCGCCGTAACCCGTCGATCGCCTGACGCATCCACTCGGGCCCGACATCCGGGACCTCGGCCACGATCAGCGTCACGCCGTCGAACGTCTCGGCTGATTGTCGCAGTTGTTCCACGCTAATTGTCGCCGCTTGTCCCCCGTGCGCGGCTTGTTTGCGTAATTGACGCAACTCGCGGAGCGCCGCCGAGACCCGCTCGGCGACCGCATGAGGCGGAACGTTCAGCAAGGCGCCGACCTCGCTCAGAGTACGTGCGGTATCGCGTGCAAATTCGTAGGCGCGAAGGCCGGTGTATGCGGTGATGCGACGCGTCCCCGCCGCCACGCTCTCCTCGGCTACGATCTTGAAAAGCCCGATCCTGCCAATTTGCTCCAAATGCGTTCCGCCGCACAATTCTCGACTGTACTCTCCGACTGAAACGACCCTGACGACATCGGGATACTTCTCGCCGAAGAGCATCATCGCGCCGATTTTCCGGGCCTCCGGCAGCGGCATGAAGGCGACCTGCACCGGGGCCCCCTCCAGAATTCGCCGATTGACCTCTCCCTCGATCCGATCCAGTTCCTCTTTGGTGACGGCAGCGTGATGGGAGAAGTCGAATCGCAGCCAATCGTCGTCGACCTTGGAACCCTGCTGCTGAGCGTGCTTGCCCAACACGTTCTGTAGAGCGTAGTGCAGGATGTGGGTCGCGGTATGGGCTCGCCGGATGCCTTCGCGCCGAGGAACATCGATTTCCGCCTTGAGAACTTGCCCGAATCGCAACTCACCCCGGCGCAATACTCCGTAGTGGACCGTATATCCGCTTTCGACTTTGGTGTCTTGAATCTCAAAGAGCGCATCGTCGGAGCTTAGGCGACCGTGATCGCCGACTTGCCCGCCCATTTCGCCGTAAAAGGGAGTTCGATCTAAAACCACCGCGACGGGATCGTCCGAACCGCCCGCTTCGACATGATCGGAGAGTCTGCCCTGGACGATGATGCCGATGACCTTGGCATCCGGTACGACCGCGGCCTCGTAGCCGACGAATTGGCTTTCCAGACCGGCCTTTTTCAACGAGTCCAATGGTCCGGAATAGAAGAGTTCTCTCTTCTGGCCCGCCCCGGATTCGATACCGTGGCGTTCCATCTCTCGGCGGTATCCCTCCCAATCGAAGGCCAGATTCCGTTCGGCGGCCAAGGCTTCCAACAACTCGGGCGGAAATCCGTAGGTTTGATACAGTTCCGCGGCTTCGCTCCCGGAAACGACGCCCCGATGCGATTTTTCCATATCGCGAAACATGCGTTCGATGCGTTCCAGGCCCGTCTCCAAGACCGTCAGGAAGTTCTCCTCCTCCGCCTTGATCACGGCCGAAACGCGTCCTACCGTCTCGCCCAACTCGGGATAGGGGACCTTCATGACTTCGGCAACAACGGGCACCAAGCGATGCAGGAACGGATCTTTCACACCCATGCGATTGCCGTCCAACACCGCCCGTCGCAACAAGCGGCGGATGACGTAGCCTTGCTTGTTCGGCCCCGGCGTCACGTTTTCGTGAATCGCAAACGCGCAAGCCCGAATGTGATCGGCGATGCGCCGCAACCGCCGCCCGAAATCCGATCCCGGATCGTAGCTCGTGGCGCACACTTCGGCCGCGGCATCCACCAAAGGTCGTAGGATGTCGATATGGAAATTCGACTCCACGTTTTGCAAGACGGCGGCGGTACGCTCCAAACCCATTCCGGTATCGATGTTTTTGCTAGGGAGCGGTCGCAGATTATTTGGCGGAGGTCCTACGCGGTTGAATTGGGTAAAAACGAGATTCCAAATCTCGACCTTACCCCAAGGGGTTTCGTAGTAGATTTCGGAACACGGACCGCAAACGCCGTCAGGACCCTGGCTCGGTGCGTTGGCCGGCCAGAAGTTTTCGTCCTCGCCCATGCGAGTCACTTTGGCGGGGGGAAGCCCGATTTCCTCGGTCCATATCGCCGCGGCTTCGTCGTCGTCCACGTAAACGGTTGCCGAAAGTTTCTCGGGGTCCAATCCGAGCCACTGCTTGGAAGTCAGGAATTCCCAAGCCCAATGAATGGCCTCTCGTTTGAAGTAATCTCCGAAGCTGAAATTCCCCAGCATTTCGAAAAACGTGTGGTGATAGGCGGTTCGCCCCACGTTTTCGATATCCCCCGTCCGCAAGCACTTCTGGCAAGTCGTCGCCCGCGTAAACTCCAGCTTGCACCGCCCCAAGAAGTGGTCCTTGAACTGGTTCATGCCCGCCGGCGTGAAAAGCACCGAGGGATCCCACCGCGGAACTAACACATCGCTCGGGCGGCGGACGCAGCCCTTGGATTCAAAAAACGTCAAGTATTTTTCTCGAAGTTCGTCGGTTTTCATCGCACGTTCCAAGCACACAAATTGAAGCGGAGCGTCGGCTCCAAGCGATCCTTTCCAGTTCCGCGCGACCAAAGGTCCATCATATCGGACGCTTGCGAAGCGGAGAAGTCCACTGCCGACGGGGTGCAGGGGAGCACACTAGCGCGAAAGCCCACACCCGACCGCGAAGTAGGCTCAGCCAGCCGCAAAGCAAAGCTGTAAAGAACGCCGGACTCGGCCAGAGCAGCACCAAGACCGTTCGCGTGCAAGCTACGGTCCAATAGGCAATCCAACCTCAACCGGCAAGGAGGAGTCGCGGCACCGATCCTTTATCGGCCGTTTGTCGTCAATCCGCGGAGAAATGGTGAACCGTCACCTCGTGGTACTTCTCACCAGGGCGCAGGACCGTCGAGGGATAATCGGGGCGGTTGGGGGAGTCCGGGAAATGTTGGGTTTCCAAGCATACGGCGCCGTGCTTCGGATAAGACCTTCCCGCCGCTCCCAAGCTGCCGTTCAAACCGTTTGCGGTATAGACTTGCACGCCCGGTTGCGTCGTAAAGACCTCCATCGTCCGACCGCTCTTAGGATCGCGCAAGGCGGCGCAAAACTCCAAGCCGCCGACTTGAGTGCGATTGAGCACGAAACAATGGTCATAGCCGCCGTCCGTACGTCCAATGTCTTTTCCGATCGCTTTCTCTTGCCGGAAATCGAAGGGCGTGCCTTCCACCGAGGACGGCGGACCAAGCGGAATCAACGTTGCATCGACGGGCAAATATCGGTCTGCATTGATCCGCAGCAGGTGGGCCAACACGTCTCCCTCGCCCGCCCCGGCCAAATTCCAGTATGCATGATTCGTCAGATTCACCACGGTGGGCTTATCCGTCTCGGCCTCGTATTCCATGATCAAGCGATTGTCGGGAGTCAGCCGGTACGTCACCGCGACCCTTAACTTGCCGGGATAGCCTTCATCACCGTCGGGACTTTCCAGCGAGAATCGCACTCCAACGTATCCGTCCCCTTCAACGGCCCGGCCCGTCCAGTTCTTTTTATGGAAACCCTCGATGCCGCCGTGAAGATGATTCGGGCCGTTGTTTTGGGCCAATCGGTACTCGACACCGTCCAACACGAAGCGCCCCAGCGCTATTCGATTGGCATATCGGCCGCAAACGGATCCGAAACACGGGTGGCCTTTGACGTACTCTTCCGCCGTCTCCAAATAGAGGGTGACATTATCCCGCTTTCCCGTCCGATCGGGAACTTCGACCGCCGTCAGCGTGGCACCCAAGGTCATCGCTCGAACGACCATGCCGCCGGCGTTCTCCAGGGTGAAAAGCTCGATGGGTGAACCATCTCGCGCAACTCCGAAAACCGATTGAGTCACCTGCATCTCGTGTTTTCCTTCCATTGCCGACGCAAGACCTCCTACCGCGGAGGCCGCGATAACTATAAACAACGGCAGCCAAATTGGGAAGGCACGCATCCGCCGCACGAAACTTCGAAAGCGAATCATGATCGGACCCTTGGAAACCTTGGGCGGTTCAACGCAAACCGTCGAGTAGTTCGCCGTTGAAGCCAAGCTTAGCCCAAGCGAGGCGGCACATGCAAGCGCTGGACGGCCAAGCGTTTCCCTTCCCGGGCGAGCAGAAGGTCCTCTCGACTCTTCACGACGAGAATTCGTCCCGGCGACTCCTCGCGAGAAACATCGCAGTCCGGCGAGGCCTGCGCATTGGCCGCCTCGTTTAATTCCAATCCGAGGCACTCCAGGCCGCGGCAGATGTCGCATCGCAGTCCCGCCGCGTTTTCACCGATTCCGCCGGTGAAAACCAAGGCGTCCACACCGCCCATGGTCACCGCCAGAGAACCGAGCATCGCCCGAACCCGATAAGCGTACATTTCCAAAGCCAATCGCGCCCGATCGTTGCCGCTCTTGGCCGCCTTTTCCACCTTGCGAAAATCGCCGGAGATTCCTGACACGCCCAGCAATCCCGAGTTGCGATGCAGGATATCCTCGATCTCATCCGCCGAGAGTCCCGCGATCTTTTGGACGTACGTGATCAATCCGGGATCGATCGTCCCGGATCGGGTCCCCATCATGAACCCTTCCAGCGGAGTGAAGCCCATCGTATTCGTGACGGCCTTGCCCGCCTGAATTGCCGTCGCCGATGAGCCTTGCCCCAAGTGACAGGTAATAAGCCGAAGTTCGGCGGGAGGTCGCCCCAGCATCTCCGCCGCGCGCTCCATGGCGTAGGCGTGGCTCGTTCCGTGATAACCGAACCGGCGAATCCCCCAACGTTCATACCATTCGTAAGGCACTGGATAGAGGTAGGCGGCCGGCGGAATGTCGGCGAAAAACGCTGTGTCGAACACGCCGGTTTGCAGTGCTTGGGGAAATGCTTCCTCCGCCGCCGCGATGGCTTCCAATCCCGCCGGTATGTGCAATGGCGCCAAAGATGTGAACTGCGAAATGATCTGCTTGACACGATCGTCAATGACGACCGGTTCGCGTAACGATTCTCCACCGTGAATCAGCCGGTGGGCGACGACGGCTACTCCATCGCCGGATCGCAAGAAACCGCGGCTCTCGAGATAGCGGAATGCAGCAACCACACCCTGCCGGTAACCTCGCACCGGCAATTCTTCATCAGTTCGATCGTGCTCCGGCCAAGTGATGCGTATTCGGGCGGAATCGCTCGAACCGTTCAACTCGACGATGCCGCCCGCTTGAAGGGTCAACCGGTCCCAATCGAATGCGGCAAACTTGACGCTGCTAGACCCCGCATTGAGGACGAGTATCTTCGTCATCGCTCAACCGGCCCTTCAAGAGCCGCAACATGGGGTGAACTTGATCTCGGCGTTCGCTTCGCCCGCCGACACCGGGCCGAGGTCAACGTTCCGCCAACGTTTTCACCGCCTGGCTTAACTGCTTACGGACCGCCGGACCGTATTCGATATCCATCCACGCCACTTTTCCTGCGCCGTCGAGCACATATAGGCACGGCGGCTTCTTTGTGGTCAATTGTGTCAAAACCGTATCGTTCGCATCCACCAGAACGGGAAACGTCACCGCTGCGCTTTTCAGCACCTCGTCCAATTGGGGAGAGGCCTCTCCCACGCAAATCCCAAGAACGGCGATCTCCTCGGCCGAGTATTGCGACGCCACGTCGCTCTGAATGTCGAGAAGCAGGTTTTCGGCGCGAAGTCGACTCATCGCGTCGTCGCCGAGTTGAAAGAACACGATGACGGTTCCTTTTCCGCCCAATGAGCCTTGAAGCGAATGCGACTGTCCAGCCACGTCGTTCAGGTCGAAGGACGGAAACGGATCACCGACGAAAACCTTGCAGGCGTTTCGATCGGATGCCGCCATCACAACCCCTGGAAGAGGTGAATCGGCAGCATCGGCGGTGTCGATCTTGGGTTGCTCCCCTATGGGCGGGGAAGGGGTTACCTCCCCGGTCGTGTCGGAGTCGGGGGGAACTGGCTGTCCCGGCGGCGTTTGAGGTGCAACAGGCGACTCAACGCCGCCGTCCATTTGCGACATCTTAGGCCCATCCGTAGCGGGGCGATTGCAACCGACGATCACCAAACTTGCCAGCAGACACCCGTAAGAAAATACTCGCAACGCCGACCCAGCCATTCGCGTATCCTCCTTAAGGGGATATCTCGGTATTTCGCCCTCTGCCGTCGCAATCATTGTAGCCCGACGACTGCACCGGCCATTACCAATCCGCCATTTAATTAACACGATTATAGCCGCATAGGACACCGTCCAACTATGACGGCAACCTCATGCGCCGTTGGCAATCTCTGATCACCGGAAGCGCGCAGGCGCCTTCCCGCGTCGCAACTACTTCTCGATCCGGATGCCCAATTCCTTCAATTGTTTGGGATCCACCTCACCGGGGGCGCCTGTCATCAAATCCACGGCGCGCTGTGTCTTCGGAAAAGCGATGCAGTCGCGAATCGAATCTGCGCCCGAGAATATCGCCACCAAGCGATCGACTCCCAACGCGATCCCCCCGTGCGGCGGAGCACCGTATTGCAGCGCCTCCAACAGAAAGCCGAAGCGGTCTTGGGCCTGCGCAGGATCCAGCCCGATCAAGCGAAATACCTCTTGCTGGAGTTCCTGATCGTGGATTCGCACGGTGCCCCCGCCGACTTCGGAACCGTTCAGGACCAAGTCGTAGGCTTGCGCTCGGCACTTGGCCGGATCGTCCCGCAACAGTTGGCGATCCTGTGGGCGAGGCGATGTGAAGGGATGGTGCATCGCCGTCCACCCGCCCGTCTCTTCGTCGATCGCGAACATGGGGAATTCCACGATCCACGAGAGGTGCATGGTCGCGGGGTCGTAAAGCTTCAACTCCGCACCGAATCGTTTTCGTAATGCGTACAAAGCGCGGCACGTAATTTCAAAGGCATCCGCTACGAAGAGCAACAAATCTCCCGGTCGGGCCTCCAGACGCTCCGCTATTCGTTGCAAGTGCGATTCGCTGAAGTTCTTGGCCGTGGGAGAACTGAGCTTGCCGTCCGCGTCCGCTTTGAACCACACCAAGCCCTTAACCCCGAAATCCTGCTTCAACCACTCGGTCAGATCGTCGAGGTTCTTGCGAGAGTAGCCCGCCGCGGCGCCCTTGGCATTGATGCCGCGTACCCGCTGCCCGTTTTCCGCCGACTCGCGAAAGACGCGAAAATCGCACTCCCGGGCGATGTCCGTGACGTCCGTCAATTCCATTCCGAAGCGAAGGTCGGGCGCGTCGTGGCCGAAACGTTCCATGGCCTCGTCGTAGGTCATCCGCGGTAACGGCAGGGTCAGGGGGATGCCCAACACCTCACCGAAGAGACGCTCCATCAGTCCCTCAACCACCGCCATCACGTCATCCGCCTGCACGAACGACATTTCCAAGTCCAGTTGAGTGAACTCCGGTTGCCGATCCGCGCGGAGATCTTCATCGCGAAAGCAACGAGCGATTTGAACATAGCGGTCGTATCCCGCCACCATCAGTATCTGCTTGTAAAGCTGGGGAGATTGCGGCAAGGCGTAGAAACTTCCCCGTTGAACGCGACTGGGCACCAAATAGTCGCGAGCACCCTCGGGGGTGCTGCGACCCAGCATCGGCGTTTCCACCTCGACGAATCCGTGGACGTCGAAATAGTCACGCATCAGCTTGATCATACGATGGCGGAGAAGAAGCGTCCGCTGCATCTCCGGGCGACGAAGGTCGATATAGCGGTATCGCAGTCGTACCTCCTCGCCGGGCAGGTCTGGAGCGCTCGGCATGAAGGGCGGCGTCAAGCTGCGGTTGAGAATCTGACATTCCAGGGCGCGGACTTCGATTTCGCCCGTCGCCAACTTCGGGTTCTCCGTTCCCGCAGGTCGCCGTTCCACGACACCTTTCACTTGAATCACGAATTCCGACCGCAGCGACCTGGCCGTGTCCATGAGGGCGCCGTCTTGATCGGGCGCATCCGGATTCGGCGAGAAGACGATTTGCGTCTTTCCGTAACGGTCGCGCAGATCGACAAAAAGGACGCCCTTGTGATCGCGGTAGGTATCGACCCAACCACAAACGATCACTTGTTGACCGGAATGTTCCAAACGCAATTCACCACAGTTGTGCGTGCGTAGCAAGGACGGCGCTCCTTTTCCGCAATTCAGACCTCAAAGCGTTTGCGTCCCGAGAAGTCGGCGGCGCCATATCGGCAGGGAACCCGGAACCATTAGCGGTTCCAACAGTCCCTGTCCCCGTCATGCCGCATAGCGTCCCCTGACCGAAAGGGTCGTTATTGCGACTGAACGACTTGGGAATCCTTGATTCTAGGCACGCCGACCGTGCCGTGCCTAGCGGATGCAACGAACCGGACCGATTCTTGTCAGTCGAAAGTGAATATTATGTCGCGTGAACGGGCGGCGGACGATCCTGTAGAGCTTCGCCGACGTCAGCTACGAGAGAGCGGCAAGGTCCGACGCCGTTCCAAGTCCGAACCTTATCCTCCCAAAACGGTCACAATGACGGTCCGCTGACGAGGCCGAACGTCGCACTCCAGATGGAATACCTGTTGCCATTGTCCCAAAAGCAACTCTCGCTCCTCGATGGGTATGGCCACGGACGGCCCCAAAAGCGTCGCCTGCAAGTGCGAGTGCCCGTTGCCGTCGTGCCACATTTGCTCGTGCCCATAGTGCCTGCCGGGGGGGATCAGTCGATCCAAGTTTTCCGGCAAGTCCTTCGCTAAACCCGGTTCCAATTCGATCGTCCCCACGGCGGCAGTACTACCTACCGCAAAGACATGCACGACACCGGCATCGATATCGGAATTACGAACGATTTCCCTGATGTCCGGCGTCAGGTCGCGGATGGCACCGTGCCCCGAGGTCGAAAAGATAATCCGCGTCCGCCGCATCATCCAGTCCACCTCGTCGAAAAAGCCGGCCCGTGCGCCGTTTCCTTGGTCAAGATCGACCGCGATCCCATCACGGTGCCGAAGTCGTCATTTGCGTCCCAACGACCATGTGACCGCGTACAACGAAACCACGGCCCCGGTGGACATCAAACTCCAGGGAACCCAAGGTTTCGGTTCCAAAACGCGCCTTGCACCCGGCGTTGCGTCGCTCGCTGCGGCGACCGGTGGGGCGCTTTCCCGCGTTTTGAGGGTAAAACGCTGAACACCGAGCGTCTGTACCCCCAAAAACACCACGAACAAACCCACGGCGAGAAAAAACGCTCGCATCATTTCCGAGTCCTCCCCAGAAGGCTCCTCGACTGCCGATAGTCCAACATCACCGCTTGCCGAAGAGAGACGCTGTGCTGCTCGACCGACCCTCTTCGCGCAAGCGTCGTTCTTTTCTTCAGCGTGATCTTTTTCCGATTCTGCCGAGCATTGCGACGGCTACTCCCCGGAAGCATGGGAGAGCACATTCGCGGAAATGTTTGCTCCATACCGAAGCCGGCACCGACGACGGCGCCACCGCCTTGTGTTGTCATCGGCGCCGCCCGCCGCACGGATCGCGGAATCCACACGTTTTGACGTTCGAAACGATCGTAGCGGCCCGAAGGACAAAGCTGGGCCGTAATCTTCGCAAGAAGGCATTGAGCCGACTCAATCGTCGGCCACAGTTCTCAATCGAAATCGGCAACTGTGAAAACCGTCGAACCGTTCACATCCACTCCCGTACGTGCTCACGCAGAATCAGCGGCTACGCACACCCCGGCACTCTCCGTCCGAGCGTTGCCCTTGCGAACCGATTGCCATCATTGCCGCAAAGCGACCGGGCGATCCCGATTTTCGCGGCCCTTCATCGCAGTTCTCGAATGACGCTTTCGGCTTCGTTGGCAAGATCGACTGTCGCCGTTAGAATGAGTAAGCGGTCAAGAACCGTCCGCGGCCGAATCGAAGTGTGATGTTTGCGCGATTTCCGCAGGAATGAGCGAAAGCAATCACGGCATCTTTATGGCGGGTTCGGCTAAGCATCAGCTCAAGGTCCCGTCCTATGTTCCCTTCTCCCGAGTCCCCATCGCCTCCGCCGAATCCGTGTTGCGATCAGACCGATTGCCCCACTCACCTTTTGAATGCCCAAACCGCCCCGCCTCAAACCGCCGAGGACTCGGCGTGCCGTCCTTGTCCGGTGCTGGAAGATGTACCGGCAGGATTGGTGATGGTCGATCGCGGTCGCCGGGTGCTTTGGGCGAATCGGCAAGCCGAAGTGTTGTCACAAGCGGAAGCGCCCTTGGTCGGAAAACAGTTCTACCGAGACCTGTTCCCCAATGTCCGCCTTCTGCACGCGGATTTCGCTCCGCTGAGTTTCGCTTTTCGTCAACGCCGTACAACCTCGACCAGCCTCGCCACCCCGGACGGCAAGATTCTGCTCCTGGAGGTCGTTCCTCGCATCGTCGGCGAAGGGCCCCCCTCGTGTGCTCTGGCCGTACTGCGAGACGTCACCGAGGAGCGCGAACCGTGGCAACGACTGAACGTGATCTATGAGGCCGGCCTGCAACTGGCCGAGATCGCACCTCAGGATTTGATCCACCGTACATCCGAGCAGAGGATCGGATTATTAAAAGAACGCTGCTTGAGTTTTTTGCGCGACGTCCTGCATTTCAAGGTGTTCGAGATTCGGCTCGTTACGCCGGAACCTTCGACCGGACGGATGAAACTGGTACAGTTGATTGCGGATGGCATGAGCGACGCGGCCAGCAATCGAACCTTGTACGTCGAATTCTCCGGCAGTGGGATCACGGGCTACGTCGCCGCCTCCGGCCTCTCGTACATCTGCGATGATACCTTGACCGACGGTCTCTACTTGCCGGGTACCGGTACCTCTCGCAGTTCGCTAACGGTTCCTCTCATCAAGTATGAAGCCGGACTGCGGAAAAAGACGGTCATCGGCACCGTCAACGTGGAGAGCGACAAGCCTCGCGACTTCAACGAAAAGGACCGTCTGTTCTTGGAGTTGTTCTCGCGCGATCTCGTGGTGGCGCTCAACGCCTTGGATTTGATCGCGGTCGAGGAACAGCAGGCCCGCAGCAGCATGTTGGAGGCGGTTCACGCCGCGATCGCTCAGCCCGTCGAGACCATTTCCAATACCGCGGCGCGATTGTGGGAACGCTTGGAAACGCCGGAGATGCTCCCGTTGGCGGAAGAGTTGCGGGAAAGATTGCGCAACGAAGTGCGAGAAATCATTCGGGCGGCCCGCGGCATTAAGGAAGTCGTCTGGAAAGTCGGCGAAACGCTCCCGCCCACGGAAGCAACCCCCACGCCGCCGGAAACTCAAGAGTCGCGACGATTGACGGGAAAACGCTTCTTGATCGTCCACGAGAACCCTTCCGTTCGGACCGATGTCGATCGTATCCTTTCGGCGGGCGGCGGTCTGGTCGAAACGGCCGGGCGGGGAGCGGACGGGTTGCGCATGGTTCGAGCCACCGGACCGGAAGGGGATTATGCGGCCATCTTGGTGGCGAATCTCCTGCCCGACATGGGAGGCGCCGACTTCATCCAGAAGGTCAAGGATATTCTTCGCCGAGAGCCGACGCACTGCGTCATGATCATCACTTTCGGCGTCTATGATCCCGATCACAATCAGGTCAAAGCGCGGCGACTCGGTGTGACGCATTTCGTGGGCGACCACGTAGACGCGCCGCGCTTGATGATGGTGATCGACCAACTCTTGTCCGAAGAGGCGAAGTCTAGGACCGCCGAAAGCGGTTCCGCCTCGGCGTGATCGTCCCCGGCAGGCCCCTTTCGAATAGCAATAGGCCGGCGGATGTGAAAGAGTAGCTCGCGCAGTTGCACATTGAGAGAGGAATGAGGCGTGGAGCTTTTGGCACCGGCGGGAGATCCATCGTGCTTGGAAGCGGCGGTAAGGGCGAGGGCCGACTCGGTTTACCTGGGTCTGCGCGACTTCAACGCGCGGAGGCGCGCCCGCAATTTTTCTGCGGAAGAACTTCGAGAAGCCGTATCCTATGCTCATCGGCACGGCACGAAGGTTTATCTGACGCTCAACACCGTGTTCGCCGAGCGCGAGTTGCCGCGGGTTCTGGAGGCGTTTCGCTGCGCTGCGGACGCCGGAGTTGACGCCGTCCTGGTGCGCGATCCTGCCGTTCTCGCGATCCGAAAACATCTTCCTCAGTTGCCCCTCCATCTCAGCACGCAAGCCGGGACGGTCAATTCCGCGGATGTGGCGGCAGCCGCCGAGTTGGGATTCAGTCGCGTGGTGCTTGGGCGTGAAATGTCTCTCGAGGAAATTCGGGCGACCGCAGCGCCCCACCAAATCGAAACCGAAGTCTTCGCCCAAGGCGCTCTCTGCTTTTCCGTCTCCGGCCGATGCCTGATGTCAAGCTGGGTCGGCGGACGAAGCGGCAATCGCGGCACCTGCGCCAGCCCCTGCCGCGTGCCGTGGACGGTCTCAGGCGAACCGGCGGGAAATCCGCTCTCGATGCACGACCTGTGCACGCTGGAGCAAATGACGGCCATCCACCAAGCCGGAGTCACTGCGCTGAAGATTGAAGGACGATTGAAGAACGCCCGCTGGGTCGAGACCGCCGTCTCGCTCTATCGGCGAGCACTGGACGGCGAAGATGCCGGTTATCTTGCCGAGCAGGCCGCGCGCTTGGCCGACTATACGGGGCGCAAGTTGACTGCCGGATTCCTGGAAGGCATGTACTCCGATTTGACCGGCACGGATTCAGGGCGGCTAAGTTCCCGAGAGGACGAGGCGACACCGTTTTCCGATGCGCCGACCGACGGCGATGAGACGCCTTCGCGTGAATCGCCGCCGCAAACCGGTGCAACTGAAAACGGCCGCGGCTTCATCTTCGAAATCCTGTGCGAGCTTTCCGAGATCCGCTGTCGCGTGGAGTGGGGCAAATGGACAGCCGAGTGGCAATACCCCAAGACTCGAATCGTTCGACCTCACAAGGCGATTCCGGTTTCGCAACTCCTGGAAGCCGTTGCCTCCCGTACCTTTCACGGCGTGTCGGCCGAAGCGCTGCGAACCGACCTGCCGGACTATCTCTTGGTACCGCGGACGGCGAACGCCGCCGTGGAGCGATTGGCCGCCGAAATCTTTCGAGCCAAACGCAGCGAAAATCGGCAAGCGGCGTGGCAACCGCCGACGGAAATCGAGGAATGGCTCGGGAAACCCGGCGACAACAACCCCAACAATCGAGCGCTCGGGTCCATGCCCAATCGCGTTCGTCTGGCGGCCGATCAAGTGGCGGCTTTCGTGTCGGAAGTTTCCGGAGTGGACGTGATCGTGGAAAACGCCGATCCGGAACAAATTCCGGAACTTGCGGCGGCGTGTCGCAAGCGTCGTCTGATCATCGCCACGCCTCCGGTGTGCTTTGAACCGTACCTCGATGACATGATTCGGCTCATGGAACGGTGCCGCAAAGCTCGGTGCGGTTTGGAGGTCAATAGCTGGGGAGCATGGCACCTGGCCAGAAAGTCCGGCATGGCATTGGAAGCCGGCCCCGGCTTGGCCGTCCTAAACAGTCTCGCCGCGGGCGTCCTCCGTCGCCTCGGAGCAAGCTGCGTCGCCGTCTCGTGTGAAGCGGATCGCCGACAATTGGAATCCTTGTCCGCTACGTGCCGGGTCCCCATGTCACTGTGCGTTTTCGGCAGACCTCCCTTGGCTTTCAGCCGCGTGGAGCTTCCGCCCGAGTATTTGGAACGAGAATTTGCCGACCGTCGCGGGCTCCGCATGATTCCTCGCCGGGAAGCGGGCATCTGGACGTTCCGCCCCGTGAATCCGTTCGATTGGCGAGACCTGTCCAACGAGAGGATACGTGCACGACACCTGGTCGTCGATCTGACGGCCTCGCCCGATCCCATATCCGAATGGCTCGATCGACGACCGCGATTCCACCGTTTTCGGTTCAATTACGACCGAACACTCCACTAGGCGGGACCATGGGAGTTTTGGGGACGAGAGGTTCGTGGTATGCTGGCGATAACCTTTGTCCCTTCAAGCCCGAGAGGGGCAGCGGCAACCGAACGGTGCCGACGGCAAAAGGTTTTCAATTTTCCGAGCGGGAGGCAACGCGATGCGATCAATGGTTTGGGGGACCTACGCGACCTGGATGCTGATCGGCCTGGCGGCGCTGCCCGTCAACCTTGCGACCGCCGAGAATCATCCCAACGTGGTTGTCATCTTGGCGGACGACCAAGGCTGGGGCGATTTCCGAATCCAAGGAAACACCAATTTGGAGACGCCGAATCTGGACTCCTTGGCGCAACAAGGGGCACGAGTGGAGCGATTCTACGTGTGCCCGGTTTGCTCTCCCACTCGGGCCGAATTCTTGACGGGACGATACCATCCCCGCGTCGGCGTGCGGGACGTGACACGAGGAGGGGAGCGGCTCAACCTGGATGAATACACCGTCGCCCAAGCGTTCCAATCGGCAGGCTACGCAACCGGCCTCTTCGGTAAATGGCACAACGGAACCCAATATCCCTATCACCCGCTGGCCCGCGGCTTCCAGGAGTATTACGGCTTCACCTCGGGTCACTGGGGAATCTACTTCGAACCGCCGCTGGAACACAACGGCGAATGGGTTCGCGGCACGGGATACATTACCGACGATCTCACGGATCATGCCATCCGCTTCATCGAAAAAAACGGCGACCGCCCCTTCTTTTGCCACGTGGCCTACAACACGCCGCACTCGCCGTTTCAGGTCCCGGATCGTTTCTACGACAAATTTCGCGACCGCCCGATCGAAATGAGGCACTCCGGTCCCGAACCGGAGAATATCGAAGTCACGCGCGCCGCTTTGGCGATGTGCGAAAACATCGACTGGAACGTGGGCCGCCTTCTCGAAGCGATCGAAAAACGCGGCATCAGCCGCGATACGATCGTCATCTATTTCTCCGATAACGGCCCGAATTCCTTCCGCTGGAACGGCGGTTTTCGTGGCCGAAAAGGTTCCACGGACGAAGGCGGCGTCCGTTCCGCGTGCTTTATCCGCAGGCCCGGCGTGATTCCGCCCGGTCACAAAGTCACTCAAGTGGCCGCGGCCATCGACCTGTTCCCAACCCTCGTTGATTTGACGGGCATTTCATGCCGTTGCCCAAAACCGTGGGACGGCATGAGCTTGGCTCCCTGGCTGCTTGGCAATCGCGACGATACGGTCGATCGCAAGATATTCTCGCACTGGAACGGACGCGTCAGCGTCCATACGCAGCGATTTATCTTGGATCACCAAGGGCGACTTTACGACTTGGAAAGCGATCCAGGCCAAAAGCTCCCCGTGCAATCCCAATTTCCCGAGGTCGCCGCCGAGCTAAGCCGAGCGGTGGAGGCGTGGCGACGGGAAGTCATGCCCTCTTCGCCGGATGACAGGCCTTTTCCTGTAGGATACCGGGAATACCCTACGACCTATCTACCGGCACGCGACGGCGTTCCCTCCGGGGAAATTCGGCGCAGCGCCCAGGCGCCCAACTGCTCGTTTTTCACCCATTGGAAGAGCCTTTCGGACACTATGACCTGGAACGTCGAAGTCCATACGCCGGGCGAATACGAAGCCGTCCTGCTCTATACCTGCCCCGCAGCGGATGTCGGATCGGTGGTCAAGGTCTCCTTGGGGGCGTCTCAAGTGACGGCAACCATCACCGAACCTTTCGATCCGCCGCTCCGGGGCGCGGAATTCGACCGCGTTCCTCGCTCGGGAGAGTCGTACGTCAAAGACTTCAAGCCCTTGGTTCTGGGTACCCTGCGACTGTCGACCGGGCAGGGAACGTTGACTCTGCAAGCCGAGAAGATCGCCGGGCAACAGGTCGCCGACGTGCGTGCCGTTGTCCTGCGACTGCTGCCCTGAAGCGTCGACGCATACCGCATGCTCTAAGCGCCCGGGTCGGCGCACACTGTGACGAACGCAACGTCTGACTGAATCACTGCGAATCCCGACTTCGTCGACCGAATGCCTCCGCAACATGCCGGCGGCGGGTACTTCCCTCCGAGTATTACCGTGGATCATCGCAAGCGTCTTCGTGAAGATGCGCTCCGGATTTGGCGAACCGGAGTGGAGGCCGTTCAAGCCGACCGACTCGTTCGGCGCAACGTCCGAATCGAGGGTGACTCCCTAGTGTTGGGAGAGTTCGACCCGCTTCGCATACCCTTGGCTTCCATCGGCAGAATTGCCGTCGTGGGGGCGGGAAAGGCCGGAGCGGGCATGGTCGCCGGACTGGAGTCGGTTTTTCGTCCTCCATGGGCGGATAGGTTTCAACTAAGCGGTTGGGTCAACGTCCCCGATGATTGCGTCCAACCCACCCGGCGAATCCACCTCCATCCCGCTCGTCCCCCGGGCATCAACGAGCCGACCGCGCAAGGCGTTCACGGAACCGAGCGGATCCTGACTATCCTGCGCAACTTGACCGATCGCGATTTATGCATTTGTTTGATCTCGGGGGGGGGATCGGCTCTGCTGCCATACCCCGCCCCGGGGATCACCTTGGAAGACAAACTCAACGTCACCAGGCTTCTCAGCGGAGCCGGCGCGAACATCGCCGAACTGAACACGGTACGCAAGGCCCTTAGTCTGGTAAAAGGGGGAGGGCTGCTCCGTGCGTGCGGCGCGGGGACGCTCGTTTCACTCATCATTTCGGACGTGCTGGGCGACCCGCTGGATCTCATTGCGTCCGGTCCGACGGTACCCGACTCCGTCGAACCGCGCGAAGCCTTGGAAGTGTTGCAAAAGTATCCCGAGGTGAAGTCCGCCTTGCCTCCGCATGTGATCGCGCATCTGCAGCGCGGGAAAAAACCGGCGACAGTCCCTTCAGGAACGGGGCCGCGCCAGGTCCATCACTTCGTAATCGGCAACAATGCCGCCGCAGTCGATGCCGCCGCATTGGAGGCCGAGCGACTCGGCTATCGGCACGCCTGTATTAGCAGTCCGCGTCTGGAAGGCCCCGCCGAAGAGATCGGCGCGCAACTCGCCCAGCAAGCGATTTCCATGCGCGACCTGGGATCCGTCGACTGCCTGATCAGCGGCGGAGAACCGACGGTGCGTTTGGCACCGCCCCACATCCGCGGAAAAGGGGGTAGAAACCAACAACTGGTCCTCGCGGCAGCCTTGGCATTATGGGAAGACGCCGCTCACGGTATCGCGCTTTTGTCCGGGGGCACGGACGGCGAAGACGGCCCGACCGACGCTGCCGGGGCCGTTGTGGACGCCGACGTAATCGCGCGCGCCAAGGAGCTGGGACTTCAGCCGGCCTCATTCCTCGAACGCAACGACGCTTACAGCTTTTTCGAACAAACGGGAGGTCTGATAAAAACCGGCCCAACCCACACCAACGTGTGCGATGTCAGAGTGGTCCTCACCCGAAAAGGGTAACCCATTTCGGTCGGCTGAGTGTAGTTCCGCCGCCTGCCACCCGATTGGCTCAGCAGCCAAGCAAGCAGGTTTGTAAAGATTCCCCCACGGCAAGGTCCTTAAAAAGGACGAAGCGCAGGGTGCGACCCAACTCGCCGACGCGAGCGCCGATATGCTCCCCTTGTCATAAGTGCGTAATTGATAGATCATAATGATAATTCGCTCGACAAAGGGGGAGTCTCTGCGCATCCTATTCCGCTCAAGGAGGTTCGCGTAATGCGGCGACCGATCGTAGCCGGTAACTGGAAGATGAATCTGGATCGCGCTTCCGCCGTGGCTTTGACCAAGGCGATAGTGCAAGGGGTCGAGGCATTTCCGGGAGTCGACGTGGCGGTTTGTCCGCCGTTCGTCTACCTTTCGGCGGTGGCGGAAGTGTTGGCCGGTTCTCGGGTAGCGCTTGGCGCCCAAAACCTGTACCCCGAGCCAAAGGGCGCGTTTACCGGCGAAATCAGCCCCCTTATGCTAAAAGACGTCGGCTGTACGTTCGTCATTCTGGGGCACAGCGAGCGCCGCGCGATGGGCGAATCGAGCGATTTCGTCAACGAGAAAGTCTTCGCGGCGCTCGAGGCGGGACTCAAACCGATCGTTTGTGTGGGGGAGACGCTTCGGCAACGGAAGGAAAACAAGACCTCCGCGGTGATTCGTCGCCAAGTCGAAGGCTCCCTGGCGGGTTTGTCGGCCGAACAATTGTCGCACTGCGTCATCGCCTACGAACCGGTCTGGGCGATAGGGACGGGCGAAAACGCCACTCCCGAGCAAGCCGAGGAAGTTCAGGCGGAGATTCGGCATTTGATTTCCGCTCGCTACGGAAAAGACGCAGCCGAAACACTTCGCATCCAGTACGGGGGAAGCGTCACGCCGGCTAACGCGGAGAGCCTCATGAAAATGCCCGACGTGGACGGGGGTTTGATCGGCGGTGCCAGCCTGAAGGCCGACAGTTTTCTCGCCATCGTCGCGGCGGCGCAGACCTGCAAGACGTCTTGAGGATGATCGGCGATTGCCCGTGAACGTTCGGAACCAAGCTCAGGACGACGAATACAACCATGAAAATCATTTTCTTGCTCCTCCTGTCGTTGACCGCCGTGTTTATGGTTTTGCTGGTGCTGATCCAGCGGGGTAGAGGCGGGGGGCTTGCCGGCGCTTTCGGCGGCATGGGCGGTCAAAGCGCCTTCGGTGCCAAAGCCGGCGACACGTTCACCAGGATTACCATCGGCGTGGCAGCGTTTTGGATCGTCCTGTGCGTGTTGGCGCTGGGCTATTTTCGCTGGGGTCAACGATCCCGACTCGACGTCGGCGGTTCGGCGCCTGCGCAGGGTTCCACTCTTCTGCCCGCACAAAGCGAAAGCGATTCCGCGGCAAGCCCCGCTCCGGCGAGCACATCGGGCGCCGAGGTCCCTGGGACTCCTCCGGCCCAATCCGGCGCAGATGGGAGTGGTGGAACTCCATGACGTGTTAAACACGCCGGTACCGGCGCGAAGCCCAGGCGATTCTCAGTCGCCATCCTCCGAGATTCATCGTTGACTTTGTCCCATCTACGTGCATGATTGGCACCGGAGGTCGTTGTCTTGCTCCTCAGCATGACCGGGTTCGGAGAGGCGAGGATCGAGGGGCCGGGATTCGCCGTCCGTGCCGAGGTCCGTGCCGTCAATAATCGGTATTTCAAACTCAGTATCCGTTGCAATGAGAGCCTGACGGCGGCCGCCGAAGCCGAGATCGAGGCCTTGCTCAAGCGCGACGTCCGCCGGGGAACGGTGCAAGTCAATTTGTTCATCGATCGACCGCCCTCATCGGTCGATTTTCGTATCAACCGAGAGGTGCTGTTAGGCTATTGGAACCAACTCACGAGCATCGCGATCGACGCGCATGCGACGCCGCCGAACTCCCTGGACTCCTTCCTCCAATTGCCGGGTGTCATTTCGGACCGTACCGATCCGGCGGGCCAAGTGGAAGAACTCAAACCCATTCTTATGGCGGCACTAGAGCAGGCGGTACAAGAATTCCAACGGATGCGGCAAATCGAAGGTCGCAACATGGCGGACGACCTGCGACGCAATTGTCGCGAACTGTTGGAACTGGTTGCTCAGGTGCGCAGCCGCGCTCCGATCGTCATTGAGAACTATCGGGAGCGTCTGCGCGAGCGTCTCAACCGCTTGTTGGGCGAAGTCGATATTCAGGCGGCCCAAGAGGATATCCTGCGAGAAGTGGGGCTTTTCGCCGAACGATCGGACATCTCTGAGGAATTGGTTCGCTTCCAGAGCCATGTCGAACAATTTCTCCAGGCGTTGGATTCCGCATCCGCCGACGGAATCGGCAGGCGACTGGACTTCATGACGCAGGAAATGGTGCGCGAGATCAACACCCTGGGAGCCAAGGCGAACGACGTAGAGATCAGCGGCTACGTGGTTCAGGCCAAGACGGTGGTCGAGCGGATTCGGGAAATGGTACAAAATGTAGAATGAGGAGACGGTGCGGAAGATTGATGAACCGCTCCCAGGAAGAACAACAAGGAGTGCCGTCACGGACAGCCAAACTGGTCGTCCTTTCAGGGCCTTCCGGCGTCGGGAAGACTACCGTCGCGGAACGTCTGTTGCGCGAGTCGCCCGTGCCGTTGGTGAAAAGCGTCTCCGCAACCACCCGTCCGCCGCGTCCGGGAGAAGTTCATGGAGTCGATTACTTCTTTCTCACGCCGGATGAATTTTTCCGCCGTCGTGAGGCCGGAGAGTTCCTCGAAACCGCGGAAGTGTTCGGGAATGGGATTTGGTACGGTACCCTCCGCGATTCGGTCGTGCGCTTGCTCCAGGACGGAAAGTGGGTATTGTCGGTAATCGATGTGCAAGGTGCGATCGCCGTTCGCAAAGCTTTGCCGGACGCCGTGAGCATTTTTCTTCTGCCTGAAAATCCGACCGTGCTATTGGAGCGACTCCGCGGACGAGGCACCGAAGATGAAGAAACGGTGCGACTTCGACTGCAACGCGCCGAAGAGGAGTTGCGTCTGGCCGATCACTACCGTTATCGCGTAATCAATGACCGGGTAGAGGACACGGTTGCCCGAATTTGCGGAATTCTCGCTTTTGAGGCCGGTTTGACCGGCACTTACGATCAAAAAGGGATCGTCGCCGACGGAGGTTCCAGCCATGTACGATGAACTGAAGGATGACTCGCTCGTAGACAAGGTTGGAGGGCGTTTCAAGCTCTCGACGCTGATTCAGAAGCGCTTGGTAGCCCTGATGAAGGGAGCCCCGCCTTTGGTGGATTTGGACACGAAAGATCGCATGAAGATCGTCCTGCGGGAGATCATGGAGGATAAGATTTATTTGGATCTCCACGACCGCGTGAGGACGGTGGCCGATCTGCCGGAACCGGAAGACCTCGGTTTGACGGGCGGTGGGCTACCACCCGCTTGATCCGCGGGCAACTCGCTGATGACGCGAATCGCGATCATCCAACCACGGGAGCGAAGTGAGGGGGCCGAACGGGAATGGCCGCACGCGAAATCCTGGTCGGTGTGACGGGTGGGATCGCCGCCTACAAGACGGCCTCACTCGTTAGTCGCCTAATGCAAAGCGGCGACTCCGTGACGGTCGTCATGACGGAAGCCGCCACACGCTTGGTGGGCCCGAAGACCTTCGAGGCATTGACGGGGCGCCCCGTCGGCGTCGATATCTGGGCGCCGACGCCGCATCCCCATATCGATTTGGCTCGCCGCGCGGAATTGCTCTGCGTTGCTCCCGCTACCGCCAATTTCCTCGCCAAGGCGGCCTGGGGACTGGCAGACGACCTGCTCACGACGTGCCTCCTGGCGTTTACCGGCCCTGTCGTGGTCGCCCCCGCGATGAACGCCCAAATGTGGGCAAAACCGGCGGTGCAACGCAACTTGCAACGTTTGCGCGACGACGGATTCGTCATCATCGAGCCTGGCGAAGGGCATCTCAGTTGCGGTGAAATCGGAACCGGTCGCATGGCCGAACCGGATGTCATCTTCGCCAAAATCGAGGAAGTCCTCAACCGCCGTATCGTCTGATCGGGCGGGACGGACGCACGAGATTTCTCGTAAAGGTGAGTCGACCGCCACGCGATGTCGGCTTGGAAAGCTCGCCGTTCGGCACGCGGAGATCGGGCCTTGGCTAAAGTGCTGATTACATCGGGTCCCACGCGGGAGTATCTCGATCCCGTTCGCTATCTTTCGAATGCGTCCAGCGGGCGTATGGGAAGCGCCTTGGCCGAGGCCTTCTTGACCGCCGGTCATGAGGTTTGCATCGTCTCGGGCCCCGTCGAAATCCGCTATCCGTCCGCTTGCCGCGTCCATTTCGTCACAACCACGGAGGAAATGTTGTCGGCCGCGAGCGATATGTTTGCGGAGTGCGACGGCGTCATCGGAGCGGCGGCGCCCTGCGACTTTCGCCCCGCCGTTCGAGCTTCCGATAAGATCGCGAAGACCGGCGATGACCTATTCTTGCGACTGGTGGAAACTCCTGATATCTTGGCCGCTTTGGCCGCCCGGAAACAAGGGCGCTGGATCGTCGGATTTGCTTTGGAGACGCGAGACGGGCCGGTTCGAGCCATGCAGAAACTGCAACGCAAGCAATGCGACATGATTGTCCTGAACCATCCTGCGGCCATCCATTCCGATACAACCGAAATCACCGCGTTCACGCCCGACGGCACCGTCCTAGGGACCTTCCTCGGTTCAAAGGCGGAGGCGGCGCGCAGGATTTACCGCTGGGTGGAACAAAGGCTTTTGCATTGATTGACTGCGGCCGACCGTCGCCGCCGGGGGAGAAACCTTGCTGCCGGAGAGCGTAGCCCATGGCGAAAAAACATGAAGTCGTCAGTGCCGGAATCCTGTTTGCCGACGTTGCTTGCGAACCCGTCGATCATCTCCCGCGGGCCGGTGAACTGGTGCCGTCGCCCCGCATTCAACTCGGTCTGGGCGGTTGTGCGGCCAACGTCGCCATGGACCTGGCAAGGCTGGGTGTCGATGTGGGCGTGGCGGGATGCGTGGGTGACGACTCGTTCGGGCGATTCATCGCAGAAACCCTCAGCCAAGCGAACATCGACACCGAGGGTGTGCGGTTCGTACCGGATCGCGGAACCGCCGCTACAATGATCGTCAACGTCAAGAACGAGGATCGCCGTTTCATCAGCACCCCCGGCGCTAACCATGTTTTCTCGGACGAAGACTTGCCGCGAACCTGGTTGGAGAACGTCCGCATCTTCTACGTGGGCGGTTATCTGATGATGCCCGCCCTCGAAACCGATGCATTTCTGGCCACGCTCAAGCGACTTCGCTCTCGAGGCGTCAAGACCGTCCTGGACGTCGTTCTGATGGGGGAACGCGACTACTGGCCGATCATTCGCCGCTTTTTGCCGGAGGTAGACTATTTTCTGCCCAACGACGACGAGGCCGAAATCATCCTGAATGTTTCAGATCCCGTCGAGCAGGCCAAAAGGTTCCACGATGCGGGCGCGGCCAACGTGGTCATCACCTCCGGATCGCGAGGATCGCTTTTTTGGGGCCGCGGCGGCAGGTTTCGGGCCGGCGTCTATCCTGTCGACTTCGTCAGCGGAGCAGGGGCGGGAGACGCCTTCGACGCAGGCTTTATCGCCGGACTGTTGTGGGGAGAAGATCCGGTTGGATGTCTCCGTTGGGGAAGCGCATTGGGCGCCAGTTGCGTCCGCGCCATCGGAACCACCGACAGCGTTTTCACCAAAGAGGAGGCTCTCGCCTTCATTTCCCAAAACTCGTTGCCGATCGAAGAACTACCCTGACCGCGCTGCGTCTTTCTTCTCCTCTTCAAAACGACCGCGTGTTCGAAGCCGCATCCGCCGAAAGCCCTCTGCGATCTTCGTCCGGCAGAGGGATTCGGATCTGACGGATTTCCGCTGCGCTTGCGTACCGAGAAAGCAGTCGTGCTCCGCCCCTTCAACGCCCCGGCCCACTATTGCTTGAGCCTTGGCACCGCGCTACAATCTCAGCGCGTGAAAAGTTGACAGGTCGCGGCGTTGCCCCGCCGGTTCCGCGGATAGCCGATTGCACCCGGCGATTGCGAGCCGATGAGTCGGTACGCCGGATCGATGCTTCGGAGGTTCTCCCTCATGGAGACCCCTTATCGCGAGGAGGCCGCCAGTGCGTCAGCAAGCTTTCCAAGTCCGCGGTCGGGAACGACGTTTCTTTCTGAAAGCCGCCCTGGCGACGACCGGTGCCGGTCTCATCGGACCGGCGATGCCGCAACTCCCGGCCTGGGAACAAGGCACACACTCGGAACAGGACGCCCCCGCGCCGGATGAAGTTTTGCCCACCATCCCTCTAGGATCCCATTGCATCACGCGGCTTGTGGCAGGGTGGAATCCCATCGGCGGTTACTCGCACTCGTCCCCCATCCTGGACCAATACATGCGGGAATACTTCACGCCGGAACGTATCTACGATTTCTTGTGTCGATGCATGCGCCGCGGCATTCGCACCTGGCAGTTCGACCATGAAGCAAGATCCGTTTGGGCCATTCAAAAAGTGCAAGAGTCCGGCGGCGAGATGAACTTCATCTGCTTGCACGCCGAACGGGAGACCGATCCGCCCATGCAACAGGTCATCGACGACACACACTGCATTGCTTTGGTTCATCATGGCGGGGTGACGGATGCCTTGTTTCGTCAAGGAAAAGCCCAACTTGTCAGAGACTATGTCAAAAAGGCGCACGATCACGGCGTGTTGGCGGGGGTTTCGTCGCACAATCCCGATCACATCCGCCGCATTGCCGACGAGGATTGGGAGAACGATTTGTTCATGACCTGTATGTACAAGGTGAACCGACCGCGAGAAGAACAACTCGAATTGCTTGGCCGGGCGATCGTGGGCGAACCCTACTTGGAAACGGATCCGGTGGAGATGACCGCCGTCGTACGAGATGTGCCCAAGCCTTGCCTGGCTTTTAAGATCCTCGCGGCGGGGCGCAAATGTACGGGTGCCAAGGGAATTGAGGAAGCGTTCGCCTTCGCATTCCGTAACATCAAGCCCTGCGACGGCATCATCGTGGGGATGTTCCCCGTTTACTCGGATCAAGTGGCCGCCAACACCGCGCTGGCCCGAAAATACGCCGCCGAAAACGTCGCAAGTTCGTAATCCAAAGGGGTTCGCATGCCTCGCGTACCGTCGCGAGGAAATTTCGCAGCAACAACATCCCGACACAAGTTCGACGAGAGGAATCACCATGCCTGCTCGCCATAGCCCGTCCTCATCAGGCATCTTCCATCGCTGCAACTCAAGTCTCAATCTCCGCGGGATGACGAATCGAATCCGTTTTCGCAGCTTTTGGGGGTTCGCGGCCATGGCCGTCCTGCCGCTCCTGGCAATCGCGCTGGGTCCGTCGCTCATGGCCGAGGACTCAGCCGCGCCGGCGCCGATCCGGCACATGACCGATCTGCCCGGCAATCGATTCTGGTACCTCTCCGAACCTTTTAACCCGTATTACCCTCACACGAACTTTCCACGACTCGTCACCCCGCAATGGGTCGGCGAGGAGGGCGTTCGAGCGGTGGTATTGCTCACGATCGACGACTTGCGTTCGGACCGCAAGACCTTATTCGAAGAATATCTCCGACCGATATTCGAGGAACTCAAGTCGATCGAAGGTAAGGCCGCCGTTACCTTGATGGCCAACAGCGTTGCGGCGGACGACCCCGTTGTGCAACGGTGGTTGGAGGAAGGGGCCGCGATCGGGGCGCATACCGCGGATCACCCCTGCCCGCTTTTGCAAAAGGGCGATTTTTCAGCGGCCAAGGCCACCTACGATCGGGCGGTGGACCAAATCAGTGATGCCCTCGGCCCACACGCACCGCGCGCCTATCGAATGCCGTGCTGCGATTCCATCAACGCCATGAGCCCGCGTTTCTTCGCCGAAATATTCCACGCCGCCACGCCGGACGGGCGCTTTCTGCAAGCGGACTCCTCCATTTTCCATGTTGCGACCGCGACCGACCCGGATATCCCCGCAGAGTGGGCCGCTCCCATCCAGGGCCTCCCCCGATTGGCCCGATACTTGCCAGCCGATCGAGGCTTCGTCAATTACGTTGAGAATTACCCTTATCCTTGGGTTGTGGGATGGGGGTGTTGGGAGATTCCGATGACGCTCCCCGACGACTGGGTCGCGTTCCATTTCCATAATCAGCCTGCCGCTCCGCAAGCCTTGGAGGATATGAAGTGCGCCCTCGATGTCGCGGTGCGGAAGCAAGGGGTGTACGTTCTCACGTTCCATCCCTGGGGGTGGATTCGCAACAATCAAGTGATCGAACTGATCCGTCATGCAACCAAAACCTACGGTCGCGCGGTGAGATTTCTGACGTTGAACGACGTTACGGCTAAACTCAACGCTCAGCTTACCAAGAGCCTCGGTCTGCGTCGGGAAAACGGCGCCGACCAAGGGGTGCGTCTTCTCGATGTGGATGGGGACGGCATGCAGGATGCTGTAATCGCAAATGAGCGCGTTCGCGTCACACGCCGCTGGGATGCATCACGGGGAACTTGGCGCGAAACCGGCTTTCCGGTGCCCATTGCACTGGCGCAGGAAGACGGTTCCGTGATCAACACGGGCGTACAATTCGGCATGTTCGGTTCTCCCGCCCACCCCTGTGTTTTGGTCCGCACTGAGGATTGGGCCGGGCTGTGGCACTTCGAGGGAACCGATTGGACCGAGGTCCCCAACGGGCTTGCCGGCCTGGAATTCCCCGAGGACGGAACCCCCGTGTTTACCGCGAGAAACGGAATCGACCAGGGAGTGCGTCTGTTGGACCTGGACGGCGACGGGCGTTCAGAAGTGGTGGTAGGAAATCCGATTCGCCGCCGAGTGTTCGCCTGGAAAGACGATCGTTGGCAAACCTATCCTACGAATCTCCCCGCCCGGACGATGTTCGTCGATGACCGTGGGCGCGACGCCGGTTTACGCTTCACCCTCCTGGACAACGACAACCGCCCCGACATCGTTTTTTCCGGTCCGACCGGATGTTTAGTCGCTTTACAGTCCTCTTCGGGAGATGGGTGGAATTACGTTTTGCCGCTTAAAACACCGGGAGAGGCGGGGGCCTTACCGCCGTTCGTGCGCGCCGACGGGACGCAAAACGGCGTCTGGATTCGCGGCACAAAGATGATTCTTCACAATGAAGAGACCGGTGGGGCTAATCCGAATCACATCCGGGTTTATGAGCTTGCCGCGCCGTCGCTCAGCGCCGTTTCCCAATGATCGGCTCAATCCTCGGCGATGTCACCGTCATCGGCGTCTTCGCCCGGTGCCTCATCGTAGTCCGTCTGCAACCACGCCTCTTCTTCCTCGGCAAGGCGCGAATCATCGAGTCCTTCCTCCGGCAACTCATCCAAGGCCGGTCGATGCGATTCGCCGCCTTTTCCGCCCGTGCGCCGGCGAAACAATAATCGAATCGGAACTTCCGCAAAGGGAGACTGATCCCGAATCGCGTTGAGAAGGTATCGCCGATATGACGGTGAAAAAGCCTCCGGATCGTTGCAGAAGAGCACGATCGTGGGCGGCGCCGCGCGGACCTGGGCTGCAAAATAGATCTTGGCCCGGCGCCCCGAGTGGAGCGGCGGCGGGTTTCTGACCAGCAGCGTACGGACAATCCGATTCAACACCCCCGTCGTCAATCGGTACCGTGATTGTTTGTAAAGCGATTGAGCGAGGTCGATCAGACGACGCACATTCTTGCCGCTCTTTCCCGTAATAAAGGCCGCCGGCACATACTGCTGCGACGAAAACACATCGCGAAGCCGCTCCACCCAGACGCCCGTGGAAATCTGTTTCGCCAAGAGATCCCATTTGTTGACGACGAAAATGGCGGGCTTGAATGCCTCGAAGACGGCCTGCGCCAGTTGCTTGTCGACTCGCCCGATTTCGCGCGAGGCATCGAAGAATAGCAGAACCACGTCCGCCCGTCGGATACTCTCTCGCACGCGGACCAAACCGTAGAACTCGACGTTTTCGCGAACGCTCTTCCGCCGCATCACGCCGGGCGTGTCGATGGCGATGAAGGCTCTGCCGTCGATCTCAAACCGAACGTCAACGCTGTCGCGAGTGGTGCCGGGAATCTCGCTCACAATCATCCGCTCTTCCCGGGCCAGCGTATTGATAAAGGTGCTCTTGCCCACGTTGCGGCGTCCGACGATCGCCAGTTTCATGACCTCCGGTTCCGGAGTCTCCGGCGTCGGCGGCGGCAGGAGTTCCTCAACGGCCTCGAGCAATTCTTCGCGACCCCGACGCTGCTCGGCGCTGACCGCGACAACGGGCCACCCGAATCGCGTGAACTCGGCGGCCGCCGCATCCCATGAGGCCGCATCCGTCTTGTTGGCCACACAAAGAATAGGGCAGGGGATCGATCGCAGTCGCCTTGCCACCTCCTCGTCCAAGGGCGTGATTCCCGTTCGCGTATCGGTAACGAACAGGATCACATCTGCGCCGCCCATGGCGGCGGCAATCTGGCGCTCCACGTGTTCGGCCAAGTCGCCCTCGTCGACGATGCCGATCCCGCCGGTATCCACCAGTTCTACGTGTCGATCACCGATCGTGATACGCTCGGACACACGATCGCGCGTCACGCCCGCCAAAGCGTCAACGACGGATACTCGTCTGCCCGCCAGCCAATTCAGAATGCTGGACTTGCCGACGTTGGGTCGTCCGACAATCACTACCCGAGGAAAATCCATCGTCGCGTTTGATCCCCCTCGTTTGCCGAGGGCGTATCACGGGAAACACATCGCCAACTAACAAAGCCGCAGAATCGCTGAAAAAACACTCGACGAACGAGATTCCCGACAAAGGAAGGAAATCGATTCTCTTCGTCTTTGTTCGCCGGGCGAAGTTCGATCTATTGCTGATCCGCCGTCCGTTTCGGGCGATATAGGTCCGTTGCGGTGCCGAAATAGACCTCCGCCGCGAAGGCCAAGGTCTCCGAAAGCGTCGGGTGCGGGTGGATCGTTTCGGTAATGTCGCGGAGAACGGCGCCCATCTCGATCGCCAGGACGGCCTCGCTGATAAGATCGCCCGCGTTCGGTCCCACGATGCCGGCCCCCAAAACCCTCTCGGTTTCCGGATCGACCAGCCACTTGGTAAGCCCCTCGGTGCGGCCCACCGCTTGGGCGCGGCCGCTAGCCGCCCAAGGAAAGACCGCAGTTTCGTACGGAATGCCGTTCGCCTTCGCCTGCGTCTCGGTCAAACCCGCCCACGCGATCTCCGGATCGGTGAACACGACGGCGGGAATCGCGCGAGGTTCGAAGGCTACGGCATGACCCAGGATGGCCTCGACCGCGACCTTCCCCTCGTGGGCGGCCTTGTGAGCCAGCATCGGCTGCCCTACGACGTCCCCGATCGCCCAGATTCCCGGATCCGCGGTTCGCATTTGGGCATCGACCACGATATATCCTCGGTCCGAGACTTCGACTTTGGTGTTCTCCAGTCCCAAGCCGTCGCTGTTCGGAGTTCTCCCCACCGATACCAAGACGCGGGAATACGTCTCCGTCTTCGTTCCCCCGGCGTTCTCCAAAGTCACTTGCACTCCCTTATTTGTCTCCTCCAGTTTCACGACCTTGGTTTGCAGGTGAATAGCCTCAAACGTCCGCTCCAACCGCTTGTGCAGGGGCCGCACCAAGTCGCGATCGGCGCCCGGCAGCAAGCCGTCGGTCACTTCCACCACCGAGACCTTGCTTCCCAGTGCGTCGTAAACCGTACCGAGTTCCAAGCCGATGTATCCGCCGCCCACCACCAACAGACGCTCCGGGATATCCTCCAATTCCAGCGCGCCGGTGGAATCCATGACACGTTTTCCGCCCCGCGAGAACGCCGGCAGGACGGTCGGCCGAGATCCCACGGCGATGATGCAGTGCTCGAAAGTCAACGTATCGGCCGGCGGCGACTTCCCATCGACGCCGCCCAGACGAAGTTGACGCGAATTCTCGAACCGTGCTCGCGCTTGTATTACATCCACCCCGCGGTTCTTCGCCAACTGAGCCAAACCGCCGGTCAGCGTGGAGATGACCTTGTTCTTTCGATTTCGCAGAGACGCTACGTCGATCTTGGGCGCATCGTATTGGATGCCCCATTCTCCCATGTGCCGGACTTCCGCCATTCCCTTGGCCACGTGAAGGAGGGCCTTGGAAGGGATACAGCCCCGCAACAGGCACACCCCGCCCAACCGCGGTTCTTGATCCACGAGAGCCACTTTCAAACCCAGATCGGCAGCCAAGAATGCCGCGGCATATCCTCCCGGTCCGCCGCCGATGACGACCAATTGTGTTTCCATGATGGAGCACCCCAACAAAAAGCGTGGAACCTGCTTCTCGGAGAAACGCTACCCATTACGGCGTTTCCACCGGAAGGACGTGTTTCAACGAAAGAGACGGCGCAAGTCGGTGAAAACGGTCTTCAACCGCTAAGCAGCAATTTGCCCGGCGACTGCAACCAGTCGATAACTTCGTTAAGGAATCGGGCTGCTGCGGCGCCGTCCACCAGTCGATGATCGTAAGAAAGCGACAAAGGCAACATAAATCGCGGCACAACGGCGCCGTCTCGAACTGCGGGCAACCATCGCGAGCGACCCACCAGGAGGATCGCCACTTCGGGATAATTGATGATCGGCGTGCTGTAAGTGCCGCCCACGGCCCCCAAATTGCTGATCGTAAAGGTGCCGCCTCGCAAATCCTCGACCGTGAAATCGACGTTTCTGGCTTTTCCGGCCAAACGTGCCAGTTCTTCGGCCAATCGCGGAACGCTGAGCCGTTCAGCGTTGCGTAAGACCGGCACGACGAGGCCGCGCGGCGTATCCACGGCTATTCCCAAGTTCACGTATTCCTTGTAGACGACTTGCTCATTCTCTTCGTCCAAGGAAGCGTTTAGCAGCGGGTGATGCCGCAAGGCCAAGGCCGTGGCGCGTAGGATGAACGGCATCATGGTGAGTTTCAAGCCGGGACCGAGAAAATCCGGCGGAATGCTCTTGCGCAAACTTTCCAGATCGGTCACGTCGGCATCATCGAAATTGGTAACTCGCGGGCACGTAGTCCAGGACCGCGTCATTTGAGCGGCGATCGTTTTGCGTATCTTGCTCATCTTTTCGCGTCGCACGGGCCCCCAACTATCGCGACCGGGTTCCCCAGGGGGAACCACAGGGCCGGGAACGCCGACTTCGCGTGTCGTTTTCGATGCAGCAGCCTGGACGTCCTCCACGGTGATGCGTCCGTGCGATCCCGTGCCTCGGATCGAACGCAAATCCACACCCAGTTCGCGTGCCAAACGACGCGCCGCCGGTCCCGCGGGAAGCGGCAGACGCGAATCGGCGAGAGACGGTGAGTCCGCGCCCGGGAAACCCGCGCGGCCATTCTCCGCCGAGGTTTCCGGTTTGGCAATTGCCGGAGCTTTCGCGACCGTGGCCGATTGATCGGCAACGGCCCCAGTCTTACCCACCGCATTCGCGGATGCGGCGACCGCTACTGCCGATTCCGACGCCGTTTCCGAGGCAGCCTCGGGCGAGGGTGTTTGCGATTTTTCGGCCTCGGCGGAACTGTCGGCCGCCGCGCCACTCTCTACCAACAGAATCGCTTGGCCGACCTTGATGGTGTCGCCCTTCTTCACGAGCACCTTGTCAATGCGTCCGGCGTGAGGGCAGGGGATCTCGACCACGGCCTTGTCCGTCTCCAGTTCCAAGACCGCCTGATTGCCCGCAATGACGTCACCCTCTTGCACTAAGACGTTGACAACGTCTCCGGATGTGACGTTCTCGCCCAAGTTCGGAAGCTTGAACTCAACAGCCATTTCTCTTGCCTTGATTGGAGATTATCAAATCCATCCCGAGCGTGGTCATGATGATTCGCTCGCGATGCCCGTCCTTGCCATCAAATTTGATACGCCTGGATCGCCGGACCCGCTAGCGTCCCAGTCCTGCCACGCCGACCTCTCTCGCCCGCAAGACCGGGTCCGCCGCCAAGGGCAGCTTAACAATGTTGCCCGTCTCCGCGGACTGATATACGGCCATAATCACTTCCACGGAGCGCCTGCCTTCGTAGCCGTCGATTAGCGGTTTGCGTCCTTCTTGGATGGCTTGCACGACATCGGCGAACTGCATGGCGTGGCCGTGGTGACCGATGGCGGCAGGATCGGAAGCACCGCCGCCTCCACTGACTTTTTCCGCCATTTTGCGCCGTATTTCCTCATCTTGGGGCCGAACTTCGGCAAAATCCCATTTGACGATATCCTCTTCCTCCATCACGGCGGAGCCTTTGTCGCCGTGCAGTTCGATTCGTTTCAGATAGCCGGGATACGCCGCCGTCGTGGCTTCGATGACGCCCAGCGCGCCGGATTCGAATCGCAGCAGGGCCATGGCGACATCCTCGACCTCGATACGCTCGTGCGCCAAAAGGGCCGTTCTCGCCGACACCTCCGCGACCGGTCCCATCAGCCAGACCAGCAGATCGACGCTATGAATGGCCTGGTTCATCAAAGCTCCGCCCCCGTCGAGCTTCCACGTCCCCCGCCAGGCGCCGCCGTCGTAATACTGTTGTGTTCGCCACCATTTGACGTACGCATCCCCGATGGTGAGTCGGCCGAATCGCTTTTCCTCGACGGCACCCTTGAGCAATCGGCTCGAACCGTGGAATCGCGAAGGGAAAATCGTGGAAAGCGTCACTTTTGCGTCTTCGCAGGCTCGAATGATCGCGTCGCAGCGCTCCAAAGTAATCTCGAGCGGTTTTTCTACGATGACGTGTTTACCGGCTTTCGCCGCCGCCACGGCGGGTTCCATGTGCGCCCCGCTCGGTGTAGCAACGGTGACGACCTGGACGTTCGGGTCCGCCAACATCGCGTCGAGATCCGAGTAGGCTTTGCACCCGAACTCTTGTCCGATCTTCTCCGCCGCCGCCTGCACGACGTCATAGCAAGCAACCAAACGCGCTCCCGGCACGTCCGCGATGGCCCGGGCGTGAAATTTCGCGATCAGCCCGCATCCGATAATCCCGAACCCCAATTCCATGACCCATTCTCCAAACCTGCTCGAAAGGATCGTCCCTTAGGCGACTCCCGAATTTACGGGAAAGCCGCCGCCCAGCCCGTCAGGTGCCCCCGCACGGGGTATCCACGTCATTATAGACCGTGCCGCAAACCGGCAGAAGTGCGGACTCCCGGTCGCCATTCGGGCCGCAGCGTCTTCGTGTCGGCCTCGCCTGAGCGGTCCCTTCACGAGAATCCCCCGGAAAGCAGAAGCATGGCCGCCAAAGCCAAACTGGTGCCGTTCAGTGCCATGTGAAAAACGATCGCCGGAAGGAGTCGTCCCGTCCGCAGACATAATACCCCCGAGACCAGTCCGAACGGAAACAGCGTCAAGGGATCCACGACAACGCTGTCCGGAGTTATCGCGGAGAGGCCGACTTGAAGACCGTAAATGGGCACGGCCAGCGTCGCGAACCAACGCAGCCCGAGCACCACGTCCGGCCAAAAGGTCTCTCGGGCAAGCCCCCATGTGCCGAGCCTCACTCCTCTCCCCAACGTCAGCCAAAGCACCAAGAGCGGCCAGGCTGCACCGTAGCCGAACAACTGCCGCAGCATAATCGCCAAGATACTATCCGCCGAGGGGACATCGGACGTGGATCGAAAGTGGATCAGCGAAAAGCATACGGCCACCACCAACACCGATACGACGCCAAATTGTTGCGAATGGGCCAGGCTCAGGCTCTCGGCGCCCCGTCTTCGAGACCATCGCCGAGAGTTGTTCAGCCAACGACGAATTTGCCATTCACGAGTCGCCAGCCACCCCTGAAGCAACAATCGGAACAGCGTCTCCTCCATCACCGGCGCAGCGACGACGGCAACGAGAAAGCAAAGAAAGAACATTGCAAAGGTTGGCCGATTCTGCAATAGAATCCACAAACCGTGACTCCGCTTCTGATCGGATTCCGATATTTTTCGCGGCGTTTCATGAGGCTCGGAAGGGACTTGAGAAGCGTCCTGGTTCGCAACGTTGTCGGATCGCGGCGCAACCGAGCGTCGGTCCTCGCCACGCCCGGGCAAGTTCAGCGGCGGAGCATCAATCGCGGCGGAACGATGGTCGTAAGGGTTCGAGACGGCCTGAAAGAGCCACTGGTCCCACGGTAACCCGGCCATCAGCAGAACCAGGACGAATGCCCCCAAGACATCGGCCGCCCCCCACGGCACGCGACGAAATCGAAAGGCCGGCCAAAGCTCGCGCCGCAGATCGGGTCGACTCGCCAAGGTCAACCACCAGGCCACGCTTCCGACCAGCGCACATGCGACAAGAATCACCGGCAAGATCGCATTCACTGTCTTTCGATCTCTGTTCGTCGCTCGTTCTGAACATCTACCTATGGCCTAGTCCACTATCGCGGACCGCTTGGCACCGATGAATCCTCACCGCATCTCCCTAAATGCTCAGATCACACCGCGTAGTCACACGCCTACGAGTTCGGAACCAAGGCTCGATCATGCCACCAGGGCTTCCAGGCATAGGCGCAATAAGCGTCCCTCCGGCGGGAAAGCGACGGTTGCCAAGGTCCGCGATCTCACCAAACCTTCCCGAGATGGGCCGCGGCAATGCGCACGTACTGATATCCGGAGTAAACGGTAACCAGTAATGCGGCGTATGTCAGTACGACAAGGCTGATCCAGCACCACGCAGGCGATCCGGGAGGCTCTTGGTCGAAGGCAAGGTATGCAAATGCTACCACCGCCAAAAGACACTGGAGGGCCATCTTGATTTTCCCCGACCAGCGAGCCGAGAAGTCGATTCGCATCTGCTCGAGGAAACTTCGCAAGCCGGTGATCAAAAGCTCACGCGCAAGGATGACCACGACGATCCACGGATGCAGCCCCCCAGGCGTTTCCAACATACGGGGGGACGCAGCCAGAAAAACAAATGTGCCGCAGACGACCAATTTGTCGGCAAAGGGATCCAGTATTCGCCCCAATTGCGTCACCAAGTGAAACCGCCGCGCCAAATAGCCGTCAAGAAAATCGGTCAGCGACGCCAAGAGAAACAGCCCCAAACCGATCCAATAGGTCGCCGAACTTGGAAAGGAGAGCAGGGCAAAAAGAATGACAGCCAAGACAATCCGCGACAGCGTGAGCAGATTCGGCAGATTCCTCCACCACCATGCTTCTGCCGATCTTCGTGATTCCTGAGGATCGCTCGACATACATTCCCCTACCAAGAAGCGAAGCTATGCGGCGGGACGACCTCGCGGCCAGCCGCCGTGCTGCCCTTTCCAGGCAAGCGACCGGCCGGATCGAGGGAGTAATTTCACGGAATTCCAATCGGGCTTACGATCGCTCCTGTCTTTCTTCGACGCATAGAATACCGCAATTGTAGCAGACGACGGCGTTTCCGAACAACGCGGCGGCAATTCCGCGCGGAGCACAATATCGCCGCTCTGAGTTCTCCGCACGCCTGGACCGGCGGCGAGCAAAGGCCCACAATCAAGAAAACACTCCGCGTCCCGCCGCAAACGTTGGGGCACGTCCATAAACGATCGACCCGGCAAATAGAGAGGACTGGTGATGAGTACTTGGTCCGGCTTCGAAAAGGTGGTCCGGCAAGCGGAAGTGCTGGCGATGCATACCTGGTTGGGACTGGGTGGGCCGGCCCAGTTTTACGCCGAGCCTCGGACGGCGGAAGAATTGGCCGCCCTGATTCGACGTGCCAAGCAAGAGGGCGTACCGGTTCGCGTCCTGGGTGCCGGATCCAATATTCTGGTCCGAGACGAAGGGGTTTCCGGTTTAGTGATCCATCTAGGTTCCCCGGCCTTCATGGACGTGCGATCGCAAGATAACCGCGTCATCGCGGGCGGCGGGGCCGCGTTGACACGCGTCGTCACCTTTGCCGCACACGAGGGATTCGGCGGCCTGGAGACATTGGTGGCCATTCCCGGTACCGTCGGCGGCGCCGTCCAAGGAAACGTCGGCACGCACAGCGGGGATATCGGCGAATGGGTCCGCCGGGTCGATGTCGTCACTCTCTCGGGCACCATGGAAACCAGAACGCACCGCGAAATCCTCTTTAGTCGGCGCAAGAGCACGCTGGACGATTCCGTGATCGTGGAGGTGGAGTTGGAACTAACGCCGGAAGATCCCGCAGACCTAACTCGTCGCCTGCACAAGTTGTGGATCCTGCGCAAAGCCGGCCAGCCTTTGGGACATCAAAATTCCGCCAGGCTTTTTAAGGATCCGCGCGGCGCCTCCGCAGCCGAATTGATCGAAGCCGCAGGTCTAAAGGGAACGCAGGTCGGCGGCGCCACGCTGTGCGATCGCAATGTCAACTTCGTGGTGGCGGAGTCGAATTGTTCGGCCAACGACATTTTGCGAATCATCGATACCGTCCGCACACAGGTTCAAAACCGACTCGGCGTTCAACTCGAACTGGATCTGGAAATCTGGTAAAGTCGGCCTCTTTCGCGATTGAGGCAGGAATTCTTTTCCGCTTGCGAAAAGTTTACCGTGCTGATTGCGGCGGTCATGGCCCCTGCGACGCTCGGATCGGTCGTGTTGGGAAACTTGCCCGGTGTACCAACTTTCTTGCACGGGTGCCGATCAACGAAAAGGAACGACGTCGCAACGTCCGTTTCGACTTCGCGCCGTCTCGTTGCATCAAGCGGGAATTTCCGCCCGGAAAGGATGGGCTCCAGCTTCATGATCGTTCCTGCCATGATCGACGGACCCGGGAAGCGTGGAACAAAAAACCCTTTCGCAATCGCTCGAGGCGCAATCGTTACCGACGGTCACTTGCCGCGGCGAAGAATGGGACGGCCATCGGGCAATTCCGCCGGTCATCGGTTTTTTGAATCGCAACAAATTGGTAACGTTGTCGTGGTCGGGTAGCGCAGTCGAAGATGTCCGCTGAGTCAGCCAAGACCGCTAAGACGCCCGGCGAAAAGCCGAAGCCAATGCGATCGGCCGTATCTCGGTTCGGTCGTGCCGCGGCAGCGCTGGCTCTTGCCGTGCTGGCCCTTCTGGCGTTTTGGAATCTCCTTTGGAAACAGGCCGGTGCTCAACTGGCGATCGATCCGCGATACCGTCTGACCGCTGAGAATCTGGATATTCCCGATTTCCCGGAGTGGATTCATCACGATTTGCGACCGGAGATCTTGGCCTACCTCCGTGAATCCGACCGCATCTCCGTCCTCGACGATAATCTGACGGAGCAAATCTATCGGGCAGCCTCAGCCCACCCTTGGATCGCCGCCGTCAGCGAGGTCCGACTTGCATTCCCCGCTCGCGTCCAAATTGTTTGCGAATACCGCAAACCCGTGGCCATGGTTCGCGTCCCGGAAGGGCTGCTCCCCGTCGATGCCAAAGGCGTCCTGCTTCCCACGCGCGACTTTACGCCGCAAGAGGCCGCACGTTACCCGCGAATCGAGGGAATCGCTACTCCTCCCAGTGACATCGCGGGGCGACCTTGGGGCGATCCTCGGGTCGAGGCCGCCGCCGAACTGGCGGAAATCTTGTCTCCCCATTGGGCGCAATGGCAACTCGCCCGGATCATCCCGTCACAATCGGACTCGCCCGGCAGCGTTCCCATCTCGCTGGAACTACAGACGCGCGGCGGTTCGCAGGTGATTTGGGGATCGCCGCCGAGCGTGGGGCGGGTGGATGAGGCTCCTACGGAATTGAAGATCCGCCGACTCGACATTTACTTCAAGGAACACGGGTCTTTAGAAGGCCTGAACGGCCCTCAACTTTTCGATCTTCGCTCAGCCGACAGCGTGCGAATTACCTCGCGAACGAACGTCGAGCACGCGCCCGCCCCATGACATTTTCGACGATACCTCCGCGTCGCTTGCATCGGCTCTTGTGACCTCCGGCAAGTCGGGCTAACATAACCGGGTAAATCGGAGTCAGGCCGAGGGGAGGGGATTCTCTCGGTCCGTCCACGATCGGTTGTCGTCTCCCAGCCCACTCCCGCTTGAACGAATCGGAGGGATTATGGCCGACTACTCTCAACTCTACGATGCCATCCTCAACGGAGACCACCGCCTAGCGGCGGAGGTCACCCAAGCCGCTTTAGAGGCCAAGGTCGATCCTTCGGAATTGATCGCCAAGTACATGATTCCGGCGATGAACGAAGTGGGCAACCGCTTCGCCTGCAACGAGTATTTCGTCCCCGAATTGCTGATCGCCGCCCGGGCTATGAAGGCGTCGCTTGAGCTATTGACGCCCTTGCTGGCCGCAGGCGGTGCAAAGCGGGCCGGACGCGTGGTGATCGGGACCGTCAAGGGCGATCTCCACGACATCGGCAAGAATCTCGTCGCGTCGATGTTGGAAGGTGCCGGCTTCGAGGTCATCGACCTGGGCGTAGACGTCCCTCCCGAAAAGTTCGTCGAGTCGGCTCGCGAGAAGGAGGGAACCATTGTGGCCATGTCGGCCCTCCTGACCACGACGATGACCAATATGAAATCCGTCATCGAAGGCTTGCAATCGGCCGGGCTTCGGGATAAGGTCCGCGTCATGGTCGGCGGTGCGCCGCTGACGCCGCAATTCGCATCGCAAATCGGGGCGGACGGCTACAGCGAGAACGCGACCGAGGCGGTGGCCCTGGCACGCAAGTTGGCCGCGGAGTTGGCGACGTCCGCATGATCGGCGGTTGCCGATTTCCATCCCATCTCCACGCCGGGCGTCCGCGACTCACCTGACGGCAGCATGCAGTTGTGGGTCGGCGCCGTCCGCCGGCAAACAATTGCCCGGGGACACAGATCCTTGAGCGGTTTCTTCCGGCGAGCCTTTACTTTCGCCGGAGCCAACCCTGCGGAGTAATCCGCCATGATGAGTAGTGAACCGACGCTGCCTGCCGGCGGCCCTGACGGCGTGCGGCATGAACCGGTCCTCCCGGAGGTGCCGCGTACTGAGTTTCGGCGAAGCCTCGAGGGCGAAGCATTCGTCTACGGGGCGGAGATCGTTTCTACGCGGGGCCTGCCGACCGAACCGGAGAGCCTCCCTCCCGCCGTTTTGGCTCGTGAATTAGCCGGTGATTCGCGCATCGCATGGGTATCGATCACCGACAACCCAGGCGGTTCTCCCATGCTGCCGCCGGATAGTCTGGCGACTTTGCTGCCGAACACCCGAGGCAAGGTGGTCATACACCTTACCTGCAAAGATATGAATCGAAGCGGACTGGAGTCGTACGCCTGGAGGTTGGCGACTCAAAGTCTTTGGAATGTCCTGGCGCTGACCGGCGATTACCCCGTCACGGGCTTCGGCGGACGTCCGACGGGAGTGTTTGATCTGGACTCCGTCGGACTGATCAGCCTATTGTCCGCCATGAATCGGGGGCTGGAAATCCCGAACCGCAAGGGCGGCCTGGATAAACTTCAGCCCACGGCATTCTACATCGGTTGCGCCGTTTCGCCGTTCAAGCGACACGAGCACGAGTTGGTGCCGCAGTATTTCAAATTGATCCGAAAGATCGCGTCCGGTGCCCAATGGGTCGTTACCCAGTTGGGCTACGACATGCGAAAGTTTCACGAAGTCAAGTTGTTTCTCCAGGCGAGGGGAATCAGCCATGTGCCGGTGATCGGCAACGTTTACGTCTTGACTAAGGGGATCGCGAAGATATTCCACGACGGTAAGCTTCCGGGGTGCGTCGTCAGCGACGAACTGCTGGCCCTGTGCGAGAAATACGGGAGCGGTCCCGACCGCGGCGCGCAATTCTTTCGCGAATTGGCCGCCAAACAATTGGCTGTATTCAAAGGCTTGGGCTTTGCGGCGGGCTATCTCGGAGGTCTGAATTCCCCTGAGGCCTTTTTCCGGGTCATCGACCTGGCCGAGTCCTTCGCACCTGACGACTGGCGGTTGTTTCTCCCCGAAATTCGATTCTCTTTGCCCGACGAGTTCTTCTTTTTCGAACACGACCCCAAAACCGGATTGAGCACCCCCGATCGCATCAACCGGGAGTATCTGCAATCGCTGGAGCGACCCCGCCGCAATAGGGCCGTGACACTGAGCTATCGCATCTCTCGGATCGTCCATCGGTTGGCTTTCACTCGAGACCGCGGGCTTTGGAAACTGTTGCGAGCACTGTACGCCCGCTGGGACAAACGCCCCTCCGCGCTATCCGCCAAGGCCGTTTACGCGGCCGAGCGTTTCGCCAAGTTTACGATGTACGGATGCCAAGACTGCGGCGATTGCAGCTTGCCCGATTGTGCTTACATTTGCCCCAAGCGATGGTGCTCCAAGTGCAGTCGCAACGGTCCCTGCGGCGGATCGTCGGATGGTCAATGCGAACTGAAAGACAAGGAATGCCTGTGGGCCAAGGTCTATCAACGATTGAAAGCCTACGGAGAAACCGATCGCTTCCTGGAGGGACCGCCCGTCATCTACGACGCCAAGTTGCAGCACACATCATCGTGGGCCAATACGTTCTTGGACCGTGATCACCATGCGTCGCGGACTTGCGAGGAGGACAAGGAGTAACGGGCAAAAGGACTGGAAACATTCGCTCCGCGGCGACCGTTGCGATTGTTGTGCGACGGTTCTTCAAGGCGTTGAGCGGCGTCTCCGCCGTCCCTACGAGGATGGTCCCGTCGCAATTCGCCGACAATCACGCTAAAACATAAACCATGATGCTTTGCGCCGCGTTCGGCCGAAGCCTTGTTGTCTCGTCGCGGGTTGGGTTCAAACGCAATGCCGGGAGTACGCAATATGGCGATCGAGGGTTTGACGATCATCGGCGAATCGATCAACGATTCCGTGCCTTCCACCAAAGCGATGTTCGAGGCGGGAGACATCTCCGGCATTTTGGAATTGGCCCGCAGTCAGGACGCGGGCGGAGCGGCTTACATCGACGTCAACGTAGGGGCCCGGTCTCCCGAATTCATGGCGGACCTGGTAGTCCAAATCCAACAAGCGACGGCGAAACCGTTGTCCCTCGACACGCCCGATCCGGCCATAGCCAAGGCGGGACTTTCGGTTTACCGGGTCGACCGTGCCGGGGGCCAAAAGCCCATTCTCAACTCGATCACGGTAGCCAGGGATCAAATGTGGGATCTCTACACCGTTTGCCCTTTTCGGCCGATTCTCCTTGCTACCGAACTTGCCGCGGACGGCAAACTCATACCGGCGCGAACCGCCGACCAGACTTATCAAGCCGCGAAGGCTTTGGTTGAAACGGCCAGAAACCGCTGCCCGGGCATTACAAACGACGACCTCATCATCGACCCGGGGATCGCTCCGATCGCCGGAGATACCGAGGGCAATTTGAAACGACTTATCGCGGCGATGGACGGAATCCACGCCGATCCCGACCTCGCCGGGGTCCATATGTCGGTCGGCTTGAGTAACTTCACGGTCATGTTGCCCTCCAAACGCAAGGACGGAACGCCTGTCAAGAGCGCTTTGGAAAGCGCTTTCCTAACGATCGCGATGCCGCGGGGGCTGGATATGATCATTGGATCGGTCAAACGGAACTACGAACGATTGTCCGACGATCACCCCGCCATGCAATGCCTTCAGGCCGTCCTTCAGGCCGATGGTTTCGAAGCCTTGATGCATGTGCGGAATTTTTACGCCGGTTAAAGCGCTGAGTCTCACACGAAGGGTGATGCGATCATGTCTGGATGGTTGACGCAGTTGCTGGAAAACCCGCCCGTCATTACGGACGGTGCGTGGGGAACGCAGCTCCAAGAGCGCGGGCTACCCGTCGGGGCCTGCCCTGATGAATGGAATCTTTCGCATCCCGAAGCGGTCCAGTCCGTGGCAAGGGACTATGTCGAAGCCGGCAGCCAAGTGATCCTCACCAATACCTTCGGCGCCAATCGCATTGCCCTGGAGAAACATGGGCTGGCTGATCGCGTGGCGGAGATCAATCGGGCCGGCGTCGAAATTTCTCGTCGCGCGGCGAACGGTCGGGCCAAAGTCTTCGCTTCCATCGGACCGACGGGCATTCTGCTCATGATGGGCGAAAAGACGGCGAAGGACTTGGAGGAGGCCTTCCTAGAGCAGACGCAAGCGTTGGCTCAGGCCGGCGCCGATGCCGTCGTCGTCGAAACCATGTCCGATCCGCAGGAGGCGGTCTTGGCGATTCGCGCTGCCAAAACCGTGGGGATGGTGACCGTTGCCTGCATGTCGTTCGATTCCGGCAAGAATCGCGACCGCACCATGATGGGTACCACCCCGGAGCAGGCGGCGGAGGCGCTCACCCGGGCCGGTGCCGATGTGGTCGGCGCCAATTGCGGTCAAGGAATCGAGGGGTACGTTGCCATCGCTCACCGACTCAAAGCGGCTACCGATCGCCCCATCTGGATCAAGGCCAACGCGGGCATGCCGGAAATCGTTGACGGCAAAGCCGCCTACGTCATGACGCCGGATGAGTTCGCATCGCACCTGCCGCAACTGGTCGAATTGGGCGTTGCTTTCATCGGCGGTTGTTGCGGCACATCCCCGGCATTCATTTCGGCCCTTCGGCGACGACTGCGTCGCTAGTGGGTGCTCTCACCAGGCGAAGTCTGCCGCGGAGTTGCTTCTATCCATGCTGTCTCGTGAACGAGTCCTTTGCGCACTGAATCATCAGGAACCGGATCGCATTCCCATCGATCTGGGCGGCACGCGGCAGTCGGGCATCGCCGCGTCCGCTTATCATCGCCTCAAGCAGCACTTTGGTATCGACACGCCCACCCGCGTCTATGATCTTTATCAAGTGTTGGCGGAGGTGGAACGGCCTATTCTGGAGCGATTCGGTGCCGATGTCATCGGCTTGAATCGCACGGCGGTGGCTTTCGGAATCCGCAACGAAGATTGGAAGCCCTGGCATCTCTTCGACGGCACGCCGGTCGAGGTTCCCGGCGGATTTCACCCGGTCGAAGAAGAGGACGGCAGCCTTACCCTTTACCACCCCGACGGTCGACCCATGGCGCGGATGCCCAAGGACGGATTTTACTTCGACCGTTTGGATAAGTACCCCGGCGCCGCCCACGCGGATCCCGATACGCTGGACTTGCCTTTGCTATCCCAGCAAGAATTGGATGAGCTTCGGGCGGCGGCGGAATCGCTGTACAAGAACACCGACTTCGCCGTCATAGCTCCCATGGGCCCGCCCTACGAACTCTTTTTCGGCCTGGGAACCGGAGACTTTTCGGCCTGGATGATGACACTGGCCCAGGAATCGGACTATGTCGAAGCCCTGTACGAACGCCTCACCGAGGCATGGATCGAGAATCTCCGACGGTTTACGTCTGCTGTGGGAGAGTTCGTTCAAATCGTCCAATTCAACGACGACCTCGGTACACAAGACGCGCCCTTTCTCTCCCCAAGGATGTTCCGACGATTGATCTTCCCCTTTTACAAGCGCGGGCTCGACTGGATTCATGAAAACACCCACTTCAAAGTCTTCATGCACAACGACGGGGCCATCTTCGACTTCATTCCCACTCTGATCGAGATGGGCGTCGATATCCTGAATCCCGTTCAAACCACCGCGCGAGGCATGGATCCGCAACGACTCAAGGAACAGTTCGGCGACCGACTCACGTTCTGGGGCGGTTCGTGCGACTGCCAACGCACGCTTCCTTTCGGCACCCCGGAGCAGGTCGCGGCGGAGGTCGAAGCCCATATCGCGGCCTTGGCGCCGGGAGGCGGATACGTCTTCGCCTCCGTCCACAATATCCAGGCCAATTGTCCGCCCGAGAACATCATTGCCATGTTTGATACAGCCCTAAAGGCCGGACGGTACCCCATCGGGGCCTGATCTGAGGAGAACGACCTTCGCTCAACGACCGGATTAGAGCCTGTTGCCAAGGTGCCAAGACGAGGAAATAACGTCGTGCGTTTACAGGTAATTGCGTGCGAGATCTTTTATCGAGAAGTCTGCGCCGTGGTCGCCCGCTCGGTGAACACCGTGGATGTAACATTCCTGCCCAAAGGGCTTCATGACGTGGGTCCGCAAGTCATGTCGGCCCGACTTCGCGAAGCGGTCGCGGCGGTGGATGAATCCCGGTACGAAGCCATCGTCCTCGCCTATGCCCTCTGCAACAACGGATTGGTCGGCTTACGAGCGCGCACCATTCCGCTGGTGCTGCCGCGCGCCCACGATTGCATTACGCTGTTTCTGGGCGACAAGCAACGTTACTTGGATTATTTTTACGCCAACCCCGGGGCCTATTTTCAAACACCGGGTTGGATCGAACGCGGCGAAGATATTTCGCAACACGGCCCCGACTCAATCGTCCGCAAAATGGGTCTCTTGGAAAGCTACGAAGATTGGGTCCGAAAGTACGGCGAAGAGAATGCCCGGTATCTTCGTGAACAGCTTGGCGACCTGGCACGCAACTACGGTAAGCTGACGTACATTCGCACGGGCACCGAGCAGGATGATCGTTTTGAGAGCCTGACGCGGAAGCGCGCTCGAGCCCGCGGTTGGCGATTCGAATCGTTGGCCGGCAACTTGCGACTCCTTCAGAGCCTTGTGGACGGCAATTGGGATCCCGAGGACTTCCTCGTCGTTCCGCCGGGATCGCAGATTGCGGCCTCATTCGACGCCAAGATCGTACAAGCCGTACCGTCCTCGCCTGACGCGGCGATTCCGTGACTACCCTTTCACATGGTGCAAGGCATCGCTCCGCCGTCCAAGAGGACGATGTGCTCGCCGACGCTAAGACGCCCGCCTTGAGCCGGCCAAAGACCTCCAGTCGCGCCCGCTCTTTCGCACTCATCCGTAATGTCTCCATAAAGCCCTCCTTTCGGAGGGTTGATGGGAACACTTCTTTTCATACAGCAAGGGGGCATTTCTATTCACGGATGACACACGGATGTGGGGTGTACATTGACAAGTTTGCGGTGCCCCCCTACGATGATCGTTTCGTACTCATTCCAAAGTGCCATTCCGAACTTGATTTCGGAAAAGTGCGGTATCCCTGCGGCGGAAGGTTGGATTTATCCACGGTTAGGGGGGCGAGTCAATTTCCAGCCCAGACGCCGTTGGGCCGGTGGTCGGTTTCAAGACAATACGCTGAGCGGTTTGGGCGGGCCACGAGATCGTACAACGCGAAAAATTAAGGGCCGTCTGTCGTTGACGCCGTGTCGGTGCCGGGTGCGAGAGTTGCCTCAAGCAAGACTCGCCGCGGCATGCGAAGGATGGCGGTTAGCATCGTGGAAGGCGAATAGAGGGCGCGGGAGCAATCGCGGCGATTGGTACGCGATCTTACGCAGCGGCAAGAAGCGAGAGATGATATGGCTGTTCCCAAAAGAAGACAGAGCAACGCGAGAACGGGCTCGCGTCGCGCTCACGATCATCTGACGGTTCGCCCGTTGAATTATTGCCCGGAATGTCGTGAACCGGTGCCTACTCATACCGTTTGCCCCAAGTGCGGCTACTACATGGGGAGAACGGTGGTGGATGTTGAGGCAAAGGAAAAGCGGAAAAAGAAATCGCAGTAATCGAAATTCGCATGCGAGGCTGCTTTGGGTAGGATCGCCTTTCTTTTTCCGGGCCAGGGTGCGCAGACCGTCGGTATGGGACGGCGACTTTATGAGTCCGTTCCCGCCGCGCGTGCGCTCTACGATCGCGCGCAAGAGGTCTTGGGTTACGATTTGGCCAAGCTATGCTTCGAAGGACCGGCCGAGGAATTGGATTCCACAGTCGTCAGTCAACCGGCCATCTTCGTGACGAGTTTGGCGGCCCTGGAATCGCTTCGCGCGGACGCCCCCGATATCGTCTTGTCGTGCGAAGCCGCCGCCGGATTGAGCTTGGGCGAATACACCGCGCTGGTATTCGCCGGAGTTCTGTCTTTCGAAGACGGGCTTTGGCTGGTGCAAAAGCGCGGTGAGGCTATGCAAGACGCCGCGGACGCTACCCCGGGCGGTATGGTCAGTATCTTGGGCCTCGAGCGCTGCGAAGTCGATCGTCTGTGCCGCGAGGCGAGACGCGACGAAGTGCTGCAAATCGCGAATCTGTTGTGTCCCGGGAATATCGTGGTCTCGGGTACCACCTCCGCTTGTGAACGTGCCGCGGAATTGGCGCCGACGTTCGGCGCGATGAAGGCGATTCCATTGGCGGTGGCGGGAGCCTTTCACACCGGCATCATGAAGCCCGCCGATTCTCGGCTTGCCGAAGCTCTGACGAAAATCAGACTGCACGAGCCCCGCATTCCGGTCGTCTCCAACGTGGATGCTCGGACGCATGATGATCCGGAGGAAATCCGCCAACTCTTGATCCGCCAGGTGGTCGAACCGGTGCTTTGGGAAGATTCCATGCGATATCTCATTTCCCAGGGATTCGATGCTTTTTACGAGGTCGGCCCGGGGAAAGTCTTGCGGGGATTGATGCGGCGGATCGATCGCGGCGTGTCGTGCCAAAACGTCGAGGTGTGAAGCGGTGCGGCCTTCGTGTTACGCGACGAAGCAATTACCTTGCGTGAGGATCGGTTTTGATCGACGCCGGGCCCCGCAGCGAGAGGGCGATAGGATCAAGGAGTTGATTAGATGACGCAAGCGACGTCGCCGCGGATGACGACCGATTTGGACGGCAAGGTTGCCATTGTCACCGGTGCCGGACGAGGGATCGGACGCTGCATCGCGCGAACCTTGGCGAACTGTAGAGTCGCGGTGGCATGCGTGGATGTCAATGTTGCCGCCGCCGAGGAGACGGTTTCCCTCATCCAGGCCGACGGCGGGCAAGCCGCGGCATTCGCTTGTGATGTGACCGACAGCGAGCAAGTCAATTCGGTCGTGGAATCCGTTATCAAGCAGTACCAAAAGCTGCATATCTTGGTCAACAACGCGGGGATTACGCGGGACGGGCTTCTGCTCCGGATGAAGGACGAGCAATGGGATCTCGTTCTGAATGTGAATTTGCGCGGTACATTCCTGTTCACGCGGGCGGCGGCTCGATATTTGATCAAGGCGGGCGGGGCGCGGATCGTTAATATCGCGAGCATTTCCGGTTTGATGGGAAACCCCGGGCAAGCCAATTATTCGGCGTCCAAGGCGGGTGTCATCGGCTTTACGCGGACGGTGGCACGCGAGTTGGCGTCGCGTCAAGTGACGGTAAACGCCGTAGCGCCCGGCTTCATCGCGACGGAAATGGCCCACGCTCTAGGTGAGGAAACTCTGAAGCAGATCCAAGAGCGAACCCCCCTTGGCCGTTTGGGCGAACCGCAAGACGTCGCGGACGCGGTCTTGTTTTTGGCAAGCCCCGCCGCGGCCTTTATCACCGGGACGGTCATTCGAGTGGATGGCGGCTTGGCGGAGTGACATGTAGTTGATCTAGTTGATCGCACTCCGCAGCCTAGGCCGCACGAGGGGGATGCATTAGCCGTTTCACCTTGGGCGATATGGACAGGATTCGGCGTTTTCGATAACGTAGTAGGATTACCGGCCGGCGCCGCGAGTGCGCGGGCAAGGCGGCGGTTCGGGCACGTGGTGTTAATTTGGGGCGTTGCGTTGTGGAATTCGGTCTCGTCACCAATGTGGGAGACGGGCGGTCGATAACCTGTGCGATGACATGAAACAAAAGAGGAGCAAGACGTGGCGACCATCGAAGAACGCGTGATGAAGATTGTCTCGGAGAGCCTCGGGGTTGGACAAGAACAGATCAACCGCGAGTCTCACTTTGTGAACGATTTGGGCGCGGACTCGCTGGATCAGGCCGAGTTGGTGATGGCGTTGGAAGACGAGTTTGACATCTCGATTCCCGAGGAGGTTGCCTCGCAGATTCAAACCGTGGGACAGGCGATCGACCACATCCAGGAGGCCGTCGCGGAAGCCGAAGGCGGGCAGAACGGCTGAGTTCCGCTTGGAAGCGGCGGCGTCGGAAAGACGGTTGGCTTTCTTCTAACCCTTCGCCTCAACAGCCAGATTCCGAGTATGAGACGACGCGTGGTAGTTACGGGAATGGGTGTGGTCACGCCTCTCGGCTGCAAAGTCGATGAGATGTGGGCCCGCCTTTGTCGCGGTGAGAGCGGCATTCGCCCCATCGAAGGATTTGACGTCTCGATTTTTCGGGTTAGGTTCGGAGGCGAAATCCGCAATTGGAATCCCGTCGAGTACCTCGACAGTAAGGAGCAAAAGCGGATCGATCGTTTTGCTCAGTATGCTCTTGTAGCCGCGACCGACGCCATTCGCGAATCGGGACTGGATTTCTCGCAGGAGGATCCGCGGCGGTGTGCCAGCGTGATCGGTTCCGGGGTGGGCGGCCTCGGGGAGATTGAAGCCCAATTTCGCCGCTTGATGGAAAAGGGCCCGGAGCGTGTCTCGGCCTTTACCATCCCCAAGATGATGTTGAACGCCGCGTCGGGATGCGTTTCGATCCAATTCGGCTTGAAGGGACCGGCCTACGGCGTGGTGACCGCTTGTGCCAGCGCGTCCAACGCCGTCGTGGAGGCCGTCAAGGAAATCGAGTCCGGGGACATCGACGTGGTGATTACAGGCGGTAGTGAGGCCGCCGTGACGCCCCTTGGTATCGCGGGCTTTGCCGCCATGAAGGCCCTTTCGGAACGCAACGATGATCCGGAACGTGCAAGCCGCCCATTCGACCGAGATCGCGACGGATTCGTGTTGAGCGAGGGTGCCGGGATCGTGGTCCTTGAGGAATACGAGCACGCCCGAAAACGCGGCGCTCCGATCTTGGCGGAAATGCTGGGATATGGGGTCTCGTCCGACGCCGGGCACATCACGCAACCGGACGAAAATGGACGAGGCGCGGCAACCGCCATGTCGGATGCCCTCACCTCGGCCAGACTTTCCAAGGATCAAATCGATTACATCAATGCCCACGGGACTAGTACGCCCTTGGGCGATGTCGCCGAAACCATCGCCATCAAGTCGGTATTCGGCGAATTCGCGCGATCGGTCCCCATTTCCAGCACGAAGAGCCAGTTGGGGCATCTCTTGGGGGCCAGCGGCGGGGTGGAATTGGTCATCTCGATCCTGGCAATCCGGAACGGTGTGATTCCTCCTACCATCAACTTGGAGAATCCCGATCCGGCCTGCGATCTCGATTACACGCCGAACGTGGCGAGAGAACGGCGGGTTCGGGTCGCCATGTCGAACAGTTTCGGTTTCGGCGGACACAACGTCTCGTTGATCGTGGGCGAACCGCAAAACGGCGCCGCTTGACCCCGCCGCCGTCACCCTCGGCCATCCGCTTTGGCCTAAGTTTCTTTGCCGGGTTCTTGCCGCGACCGGCATCGGCCCGTGAACACGGTTTGCCTCTGCTTCCCGAGAGACTACTGCTTCGAATGCGCCCGAGGATCGGGGGGAAAGCTCGAAGGACTCAAGGAAGGCGGCTGAATTCGGGCAGAATTTTGACGAGCTCTTCGCGGAGATACGCCCGGATGTCGCGCGCGTTTTCCATCTCCATCACGTGGTTCACGACATCCCGACATTGGGCGAGGGTGACGCTGCGGCAGACCTTCTTAACCTCCGGAATAGCTCCGGCGGTAACGCTGAAGTTGCGCAGTCCCAAGCCGATGAGTAGCATCGTGTAGATGGGGCTGCTGCTCATCTGGCCGCACAGTCCGACCGGGACGCCCCGCTCTTGGGCCGTATCAATCGTTTGAGCCAACAGGCGAATCAAGGCGGGATCGGCCGAACTATACAGAGATACCACGTTGCGATTCGTGCGATCCACGGCCAGGGTGTACTGGAGGAGATCATTCGTCCCGATACTGATAAAATCGACCTCCGGGAGATATCGGTCCAGCATGATCGCGGTGGAAGGCACCTCGACCATGATGCCGATGGGCGTCTCTCTGCGGAAGGGAATGCCGGCCTCCGCCAATTCCTCCATGACATCGGCCACAACGAATTTGGCTTGCCGCAATTCGGCCAGGGTGGAAACCAAGGGGAACATGATTTCCACCTTGCCGATCGCCGATGCCCGCAAGATCGCCCGCAGTTGCGACCGGAACATGGGTAGATGCCGCAGAGCCAAACGGATGCTTCGCAGTCCGAGGCAAGGATTGCTTTCACCATCCCAGCCCATTTGACGAGGCAACCAATCGTGCGGAATCTTGTCGGCTCCCAAGTCGAACGTGCGAATCGTTACGGGACGATCGCCCATCGTTTGAATGACCTGGAGATAGGCCTGGTAGTGTTCCTCCTCGCTGGGCAACGTCGCCCTTCCGAGATAGAGGAACTCGGTCCGATAAAGGCCGATGCCCTCAGCACCCTGTTCCAAACAGGTTTCGGCCTCTTGCGGAAACTCGATATTGCCGAAGAGGTGAATTCGGGTACCGTCCAACGTTTGAGCCGGGAGACCGCGAATATCCCTCAACTCGGCCTGGAGGTTTTCGATGGCCCGGTATTGCTCGCGGTACTCGTGCAGCGTGACCCCGTCGGGATTGACAATGACAAGCCCACGGTCGCCGTCGACGATCACGGTATCGCCACCCGACACTTCACCCAGGAACGGCCCGGTGCCGACGACGGCGGGAATCCCCAAGCCCTGCGCCACGATGGCCGTATGTCCGCCGGGACCTCCGGTTTCCGTCACGAATCCGCGAACGAATCTTCGATCCAGCTTCGCCGTCTCGCTGGGAGTCAGTGCGGCGGCAAGGACGACCACGGGCGAGTTCAGTTGGAAGACTTCGCTGTGCGGTTGCCCCAGCAGGGATCGCAGCAGCAGCTTTTCGATGTCGTAAACGTCGTTGACCCGTTCCGCGAAGTTGGGATTCGGCAGGCGGCGGAAGACGTCGGCGTAACGGCGTAGCACCCGACTTACCGCCCGTTCCGGAGCGTAGTGCCGTTCGAGTATGAGGCTTTCGATATCCTCTCGCAGCTTGGTGTCTTGCAGAATCTCCAAATGAGCGCTGAAGATGGAACCTGAGCGCTGCCCCAACTCGCGAATGACGGCGTCTCTTTGACGGGATAGTTCCTCGACGGCGGTGGACAGAGCACCTCGAAACCGCTCGATTTCCGTCTCGACCGCCGTGCCCTCGATCAGACGATCGGGTACGTCGATTGTCTCGCGTCCCAATACCATCGCCTCGCCGATGGCGATTCCGGAGGAAACGGCGATTCCTTGGAGACGCAACATTCGCTGTTCCTATCCCGACCCACGGCATTGAACTCGCGACGGACTCCACGCAAGGTAAGACCGCGAGAAATCGCTTGCTCGGCTAGACCGCCGGCGATCCTTGTTCGAAGTCCGCGGCGAATTCCTCTTCGAGAAACTTGCGATTGGCAAGAGACTCGAGAGCTTGCAGCAAGTCCTCGGCGTCAGGCCCTTCGGCTTCGGCCAAGAGTTCATCCCCTTGGAGGGCGCATAGACTCAGCATGTCCAACACGCTCGATCCGTCGGCGGCGTCGAATCCGCCCTCAAGGGGGATGGCGTCCTCGGATATCTTTCGCAACACCAACCGGCTTTGGTAGTTCAGGACCAGTTTACGCACCAGCGTCGCCGCGCGCGCGTGCAAACCGGCTTTGTTAATGATTCGGATCTTGCGATGAGCCTTGGATTGCGGCTTTCGCTCCTCCCGTGGATCCGTCTCCATGACCAAAACGCCTGGTGGATAATGCTGAGTTCTTGACATTCCGGGCTTCCCATCTGAATGCGAGCAATAGCGTGATCGGCTTATTAGCCGCTCTTCATTCAGACACGAAAAGCCCGTCCCGATGTTCGCTCGCAACGCTTGCTTTTCGAAAAAGCCGGCCCGCTCATCAACGAGCAAGAGCCACCCTTCGCTGCGGATTTCCATTTTGCCATAGCCGCCGACATGGCACCGACTGCGCACTCACCGCCGCTGAACGACGGCACCGGGCGCGTCCCAGCGGACCGCTAGGCGGCGAACTTACCTTGGTCTGCCTCTTCCAAGAGTTGCCACACCTCATCCGCCGACTTGGCTGTTTTGAGAAATTTCGCAAAGCGATCGTGGTGAAGTTGTCGCGTGATGTATTCAAGCGCCCGCAGGTGCAACCCCGGTTGGTCGAGCGGAGAGACGACCAGAAACAGCGCGTGGACCTTTTCCCCGTCCAAGGCTTCGAAATCCACGCCTTGCGGGCTGATGGCCACCGTGGCGATGAGGCGGTCCAGGCTCGCATGTTTGGTGTGCGGCACCGCGACCCCCTTACCGATTCCGGTACTTCCCTCCTCTTCTCGGCGTACGATCGCTCGAACGACGTCATCCAGTTGATCTTCGCTCAATGCTCCGGCTTCCACCAGTGCTTCACACATGCGTCGAATGATAGCCTCTTTGCCGTCGTCGATGTCGAAGTCCACCAAGATCGCGTCGCGGACGATGAATTCGCTGAATTTCATTCATCCCTCCCCTCGTGAATTGTGGGTACTAAGGGGTTTCGCCAACTTTTCGTCATTGCAATTGGATTCGACGGAATCGCCACGTTGGTTCGTTTTCCGGCGTGGAATTCAGCGTCAAAACAGGCCGTTTAGGCACACAGGCCAAAACCGGCAAATGGAGCGGAAACCGAGGAATCGCCCTCTTTGCAGGGCAAACCCTAAGTGTACCACGTGCCGCGACCTGCCACAATTGGCTGCGTGAACTGTTGGCCGGGGTTGGAAGAAGCGCCTCCTGTTCCGCTGCAACGGTTCGGTGGGCGAGGAAGAAATCGTCGGGGCCGTTCGCGGGATCGTTCGCGTGAACGATACGTTCACGCCAAAGTGTCCATGGCGTCATTCTTACGAAGTGTGAGGCGATTGCACGGAAAAACCACTCTTCGGAAGGGGTCGTTCATGCCGTTTTTGGCACATCTAGTGGAATTGCCACGCTTGATTATTGACAAACGCAATTTTCCGTGTTTATATAATCTGCACAGCCTGCGCAGCGGGTACAAACGGAACAGCCCGCACAATCTGCACGACGCCCGCAGGCGATTCCGTCAATAAACGTCGGTCCGGCAGCAGGAAGTCTTCGTCAGCACGAGGGCAAGCTATTCCCATTTTTCGGGCGTCACGATCGCAATTGTCGCGGGTCGACTCTGTCACCGGCGCAGCGTCCGTCGAGCGTGCGATTCCCAAAAAGGAGATTCTCCCATGAGGCTAAGCAACATCTTTGGTCATCGTCGATTCTTTGGCGAAGGTTCATGGAATACGGCAAAGTCGCACAAGGAAGGACGCACTCGGCGGCGAGCAAGGTCGTTGTTGATGGAACCGCTGGAACAGCGCCATCTGCTTAGTGTCGTGACGATCTCCGCGGATGATCTTGCCGGCAAGGCGTCGAATGACGGGTTGGCCGACGAGTTCCGTTTGGTACGCAATGGAGGGAATCTCGAAGTTTTGATCGACGGCACGCTGTCGCAGAGTCTCGACCTTGCCACGCTGACGGGAGTAGTGGTGCAAGGTTCGTCCGATGTCGACACGCTGATCGTCGATTTGTCGGGCGGAATCTTCAGTTTGCCTACCGGCATCCAGTTCGACGGAGAAGCGCTTGGGGCAAACGTGTCGTCAGGTGATACCCTCGTCCTGACCGGCGACCCGGGAACGGCGATCAATCGAATCTCCTACGGTTCCGGACCGCGATTGGGCTTGGGGCCCAATGACGGCGGGATTTTGATCGATCCCGACGACAGCACCGGTGCAGGCGGCGGATTCCCCACGCTCGCCGGCGCCAACGGCGATGAGGTGTCGATTCAGTTTTTCAATCTTTCGCCTGTCATCGACACCGTACCGGCGGCGCAACTCGACGTTTTCGCGACCAATGCCGCGGAAACCATCTCGATCATCGACGGGCCCATTTCCGGCGGAGACCAAACGGCGACCATCAGCGCGGCCACGTTCGAGGATTATTCCTTCGCCAACAAGACCCGCGTTACCGTGAATGCGCTGGACGGGGCGGATACGTTCGTTTTGAACTACTCGGTGCAAGTGCCGGGCCTGGACCTATTGGACCTTTACGGTAACGAATTGACCGGCGGAACTCTGGAATCGGACGATGCCGCGGGCGAGACCTTCCAGATTCTTGCGACGGGACCGGGAACCACCGCGAACCGAATGTACGGGCAAAACGGTGGGGAGCTTTTCTCGAACAGCGCTACCAAATACCTCGACCCGATCCAGAGTAATGTGCAAATGCATGGGCAGTCGGGCAATTCAATCATTGACTTGTCCGACATCAACGACCCGACGGGCGATGTTATCACGATCGAAGGCAACAAGATCGTTGGAGCGGCGACCGGTGCGATCGAGGTGTTCTTTGCCACGATCGAGGATGTACGATTCGAGGCGACCTCGGGCGACGACGTGATCACGGTGCTGTCCACCTTCGCGCCGTTCAAGTACCGGATTTCCGGCGGTCCCGGTTCGGACGTCTTTCGCGTCGGCTCATACGATCAGGATCCTTCTCCAGCGGTTTCGCTGGCCTGGGCGCCGTACGCCGCCGGTTCGAACACGATCGGACAAATCAAGGGTGAGTTGACCATCGTTCCGGGACCGACCGGTGATACCGGCGTCGATGATCTGTATGTCGATGATTCGGGCGGCTTGGCGGGTTACTTGATTGCTCAGATCGACGACGCCGCGGGCGGTTCCGTGCTGGCCCGGACGACGACGTTGCTCAATTTCGACGCCGCGGCACCCATCAAGTACGAGTACACCCCCGGCGTCTCGGAACTGGAGAACCTGTTCATCCACACGTCACAGGCCTCCGACCATCTGGTCGTCAATGCCACCACAGCGCAGGCGACTCAGATCGATCTTGGTCCCGGGAACGACGATTCCACACTTATCATCGCCGGAGATTACTTGAGCGGTGCGAACGTTTTCCTCGGCAATTCGGGGGCCGATCGTTTCGTGCTGAACATGGTCAACGACTTGGGGGCGTGGAGCGCACTGCCGCTGACGCAACTCCGCATTCAAGGAGACGATCCCGCCGGCACGGTCGGCGGAGACGCCTTATTCGTGAATGACTTCGCGGGCGTCGCGCGGAATATCGACTTTGGTTACTCGGGCAGCGGAGACGTGCTTGTTACGGGTTTTGCCGTCCCGGTGGATGTGCGATCCGTCGAAGTTGTCGACTTTTCCGGCGACGCGGCCAATGACGATGTAATTAGCGTGACGGGCACGCCTGCCGACGATTTGATTACGGTCGCTCCTTTGAGCGGCGATTCGGCAAGGGTCTTTCTCGGCGGTGATCCGTGGGACGGGCCTGCTGCGGACGGTGACTTTTTCGATCAATTTCCGGGTGTGGCAGGAGGCGGCGCTGGGCCGGACCTGCACATTTCCGGCGCGGCCAATCTTGATGTAGATGCTGCGGGCGGGACCTCGAATCGCCTTTACATCTATGCCCCCAGCGAAGACGATCTTACCGACGGTGTACACGTCGTCGTACCGGGATTGGGTTCCGGCAACGCCTTCGATCATGTTTCCGTCACCGATTCCGCGATCACCGTCACGAACAACTCGGCCGGTGCCTTGCTGCCCATATCGTTCAACTCTTCGATGCTGGTGCAAGCGGTGCCGACGGATCGCGGCTTGGTCGTGAACTCGGGGTTCGAGGCCGCGCCGGATGCGGGTGGTTTGGCGGATAACGTTGACGCTACGCCTTCCAACCTTTTCGCCATGATGGTGAACGGCGGCGATCCGGTTCCCGCCTTCGCGCCCGACGGCGATCATTTGCAGATTTTGGGTTGGGGTGACGTGAATGTTTGGGCTGACAAGGACGGCACGGTGAGTCTGTCCGTCAGCGGCCTGGGGACTTTCCCGGTTGATTTCAGTTCCATCGAGAACCTCGCCGTGTGGGTAGGGGGCACGGTAAACCTCTACGGCGACAACAACGATCCTGGCGTCGATCAGAACGACCTGTTCGAGATCGTGGGCACGGGCTACCAGTCGTTCCGGCTTTCGATCAACGGAAACGCCCCGATTGAATTCTTCGGCGTCACCGATCTGAATATCTACGGCGACGATGCGGCGGGCACGCCGAGCAGCGGACCGAACGATGTGGATACGCTCGTGGTGACTCCCTTCGCGGATAATTCGCCGCAAGGTTGGGGCATTAACATCTTCTTCAACGAAGGCAATCCCGCGGACGGTACCGGGGCGGTGCCCGACCCCATCATCTACAACGGCGTGGCGGGCGTCTCGGAGCGGATCGAGTTGGTTCCCACCGGTCCCGGCGATGGGCAGTTGCGCGTCACCAATGCCGCCGGCGGATCGCTGATTACGGTGATCAATTACGTCGCCAATACCGGCTTTATCATCAACGGCAACGACGGTTCGGCGGGCGACACGGATACCTTGATTATCTCCGGCACGGACGACGCGGACGCCTTTGTCGTGCAGGATGCCGACACGGTCGATGTGACCGGTATCTTCACGGTGGACTTTACGAACTTTTCGCTGGTGACTCTGCGCGGTCGGGCCGGGCTGGATAGCTTTACCGTCAATCCCGGCAATCCGCAAGTCGTCATCGACGGCGGAGTACCCGAGGGCAACCTGCAATCCAACGGCGACCTCTTGAGTGTGGTGACGGGCGGGGCCTCGTTCAGCCTGACGCTCGGCCCCGAAGGCGATCAAGGGACGTTCACGGTGTCAGGGCAGAACCCGATTTCCTTCGATCACTTGGAAGCCCTGGAGGTCGACGGCGTGCTGTATACCCTGCCCGACTTGCAGGAACCGAATGACAGTTTGGCGGGCGCATCGGTCTTGGGGTCCATCCCGCATCTCACGATTCGTGATCTGTCGATTCACACCACGCAGGTGGGAACGACCAACGACGACTACTTCCAAGTCACGGCACGCGATACCGGCGCCCTGCTGGTTAACGTGTTGTTCGACCGGGATGCCGTTCCCGGCAATTTGACCTTGGGCGAGTTGGGGCTGGAAGTCTTGGACGGGGCGGGAAACGTGGTCGCGACCGGTGCGGCGACTGCGCTAGGTCTTCAGGTCGCCATTCCCGTAGTTTCTCAGGAGCGCTACTACCTTCGCGTTTTCAGTACCGATAACGACCCCAACACCTACACCTTGGAAATCGAAAACTTCGCCGCGCCCACGCCGACGGCGATCGGACTGCATCCGGCGTACGATACGGGGCGTGACGGCGCCGACGCCATTACCAACGCGGACGATCCAGTCCTTTTGATTCAGGCCTGGCTCTCCGACTTCGCGGCGAAAGGGATTTCCGTTTTGACCGCTGCTCAAGCGGCGGCAGGAACTCCGGGCGTGGCCGTGGAAGTCTTCATCAACGGCGTCAGCGCAGGATTTGCCGATCCGTTCGGGCCGTCGAACAACGTCTTCGCGTTCGCGTTGCCGGCGGGATTGCTTTCGGTCGGTTTGCCGGGCGGGTATCCCGGTTATCCAACGGCTCACGGTTGGATGAACTTCATCAGCGCGGCGGTGCGAGTGCTTGACCCGCAAGTCGTTCAAGTGACCGGCGCCCGAGAATTGGGAACGCCCGCCGTCGTTACGTACGATCCGAACCTGCCCGATGCCGCGGCGATCACGCTCAACCTCAACCCGGCGAGTGACAGCGCCACGCTTGGGGACGGCATTACTAACGTTTCCAGCCCGACGTTCGGGGGACTGGCGGAGGCCAACGCGATCGTCCGTCTGTACGCGAACAATCAATTGGTCGGCCAGGCCGTCGCCGGATCGGATTTGAGCGATGGCGTGGCGGGTAACGGATTGGGAGCGTGGTCCATCGTCAGTCAGCCGCTGACCGATGGTGCGTACACCTTCGCGGTCACCGCGGAGGATAGGGCGGGCAACGTGACCGACATCGCTTTTAGCCCGACTGTCGCACTCACGATCGACGCCACGCCGCCCCAGATTCCGACGATCGATCTGCAAGACGCGGACGACACGGGCCGATCTGACTTGGATAACGTCACGATCGGCGACCCGACGCAAGCTCCCGGGTTTGTGGACTTCGGTGTCACGGGCGAAGTTGGAACCACGGCCGTGATCAAGGATGGCGAGGTCGTGCTCGACACCTTTGTATTTGCCGCACCATTCGAGATACGGACTCTCGCACTTGCCGAAGGCGCTCATCCGTTGACCATCGAAGTCACGGATGCCGCCGGGAATTTCCGGCAATCCGAGCAGTTGCTGTTGACCGTGGATTACACGGCCCCTGTCCCGGCTACCATCGCCCTGGCGCCGTACAGCGATTCCGGAACGCCGGGCGACGGCATCACCAATGTGGCGGCTCCGGCGTTCTACGGCCATGCGGAGGCCAACGCGTTGGTCCGATTGTACGTGGACGACGGCGGCGGTCCCGTCCTCGCCGGTTGGACGTTCGCCCATTCCGATGAAAGCGACGGCGATCCCACCGACGGTTTGGGTGTTTGGGAAATCACTGTGGAACCTCTGGCGGACGGTGACTACACGGTTTGGGTCGAAGTCGAGGACTTGGCGGGCAACATCAGCGGTCCGAGCGGCGACGTGGCGATTTCGATCGACACGTCACTTCCCCAGATTCCGACGATCGACTTGCAAGATGCCGACGACACGGGCCGATTCGACCTGGACAACGTCACGATCGGCGATCCGACACAATCGCCGGGCATCGTGGACGTCCGAATCTCCGCCGAACCGGGGAGTACGGTTTACATCAAGGACGGCAATACGATTGTCGATGTCTTCGTCTTCGATGCGGCCTTCGATCTGTCGGACGGCCTGGCAGACGGTTTCGGCGTGCGGACGATCGACTTCAACCTCAATGAGGTCGTATACAACATCCCCGCCGAGGGACCGCACCCGTTGACCGTCGAATCTATCGATGCCGCGGGCAATGCCCGGCAGTCGGAGCAGCTTCTTGTCACGGTGGACTTTACGGCGCCGTCGGCTTCGGCTCCATCTTTGGCCGACTATGCGGACAGCGGCGTGATCGGCGACGGTATTACCGGCGTGATGCCGCCGGCGTTCGTGGGCACTGCCGAGGCCAATGCTTGGGTGCGATTGTACGTCGACCGTGGATTCGGGGCGGAACTGGCCGGCGAGACTCGCGTCAACGCGGACGAAAGTGACGGCGACGCGACCGACGGCTTAGGCGTCTGGGAAATCACGATCGAACCGTTGGCCGACGGAGTCTACACGGTTTGGGTCGAGATCGAAGACTTGGCCGGGAACATTAGCGACGCCGTTGAGAACCTCCAATTGGCGATCGAAATTACGGTCGACACCACGCCGCCGCAAATTCCGACCATCGACCTCCAGGATCTCGATGATACGGGTTGGGCGGATAAGGACAACGTGACGATCGGTGATCCTACCCAGGTTCCGGGCGTGGCTGACTTCCGCATTTCGGCCGAACTGGGCACCACGGTTCTGGTGAAGGATGGCGAGGTCGTCATCGACACGTTCGTCTTTGACAACGCCTTCGATCTGACTGACGGATTGGCGGACGGGTTCGGCATCCTTACGATCGATTTCAACCTCAACGAAATTTTTTACAACATTCCGGCGGAGGGTCCCCATCCCTTGACCGTCGAAGCCATTGACGCCGCGGCCAATTTCCGGCAATCCGAGCAGTTGCTGGTAACCGTCGACTACACGGCGCCATTCACTCCGAGCACTCCGGACCTGCTGCCGAGTTCGGACAGCGGCGCCTTCGATAACGATAACGTTACCCGGATCAATTCACCGGCCTTCCAAGGATTCGGTGAAGCCAATACGCTGGTTCGCATCTGGGCGGAGGATTCGTTGGGGCAAATTCGGCTGGTCGGTCAGGCCACAGTCGGTTCGGACGAAAGCGATGGGATTCCCACCGACGGGTTTGGGATTTGGGGAGTCACCATCGAACCGCTCGACGATGGGGTGTATCAAATTTATGCGGAACTGGAGGATCAGGCCGGCAATCTGAGCGCTTGGTCCCAGGCCTTGACCATCGAGATCGATACGTACGAACCCAATACTCCTTATCTGGATCTCGTTACGTCGGATGACACGGGGCGAAGCAACGTCGACAACGTTACGCAGGATAACACCCCGATCTTCACGGCGGCCACGAGCGATCCGAACGCATTGATTCATCTCTTCGGGGGCAATCTTCGGTACCGCATATACGACCGCACCGAAGGCAGCGGCGACGTTCTGATCTACGACAGCGGCGCTTTGTTGAACGCCAACTCGATCAACACCGGACCGTTGGGACCGTTGGTCGACGGCGTTCACAACCTCAAGTTGGAAGTCGAGGATCGGGCGGGAAACATCAGTCACGACTTCTTGCTCACGGTGGTTGTGGACACCGTAATTCCGTCCGCGTCTTTCGGCGAACTGGCGATCGCGAATGACGGTCTCCACCCCGACAGCGATAGCGGCGTGGCGGCTTTGCCTGTAACTAGTGCAGATCGGATTACGAACGATACGACGCCGACGCTTTGGGGTCGGGCGGAGGCCGACGCCGTCGTCCGGCTCTACGCCGACACAAACGCGAACGGCGCGGTCGATGCCGGGGATGTGTTCCTAGGCCAGACCACGGCGACGCCGCTGGACGGCAATCAAGCCGAACCCAATGGTTATTGGGAAATCACCTCGGCGGTGGACCTGAACGATCCGGCTTACTTCGCGCGTGACGGTGTTCGTCGCTTGCTGGCACAGGCCACCGATCCCGCCGGTAATAATTCCGTCACCCAGCAACTCAACATCTGGATCGACACGCAAGGGCCGCGGGTGGAAAGCGTGTTCATCACCTCGGCACCCGGCTTCAACCTGTTCAACCCCAAGCCTACCGACGGTCCCACCCCGTTGGTCAACCAATTGTCGATTCGCGTGGCGGATCTTCCGCAACGGGCGGCGGGCTGGTTGTACGAGGCCCTGGCCCGCGACGGCGGACAACCCGAGCTGGCAATCGATCCGGGGCACTTCAGCTTGGTGGGCGACGCCAATGGCGCGATTCCCATTGCCGGCGTGACTTTCCTATCCGACGCCGTCGTGGCCGGACAGCCTGCCCGCGGGACAATCGTTCTGACCTTTGCCGAACCCTTACCCGACGATCGATTCACGCTGACCGTCTCGGATGATCTTCGGGACCCGGCGGGAAATCGCTTGGATGGAGAGTCGAATGCCGTAGAACCGCAAGATCCTCCGCTGTTCCCGACGGGGGACGGATTGCCGGGCGGAAGTTTTTCGGCTCGTTTCACCGTCGATAGTCGACCGGAAGTCGGGGTTTGGGCGGCTGGATCCGTTTGGATCGACACCAACGGCAATTCGGTCTTCGATCCGGACAACTTGGACTACACCAACCGGGACATCATCTACGCACTCGGTTTAACCAGCGACGACGTGTTTGCCGGCAACTTCGCTCAAGCCGCCGGTGACACAACGGATGGCTTTGACAAACTGGCGGCGTACGGACGAGTGAACGGCAGCTTCCGCTGGTTGGTGGATACCGACAACGACGGCGTTCCGAACGTCAATTTGATCGAGCCTGCCGCGGTCAACGGTCTGCCTTTCGCCGGTCGCTTCGACGACAGTGACGCCAACGGCGATGAGGTCGGCGTGGTGACGGCCTTCCCGCCCGCCGGGCAACCTTCCTACTGGTATTTCGATACCAATCATGATTTCCAGGTCGACTACACCCTGACCAGTGAGCTACGGGGCTATCCCGTCGTGGGCGACTTCGACAGCGACGGATTCGACGACCTGGCGACATGGAGGGACGACACATTCTATGTCGATTTGGCGAACGGCGCTCGTCGCGGTTGGGACGGCGTGGTCGATGTTCAGTTCCGCTTCGGCTTTATCGGTACGCAAGAGCGACCCGTGGCCGCCGACATGGATCAAGACGGATTCGACGATCTCGGCCTTTGGGTGCCCAATCGCAGCGGGCAGACCCCGGGCGAGGCCGGAGAGTGGTACTTCCTGGTTTCCGGCGGCGACTCCCTGCTGAACCGAATCGTGGTCGATCCCATCAAGGGGTGGAACATGATCGAGTTTACGCCGACTCCTTTCGGCAGCGATATCTATCAGCAATTCGGCGACGAATTCGCTCTGCCGGTGGTGGGGAATTTCGATCCGCCGGTCGTGCCGCGGACGTCGGAAACCGGGGTGACTCTGAACGGCACCGGTAATGACGATGTGGTCGAAATCTCCGCCGGCGACACCGCCGCCAACTGGACGATCACGATCAACGGCGAGACGCAAGTCCTGGACGGTTCCTTGACGGCCCTGACGGTGAATCTCGGCGGCGGCAACGACCAAGTGGTCTTCACTGGCACGTCGGGGGACGATGTCATAGAGTTGCAACCGGGGACCTTCGTCTTTTCCGGCACCGGCTATTCTATCACGGTCTTGGGCGGCGAGGTGCTGTCGGCCAATGCGGGAAGCGGCAACGATTCGGTCGTGATCCACGATGGGAGCGGCGACGACGTGTTTACGGTTTGGCCGGGCTTGGCGACGCTCCAAGGTCCCGGTTACCGCTTCGTGGTCGAGGGTGCTGAGGACGTCCGCGCCATCGCCGATCAGGGTGGTGCCGACGTGGTCATGCTCTATGATTCTCCCGGTAACGACGTGGCCGAAATCGCTCCCGGCGGCGTCGTTTTGAGCGGGCAAGGATTCCGCTCCGCCGCAGAGGGCTTTGAATTCGCCCACGCCGTGGCAAAGAACGGCGGCACGGACGTTGCACGCTTCGCCGGCAGCGCAGGAACCGACGAATTCGTCGCCCGACCCGATTACAGCACGATGCTTTCCGGCGGCCTGTTCGCTCGCGCCAAGGGCTTCTCGGCGGTGGAGATCGTCGCTCCCGACGGCAACCAGAGCTGGATCAAGATGGTCGACGGGGACGGGGACGATACGTTCACCGGATCGCCCACCGGTTCTACGCTTCAAGGGCCTGGTTATGAAATCTCGGTCTTGGGTGTGGCGTACGTTCACGCCTATGCTCGGGCCGGCGGCAACGACACCGCCGTGCTGACCGGTTCCGACGGCGACGATCGCTTGGTCATCGACGATCGCTTTGCCAAGCTGTTCGGCGACGGGTACTTCCTCCGCGTGAAGTACTTCGAGACGGTAACCGTCGATACGCTGGACGGCAACGACACCGCCAAAGTTTTGGATACGCCGGGCGACGACGTCTTTACAGGCGGCCCGAACCGCTTTGCCTTGCAGACGCGGAAGCAAGTCTTCGAAGGTCGGGGATTGGAGACGATTCAGGCCCTGGCCACGCGCGGCGGCCAAGACACTGCGTATCTGTACGATTCGACCGGCGATGACGTGTTCGCCGGCACGCCCACCCGCGCCTCTTTGACCGGCTCGGCATTCAACTTGCAAGTGTCGGCCTTCGACTACGTGTATGCGTACTCGACCGGCGGACGGGACGTCGCCCGACTGACAGGATCGTCCGGAAACGATTCTTACGTCGGCGACAGGGTGTACGGAAAACTGTCGGGGTCGGGATTCTTCCTGCGTACCAAGAACTTCGCCGAGGTGTATGTCGCTTCCGGCGGCGGTGCGGACACCGGCAGGATTACCGGATCGGCATCGGACGATGCCGTATTCGCCGACGGAGTGGACTTCGTGCTTCAGAACTTGGATTTCGTGCAGAGCCTGAATGGGTTCCGCAATGTCCAAGTGAAAGGCTCGGGCGGCACCGATACGGCGGAGGTTTGGAACGGCCTGATCCGGCATGATATCTTGCCGCTCGACGGTGGGTCCGCGCCGACCGATCCCAATGCCGTCACGGCGGTCTTCCAACAGTTCAGTCAGATCCGCGTTCGCAGCAATCAGCCCGGCGGCAACCAAGATCTCGACAACGTGGACGACATTACCTTCCAGTGGTGATCCACCGTCCGATCGAATCGGATCGAGCGAACCGGATGCCGTTGGGAAACGTTGCGGCGAGAACTTAGCAACGTGCCCACGCAGTCGCCCCCTTGTCCAGCAAGGGGGCTTTTCTTTATGCGGCACCATTTGTCACCGATTTTCCGCTCGTAAGCGCGAGGTCCGTCGTGCGTCGGGACTACCAATCGGTCGCGGAATGCGGTACATTCGGCAATTTGGGTGAAACTGCTTTCGGGGGAAGTCGCGCTCCGGTTTCCCGGTCCCTTTTCCCATAATAGAGATCACAAAAGAGGATCGGCCATGACCTTCGAGGAAAAGCCCGTCCGTTGGAACGCCCCCGTCGATGGACCGCCGACGGAGGGGGATTCGCCCGAGGAAGAGGGCGATGATGAATTTCCATTCGAACTGCCGACGGCCTTTCCCACGCCGCCCGAAAGCGAGGATGGCGAAGGATTCGACGAATTCGATGACGACGACTTCGACGACGACTTCGATGACGATTTCGAATTCGAACCGGAATACGAACAGGAAATCGAGCGGGAATTCGGCGAAGGAGATGCCGTTTCCGACGACGAGCCTGCGGAGATGCCGTTGCCCCTGCCCGAGGAAGAACCGGAACTGCCTGATGATGAGGAGATCGAGGGCGGTGACGGCGATGAAGAGGAATTCGATGACGACTTCTAAGTCGCGGTCGTAGCGGAGGCGATTCGATTCGGGCGTGATCACGAAGGCCCCTGCCTGCCGATGAGTCGGTTGCCGGGGCCAATGGTTTGGTTCGAGGAAATCCCGGGCGGGAGCGGATCGGTTCGCGAGCGAAAAATCAAGGACGTCGGAGTCATGCATGGGGGAACGGAAATGAGTCGGATTGTTCAGGAGATTCAAGCCGCGGTCGAGGTCATTCGAACGCATTGGAAGGAAACGGCGCACGCAGGCATTATCCTGGGAACCGGCTTGGGAAGCGTGGCGAGCGAAATCGAATCGACCGTAGCGATTCCCTACGAATCCATTCCGCATTTTCCCCGTTCTACGACGGTCAGCCATGCCGGACAGTTGGTGTGCGGTACCTTGGCTGGCGTGCCGGTGGTAGCCATGGAGGGGCGTTTTCACGCCTACGAGGGCTACGGATATCAGCAGATCACCTTTCCCGTGCGTGTCATGCGGGCGTTGGGAGCGAGGTTGCTGATCGTCTCCAACGCATGCGGGGGAATGAATCCCCATTATCAGCGCGGCGACATCGTGGTCATCGACGATCACATCAATCTGATGAACGGCAACCCCTTGATCGGCCCCAACGACGACACTCTGGGACCTCGCTTCCCGGATATGTCGCGGCCCTACGATCCGGATCTCATCGGATGTGCCCTGGCCATCGCCCGGCGAGAGGATTTTACCGCTCATCGCGGCGTGTATGTGGCGGTCACCGGGCCGAATTTGGAGACCCGGGCAGAGTACCGATTTCTCCGCGGCATCGGAGCGGACGTGGTCGGCATGTCCACGGTGCCGGAGGTCATCGTCGCCGTGCATTCGGGAATGAGGGTGTTGGGGCTATCCGTTGTGACGGATATGTGCCTGCCGGATGCATTGGAGCCCGCCGTCGTCGAAGAAATCATCGCCGTGGCCGCTTCGGCGGAGCCGAAACTGCGTAAGATCGTCTTGGGTGTGTTGAGCCAAGAGGCGAATCTCCTCCGCGAGTTGAGCGAAGCCGATCGCTAACCGGGGAGGGCTTCGGTGAGAGTTGCTTCCGGTCGCGATCGGCGTCTCGAAAGCACTCTGCGGAATTCAGGACGGGGGCGTCTGCCGCGGCTTGCGAGCGGCGGATTCGTCTCGGTGAACGAGGTGAAGAGGTATCATCAGCGTCAGGTAGATTCCTCCTTTCTGGGCGAAAATGGCAAGATCTATGTTCAATCCGGTGGATCGGAACTTGACGTTTCCAAAACTCGAAGAACGGATCTGCGCGTTTTGGAAGGCGGAGGACATCTATCGGCGTTGCCTCGATCTGCGACGAGACGGCCCCCGCTTCGTCTTTTACGAAGGGCCGCCCACCGCCAACGGCCTGCCGCACCCGGGGCATTGTTTGACCCGTGCCATCAAGGATTTGTTTCCCCGGTATAAGACCATGCGGGGATACTTCTGTGAGCGGCGCGCGGGCTGGGACACGCACGGCCTTCCGGTCGAGGTGGAGGTGTGCAAGGAACTGGGCATCCACTCCAAGCAGGAAATCGAGCAGTTCGGCGTGGAGCCTTTCATCCGCCGCTGCCTGGAAAGCGTCTTCCGCTATACGAAGGAATGGGAGCAACTTACGGAGCGAATCGGTTTTTGGATTCGACTCGACGACGCCTACGTCACGTATCATCAAAGCTATGTCGAGAGCGTATGGTGGGCGCTAAAGGAGTTGTTCCAACGCGGTCTGTTGTACCAAGGCTACAAGATCGTCTGGTGGTGGGCCCAAGGGGGTACTGCGCTCTCTTCGGGTGAGGTGGGCCAAGGATATCGAGAGGTTGCGGACCCCAGCGTCTACGTGCGCTTCCCCCTGCTGGATGAACCGGGCGTTGATCTGGTCGTGTGGACCACGACGCCCTGGACGCTGCCCAGCAACCAATTCGCCGCAGTGCGTCCCGATTTGACGTATCGCCGCGTCCGTTTCGAGGGCGACAAACGAGATTGCATTGCGGCGGCCGCGCTCATTGACGTCCTCGCGCAGAAGTTGGGCAAATCGTACCAAGTGGTGGGCGAATTCGCGGGCGAAGCCTTGGTCGGAAAGCGCTACCGCCCTCCCTTCGACTACTACTGGAAAGAGCAGGGGGAAAAGCAAGGGCGACTGAAGGACGGCGGTCGAGAGTACCTGGCGTGGCGCGTGGTTGCAGCCGACTTCGTCACCATCGACACGGGGACCGGCATCGTTCACCAGGCGCCGGCCTTCGGTGAAGTGGACTACGAAGTGCTCCTGCGCGAGCAAGCGAGGTTTTTGCCGGGCGAGGGGCCGGAATTGATTTGTGCCGTGGCGCCCGACGGAACGTTCACCGCCGATGCCCCGGATTACGAGGGCCGCTGGGTCAAGGATTGCGATCGCGACATTATCCGCCGCATGCGAGGCAACGGAGTCTTGCTGCATTTCGAACAATACGTACACGACTATCCGTTTTGCTGGCGTGCGGAAGAGGACCCCCTCATCCAGTATCCGCGGAAGAGTTGGTTCATTCGCACGACGGCATTTCGTGATGCAATGCTGGCCAATAATCGCCGCATCGGCTGGTTGCCCGAGAATATCCGCGACGGAAGATTCGGCAACTTTTTGGAAAGCAACGTGGATTGGGCCCTTTCGCGAGAGAGGTTTTGGGGCACGCCGCTGCCGATTTGGGTGTGCGAACGGACCGGCAAGATGGAGGCCGTTGGCTCGTACGCGGAACTGCTGGCCAAGCCCGGCGTTCAAGGCACGGAAGTCTGGGAGCAAGCCAAGCAGGCCGCCCCGGACTTGTCGGAGCACCTGAAAGTGCACAAACCGTACATCGACGCCGTGACGTATGCATCGCCGTTTGCTCCCGGTGCGAGGATGCGGCGCGTGCCGGAGGTCATCGACTGTTGGTTCGACTCCGGCGCCATGCCTTTTGCCCAATGGGGCTTTCCGCATCGCCGAGATTCCGCGGCGCGTCTGGCCGAGAACTTTCCCGCCGATTTCATCAGCGAGGCCATCGATCAGACGCGAGGCTGGTTCTACAGTTTGCTCGCCATCAGCACGTTGCTGTTCGGACCTCGTGAAGGGGAGCAGGCGGGCGGCGCGGACGGGTTCGCGGCAGAGGTCACCCCGAAGATCGAGTATCCTCACCCGTTTCGTAACTGCGTGGTCTTGGGACTGATGCTCGGTGAAGACGGGCAGAAAATGTCCAAGAGCAAGCGGAATTATAGGGAGCCGCAAGAGATATTCGATCGTTACGGGGCGGACGCCTTGCGATGGTACTTCTTCGCCAATCAAGCCCCTTGGACGTCGATTCGCTACAACGAGCAGGCGATTCGAGAAAGCGTTCCCGAATTCCTGTTGAGATTGTGGAATGTGTACAGCTTCTTCGTGATCTACGCGAATATCGACGGTTGGGACCCGACCAAGGGCTTGGACGGTGCGGTGGGCGATTTGAAGCCGAACGTCTTGGGCCGGGGCGAAGGGTACCGCCCGCCGCGCGAACGCGGCGAGTTGGATCGCTGGATTCTCAGCGAACTGCATCACACGGCGGCGCACGTGCAGCGGGCGATGGACGCCTATGACAACCTTTCGGCCGCTCAGGCCATCCAATCCTTCGTCGATGCCTTGGCCAATTGGTACGTGCGTCGCAGTCGCGCCCGGTTCTGGTCGGGTACCTGGGACGTCGCGAAGACGGACGCGTATTGGACGCTCTACGAATGTTTGGTCACCACGGTCAAGTTAACCGCTCCCTTCGTGCCGTTCATTTCGGAAGAAATCTGGCGCAATCTGGTTGTGACGCCGTTCGGCGAGCGTGCGAAGATGAGCGTTCACTTGTGCGACTATCCGGAACCCGAACCGGACTACTTGGACCCCGTTCTTTGCGAACGGATGAGCGCCGTGCGCGAATTCGTGTCGCTCGGTCGCTCGGCACGGGCGGCGGCCAAACTGAAGGTCCGCCAACCGCTGTCGCGAGTGGAGATCATTCCGGTCAATCGTGCTCACGAGGCATGGCTCAAGGAACACGCGGACTTGATTTGCGAAGAGTTGAACGTGAAGTCGGTGGACTGGCCCGCCAAGGCCGACGAATATGTCGTTTTTACGGTGCTTCCGGATTTCAAACGGCTTGGACCTCGTTTGGGGCGACGGTTGCCGGCCTTGAAGGCTTGGCTGGCCGCGGCGGACGGCGCGGCCGTGCAACGAGCCTTGGAGGAAACCGGCCGATTAACGGTGGATCTTCCCGATGGAAGCGTGGTGTTGACACCGGAGGATGTGCAAGTCCGCTTGGCAGCCCGACCGGGTTGGACTGCCGCTCATGGGCCGAGAGGCGTCGTGGTCCTGGCGACGGAGTTGACGCCCGATTTGATCGCGGAAGGCTTGATTCGGGATCTGGTGCACGTCATTCAGAATCGGCGAAAAGAATTAGATTTGGATTTCACCGATCGAATCCGGATCGGCATTCAAACCGATTCCGAAGAGTTGTCAACCGCGGTGCGCAATTTTGAAGACTACATCAAGGGAGAAACCCTCGCCGTGCAAGTCGCGGCGGGACCGATTCCGGACGCGGAGGGCGTGCCGCTGAAACTCGGCGATGCCGAAGTCGAGCTTTTCGTGCTGCGGGCGGATGACTGAACGAGTCGGCGGCGACCGAGAGGGTTCACAATCTCGCCGTAGATCTTTCGCAAATCGGGATTGGAAGGGATCGCCTGGAAGTCTCTTCTCTCCCGCCATGTCGGCCATACCGCGCAACAACGATGGAGCAAGCGAGACGCGTGCGGCGGTCGTGGATTCGCATTTTCGGCGGGATGTCACGGTTGCGGCGGAGTCACCGAAGGCGGTTCGAAATCGTCCGGATCGACCCAGCCTGCCTGTAATGCCTCGCCCTTCATGAATCGCTCGTAGAAACCGCGATGGGCTTCGTTCGCGTAGGGATACCGGTCGAAGATGTCGCCCTGACCGCTGATCCGCGGATCGCCTTGCGCCTGAAGTTCCTCCGTCATTCTTGCGGCTAATCGACGTTTGATTTCCCGGTGCTCCGGAGAGTCCGCGAGGTTGTGGATGCAGTCACGATCCGACCGCAAATCGTAAAGCTCTTCCTCGGGTCGTAGTCCGAAGCAGAGTTGCCAGAAATGCGAATCCTCTCCGCTCCGCCGCAAGTGGAGAATCTCCGTTTTCGTCGCGCCACCGTCGCAATTGAGATACCCGGTTTCGGGATTTCCCGCCGGCCAGCGACTCGGCTCGAAGTTCCGCAGGTACAGCCAACCGTCGGCGATGATGCCGCGAATGGGATATCCCCAGTCGTGCGGGCGACCGACGTCGTGTCTTTCCTTGCCCAGCAGGATGTGATCTCGCGTGCGATCCACCATTCCTCCCTGAGGCGATTGAAAAATCGGCACGAGGCTTTTTCCTGCGGCGGGGTGCATGCCGGACTCGTCCCAGGGTATTCCGGCCAGTTCTAGAAACGTCGGTGCGAAATCGGCGAAGCTGACGTAATCTTCGATGGTTCGACCGGGCGCCACGATTCCCCGCTTCCACATGACGGCCAATGGGAGGTGGGCCGACGCCTCGTAGCATTGCCCCTTTTCACGGGGAAACGGCGCCCCGTTGTCCGCCGTTACGATCACGAGGGTGTTTTCCAGAAGTCCCTTCTCCTCGAGCAAGGTCAACATCCTCACAACATGCCGGTCGAAATACTCGATTTCGAACGCATAGTCCAACACATCGGTCCGAACCGTCTCATTGTCCGGCCAGTAGGCGGGAACTTGCGCGACTTGATCGATGGATTTACCCCCTTTGGCAATTCCGGAGCCGAATTCGTATCCGCGATGCGGTTCTACCGATCCGTACCAAAAACACCAAGGCTGCCCTTCCGGCACGTTTGCCAGAAAGTCTGCGAAGTTGGCGGCGTAATCGTTGTTGGAAATCCCGGATGTAGGCGGCGTCGTTTTGCGAGCGTCGAATCCCCTGCCCGCCAAGGGGCGGGGTGCCCCGGCTTCATCCAGCGCGACACCCGGCGCCCAGCCCTTTCCCGTCTTGCCGACGAAATACCCATGCTCGGCGAGAACTTCGGTGTATACCTTGAATTTGGTGGGGAAATAAGGGGCGTGGTTACAGGCCTCTTCGAGTTGCCACGAGTTGCGTCCCGTCAGGATCGTGGCGCGACTAGGGGCGCATTTGGGATTGGGCGTGTAAGCGTTCACAAAGAGCAGACCGTCCCGGGCGACGCGGTCAAAGCCCGGCGTTCGAACCCAGGGACATCCGTAGGCCCCCATGTCCGGAAAAGAAGCATCATCCGCGAGGCAGAGGAGGATGTTTGGGCGGTTTGGTTTCGGATTTTCTTGCGCAAGTAACGCAGGCGTCGAGGGGGCTGGGCAGAAGTACCATGCGAGGCACGCGATACAGGCGAATCGAAGCCCGGAGTACCACTGTCTTAACGCACGGTTCCACGTGTGGGCGAAGCTGGGGTATTCGCCGCCGTTTCCGGTGCGATGTGCGGAACGCATTGTGCGCGGCATCCTAGGCTCTCCCTGATTCGAACGGATTAGGTGAAAGGTTCTTTTAATTGTCTGTCATGAGCCGTTCGGAAATTCCGCTTACGACCGCGTTTACGCAAGGATTTGCATAAAGAGATTGCGGAGGACTTCCTCATCGACGGGTACGGGGGTAAGTTTGCACGCTTCGGGCGTGGCTCGCAGCGCGTGCTGCACCAAACGGTCAAGATAATCGGGCGGAGATTCGGCGGGCGGACTGAATTTTTCCGGCAGGTCTGCCTCACGGAACACCGCGGAAAGGCGGTCCAACAGTTTCTGGATGGCGCCGTCGTCGATGGGTTGACCGCCGCGGCAAAAGTATGCCAATTCTCGCAGAGAATCTGCGGCGGCGCCGGCCATGAAACGAACGGCGACCGGACCCGCGATCGCGACCGCCCGCCCGTGCGGAATATCGAAGATGGCCCCGAGGGCATGGGCCAAGGCATGACCGACGGTCAACCCGGTGACGTCATAGGCGGCGCCGGACATGGTTGCCGCCAAAGCCAGCGACGATTTGGCCTCCATATCGGCGGCATCCGCCATCGCTCTCGGCAAATGGTCGAGAATCAGCCTCGTCGCGTGTCCTCCCAAGACGGCGGAGATGGGGTTGCACATGCGGCTGAGACATGCCTCGATGGCCTGAATCAGGGCGTCGGCGGCGCAGGCTGCCAGAATTTCAGGCGGACTATCGGCGAGCAGATCGGGATCGATGACGGCCACCTTGGGGTGCAATCCTTCGCCCACCATAGCGGCCTTGGCGGGAAAATCCCAACCGGTGACCTCCGGCGCATAATGAAAGACCGCGATGGACGTCACCTCACTGCCCGTTCCCGCCGTCGTGGGCACCGCGATGACCGGGGCCGACTCGGTTATCCTCCGATGAGACTCGTTGGCGTTGGTAAAATCCCAGGGATCGCCGGACAGTTTGACCAGAGCTCCGATGCCTTTGGCAACGTCGATTACGCTGCCTCCTCCTACGGCCACAATCAATTCGGAGCGTGATTTCTTGTAGGCTTCAGCCCCTTCGGTCACCAAAGATTGATCGGGTTCCGGGCCGACTTCCAGAAACGTGTCGGCGTGGACCCGGGCCGATCTCAGAGCCTGCTGCACCTTTCGGTAGACGGTTTCCATTCCCGATGCGTCTTTGTAACCTACCAGCAGGGCCTTCCAGCCGAAGTCTTGGGCCAATTCGCCCAGCTTTCTCACGCTGCCTCGACCGAAGCGTACAACGGTGGGAAGTCGAAAAGTCCAGTTACGCAACATGGGCATTGAATCTCCAGCAAAGCCGGGGTCTCTTCGGCTCCGTCAATCCTTGATCCGCGAAACCGGCGGACGAACTCCCGCTCAGTCGCAAAGATGCTTAGCCGCGGCGATCTTCCCGCAAGGCTATTATGAATCGGTATCGATTACGTTTCGGAGGCTTCCACTCACACCGCCGCGTTGGGATCAGGCTGGTGCGAACGCGCATAATCGGCGAGTGCCGTGACGTTGGCGTGCGGCGTGCCGCGCGGTATTTCACAACCCGCTCCCACAATGTATCGATTGCCGGCCTCCCCGTGACAGCGTCGGATCGCCTCCGTCACATCGGCGGGACTGCCGTTGCGAAGACACTTGACGGGATCGATGTTTCCCAGCAAAACTTGCGTGGGACCCATTTTTTCTCGGCCCGCCGCGAGAGGAACCATGAAATCGAGGTCCACGATTTCGCACCCCAGGCTTCCCATACCCGACAAAATGCGGTTGGTATTGCCGCAGATGTGCAAGCGCACCCTCCCGCCCATCTCGTGAATAGCATCCACCATGCGTTTTTCGTACGGTAGAACGAACTCTTCGTAGATTCGAGGACCGACGAGCGAGGCTGCTGCATCACCGATGCCCAGAATGTCCACGCCCGCCTCGATCTGGGCTTTGGCGAACGACAGTTCCATCTCCAGCACGAACTCGAACAGATCGCGGACGAATTGGGGGTCGTCGTAGAAATCCGTCATGAGGGAATTGATGCCCCGCAGATCGGCCGCCTCTGCGCACGGTCCTTCGATCCAGCCTTCGATGAGCAACTCTCCCCCGACGCGTTTGCGGAAGAGTTCGGCGGCCTTCACGCGGTCCTCCATTCGGCCTCCGCCGAAGGGGTCGGGGATCCGCAGTCGGCTTAGAGTCGTTTTGTCTGAGAGAAGGGCTTTATCTTCGACGATCGCGGGCGGTTGGTCTTCGAAATATTGGATAATGGCACCGCAGTCGGCGGCTTCACGCGCGGGATCGGAGATGCAAGAGACGTAGTCGAAACCGAAGGTCTCGGCCGTCTTGAGTTGGGCATCGACCAATACCCGATAATCCGTAGCGTAGTCGCCGTACGGGACGCCGAGGATGTCCGCGGCGAACATCATGGTGATGGGCATGAGCGGGAGGCGATCGCTTTCGCCCGTCGCAATCATCGCCAGCACTCGCTCGCAACCGTTCATCGTTTCTTCCCCGATTTCAGGCCTGAGTCGTTTCGACGAGGATGGAAGACCGTCGAAAAGAGGGATGGCTGCGCCCGCGGTCCCTCATCCGGGCCATTATCACGCACGTCATCATAGCGTTTCGCGACGAGCGGGATCAAGCAGGCGTTCGTTGCTGTGGTGCAAAGCGTCAACAGATATGCCCCTTTGCGTGCTGAATAGAAATGTCCCTATGAGTCCTCCGAAAGGAGGGCCGTATGGAGACATTACGGATGAGTGCGAAAGAGCGAGCGCGGCTAGAGGTCTCCGGCCGAGTCAAGGCGAGAGATATCACGCTGATGCAGTAAGCGAGATTCTAGGGATGAGCTGTCGCCGAACCAAGCGTTCACGGCAGCGTTATCTCGAGTCGAGGGCAGCGGAGCATCCGTGGCGGGTGTCTCGACTTTGGGAGGCCCAGCGGCCAAGTCCCCGGATTCCGCGGTCAACGGGATGGTTCAATCGGGAGGATTAAGCCCGCCCCGGCAGGGGGAATTCCTTCTATTCGTGAGATTTGGGGGCGTTTCGATTCATGGCTAACAGCACACCCCACATCAGACCAACGCCGCACGCGGAATAGAACTAGCGATTCTCCATTGGAAATAGGCGATGGTTGCAGCCCCACGTAATGCTCGGCCCGATTTCTCGCGAACCGGTTTTCACGATCGCCGGGCCGTTTTCGGTTCAGTCGATTCCGAGATCGGACGGCGTCCGTTTTGATGCTGCGCAAAGGGAAAACGACCGCCTTGCCGTGGCGGCATTCCAATTGTTCCGTATAATTCACTTCCAAGCTGTCGCGTCCCCCAAAACGGTTCTCGCATTACAAAAAATATCGAAGGGTAAATCGCTCCGCATGAACTCCATCAATTCCGCTTACGAGACCTTCTCGCCAAGCGATTCGCTTCAAATGGAACCGGACGAAAGCGGCGCGATCACCGAGGCTCTGCGACGAGCGAGGTCGGCTCAACGCGCCTGGCATGCACTCACGGTCCGCGAGCGTCTCGCTGTCTTGCGGCGATTCCGGGGAATGCTGGCCGTTCAGGCCGATTCTCTGTGCCGATGCATGAACCTGCCCAATCGTTCGCCAAAAGATACCATCGTAGCCGAAATCCTTCCGCTCGCCGACGCGTGTCGTTTTCTGGAAAGCAATGCTGCCCGCATTCTCCGCCCGCGCCGCGAAAAAGATCACGACCGCCCGTGGTGGCTGGGGGCCGTCCGCGTCGAGATACGCCGGGAACCTCGCGGAGTCGTCCTCATCATCGCTCCAAGGAACTACCCCTTGTTCCTGCCGGGGGTGCAGACGCTTCAAGCGTTGACGGCGGGCAATGCCGTGCTTTGGAAACCGGCGCCCGGCGGGTCGCAAGTCGCTATCCGCTACGCCGAATTGCTTGCAGAGGCAGGCTTGCCTTCCGATCTGTTGCATATCCTGCCGGAGGCACCCGAGGCCGCCCGTGCCGCGATGCGGTCCGACGTGGACCTGGTCGTGTTGACGGGTTCGGCGGAAACCGGTCGTCTCGTCTTGTATCAGGCCGCCGACACTCTGACGCCCGCGGTCATGGAACTATCCGGATGCGACGCCGTCTTCGTTCGGGAGGACGCCGATATCGACCTGGTAGTTCAGTCTTTAGTTTTCGGCTTGCGATTCAACGGGAGCGCCACATGCATAGCCCCGCGCCGGGTTTTTGCAGCCCGAAGTTGTTATTCCGCTCTGTGCCGGGGACTGACCGAGGCGGCTTCTCAATTGCCTCCCATCGTGGTGGATTCGCGGATTCGATCGAGAGTCGTCGGTCTGGCTCGCGCCGCGTTGGCAGGCGGTGCGCGGTTGCTGCACGGAGATTTGGACGCCCAGAGCGGCCCGGGTATGACGCCCCTGGTGTTGGCGGACGCGCGGCCGGAGATGGAGATTCTGAATTCCGACATCTTCGCGCCAGTCCTTTGCCTGGTTCCCGTCGATAGCGACGATCAAGCGATTGCGGCGGCGGACGTGTGCCCCTATGCGTTGGGCGCCGCCGTCTTTGGGAAGCGGGAGGGAGCGGAGAGCTTGGCCCGGCGTCTCAATGTCGGCTGTGTCGTCGTCAATGATTTGATCGTTCCGACGGCCGATCCCCGGGTCCCCTTCGCCCCGCGGCGCCAGAGCGGATTCGGCGTAACGCGTGGAGCGGAAGGTCTTCTGGAAATGACCGTGGTCAAAGCCGTCTCTACACGGACAAGAGGGCCGAGACGGCACCTGGAACCGGCCGGCCCGCAAGACTTGCGGATTATCCGCTCGCTTTTGGAGATTTCGCACGGCCCGACGTTGGGCCGCCGCATTCGCGCGGGATTTCTGTTCGCTGCGAGCATCCTGCGGAGGGTGTGGCGAGAATAAGGAGTGGTTGCTCCCTAATCCGACAGCCGAGGCACGATCACAGCAACCCCACCAAAAGGTCGTAAACGGCGTGACTCCCGGCGGCGATACCGAATCCGCGATACAGGAATAGCATTCCGAAGAAGACACCGGCCATCAGCCGGAATATCATGCTGAATACGGCGAAGGGCTCTCCCATCGGCCCGACGTAGTGGGCCGCCGCGAAAACCAGACTGCTCAAACAGACTCCCAGCACGTTCGCCGACCGCGACGGAACCGTCAGCGATTTGAAAACCAGAGCAATCGTCGTAAGAAGAATCAAGCGAAAGACCAATTCTTCGTAGACGCCCGCTCCCACGTAAGCGACGGCCTTCGCAGCAAACTCGGTTGCAGGGGAGGGCCCCGTCGATTGTGCCCAGACGAAACTCATGGGCGCCGTCAGGCCGGCCGGTCCCGTTAGGTGGGAGAAAACCGCCGCTTGAAGTCCCAGCAGCAACCGCAGCACGACGGCCAGCAACACGGATTCCACGGCCATACCCCAAAGCGTCGCGGAACGGACGCACCACGGCCCGCGACTGAAGTGATGCGCCGCCAACAAGATCACTGCGGTAAGAAACGGCAAGACGAAGTATTGCCCAATGCCGAGTGCCAGAAGCAACTGGCGCATCCAGACTTCGGCGCCGTTTCGAATGGCTTCCGGCCCAAGGATCAGAACGCCAAGCTCATAAAAGAGCAACAGCGGCGAGATGAACATCAAGCCGGCGAGAGGAAGCTGAGACTCTCTCCAATACTGCTCCGAGAGAGAGCCTGCCGGACTCGAGATGACCGGTGACTCCTTGACGGAGTTCTTGCGCCTCCGAATTGGACGGTCGGCTTCAGACATGCAATCGGGAACAGAGTCTTCGCTACCGAGAACTGACGATTTCCGAGACGCTCACAAGGTACAGTGGGGACCGATGCAGCCACGTCCACCGGGTCACCGCAACATGGTCGGACGACTCCATTCCAAGATGATTTGCTGCGGGCGTTCCACCGGTTGAGGATACCCCAAACGATTGACCTGGGGATCGGTCGGAGTCGCGGCGGCAACCCCCATCGATTGAGCGTCCCGCTGTTCTCGACTCTCTCCCGCAAACGGTCCCACGCCATCTTCTTTACTCGCAGGCCGCCACCCACCGAAATCAACATCCGCCGCCGGAGTGCCCGGCCTCGGTAACCAGTCGCCCACGGTCGGTGATCCCTCAGAATCCGTTGGCACGGCCGGATGCCCTTTTGCGGATGCCGTCAGGTAGATCGAAGAATTATCGCCGACGGTGCTCTGCGGCCCCGGCGCCGCTTCTCCGGCGACCATATTCTGCGGATTGTCCGTTGGGGCTGTTTGGGTTCCTTGCTGCGTCCCGGCAAGCCCGACCGGCAATGTTCGCGGCCGACGGTCCGGGTAGCCCTGTCCGACCCAAGCGACCCATTGAGTCTGAAGGTCGCCTAGCTCTTCATACCCATAGTACTTGCGCACGGTCGCGTGCCAATCCCCACCGGCCAATCCGTCTTCCAAGAACTGCACGAACCGCCGATGGCCGCCCTCTTGGATGAGATAGTCGGCTAGAGCAAACCCCTGGGCGTACAGCGGCATGATGTCGCGCGGGTATTCCTCCATGGCGAACATGCGATTGAAGGGAATCCCGCGTCGACCTCGTAAAAAGTGGATCAGCATGCGGCGATGCTTCTCGCGCTCCGATGCGTGTTCCACGCTCGTGGCGGCGCCTTCGTCGGCCCACCGCGGAAGAGGACGCCGGAAATGACTCGCCAAGATCATGTGGGTGATTTCGTGCGGCAACACGGAGTCCAAAAGCCGCTCCCGGGAGCCTTGAATGGCCATTTCCCAACCGTAGACTTCGCCGCGATCGAAAATGAAGGTAGTTTGACCGCCTGCTCCCAGTCCCGGGCCGTCTTGTACCGTTACCGGACAAGGACGCGACCAATTGGGCAGTTCCTCGCCCAGCCAGAGCACGGCCAATTGTTTGCGGTACGCTTCCGCGGCCTGGCCCATCTGCTGCGCGAACTGAGGGTCCGGATTGTGGATGACAAAATTGGCGGATCGATACTCGGCCCCACAACAAAAGAAGGTCGCCGCCACCAAGAACGCAGCGCGAAGGGTACGAGCTTCCATGCTCTCTCCATCCTCCGTGATAAAGTCGCGCAGTCGTCGGTGCCCGCTGTGATGATTCCCGCCCACCTTGGCGGGAGACACCGTCGAGCGTTCCGCCCCTCGTCGCGACAATCTATCACCTAGGAGTCAAACTGCAAACCCCGATTTGGCCGCCCAGACAGCCTAAAAAGATCAAAATCAAACCTTGACACCGCCGTCCGTATCTCGACAATGACGTCAGGCAAGCCGCGGACGGTCGCCGCCGGTTCATTCAGAATTCGGACGCGCACACCGTCCGCGCCGCGGATCATCATCGAACCGGGAGAGTACAGGAACGAAGGGAAAAGGGGGATACCATGCGATTGCCCGTCGAATCGGCATGTCACTGTTGCGTCAATCGTCGGCGTTTTTTGGGAGGTTGTGCCGCCTGCGGAGCGGCAGCCTTGATTCCGACCGGGTCACCGTCTCGTGTGCGGGCCGAGCAACCCGCCCGCGAACCTAAACCGCGAGTCCGATTGGTTTTCGCCTGCTGGGCCCTGGTGCAAGACCGTCCCACTTGGCCGCACATCGGCCACGACATGCGACCGGAAATCGAGCGGGTCACGAATGCTCTTCAAAACGGATGTCCCGAAATCGATTTCCTGCCCGTCGCTGCCCACGGACCGCAGGATGTCGATCGCCTCCTGGCCTCCGATGAACAGGATGGCATCGACGGCTACATCGTATATCAAATGAACAATTGGGTTCAGGTCTTCCCGAAAATCGTCGCGTCCGGAAAGCCGACCATCGTGGCCGACTTTCTCTTTGCGGGAAGCGGCGGCTTTCTGCGATACTCGGCCGGACTCCGTCGAGAGCACCGCAACTTCTCGGTCGTAAGTTCCTCCCGCATCGAAGATTTGGTAGAGGCCGCCCGCTGCTTCGCCTCGATCAAGACGTCGGGGACGGACGCCTTCGTGGCGGCATGCGATCGCTTGCGTCAAGAGCGCACCGCTCCGCCTAAGCCGGCGGACTGCGTCGAGGACCGCGTCTCCGCCATCTCGCCCGGCCAGTGCCTCGAATCGCTGAAGCAGGCCAAAATTCTTTCCGTGGGCGGCGGCAGCCGATCCATTGCCGAAGCATTGCACGAGAATTTCGGCATCACCGTGGAATTCACCCCCTTCGAAGAGTTGGCGGCGATGTGCGACGCCGTGGAAGAGGCGGATGCGGAACGCGTCGCGGAAACTTGGCGAAAGGGCGCGCAGCAGGTTTCCATCGAAGAACCGGACCAGACGCTCTTAGAATCCGCGCGTAATTACCTGGGCCAGAAGAAACTCTTGGAATCTAAGGGCGCCGAAGCCATCACCATCAACTGCTTGGGCGGCTTTTACAGCGGAAAGCTGCAAGCCTACCCGTGCCTGGGGTTCGTGGAGTTGCTCAACGGCGGGCACATCGGGGCATGCGAGGCCGATCTGCTTTCGACGGGCACCATGGTGGCGATTCGACATCTTGCCGGTCGGCCCGGATATATTTCCGATCCCGTTCTGGATACGTCCCAGCGGCGGATCATTTACGCCCATTGCGTGGCCATGACCAAACCGTTGGGCCCCGACGGTCCCGCCAACGCCTACGAAATCCTCAGCCATTCGGAAGATCGTCGCGGCGCCTCGGTCCGGTCGTTTCTGCCCCTAGGTTATCGCGTCAGCACGATGGAAATTCACCCCGTGCGCAAGGAGATTCTATTCCACCAGGGTCGGGCGGAGGAAAACGTAATCCAGGATCGCGCGTGCCGCACTAAGCTGGCCTGCCATGTGGAGGGGGATTTCGAAAAACTATTTCTTTACTGGGACACCTACGGTTGGCACCGAGTGAGTTTCTACGGCGACCTCCGCGAACCGACTCGGGAACTGGCCGCCGCGGTGGGATTCCAATTCGTCGAAGAAGCGTAGCCCGACCTTGAGGGAAACCGTTCCCGCTCCACTCCGGCGAGGGCGAATGGATAAGTCCCGGTTTGTCCGCGGACGCCGGACAAAGTATCCTCTTAATTAGGGATTGAAAGCACGATCGACGCCCTCGTTGCGCCGTCGCGTCGAGGGCGTGGCGGTGTTGCTGTGTCCCTCTTTTCGAGAACAGGGGAACGCCGGAACTTGAACGCGGAGGAGAGGATGATGTCCCAGCCGACTGCTGCGCCTGCCGCGCAGATGTCTCCCGAAGAAGCCGTCCGCCGTATCGGTCAAGCGAAGGAACTGCTGCACAAGGAGGTGCACAAGGTCATCATCGGTCAAGACGAAATGATCGAGCAAATGATGATCTGCATCTTCGCGCGCGGCCACTGCTTGACAATCGGCGTGCCGGGATTGGCGAAGACCCTGACGGTGTCCACGCTGGCCAAGGCCCTTCACCTCAAATTCAGCCGCATCCAATTCACCCCTGACTTGATGCCCAGCGACATCACGGGAACCGAAATCATCGACGTGGACCCGGCTACCGGAAAGCGGACGTTCCGATTCGTGCAAGGCCCGGTCTTCGCCAACATCGTCTTGGCGGACGAGATCAACCGAACGCCGCCGAAGACTCAGGCGGCCCTCCTCCAGGCCATGCAGGAATATGAAGTGACGTCGGCAGGGAAAACCTATCCGTTGGAACTGCCCTTCTTCGTGATGGCGACGCAGAACCCGATCGAGCAAGAGGGGACTTATCCCCTCCCCGAGGCCCAATTGGACCGCTTCATGCTCTCGATCAATATCGGTTATCCCACGCGAAACGAAGAGCGTGAGATCGTGATGGCCACGACCCAAACCGTGCGTCACGAGATTCAGCCGGTCCTGACCGGTCGGGACATTCTGTGGATTCAGCAGTTGGTGCGGCAGGTGCCGGCCTCGCAACACATGATTGACTACGCCGTGGATTTGGTCCGCGCCACTCGTCCCAAAGAGCCTCCCAGCCCCGATTTCGTAAAAAACTGGCTGGCTTGGGGCGCCGGTCCCCGTGCCGCACAAAACCTGATCCTGACCGCGAAGGCTCGAGCGCTGCTCCATGGACGGTACGCGGTAACGGCGGACGACATCCGGGCCACGGCCTTTCCCGTCCTTCGGCATCGAATCTTCACCAATTTCAATGCCGACGCCGAGGGAGTGGACGTTGATCAGGTCATCGAGCGGCTTTTGGAAACCATTCCCGAACCGACGTACGGAGAACCCGTCTCCGCGAAGCCGCGTGCCGCCAAGAGAGCGTCCGTATCCCGAGGCCCGACCGTTCCGCCGGCACCGGAACCGATCCCTGAGCCGGTGCCGCGAGATGCCCCCGTCGTATCTCCCGACGCCGACGTTTCGAGTGTGGTGCAACCGATGCCGCCCCCCGCGGCCCGGCCCATCGTCCAACCTACCCCGCCCCCGGCGGCCAAACCGCAACCGCGGTCCGGTTGAATCCGTTCGGAATCCCGCCGCTCGCTTTGGGGCTTTGATATGCGTCGGGCCTCCCATCCGCCGTTTTCCATCGCGGCGGCACAGGCGAATTGGGTGAGACGACCGCGTCGAATGGGCGGCCGACGGCGGCTTTCAGCCTTTACGGGCGGGAATCATTCTCAATCAGCATACTCCGGATAGCCGGAGTAATATCCAATCCGCCTTGCGCCCAAACCACGTCGCGATTGACGTAGGCCAAGACCTCCTGCGGATTTGCTGCGTTGGCCGGTTGCCCCGTACTCCGGAGAACGATCGCAATCTTGTGTTCCGCACAGTACTTGCCCACGGCCGCGTTCAGGCGAGCATAAGCTTCCATCAGGGCCTTCCCCTCGCGGGCCAGCAATTCACGTTGCTGCAATTGAATCTCGGCCTGGAACTGCTCCAACTCCCGCCCCAACTTCTCCATTTCTTCGCGAAGGGCCGGATCTTCGGCGGTTTTGCCTTGCAACTCTTGCCGCCGCTGCATCAGTTCCTGCTGCCGTTTTTGAAACTGAGCCTGCGCACGTTGGAAATCGGATTGAATGGCGGCCCGCGTTTCGCGTAACTCGGGCATCTCATTCATCACCGCCGTGACATCCAAGATTGCCACCAGGCTCGGGGAGGCCGGGACTGATTCCGCCGCCGTCTGAGAAACTCGGGCGTCGTCCGGACCGTCGCTCGTGGTCCCAAATCCGCGGATCGCCAATCCTACCACCAGAAGGCACGTCGCCAAGCCCCCGATCCCGATCCCCCTTTTTCCGAAACCGTCCATATGGTGCGTCTCCTACTTACGGCAAATCACAGTCTCAATAACCGGCGTGGCTGGTGCTCAACGGCCAAACATCCGAGTTTACCCGCCGACAACGCTCTCATTGTGTATCCGGCGGAAACACGGAGCAAGCTGCGTCGCGCTTTATCATTTGCAACGACATCTTCCATTCCATAAAGCACGTTGGAAGCCATACCCTCTTGGCGTCTTCCTATCCGGTAAACGCCTCGGCGATATCCCGCCGTTCGCGTTCGAGCATCTCGCTTTCGATTGCGATGTCACAATTCCCGCAGTATCATCACACCTGTCGGAGGCACGATGTCGAATGCGCGATTCGACCGATTCGTGCCGAAGGTTCTGTGAAGCCAACCGTGAGCGACAAACGCGGACAAGAGAGATCGGCCATGAAGCGATTGATTTGCTTGTCCGTGCCATGCATGCTGGTGGGCTTGATGATCGGCCATTCGGCATCCCTTCAAGCCGGCACTCGAACGGACTCTGCGACCGCGTTGCCGAACTTCCTTATCATCATCGCCGATGATATGGCTTGCGAAGACTGCGGCGCCTACGGTCACCCGCATATCCGCACCCCGAACATCGATCGCTTGGCAAAGGAGGGCATCCGCTTCGATCAAGCATTTCTCACTTGCAGTTCATGCAGTCCCAGTCGAGCCAGCATCATGACGGGCCGATATCCGCACGCCACAGGGGCGCCGGAGTTGCATCAACCGTTGCCGGCCTCGCAGGTCCTGCTGACCACGCCCCTGCGGCAAGCCGGTTACTACACCATGGCTGCGGGCAAATGGCATTTGGGCAACGCCGTCAAGCCGCAGTTCGACGTGGTTCGAGAGGGCGGCGGCGACGGGGCCTACGGCTTTTGGCTGCCTGTTCTGCGGGACCGCGACAGGAGTCGTCCATTCTTCGCCTGGTTGGCCACCACGGACCCTCACCGCGATTATGCGACGGGAACGCTGGATCCTTCGCACCGTGAGAGCGACGGCGTCGTGCCGCCCTATCTACCCGATGTCCCGGATACAAGACGCGACCTAGCGATGTATTACGACGAAATCGGGCGACTCGATCAATGGGTGGGTAAAGTTCGCGAGGAATTAGAGGCTCAAGGAGTCTGGGACAACACGGTGGTCATCTTCCTATCGGACAACGGGCGTCCCTTCCCTCGATGCAAAACCACCGTTTTCGATAGCGGGGTGCGAACGCCGCTGATCATCCGCCTGCCGCGGAATCTTCACGCGGGCGCCGTGTGCAAGGCGTTGGTCAGTTCCATCGATTTGGCACCCACCCTTACGGCAATGGCGGGCGTCGACCCGCTACCCACCTTTCAAGGCGTCAGTATGTTGCCGCTCCTGGATAATCCGCAAGCCAAGATTCGCGACTACGTCTTCTCGGAACACAATTGGCACGATTACCGCGCCTTTGAGCGGTCGGTGAGAACCGAGCGGTATCTTCTTATCCGAAATTGGGTCACGGACGTACCGCGGACGCCCCCCGCCGATGCCGTGCGCAGCCCCACCTTTCAGGCCATGCGCCGACTCCGAGACGCCGGACAACTGACGCCCGAACAGATGCAATGCTTCGTCCTTCCGACTTCCGAGATCGAGTTGTATGATACTCAAGTGGATTTTCACAATTTGCACAACCTCGCCGACAAACCGGAAATGCGCGAGATAGGCGATAAATTGCAAACCGTGCTGAGCGAGTGGATGCAACGGACGAACGACGCCGTGCCCCCGCAATTGACTCCGGATCGATTCGATCGCGAGACGGGGCTGCCGATCTCCAAGTAGTTTTTCGAGCGCTCGGTAGCCGCACGGAATCGCCCAGCCGGACCTAACCGATTGAGCCGCGGCGACCGGCATTGAAACGGACTTACCGGGAGGGGAATCATGAGAATCGTGACGGTTTCGGGTGCATTCCGCATCGGTCGCGGTCCGTCCGCGCGTAAATCTCCGGGGCAAGTGCGCTTTTGTACGCTTTTCGTGGGAATGGCAATTACGCTCCTCGCCTCGACGAGCGCGGCTTCCGAATCCGCGACCGCCGACGTTCCCGCTTGGGAAGAGAAAACCATCAGCGAAGAAATGCTGACTCGCGATTGGCTACGGCAGGCGGAACTGCGAAGCGGCACGGACACACGCATTTTGCCCGTGAAACCGGAGGATGACGCCCGCGGCGCATGCGACGGCGTCAAGGACGGCAAGTGGGGCTTTCACACGCAGAGGGAGGTTCAGCCTTGGTGGCAGGTGGATCTGGGCCGGATCGAACAGATTGGTCACTTGCTGATCTTCAACCGCTGCGATGGGGGAACCGCGTCGCGCGCCGCCAAGTTGTGCGTGCTGATCTCGGATGACGGCACTGCCTGGCGGGAAGTCTATCGGCACGACGGATCGCCGTTCCAGGGCGCGCCTGACGGCAAGCCTCTTCGTGTCGCAATGAACGGCCTTGCCGGCCGGTTCGTAAGGCTCCAACTCGCCGATACGCAATACTTTCACCTGGACGAGGTGGAAATCTACGGTCCCGGCGAGGCTTCGGCCGTCAACCTTGCTTTGGGAAAGCCCGCCCTTCAAAGCAGCGTCAGCCCGTGGTCCGTGCAACATCCAATGCCGGGAACCGCTGAATCCGAGCCTGATTATCCGGTGGATTTGTGGGTGGAACGCGGAGAAAAACTCGCCGGGGCGCTGTTGGAAATGAATTTGTCGCCCGAGGCGGAAAAGCGAGTTCGCCGCGAACTCCGAACGATCCAGGAAGCCAAACGCAGCGTCGCGGTGGATCCGGCCATGCCGCGGGAAGCCCAGCGCGAGCTTTTCTTTTGCGTGTGCGCCGCAATACGCCGGATGAGCCGCGCCAACCCATTGCTGGACTTCGACCGTCTGGTTTTCGTGAAGCGTGCGCCGCCCGCGTTCCACCACATGTCCGACCAATTTTACGGATGGTGGTGCCGTCCCAACGGCGGACTATACGTCATGGATCAATGGAAGACCGACCATCCCCGCTTGCGGTGTCTCACGGCCTCATTGCCCTCCGGTTCGGCAATACGCCCCGATGTCTCCTACGACGGCACGAAGATCCTCTTCTCTTACTCACGGTACTACCCCGGCTTGCATGAGGAACCGAACAAACTGGACAAGGGCAACGTCCCCGAGGATGCCTTCTTCCATGTTTACGAAGTGAACGCCGACGGCACGGGATTGCGCCAATTGACCGCGGGCAAGTATGACGACATGGACGCCCGTTACCTCCCGGACGGCCGGATCGTTTTTCTCTCCACACGCCGGGGCGTCAGTACTCAAGTGTTACCGACGGTCCAGTCGACGGGCAGCGTGAACGGTCCGGACTGCTACGTGCGCTGCGGCGGCGGTCCTGAGAGGCCGGTCGCGATCTACACGTTGCACGTGATGGACGCCGACGGGAGCAACATCCACCCGATCTCGGCATTCGAGAGTTTCGAGTGGCACCCTTGCGTCGATTGGAGCGGTCGCGTTCTTTACGCCCGCTGGGATTACGTGGATCGCCATAATCAGCCCTACATGGGGTTATGGGCGACGTTTCCCGACGGCACCGGCGTTCAAGCGGTATACGGCAATTTCACGCGAAACCCGCTCTCCATCTTCGAAGCCCGGCCCATCCCCGGTTCGCATAAGCTGGTCTTTACGGCCTCGGCCCACCACTCCATCACCGGGGGCAGCCTTTGCCTCTTGGATACCCGAAAGGGATTGGACGATGAACCGCCTCTGACTCGACTGACCCCGGAAGTATGCTTCCCCGAGAGTGAGGGCTGGCCGAAGCACTACTTCGCCAATCCCTATCCTTTGTCGGAGGAGCACTTCCTGGTATCGTGGTCGGACGGTCCATTGGCGGACCACGGCCAAAAGATGGAGGATGCCGGCGCGGGCATCTATCTGTTCGACGCCTTCGGCAACCTGAACCTTATCTACCGCGACGAAACCATCGGCTGCGAGTGCCCCGTCCCGCTGCGACCCCGCCGCCGAGAAATCTCCAGTATGGGGTTGGTGGATTCCGCTCCGACCGAGCGCGAGGGATCGCTGCTGGTGGCGGACATTTACGAGGGGATGCCCGGCATTCCCCGCGGGGCCGTTCGCGAACTTCGCGTGGTGGGAATCCCCGTCAAGACGCACCCAACCATGAACTATCCCAACCTGGGCTTGACGCGCGAAGATCCCGGGAAATTCGTGATCGGAAGCGCCCCCGTGGAAAGCGACGGATCGGCCTATTTCCGCGTGCCGGCGGGCGTCTCCTTGTTTCTCCAGGCCGTCGATGAACATGGCATGGCGCTGCGAACCATGCGGACGGCCATTTACGTTCAGCCCGGACAAACGGCTTCCTGCGTGGGTTGCCACGAACCCCGGACGCAAGCGCCGCCTGCGCGACCGATTGCCGCCATGTATCGACAACCTTCGCGTCTACGGGTGGGGCCGCCGGGGTCTTGGCCCTTGGACTATGAAGTATTGGTCCAACCCGTCCTCAATCACCGCTGCGTGGAATGCCATCAAGCCGGCAAGTCGGGAGAGAAATGGGACCTTTCCGCGGGCCGTTCCTTTGATGTACTTACCCACTACGGTTCCCCGAGCCTGGCTCAAACAGTGGCGGCCGCATATCAACGCGGTCGTTCCTTACCCGGCGAAGGACATGCGCGCATGAATCCTTTGTGGGCCGTGCTGGACCAAGGCCACTTCGACGTACAATTGACCGGGGACGAGCGCGAACAACTCGCCTTGTGGATGGACCTCTACGGGCAACATCGCGGCAGTTTCGACGCCCGCCAGGAAGAGGAGTTGCGGGAATTGTTGCAGACATGGAATCCTCTTCTCGTCCAGGAGAAGCCATGATCGACCCACGGGAAGATCGAACCTGCGAAGTCATTTCAATCGGCGACGAGATCGTCAACGGTCGCCTTCTGGATACTAACAGCCAGTGGATCAGCCAACGCCTGGAAGACCTCGGTGCGCGCGTGCTCTACCACACATCCGTGGGCGACGACCTTCCCGCGATGACCGCCGTATTTCGCCAGGCGATCGAGCGGTCCGACTACGTCATCACGACGGGCGGTCTCGGCCCCACCGCCGATGATCTCACGCGACCGGCCCTGGCCGAGGCAGCGGGCGTGACGCTGGTCGAGTACCCCAAGGCCGTACAAGCGATCGAAGCCTTCTTTCGCCGCCGGAATCGAGAAATGCCGGAGCGGAATCGCGTTCAGGCGCTGTTTCCCGCAGGCAGCAAGATGATCGTCAATCCTCGCGGCACCGCTCCCGGGATCGATCTCGAGATTCCCCGCCCCGGTCGCACAGCCTGCCGATTCCTTTGCTTTCCCGGCGTCCCCGTCGAACTGTACGAAATGTGGCCCGACGTCGAATCGCGTCTTCGAGATAGCGGCATGGGAAAGGCTTACATTCTCCATCAGGATGTGAAATGCTTTGGGGCCGGCGAAAGCCAGGTCGAAGCGATGCTCCCCGACCTCATCCGTCGGGGACGCGATCCCTTGGTCGGAATCAACGCCTCGCAAAACACCATCATTCTGCGGATAACCACTCGCGGTGCCGATCGAGAGGCCTGCCAAGTCAAGGTCGATCCGGTCCTGCGGACCATTCGCGAATGCCTTGGGAATCTGATCTTCAGCGAAGACGGTCGCGATTTGCAAGATGTCGTCGCCGAAATGCTGGACCGGCGCGGTCTCAAGCTGGCAATTCTCGAATCGGATACCGGAGGCTTGGTGACCGACTGGATGACGCAGGCCCCGTTAGGACCTTCCGTCCTTTCCGCGTCGTTGGTCGTGCCGGCGACGCAACCTTGGCATGAGGAATTGGGCCCATTCGGCGACAAAGACGGCGAATCCCGAGCTGCGAGGGAGTTGATTCAGCGCCTTGGCATGATCGCGCCCGCGGACATCGTCCTCGCTTGCCCGCCCGCGGAGTCCGAAGACGGAGAGACCTGGAAGCTGAGCGTAGCCGTCTTCTCGCTGCACCCTTCCGGAATGAGCGTCCGCCGAATCCCCTTCAGTTCTCACCCGGTCTACCGCCGCATCACCATAGGCAAACACATGTTGAACACGCTGCGACTGTGGCTTTTGGAAACGGAAGCCCCGTCGTGAAGCGGCGAGCGTCCCGCCTCGGTCGCATTCCGCGGCGATCATCGACCATCCAAAACGCCGCAGAGCGTCACGGACCGATCGGATTCGTCGGTTCGCGCGACAGATCCCCCTGATAGCGTCGCCAGGCGCCCATGGAAGCGGCAAGGTGCTCCGCGGCGTCGCCCGGGATGCCGTAACATTGCAAGCCGATCGGCCCCGCGTACCCGATTTCGCGCAGCGCTCGTAGGAATCGCAACACGTCGAACGATCCCTCGCCCAAGGGTTGAATGTACTCGCTCCAATCCGGCTTGTCGGATTGCTCATCCGCGCCGTTGATGGATACCGCACGCAGCCAGGGTCGGCAAAGCCGCAGAACACGTTCAAAATCTCGGTCCGAACCGACTCGCAGCCAATGGCACAGATTGAACATGACGCCCAAGTTCGGTCGATCGACCTTCTCCGCCACACGCACGGCGTGTTCGACCGCTTGCACCCAATCACCGGTGTGCGGATAGAGGACCAACTCCACCTGATTCTCTGCGGCAAGATCCGCCAATTCCCACAAAATGGACACCGCTCGGGGATCGCCGGACGGATCGCCCGGCGGCAAACCGTGAAGTGTCAAAGCCACTTGAGTACCCCGCCCTTTAAGGAGCGAGAAGCACTCGATCAGACGAGGATCGTAGGCTTCGCCGCTCGGGCCGACGTTGATCCGGACGTAGATCTGAAACAATCTTAATCCGGCCTGATCCAGCGTGCGCAAACGCTCCCGGACCCCGTCCAAACCGATGTGTCCGGCACCGTCGTAGCCCAGTTCCTTGAGCATCCTCGCCTGCTGTTGCAAATCCCGCTTCTCGGCGTCATGGGTGTCCATGCACAGGGCGAAAAACGGCGGGGCGGAATCGCGTCGCGGTCCTTCGGTACCTGCCTTCCCCAGGCCCGTCAAAATCCCCATCCAACCTGCCACCGAAAGGCAAATCCAAACTCGAAGTCGCGCCATGAAATGATCTCCCCTTGTTTAGCAACCTCGCGGCGCGTGAATTTCCGCCCCGTCGTGGGTCGAACCTGCGACTCGCCTCGGCTCATGCTGCCGAGAACTCGATTCGAAAGTAGTTCCCGCTACCACACTCGGCAAATGAAGCACTTGAGATAATTCGTTTCCTTGCAGGTCACCAAAGTCGGATGGTCCGGCGCCGCGCTGCGCATTTCCAAGATTTGAAGTTCTCGTCGCGTTTGCTGGGCCACCCCGAACAACATGCTGAAAAAATCCTCCCGAGTCACATAACCGGAGCAACTGCATGTGACCAAAATACCGCCCGCCTCGAGCAGTTCAACCCCTAACCGGTTGAGCGAATGATAGGCGCGGAGGGCGTCGGGGACCGATGATTTACCGCCGGCAAACTTGGGGGGATCGAGGACGACCATGCCGAATCGCTCTCCCTCCTTTCGGAGTTTCCCCAGCGTCTGGAAGGCATCGCCCACCGCAAAGTGCACATTGGTCGCTCCGTTGTAACGTGCGTTGGCCTGCGCGAGCGTCACCGCCCGCTCACTGCCGTCAAACCCCAAGACCTCCGCGGCCTTGCCGACTTTGGCGCAGGCGAGGGCGAATCCGCCCGTGTAACAGAACATATCGAGGACGCGTCTTCCCTCGGCGTACCTCGCCGCCGCCAAGCGATTCTCGCGTTGATCCAGATAGAAACCGGTCTTCTGCCCCTCCATCAAATCGACGCCGAACTTGAGTCCGTGTTCTTCGATCACGATCGGCCCCGAGGGAGGATCGCCCGTCAACACGCCGTTCTGATAGGCCTCGCCCTGGGATTTCCGCAATTCCGGTTCCACGCGCACCAGCATGGCCGCCGGTCGCACGAAATCGCCGATCGCCGCGGACAGGATCGGTACGCGTTGAGCCATGCCGACCGACCCCACTTGGATCACCACGTAGTCGCGGTACCGATCGACGATCAGACCGCTCAGGCCGTCAGCCTCGCTGAAAACCAGTCGGCACGCCTCGGACGGTCGCATCAAGCCCAGCATTTCGCGAAGCATGACCGCCTGTCGAATCCGTTCCCGCCAAAAGGAGGCGTCCAATCGCTGCCGCAAATCCCACGCGTACAAGCGAACGCGGATGCCGCCGCGGCCTTCGTAGATGCCGCGTGCCATGACTCGGTCGCCTTTGCCCACCAGATCGACGACCTGCCCGTCGCCGGGATTGCCTTCGATCCGATCGATCGAGGTGGCTCGCACCCAGGGATGCCGCTCCAAGAAGGGCCGCGCCCGATCGCCGCGTACAAATACTCGGCCCGCCGTTGATTCCCAATCCATGCTTCGCCCTCTCTCCCTTCCGACCGTTGCTTCCGGTCGATTGATGCGGTCCCTCAACGCGACCGACGACAGTCGCCTAGCCGCCGTCGGAACTAATCGGCGATCGCGTCCGATGTGCGGCACGCCGTCCGAATCGGGGGCCGCGCGGAACCTCGCCGGCATGCCGGGCGGTCAAGAGTCGGCCCGATCCACCGCCGCGTGTACCAAATCGTCAAAATCGCGGAGATCTCGCAGTTCCTCGCTGATCCGCGGGGCGGCGAAAATCCTCACACGCTTGACATAGTCGTCGAATTGCTGCTGGGCCAAGGCCCGCACCACCGGCGACACTTGCCCGAGGGGCCGATAGCGCTGCTCCTTGGGGAAGAATACGTCCACCTGAAACTCGATTTCCTTGTGGACGGGCGGGGCATCGACCAGGACCTCGAAGGGCGCTACCACCTTCTTGATCTTCGCAGACAACAGTGCCGCCAACTCCTCTCCACAGGCCGCCAACCACGGATACGGTCGCCTCGCCAGGCGACGATACAAGTCTTCGTTCTCGATGGCGCTGAATTGCGCCACGCGCTTGAACAGGCATCGCTGCGTACCGAATACGCCTTCGAGCAAGACTCCCGCCGCCCCCTTGCCCGCGATGTCGCGAAGCGTCCGCACGAAATCCCATTCGCTTTGGCGGAATAAGACGTCGAGGTCGAGGCGTGAGTAAAGCTGATAGAACGCCCGCTGCAACATGGCCGTGGCCGATCGGACCGCGTGATGCCAATAGACTTCACTGAACATCACGTAGCGAGCGAACAGCATCAACTCGGCCGCCGTCTTGCCTTTTTCCGTAATGGCCAGACCGTCGCCCGCCTCATTCACGCACAAGCTTTTCACCAATCGCTGCTGATCGAAGTTCCGTCCGTAGGGTACACCCGCGTGCACGCTGTCCCGGTACAAATAATCCATCTTGTCGATGTCGATCGGCCCCGACAGGATGCCCGCCAGCAACCTCTCGCCCGGTTCTTGTGAGCTTCCGCCATGCAGCAAATGGACGACGTCCCTCGGGTTGATGTTCCACTCGTTGCGTAAGATGTCGCCGATTTCGCTTTCCAACAGGAAGCTACTGACGAACATCTCGTGGCGAGGCACCCCCGGCAATTGCAAGTCCTCGATGGCGTGGCAGAACGGCCAGTGCCCCAAATCGTGGAGCAGTGCCGCGACTATCAAAAGCTCGGCCTCTTCCGGTCGGACGATGCGTCGAAATCGCTCGTCGCTCTCCAGACGTTTGAGGAACAGAAGCGCGAGGCGATAGACGCCCAAAGAGTGCTCGAATCGCGTGTGGTTGGCGGCGGGATACACCAACGCAACCAGCCCCAACTGCGTGATCCTGGCCAGTCTGCGAAACTCCACCGTGTCGATCAGACGTTTGATCCGATCTGTCAAGGGCACGTCCAATTCCGGCGGAATTCGTACCAGTTGCCGCTGTTCGTCGCACGCCCGCAGTTCGGGTATGTCCAAAATGGCGTACATGAAGGGACCGTGACTCGTTCCGACAATAACTTTGGACCGTGAGGTACGCAGGGAATCGGTCCGTTACGCGAGAGGGATTTCCGTCGTGGGAATGTCCCACACCCAGCCGATATTGGCCGCCCAACGCAGCAACACCGTGACAAGCACGAAGAGCGCGAAATGCAGCAGTCCGTTGCCGTAGTCCAAATCCATCGTCAAATAGGCGACGAACCCGCCCAACACAAAAAGGGGGGAGGCGAATACCACCCAGGTCCAAATCTCGGGCGTGATCAAAACCCCTCTCATCCATTCGAATCCCGCCCAGATGGCCAAGTACCCTGCCGCGCACAGCGCGGCCCTCACGTACAACCGGCGGCCCTGGAGGGGGAAGAGGTCATCTTCGCTGTGGAGAAAGGCGTATCCGCCCGCCGCCAATGCCGGCGTCACAACGACTAGCCCGACGATCCGCATGATGGGGTTGTCAAAGGCGGACGCGCGCCCTAGCACGAAAGTCCCCACCGCAACCACCAGGATCGCCCCGATGACCGCGAATGCGGCTACCGCGTTGATCTGCACACTCGGCCGAGCAATAGGCTTGGTAGCCAATTTGCCGGACTGTGTGCGACCTCCGGAGGCAAACTGCTCCGGCTCGTGAATGACGACCTGTTCAGTGATCTTCGGTATCTGGATGAGTGTCTTGCATTTGGGACACGGCCCCGTCTTGCCCGCGAACTTGTCGCTGACATTGAATCGCGTCCTACACCCGGGACATACCACAAAGATCGCCATGACAATCCCCCAACTCTCTCGCCTCGCGCGGCACTATTGCGCTTTTTGGGAAATCGCAGTCCCTAAAGCTTACCGGATTGAGGGGGCTTTGGCGAAGACCTACCCACGCGATTCCGGGCGGGAGATGCTCGCGCGGCGCGCACCGCTGAACCTCATCCGGACGGAATCTCTGATTCGGCTGTCAGAAGACAAAGTCGCCGGCGACACGATTACCGACAAACCGCAACACCGATCGCTGCCCCCGTCGTTTGCCGCAATCCTTGCCGGGGGATCGGCAACCGGGACCAAACCGTCGCGTCGAATCGCGCGCAACGTCAATTTTAGCACGCACCCAATAGGGAACCGGAAGCGTTTTTTCGGGCCGAACTCGCCCTATTCAGTGAGCTACATTATGGAAGAACCGAATCGAAACACGTTTCCCGGCAGACATGCGCGGCGGAATCGAATCGCATGCCCGTGGGAAATTGCTTTGGCGTGCACCTTGCGGCGAGTAAACATGCAGCGATGAAGCCGTTTTCCTTCCTAGCTCGGCGTCCGGTCTTGGCGTTAGCTATTGCGCTAATCATCATCAGCGGGGGCGGCCTGGGCTGGTGGTTGGTCTTCGATACCGATAAGCAACTGCACTCCGAGATTTTAGGAACCCCTGAACAACGTTCGCCACTTCGGCGGCTCGAGTATCTCGGCCTTGTGTTCGGCTCCAAAGGGCGAATAAGCGGGGTTTATAAGGTCTATATGTTGTCTATGTCGCCCGGTTTATCGGGCCGTCGCCGCGTGAGCGCGCACTATCAGCGCTCTATCCCGCACCGGGCAAGGTCATACTCCGCAAGATCGCCCAGCGGTGAAGGTAGATATTCACGGCGCTCGCCACTCCCAACGCATACTGAAGATTCTTGAATAGCCCCCGAAACCGCGTCTTCCTCCAGCCGAAGACGTGCTTCATCACCCCGAACACATGCTCCACCCGCGAGCGAATCCGCGACTTCCGCCGATTCTTCTCCTTCTCCCGATCACTTAACGGTCGTCCCCGACTCGCCTTCCGCTCAATATAATCCCTCGCCCGGGGCGACCTCTCCCGAATCACCTCCTTTTGTCCCACATAGGCCTTGTCGCCGTAGACCCGCGTCTCCTTGCCGTGCAGCAGCCCGGGCAACGCCTGACTATCGTGCACGTTCGCCGGCGTCACGGCCACCGAATGAATGACCTTCGTCTCGGCGTCCACGCCCACGTGTACCTTCGCCCCGAAGTGCCACTGGTTCCCCTTCTTCGTGCTCCCCATCTCCGGGTCGCGACCCTTCGCCTCGTTCTTCGTCGAGGTCGGGGCGTGGATCACCGTGGCGTCCACGATCGTCCCCTCCCGCACCTTGATCCCGTGCTCCGCCAGATGCCGATTCACCGTCTCCAGCAGACTCTGCCCCAGGTCGTGCCTCTCGATCAGGTGCCGGAACCGACAGATCGTCGTCTCATCCGGCGGGGCGTCCTTGCCCAGGTCGAGACCCAAAAACTCCTGTACGGCGTGACTATCGTGCATCAGCTCCTCCGTCCGCGGGTCGGAGAGGCCGTACCAGATTTGGAGGAAGTAGAGCTTCAGCATCCAGATCAGCGGCTTGACCGGTCGGCCGGGTTGGTCGCTCTTGGGATAGAACGGCTCGACGAGTTTCACGAGTCCTTGCCACGGCATGACTCGGTTCATCATTCGGAGGAACTCATGCCGTCGGGTGGGTTTGCGCATCACGTCGAAGCCGCCCGTCGCCAACGTCCGCTGCGATGAACCGTCCTTCCTCGCCATGATCACCCGTCCTAATGTCGATGTGTCTCTATCTTGATTCCCAATTATGGCCATATTGTAACGTTCTCAGGTGGGTGTTGTGCAGAGGTTCCTTTATTACTCCAAGCCCGCTTGGTGGCCGGCGCCCTCAACACCGAAGCCATCCGGAGCTTGACCGGTACCCCGGAAGACTTAGGATCCTCCCCGTATCAAAAGATCAAAGAGCAACTTGCATCCATTCGAGCGGCCGATCCCAAATATCGGTTCCTCTATTTGCTGGGCCAAAGACCGGATGGTCGCGTGTTCTTCTTCGCGGACAGCGAACCGGCGGGATCGAAGGATGAGTCGCCGCCCGGCCAGACTTACCAAGAGATATCGCCGCAGGATTTACAGGTATTCCGCGGCAAGACCGCGTGCGTGACCGGGCCGTCCACAGACCGCTGGGGAACCTGGGTCACGGCCATGGCACCGCTGCGCGATCCCCAAACCGGACGCTTCATCGCCGTGTTGGGAACGGACGTCGATGCGCGGGATTGGACTTTGAACGTCGCCTCACGGGCGGCTTTTCCCGACGGGGCATTGCTGCTGTTGAGCCTCGGCCTCCTTGCAACGATCGCGGTCGCGCTCGACTCCAATCGACAGGTCGCCGTTCGTTCCCGGAATCGTTCAAAAAAGACGGCCCCGATACAACTCACGAAATCGGCATGGGCCAAAGCGCTGACCCTGCCGCGTTTGCTAGTTGGAATGGCCGTGCTCAGCGCAGCCTTCTTGGTGATCGTGCTCTATCAAACGATCCATTGGTCGGAGCAACATATCAATCGCACCGCACAAGACCAAGCCGCACTGACCGTCGCTTTCAACGCGGCCTTGCGAGATTACCTCGCCGAGCACGTCCGACCGGAAATGGAAAAGCGAGTGCGACCGGACGAGTTCATTCCGGAAGCCATGTCCACGTCCTTCGCTTCGCGGCGGGTCTTCGAAAAGGTCAAGGAGCATTTTCCCGGCACTGTCGTGCGTTTCCCGTCGCGAAATCCCCGCAACCCGATGAATCAGCCTACTCCGGCGGAGGAAAAAATCATCCGCTTCTTCGAACAAAATCCCACCGCCACCTCCTGGACCGGAAGGATCAAGTTCACGGAGGACGGGGAGGAATATCTGGCCCGCGCACTCCCGAGAAGATTTACGACCGGTTGTTTGCAATGCCACGGCGATCCCAAAGACGCCCCGGCATCGATCATCGAGCGCTACGGGCCGATCGCCGGTTTCGGTCGCTCCGTGGGTGAAGTTTCTCTCGATTTGGCGGCGATACCGATCGATTCCGCGCGCGCCGAGGCGATTTCCGCGATTCATCGTCATATGGCTTCGGCTGCCATTTTGTGCATCGTGTTCATCGCCGGAATCGCCGGCCTCGTATGGCTCGACCGGGTCCAGCGAAGTCGGGCCCAGGCCGTCCTTCGACAGACACAAGAGCATTTTGCGGCGACCTTGCGTTCCATCGGCGACGGGGTGATCGCCTGCGACCAAGAGGGCAACGTCACCAGCCTCAACGCCGCGGCGGAAACCCTGACCGGTTGGACGACCGCGGAAGCCATTGGCCGACCGGTGGAAGATGTCTTTCGCATCATTCACTCCGGAACGCGACAAGTCGCGGAGAATCCCGTTCGTCGTGCATTAAGCGAGGGGGTGACCGTCGAGTTGGCTAATCACACCGTGCTCATCTCGCGGGACGGCACGGAGCATCATATCGCCGACAGTTGCGCTCCCATTCGAGACGTGAACGAAGCGATTACCGGTGCCGTCCTCGTCTTTCGCGATGTGACGGAAGAATACCGGCAGCGAGAGGCCCTGCGGGAAAGTCATGAGCGATTCGAACAACTCGCGCAATTGACGCGAACCTTCACGTGGGAAGTCGATGCCGACGGTCTCTACACATATGTCAGCCCCGTAGTCGAACGCGTCCTGGGGTATCGACCTGAGGAAATAGTCGGCAAGAGGCGGTTTTACGACCTGCATCCAGAGGAGAAACGAGAGGAATTCAAGGCGGCGGCCTTTGAGATCATACGACGACACGAATCCTTCGTGAACCTTGAGAACGCCGCCGTCGCCAAAGACGGTCGCATCGTCTGGCTTTCCACTAACGGTATTCCAATATTTGATAAAGATGGGCGTCTGCGCGGTTACCGCGGCAATGATAGGGATATTACGGCGATCAAGGATGCCGAAGCAGAACTTCGCGCCCGTGAGGAGAAATACCGACTATTGTTTACACACGCCATTTCGGGTATCGCCCTGCACGAACTTGTAATGGACGAAACGGGCAGACCCATCGACTACATCTTTCTGGATGCCAATCCCGCCTTCGAGTTGCACACGGGATTGCGAGTGGCCGACGTCCTGGGGCGCCGCGTTTCCGAAGCGATTCCCGGGATCGAAAAGACGTCGCTCGTTGAGATTTACGGCAACACGGTTCTGACCGGCGAACCGGCGAGTTTTGAATTCTTCGCGGAACCTCTCGGACGCCACTACTTCGTCAGCGCCTACAAGATCGACGACAAGCGTTTCGCCGCGATCTTTTCCGACATCACCCGGCAGAAGCAAGCGGAGCAGGAACTGCAAGGGACGGTCGAAGCATTGGACTCGGCCTATCGCACGCTCGAGGAACTGTACCAACTCGCCGAATCCGCCACTCGGGCCAAGAGCGAGTTTTTGGCCAACATGAGTCATGAAATTCGCACGCCGTTGACGGCGATTTTGGGGTTTACCGATATCCTGCTGGGAGACCCAACCCTCGAACAGGGACCGCCCGATCGCGTCGAAGCTCTATACACGATTCAGCGCAACGGCAATTACCTGTTGGAGTTGATCAACGATATTCTCGACCTTTCCAAAATCGAGGCGGGAAAATTGGATGTGGAGCGCATCACGTGTTCCCCCGCCCAGATTCTCGCCGACGTGATGTCGCTGATGCGGGTACGCGCCGCCGCCAAAAACCTACCGCTGGTCCTGCAATTCGACGGCAAGATTCCGGAAACCATTCATTCCGACCCCACGCGTCTGCGGCAAATCTTGATCAACCTGATCGGAAACGCCGTCAAGTTCACCGAGGTGAGCGAGGTCCGCGTGGTTGCTCGGTTGGTACGAGAGGCCGAACGGCCCTATTTGTTGCAAATCGACGTGATCGACTCGGGCATCGGTATGAGCGAAGAGCAACTCTCGCGGTTGTTCCAGCCCTTCAGTCAAGGCGACTCGTCCACCACGCGGAAATACGGCGGGACCGGCTTAGGATTGACCATCAGCAAACGACTGGCCGAAATGCTGGGCGGCGACATTACGGCGCGAAGCACGCCCGGCAAGGGAAGCACCTTCAGCGTCACCGTCGCCACAGGGGACATCAGCGGCGTCACGATGTTGGAATCCCCGGAAGAGGCTGTTGCAGCTTCTCGGACGAAAGTCAGCGCCGCTCCGTCCGTCCGCCTACAAGGTCGAATCCTGCTGGCGGAAGACGGACCGGACAATCAACGACTCATCAGTTTCATCCTCAAGAAAGCAGGCGCCGAGGTGACGCTGGTCGAAAACGGGCAGGCGGCCCTCGATACGGCTCTGGCCGCCCGGGATCGCGGCGACCCCTTCGATCTGATCTTGATGGACATGCAAATGCCCGTCATGGACGGTTACACGGCAACCGCCCGACTCCGCCAAGCGGGCTACGACGGGCCGATCGTCGCCTTGACCGCCCACGCCATGGAAGGCGACGACGTCGCTTGCCGACAGGCGGGCTGCGACGACTACTTAACGAAGCCGATCGACCGAGCCAAGTTCTTCGCGACGATTGCCCGATTCTTGGACGCCCGACGGACACTCAAGGAAGCGATCGGCCCCTTAAGCCCTCAGCCCGCGCAAATGGAAACGCCGGGGCCGGTGACGTAAGGCATCGATGCGGCGGTTGGGGCACGTCCACGCTGGAATGCCGGTCGAGTCGCAATGCTCATCCCGCCTACCGCGAGGCCGCAAAATCGCCGGAATGCCTTCCTTCAAGAACCACCGCTTGAAGTTCCTGCGCGGCCGGGTAGAATCAGTTACAAATGGAGGGAGGTAAGCCTCGGCGCGGTTGGCAGGCGAGCGAGCCTCGGCGAACGGGGCGGATTGATTGCAGCAAAATCGGGCGGCTAGCTCAGTTGGTTAGAGCGCGATCCTCACACGGTCGAGGTCACTGGTTCGAGCCCAGTGCCGCCCACTTGGTCTCTTCTGCGTCGTGTCGGCTTGTTGAGTTGCTTGTCAACAATGCCGTTTCGTCTCCGTGCACCCACGCCGGTTGCGATTGCGCGCGGCACCGCCCAAGGTGGCAGGGGAGGGTGGGGAAACCGAGTTCTTGGAAGGGCAGTGTGGGTCACTGTTCGCGATGACAGACGAACTCGGCCAACTGTCGTAACGCCGCGGTAGCAGGATTCTGCGGGAGCGGATCTAGGACCTCCAACGCCTTCAGCACAAAGGACTGGGCCTTGCGCTCGGCCCGTGCCATCGCATCGGTCTGAACAAGCCAACTCCGAATCGACGCTCGGAATCCGTCGCGGTGATCGCGAAGCGTGGCCACGACCTCCGACCTCTCCGCCTCCCCAAGGCTTTCCAAAAGATAGATCAACGGCAGCGTAGGCTTCTGCTTGCACAAGTCCGTGCCCAGCGACTTGCCCATCTTGCCTTCATCGCCCCAAATATCGAGGATGTCGTCCACGATCTGAAACGCGATCCCCAAGTTGATGCCGAACCGGGCGAAACGCTCGCAGACGTCGGGATCTGCGCCTGCGTACCGTGCACCCAATCGTCCGCAAGCGGCGTAAAGCGACGCCGTCTTCTCGGAAATGATATTCAGGTACTCGTCTTCCCCCAGTTCGTAGTGTCCCCGGGTCGCAATTTGACGCAGTTCCCCGTGGCACATGTGATGACTGGCCTTCGCGATTTCGCGGCACGCATCCATGGTGTCCAGCGAACCGGCCAAGCAAATCGCGCGTGCGAGCAAATAATCGCCTAATAGTACGCTGGCCTCGTTATCCCATCGGGCATTCACGGTATCCAGATGCCGACGAATGACCGCCTCGTCCAACACGTCGTCATGGATCAAACTCGCCGTGTGCACCAACTCAATGGCCGTGGCGATGGTGATGTGATCGGGCGTGATCCGACCGCCGACCTTGCCGGCCAGCACCACCAGCGCCGGGCGGAGACGCTTTCCCCCCAATTGGAAACCGTGCTTGAGCATGCGATCGATGAACTGGCAATTACTCTTCAGTTCACGGCGGAGGGCATCCTCGATTTCCTCCATCTCGGCCTGGATGACGGCATACACCTGCCTCAGTTCGTCCGATGCCGTGGCCCAATTGGGAACTCCGGGATTCATGCTGAAGATGATCCTTCCGAAGCTAGTACGGGGCAATAGAAAACGGCGTCCGCCTCACCGCCGTTCTGCGGTTGAGGTCTCCCCCTCCGCGAGATATCCCAGGCCCGTCCCACGCCGACGCCGACCTGACCCACACCTCCGCTGACGCCAAGTCCTTCAGTTTAATCGCTTGACCCCCGCCGCGACAGGCACTTTCGCCCACCCGCCGGCCTGAATGACGCGGGCAGAGGCCACGCAAACATACCGCCCTCAACAAGTGCCGCCACGCGGCAAAATAATATCAACTATTCGTTAACTAATTCATAATACGCGAGAGCAGCCCTCGTCGTTCGGAACGCTTGGCACCGCTGGGCATCCGATATGCACGATTCCAACAACCTCCGCGGATCCGCCCGCCCACAATTGCTCGCTACATCCACCGGATCGGATCGTTCTCGGAGGCGGACGCCCAAACCTCGATTTGGGGAAACTGCTCTTGAAGCACGCTCGCCAGATGCTCCACGGCAAAGCGCTCACTCGCGTAGTGTCCCACCATCAGCAAGCCGATTCCCCGAAACTCCGCCTCGATGCACTTGTGGAAGCGGGCTTCTCCCACCACGAAGGCCTGGCATCCCGCCTCTGCGACCTTTTCCAGCAGATCTTCCGCCGCGCCGCATCCCACAGCCACGTTGTGAATCTTCATCTGGGGCGAGCCTGCTGCGCGCGTGAATTTGATTCCGAGAACGTTCTTGACAAGCTGGGCGCATTCCAGCAAAGACATTTCGGCGGGTAGCATTCCTCGACGACCGACACCCAGCTCCGGAGTCTCCTCGTTCGCTATCAGCGGTCGGATGTCTTGCAACCCGATCTTTTCCGCCAAAAGCTGATTGATCCCCCGTGATGCGGAGTCGAAGGCCGTGTGGGGACTGAAAACGCATACCCGCGCCGCGGCCAAATCCCACAAGACGCTGCCGGTTGCCGTTTCCGTCGTCCACCGGCGCTGCGGGCGAAAGGGCAGGGGATGGTGCGTCACAACCAAACCCGCCTCGCGTTCAACCGCTTCCCGGGCTGTCCGCTCCGTCAAGGTCAAGCAAGTCATGATCTTGCGTACCCGGCGATCCAGGCTGCCGACAAGCAACCCCACGTTATCCCACTCTTCGGCCAGGCATAACGGCGCAAACGATTCCAAAAAGTCCACGACTTGAGCCACCGAGAGCATGGACGCTCAGCCTCCTTATTCAACGCGGTATCCGGCGCAATGCGGCAAGCCCCAAGGAAACTTCCCAGCAACCGGCCTACTCATTATGATGCCCTATGTCAAAACGCGAAACCTGCTCCGCAGCCTTCCGACGGTCTCCCATGGTTTTGCGTCGGCGAAGCGAGCAATCGCGGCCGCGCGATGAAGGTTCAGCCCTAGGTACGACATGACAACGCCTCGCGAGCAGTTGCACCAAAATCACCGAAAGGACCTCATCGATCGGCGACTAGACCGATTGGCGCAAAGTCGCTTCCGCGCCGGTTTCAGGCTTTCCGAGGCCGATCGGGCCTATCTCGGCCGCAAGGGATGGGATGCCGTCGCTCGCCACGCAGAGGAAATCATCCGCGCCCGACTGGGCGAAGCCTTGCCGCGGAACGACGGCAGGCAGACCCCGTGGCGCGGACACCCCGTCTTCGTCGCTCAACATGCCACGGCGACGTGTTGCCGCAAGTGCGTGCAGCGATGGCACGGCATTCCGCGCGGGCGCGACCTCTCCCCAGAAGAAATCGCTTTGCTGGCGGCCATTGTCCTGCGGTGGCTGCGGCGACAAATCGGCTCGCTATCAGACGACGGCCCTAGCGCATCCGACCCTCGGCAATTGCTGTTGCCGCTCGATTGAGTAACAACGCCGCACTTCGCCCGCCCCAGACGAATCCAAAACCGAGCCAATCGCCTCTCCCGCAAGACGAGTTCACTCCTTCAACGCGGCGATGAGATCCAAGACCGCCTTTTTCCCGTCCGCGAAGAACATCAGGGTGTTTTCGGCGGCAAAGAGCGGATTCGGGATGTTGGCGAACCCTGGGCTCAAGCTCCGTTTGATCACGACGACCGTCCGGGCCTTGGCGACATCCAGGATGGGCATTCCGGCGATCGGACTGTGCGGATCCGTCTTGGCCAGCGGATTGACGACATCGTTCGCTCCCAGCACTACCGCGACGTCCGTCTCCGCGAAGACCGGGTTGATCTCGTCCATTTCCTTGAGCTTCTCGTAGGGAATTTCGGCTTCCGCCAAGAGCACGTTCATGTGGCCCGGCATACGCCCGGCGACGGGATGAATGGCGAACAGCACCTCGATCCCCCGAGACTCCAAGAGGTGATACAGATCTCGGACGGCGTGTTGCGCCTGGGCCACCGCCATCCCGTAGCCCGGTACGATGACCACACGGGATGCCGAATCGAACAGCAGGGCCAATTCCTCGGCGGAGGCCGATTTGACGGTTTTGTACACCTCATCCTGCTTGGGCGAATCCTCGCCGGGTTGCAACACGCCGAACAAGACGTTCGTCATGGAGCGATTCATCGCCTTGCACATGATGTTCGTGAGAATGATCCCCGATGCTCCCACCAGCGATCCTGAGATGATCAGCACGGAGTTGCCCAACACGAAACCGGTGGCCGCCGCGGCGAGACCGCTGTAAGAGTTCAACAGGGCGATAACCACCGGCATGTCGGCCCCGCCGATGGGGTTGACCAGCGTCACACCGAGAATGGAAGCGGCCAAGACGACCAGCCAATACGCCGCGACCGAACTCGGCTCCATCACGCCCCAGGCCGCCAACGCCAGTGCCAAAAGGCCGAGGACCGCATTGATCGGCTGCAACAAAGGATAGCGGATCGGCTGCCGAAAGGCCTTGTATTCCTCCAGCTTGGCGAACGCCAAGAGGCTTCCCCAAAAAGTCACGGAGCCGATGACGGCCGAGGCGTAGGTGGCGACGGCCACATCCCCGAGGGCGGGAGGGGGCGAGCGGACCAACTCGGCCCCGGCGACCAAGACCGAAGCCGCACCGCCGAAACCGTTCAACAAAGCGACCATCTGCGGCATGGCGGTCATGCGGATTCGCAGAGCGAGTATCGCACCGATCAACCCGCCCAAAGCCAAACCCACGATGATCCATGTATACTCGATCACATCCTGGTGCATTAAAGTCGCGATCACGGCGATCAGCATGCCCAGGGCGCCGATGCCGTTACCGCGGACGGCGGTCCGGGGGTGAGTCAAGCCCCGAATGCCCATGATGAAGCAAACGGATGACAGCAGATACAACAGGTTGATGATGGAAGCTTTATCCACGGCAAACTCGCTCTCGCCAAAACACCGGCTTCCGTCGTGCGGCGGACGGACCCCGATCCGTAAATCGAGACGTCTTAACCGGCCCTCACGGCGCCGCCGCGCCATGTGCCGAAAAATCTTCGCGTCACTTGGATTTCCGCCGGAACATATGCAACATGCGATTGGTGACCAGGAATCCACCCACCACGTTGATGGTCGCCAAGGCCACGGCCAACGTGCCTAAAACGGTGGCGACGATCGAGTGACCGGCGCCCGCCGCTATGATGGCCCCCACAACCGTAATCCCCGAGATGGCGTTGGACCCGGACATCAAGGGCGTGTGCAGGGTCGGCGGAACTTTGGTGATAATCTCAAAGCCCACGAATACCGCGAGCACGAAAATCGTGATCGCCAAGCTCAGCGGCAAGCTCGACGCTTGCTCGACGGGGGAAGCGGCCTGCTCGGCGAGAAGAACCCAATCCAACCACGCTGACATAACCACCTCCTAAACGCTTCCGATTTTTCCCGCCCCGATTGGCCGGACTCGCAACCGCGAAATGGAGAAAACCGGCGGTTCAGCGATATTCGGCCGTCCGACATCCGCTCTCACCATCACGCACCGGACAGCCCGGCATGGACGATCCGCCCGTCACGACACAACATGGTTTCGCGGATGATTTGATCGTCCGCATCCAATTGTGCGGCACCGTTTTTCACCAGGTGCTGCAAGAACGTCGTGATATTCTTGGAATACATTTGGCTGCCGTGGTACGGTACTTCCGCAGGCAGATTGACGGGTCCCAGAATGGTCACGCCGTTTTCCACAACGGTTTCGCCGGCCTTGGTCAATTCGCAATTGCCGCCGCGCTCCGCCGCCAAATCCACGATCACGGAACCGGCCTGCATCCCACGCACCATTTCGGCCGTGATGAGCAGCGGCGCCCGTTTGCCCGGTATGGAGGCGGTCGAGATCACGACATCGGATTGGGCAAGAACGCGAGCCATCATCTCTCGCTGTTTGCGATAGAAATCCTCCCCCAACTCCTTCGCGTACCCGCCCTTGTCCTCGGCCGCGGACGTCTCCAATTCCAATTCGACGAACTTGGCCCCGAGGCTATGCACTTGCTCCTTCACGGCCGGTCTCACATCGTAGGCGGACACGGCGGCCCCCAGTCGTCGGGATGTGGCAATGGCTTGCAGACCGGCCACTCCCGCGCCGATGACAAACACCTTGGCCGGCGTCAACGTTCCCGCTGCCGTCATCAGCATGGGAAAAATGCGGGGTAGGGCCGCCGCCGCCAACACGACCGCGCGATAGCCGGCAAGCGTGGCCATCGACGAAAGCACGTCCATGCTCTGGGCTCGAGTGATACGAGGGAGCAACTCCAGGGCAAATAGCACGGCTCCCTTTTCCGCCCAGCGTTGAATGAGATCCCGATGATTCCAAGGATCCCACATGCCGATTACGATTTGGCCCGACCGTGCGTTTGCGAGCACCTCGGAAGCCACATCCTGTTGCACGTCCCAGCGGACGCCGAGCACGACGTCCGCCGCAAGAGCCTCCGCTCGCGAGACGACCTGAGCACCCTTGTCGGCGTACTCGTTATCCGCGAACCCGGCGGCAGTGCCCGCACCGGATTCCACTCGAATACCAAAACCCGCCTTCACAAGCGGACCAACCTGAGCCGGTATGAGCGATACCCGTCGCTCGCCGGGGAAAACTTCGCGGGGAATGCCGACGATCATGGAAAACACCGGTCCCTTATCGCAATACCGTCTTCGCGGGGCTATCCCCGCGCTCCAGCCCTCAGATGACGAACCTAGACCGAGACAACTGAATCCATTAAGTTCACAAAGATTTTAAGATACTCTTAACTTGCCCGCGTTTCCAGGGGCACAAAGTGTCGTCACACTAAAGCCCAAGATCGACGGATAGGGTGAAGGCCGGGGACGGTTGCAGCATCGGGGGATTAGGGGCGGCAGTGTCCCTAGATTGCCGAGGCCGCGGCGGAAGACTCCCGCCTACGACGAGTCCGATATCGCCAATCCGGCAATCAGCGGGCGGTAAAGAACCTGGAGTTCACGCCGTCAGGCCCCACCCGGACGCGAATGGCCCTCGTGCATCGCGGGCAATGTCCCTCGTATGCCGTTCCCTGACGGTTGAGATAAATACGGGCATAGACGCCGCAACACTCGAAGAGGATACCGAGAAACGGCTTTCCGGAACGCATCCTCTCGTTCGACCGCGAGGGTTCCGAGGTCAAATCGATTCGGCAGGATTCCATCTCGTCGGACATCACAGCCATCCTTTGAGTCACACCGGCTTTGTTCCGAATTGCGGCGTGTGGCGCTTCATTTTGCCTCGGCTCATGCAGGCTTAAATATCCGCAAAATTGCGTCGCCAATCTCGAAAATCCGGATGAACAGCATTTTACCTGCCCTAATCTTGCGATTGCTCAGCAGCGTCCTCCGGGATTCTCGCTTTTACGCATTCCGCAATGGTCAAATCGCCTACCACGTTCACTACGGTACGGCACATATCGAGGAAGCGATCCAGACCGAGAATGATTCCGATGCTCTCGGCTGGAACGCCCACGCTCTGCATGATAATGACGATGACCGGCAGCGAACCGCCCGGCACCCCCGCAGTGCCGATTCCGGCCAACACGGCCATCAAAATAACCAAAAGTTGTTGTAACAGCGACAACTCCACGCCGAAGACTTGGGCCAGAAAGAGGACCACGACGCCTTCGTAGAGCGCCGTGCCGTTTTGGTTGGCCGTAGCCCCGACCGTCAGCACGAATCGCGCCACGTTCTTGGGAATCCCCAGTTCGGTCTCGGCCACTCGAAGCGCGGTGGGAAGCGTGGCATTGGACGAGGACGTCCCAAATGCCACAACAATGACCTCCCCGATTCCAGCGAAAAAGTTGACGGGATTCCTCTTGCCGCCGACAAGAAGCATGGCGGGATAGACCACGAACATTTGCAGGGCCAATCCGAGCACGACCACAAAAACGAAAGCGGCCAGCGGAACGAACAGGCCCCAGCCTAATCGCGCCGCGGCCCCAAACATCAGACAAGCGACTCCCACAGGCGCCAGCGCCATCGCCCACTGCACGACCCGCATCGAAACGGCGAACAACGCATCGAACATTTGCACCAAAGGTTGGGCCTGGGTCCCCACTGTTGCCATTCCGGTGCCGAAAATCAGGGCGAAAATCATCACCGCCAACATGCCATTGCCTTTGGAGGAGCCGTCCAGGGCCCCCACCATCTCCTGGAGGGGATTCTCCGGAATCAAATCGAGCAAAATGACGCGCAAAGGCTTGGATTGCCGGGCGGCGGCGATCGCGTCTTCTGCCGATCCCGCATATTTTTGATTCAACATTTCCCGCTGCTGGGTCGTCAGCGACCGGCCAGGCTGTATCCAATTCACCAATCCAATACCGATAAGGACCGAGCACAAGGACAACAGGCCCGTAAAAAAGAGCGCAACCCCTCCCACCGCTCGCAATCTTCGCAAATCTCCCAGTTCTACAGCACCCAAAACCAAGGCCGAAAACACCAGCGGCAAGACAATCGAAAAGATCAGACGCAAGAAAATCTTTCCGATTGGCTCGCTCACGTTCCGAATCAGACCGTCCAATTGGTCCGGACCGATTCCCAACCAGGAGGGCGCGACGCTGGATGATGACACCAGCAGGTTCGCGGCCAACCCAAGGCTGACGCCTATCAGCATTCCGATCAAGATCCGTCGCGGCAATTTCCAGGCATGGGAACGCTCAACGTGGGCCGTCATCAGCAACTCCAAGGCTCGCGGAACGAAGCTTGTCCCCTTTCATTACTACTCATTCTTCCCATCCGTGCTAATCATCCAAAACGTGCGGCTCGTCGAGCGCGAATCCACCAGCCGCATTGCGACGGACAAGCATCTCAAAAATCTAGTCGATTCTGGGCAAATCTCAAACTCCTGATGACCAACACAATCGTTCCGCACTCCCCAAAAAAATCACAAGGCCCCCGCCCTTCGAGGGGATTGTCGAGATTTTCGTCTGCTCCGAAATCCGAACAGACGCTAAACTTTTGGCAATCCGACAGCGCATGGCGCGCAAAAATCGCGGCGAGCTAAAGCGTCTGGATTGCTTAATGCTCCGTCGGATTTTTGTCGCGTGACTCAAGCCGCTTGCACGGAAACACAATAATAAGAAGCTCAACGGAGGTAGCAAGAATGTGCGGTATCGTGGGCTGCACAGGGATCGGAAACGTCGCTCCTTTTCTCCTGACGGGCTTACGGCGGTTGGAATATCGCGGCTACGACAGCGCGGGTGTGGTCTTGAGTCGTCCCGGACAGTCGCCCCGTTTGAATGTAGTCAAAACATCCGGCCGAATCAGTAATTTGGAGGAGCAACTCGGACATCCCGTGCCGCAAGGTTCCTGCGGCTTGGGACACACGCGCTGGGCAACCCACGGTCCCGCGACCTCCGCCAACGCTCATCCGCATTTCGGCGGAGGCGACATGCTGGCGCTGGTCCACAACGGTGTGATCGAAAATTTCGATGCCCTGCGCCGACGCCTCTCGGCCCTCGGATATGAGTTTCTCTCAGACACCGACAGCGAGTGCCTCGCACACCTCATCGCGGAATGCCTTAAGGGTACCGGCTTGAGCGCCGAGGAAATCGTTCGACGCGGATACCAACCGCTCGTGCGGGCCGTACAAGCCGCTTTGAGCGAAGCCCGCGGCACGTGGGGATTGGCCGTGGTCTTTCGCGACTTTCCCGACGTGATCGTCGCTTCGCGTCTGGGAAGCCCCCTGATTTGCGGCGTGGGGGAAGGCGGGCATTTCGTAGCCAGTGACGCCTCGGCCTTGGCGGGACACGCGACCAACGTGATCTATCTGAGGGACCACGAAACCGCCATCCTTACTCCCGACTCCGTGAGGATTTTCCACCGCGACGATGGAGCGGTAAACGTCAGTCCGCAGAAACTTCAGGTCTCCGCGGACGACGTCGATTCCGGCGGTTTCCGGCACTACATGCTCAAGGAGATTCATGAGCAGCCCATGTCGCTGGAAAACGCCATGCGGGGTCGCATCGATACCGACTTCGCCACCGCCAAATTCGGGGGAATCCAGTTGTCGCCGCAACAACTCCTGCAAATCGAGCGCATCGTATTGACCGGATGCGGCACCAGTTGGCACGCCGGTTTGGTCGGCGAGTATCAAATCGAGACCTTGGCTCGCATTCCCGTGGAGGTCGAATACGCCAGCGAACTCCGCTATCGCAATCCTCCCATGGATCACCGCACGTTGCTTTTCGCCATCACGCAAAGCGGCGAGACCGCCGACACCCTCGCCGCCTTGCGCGAAATGAAACGCAAAGGACACCTTAGTTTGGCAATCTGCAACGTGGTCGGCAGCACCATAGCTCAGGAGGCGGACGGCGGAATCTATCTCCATGCAGGTCCCGAAGTCGGCGTCGCCTCGACAAAGGCCTTCACATCGCAGTGCCTTGTGCTGGCCATGCTGGCCCTCTATTTCGGTCGGCTTCGCCACCTCAGTTTCGAGGCGGGGCTGCGCATCATCGAGAACCTCCGCAACTTGCCGGACAAAGTTCGCCAAGCATTGAGCAGCGATACGGCGGCCCGTCGCATCGCCGACCGCTACTACCGCTGCAACAATTTCCTCTACCTGGGGCGGCAGTTCAATTTTCCCACAGCGCTCGAGGGGGCGCTGAAACTCAAGGAAATCAGCTACATCCACGCGGAGGGTTATCCGGCGGCGGAAATGAAACACGGTCCGATCGCCCTGGTGGATGAAAACACTCCCAGCGTCTTTTTGCTGCCGCGCGGGCCGGTTTACGAGAAGGTCTTGGCGAACATGCAAGAGATCAAGGCGCGAGGCGGCCCCATCATCGCCGTCGTCGAGCAGGGGGATACCGGTGCCGCCAAGTTGGCGGATGAGTTGATCGAGGTCCCGGCGGTAGCCGACTTTCTCCAACCGATCGTCTTTATCATTCCGCTGCAATTGTTGGCTTATCACATCGCCGTCGCAAGAGGTTGCGACGTGGACAAACCGCGGAATCTGGCCAAGAGCGTGACCGTGGAGTGAACGAGGCCCGGCAAAACGCCGGTCCGTCGCCCCTTGACGATTATCGCGAACAAACCGCGACCGAACCGGGCGCGCTCAAACACGATGTCCAAAGTCGGCCGAGAGTCCGACTCGCAGCGGGATCGCCACCGTCCTCGCGCGGAGCAAGAGTCACATCGGGGCTTGCGGCAGTCTTCGCGGGTAGGGCGGCCTCTCACGAGGAGGCAATGGTTGGCGGTACATGGCCGCCCACGCTTCCCGCTCCTCCTCCGTCGCGTAATATCGCAGCCAGACTTCCGGGTCGCCGTTCGCGAACGCGCAATCCCAATGCAGGTAATTATTCCGCAAATCGAGCTTTTTCTCCCTCGCCGGGAGGATGTCCCGGTAAATCAGGCGATAGAGTTCTCGATCGGAAAGGTGGTCCGTGAACTCCAGGACGATCCGCTTCTCGAAAAGACGGTCGATGGTATCCCAAAGAATTCGTCGCAATTCCTCGTCGCTGAGGACTTCGGGGCGAGGAAGTCGCAACTCGGGTTCGAACCAGCGGTAGATGGGAAGAACCGGGGCCATCTCCCAGGCCAACATGCAGGCCAGGTATTCGTTTTCGACGGCCAGCGGCAAACGATGGATGTTCACGCGGGAGATCGAGTCGTCGTAATACGGTTCCAGCTCGTTGCGCAACTCGGCATTGCGAACGAGCAGATCGATTTCGTCCGGTTCACGACCCAAATGATCCCCCATCGCCTACCGCCTTGTTGCAAGAATCGAAGGAGCTTCCGAAGGCCGACTCGACCGCCGCGAAGAACACAGCCATTTGCCGGTCGCCTCATTGCCGGGCAACCGAGTCCCTCCATATCGACTTTACTCGAGATTTGACCGACCGCAAGTCGTCTGAAGCCAAAGATTTCTTGAGCTTCCGAATCGCCTGCATCATATTCCGAACAGACGGTAAATCTTCGGATTCGGAATCACGAACAATACAACGGAGATCAATCGGGAAAAATGGCTGGAATCGCCGGCCTGTGCCCATCGAGGAGGACGAGCAAAGCGGTCTTGTTCGCGCAGGATAAGACGTCCACGCAGGCTCGCAGGATAGGCACGACCGCTGACAACGCTATGCGTGGCGTGTGGGGCGCGATTCCGCATTGCCCTAGCCGAAAAGCGGGGGCAACACAGAGGTCCGGTTGGGCAACGTCGCTACGACAACTCACCCGTACTCAATTCGCAGACGGCCTCGTGCCGCCATCCTTTTTTTCTTTTGAACAGATCTCTTGGGCAATCTCATCTTCGATGGCCGCGATCTTGTCCAAACGACGCGCGTGCCGTCCGCCCTCGAAAGGCGTATTGAGCCAGATCTCAACCACGCGGAATAAGAGTCGTTCTCCCAGCAAATCAGCGGAGAGGCACAGGACATTGGCGTCATTGTGCCGGCGACTCATTTCGGCCGTCAAATCGTCGTGGCAGGGCACCGCACGCACCCCGTGCACCTTATTCGCCGCGATGCACATTCCCAAGCCTGTCCCGCACAACAGTATTCCCCGATCGACCTCGCCTTGGCTCACCTTCGTCGCCACCGCCTCGGCGATGTCGGGATAGTCGACGGGATCTTGGGAGTGCGAACCCACATCGATCACTTCATGCCCCTTTTCGCGCAGCCACTCCACGATTCGCGGCCGAATCTGATAGCCGCGGTGATCACTACCGATTGCGATTCGCATCTTTCTTGAAGCTCCGCAACGTCGCCGCCCCGGACGGTACCGGGATACTCGGCGACGCGAGTTGGATCGTTGATTCTATTAGGCCAACACCAGGATGGAATCCAAGCGGCCCGATATCGCTTTCTCGATCATACAAGCACAGCGTCGATACTCTTTGACCGTTCCACCGTACGGATCTTCAATGTCCGATCCGTCGGGGCTGAGCAATTCCGTCCGGTCGGCCGCAAACGGGAAGGACGCAACCAACGCGTCCCTCAAGGCTCGCGTCATGACGTAGATGCGATCGACATACCGCAGGATGGACGGGTTTACGGGTTGCGCCGCGTGCTCGCGAAGGCTTACCCCCCATTCCTCAACTACCGTCTCCGCCTCGGCGGTGGCTTGTCCTCCCGGTTGAGCGTGCAAACCCGCCGATAACACCACAAACCCCTTTTCCGGCAAGTCTTGCGGATTACAACCCAGCCTCTCCGCCAAGAGCTTTCGGCACAGGGCCTCGGCCATGGGACTGCGGCACGTATTTCCGGCGCAGACGAACAGAATCGCAGCGGCGGCAAGGGTCCGCAAAGACTTTTCCGAAAGCGCCCCGGCACGCAGCACTTCCCAATCCCTGTCGCCGTTCACACGTACCACCGTGGACGCCGTACCGTACCGAGTCGGCCCGTCATCCAAGATAATATCTATCTCCGGGAATACTTCCGCGATTTCACGACCGGAGATCGCCGGAGGCTCTCCGCTCCGATTGACGCTGGTCAGAGCTAACGGACCGCTGGTCATTCGTAGAATCGACGCGGCCACCCAATGATCCGGAACTCGAAATCCCAGCGTCCCGTTAGGGCACACCAACCGCCTCGATTCCTCCGGTAACGCCCGAGATAACCCGCCTTGGGCCGATTCGGGCAGCACCAAAGTCAGCGGTCCCGGCCAAGCACGCCGTGCCAAACGCCACGCCATAGGGGACATGTCGGGGCAGTAGTCCCAAAGTTCATCGGCGTCCTTGATGGCCAGAGCGAAGGGGCTTTTGGGATCGCGGTTCTTGATCTGCACAATTCGTTGCAGAGCATCGGGGCGAAGCGCCGAAGCCGCCAAACCGTAGACCGTTTCGGTTGGAATCGCCAGCAGTCGCCCTTCGGCCAGTGCCTGCACGCAACGATGAACGATGTCTCGCGGTTCTTCCGCTTTGTGCAGATCAATGATCACTTGAGAGCTCGTATTCGACCTTGAACGACCGGCCCGAGAAGGATGCAAAGCTTACGCACGGCGAGCCACACCGAATAATCGGAACTCTTCAACGCGCCCTATGCCTTTTTATAAGTTTTCCGTCCGCAAGCGGTCAAGGGTCCGGCATCTCGGGACTCTACGCAAGGATTTCGTCGCGGCTTCGCATGTTGTAGGATAGGTGGACTCGTTGAGAAGTTGCGAGACCACCCGCGGAAAAGGAGGCCCCAGCGATGCCCTTGATCCCCGATGTGAACCGCCACCGACAAGCCCTGCAATTCGCCGAGACGCAGGTCGATCGGCTCATCCGGAACCACCCGGACTTCTTCCCCATTTACACGGTTCAAGGCAAATGGCATCACGAAGGGGAGCTTTGGACCGACTGGACGGGCGGATTCTTAGCCGGGATGATGTGGCAGTTCGTGTTGCGTACCGGTTCGCAAGAATGGAGATCTCGGGCCATTCACTATTCCAAACTGTTGGAACATCGAAAACTCGACCGCAACGTCCACGACCTCGGCTTCATCTTTCTGAATACCTACTTGCCCTGGTACCAAGAAGCCGGTGACCGTGATTTGTTGGATGTCTTGATCACGGCGGGACGGACGCTCTCCCTACGATTCCAGCCCAAGGGACGCTACCTCTGCTCGTTCATCGGGCCGCAAAGCCTCTTCATCGACATCATGATGAACGTACCGCTGATTTTCTTCGCGGCACGGGAGACCGGCGACGCCGATCTTTACCGCATCGCAGCGGAGCATTGCCGGACCACGCGCGACCGCTTGGTTCGAGAGGACGGTTCGACCGCGCACGAAGGTCTCTTTGACGTCGAGACCGGGGAATTCCTGGGACAAAGCACGCACCAAGGCCTCCGCCCGGACAGTCGTTGGGCCCGAGGTTTGGCTTGGTCCTTATATGGGTTTAGCAAGGTGTACGCCCTGACCGGCGAAAAGGAATTCTTGGAAGTGGCGGAGCGCAACGCCGAGTTTTGGGTCACTCACTTACCGGACGATAAGGTCCCTTATTGGGATTTCGACGCCGACTTAACGGCACCGTTGCCCTGGGGTCCACAGAAGGATAGCTCCGCCGCCGCCATCGCGGCCGGCGGGTTGCTGGACCTCGCAACTCAGACCACGGTCCCCGAGCGAGCGGTGATCTATCGCAATACGGCCCTGGTCATGATCGACGCCTTGCTCGATCCCGAGTATCTGGCGACGGATACGCCCGGCTGGGAAGGCATTCTCAAGCACGGCGTTTATCACACCAAGAAGAATCTGGGCGTCGACGAATCCGTGATGTGGGGAGAATACTTTTTTGTGGAAGCCCTAACCAAGATTCTCACTCGACAGCCTTAAGCAGCCTTCCACGGGCCGCTCATGGGTCCTTCAAATAAGCGGTACGCACAACGGTCAAACATGCCGCGACCGACCGTTTTCGCCGACTCGACCGATACCCCGCGGTTTCTCTCCGCGATAGCAGGCGTCGAGCAATTCCATGGGATGCAGCACGGCAACGGGCGCCCGTGCCCGGCGAACTTCGCGTTCTATCTGGAGCAGGCAACCCGCGTTGGAGGCCAACACTGCATCCGCTCCGGTCCGCAGGATGTTCTCCAGCTTGCGTTGGCCCAACCGCGAAGCCAGATCGTGGTGGAACAGATTGTAGCTTCCGGCGGAACCGCAGCACATATTACTCTCGGGCAACGGAATTAACCGCAAGCCGGGAACTTGACTCAGCAGACGCCTCGGTTCCGCAACGACCTTTTGCGCATGCGCCAAATGACAAGCGTCGTGATACGCCGCCGTCATATCGATCGAATGGATTGGGGGAATAAAGCCCAAACGGTCCAAGAATTCATTGATATCCCGCACCTTTTCCGCGAACTTCCGGCGATCGGCGGTACGTTCGTCATGCCAATGAAGGCCGTACTCCTTTAGCATCGCGCCGCAACCCGCATGGTTGACGATGATCGCGTCCACTTCGTCGATGGGAAAGGCTCGCACGTTCTGATCGGCCAAGCGTCTCGCACCTTCTTCCTCCGCCGCATGATAGTGAATGGCGCCGCAACACACTTGGCCGCTGGGAACCAGCACGTCGCAACCATTTTCCTGGAGTACGCGGATCGTCGCCCAGTGAATGTGCCGAAACATGGCGTCGGCCACGCATCCGACGAAGAAGGCGACTCTAGCCCGGCGGCGCCCCTTCGCCGGAAGAAAACTCGGCAACGTCGGCCCCGACGGCACCGGCGCGTTCACCAAGGTCAGCATGGCCCGCAACCGCGGGGGCAACAAATCCCATAGCCCCATCCGCTCCAGCGAATCGTACAAGCCCGCCTTTTGAAGCAATCGCACCGGCATCAGCGCGCGACGAATTCGATCCGGGTAAGGGAAAATTCGCAACAATACCAATTGGCGAAACCAATCCATGCGGCGCTTCCAAGCCGGGGTGACTTGGGCCGTCGCCAATCGGAACGGTTCGAGGATTTGGCTGTATTCCACTCCCGACGGGCAAGCGGTCTCGCACGCGCGACAATCCAAGCAACGATCCAGATGAGTCTGCACGCTCTCCGTTACCGGCATGCGTCCCTGCACCACGGCGCGCATCAAATAGATGCGCCCTCGTGGACCGTCGTTTTCGTCACCCAACAGCGTGTAGGTCGGACAAGTCGCCGTGCACAGTCCGCAGTGAACGCAACTGAGGATTCGATCCTCGGGAATACTGACCGGCAACGGCGGCGCCTGTCCGGGCTGGTTATCGCCGTGAGGAAATAATAGGGGTTGCGATTGGTCATTCATGCCGCGTTGAAACTCGATTCGAAATGCGAAGCGTCAACTCCTGGGGTTATGCCGCAAAATCGCAGCTACCGGGCCGAGGATCGCGCACTCCGTTCCCGGCGACTACGGGGGAAAGACGAACCGCCCGGGGTTCAGGACATTGTGCGGGTCGAATTGGTCTTTCAACCTCTGCATGTGGCGCGACGCCGGGACGCTCGGTCGCCACAAGTCTTCCCGATTCCAAGATTGATCCCAGGAGTAACGCAATACGGTCAGATGCCCCCCCAAAGCCGCCATGGCATTGCGTAAACGCCCGATCGCCTCCGCCGTCAAACCGGCGACGTCCTCATCCGAAAACACGAAAATTCGTCCCAAGCCCGCATGACCGATGAATGACGCTCGCGGGCGGAGGTGCCGCAACTGCTCCAGGGCCGCGACCACGCGACTGGGACGGACCGACAATTCATACACCCACGGAGCACGCGGAACACCCGCGAGAAAATGCGAGAGCGAGGCGTAACTATCGGCGGGAAGCTCGTCCTCGATTTTCAGTCCCGCCTCGGACAATTCCCGGCGCAACTCTTCGCAGCAGGCGTCGACTTCCCCCGACGAGCCTTCATAAACGACCGCCACTCGGACTTGATCGGAATCATCGCCGACCCTCAACCAGCGATCATTTTCCCAACTGGGGCCGCCCAGTACCTCGACCGCCGCCGGTTCGCTACGACTGGCGATCAGGCAATCCAAAAGCCGCTCCAGGTCGGTCTTATTCGATACGACCCAACTCAACACCCGCAATCGCTCCGGCAGTGGTCGCACCATCAAGGTGACTTCGAGAATAAGGGCCAACGTCCCCCATGAACCGGTAAGCAGACGCGTCACATTGTAGCCCGCCGCGTTCTTGACCACCTTGCCGCCGGCAAAGAAGGCTCGGCCCGTCCCATCCACCGCCCGTATGCCCAACACGTAATCCCGCAGCGTTCCCCAGCGGTACGAGCGAGGTCCCGGCGGCGTCCAGGCCACGGTTCCGCCGATCGTGCTTTCACCCCCAAACACGAAGTCGATGGGCAGAAACTGCGACTGTTGGGCCAGAATCTCGCCGAGTCGCTTGAGAGTCATGCCGCAGCCGACGGTAATGGTTAAGTCCCGATAAGAGTATTCGGCAACCTCTTGCATAGCGCCGGTGGACAGCACGAGACCGGCACGACCGGGCGGGCAACCGTATTCAAAGTGCGTACCGGCCCCGCGGAAATACACCGAATGCCTCTCTTGGGCGGCCTGGGCAATGATCTCCGCCGCCTCCGAGATTGACGTAGGCGACGCGGTTTCGTGTATAACGTCAGTGTTCATGGCAACCGTGTCTGAAGGCCAACCGTCCCCTTGATTTCCGCCCGAGAATCGCGACCTCGGCCGCTTGCGGTGATGCATGTCACAGGTCTGGCTCGTCCTAACCGCTTAGCTTGCAATCGGGGCCGGGCCGGTTTTACGGGGCGGCAAAACCTTGCCCGGCGTCAAGACTCGGTCGGGATCAAAGACTTGTTTGACTCGCCACATCGCATCCAAATCATGGCCGGAAAAAAGCGTCGTCATGAGCGGCAGTTTTTCGATTCCCACACCGTGCTCGGCGGTGATACTCCCCCCAAGCTCGATGCAAACCTCCAAAATCGCACGACCGGCCTCCATGGCGCGGCGAACTTCATCGGGTTTTCGTTCATCAAAAAGCAGAATAGGGTGAATATTGCCGTCTCCGGCATGCGCCACGTTCACGATGCGCACCGCGGATTCGCGGCCGATGTCGGCGACTCTCCGCACCAACTCGGGCAGGCGAGTCCGCGGCACCACGCCGTCTTGAATGAAGTAGCCGGTACTGAGACGCCCCACGGCGCCCACGGCGGACTTGCGACAACGCCACAAAAGCGCGCGTTCCTCTTCGGAGGATGCCGAGAGTATTTCCTTGGCATGGCAGTCCCGACACAACTGAAGGACGATCCGTTCCTGCTCATTCAGCGCAATCGGCATCCCGTCCAGCTCCACCACGAGGACGGCCTCCGCGTCATCGGGGAAACCGAAGTGAAAGGCCTCTTCCAGGGCCTGCAAAATTCCGCGGTCCAGTAGTTCCATGGCCGCCGGAATGACACCCGCCGCGATGATTCGGCTGACGGCGTTGCCCGCGTCCTCCACGCGATCGAACATGGCGCGGAACGTTCGATGCGCAATCGGCAGCGGCGTCAGTCGAAGCCAAGCCTCCGTCGCAATTCCCAACGTGCCCTCGGACCCGGTCAGCAGACCGATCCAATCGAACTCCGCGGAGTTGACCTCGGGACCGACTTCCAGCACATCGCCTTCCCCGGTTACCCAAGTCAAGCCCAAGATGTGGTTGACCGTCACGCCGTACTTCAGTGTGTGCGGCCCCCCCGCATTGGTCGCAATATTGCCGCCGATGGTGCAGGCCACTTGACTGGAGGGGTCGGGTGCGAAATGCCAATAGGTGCCCGTCAATGCGGCACTGAGTTCCAAATTCAGTACGCCCGCCTGAACGCGCACCATGCGATCTCGCAGGCACACGTCCAAAATGTTCTTCATTCTTGCGAGCGAAATCACGACGCCCCCGTGAAGCGGAGTAGCGCCCCCTGCCAGTCCGGTGCCCGCTCCACGCGGCAAGACCGGCACGCCGTGCCCGCGGCACGCCCGAATGACCTCGGCCACCTCCTGGGTGGATATCGGAAAGACGACGGCGGGCGGCGTTTCCTTTTCCAGCGTGTATCCATCGCATTCATAGACGATCAACTCCGACGGTCGCGTGATGAGACTTTCGGCCCCCACGATCCGCCGAAGCGCGCGGAGCAATGACGTCGGAACCGCCGGGCCCTTGCCCGTTTCCGTGCCCACCGCCATCTCGGAAGTTGCCGCATCGCGTCGGGAAAACCATCGAATCATGGGATTTTTCCGGCTATCGCCTCTCCAATGTCGGATTCCTCAAACCGATGGACTCGCGGGCGGACCGTTGACCATGAACGACGCGAAAGAATCTTCGTCTTTCCGTCGCAAACCGCGAGGCCCCCCCGGAAACAGGCTTCCCTTTCACTTCTTGACGGGTCTGCCCAATTTCGCCTCCACTCCGGCGACCTTCGCCGTCAGTCTCCCGGAATGTCCACGCCGGTAATCGAGTTTGATGACACATTCGATCCGATTGCAGTCCTCGGCCATTCGTTCGAAGCAGCGCCGTACAACGTCCATCACTTGATCGAACTCGCCCTCCAGAATGGTGCCCATCGCATGGCAGCGGTAATCCAAACCGCTCTTGTCGATGATATCCAAACTCCGCGCAACGTACGAACTCAAACTCTCGCCGTGATCCAGCGGATACATACTGAACTCGAGCAACACCATGGAATGATCCTCCCACGCCGACCGCATTGACCGAATACAACTGCTCCGCGCGCCTCCAATCGAGCGCGTCCAGCATGCCTAATGTTATGCAATCCAATTTCGGCGGGCCATCGGTACGATGCTCATTGCGTCGGGATGGCGTGGGAACGTGGTCCAAATCGAAAATCAGGGGTAGAATCAAAAGTTCTCAACGAATTACGGAGAGGCCCTGAGCGCGGACTCTCCGCCTTTGGATAACGCAAAAAGATGGCCTTGGTGTACGACTGCGACGTTTTGGTAATCGGAGCCGGCCACGCGGGGATCGAGGCCGCCCTTGCCGCTGCGCGAATGGGCGCGCACACGGCATTGCTCACCACCAACCTCGACACGGTGGGCAAGATGAGCTGCAACCCCTCGATCGGAGGTGTCGGCAAAGGCAACATCGTGCGAGAGATCGACGCTCTCGGGGGTGTCATGGCTCGCGCGATCGACGAGACGGGCATCCAATTTCGATTGCTGAACCGACGGAAAGGACCCGCCATGCACGGTCCGCGGGCTCAAGCGGACAAATGGGCCTATCATCAAACCGTGCTGTGCCACTGTCTCAATCAACCGCGCCTCACTCTGCGTCAAGAGACCGTGGAATCTCTGGTGGTGGAGACGTCGGCAACGGGCCGAAGGATCGCCGGTGCCGCCGTCCGCGGCGACGCCGTGTATCGCGCCCCTTGCGTCGTCTTGTGCGCCGGCACCTTCATGCAGGGTCTGCTCCATTTCGGAGAGAACACGCAGCGAGGCGGACGCGACGGTGAAGACGCCGTGTACGGCATCAGTCGCTCACTCAGAGAGTTGGGGTTCTCCGTGTCGAGGTTCAAGACCGGCACGCCGCCGCGACTTCACGGCGGAACCATCGACTACGACCGACTGGAGTTGCAACCGGGAGACGAAGACCCGGTTCCGTTTTCCTTCCTGACCCCGGCCATCACACAGACGCAGTTGCCTTGTTGGATCACGTACACCAATCCGACGGTCCACGAGATCATTCGGGCGAATCTGCATCGGGCGCCGATGTTCACGGGCCAGATTCAGTTCACCGGTCCCCGTTACTGTCCGTCGGTCGAGACCAAAATCGTCCGGTTCGCCGATCGTCAGCGGCACCAAGTATTCTTGGAACCCGAGGGGCGGATGAACCGCGAGGTCTACGTCAACGGTTTGGCGACGAGCCTGCCGCGCGACGTCCAAGAGGCCGTGATCCGGGCCATCGTCGGCCTGGAGCGCGCCGAGATTCTCCGCTACGGATACGCCGTCGAATACGACTACCTGCCGCCCGAGCAGTTGCAACCGTCACTGGAAAGCAAGTTGGTCGAGGGGTTGTTCTTGGCGGGGCAAGTCAACGGCACCACGGGCTACGAGGAGGCCGCGGGCCAGGGATTGCTCGCCGGCGCCAACGCCGCGTTGAAACTCCAGGGAAAACCGCCTCTGATCCTCGGTCGCGAACAAGCCTACCTCGGCGTCATGGTCGATGATTTGGTGACGCGCGGAGTGGACGAACCTTACCGCATGTTTACCAGTCGCGCGGAATATCGACTACGTTTGCGTCACGATAACGCGGATCGGCGTTTGACGCCGCTGGGCCGAGAATTGGGACTGGTGGATGACCACCGATGGAGCGCCTTTCAGAGAAAAACGACCGACATCGAAGCCCTACGAACGGCCCTGGCAAGCTATCGGAGGCAGGGGGTTCCGCTGGAGCACCTCTTGGCCAGGCCTGACACCGAATGGACCGGCATCCTCGATGATTACCCGCAGTTGAAAGAATTCTCCGACGATGTGGCGCAAACCGTGATCTACGATATCAAATATGCCGGCTATTTGTCGCGCGAAGATGCGGCGGTCGAACGTCAACGACGCCTGGAGCGCAAGCGAATCCCCGCGGATTTGGATTATTCGTGCGTCCCTCATCTCCGCGCCGAGGCCCGTGAAAAGCTCGGCCGCATTCGTCCGTGGAACTTTGCTCAGGCCGGAAGGATCAGCGGCATTACACCCGCTGATTTGGCCGTCTTGGCGGTGTATCTGGAAAAGGGATCACGCAGTCCCCAAGAAGTCGATTCAGGGGCCGAAAAGCCCGCCCCGGGACCGTGACGTACGGTACGTTTCGGGGACCAAGTGAGTAATCGGCCGTATTCGGCTCGCCTTACCGCACCCAGCCTGCTGCTCCAAACATCATGGGATGCATGCGATTTTCAGTACCGATCGAGTGCATGGAGCCGAATCGATCGGCCCTCGCCTACCTCGCCGGTTGGGACTGCATCCCGTGGCCGGGCAGGGTTTCGTGGAACGGCGACATCCTCGAAATCGTGCGTTCGGTGGACCAATCCGCGGCGCTCACGCTTCCGTGGCCGGTCGCGGATAGGGGAACCCTGGCCGTCAGCACCGGAACACTGATCGAACGGGAACGTCCCTATGCCTTGCCTCTTGAGCTTGCCCGAGGAAAAGTGGGACGCCTTCTCAACCAGATCAGCGATTGGAAGACCCTAGGCTATCAATCGCCGACGGCAGCCGAGGAAACGGCAAGCGAAGCCGCGGCCTGCTTCGCTCAAGCCGTCGTCCTGCGTTCGGATAGCGAACGATCGCGGAAACTGGCTCAAGCGGCTTTGGAACTGGCGGTGCGGGCAGGTGAGACGGCACTGGATGCGTTCATCGATCAAGCTCTTGCCGCCATCCGCATGCGTCAGTCGCATCGCCCAATCTGGTGCGGTGTCGAGCAAGGTCGCACCGTGTTATCCGCGGAGGAGCGGAAACTGCTCGACGAATTCTCGAACGCGGCGATGCTTCGGGTCACTTGGCGCGATTGTGAACCGGAAGAGGGGCAATTCACGTTCGACCTCTTGGATCGACTGCTCTATCTTTGTCGCGAACAGCGCCGCCCTCGGTCGGTGGGACCGCTCATCTCCCTTTTGCCCGAGGAACTGCCCGACTGGCTTACGGCCGATATTCCCGCGGAGGAAATCCAGCGCCGCGCTTTGAAGTTTTTGACCGCACTCCTGCGAGCTTATCGCGGCAAGGTCGATCTCTGGGAAGCGGTCGGACCGCTCCGACCGGCCAATCCGTTCGGTTGGAGCGATGAATTCCTGGCCAACTTCGCGGCACGCGTGGTGCAACACATCCGCAACCTAAGCCCCGGCGTGCCGATCGCCGTCTCCGTGCGTCAACCCTGGCTCGAAGACCTGGGGCGACAAGCCTGCGAATTCCCGGCACCGATCGTCTTGGACGCCCTGATTCGGGCAGGTGTCGGTCTATCGCAGATCGTGTTGGACACGCACCTGGGCTACGATCGCGGCACGCTCTTGCGAGATGGACTCGACGTGTCCCGGCAACTGGAATTCTGGGGCCAACTCGGGCTGCCCCTGATCGTGCGATTCTGCGCACCCAGTCGCTGTGACGTCGATCCCCTCGCCCCGGGAGACGTCCGGATTCAAACCGCTCCATGGAGCGAGGCGGCGCAAGCGGAATGGACCCGATTGTGGCTGCGAATCCTCCTCACGAAGAGCTTCGTACGCGGATTTTTCTGGTGCCAATTACGAGACGCCGAACCGCACGAGTTTCCTCACGGCGGACTTTGGGATATCACCCGGCAGCCCAAGCCCGTCGTCGAAGCGCTGATCGATTTTCGGCGTCGATTTCTAAACTAGCGGCCGATATCCACCGACGCCGTCGCTCACCGCAATATCACTTTGCCTCGCGCGACCGTGCGCGGACTTTTGTTTTGGATTTTGGACGAATTGACTCTTTACCGCCCCCGCAGCGTTTGGCATGTTTTCTTAGGACTGTCCATCCGCCGGCGCCTTGGCTCGGCAGATCCACTGCTCCGGACGCATACGTCGGGAATTGTCGCCATCCTTCTCGCGAGAATGGACCCAAAACACCTTCCAATCAGCCTACCCCCCCTAGGGTCCGTTTGTCGTTTGTCGAATTCTGCGGCGTATACCAGTGCGGTACCTACGCCGCCGCCAAGGCCGGAGACGGACGGCGTAAACCCATTCGCAGTCAACACTGTGCAAGCTCGTCGCCGAAGCTCACGCAAAGCCGCCCCCTCAACGCTCAAGAGTCGAACGACCCTGATTGAAAAAACGCGGCCCGGCGACTAAGCTTGAAACGCCGAACCCGGTGATGATGGAAAAGTTGCTCGCGGCATCCGGTGCCGGGTGGGCAATTTGGCGAAGATTTTTCGCGAGGGCCGGGCAGTTTCGTCCTTCGACTGGTTTGGCGACGTGGCTGGATCCCGCCTTGCGGTGACGGTTTGGAGTAGAAATACGTAGCCACCGGGCGATCGCCCATCAGTGCCATGGCGGATGTCGAATCGCGTTTCGACTGCAAGTGACACCCCAGCTTCCAGGAGCCTGCGGAATGAGCACGTCCAGCAAAGGCTTGCCGATGGCAGCCAAATGGGATCCCGAAAAGCTCGCCAAGGATGAGCAATTGCTGCGTGAATTGGAGCAAAAACCGCTGCTAACGCGGATTCGCGGCTATGCCAAGCTCACCGGACCGGCTTGGTTGCAAAGCGCCATGACCCTGGGAGCGGGAAGCGCCGCCGCCTCCGTAATGGCCGGTGCCTCGTTCGGATACAAGCTCCTCTGGGTCCAACCCCTCGCCATGCTGCTGGGCGTGGTAATGTTCGCGGCCTTGGCGAAGATCGTCTTGAACACGGGAGAACGGCCCTATCAACTCTTTGCCCGGGAATTGAGTTGGATTTTGGCCTTCTTATGGGCGCTGGGGACCATTCTCGCCTCGGTGATCTGGCATTTTCCGCAATACGGCCTCGCGGGCGGCGCCGCCTGGGACCTGGCGCAAGTCTTCGGCGCCCCGGCGGATCACCCCTGGCTCTCTTACGTGGTGCGATTTGGAGTCGCCTTTTGCATCCTCGGGATCAACATCTTCACCGTATGGAATTACGGCAGTCACTCCGCCGGCATCAAGCTTTATGAAACTTTTCTGCGCTGGGTAATTCGGATCGTCATCGTCGCCTTCCTGGCCGTAGTCATCCTTTCCAAAACGGATTGGCTGGGGGTCTTTTGGGGCTTCTTCGGTTTTTATCTGCCCAGCGATCCGAAAGGTTGGACGGTGGTCTTGGGCGCCCTTGGAGCCACCGTCGGCATCAATATGACATTCCTCTATCCTTACTCTCTCTTGGCAAAAGGATGGGGCAAGTATCACCAAGGGCTTGCCAAATGGGACCTGATCAGCTCCATGCTCGTTCCCTACACCATCGTGACATCTCTAGTCATCATCGCCATGGCTAATACCGTCTATGACGGCAAAGACGTGGTCAACACCAATCTGAAACCCGTCGAGGCGGCAGCCGTTTTTTCCCAACTGATGGGATCCAATCTTGGTCGAATCATTCTCGACCTCGGATTCTTGGCCATGACCTGCGGTGCCATCAGCACGCACATGGTGGTTTGCGGGTTCACCGTGTGCGAAATGTTCGGCCTGGAATATACCGCGAAGCGTTTCCGACTCTTTGCCCTGACGCCAAGTATCGGAATCTTGGGGGCGGCATTGCCCAGCCCGCTTTGGATGCCCGTTCTCGCCTCGGCCATTTGCCTCACCATGCTACCCATCGCGTACCTCGCCTTCTTCCTAATGGTCAACAAGAAATCGGTACTGGGAGAAGCGTTGGGTAGCGGTCCGAAGCGCTGGGCATTCAATGTCGCACTCATTGTCGCCATCGCCGTGACGACGGTGGGGGCGGGCATCAAGATCAAGACGGGTGCGATCGATCCCATCCGCAAGTGGCTCAGCCCACCCGCTCCCGAGTCGGCGGCAGTGCCCGACCAAGGGACGGCACCGACGCCGGGCGTGGACTCCCCGGGGCAAGACGCCGCCGGCGCGAATCAACGGTAATGACGCCCGACTGCCCGGTCATTCGCGCGAGTACGGTTCGGAATCGTACGGCCTACAGTCTCTAGTCGTTGGGAGAAATAAGTGGCCCGTCGCAACTTGGATGGTAGCCGCGGTCTCATCACCGGTGCATCGAGCGGGATCGGAAGGGCCTTGGCGGAAGAGTTGATTCGCCGCCACTGCCGGGTCGTCGTAGCCGCGCGACGGGCCGAACGACTGGAGGAACTGGCAAGACTAGGCGAAAAATATGGGACCGAGGTCATCGTCTTCGCGGGCGACATGGCGGCCTTGGAAAATAGAAATCGCCTAGCGGTCGTCGCCCGGGAACGACTAGGCGCCTTGGATTTCCTAGTCAACAACGCCGGCATGGGAGCCTTGGGGCGATTCGAGGAGATGCCGCCCGAGCGCCTTCGCGAGGTCATGGAGTTGAATTTCTTCGGGCTCGTCGAGCTGACCTACGCGGCACTGCCGCTATTGAAGAACGGGAATCGTCCCATCATCGTCAACGTCAGTTCGATCTTGGGGCACCGCGGCATCCCGTGGCGAAGCTACTATTGCGCCTCAAAATTCGCCGTCCAGGGTTTCAGCGAGTCCATTCGAGCGGAATTGTCTCGTCACGGAATCGACGTGCTCGTAGTAAGCCCGGGAAGGACCAAGACCGAACTATTCGACGGACCGCTGGAGCGGGGCACCGAACCGGCATGGCCGGAGCCGAAACCGGTTTCGCCCCAATACGTCGCCCGAAAGATCGTCCAGGCCATGAAACGCGGAAAGGCCGAAATCATTCCGCACGTTTGGGGCAAGGGCATGGTCCTGTTGAGTCGCTTCTGTCCCCGGCTGATGGACCGGATTCTGAAACGGTACGCTTGAATCCACCGGCTGCAATAAACCGGCAAGCCTTATCCCCTCTAGGGCTGCATACAAGACAACACTGAGGGACTGCTTCCAGTTTGCCAAGGCAACTCATTTTGCCTATTCTATAGAGAGAAGCAATCGTGTAGGTTTCGTCAGGAGAATTTGCCCCTCTCTTTTTGCGTCGCCGAGGGCTTATATGAGAACTCGCCATTCTGCTCTCTTGTTATTGGCTTTTAGTCCGGCACTGCTGCTGTGCTCAGGCTGTTTTCTTCGCGGTGCCGCAGAAGAACCCACCGACGCTACCGCCAATGCGGCCAAGAATTCGGCTGAGGCGAAGGAAAATGAATCTGATGTTAAAAATGAGATCGTCCGCCGACTTTTAGACAAGCTCGACGAGACCGACGCCGATCCCGAGTCGATTCGTACCGTTCGAAAAATGCTCTTGGAGGCGGACAAAGAATTGTCGCAGGCATTGGCCGGTAACGGTCGTGTCCCAAAGGGCCAAGCCGGTTCGCCCCGTCAGGATGGTCCCGCCGACTCAGCGTCCTCCCCCAGTCGGGCCAAACAAGAGTTGCCTGCACCTGCGACGGGGCAGACTCCTGAGAACGGCCCATCGAATTCGTCGAAGCCCGACAAGCCCAAGACCCGAATCGTGGAAGCCCTTCTCACCGTGTTGGATGAAATCGCCAACACCGATAAGGACGCGGAGGATGTAGTGCGCGATGCGTTGACACAGGCGGACTCCCAACTCGCCGAGGTTCTAGGCTCCAAAAGCAAGGAACGAATCCTCCGCGCCAATCGCAAACCGCAGGTCCGGATGCCGGTCGAACCGCCGCGGCGGTCACCGAAGAACAACGTCAATGGGAATCACGACAGTGACGGCGAGAGATCCGGCTCCCCGGGGCAAGACTAACCCCTTCTTTAGAGGGATACGAGCGAACTCTCCGGCATAACGCGTCCCTTTTCTTCAACACAACCGATCACAATTCTCGATACTCTTATCAAGACTGCGCCGGAAGGGGTTGCCCCATAACGATTGGGCGAACACCCTGACCGCTCGGTTTGCGTTCTAATATTCCAGCGACAAGGATGTCTCCATGCAGGGCAAGGATTGCTCCATCCGCCTTCTTCTCTTGCTTTCGGCGGCCATCTTTCCAATCACCGTCGCGGCTCAAGAGCAAGTCTTGATCCTCAGGGATGCAGGAACGTTGGAACGTGCGCAAGGTTCCGGGGATGTCGCGGCGGAAAGCCCACCTGAAACCTGGATATTCCTCGACGACACCCCGGTTTTGGATGAGAAACCGTCGTTTGCGGAAGTTCAATTCGCGGAGGCGAACTCTCAGGCCGTAGAAGCCGAGTCCTCCGTGCCGTCGGTCGCGGGGCCTCATCGGCAAGTCGCGTTGACCTCGATGGAGGAGCCGGCACCGCTCCCGCAACCGGCGCCGACAACGGCAAATGAACCGACGCCCGCCCAAACTCCCGAACCCACGGTCGCCGAATCCCAAACACGAGATACCATCGGTCCTTTCGAAATCATCGAGGAGTCGGGGGAGTTGACGGTGATCGTGCGGCGGAGCAAGTTGTTGCGGACCAAGGTGGACGTCTACCGTACGGCGGTGGTCGATCCGGCGGTCTGCGACGTGAGCCAGTTTACGCCCCGCGAGATTGCGATTTTGGGCAAGGGGCAGGGGGCCACGCACGTCACGTTCTGGTTCGCCGACGAACGCTATCGCCCGGTGACGTACCTGGTCCGCGTGAAGCCCGACCCCGAGATCGAAAAGCAGCAGACCGAGCGTTACTCCCTGCTGCAATCGCACCTGGCCCGACTGTTCCCGGAAAGCAAGGTCGAACTGACGGCGGTGGGGGACAAGCTGATCGTGCGGGGCCAGGCCCGGGATGCCGCCGAGGCCGCCCAAATCATGGCCGTGATCCGGGGCGAATTGGTCCGGGCCCGGGGCGTGGCCGAGGGACAGGCCGACGACCCGGTGGGCCGTATGGCCGCCGGTCAGGACCTGCCCGCCCTCCAAGTCATCAACCTGCTTCGCATTCCCGGTCCGGCGCAAGTCGCCTTGAAGGTCAAGATCGCGGAGTTGAATCGCACGGCGGCCCGCAACTTCGGCGTGGACATGAAGCTCAATCTCGATCAGGGCAAGTTCCTGATCCAATCGCTGCTGAATCTGAGTTCCTCGGGGACGGCCTCGATCCTGGGGACCTTCGACGGCGGAGACTTGAAATTCGGCATCCATTACCTGGAGGAGCACGGCGTGCTGCGGATGCTCAGCGAACCGACCTTGGTGACGCTGAGCGGTCGGCCCGCCACCTTCATCGCGGGCGGCGAGTTCGCCGTACCGACCGCGGTGGGCGTGAACGGGGTGGGGGCGGTGACCACGGACTTCCGGGCCTACGGGGCAATCATCACCTTCCTCCCCACGGTCCTCGATAAGGACCTCATCCGCCTGGAGGTCTCGCCGGAGTTCAGCCAGATCGACAACAAGAACAAGGTCAACGGGACGCCGGGCCTGCGGACTCGGGCGGTGACCACCACGGTGGAGATGCGGGAGGGCCAGACCCTGGCCTTGGCCGGGTTGCTGGACGACTCGATGTCGGGCAACAACCAGGGGGACCTGCCGATCGTGGCCCAAATCTTCGGTCGCCGCAGCATGTCCCGCAACGAGACGGAGTTGATCATCCTGGTAACGCCGGAGCTGGTCCACCCCATGGAACCGGAGGAGACGCCGCCGCTGCCGGGCTTCGACGTCACGGAACCGACGAACCACGAGTTCTTCATCAAGGGACACCTGGAGGGTCGGCCCACGGCGGAGTACGACGGCACGACGTGGCCCAATCTCCGTCGGCGTTACAACGCGGGCGGTCCGGCGATGATTTCCGGACCCTTCGGTCACGGAGACTGAAGGCCGCGGGCCGGAGATTCAGGCGGCTTCGCGCGGGATCGCGCGAGCCCGGGAAAACAGGCGGAAAGCGAAACAAGACCCGGAGCGTGAGCCATGGAACGGCGTCGGTCGGATCAGAGAGATGCGAGTCCGCGATCGCGGCGAAGGCGAGCGGAGGTGATGGGCGGGTTGGCCTTGCTGCTGCTGTTGAGCGGTTGCCACGGCGCGATGCGGGAGGCCAAGCAGGGACCGGGCTACGATCGCCCCTTCCCCTTGGGCCAGGTCACCGACGCCCATTGGGAGACGATGCAGACCAACGCCGAGGCGGGCGACTTCATCTTCTACGACCATGAATTCGTGGGGCAGACGGCGGAACTGACGCCGCTGGGCCGCAAGCACCTGCTCTCGGCGGCGTTGCGACTGCCGCACGTTCCCTTCCCGGTGGTGGTCGAGGAATTGCCGGACGAGAAGAACCCGGCCTTGGATCAGGCCCGGCGCGAGGCGATCGTGAACCTGCTGGTAGAGTTGGGCTATCCGCGAGAGGAGATCGACGGCCGGGTGATCACGGCCCCCGGCTTTACCGCCGGTCTGAGCGCCGTGGAGGGCGAGGCCGCCTACTACCGCACGCTGAACGACACCTACGGCACGGGCGTCGGCTACGGCGGCGGCTACGGTCGCTCCTTCGGGGGAATCCGAAGGTAGGGGTGAGTCGAAAACGGCAACGTCCCGCGCCGGCCCGCCAGGCCTGGAGCGACGCAGACTGCCAAGAATTGGAAGTGCCCAAACCCGCAGTGGACATTTCCGCAAATAATAGGGAGGATGTTCCAACGGCCATGCAGATCAAGATGCCGTCAATCTTCGCCGTTATGCTGGCATGTCTTTGCCTGCAATCGGGTTGCAGCACCCTCTCGGAGGCGTTCAAAAGCAAGAAGGATTCCGGCTTTTCCGCAATGCCCGGAGAATCCACGCTCGGCCTCGCGAAGGACTCCAAATCGAGTTCGAAGCAGGCTGCGGCGAAACCCATCTCGGACGCGGAATACAACGCGCAACTCCTGCAAGGCAAGAACTTCGAGCGGGTGAAAAAGTGGGAGGAAGCGCGAGGAGCTTATGAACTATTGATCGCCGCGCGTCCCGATCGGTACGAGGCCTTTCACCGTCTCGCCGTCGTCGCCGACCGGCAGCAGCGATACACGGAGGCGGAAGCCTTGTATTCGCAAGCCATCCGACTGAGCCCGGGAAACCCAGAACTGTTCAACGACCTCGGCTATTCATTCCTGCTTCAAAATGAGTTCGCAAAGGCCGAGGTTGCGATTCTCAAGGCGGTGGCCATCGCACCCTCCACCGAGCGATATCGCAACAATTTGGGATTGGCGTACGGTTTTCAAGGCCGATACGAAGAGGCCATGGAGCAGTTTCGCAAGGCGGGAAGCGAGGCGGACGCCTGTTGCAACATGGCCTTCGTTCTTTCCCAGCAAGGTCGGGTCGAATTGGCCGAGCAATACCTGCGAAACGCCATCAGTCGTGATCCCCAACACAAGGCGGCGCGAAAAGCCTTGGAATCGCTCTATGCCACCCCGGAGACGACCGACGACGCACTTCTGGCCCAAGGCGTACAACGTTGGGAATCGTACGAGGAGTACGGGAGTTCCGAAGAGTCCGCGACCGACGTCGAGTCGTCCGTCGTTCAGACCTCCCACGCCACACCATCCACCGCCGCGCGGGTCGCTTCTTTCGGGCGACCGACCGCGCAATCGCAGTTACGATCGGCTCGCTCCGCCTGGAGTGCCGGCATTCAGGAGCAGATTCGGGAATAAAAGTCCTGAAGACGGGCACAACGCCGACTATCCCGACGTCGTTTGCCGCCCACTCAATTGTCTTCCCGAGCCAAACGTTCCAGTTCGCCCAAAACGGAGTCGAGGTCGCGAACAGGCTCGCCGATCTTGCGTCCCTGGCGGTCCATTCGCGCCAGTTCCAGCAGTTGGTCGAAATCCGGGTGGGATTCCAAACGAGCCCGTAACCGCCTTCCCGCACTGCCGGTCAACCATTGCTTGGCCGAAGGCAAGTTCTCGACAAACCACCGGGTCCTGGGCGAAGTACAATCCTCGATCGCTCGCAATCCCGCTTTGACGTGGTCACGAGGGTCGATGGCTTTTCCGACATCGTGCAGTAAGGCGGCCAAGAGAAACTCTTCATCGTAGGGATAGGCCCGCCAGGCCAATTCGAAAACCTGGAGGCTATGATACAAGGCGTCTCCCTCCGGATGCGATCCGGCGTCCTGCCGCACGAATTCCAAAGCGGATAGGAGTTGACGGAACTTGAGTATGGGATTCGCCGGCATTTTCGCGACCGCGGCATTCCGCGGCACGTTTCTTTCGCTCCATCGCTCATTTCGGAGCAGCAGGTCGAGGTCGTCCAACCCAATCCCCGACGTTGGATTGCTCTCAACTTTTTCATCCACGGAGACCGTCGGAGCGAGCACGGTGACTAGGACCGGAAAGCGGCTGTGTAGCGATAGTGTCGTCGCAGATACGCGCGCAAGATTATCCGGCGGCACGGACTTCCGTTCGGCGAAACCGATTCCGCTCCTCTCCAGCACCTCTTGGATGTCGCGACACGAGGGGGCGGTGATTTCGATGTGTATTTCGCGACCGCGGAAGATGAATCCAAAAGCGGGATCGCCCACCAGTCGCGGCGAAAACGCGGAGAGCAATCGCATGAGTTCCAAAGCCGCCCGCTGCATTTCCTGAATCCGGGTGCGGCGAAACTGAGGCTCCGACGCTCGGGCAAGATTCTGCAATTGTGTTTCAATCTCAGAGAAGCCAGGCAAGTCTTTGCCGGAAGCGACTCCTTGGGCGAATCGCATCGCCGCCCGAGTCCGGGCTGTCGCCACATCCGATTCCTCTTGACGCAAGAGCAGTCGCGCCGCTTCTCGCGCTATTTGCCTGCGAATGTTTACATTTTTCATCGTTTTTGCGTCGATTAGGAGGGACGTTTCCCGACCTCAATCGCCCTGCATTCATCTTAGCAGGTCCGCCTGGAAATCGGCTTACCCAAAGGCCGTCGAAAAACCGTATCCGCTCGACATCGTCGAACCGACGATCCACACAAGCGTAACACTAGCAGTCTTATCAAGTATCGAAGTGACGAAATGCGTGAATCTTCTGCGAAAAGTTGTATACTTACCGTGATGACGAACTCAACCTTTCGCGAGATTCGTCGCGATGTTTGCGATTCGCGCGCCGCCGGGAGTCGCATCTGCAAAGCGGTCGCTCTCTTCAAAATGATCTTGGATCACGTACGAGAATCAGGAAGTTTTGTGCGGATGCGTCAATGAGAACAAAACCCAATATCAGCAGCGTGTTGCTCGCAGGAATTACGCTCGGCATATTTCAGGCCGCTTGTGCCGCAGTGGTCGCGGGTGAGCTTCATGGTTGGGATCGTTTGCCCTATCCGGTCGTCCTGGTGCAGGTTCCCTTTCCACATCCCTGCGAAAAGGCCGCGCAAGTCTCCGCCGATTTGACGACCAGCGACTACTTAGAGGGTGCCCGATTGGTACTGCTGCGGCCCGGAGTCGCCCCCGAGGTGCTGGTTCCGCAGTTTCACAGCGCGGCCGATCCCGAGGTCTCGTACGACGCCGGCCACTTGCTTTTTTCGGGAAAACAGCGGGAAACGGACCCCTGGAACATCTTCGAAATGGATATTGCGACGCACGAGGTCCGCCAAATTACCCGAGACCTCGGGAACTGTCGCCGGCCCCACTATCTACCGCGTCAGTTCATGTTGGTCGCCGTAACACCGCCGCCTCAACAAGCTCCGGCATCGTCACAACCTTCCGGCGAGGCCGAGATCGAAGGGAAATTCACGTTTCGATCCGCGGACGAAGCTTGGACGCTGATCGGCTTCGTACGGGAATTGTCCGACATTCGCGCCGAAGCCTCGTCCTTGCCGGTAACGCGTCTCTACTCCTGTCGCCCCGACGGCACGCAAGTGCGTCGATTGACGGCGAACCTGTCGCGGGATTTCGATCCGAGCGTCCTACCGGACGGTCGCATCGTCTACTCCGCGTGGCGGAGACATAGTCTCGCGCGAGGTTGGAAGGGGTGGATCGACCTTCAGGCAATCAATACCGACGGGACCGACGTTATGCCGATGTGCGCAAACGTCGGCAAGCTCAGCAAACGCATGGCGGTTGCGATTCCTCGCGGGCTTTTGGGCAAGTTGGTTTTCGTGGAATCCGACGTCGTCCCCTGGGACGGCGCGGGGGAGTTGGCGTCCGTGGATCTGCGCCGTCCTTTGGCGACGTACGGCACTCTGAAAACGGATGACAACTACGTGTATCACTCGCCTTCCTTTTTCGCGGAGGACAAGATCTTGGTTTCGCGGCGTCCTCGCGACGGTTCGGCATCTCATGCGGTGGGAATCTTGCGTCTCACCGATGGAGAGTGGACGCCGCTCTTCGATGACCCAAGGTATCACGACTTTCACGCCAAAATCCTGGCTGCCCGACCGCAACCGGATGGACGTTCTTCAGTCGTGGACGATCACGACCCGCTGGGAACCCTCTACTGTCTCAACGTGAACATCAGCGATCTGCCCAAAGAGCAACAAATCGCCGCCGGAACGGCCAAGGCCGTCAGGATACTCGAAGGCGTCCCAATCACTCGGAACGGGAAAGAATGCGATCCCACCGCCCTCGACGGTGCCGTGCGGCGTTTGTTGGGCGAAATTCCGCTTTACCCCGACGGGTCCTTTCAGGTCAAAGTTCCCGGCGGAGTACCCTTGGAGATTCAGCTTGTCGACGAGCGCGGCATGAACTTGCGTAGCTGCGGTTGGATTTGGGCGCAAAACCGTTTCTACCAGGGCTGCATCGGCTGTCACGAGGACCGCGAACTGGTTCCGGATAACCGCATGGCGGACGCCCTTTGGGAGCCTGCTCCCGTCATGGCCCCGCCCGAAAACCAACGCCGTACGCGGGACTTTCTCCACGATATTTGGCCGCTCTTGGCCCGAGATTGCGGCGACTGCCACGGTCCGACCGGATCGCATTCGCCCCGACTGTGGCAAACGGTTCCCGCCGACTCCGAATCTGAACGCACCGCCGCGGGCGAGGCCTTCCGCATATTGACGGCCCCCGAGAACCCCGATTGGCAAAATGGCAAGGGACGCTACATCGTGCCCGGCCATGCACGCCTCAGCCCGATCATCTGGCATCTTGCGGGAACGAACACTGCTCGGCCCTGGGATGGCTCGGTCGCATCCATGCCAGCGGTCCCAATGAATCGCCAGGGGGAAAGCTACCCATCCGAGTCGTTGAAGTCGTGGATCGAATGGATCGACTTCGGCGCCGCTTGGGACGCAACTCGAGAGCAGGCACTCCCGAACGGGCAAGCAATCTCCACAGCGAACGGGAGCCCCGCTCCGTCACCGGCAAACTGAATCCACAGGATGCACTTCATGAACGATATTTACCGGCACATCCGAAACAGCAGGGCTTCGATCCGCTTTATGGCGATCGGCATGGCGGCCATTGCAACCCTGACCCTATCCGTGCAGTCCTCCGGCGCCGAACCGGAGTTGCCTGTTTTCACGGACGTCACCGCGCAATCCGGGATCACATTCCGGCATTCCATCGGCGACCTCGAATTAAGCAATATCGTCGAAGGCTCCGGCGCGGGAGCGTGCGTTTTTGACTACAACAACGACGGTTGGCTCGACATCTATTTTCCCAACGGGGCGTGGACGCCGGGCGTCAGCGACAATCGAGGCCGCCACCTCCGGGGAAAACTCCGAAACGCACTCTATCGCAACAACGGAGACGGGACGTTCACCGACGTCACCGACGAGGCCGGCGTAGGCGATCCATCGTTCAGCTTCGGTGCGTCCGCCGCCGACATCGACAATGACGGCGACCTGGATCTGTACGTTCTCAACTACGGTCCGAACGTCCTGTATCGCAACAACGGCGACGGCACCTTTACCGATATCTCACGAGGCTCCGGCTTGGATGATCCGCACTGGTCGCTCTCGGCGCCTTGGTTCGACTATAACGGCGACGGGTATCTCGACGTCTATGTCTGCAATTACCTGGAATACGATCTCGGGGCGTTCTCGGCATATTATCGCGCGGACAACTTTCCCGGTCCCTTGAGCTATAAGGGTCAGCCCGATTTTCTCTACCGCAACAACGGCGACGGCGCCTTCACCGACGTGACGCGCGAGACCGGCCTATTCAATCCCGAAGGCCGCGGGATGAGCGCCACCGCCGTCGATCTGGATAACGACGGCCTCCTGGACATCTTCGTGACCAACGACGCCATGGCCAACGACTTTTTCCGGAATCAAGGCGACGGCACCTTCCTGAACGAAGCCCTGCCGCTGGGACTCGCGTTCGGAGAGGGCGGCCAGGGCGTATCCTCGATGGGGCCGGATTTCGCGGACGTCAATCGCGACAATCTCCTCGACGTTTTCATTCCGGATATGGACTACGGATGTTTGATGCTCAATAAGCGAGAATATTTCGAGGATGTGACCGCGCGTGCCAACGTCGCACAGGTGTGCGGCCAATACACAGGTTGGGGCAGCGTGCTCTTCGACTACGACAACGACGGCCTGGTGGACATCTTCGTCGCCAACGGCAATGCCCATCACGAATTTCCGGAAGAGGACGTTCTGCTACGCAACAACGGAGACGGCACCTTCACCGACGTGGCCAAGTCGTCGGGCGACTATTTCAGCGAAAAATGGGTGGGCCGCGGCGTCGCCTGCGGCGACCTGGACAACGACGGGGATCTCGACCTGATCGTCGTCAACCTCAACAGCGAGGCCAAGATTCTGCGAAACGACGGCGGCAACCGAAATTATTGGATGATGGTGCGTCCAAGACTCGCGTCCCTCAAACGCGACGCCGTCGGCGCACGCGTGACGATCACGGCGGGAGGCCGAACCCAGTTTCGCGATGCCGTTCCGGTGCGAGGTTATTTATCGCAAATGGATCCGCGGGTCCACTTCGGGCTGGGGACGGTTTCCGTCGTGGAACGCGTCGAGATACGTTGGCCGAACGGTTCAAAAACCGTCCTTGCCGACGTTCCCGCCGACCGGGTGCTGGAGGTCAATCAACCGGAATGAGTCCGAAAGAGGACGGTGGGAATTGTTTTTGACGGAAGAAGGCGGTGAATAGCCGCATCGCGGCGTCGCCTCGCCCCTGAAGGCGGCACGCGAACGGCAACCATGCTCGGAGGGTGGCAATGTTCTCGCGGGGACGAAACGTCGGGACCCAATGGCTGCCTTACTTTGGTGCGATCATCCTTGCCTTGGGCAAGACCGCGGTGGCCTTCGAGGGGGCCTCACGGCACCCCGTTTATGTCGGCATCAAGGTCTGTGCGGAATGTCACGACGGCGATGCGATGGGCAATCAATGTTCGATTTGGGCGCGGTCTCGGCACGCCGACGCGTACGCCGCCTTATCGAAACCGGAGGCGAGGCAAATCGCCAAGTTGAGCGGCGTCCCCGTTCCGCCCCAGCAATCGCCGCTCTGTTTGGGCTGCCATGCCACCGCCGCCGAGGCCGAACCCTGGGAGCGCGACCCGACGTTCGCGATTCAGGACGGGGTGCAGTGTGAACATTGTCACGGCCCCGGCAGCGAGTACGCCGACGCCGCCGTGATGATGAATCGCGAATTGGCCATGAAAAGGGGCCTGCGCCTGCCTTCGAGAGAGGAATGCAACTCCTGCCACGGACCGAAAGGCTCACACGACGCCGTTTTGAAGGGCGAGCGATTGGATATGGACAAAGCCTGGGAACTCATCCAACATCCCACGCCTGAAAACGCGGAGTTCACTAAGCCTTCCTTTCCTTCCTTCCCAACGTCGCCGAAGGAACCGGCGTTCGTGGGCGCCGCCTCCTGTGCAGAATGCCACGAGGGACCGGAGAAACAAGATCATTTCAGTTCATGGCGGCGGAGCAGTCACGCCGATGCCTTCGCCGTCTTAGCGACGCCTCAAGCGCGCGAAATCGCAACCTCGATGGGGGTTACCGGCGACCCGCGAACCAAGCTGGAATGCCTCAAGTGTCACACGTCGCTTTACCATCGACCCGCGTCGCACGTGCTTGAAACGGCCTCGGTGTATGAAGGCGTCTCCTGTGAGGCCTGTCACGGTCCCGGCAGCCAACATGCCGAAACCCATTCGCGACCGCAAGCCGCCGAAAAGAATGGTCTGCTGAAGGTGAATGCGGCCACCTGCTTGAACTGCCATGAGAACGCCCACGGCAAACCGTTCCGGATTCCGGATAACTTGGCCGAAGCTTCGCATCCCATCAAGCAGCGCGAACGCGAAGAGGCGGAACCGGAGTACAAGACACCCGTCAATTTGGCGGTCAGTCCCAACGGTAAAGAGCTTTATGCGGCCTGTGAAGGGGCCAAGAGCGTCATCGTCGTCGATATCGCAACCCTCCGCAAAGTGGCGGAGATTCCCGTCGGCACGCAACCGCACGACGTGGCGTTCACCCCGGACGGAAAGACCGCTTTTGTCAGCAATCGATTGGACGACACCGTTTCGGTGATCGACACGGAGTCGAGAAAGGTGACGGCGACGATCCCCGTGGGAGACGAACCGCACGGATTGGTCGTGGATCGCCGAGGCGAGTTCCTATACGTCCTCAATACGCTCTCCGAAGACATCTCGGTCGTCGATCTGGGCAAACGTACCGAAGTCAAACGATTGGCGGCGGGAAGAGGACCTTGGTCCGCAGCCATTTCCGCGGACGGTCATTGGATCGCCTGCACCAATGTGCTATCGCACTTCGTCCCGTTTCGTACGGCAGCGCGTTCCGAAGTGACCTTGATCGACGCCGAGCGGGGAATGGTGATGCTGCGTGCCATGGTGCCCGGCGCCAACGGACTCCGTGGCATCGCTTGGCACCCCAACGGCGAATTCGCCCTTTTCACCCTGAACCGGCACAAGAATGTGGTTCCAATGACGCGAGTCGTCCAAGGTTGGACGATCACCAACGGATTGGGCATTCTGTGGCGGGACGGTCGCGTCGATCAGGTTCTGTTGGACGAACCCGGCATCGCTTTTCCCGATCCCACGGACGTCGTGATTACACAGGACGGCAAATACGCCCTGGTGACCAGCGCCGCCTCGAACCGGGTGGCCGTCGTGGCGGTGGACAAGCTGTTGGCGATTTTCCAGTCCGCCGACGAAACGGAGCGCAGTCAGGTCATTCCCAACCACTTGGGCAAGGCCTCGGAGTTCATGCTTCGCTGGATCGAAACTCCCCTCTGCCCGCGAGGCATCACCATCGCGCCTGCCGCCGATCGGGCCTTTGTGGCGGCCTCGCTGGACGATCGCATCGCCGTCATCGATCTGAAGACATTCCAGTCGGCGGGAGTCGTGGATCTCGGCGGTCCTCAAGTCATCACCAAGGAGCGTCTCGGCGAGCGTGTCTTTCATTCCGCCGCGAATACATTTCAGCGGCAATTCGCCTGCTCCAGTTGCCACCCGGACGGCCACGTAGAGGGTTTGACCTACGACATCGAACCCGACGGAATCGGCGTCAATCCCGTGGATAACCGCACCCTGCGGGGTATTCTGGACACGGCGCCTTTCAAGTGGGAGGGGCTGAATCCCTCCTTATCTCGGCAGTGCGGTCCGCGGCTTGCCGTGTTCTTTACACGCATCCACCCCTTCACGCCCGAGGAGTTGTCCGCGCTGGATTACTACATTTGCACGATCCCTTCACCGCCTAACCGCCATCGTCCCTTTGGCGCGGAATTGACGCCGGCGCAGCGCCGCGGCAAAGAGATTTTTTATCGTACGATGACCAACGACGGGCGCCTTATACCCATGGAGAAGCGGTGCAGCACATGCCACTATCCGCCGCTCTACACGGATCGTCGCATCCACGACGTCGGCACCAAGATGCCGCTCGATGAGCACGGCCTGTTCGATACCCCGCAACTATTCAACGTCTACAACTCCGCGCCCTATCTCCACAACGGCATCGCCGAAACTTTGGAGGAAATCTGGACGCGATTCAATCCCTACGATGAACACGGCGTTACGAACGACATGACGAAGGATCAACTGAACGATCTCATCGAATATCTTCGTACCCTGTAGGCACCCATCATGATGCGTAATCGCGTGATCAACACCATGCAAACGGAGGTCGGACCATGAGAACAAGCTACCGCGCTGGGCGACTGTGGTCGCGATTTGCAGCCATGCTAATTTTGGCCGGTTGGACGGCAGGACTCTCGACTGCGGAAAACGCCGAAACGCAACAGGAACCTGCTCCGCCCGCGTTGGCCTTCGGGCAAAGCGTGGAGGGAATATCCGATGAGGATTTGCCCTATGTTTACACTCATTGGAAGAACTACACCGTAGACGACGGGCTTCCCAACGATCACATCTTCTGTGTGAAGGCGACCGCCGAGGCGATTTGGATCGGTACGGAAGACGGCCTGGCGCGATTGGACAAGAAAACCGGCGCCATGCAGTCCTGGAAAGAGTCCGACGGCCTGCCTTGGAGGGCGGTCACCTCCATCGACGTGGATCCGAAGACCGGCGACGTTTGGCTGGGGCTTTTCGGAGGCGGCCTCGCTCGATTCTCCGGTGGCCGTTTCGATCATTTCCATCAACTCAATAGCGGCCTGGTCAACGATGTCGTTTACGGCGTCGCCGTGGAAAACAATCATATCTGGTGCGCGACCACGGCGGGCGCCAGTCGTTATGATCTCGTGACCGGCAAGTGGGACGTCTTTACGGAAAAGAATGCGCCCATGGAGGAGATATGGAACTATAACGTCACCTACGCCCCGACCGTCAACAAAGTCTTTCTCGCCGTCTGGGGAAGCGGTTGCCTGGAGTTCGACCTCCCTACGGAGAAGTGGAAAGTCTACCTCGATCCGGACAAGGAGATGGAAATCGACCTCTATCGCGATGACGGGATCATCCACGTTATCACGACCGCGGCGAGCTTTGCCGACGGTGCTCTTTGGGTCTCGTCCTACTTCGGCAGTTGCCGCTACGACGGTCGCCATTGGCGCGGTTTCTACGCGCACGAGACGGGAATCCCCAGCGACTTCACCAATTTCCTAAAAGGTCGTTCGGCCGACGAGGCGTGGCTGTGCACGGACAAGGGGTTGGGGGTGGTGGCGCATTACCCCACCGATACCTACGTTTCCTATTATCGCAACGCAGATAACCCCGGCGGGAGTGCCAAGATTTATCGCCGCGGGCGATTGCTCCGTGAAGTTCCCTTGGATGTCTCGATCGCCCACAATTTCATCATCGGGGCCGATTTCGACGGTGACGACGTCTGGATCGCCACGGCGCACGGACTATCCCACGGCATCGGCAAAGGATATTATTCGGGCGTCAAGAAGCTTTCCGAATGGCGGGAAACCGTCGCAACGACATCCCCGCAGTCCGAAAGTCCGAAATAGTTCGACGGTTCGAAATGACTTACGGACAGCCGCGGCCCCGACAAGAGTAAAGAGTTACTTGGAGGTGAGATATGCGACCCATCGTTACTGCCCTTTGCGTGTTGGCCACGACAACCGGATTGTTGGTCTATGAGAAATCGGTTCGGGGAGAGGAAACGACTCAACCGGCGCAGACAGTTCCTTCCGACTTCGGTGTTCCCATCGAACCCAGCATGAAGCCGGTGCTCGACGCCGTGCACGCCATCCACGATCCCTATCGCGTCCCTCAACTGCCGCTGAAAATCGACCGCAACTATGGTCACACGCCGCGCGATCTCGAACCGTTCGGGTATGTGGCGCCCTTCAAGCGCCATTTTTTGGTCCAGATGGAATACACCGGACCGGGCCGCGCCATTCCCGAGCCTGAGCACGTCGAGACGGTCAAGATCGGCTTTCTCGGCCCGATCGAGCCGACCGTCTCGGTCGCCACGGGCGGAAGAAGCCACGAGGAAAACCTGGGACAAATGATGCTAAGAGGCACCCAACTGGCGGTGGAAGAAGCCAACGAACAGGGCGGCTATCGCCCTCGCGGCATTCCCTTTGAGTTGGTCGTTCGCAATGACAACGGACTCTGGGGATCATCGGGAAACGAAATCATCAATCTCGCCTACAAGGATCAGGTTTGGGCGATCGTCGGCACCATCGACGGGGCCAACAGCCATATCGCCATTCGGGTAGCGCTGAAGGCTGAGATTCCCATGATCAATACCGGCGACACCGACCCCACCTTCATCGAAACCAACATTCCCTGGGTTTTTCGGGTGATCTCCGATGACCGCAGGCAGTGCTACTTGCTGATCGACTACATCTATCGCAAGGTCGGAATCCACAAACTCGGCATCATCCGTGCCAGCAATCGCTACGGTCGCTTCGGCGTTCGGGAGCTTCGCGATGGGAGTCGGCGACTGGGTAAGCCCGTGCCCCTGGAAATGGCCTATTTCGTGGGACAACCGGACTTCGCCTTGGAGTTGCAACGTTTGAAAGATGCCGGCGTGGAGGCCGTCGTGCACTGGGGCGACGCCGACGACGGCGCGCGGATTCTGAACCAGATGCGTGCGATGGGCATGAAGCAACCGTTCTTCGCGTGCGATCGTTGCCTGGGGCCTGAATTCACCGGAATCGCCGGAAGCAACGCGGAAGGCGTCGTCTGTGCGTCACCCTGGAATCCGGAACGGGATGATCCGATGCTCAAGGAATTCCGCGAGCAATTCACGAAGCGATTCGGCGTGGAACCGGACACCTACGCCGCTCATGCCTACGATGGTACGCGAATGCTTCTCTGGGCGATCCAACTCGCCGGACTGAACCGCGCCAAGATCCGGGACGTCCTGGCTTATCGAAGCGAACCCTGGCAGGGCGTCATCGGCAAGATCCAATTCTCGGCCGCTTTGGACGGACGTGACGAGGTGTTTCTGGCCATTCATGAGGGCGGTCGGTGGCATTACTACTCCCGGGAGGAATTGAACATTCCCTCCGGCGAGATCGGGAAATACACGGATCATATCCGAACACCCCCCGGCGACCTGACGCAGTTCCACCAGAATTGACCGGCGGACGACTCCGCATGCCAAATGCCCCTCACCGACGACGGCGTCGCTCGGCGCTTTTTTGTCGTCAACTCATTTCGCTGCTCGTGTGCATTTGCTGGGCGGCAACGCCCTCGCTGCAATTAAGGAGTGAAACGGCGGCGGAGACCTCGGCATCACCTCACCGCGATTTCCGTCACGCAGAGTCCCCGACCATTCCCGACTTGCGATCGTCGTTCGCCGATGTGAGCGCCGGGATAGCGATCGGGTATTTTGGTCCGTTTGAATCCGATCAAGACCCCGACACGTCGGCATGGCTCGCGGCTGAAATGGCCAGGGAGGACATCGCCGGGGAATGCCTCGACGGTCGCCCTCTCAAGTTGTCGCCGGCGTGGTCCGAGTCGCCGTGGACCGGCGGGGCCGCCGTTCTGTCGGATATCATCTTCCGGCAGCAGGCCCTCGGCATCATCGGAGGCATCGACGGCGAGGCCACCCATTTGGCCGAGACACTCGTCGCCAAGGCCCACGTTCCCCTGATTTCCGCGGTGTCCACGGCCAAGAGCGTCAATCTCGCGAACGTGCCGTGGACTTTCAGCGTCCTGCCGGGTGATCACCTGATCGCTCCCCAACTGGCCCAACGTTTGGCCGTCTCGGCGAGGTCTCTTGCGGTAATCAGCGGCCCAGACCACGATTCCCGCGGATTTTGGCAGGAATTGCGCCCGCACTTACCGGCCGATCGTATCACCCTAGCCGGCTTGTGGATCGTTCAGAGCTCAGGCAAGGAGGAGGAACAGTCGCTGGCCGCCATCGCCGCGAAGATCGTATCCGCCAATCCGGAGTGCGTCTTAGTGACTGCCAGAGCGCCCATCGCTGCCCATGCGGTGCTAACGCTCCGCGCTGCCGGCTATTCCGGCATCCTCGCAACGGACGCAAGGGGAGGGCGTCGCGCCTTTCTCGAAACGGTCGGCGATTCCGCCGAAGGGATTCTGTGCCCGTTGGTGATCGAACCTTCCGATCGGCTCGAAGATTGGCTCGCACGCTTCGAAAGCCGATTCAACCGGAAAGCCGACTACGCCGCCGCCGCAACGTACGACGCAACCTGCCTGCTATTGCGCGCGGCGATCCGTGCCTCGTCGCCGCAGCAACCAATCGTGGATCGGGCGAACATCGCGCGGTTGCTCCGAGATTCGGCACCGTATTTGGGTATTACCGGTCGCATCGAGTGGGACGACCTCGGCGCCAATCGTCGGCCGGCCCAAATCGGCGTTATCCGCAAGGGGAAGTTGCAACCGGCGACGCCGGTACCCGATGGAACGCCCGCTCGAAGCAACGCGACCGATTCGCACGACGTCGGCCAATAGGCTCCTCTTGGGAAGGCGTCTTTCAATCCGCCGTCAGTATCGGAGGACCGACCTGCCTGGTGTTAAAGATTTCCCGCGCGCGGCGCGTGGCCGGCGTATCGGGGTACCTTTCCTCCGGCGGGTAGGGATAACGGGACATGCCGTGGAAGGGCAGGGGGGCCAGCGTCTCCCCGGCGGCCGTGTACAAGTCCATGTCTTTGCAGTAGCTATCCGTATTCAGCATCCAAGATCGCACGTAACCCGGGGGCGGATCGGGCAGTTCATCGGTCTGGAATTCCATGGCCACCTCTTCTCCCGGTCCGAAGATGACGAACGCATCGTCCGGCGCGTCGATCAGTTCGCGGACGTCGCCAAATCGCGTGAATAACCCCGCTGGCGACTTCCACGACAGTGTGTAATCGATATTGGCGTAATCCAACAGGTTTGGGCCTTTCCCGTCGGGGGAATACTCGCGCGGAAAGCCCAAGTATCGCAATTCCGCCCGCGAGGCCGGAATCTCGTGAATGCGACTCGGCGCAACATCCTCGACCGCGGCGAGAAACAGCCGATCCCAAAACAGTTCCAAGTTGGAGCGGATTCGAAGCCGAGAGTCACCAGGTCGCAATAGGTGCGTCAACTCCACGGTCATCCAATGATTGATGCCGGCAGGGTAAGCCGCTTCCCGCAGCAACTCCACCCACCGGCCGTCGCGAAAGACGTCGATACTTGGCGCCTCCAGTCGCACGCCCGCTTGAGCGGCGGCGAAATTCGTCTGCGAGTATCCATATTCCACCCATCCGTTCGCAGCCAGGATTAGCCGCCGCTGCCCCGCGATGCGATCCTGCAAAGCCGGGCCGAAGTCCAGCTCGATCCAGTGGGGCATCGCGACGCCGCAGAACCGCGGATCCACACGCGTCGTTCCCGCATACACGCGATCGACTTCCGTCAAGGCGGCTAAAACATCCTTGCCCTCGTGATCCCTCGCGGCGATGGGATCCAGACGATCCTGCTCCCGAATCGCGAAGACCTCGAACGGCGGCGGAGGCAGGTTCACGGCCATCATTTCGTGCGGCAAAACCGTCGCATCGGCGGGATGGTCCACCGCCAACAGTTTGACTTCATCCAGATAGACGACCTCCTCCAACGGCTCCACGATTCTGACGTGATAACGTCCGTCCTTTTCGCGGAGCACCGGAATTGGGACGATTTCCGTCGGATCGGGGGCGGCATACACGCCGGGAGAGACGAGATATCCCAACCCGCCCATTCCGCCGAAATCACTGACGAAGGCGAATTTCTCGCCGTCCCAAGCAAATAGATGAGGGCACGACGACGTCTTGCGCGGAATCTCGGCCACCTTGTGAACTTGATCGGCCTGTAAACCGACTTCCGCCTGGAGCACGCCGTCCGGCCAAGTGATTCGCAACCACTGGACCTCGGTATTCTCTCCCAATCCAAAGTGCAAACGCAGCGGCCCTGCCGTCGTGGGACCGTTGAACGTCCCGACCACCTGCTGGGCCGTAATCGTACCCGATTTGATTTCGACGCGGGCGCCGATTGCCGACTCGTTGGATCGCGATTTTTGATCGCGGTATCGAGTTCCCGCGAGATCGAATTGCACCCAGTGCCCGCCCTGAGTGACGTTACTCATCAATTTGGGCGCACCTCCCGTCGGCAGGACAAGAACGTCCAACTTGCCGTCGGCATCGGGGTCCGCCGCGAGACACGGGGCGTTTCCGGTGAAACTGAGCGCTGCGAACAGGAAGGCGCCGTCCGCCTTTTCGCAATTCAGCCATCGACCGTGCGGCAAGTCGTTAATCAACGCCACAGGCCCTCGACGTCCGTCGGACCGCAGCGCATCGCCGATCACCACGTCCAAATCCCCATCATTGTCGAAGTCCGCGAACTGACCCGATGTTCCGCCTCGCGCCCCCGGCACCGCCGGGAATTCGGCGACCTCTTCGAATCGCAATTCGCCTTTGTTTCGAAACAGTCGGTTTTCCGCCCCGGTCATCACCAACAGGTCCGGACGCCCGTCGTTGTCGAAATCGCCCGAGGTGGCGGCGACGCAATCGGTAACTCGTAAGCCTGTTCGCTCGGCGTCCAAGAGGCGGTACTTTCCGACCCGATCGTTCACCCAAAGAAGGGGCGACCCTTGGCTAGGAAAAAGCAAGGCGTCGGGGTCGCGGTCGCCGTCCAGGTCGGCCCAAACGAAATTGGCCAAGGGCTTTCCCCCGGCGTTCAAACCCAACTCTTCGGCGGCCTCCCGATACGTCCCGTCGCGGTTGTTAATCCACAGTCTCGCGCCGCCGCGATCGGCCGCAGTGGGTAGGCAACAGGCCAGCAAGTCGAGGTCGCCGTCGCAATCCACGTCGATCATTCTCGCCGCAGCCGTGAACGTGCCTTCCGGCATGTCAGAAGCTAGGGCCTCGACACGCGTGAATTGCCCGCCGCCGTCGTTTTCCCAAAGCTCATCTTTTCCCGCCCGACCGAGCCACAAATCGAGGTCGCCGTCGTTGTCCACGTCCCCCACCGCGACGGAGACAACATGATCCGAGAGGATCGCGCCCGCTTGAAATCCGCCGGTGCCGTCATTGCGAACGATTTGCGCACCGGCATTCTCGCCCACGCCGTAGAAGATCCAATCGAGATGACCGTCGCCGTCCCAATCCCCAACCGCGGCGCCTCCCGTTCGGACGCGGACGTTTTCCCAATCCCAGGCTCGTATCTCGACCGACAAATCGGCGACCTCGGGCGAGAAGACGAAAGGCTGAACGGGACGTTCCTCGGTCTCCGGAAGAGGCAATGCGTCGGGCCCGAGGGCAAGGTAGTACTTTCCAGCCGACCCGTAGATTTTACGGACGGTGAAACTGCCGCCCGCCAACTCCGCGTTGTTCAACGCGCGAAATCGCTCAAACAGTGGGGCGGCCTTATCTCGCTGACCGCTCCTCTGGTACAACATGGCCAGACGATACACCGCGGACACGAACCCCGGATCCTCCGCCGTTGCCTGCTCCAACAGCGATATCGCCTCGTCATGCCGCCCTAAAACGATCAAGGCTTCGGCGGTTTTGAAGGCCGCATGGGCGTCGCGCGGGTCGTGTTGGTGAACGCGAGCGAAACACTCCAACGCCTTTTCGTGCTCGCCGACGTGCTCGTAATACAACCCCAATGCATACCACGCGTAAAGGGAATCCGGCTTTTCCGCAACGAGTTGTTGCAACAAATCGCGGGCACGATTCAAAGCATCCGCCCCGCCGGATTCCTCCTGCATGTTCAGATACGCCAAAGCCAGATTGTATTTCGCCGCGAACCAATTCGGCTGCGCCTCGAGAACTTGGCGAAAGGCTTCCGCCGCCGCGGAATACTCGTACTTTTCGAGTAAGGCACACCCACGATTGAACACCGCCAAAGACCGGAATGCCGACGATTCGTCCCCGGCGGTTTCCGCTCGGGATTTCGTTCCGCCCGTTCCGATCGCAATCATCACGGCGGTTACCAAGATCGGAGTCATGAATCGCGCGGCAATCAACGAACGGCTCACGACAAGCTCCCTTGACATGCTTTTACCGGAAGAAATTGATGAAATACTTTCCATCGATGAGGCGGAAATCGCAATCGCCCTTTGCACAATTGAGGCAAGTGCAATATTCAATGCGTCAAAGCAGGGCCTTTGCACTAGTGCAAGACCGCATCCGCGGCACGGGCGCATCAGTCTTTGAGGAAAAACTTTTCCAGTCATCCACGAGGCGACCGCTGCGCACCACCAGGCCGCAAACCTTTAACGTCTCGGGGGTGTCCGAAAGCCACGTAATGCCGTCGGTTTCGTCCACCTGCACGCAAGAAGCCGCCGACCCTGCACGGATCGGCGGCTACCGTCAATTATTGCGCAACGGAACACCCGCCGTGTTTCGGGCCATCTGCATTTTAGGCGGCCCGCCGTCGCGTGGGCCAGCGTTCCGCAGCGGGACGATGCGCGAATCTACTCTTTGGTCTGAGTACTCAAGTAGACCGCGGCGCCCATCTGCTGGATCTGGTCCAACTGTTCCTCCAGCCAATCCACATGCGAATCCTCGTCCTTCACGATTGACTCCAAGAGTTGCCGGGTCACGGCATCTCCGACTTGATCGGCCAAGTGGATGACTTCGTTGTACAGCTTGACGGCCTCCAATTCGGCGTTGAGATCGAATTGGAATTGCTGTGGAATATCCGGACCGATGTGGACCGCGTTGAGCTTGGACACCGTCGGCGTTCCACCCAAGAAGATGATTCGCCCGATCAGGCTCTCGGCGTGTTTCATTTCTTGAATCGCTCGGCGCTCGACGAATTTGTGGAGTCGTTCGTAGCCCCAATCGTCGCACATTTCCGAGTGGACCATGTACTGCATGATGGCCGTCAATTCCTCGGCTAGCAATTCGTCCAGCTTCTTGAGCAGTTCAGGATTTCCCTGCATGGACTTCTCTCCCTTTCGTGCAAGCCCCCCGGAAACAGGTATCTACAACACTCGATTATCCGGGCATGGGATGCGCAGTACAAGATCGAGTCGACGTAACCCGCACGCCGGCATCCGGCATCGCGAGCGAAATTCTCGAACTGTTTACGGTCATGTTACAATGTTGGTTCACCCCTGTTGGTGATGCGACCCCTTGTGGCAAGTGAAATCCAACCTTCTTTCTTTTGCTTCCTTTGCGGTCACCATGAGCGATTTCATTTTCGCAGGAGCGGCCAAGCGGATTCTCGCCGTTTCGAACACTTCGTGTCGCTCCGCGACCGAACCGACGCCCTTAACTCAGCCGAATTCCGCCGGCTCAACCTTCTTCCGCGGACTGGACGCCCGCCTCAATTTTCCCGGACTGGAATGGCTCCTCATCTTTTGCGTATTCTGCATCCAGGGAGCTTGGCCCGTCCCCGATGTCAATGAACCGTATTACGTGGGCAAGGCGATCCATTTTTGGAACCCCGATTTCGGTCCCCGGGACGATTTCTTCGCCAGTCGCGATGCCCATTGGGTCTTCTACTTCTCGGCGGGGTGGTTGGCCCTAGTTCTGCCTCCAACCGCGATGGCGTGGACAATTCGTTTGATCACCTGGGGGCTTCTGGCTGAGGGATGGCGCCGATTGCACCGCAGCGTTCTGGGTCGAGGCGGTTTGCTCGCCGCATGGACCGCGCTCTTGTTTGCCGCCGCCAATGACCATCTTCACATGGCGGGAGAATGGGTCATCGGCGGAGCGGAAGCCAAAGGCATCGCTTATGCCGCCTTGTTTTTCGCCTTGGCCGAACTTGCCAAGGGGCGGTATTCCCGGACTTGGATTCTGCTCGGCGTCGCCACCGCTTTTCACGTCTTGGTGGGCGGCTGGGCCATGGTTGCAACCGTCTTCGCGTGGTGCACTTCCAGGCCGGACCGTCCCAGCGTGCGGAGCATGATCCCTTACATGACTGCCGCCGTGGTGATCGCCCTGCCGGGCCTGGTTCCCTCTCTCATGTTGGCTTCGGGGGCATCTCCGCTGGTCGAGGCACAAGCTCACCGCATCTACGTCTTCCACCGCCTCTGCCATCACCTTGTGCCCGGTTGCTTTGGATTTTGGAACATTGCTCGATTCGCCCTTTTGACCGCCCTATTTCTTTATCTTTGCCGCCTGCTCTCGCCGGACGCCCCATGGCTGAGAGTCCGCAACTTCGTCTTGGGCGCCGTAACGATCGCGGGAATCGGCATGTTGCTCGGCTTGACCGTTCAAATTCAGCCGCAATTCGCCGCCGCCGTCTTACGCTACTACTGGTTCCGGTTGGCCGACGCCGCAATCCCTTTGGGCACCGCCCTCGGAATCGGTATCCTCGCACAGTCCGCCCGTTCGAAAGCGTGTTTACGAGAGTCTTGGGTGCCTCGCGGTTTGGTGTATCTTGGAATCGTTGCCGCCGCGGGACATCTGGGCGGATATGTTGTGGTTCGCTCCGTACCCGTCGTCCCTCGCGCGGAATGGCGCGCCACCACGTGGTGGGAGTCGATCGGCGATCCCGGACTTCTGCGAAACTATTACGGATGGCGTCGCGTCTGCCGGTGGGTTGCCGAAAACACGCCCCGCGATGCTCGATTCCTGACTCCCCGCCGCAATGGGAGTTTCAAGTGGTACACCGGTCGCAGCGAAATCGTTACATGGAAAGAGATTCCGCAGGACGCTCAATCGATCGTGCAATGGTGGAATCGGCTCCTGGATATCCACGTCCTGGACGATCCGGTGCTGGGCAAACGATGGTCGCGAACGCTCGCCGAACTCCGCGAGAAACGACTCTTGGAATTGGCGGAAAAATACGACGCGGATTACATCGTCACCACTTGGAAGCCCACGTTGGACCTGGAATTGGTCTTTGCGGAGCGCGGCAATCCATTCTTGGTGTACCGGTCCAAGCGGAGTCGTCCTCCCGAACGAACCGTGCACGAAGCCGTTCCCAGCCCGGCCGATTTGATTCAGCCGTAGATCGCAAGCAACGCATACAATTGCGCCAATACCCATTGGTGACGTAATGACGGAAAAGAACCAAAATGCGATCGAAGGCGTGGAGTTCATCCGTTGGCTGCAAAGTCGATTGAAATCGCCCCTTCCCGGCTTCACCCCCGAAGGGCGTTTCAGCCCGCGCCCCGTTCAGGGTAGAAACTATGCCGAACCGTTGCTCAACCCTAAACTCGCCGCCGTTCTCGTCTTGCTCTATCCCAAGGACGGATGCTGGCACATTCCTTTCGTCGTTCGACCCATGACCATGCCCACTCATGCCGGCCAGATCGGCCTACCCGGCGGGACGCTCCGCCCCAACGAAAGGTCGGACGTCGCCGCATTGAGGGAGTACCAAGAGGAATTAGGAGCCGACCCGAAAGCCGTCGAATTGCTCGGTCCTCTGACGCCCATTCACGTCCACTCGAGCGGTTACCGAATTGCCCCGTGGCTGGGTGTCACCGCAGAAACCCCGGTATTCTCGATCAACACGCACGAGGTCGAAAGTCTGCTGGAGATTCCGCTTTCACACCTCATCGACCCGCGGAACTATGGCCGGCAATGGCGAAGCCATCGCGGCGAACGCTACGAATCCCCTTACATTTCCTGCGGGACCCACCAGATATGGGGAGCGACTTGCGTCATCGTCGGCGAATTGATCTTGCTGGCTGAAGAGTACTTGGCACCTACCGCCCATCCGTCGCTTCGCGATTGAAGGCCGCGGCACCGCGCGGACGGCATCGCGAATGCCCGTTCCCGTTTCCCACTCCTTTTGGCAATCCAACGAATTACGTTTCCGGAAAATCCGGCGTGAACTCGCGCCCAATGCTTGTCGAAAGCAATCGAAGGGCCTACAATCTTTTCGCACAGGTTACGCAGTCTAAACTGACACAATTATGACCAACCGATAAGCCGACCGCTCGCGGTTGCACGGTTCCCACCCAATCCTAGACATTCCACTTCCGCCTGCGGGAATCCTCCTCCGAGAATCGGCAATCCACGAAGTTTGGCGACGACCATCTTAAACCCCAAGCATTAGAGTCAGGTAGCAGTCATGGGGAAGCGTCGGCCGATAAGCCGTCTTAACCGCGGAGTTCGAACTTCGATTTTCTCTGACATTCGAGCACCAATGGCGATCGCATTGGCGGCGTCGTGCGTGATTGCCGCTTCCCTAGCCGGAGCAAAGGCCGACGACGAAGAGTCGCCCTCGGCGGCGACGATTCGAACCGCTTTGCGGCAGGTACCAGGCCAAGATTCGCCCGCACCCAGCCTATTCCCCGAACTGGTACAGCCATTCTTTGAACGGCACTGTTACGACTGTCACTCGGGAGATAGCGCCGAGGCGGGCGTCGACCTTGCAGCGGTGACCTCGCAAGATGATATCGTTCGAGAACCTCGCCGTTGGCGGCGGGTGCAAACCATGATCGCCACGGGCGGAATGCCCCCGCCCGATATGCCGCGACCCGATCCCGACGAGCGCAGTCGCGTTGCCCGGTGGCTGGAAGAAACCATTAACGCCGCCATTTGTTCGGGCCCCCAACAACCGCCTCGCGTCACTGCCAGAAGGCTCAACCGACTGCAATACGTCAACTCGGTGCGAGACCTGCTCGGCGTGGAACTGAAGGTTGACCGGTTGCCGCCCGACGACGTCGGCTACGGATTCGATAGTGTGGGCGACGTCCTCTCCCTGCCGCCGCTACTGTTCGAGAAATTCCTCGGCGCCGCCGAGGAGGCGGCGGCAGCCTGTTCCGTCCCTGACGGCATCCAGAGCGGAGCGATCAGTCAAGAGGCGTTGGCTGCGATCTTGAGTGAGTTCATGACGCGGGCCTTTCGAAGGCCCCCGCGACCGGACGAAACGGCGAGACTGAGCCGCTTGCTGCAACGGTTGCAAGAGGAAGGAGCCACACCCGAGGATGCGTATCGATCGGGCATCGTCGCCGTCCTCAGTTCGCCGCATTTCCTTTTTCGTTTGGAACCCGATCCGCCGGACGTCCCGCCCGACACGGTACGCCCCCTCAATGATTTCGAACTGGCCACGCGGTTGTCGTACTTTCTGTGGAACAGTACCCCCGATGCCGAATTGTTGGAACTCGCCCGCCAAAACAAGCTGCGGGCCGACCTGCGCGAGCAAGTGGACCGAATGCTGGCAGATTCGAAATCCCGCTCATTCGCCCACGATTTCGCCGAGCAATGGCTACAACTCCGCAACTTGGATCAGTTCCAGCCCGACTCGAATCGCTTTCCCGGCGTGGATGACTCCCTCAAAGCGGCGATGCGCACGGAGGCCGTCCTTCTTTTCGAAACGGTACTCCGCGATCAATTGCCTGCCATCCGTTTGTTGGACGCCGATTTTACCTTCGTCAATCGACGACTTGCTGAGCACTACGGTTTGCCGGGTGATTTCGACGAGACCTTCCAACGCGTTTCGCTCAAGAATTCCCATCGCGGGGGCGTGATTACGCTGGCAGGCGTGCTGGCGGTCACTTCGGTGCCGACGCGAACTTCGCCGGTAAAGCGGGGAAAGTGGATCATGGAAACGATTCTCGGCACGCCTCCCGCCGATCCGCCGCCGGGTGTTCCCCTGCTCCCCGACGACACGGAACCCAACGTGACCGGCACGCTGCGGGAGCGGACGGAGAGGCATCGAAAGGACCCCAATTGCGCGGTCTGCCACCAAGTCATGGACCCCCTCGGTTTTGCTCTCGAGCATTTCGACGCTGTGGGAAGGTGGCGGGACCAAGACGGCGGATTGCCCATCGACGCATCCGGAGAGCTCCCCGACGGCAGGAGTTTTCGAGACGCCGACGATCTCAAACAACTGCTCGCCCAAACATCCAACGCCGAATTCATTGGCTGTCTGACGGAAAAGCTCATGATTTACGCACTGGGCCGGGGAATGACGGACTCCGATCATTGTTGGGTGCGGCAGTTCGTCGCATCCTGCAACACCGAGACGGCAAGCATTCGAGAAATAATCTTGGCGATCGTGGAGAGTGACGCCTTCCAAAAGACCGTGACCGCCGGTTCGCCCGCCGATCCGGAAAAACAGCAAGCTTCGACGGTCTTCCGATCGACAACCGTCGCGGGATTTGCCAACCGCTAACGACCGTAGGAAACGCCAAACCGATCGGATCGTCAAGCTGTCAAAAAAGACTTTCCGAAAAACTCACATTGTCGGAGGGAAGTAAAGATGACGGGTCACCGGATTTCGCGTCGTACGATGCTGCGAGGATTGGGAACCGCAGCGGCCTTGCCGTGGTTGAGCGCGATGGCTCGGCCTGCCGCAGCAGCGTCACAATCCGCGCCTCTGCGCATGCTGTTCATGTACGTTCCGAACGGCGTCCGCATGCAAGCATGGCGCCCCACGCAAGAGGGTGCTTTGACCGAATTGCCCCCCATTCTTAAGCCGCTGGAGCCTCATCGCGAATATGCGTCGGTCTTGAGCGAACTGACGTTGAACGGAGCGCGTCCGTTGGGTGACGGACCGGGCGATCACGCACGCGCGGCAGCGGCATTCTTAACGGGGGCTCATCCTAAGAAGACGGGCGGCGCCGACATTCACAACGGCGTATCGGTCGATCAAGTTGCGGCAAAGACCTTGGGCAAAGAAACGCGATTCGCCTCCCTCGAATTGGGCGTCGATCCGAGTGCCCAAGCCGGAGCGTGCGATTCCGGATACAGTTGCGTCTATTCGTCCACGCTTTCCTGGCGATCCCCTTCCTCACCGTTAGCCAAAGAGACCAACCCTCGCGCCGTTTTCAATCGCCTCTTCGGCGACGCCCAAGCCCGGGATGCCGGAAACCAACCGCTTTTGGCGAGGAGAAAAAGCATCCTCGATTTCCTGGCCGACGACGCAGCATCGCTTCGGCGCGAACTCGGCCCCGGAGACCGCAGGAAACTGGATGAATACCTGTACGCGGTACGGCAGGTCGAGCAACGCCTCGAGCGTGTGGAAAAAGAGAATCGACTATTCGCCGCGGGCATCGAACCGCCGCCCGAAGTCAGTCGCCGTGCGTTCAGCGACCGTCTGAAGCTGTTGATGGACATGATCGTTCTGGCGCTGCAAACGGATTCCACTCGCGTGATCACGTGCATGTTCGCCAACGAGGGCAGTAACCGCAGTTATCCAGAGGTCGGCGCCACGGAAGGACATCACAGCCTCTCGCATCACGAAAGGAATCCCGCCAAACTCGATCTGATCCAAAAGATCGATACGTTCCACGTCGAGCATCTTCAGTATTTTCTGGACAAACTGTTCGCCGCCGAAGACGGTGAGGGGCGCCTGCTCGATCATTGCCTGATCGTCTATGGAAGCGGAATCAGCGACGGCAACCGCCACAATCATGACGATTTGCCGATCTTATTGGCGGGGAAGGGCGGGGGGCATCGTGGAGGCCGACACCTGGTTTACCCGAAGGAAACCCCGCTGGCGAATCTGTACCTGGCAGTCCTGAATCTGGCTGGGATACCGGAGACGAAGTTCGCTGACAGTACCGGTCCGCTGGAGGGACTCATCGGTTAACCGCCTCGCGGCGTCAAATCGACTGAGGACGCTGCCTAGAAGAAGAGATCACCGACGGCCCCGGCGGTCCATTCGGGATGCGGACCACTCGAATCGCCTTGCGCGGCGAGGTCGGACAAATCGCCTCGCATGCCCCGCAGCCGGGACAGCGATCCAAGTCCACTATCGGCAGCACCGAGTAGGTTTCCTCGTTGAATTCCAAGCGAATGGCTACATAGGGACAGTGACTCCGGCAAATACCACATTCGCGATCTTCGGCCAGCAAACAAAGGTCTTGATCCAATACGGCCTTGCCGATCAGGGTGACGGGTTTTTCCGTCAGGGAAAACGGGACCAACGCGCCGGAGGGACACACTTCGCCGCACCGATTGCACTCGGGCAGGCAATAATCGTTTGCGAACGTTACCTGGGGCGCGAGCCAAGTCGTCACCGGCCCTGAAAACAATTGCGGCCGAACGATTCCCGTGGGGCATGCCCGGGCGCAATTCCCGCAGCGGACGCAGAGCGAGAGGAATTTCCGATCATCGAGAAAAGCGCCCGGCGGTCGCAAGGGTGGGATTTGTGCGGTCCCAAATCGCGGCGAAACCCAGGACCAGGCCGCGCCGCCGACCAAGACCAACGCGGCACGGCGACCCAGACGAAGAGTCTCCGTCAACGATGCGGTCGAAGTCCCCCGGCATCCTAGCGGGGCATCGTCAATAGACGCCTTTGCGAACCGGCGCGACATCCAAACCGTCAGCCCCCGCCGCCCTGAGAAAAGAATCTCTTGCAACCCTCCCAGCGGGCAAATTCGGTTGCACCACAACCCCGGCAGAAAGAAGCTGATCACCACGGCGGCACCGATGCCCGATAGCCCGACCGCCCAATGCCCCGCTCCTGCGGCCCAACGCTGCCCCAATCCGCTGAACAACGCAAGGGGATCGAGCCACAGCAGGATCGGACTCCCCAACAGAGCGCCGCCGAGGGTCAGAAATACCAGGTCGCGTCCGAGGCGAGGAAAAGCGGGAGACCGCAGTCCCACCCGTTTCCCCAACCGGGTCGATAACTCGTTGCAACTTCCCAGAGGACAGGCCCACCGACAAAACCATCGCAGCCGAAAAGCGGAAACCACCGCTATGAGCAGGGCCGCTAAACCAAATAGCGATAAGCTGCCGGCGAAGAGCAAGCCAAAGATCGCCGCGTACGGACTCAATCCGGCGGGGAGCGCGGCAAGCGGAGAGTCTTGTGCAACTTCGCCTAAAAGGATGAACACCGCGGCGGCTAACAGAGTCAGACGCACCGCCCACCGCAAAACCTCCGAAGCGAGGGCGGACGAGCGTCGAAGCTTCGGCGAATCGTCGACTCGCTCACCGCTCATCTCAAGCCCTGGCAGCGCATCGACGCGTTCGAGGGACTGCGGTTCAACCAAGATAGGCGCCTTGTTCTCGCAATATCTTCTGGATCTTGGGCACTTCCGCGGCGCGGACCGGGCAGCGGTCTTGAACCGCCACCGCCGCGGCGACTCCCGCCGCGTGACCGGTGGCGAAGCAGTTGGGAATCAGGCGAACCAGATCCGCCATCTGCATTTCGGCGCTGATGCAGCGACCGCACGCCAGTACGTTGTCGACACCTTTCGGCACCAGCGCCCCGTACGGGACTTGCCATTCCCCGTGCTGGCCGTTGGTTGATCCGCCGACGGCCACGACATCGTCAAACCGCCGCCCGGCCCGCAAATCCGCGTAGCGCACCGTCGCCATTCCGTTCAGCACGCGGGTGATGCGAACTCCCAACTGGGGGGCCGTTTCCACCAAGTAAAGCGACTCGTAGCCCGGCGTCTGTCTCGCTCGCTGGATGTTTCGCCAAATGAACTTTCGATGGGAGAGTTCCATCCGAGTCAGCGTCCGCACGTCCAGTCCGTCCACCTCGGGACCGGTCAAATTGATCCAATTCACGCCGGGGGCGGGCGTCGGAGCGCCTAATCGCTTGGGCCGCTCCGATTCCGAAGTTCGAGACGGATCAACCCGATCCAAATTGCCCACCCGCGATACCAAGCCCACATTGTGGGATCGGTGTTCAAACTCCGCTCCCGCCGCGGCGAAGATGTCTCCGTCGCCCGTCGCATCGATCACCACATCGGCCAAAATCGCCAGACGACCGGACTTGCTTTCGAAAACCGCACCCCGAACGGCGTTTTTGTCCAGGATGGCATCGACGCCCCAAGCGTGCAGAAAGACCTCGACGCCCGCCTCTTCTATCATTTCGACCATCACGTACTTCAATGCCTCGGCGTCAACGGTGGGGTTCCGCCCGGGTTGGCGGTTGATGATGCCGCCGGGGAGTTTTTCCAACCGTTGCATCATCTCTTCCCCGATCCCCATGCACACCTGCTTGCCGCCCGAGACGATATGGCCCAAGACCAACAACACCAGGCCGCCCGTCCAAAGGCCGCCGAAATGCCCGTAGCGTTCCACGACTGTTACCGCGGCGCCTGCTCGTCGCGCGGCAATGGCAGCGGAAACACCTGCCGGGCCGCCCCCAACGACTAAGACCTGACACCGAGAGAGCAATTCCAGTTCTCTCTGAGGTTGAATCACGCGACCGTCGACGAAGCGCGCACTGTATTGCGTATCCTGAACTTTGTGGGGATGGATCACGCTGCTCGTAAAACCCGACGACTCGCCAACGGGCGCCGTCGCGGGGCTTTCGGATCGGGCAGTATGCCAGGCGCCCATCCCGCCCATCGCCCCCAAAGCCCCCATCGCCCGCAGCCAAGTTCGCCGATTCATGCCGCTCATGGGTCGCGCCTTTCGTCGTCTCGCTTCCGTAATACGGTGTCAGCTGTGAACAACGTCCGCATCATAGAATGCAAAAACCCCTCATTGCAAGCCAAGCGTGCAACGAGGGGTATGGAATCATTCCACTTGCCGAGCAGACCGCTGTGGGGCCGCCCACCGATCGTTCGAGCCTCCCCCCATGTGGAACGGCGGCAGCGATCTATTTCTGCATCGTAGGAGCGGTCGGCACACGATCCGGCAGCGCCGCGGCGGGCGTATATTGAAGCTCGGTCGGTTGCGACGCCTCGCCGCCCGCAAAGTCGTCCCGCGATACGGCCTCGCCGGTCCCCTCGCTAGCGTCCTGACCTACGGCGGGAGGATTGCCGGTTTGCCGTCGCTCCAATTCCTCCGCAAGCAACTCGACCTTGCGCAATGTCTCTTTCATGTTTTCGAAATCCAAAAGCAGGGGCGGTTCTCCCGGAAAAATCACCGCCGCCATGCCGGCGATGCGCCAACCGTCCGCCTCTTTTCGCAACATCCACATGATATCGTCCGACCGCGGTTTGCCGTCGGCCCCGAGGTCCGTCCACGTGCTCATCACACGAGCCCCATCCTCCGCCACGAATTCGACCTTGTCCGAGACCTCGTAGCGTGCCGTATCGCTGCCCACCGGCGCGAATTGGCGATTCAATTCTCCCGCCTGCTGCCTGGCCAATTCCGTGAACATGGCCACCACTTTTTCGTCGTCCCCCGTGCGAACGGCCTCCAAAAACACCTTCGTCGCGGACACCGGGTCGCCGGTATTGTCGGCAGCCGAGTCGGTCACGTTGGCGGTCGCCCCCGACTGCCGATCGCCCGCCTTACGGTTACCTTCTTCCGCCGGCTTTTCCGCATTCTGAGGTCCGCCGCAACCCGGCAACCCCATCCAGCAAGTCATCAGGAAAAAACCGCAGATCGCCCAACCCGCCGATAATCTCGTCATCTTGTCCTCCCTGACCGTCTCTGCCGCCCATCGAGGCGATATCTCTCACGATCTTTCGAGCAAAGGGTCATCCACGCAGAAAGCCGTCGGCCCTCGCGACCCGGACGGAGTTAGTGTCGCGATCCCTCCCAATTTCGTCAATACGAACATTCGCCGGTACCGCACTTGCCCCCCGTTTGCCGGTCCTCCGGACGGCGGGCCGAGCCGTCATGTCCGGGCGGCGGCACGCAGTTTTGCACTGCGACTGCGCGGATTGGCGGCCAACTCCTCTTCGGAAGGTGTGACGGGCTTCTTGGTGAGAGAAGAGTAACGCGGATCGTTGCGAAAGGCCTCTTTGACGATGCGGTCCTCGAGCGAGTGGAAACTGATGATAACGAGTCGCCCGCCGGGACGCAGAACGTCGGGCATCCGCTTCAAAGCCGACTCCAACGCCTCCAATTCTCTGTTTACGGCGATCCGCAATGCCTGAAATGTCCGAGTGGCGGAATCGATGCCGCCGAACCGCGGACGGGGTACCACGCGATGGATGATGGCCGTCAGTTCCGTCGCCGTCTTGATCTCTCGAAATCGGCGCTCTTCCGCAATCGCTCGGGCAATGCGTCGAGCAAAGCGTTCTTCACCGAAAGCATGAATCAAATCCGCCAAGGCTTTTTCGTTCAAGCGGTTGATCAGACGCCAAGCCGGTTCCCCCTCTTCCGGATTGAAACGCATGTCGAGCGGACCGTCCGAGGAAAAGCTGAACCCTCTGTCGCGGTCCGCAAGCTGATCGCTCGATAACCCTAAGTCCAAAACGATGCCGTCAACGCACTCCCAACCAAGCTCATCGAGCACTTCCGGCAGGTCGCGGAAGTCGGCCTGCACAATAAGGACCGATTCGCCGAAGCGGCGCCGCGCTCGCGCCACCGCGTAAGGATCGCGGTCCAGCGCCAACACCCTTCCGCCCGGTAACACAGCGCGGACCAGGGCCTCGGTGTGCCCTCCGCCTCCAAGCGTCCCATCCACGATGGTCTGCCCGGGTTGCGGGGCCATCCATCTCAAGACTTCACGCAGCATGACGGGCGTATGGCACGTCGCTGCGTCGGGAAGAGGGGCGTGACCTTCATGTTCCATGGCAGGTGTTCGAAACTCAGGACGGAATTGAGGCCGATCGCGTTCCGCCGTTCGGCCTTGCGAACGGCACATCGCGCTTACGACGTGCTCCGTGCCGCAACCGCACTCACGGTAACACGCTGTAGCGGGAAAGACAAAAAAAGACCCACCCTCGAACACATCCTATGTTCATACGAGGGTGGGTCTCTGAACCCCGCGCACCCATGCGCCTCTGGGGTTCGCGTGCCGCCTGAGACCACTTCCCTGTGATCCGTCGGTGAGGAATGCACCGGTACGTGGCAACCGGTAAGGAACGTCGATCGGTGGCCGCTAATCGACGTTCGCATCCACACGCAAGGCGACATGCACGGACGGACGTCGCTCTTTATCCGCTTTCCATCGCTTCCTGGAGTCACCGGCATTTTCGCCCGGGCACATCCAGCGGCGATGGTATTCGCAAACGTGATTCGTCTTCCTAGGCGAGCCTTCCCTTCCGGCAAATCGGCCAATAATCATCTTTGCAACTCGGAATCGCGCAGTCAAACGATTCCGCCAAACATACCCCTCTATCTTACTGGTATTCACCACCATTCATAGCGAATCGGTAATTGCACCAGTTACCACCATTTCGCGAGGTCAGATCGAACCACTGTCACGCAACGCCGCCTCAGCAACGCGCTCGTATTCCGCCCGATTCCGTTGCCAGTACTGTTCCCAGCGTTGTTTCCCCCAAATCTCAAGGTGGTCCATCGCGCCGATGACGACAATCTCGGATTCCATCCCCACCTCCTCCAACAACGATGCAGGCAACCGGATGCGACCCTGGCGATCGATTTCGCATTCCTCGCTGAGCGAGAAGAAAAGCCGGGTGAAGGCACGCACGTCGGCCTGTGTGGGCGACGCTTGCCGCACCCGCGCGGCGAATCCGTGAAACGCGCCCTCCGTGTAAACGGCCAAACAGCCGTCCAGGCCCAATGTTACGAACACTTTGCTGCCCGGTGGACAGCCCAAGGATTCGCGGTGAGATTTTGGCAGGGCAAGACGCAGTTTGGCGTCCAAGGACCGCAAAAACCTCCCGGTCAGCACCGCCATATGTCACCCACTTTTCTCCACAAATCCCCACCGGCATTCCAAGATATCCCCTTCCGGCATTCCGTCAAGACAGCATTCCGACGCAAAGAGACTTCCGACCTTTCCTGCGGACGGAAGTCTCTTTCAGATAATGAGAAACAGGATTTAGAAAAGCCGTAAATCGAAAAGAAACGGCCCTAGTGTGGCATCTCAAACGGCCGATAATTCACTGGAAGGTCAAATTGAGAAGTTTGGATAAAAATAAACGCGAAGTTCACGTGGACCGATCGCTGCTCGAAACACCATTTTGAGCCGATCAGCCCACCCCTTCAGAATGGACATGACCCAGTAAGGGTCTCCTCCCAAAGCGATTCGTACATCTCCACGACCCGATCCCACCGGAAGTGTTCCGCCACATGTCGGAAATTGCGGTTGCCTAGTTCTGCGGCATGATTCGGATCGGCAAGCATCCGCATGATGGCACGACTCAAAGCCGCAACATTTTCGGGCGGCACCATTTGCTCACGGCCGCAGTCGCCTAGCGTTTCTGCAACGCCTTCCACGTCGGTTGTCACGACGGGACACCCTGCCGCCATCGCCTCCAAGAGTGCGTTGGGCATCCCCTCCCAACGCGACGGCAAGACGAAAAGGTCCGTGGTCTTCAAAATCTCGGACACATCCGACCGATGCCCGAGCCAGGCAACGCGACCGTCGATTCCCAAGCGGTCGGCCATGTCCCGAAGGAGCGCCTTTTGCGGTCCATCGCCCACGATTTGGAGTGTGGTATCCGGAAACGCCCGCAACCACGTCGCGGCACTCTCCAAGAGCACGTCCACCCCCTTTTGCGGAACCAGTCGCCCGACAAAGGTCACGCATCGCATCTTTCTCACAACGTCTTCCGATCCCACACGGAAAGACTCAACGGGTTGTGGGCGGATTCGGCTTCTCGGGCAGTCGCTGTCCACTTCCACCCCGTTGGGAATCACGACGATTTTTCTCGGGGAAAGCAGCCCTGCGGTCGCGGAGAAGTCGGCAACGGAACGACTGACACACACGTAGCGGTCCACCCAACCCGATGTTGCCGCGTCCAGCAATAAATGCCATTTAGCCGACCGCTCCGCGACGCGAATCCCCGAAATCACGACAGGCACGCCCGCCACACGCCCGACAATTCGCCCGACAAAATTCGCGTGGAATAAAAACGTCTGTAAAATGTCGGGCCGAAAATGCCGTATCCGCTTAGACCAACCTATCAGCGCCTTGGACAAATCCCTTAGCCCCCGACAATCGAGGAAAAAAAGCGGGATACCCCGTTCGGCGATCCTCCGGACCAGTCGATCGTCGCCTCGCGGTCGCGGCGCCAACGAGACTACCGATAACCGAAAACGGAGGGAATCCACGCGGCAAGCCAGTTCCGATAGGCATTTCTCGGCACCGCCGACGTCGAGGTCCGTAATCCCGAGCATGACGCGAATCGGAGCACGAGCCATTCCACGCTTCCAATCTATTCATCGTGGGTTACCGTCCACCTCGGTACCAGTAACGGCCGGCGTCGGTAGGCTTCAAGCCTTCGCCATGCGTCTCATTCTATCACGACCGGTAACACTCAGACTCGGCGCGACCGTCGCCTTTGAGGTGCGACTGCATGCCTGGTAGCAGCGGCTACTTGCGGCATTTTCGCTTGGAATCGGCCGTAAACCCGTTCAACATGCTCACCAGGAGCGCCACTTTCTACCTCCCGTCGAAGGCGTCAAATCCGGGATCATGGACGCAACCGCCGAACCGCCGTAGAATCGGGTTTTGAAGCATTCTCTCAAAAGCAAAAAGGGCAAACCGCAAGCAGATTCCGCGTTCTCTTGCGGATCTGGGCAATTGCGTTTTGGGCGGGTCGGGCGGACTGGGAAGGGTGCATCGACACCAATTCCATAGCAATACTTTTTTGAAACGAAACCTCATGGACGCAGCGGCATGACGGATCTCTCGGCTTACGATTACACGCTGCCCAAGCATCTGATCGCGCAGAATCCGCTGCCCAATCGTGCTGACGCTCGACTGATGGTGGTTCGTCGACGAACGGACGAAATCGAGCACTATCACGTCCGCGATCTCCCGGAGTTGTTGAACGAAGGCGACGTCCTCGTCCTGAATGACACCCGGGTTATCCCCGCTCGACTGGTGGGATACCGTACCGAGACCGGCGGGCGATGGGAGGGCCTGTTTTTAGAATCCGACGGCACCGGAATCTGGCGCGTTTTGGCTCACACGCGCGGAAAACCGCAACCCGGCGAAACCATTCGGCTCATCAACGCGCAAGGCGAAGAGGACACGCTGCTGCGGTTGGTCGCCAAATTGCCGGCGGGATCCGGAGAATGGTTGGCGATTCCCGACTCCGATGAAGATGCCTTGGCCCTGCTGGACCGCGTTGGTCGCGTGCCGCTCCCGCCCTACATTCGCGACGGAGAAATGATCGAAACGGATCGGCAGCACTATCAAACCGTGTTCGCGCGAGTCCCCGGCGCCGTGGCCGCACCGACGGCAGGTTTGCACTTCACCAAGAAACTGCTGGACGAGATTCGCCGCAAAGGGATCGGGATCGAATACGTCACCCTCCATGTCGGTCTTGGGACCTTCCAACCCATCAAGCAAGAGCGCATCGAACAGCACCGAATGCACAGCGAGTGGGGACGGGTGACGACCGCTACGGCGGAAAGACTTCGCGAAGCGCAATCGCAGGGCCGCCGCATCATCGCGGTCGGCACGACCGTCGTCCGACTCTTGGAAACCGCTGCGGCGGATGGCGAATTGCAGCCTTATTCGGGAGAAACCGACCTTTTCATAAAACCTCCCTACCGATTCCGGGCGATCTCCGCGATGATGACGAATTTCCACCTCCCGAAGACGACCTTGCTGGTGCTTGTGCGGACGTTCGGGGGCGACGAGTTGATCCGCCGTGCGTATGAAGAGGCCGTCCGCGAAGAATACCGTTTTTACAGTTACGGCGATGCCATGCTCATCGTCTAGCCGAATCCCCGGGAGATCGGGCGCACAACGTCGAAAATGGAGAATAGTACCGACCGAGTCTATCAAGCTGGTACGAGCGGTTGGCCGCCCAAGGAGCACCACGGTGAGTCAAGTTTCCGAAGAGCGGGTATTGGTCATTCCTGCGGCGGTGTTCCGCGAGGTGGGACACTTTCAAGGCTTCTCCCGCGAAGTGGAACGCTACCTGCCTCTCCTTCTCGAACCGCGACACCTTTCTTTTCTCCCGCGGCACGAGGTGGAGAACGATCCAAGCTTCAAACAATTGATTCCCTACGTCGTTCTGACTCATGATACCGCCAAGTCGGTAAAAGTATTTCACTACACGCGAGGCAAAGGACAAGGCGAATCGCGACTTCATCTGAAACGGAGCATCGGTATCGGCGGACACATCGCCCAGGGCGACGCGAGCGTCGCGACGGATGCCGCCTTCGACGAAGGGCTGAAACGCGAACTCTTCGAAGAGGTAGCAATCGAAAGTCCGCTCACCATTACGCCGGTAGGCCTCATCAACGATGACGAGACCGACGTGGGGCGCGTACACCTGGGTGTCGTTTGCCTGGGTCGGCTTGAGGAGCCTAAGGTGAGCGCCCGCGAGGCCGATATCCTAAATTGCGGATTTGCCCCGCCGCACGAATTGCGAAACAATTGGGATGAATTCGAAAGTTGGTCGCAACTGGCCTTGGCCCACTTGTTCTGAATCGCACATGCGACCGCGACGGGGGCCGCAACGTTGCCGCGCGAACCTCGCTCCTTCCGCTCGCCCAATGACCGCCTCGCTACCCATCTACCTCGACAATCACTCGACCACGCGATGCGATCCGCGAGTCGTAGAGGCCATGTTGCCCTATTTCGGTGAATTGTTCGGTAACGCGGCGTCAACCACGCACTCGCACGGGGCCTTGGCGCGGCAAGCGGTCGACGACGCTCGCGAGCGAATCGCAGATGCATTGAAGACTCCTTCCCAGGCAATCTATTTCACCAGCGGCGCGACGGAGAGCAACAATCTTGCCATCCAGGGGTTCCTGCGTCGCCTGAAAAATCCGGGGCATATTATTACCACGGGCATCGAACACACGTCCGTACTCGAGCCTATTGCGGCCATGCGGTCCCTGGGCCACGAGGTGACGATACTTCCACCGACCCAACGCGATTCGCCCGACGCCGGAGTGATTTCGCCCGAAGCGTTTCGCGATGCAATTCGACCCAATACGGTGTTCGCCTCGGTCGGCCTGGCGAATAATGAGATCGGCGTCATTCAGCCCTTGCGGCAAATTGCCGAAGTCTGCCGCTCCCAAGGGATCGTTTTGCACACCGACGCGACGCAAGCGGTCGGCAAGATTCCCGTGGACGTCAGAGAACTGGACGTCGACCTCGTGAGTTTTTCCGCTCACAAACTCTACGGGCCGAAGGGCGTGGGGGTGCTTGTGGTAGCCAAGCGAACACCGCCCCTTCGCTTGGCTCCGGTGATTCTCGGGGGAGGGCACGAACGAGGGCTTCGCAGTGGAACGCTGAACGTGCCCGGCATTGTGGGATTGGCCGCCGCCGTCGAATTGTGTTGCCGCGATCTCGAGTCCGAATCGGATCGACTCCGCTCGCTCCGCGATCGCCTGTTCAACCTCTTGAAACAGGGGTTGGGCGATGAAATCACCCTCAATGGTCCCAGTTTGGAGCGACCCGGCTTACGTTTGCCGGGAAACCTCAACGTCCGCTTTCGGCGTGTGGATGGAGAAACCCTGCTCCTCCACCTCCCCCAACTCGCGATGAGCAGCGGTTCGGCTTGCAGTTCGGCAACCGCAAAACCCAGCCACGTCCTATTGGCGCTGGGCTTATCGGAACTGGAAGCCAGGGCATCGATCCGCATCGGCCTCGGTCGCTTCAACACGGAGGAGGACATCCAGACTGCCGCGACGGCCATCATCGCCGCCGCGAAAACCCTTGCGGACACCGCCGGAAATCCTTGACCGACCGGTTAAGACCGGGCTCGCCTTTTCCCGTCTCAGGGGAGGTGCCGTCGCCCGTTCGTCGTCGGCGAAACCGGCGATCAGGGGCTTGTTACCCTCGCGAAGCCTTCGGCAACGAGCGTTCTTTGTTTCGGAAGCCCTTGGCAAAGCGACTGATTGCGACGTCCCTGACCGAGTCGTACAATCACTAACGAAAGCCGAAGGAAGGCCCCAATATAACCCCGGCGCCCACCGGCGAACGTCGAAAAGGGGATCGGGCATGGAAAACACCGCGACAAGCCATGTCGGCAACCTGACTTCGGGTCCGCGAGGGCTGAATCGGCGGCAATGGCTGCTCACCCTGGCCTGGGCGTTAACGCCGAGCTCCTCGAACCATGCCCGAGCCTTGGCGTTCGCCGATTCCAAAGACTTGAGGTTCGACTTCAGCGGACCGCTTATGTCCAAACGCGGAGGGCGCACGGTGTGGCCCAATCCGTGGAGCGTATGGTCCGGGCTAAGAGGTCAGGCCACCCTTCGCATCGAGGACGGCCCGGCGGAAATCGGCCGGGTTGCCCATTTCCAAACCTTCGGCGGATCGGTCGTCCTGTATCGCGACATGCGAAGTCGTCCCGCCGATATCCGCGCCTTGCCTTGGCTGTCTTGGAATTGGGCCGCCGAAAAACTGCCCGCGGGTGGAAGCGTCTTTCGTGCTGATCGCAACGATCAAGTGCTGCAAGTGTACTTGGCCTTTCGCCGAAGCAACGGGTACGACATCCTCGGCTACGTTTGGGACACCGCGACCGACGAGCGAGCCGAATCCGTTTCCCGGCAGTCATTCCGCTCGGTTATCTTCGGCCGGATCGATGCCGCCGTCCGAGTCGTGCGAAAGGGCCCGACGGAAGGCTGGTTGCGGGAAATTCAAAACGTCGGCGAAGATCACGCCAAGTATTTTTCCGCCTCTCCGCCGACCTTGGCGGCGCTGGGGATCTGGTCCGACAGCGATCATACGGGATCTTCGTCGGATGGAAGGATCGGTCCGCTTGTTTTCTCGGCCGACAAACCGCAAGATAGTGTGACGGCGGAGCATACGCCGACCTGAGTGGCAACCGCGAACGTGAAGGACGCTTCCGGCTCGCGGCATACGCATTGGGAGGCGGGCCATTGACAGGATGCCGACCCCCAGTGACATTGAGCGACGATCGCCGTCTTGTCCAAAACGTAAGTAGGGTCTGACATTATGCCGAAGCCGCGTGCCGGCTCTCCCCGCGAAACGCCGTTGTTCACGCAAGAAATCCACGCGGACCCCGCCCCGAGCGACGCGGATCCCCCCGCGGGTCGCAAGGTTTTCGTCGTGGATGCCCACTCACTCATCCATCAACTTTTTCACGCGATTGCGCCCTTGACGGCCCCCGACGGTCGCCCCGTCAACGCCGTATTCGGATTCGTCCGCGATATCTTGAATCTTCTGCGGCAATACCGACCGGACTATCTGATTTGTGCGTTCGAATCGGCGGAACCCACGTTTCGAAAGGAGATGTACGCGGAATACAAGGCCCAAAGACCTCGTCTTGACGACGACCTCCGCTCCCAGTTCGAACTGATACGCCGGTTCATGGATGCTCTCGGAATTCTGTGTCTCGCCGTTCCCGGGTATGAAGCCGACGATATCTTGGCTACCATTGCTCGGCAAGTCGAGCGCGAGGGCGGCGAATGCGTGTTGGTGACAAGCGACAAAGACTGCCGCCAATTGCTCTCCGATAGGATTCGCTTGCTGAATCTTCGCAAGCGGACTTTTTTGGATGCGGCGGGCTTGGAGAACGAGTGGGGAATCCGACCCGATCAAGCTGCCGACTTTCAGATTCTGGTAGGCGATACCACGGACAACATCCCCGGGGTCCCCGGGGTGGGACCGAAAACGGCGGCCAAGTGGCTTCAGCAGTACGGCAGACTGGACGACATCCTAACTCAGGCCGATCAAATCCAACCCGAAAAACTTCGGCGCAGCCTGCTGGAAAGTCGCGATCGAATCCTGAGCGCTCGACCGCTGGTCAAATTGCGCACGGACGTACCGCTGTCCTTTTCATGGGATGAGGCGAGTCCCGGGCCGATCCAATCGGACGCCGTTCGGGGTTTGTGCGAGGAACTCGGCTTTCGCACGCTATTGCCCGAAATCGAACAATTGCCGGCCGCCGGCGGCCAAAGGCGGCAAACTCCCTCGATTGCCGTCAACGCCCACATCGTCGACGACCCTCGCAAGTTGCGGGAACTCGCGGACCGCTTGAAGGCGGCCCCGTGCATCTGTTTCGACACGGAAACGACCGACATTCGGCCCCGTTGGGCCTCGCTCGTGGGTATCGCCGTATCCCTGAATCGCGAGGCGGCCTACTACATTCCCGTACGTGGTCCCGAAGGAGCAAGGACGCTGCCTGAGGCGGAAGTCATCGCCGCGTTGCAACCTGTTTTGGAAGACGCCCAAATCGCCAAACTGGGGCAAAACCTGAAATACGACTCCATCGTCCTTCGCAACGTGAGCGTGTCGCTACGAGGAATCGAATTCGACACCCTCATCGCCGCCTACTTGTTGGATGCCGGTTCCCGCTCTCACAGCCTGGATGAACTCGCCAAGCGTTACTTGGACTACGAAACCACGAAAATCGACGAGTTGATCGGCAAAGGCAGGCAACAACGGCAAATCGACTCCGTCGAGGTTCCCCGAGTTGCGGCATATGCCGGTCAAGACGTCACGCTGCCGTGGCACCTTCGCGAGCGATTGGAACCTCAACTCCGGAACGAGGGCCTTCAGGGTATCTTCGAAGACCTGGAAATCCCGCTGATCTCCGTGCTCGCGGACATGGAGTATCGGGGCATTCGCATTAATACGGAGTATCTAAGCCGCCTAAGTCGGCAGTTCGCGCAGCGGATGGAGGAACTGGAACAGGAAATCCATCAGTTGGCCGGCACAACCTTCAACATCAGTTCTCCGAAGCAACTTCAAGAGGTGCTATTCGATCGCTTGCGTCTTCCCGCCGTCAAGCGGACCAAGACCGGCATGAGCACGGATTCGGAGGTTCTCGAGGAACTGGCGTCGCTCCATCCGCTGCCGCAAAAAATCCTCGAATTTCGTCAATATTCCAAACTCAAGGGCACGTACGTGGATGCCCTGCCTCAAATGGTTTGCCCCCGTACCGGTCGAATTCACGCATCATTCCACCAGGCCGTCACCGCCACCGGCAGACTAAGCTCCAGCGATCCCAATCTGCAAAATATTCCCATTCGGACCGAGGAAGGGCGAGCGATTCGCACCGCTTTTGTCGCGGACGAAGGCTGGGTCTTGCTTTCCGCCGACTACTCGCAAATCGAGTTGCGTATCTTGGCCCACCTCTCGAACGACGAGCAACTCTGCCGGGCCTTCAGCGAGGACCGAGACATCCATTCCGCCGTGGCGGCCGAAGTATTCGGTATTCCGCCGGACGCGGTCACTTCCGAGATGCGACGCCGGGCCAAGGCTGTCAACTTTGGAGTCATCTACGGCCAAACTCCCTTCGGATTGGCTAAACAGCTACGAATATCCCAAGACGAGGCGGCCCAGTTCATCGACTCCTATTTTGCCCGGTATCCGGGCATCAATCGATTCTTCGAAAAAGTCCTCGCCGATTGCCGTGAGCATGGGTTCGTTCAGACCATCCTGGGCCGAAAGCGGAAAGTCAGCGGAATCCGCGAGAACCCCAATCGGCAACGAAACCTACCCGAACGCACGGCGATCAACACCGTTATTCAAGGTTCCGCCGCCGATCTGATCAAAAAGGCCATGATTCAGGTACATGGCCGATTGCGAAAAGAGCGGCTTCAATCCGCGCTCTTAGTTCAAATTCACGACGAACTGTTACTGGAGTGCCCCGGCATCGAACTTCCGGTCGCAGCCGAACTACTGCGTGAAGAGATGCAGCATGCCTTCTCGTTGAACGTACCGCTGAAGGTGGACGTCCGAAGCGGTCCCAACTGGGGAGAATTGGAGACGTTGCCAACGAATTGAGCCGACGCTTTCAATCCGGTGGGCCGAGTTGAGCCGGGCAGACGTACGCCGGACCGCAGACCCGTTCGGGACGCGGATAAGTTGCTGGACAATGAATTCTCTTCCGAGGAATTGCGAGAAAAGACATGTGGATCATCGGCATCGTTGGGGGAATCTGTGCGGGCAAGACGGTCGTTGCCCATGAGTTCACCGTGCTGGGCGCCCGCCATTTCGACGCGGACAAGGTCGCCCATCGCCTCTTGACGAAACCGACGGTGGCTGAGGATCTAACCGCCATCTTCGGGCGGGAAATACTCTCTGCGGACGGAGGAATCGACCGAAGAAAGCTGGCGGAGATCGTCTTCCAAGAGGGCCCGAAAGCGGATCAAGCGCTGCGAAGACTGGAATCGGTCTTGCACCCTTTGGTCCTGGTCGAGTTCTACGCCGAGGCCCGCCAAGCGGCGAGAGAAGGAATTCCCGCCGTGGTCCTCGATGCGCCATTGCTCTTGGAGGCGAAATGGGCTAAACTATGCCATAGAATTATTTATGTTGACGCGTCTCCGACCGTTCGCGCGGAGCGTGCTCGTTTTCGCGGGTTCGACGCGGAAAGTCTTTCGCGGCGCGAGCGCCGACAGAAATCGCTGGAGTTCAAGCGACTTCGGGCCGATTTCATGATTGACAACGCTGCGTCGCGCGAACACGTACAGGCTCAAGTGAAACGGTTTTGGGGCCTGCTTTTCGGCTAGCTTCCCGCCTTCGGCTTACCGCTTGTTTGAGCAAGTAATCCTTCTCGTTGCAGGAATTGCGCGACTGTGGTACGACCCTCGCCCATTCGGGTCCGCACCCCAGAAGCCTTTCCGGGCGTCGAGTTGTGGTTTTCGGTCGTCCCTTGGCGGTGCGACCGCGCCGAAAGCGGTGCCCGGACGACGGGAACATGCCGATGTTCGGCGGACCGATACGATCCGAAAGCGGAATCGGCGCTCCCCCGCGGCGGGCTATCGCGCCGGCAGCGTCCCTATGTTCGAAACGCGTTGATACCGTTGAAATGCGCCCCCTCCACGGCACCGATCGCGTGCCCATCGTCGGCTTATCAGGAGCCTCGCCCCATGTCGCAATCGCACGACGCCAATCCGCATGATGCCGCATCCCCGCCCCCTCGGCGGTTCAATCGGGAGAGCGGCGACGGTTCTCCGCGCGGCGGATATCGCCCCCGCCGTCGCCCCGATAAGGAAAAGGAACCCCTTTCCATTGCGGAACAACTGGTCGAGGGTCGTCTCGACGCCGAGGATGACGACCGCGAACTGGAAAAAATCAAACAATCGGGCGACACGAATATCACCGTTCTACAACGGATGTCGATGGCCGAATTGATCGAGGAGGCTCGCAAGGACAACCTCACCGACATCGCCGGAATCAACCGCCAAGAGTTGATCTTTCGCATTCTCAAGGAGCGCATCAAACTCAGCGGATTGATGTACGGCGAAGGAACGCTCGAAATTCTCCCGGACGGTTTCGGCTTTCTTCGCAGCCCGGATTATCATTATCTTGCATGTCCCGATGATATTTATGTTTCTCCCAGTCAAATTCGTCGATTTGGACTGCGGACGGGCATGACCGTATCGGGACAGATTCGCCCTCCCAAGGAGAACGAGCGCTATTTCGCACTGTTGCGGGTGGAGGCGGTCAACTACGAAGATCCGAACTCCGCCGCAAAGAGGATCGCTTTCGACGACCTGACGCCGTGCCACCCCGATCAGCGGATCATGCTCGAGACGACGAGCGACGAGATCGAGTGCCGCGTCGTGGATCTGATTGCGCCGGTCGGTTTCGGCCAGCGAGGTCTCATCGTTAGCCCTCCGAGGGCCGGCAAAACGATCCTGCTGCAAAAAATGGCCAAGGCCGTCTTGCACAATTACCCGGACAGCTATGTCTTCATGCTTTTGATCGACGAGCGTCCGGAGGAAGTGACCGACATGGAGCGTCAGGTCAAAGGCTCCAACTGCGAAGTCATCAGTTCCACGTTCGACGAGGCCCCCGCGCGGCACATTCAAGTCTCCGAAATGGTGCTGGAAAAGGCCAAGCGAATGGTAGAGTACGGTCGCGACGTCGTGATCTTCCTGGATTCCATCACGCGATTGGCGCGAGCCTGGAACGCGGAATGCCCGCACTCCGGTAAGATCCTCAGCGGCGGCGTCGACGCCAACGCCCTCCAGCGGCCCAAGCGGTTCTTCGGCTCGGCACGCAAAATCGACGAAGGCGGATCCTTGACCATTGTCGCCACGGCCTTGATCGACACGGGCAGCAAAATGGACGAGGTGATCTTCGAGGAGTTCAAGGGCACGGGCAACATGGAAATCGTGTTGGACCGCAAGTTGGTGGATAAGCGGATCTGGCCCGCCATCGACATCAATCGTTCCGGCACGCGGCGTGAGGAGATGCTGCTGGATCGCGAGGAATACCGTAGGATTTGCGTCTTGCGCCGGGTGTTGAACGAGATGAACGCCCCGGACGCCATGGAGTTTTTGGTGGGACGCCTCGCCAAGACCAAGACCAACGCCGAATTCCTCATGAGCATGAACGTGCGATAAGCCGCCCCGACGGAGTTTCGTGGGCGTTCAACCCGATCTTAAGGCACGGCATGCCGCAATCCGATAGGTTGCACGCCCCCGCGACGCCGGCCATCACCGCGATTGCAACCGTCGGCGACCCGCTGTTGGGAAAAGCGAAGACTTCAAGGACCGGCGCGTGCATCGAGTGACCAACTCCTTAGCAGACATAAGAATCCGACCATGACAGGCCATACATCCAAGCCGACTTCGCACCGCGAATGGGAGACCCAAGCCTCTGCGGAATACGGCAAAATGGCGATCGTCGTCGCCCGTTTCAATGAGACCATCACCCGGGGCCTTTTGGACGGCGCCGTGGGCGTTTTGCGGCAAGCTGGGATGCAGCCCGACGATCTCCACGTCTTTTGGGTGCCGGGCGCTTTCGAGATCCCGACCGCCGCCGCCCTTGCCGCCCGATCCGGCGTCTACTCGGCGGTTCTATGCCTGGGTGCCGTGATTAAAGGCGAGACTTCGCACGATACGCACATCAATCGGGCGGTGAGTCTGTCGCTCGCGAATCTGGGAATGGAAACCGGCGTTCCGGTTCTCTTCGGGGTCTTGACATGCGAAACGTTGGATCAGGCGATCGCCCGTTCCGCCGCCGCCCCCGCGGTACATGGCAAGGACGGATCGGGTCCCAAGACCGGCAACAAGGGTGCCGAATGTGCGGAAGCGGCTTTACAAATGGTATCCATCCTCCGCCAAATGAGAGAGGTCGTGTCGTCCGCATGATAGAGGGTGTTGCAAGCTCGTTAGGATCCCCGCAAACAGTCCGGTGTCCCCATGGAGCGTAATCCGTGACGACTCGTCCCTCGCCTGATCGTCGCCAAGCCCGCGTCTTGGTCTTACAACTTCTGTTCCAAGACGACCTCAATCCCCGCAATAACCCGGCCAAGGGCGAGGAGATGCTCCAAACCGGTCTCCGCCAACCGGATCTGGTTCGGTTCGCGAAGGAACTTTTGGCCGGAGTGAGGCGTAACCGCCGGGAATTGGACGAGTGCTTGCAGAGAGTGGCGGAAAATTGGACGCTGGACCGCATGGCCGCCGTGGATAGGAACGTATTGCGACTGGGAGCGTTTGAATTGCTTCACACCGATACCCCGCCGGGCGTGGTCATCGATGAGGCCGTCGAACTGGCCAAGTCGTTTGGTACCGAACATTCCGGTGCTTTCGTCAACGGAATCCTCGATCGACTGCTCCGTGAATGCAAGACTGCCTCGGCCGGTCGCCGCGGGGTCCCGGAGGTTTCCCCTTGACGGGCTCGCCACCGGGTTCGGCATGACGCGGTCGCCCCATTGTGGTTACGATCTCCCCGGCGCGACCCGTCGAGACGGGATAGGATACCGCCGCCCGGCACACACGGCAGCGTTGTTTGTTGTTTCGCAACACGCGTCAAGGCACTGAGAAAGAGACGTCATATCATGGGACTCTTCGACAGGATCAAGCAAGGTCTCAAGAAAACCGCACAAATCCTGCAAACGGATATTCGCGATCTCTTCAAGGCGAAGGGGCGGTTGGTCGATCAGGCCTTCCTTGACGAGATATTCGAAGTTTTGGTCCGCACCGACATGGGGGTGCAAGCCTCGCGCCAAATCGTAGATCGCATCGCGGACAAGTATCGGAATCGCGTTATCGAGTGGGAAGACGCCGTCGCGGAGATCAAATCCCAATTGAAGGAACTTCTCCGGCAACCTGCCTCTCCGTTAAACTTGGCCGCCAACGGACTGACGGTCTTGATGGTCTGCGGGGTCAACGGTTGCGGCAAGACCACGACCATCGCCAAGCTGGCGCACATGCTGAAGGGTCAAGGCAAGAGAGTCGTACTGGGGGCGGCCGACACTTTCCGCGCCGCCGCCGTGCAACAACTTCGCACTTGGGCTGAACGGTTGGGCGTGGAAATCGTGACGGGAGCGGAAGGAAGCGATCCCGCCGCCGTGGGACACAGGGCGGTCGCCGCCGCGATCGAGCAGGCCGCCGACATTTGCATCGTAGACACTGCGGGAAGGCTTCAGACGCATCAGAACCTAATGCGAGAATTGTCGAAGATTCATCGCGTGTTGGGGAAACAAGTGGAGGGAGCCCCGCATGAAGTACTCCTGGTCCTCGATGCGACGACGGGGCAGAACGGCATCAGCCAGGCCAAACATTTCACCGACGCCGTGAACTGTACTGGCCTCGTGTTGGCCAAACTCGACGGCACGGCCAAGGGAGGCGTTGTGGTCGCCATCCGTCAGCAAGTCGGTCTCCCGGTAAAATTCGTCGGTGTCGGTGAACGCCCCGAAGACCTTCTTCCTTTCGATGCCGAAGTCTTCGTAAACGGGCTTTTCGACGAGTGAACTCTTCAGTGACCGCGGGCAGAATAATACCCCTTTTCCCGCTTGCGACGCTTGCAGACGGAACGCTCTTGTTGCAAAATACCAGCGGTGTGCAAATCGGGTCCCCGAGCGCCCCCGTGTCACGATTCGCGATTCCATGTCTCGAAAAGGAGAGGCTCCATGTCATCGTCGCAATTCTCGCGTCGTTCCATGCTCAAGGCGAGCGCCGCGTTGACCGTGCCGCTTTTTGTGTCGGGCAAAGTGTTGGGCTTGGAGGGCGGTGCACCGGCCTCGGAGCGTGTTAAGGTCGGCATCATAGGGTTGGGTGGACGCGCGCGCCAGATCGTCGCGGAATCCCAGGAATTGAAGAACCTGGAAATCGTCGACGTGAGCGATTGTTTCCGCCCTGCCGTAGACCGGTTTATCAGCGAGAAAGCCGCTGGTCGCAACTGGGCCGGATACGAAGATTTTCGCAAGATGATTGAGGAAAAGAAGCCGGACGGGGTGATGGTCGAAACCACGACCCACGCTCGCGCCTGGATCGCGGTCACCGCCATGCAGATGGGCATGGATGCCTATATCGAGAAGCCTATGTGCCTCACGATCCAGGAGGGACGGTACATGGTGAACGCAGCCCGCCGCTACAAGCGGGTGACGCAAGTCGGCACGCAGCAGCGCTCCATGCCGTACAACAACTGGGCCAGCGACTTGGTCAAGAATGGGGCCATCGGAAAGATTAAGACGGTGTTGGCTCCCAATTTCGTCGGGCCCGAGAAATGGCCGGGCAAACCGGAGATGCCTCTCCCTCAGGGCGGCAAAGACGGTTGGTGGGACGTGTGGACGAATCAAGCCGAGTTGCGCCCCTATCACCCCGAACTGCACCACGGTTGGGAACGTTGGTGGGATTACGACGGCGGCGGGCTGTGCTTCGGCGTCACCGGATGGGGTACGCACTCCTACGACCAGATTCAGCGCGCGTTGGGAACCGATGAGACCGGCCCTGTCGAGATGGTACTGGAAGAACCGGTGTACACCGGCCCGTGCGGACAATTCGAGCGGGTTCCGGAAGACGATCCTACCTACCTCGAATACCTGAATCAATTGGCGCGCCCGGTCGCCGGTCCACGGGCAAAAGTACGCATGTGGTACGCCAACGGTGTCGAATTGCGTTTGCACTTGGACGGCGATTGGGGTCCCGGCTTGGGCGCCATCTTCATCGGCGAAAACGGGAAGATCGAGATCAATCGCGACAAGATCGCCACGAATCCCAAAGAACTGCTTCAGCGCCCGGACAATCCCGGACCAATCACCCGACCCGAGACCGAATACCACATCGCCAACTGGCTGGATTGCATTAAGACTCGGGGCAAGTGCAACGCCGACATTGAATACGGGCTGCGATCCACGACGCTTTGCTATCTCGTGAATATCGTGCGCGAGGTGGGTGAGGTCGGATTCAGGCTGAAATGGGATCCGGCAACCGAAAAATTCACCAATCACGAAGGCGCCAACCAGTCCTCCTACATTACGCGTCAGCGACGAAAGGGTTACGAACTGCCGGCCCTAACGTGACCGGATCGGTGCCCCAGGCCTGCGAGGTCGCGATCGCAAGACCGTAACGGTTGCGACAACTATAGGGGTTTTGCCGCGACGACATGTTGAGCCGGATGGCCGAAGTCGGCTTTTGATGCGGCTCGGTTGTCTTCAATCAAACTGAGGCCCTCGTTTTCCCCCAAAAAATCGAGGGCCTTTTTCTATTCCGTACGGATCCGTCCGACAATCTTTCGTCGAGGAATCGCCCGAAAATCCGGCACAATCGATACGACCGGAGCGACGGACACCTCAAATACCATCGTAGCCGTCGTTGAAGGCGTTGCAGGCTGAATCCTCGCTATTCTCCTCACCGATACCAAAACTGATCCTTCCGTTATCTTGAGTGTTACCCGCACCGGGCATAAAGCCGAACAGTCGCATAGTTGCAACGGAAGGGGGCAACTTTCTGACATGGTACCGGGTTTGTTACCCAATTCCCATTTTCAGGACGTCCAGCATGAATCCCGCCGGAATTCCGCCCTCGCACAAGTTGCTTGCACTGACAATTGGATTCGCCTTGGGTATCGGGCTGATAGCGGTGCAGGATCGTCGACAGGCCATCCGATCCGCCGCAGTCGGCGCCGCTCTGCCGCATTCCACCGTTGCGAGTGCAGCAGTTCCTCAACGCGTTAAGGCCTCCAATGCCGCCGTTTCTTCCGGCAATCCGGAGTCTTCCGTCGGGATTCCCGAAACGCCACGCTCCAGTGACACCCAAGTCGGCCCTGTTACCTCCTTGTCCTCCGCCGACACGCCTCCAAGAGAAGAAAATCTCGTCGAAGGTATCGTCGCCGCCTTTCGCGAGGAAAACCCGAAGGTGAAGCTTCGACAACCAATGTCGCTGGAGCTTTCCACTCGCGATGAACGGTTCGGTCACGAATGGTACACCGAACCGGGATTCGAGAAACGCGATGTCGGCCAAGCCTCGACTGCATGGGGAGTTGCCGCTTCGGAATCAGCGGACGATCTCCAAACCGCGGCGTCCCGGTTGAGGACCGCTTTGGCAGGCAACATACCCTCCGATCTCGTGCAACAACCAAGTGCGATTCAACGGACGGCTTTTTGGGACGACCGCCCCGTCCTCTGGGCGCCCCAGAGCGAGGATCTTTCGGCCGATACGCCGGACGACGCCAAGACCGTCTCGCAGTTGCCCGTACGAACCATCTCTATGCCGGATCACATAAGCCCGACCCAAATCGCCTCCGCAACGCGAACCGCCGACTCGGTCTCGTCGGGTCTTGCCCCGATCCCCGAGAGCGGCTTGATGACGGAGACGGCGGTCCGGGAAGAACGGACGCAGCCCGTCGCGGCGGAAAGCTGCGCCGCTTGCCCGCGGGGCTTGTTCTCGGATTGGTTACCGTGTGATCCTTGCCGGTCGGATACTCCCTACGAACTGCCGACGCCCTCGTTCCTCGCCTGCCGCGGCATCGACTTCGGCGGATGGATCGAGGCCGGCGCCGCCGTCGTCGCCAATCGGCCCGTCGACCGCTACAACGGCGTCGTCACCTTCGCCGATCGCAACGCCGAACCCCAACTCAACCAACTCTGGTTCTTCCTCGATAAACCCGCCGACAATCAAGGCTGCGGTTGGGCCTGGGGCGGGCACGTCGATTTCCTCTACGGCACCGACGCCCGTTTCACCCAAGCCACCGACGGCCTCGAATCCGACTGGGGACAAACCAGCCGCTTCTATCAGGTCGCCCTCCCGCAGTTCTACGTCGATCTCGCCTACAACGACTGGAACCTCCGCATGGGACACTTCTACACCATCCTCGGTTACGAAGTCGTCCAAGCTCCCAAGAACTTCTTCTACACCCACGCCTATTCGCACCATTACGGTGAACCCTTCACCCACACCGGGCTTCTCCTTTCCCGCAAACTCAACGACCAGTGGGCTTTCTCCGCCGGTCTCCATCGCGGCAACGATCAATTCGACGACACCGACGGACAGGATGCCCTCGGCTTCCTCGGCGGCGTCAACTGGACCAGTCGCGATGAACGAGTGGCCCTCGCCTTCGCCCTCTCCGCCGACGAGTTCGGGCCCCAAACCCAGCGCGTCATCTTCTCCACCGTCGCCACCTGGAATATCAGTTCCCGCAGCCAGTACGTCTTCCAATGGGATTGGGGGAACGCCGAAGATGCCCAGGGCGTCGACAGCCAGTGGTACGGCATCAACCAATACTTCTTCTACACCATCAACCCCTGCTGGAAGTTCGGCTCACGCATCGAATGGTTCCGCGATACCGACGGTACCCGCGTCACCGGGATCGGCGATGGCAACCTCGTCGCCGGAGCCTCCTTCCCCGGCGATTTCTATGAAATCACCGTCGGACTCAACTGGTCCCCGCGACCCAACATCCTCGTCCGCCCCGAACTCCGTTGGGATTGGTACGAACCCAGAGGAAACGTCGCCACGCTGCCCTACGACTCCGGTGACCGCGACGATCAGTTCCTCTTCGGATGCGATTTCATCCTCACCTTCTGACGGGGGCGACTCGCTCGCTGCACGGGAAAATACCAAAGAGGCGCCATACAACAACCACAGTGCACCCGCAGCAGCATCGTTACACAACGCGTCTTATCTATCTTTACGCTTCTGACGAGGAAAATCAGTTTTCCTGATAAACCGCGAGGTCCTGGATGACCGATAGAACACAAGGAAGGGCATTTGCCCTTGCTGCGACTTATCCGGCACCGTGAGAGATCGCCGCTTCCCGTAGCAGCGCGGTCTGTATCACCGGCACAGAACGGTTCTTCAGGAAAGGGAGTCCCAGGATGTTTCTGAAGCACAACGCATGGAAGCTCGCCATGGCGGGCGTTTTCTTGGTCGGAACTGCCGCCCAGACCTTGGCCCAATCCGGCGGCGTCTATCCCACATCCTTTACCGGAAACTATTTCGGGGGTCAATCCGCGGCGGCTTGCGGTTGCGGAACCGCGGGCGGTTACAATGGATGCGACTCGTGCCGCGGCGGCTTTTTCTCGGATTGGTTACCGTGTGATCCTTGCCGGTCGGATACTCCCTACGAACTGCCGACGCCCTCGTTCCTCGCCTGCCGCGGCATCGACTTCGGCGGATGGATCGAGGCCGGCGCCGCCGTCGTCGCCAATCGGCCCGTCGACCGCTACAACGGCGTCGTCACCTTCGCCGACCGCAACGCCGAACCCCAACTCAACCAACTCTGGTTCTTCCTCGATAAACCCGCCGACAATCAAGGCTGCGGTTGGGCCTGGGGCGGGCACGTCGATTTCCTCTACGGCACCGACGCCCGTTTCACCCAAGCCACCGACGGCCTCGAATCCGACTGGGGACAAACCAGCCGCTTCTATCAGGTCGCCCTCCCGCAGTTCTACGTCGATCTCGCCTACAACGACTGGAACCTCCGCATGGGACACTTCTACACCATCCTCGGTTACGAAGTCGTCCAAGCTCCCAAGAACTTCTTCTACACCCACGCCTATTCGCACCATTACGGTGAACCCTTCACCCACACCGGGCTTCTCCTTTCCCGCAAACTCAACGACCAGTGGGCTTTCTCCGCCGGTCTCCATCGCGGCAACGATCAATTCGACGACACCGACGGACAGGATGCCCTCGGCTTCCTCGGCGGCGTCAACTGGACCAGTCGCGATGAACGAGTGGCCCTCGCCTTCGCCCTCTCCGCCGACGAGTTCGGGCCCCAAACCCAGCGCGTCATCTTCTCCACCGTCGCCACCTGGAATATCAGTTCCCGCAGCCAGTACGTCTTCCAATGGGATTGGGGGAACGCCGAAGATGCCCAGGGCGTCGACAGCCAGTGGTACGGCATCAACCAATACTTCTTCTACACCATCAACCCCTGCTGGAAGTTCGGCTCACGCATCGAATGGTTCCGCGATACCGACGGTACCCGCGTCACCGGGATCGGCGATGGCAACCTCGTCGCCGGAGCCTCCTTCCCCGGCGATTTCTATGAAATCACCGTCGGACTCAACTGGTCCCCGCGACCCAACATCCTCGTCCGCCCCGAACTCCGTTGGGATTGGTACGAACCCAGAGGAAACGTCGCCACGCTGCCCTACGACTCCGGTGACCGCGACGATCAGTTCCTCTTCGGATGCGATTTCATCCTCACCTTCTGAGAGGTTGACCGCGACAGGATAATCCCCGTCACGGTGCCAATCAGGTAAGCCATGATCAACGACGAGGGCCGACCCACGGGGCGGCCCTCGCTCGCTTTCTTAAGTGTGGCCTCGTCGCCGACTCGCCCGCCGCCTACTTGCGATTACCGCCACCGTGCGCTAATATCAATCCAAGAAAGGCACACGGGAATCGCGTATGAAACTCATCATCGCCATCATTCAGCCCCACCGCCTGGAGGCCGTCAAACAAGCCCTCGCGGAAGTCGAAGTCTTCCGCTTGACGGTGATGGACGTGCAGGGTTTTGGGCGGGAGCGCGTTCAGTCCGAAACGTACCGCTCGCAAGAGTTCGCGATTAACCTTGCGCGGAAAGTCCAAGTCATGATCGGCGTCAATGATGAATTCGTCGACCGGACCGTGGACGCCATCATCCGAGGCGCACGCTCTGGCAACGAGGGACAAATCGGCGACGGCAAAATTTTCATCCTGCCTCTCGAAGATTGCGTCCGCATTCGCACCGGCGAGCGAGGGGGCGAAGCGATCTAGTCCAACCGGTTTGATCCCGCAAGTTCGGCGAAACCACCGTGGGAGTTCATTGTGCCGGCGAAAGTTCGCGGGCGGGTTCCCACGCCGGATCGATCGTCCGCCCGACTGCGTCGGCGATTTTCCTACACAATGCCATCAATTCATCGAACTGCTCGAACGTCAGGGATTGGAAACCGTCGCTCATGGCGCGTTCCGGGGTAGGATGGACTTCCACGATCAGACCATCGGCCCCGGCGGCCACCGCAGCAGCGGCCATGCGTCCTACCAGAACGCTGTGTCCGGTGCCGTGGCTGGGATCGACGACCACCGGCAAGTGCGTTCGCTCGTGCAACCATACGACGGTGGCCAGCGACAGAGTGAAACGCGTATGCGTTTCGAAGGTGCGAATGCCGCGTTCGCAAAGAATGACGTTGTGATTCCCGGTGTTCAAAACATACTCAGCGGCCAGGAGCAATTCCTCCGCGGAAGCGGCAGGTCCTCTCTTAAGCAAGACGGGCTTGCCAGCTTGTCCTACCTCTTCGAGCAGGCGGTAGTTCTGCATGTTTCTCGCGCCGATTTGCAAGACGTCGGCATAGGCCGCCACGACCTCCACGTCGGCAGGCGTGATCACCTCCGTCACGATGGGCAAACCGGTCTCGGCCCTGGCGGCCGCTAGAATTTTCAGCCCGTCCTCTTTCAAACCCTGGAAAGCGTAGGGACTTGTTCGGGGCTTGAAGGCACCGCCCCGCAAGGCTGCTGCACCCGACGCCTTCACCGCCCGCGCGGTGGCCAAAGTCTGTTCCTCGTTCTCCACGGAACACGGACCGGCGATGACGCCGACGTGGGAATTGCCGAGGACCAACGGACCGACGCGAACCACCGTCCGGTCGGGGCGAACTTCCAGACTGGCGACCTTGTAGGGGGCCAAAATCGGGATGATCTCCGCGACGCCCGGGCACGACTCCAGCGATTGCCGATGTTCGTCGCGTTTGTTTCCGATCGCCGCGATGACCGTCCGCTCCGTCCCCATAATGACGTGAGGCTTCAAACCGAGCTCTCTCACTCGATTCACCACCCCGCGGATCTGTTCATCCGTAGCACCGTTTTTCATCACTACAATCATGACCGAATCCTCCACTTGGAACTGTGCCGCTGAAAAACGTCTTGCGGCGGCTACCGATACCCGACACGAAGTCCACTTACGACGAAAAAGCCCTGACAATCGGTCGCGATTGCCAGGGCTTTCAGGGTTTCGATCTGTCTTGCGTTATACTCTACAGACCGCCTCCCGCCCCGCAATCGCGGGGGCGATAAAACCCGAAATAGGCGGCCCACAGAAGATACATCGACAAAGCCTTTTGATTCAGATTTCCGAGTTCCGAACCTTCGATCGAACTCGATACATCAACTATCGAAAATATAAGCCCTCCCAATCACAAAATCAATCCCGCCAATCGAGTTTAACCGACGGCCGGGAAAACATCCGCTTGATCGCCGTTCTCCCGGACCAAACCCAAGAGTCGCAGTTTCTCGAGGCACTCCTCCCGTTCGCGACACCTCTCCAACCCCGCCCAACTGGGATCTTGCGCCGCCGCGAACGTCGTTAAGTCGACCGGAAATCGGCCTTGGGCGACCAACCTGCGGATCACCTCGACGTCCAACCGAGTCAGTAACACGGAATGCAACCGGTAGTCCCGGAACGCCTCCCAAGTGATCGGGAACAGCGGAGCCACGATCTCCTCCCCCAGGACCCGCGCGTATTGGCGAATCTCCAACTGCGCGGTGGGATCCAATCGCAACTCCAGAAAATGCAACAAGTTATGCAAATCAATCTTCCAATAGGCCTCGGTGTACGTGGACAGGGGCAAGTCCTTGCGGGCCTGTTCCCGGGCGACTCCCAAGGACAAACGGCGCTGATAGACCTCTCTCGCTCGGTCTTGCAGTTCCCGTTCCTCCGCAGACAGATCCGCCCCCAAGGCCTCCGGCAACTCACCCTGGCTTCCCTGTCGATTGACCTTCGATTGCATGCGCCACTGATCGGGGTCCGTACGATGAGCGGCGTCGATCGCCACGGAATAGCGAGTGCTGTATTCGTTCACCGAGGCCGTGCGATGCCGGATCCATTGTCGCCAGATGTCCATCGGCACCCGGACCAAAAATTTCAACTCCGCCATCTCAAAGGGCGTGGTGTGACGGTGCCGCATCAAGTAACGAATCAAGGTGCGATCGTCGGACACGCGTTTGGTGCCCTCGCCGTAACTCACCCGAGCGGCTTGCACTACCGCCGCGTCGCTCCCCATCACGTCCACCAGGCAGACGAATCCGTCGTCCAGCACGGGGAACTTTTTCCAGCGCAATGATTCCAAGGTTTCCACGTAGTTGGCCATGGCGGTTTTCAGTACCAAGGAGAGGGCGACCTGCCGATTGCCTGGAGATTTGCGGTGGCAACCGATGACTTCAAAAACCGGAACGCACGAAACGGCGCCCGTCACGTCTTTCCGCCGCCGCCTTGCAATTCCTGAAGGAGATTGGCCAAATAGGTTGGATTGTCGCTCTCGATGAGATGCTGAATCCGATCGGGCGGAACCGACAAGTTCTTCAGGGCGGTCGCCACTCGTACCCACAAACGATCTCGAGCCTTGCCCTCAGCCAGGTACAGATCGCCCACCAAGTCCCCCAACTTTTGGAGCATCAAGGTGTCGCGGTGCTCATAATACCGCCGGATGATACCCTGTTGATACTTGGTTCGCGCTTGTCCGGAAGCTGAAGCCTTCTTCGCCACGCCGCGTTCTCCCTAATCTTGCCCCGCTTCGACGATCATAGACCGGGAGTCTCCATCTGTCGAGGACGGGCACGGCACGTCCCCAGCGACCCGGGTGCAATGGATGAGCACCGTCCGACTGATGGGAAGATGGTAACCCGTAAGGGGAGAAAACGATCCGAACGCAGACCAAGGTCCTTACTTTTGGGATGCCTCATTCAGTTGGCTTGGGGGTGTGGAATCAGCTTTTTTAACTCGGCGCGGACGTCGGCATACCGTGGATCGCCGCCCAGATTGTGCATTTCCGCAGGGTCGTTGTCGTGGTCGTACAACTCCACACCGCGGGCGCCGCCGTCCCATTCCGTGTAGCGCCACCTCGCCGTGCGAACGCTATAGCCGTGAAAAACGTTCTTCCCGGCCCCGCGGGTAACTTGGGTCACCGCGAAAGGCTTGCCGGGGTGGTCCGGGTTTTCGAGCAAAGGTCTCATGCTCGTTCCGTCGAGGTGCGGCGGCATCGCAAGGCCGCACAGATCGACCAGGGTGGGATAGATATCCACCATCTCCACGATCCCGGCAGTAGCTTTGCCGGCGTCCTTCATCCCCGGCACCGCAACGATCAACGGCACCCTGGCTGACTCCTCAAAAAGAGAACGCTTTTGCCAGAGACCGTGCTCGTGCATGTGATAGCCGTGATCGCTCGTCATTACGATTACGGTATCGTCCGCCAAACCAAGGCGATCCAGCGAATCCAAAACCTTCCCGACTTGCGCATCCATGAAGGTGATGCTCGCCAGGTACGCCTGCACCGCCTGTCGTCTCAGGCCGTCGTCCATTTCACGTTCTTCGCGTTTGAGGGTAACCGCCGCCGCGGGTATGGTATCGAAATAACCGGGCGGAATTTGAGGCAACGGCACCTGATCCACCGGGTACATTTGAAAATAATGGTGCGGCGCAACATAGGGGGTGTGGGGGCGATAAAACCCCACCGCCAAGAAGAATCGCTCGGTTCGGTGCTCCTCCAGCAGTCGCACGGCCTCCGCCGCGCCAATCCCGTCCGTTTGTTCTTCGTCAACGCCGTCGGCGGAGAGCCAACTCAACGTGCCGCCGAACTGTCCCTTGACTAGGGTGAAGATTTTGTCCTCTTCGTCCTTGTCGCGACCTCGCGGGTTGACGACCACATCCCACGATTGCGGGTCGTCCATGCCGCTCGTGCCGATCTGTCCCGGGACCCCGTAATGGAACAGCTTTCCCACTCGGGCGACGAAATAGCCGTGTTTGCGGAAACACTCCGGCATCGTCACAACGTCGGGCACATTCTCGCGAAAATGAACGGCGTTATCGTAAACCCGCGTATGATCCGGGCGTAAGCCGGTCAAGAACGATGCACGACTCGGATTGCACAGGGGAAACTGCGTGTACGCGCGATCGAATTTCCTCCCTCGAGCGGCCAGACGATCGATATTCGGTGTTCGCACCATGGGATGTTGATAGCACGACAGGGCATTGTTCAAATCGTCGGCGATCAGAAACAAGACGTTGAATCGCCCCTTAGGAGAAGGCGTCTCCGCCGCCGCAGCGTTCGATGCCGCACACCCAATCCCAAATACGCTCACGAGTAATACCGCCACCGCAAGGTGAATCCGGACCGCCGCAATCCTCGGATGATCCATGGTCGTTTTCCTGATGCAAGAGAATTCCAGCCATTAACTCGGGCATCCCATCGAAAACGCCCGACTACATCGTCACCTCATTTTTCGAGGCCGTCGGGGCCTAAGCACGTCGGCGGCAAGACCTCCGGAAAGGCCTCGTCGCCCTCCATATCATAGGGCAACCGGAACACGGTGTCGCCGGCCTCGTTCGTAAAGTAAAGCCGGGATTCGGAAAAGTCATCCGGGTTCCCGTCCGCCCAGAGGGCGAAAAAGTCGGGCTGTGCGTTCACCGGTCGTCGTACATAGTTGTGATTGAACTCGCTCCGGCAGGTGACGTTCCGCTCCTTTTTCCAGTTTTCGCCTTCGTCCGTGCTGACCCAAATCGCAATCTCTCCGCCCGAGCCGATCGGCTGCGGACCTGGCTCCGTGGGACCGATCACCCGCCACATTCCGGGCCGAACGTCGATCATGCCCGTCGAGTAGTTGTGATTGGCGGACGTGATTTCATGGAATGCCCACTCGTCTCCCAGCCAATGCGCCACGGTCCACCAACGCGGATCGCCCTCCGGGCCGGGCTTGTAGCTCGCTGAAGTAATGTAAAGGATGACGGGCCGACCCTGCTCGTCCCAATCCAAATCGTGAATGTAGACCAGGCGCTTCTCGGCTTCGTAATCCCGAACCAAAGCGGGATTGTGCGGGTCGGAGAGGGGCAGCTCCAGAACCTCGCCGCGGACATTGCGCCACGTCCTTCCCATGTCGTCCGTGTGAATGTAATACAAGTTCGTGCGACGATCGACGTTTCCGCCCGGGTGATAATTGAAGGCCGTAAACACGGTCTTGCCGTTCTGCCAGCTTGTCTGGTAGTGCCCTCCCATGCCGGCGAACTTGCGATCGGGGGCCCAATCGCGACCGTCCGGGCTGGTGCTGAAGTAAAGCTCCCGCCCGTTCGTGTACTTGGTAAACAGATGCAAGAAACCTTCACCCTGAAACCATCGCGGTTGCGGATAGGTGATTTCTCGCTCGCTGATCAGCTCGAAATCTTCGATTGAATACGGTTCCTTGCTTCGATAAATAAAGCCGGGGCGAATCCGCCCCCGTCCGCTGATGAACACCCACAGGTGGCCGTCCCCGTCCACCCACAGCGCGGCGTTGTCGTGCGGATCATCGACGCCTTGCTTGTCGTGGACGATGGTAGGTTTAGGCACCGTCTTCCGCGTGTGATCGTAGTACGAAATCATGTTGAGGAGGTGACGTTTGCCTTCCTTGGCCCCTCCGTACACGAAAAAGGTCTTATTGACGGCGGGACAGAAAACCGCGATCGGTACGTGGTTGGCCGTGTACGTTCCCAACCCGCCGGAATACTTGTCGCCGTACTCCGTGAACTGCCCCAATGTGAACCAAATACCCCGGTAGCCGTTGTCCTTTTCGGAGGCCGCAGCGAAGGAGTCAACCGGGCACCACGCACCCGCCGGAAGTACCGCCACCATTAAAAGCATCGCAAGAAAACGGATTCGCGACCGCATCCTCTCGCTCCACGCTGGAAAACGGATCATTACCGGGCACCGTCTTTTCCCAAGCAACTCGTTGAGAAACGGCACCAGCCAACATATTATGAGAACTGATTCCGGCGTGCAAGAAAGTAACCACTTCCGACCGACTCACAGCGCAGAGGATGACGCCATGACGTTCCTGACACGATGCAAACCCTCGCTTGGGTTCGCCGCCATTGCGATGTTACTGATCTCGGCCGTTTCCACGACTCGGGGAGAGGAGTCACCGCTCCGCGCCAAGGTGCTGACATTCAACATTCGCTACGGCACGGCACCGGACGGACCGAATCACTGGTCCAACCGAAAGGATATGGTCATCGATCTCATCCGTCGCGGTGAGTACGACTTCGTCGGGCTTCAAGAGGCGCTGCGCTTTCAGATCGATGAGATTCGGCAAGCCATAGGACACCTCCAGGAAATCGGAGTCGGTCGTGAGGACGGAAAGCAAGCCGGCGAATATTCCGCGATTCTTTACGATAGTCGCCGATGGCGCGTCGTCGATCAGGGCACGTTTTGGCTCTCCGACACGCCGACGGTGCCGGGGTCGAAGACATGGGGCAACAACATTCCCCGAATCGTGACCTGGGCAAGATTCGCCGAATCATCGAGCGACCGGGAGTTGTACGTCTTCAATACCCATTTCGACCATCAATCCCAACCATCCCGTGAAAGAAGCGCCGACTTGCTCGCGCGTCGTCTTGCCCAACGCGAACCCATGCGTCCGGTCGTGGTGACGGGAGATTTCAACGCTGCGGAAGACAACCCCGCGATCAGGCTCCTGAAGGGGGAGACGGCAGGTTCTCCGATTCGGCTGCACGACACGTTTCGTCTTCTTCACCCTGACGCCAGAGACGTCGGCACGTTCCACGGGTTTCAAGGCGGCACGTCGGGCGGCAAGATCGATTACGTCTTCGTCGAGTCGGGAGCGAAAGTGCTACGGGCCGAAATACTCCACGACTCAAAGGACGGAAAATATCCGTCCGATCACTATCCCGTCATGGCCGAGATCGAGTGGCCCTTGACGACGAACTGATCCGGCGGCGAAAAGCTTACTCAACCAATCCCAAGGGCGGCGGATGGAGTCTTCTCCCTCGCCCGCCTCGTCGGGAATCGACGCTCCGGATACTATTCTGCGTTTCCCAGCAGAATCACCTCCAACCGCGACGGGGGAGGGTAGGGGGGATCGCGCGGGCGATCGCGGTTCGGCGGCAACGTCTCCCAGCGAAGGATGTAGCGCCCGCGCGGGGCGCTGCCCGCGTCGGACGCGATGCGAACCTGCATACCGGGGAAGGATGATTCCACCTTTCGCAAAGCGTCCGGCAATCCGGAGGTGATCCGGCGGACTTCTCGAACCGCCAAAGTCTCTTCATCCAGAAGCCACATCCCGCTGCCGTAACGGCTATGGTGGAATTCCTGCTGCAACAATCCGGGACCGTCCGGGCGTATCGGACCGGCGCTGATTTCACCGCCGATGGATCCGCCGCCGCTGAATTCCCAGCGGTAGTCCCAGTCGCTGAGGGCACGAATTTTCCATGCCCCCGCCTCCCAGCGTGCCGCGAAGATTTGGCTCCGCCCCGCATCGTCGTAGCGGTGGTAGGAAAGGATCGGTCTTCGCTCGTGATCGAAACCGACGTGATGCCCCATGTTGATCATCCCTCCGCCCACCGGCGTTCCATCGACGATGACATCCGGACTGTCGGGAGTGATCGGCAAGGCGATCGCTCGACCGGAAACGGTTTCCCAATGCTCCAAATCCGGGGATCGCGCGTAGCAAAGGGTGTGGTTCGTGGCGCAATCGGGGGTATCGCGCCACATCCAGCAGACATGCCACCAACCGTCCGGTCCGAGAATCGGTCCCGAGGGATAAGCGCTCTTTTCCTCGCCGCCGTCCCACATCGGTTCATCGAACAGACGCCGCCAGGTTTGAGATGCGGCCTCGTATACATTGAAAAACTGGCGCCCGCGCCCGCTGGCACCATCCCGGTAGAAAAAGATCAACGTGCCGTCAGGGCGGGAAATGAACCGCGGGTAGGTGCATCGCTGCTCGTCCCGCCCCACCATGCGGTGGATCGCCTGAAACGTGGTGATGTCGTCCGGTTCCGCGGTGCGAAAATACACCAAGGGTTGGACGTGCACGTTGCCTGCCAAGTGCAGTCGCCCGTCGGTATCCCGCGCCATCACGATTCCATTGTGGCTGTCCCAGCCCACTTTCGAATCCAGCTTTTGCCGGGTCCATACCTCTTGCGATAGCTCGCGCGAGGCCACCGTCATCACGCGGTCGGCGTCGTAATAGGCCACGTATTGACGCTGCCCGGCGGTGAGCAGGAAAAATCCCACGGGATGGCCCGCCCAAACGCGGTCCACTTCCCAGCGTCCCAAGACTCCGCTGCTCGTATCGGCATCGCTCTCAGCAACGATCGGACGGCACACGCCGCTGACGACCAGAATGACGGCGAGAATCAACAGACGGGAGAAAGTCATGGCCGGGACACCTTTTGCTTGGGAATGGCGGGGAGGGAGAAAGCCGCGGGGGACAACATGACAACGGAGGGGTGAACTACGGGGTTGATCGCACGGTCTACTCCGAAACCACACCCGCACTGTAAAGTCCTTGCCGATAAATTCGCGCCCGAACGTCATCGACAACCCAATGACACACGCAGGAGTGAATGCTTTCCACCATTTCCATGTCGTTGAGAGCCACGTGCAGGCCCTTTTTCTGTAAACGTTTCAAGGCCCCGCCGTCGAAACCGGTCATGCCGTAGGTATCCAAACCGTGCTCGTTGGCCCATTCGACGGCACGAATGATGTTCGGACTGTTTCCGGAACCGCTGATCGCGATCAGAAGGTCGCCGGCTTGGGCATAATTCGCCAGTTGCTGCACAAAGACCTGTTCATATCCCAGGTCGTTGGCCAAGGCCGTCAACCACGCCATGTTGGCCGTCAGACTGATGGAGCGGATCCTGCGCATGGAACCGCTCACCAGATCGCTTTCACGAATGACTCCCTTGGCCAGGTCCTGGGCCAGATGCGACCCCGTCGCCGCAGACCCGCCGTTACCGCAAACAAAGACGTTCCTCCCATGTTCCCAAGCCGAAACAATCATGCCGGAGAAGTCGTTCAACGCTCGTTCATCGAGCTTACGCAACTCGCTCGCCAATCGGTCCATGTACTCTTGCAAGCTGCAATGACCGCCCAACATACCAACCCGCCTTTCTCATCGACAAAAATCACGACCAACGTCTCACTTCGGCCAACTCTTTGCACGAGGACCGCGCCGGATTCGCAACACGCCTCATCCGACATTCGGCGACGATTCAGCTACGCGAAGACGGTTATCCGTCATCTTCCTTAGCGTGGGGGTGTTTCGGGTCCGCCGCGTCGGTCCCGCCGCATTCGGGCGCTGCGAGGTCGACGACGACCGCCTCGGAAGCCACGACGAAAACCTTACCGTCCCCCATTCGGCCGCTCCGGGCCTGCTGCACCACCATGCGCATCACCTCTTCCGCTCGCAAGTCATCGACCCATAACGTGATCTCCACCTTGGGCAGGAAGGCAAATGCGTAGACTCCGCCGCGATACTCCTCGAGGTAGTGCTTTTGCCGTCCGAATCCCTTCACCTCGCAAACCGTAATGGCTTCCACCGGAGCGTTTCTGAGCGATTCCAGAACCCGTTCCGCGACGAAGGGGCGAACAATGGCAACGATTTGCCTCATCGGCGTCGTTCTCTTTGAACCGACACGGCGGTCCGCTGCCGACCTTCTTGGCCGGCGGAGACGCAGCATCCGCAACTCGCGAAAGCCGACCGCGCCGTTCTTTTGATAATGTGACGCGAAACAACGCTCCAACATAATCGGTCTTCCGCACGGTAATCAACCACCATCACGGCGCCGCCAGCGAGCACGAGAGCTCCACGAACCGTCTTGTTTCCGGGCTGAGCGAGGTTCATACTGTGAAAAGCAAAGGCGGCTCTGGGGAATTACTTCCGGCGAACTCCGCCTAAATACGCAATCAAGCCCGCCCGCGGTGATTGATACATTTTTCTCGAAAAGGAGAATCCCACCATGTCGGCTTGGATGCGCACCTTGCCCTTGATTTCGACTTTGGTCGCGTGCCTGACCTGGACACCATTGGTTTTCGCGTCAGGAAATGAGCCGCCTGCCGAGGTTCCCAGTCAACATCGCCCTCCGAATCTTATCATCATTTTCGCGGATGACATGGGATACGGAGATATCGCCAGTTGGGGTCACCCCTCGATCAACACCCCCAACTTGGATCGGATGGCCGCCGAGGGACAAAAATGGACCAGCTTTTATGTGGCGGCATCGGTTTGTACTCCCAGTCGGGCGGGATTGATGACGGGCAGGCTTCCGATCCGCAGCGGTATGTGCTCCGACACCCGCCGGGTGCTCTTCCCCGACTCGGCCGGCGGTTTGCCCGACGATGAAATCACCGTGGCGGAGATTCTTTCCGGGCGGGGGTATGCCACCGCCTGCGTCGGAAAATGGCATCTCGGCCATCTTCCCGAATACATCCCGACGCGACAGGGGTTCGATCAATACTTCGGTCTCCCCTATTCCAACGACATGGATCGCGTCGCCTCGGCCCCGCCCGGTCGCAAAGCCTTCCTGGACCCTCAGGTCTCTTTCTGGAACGTGCCGTTGATGAGAAACACGGAAATCATCGAACGCCCCGCCGACCAGACGACGTTGACGCGGCGATACACCGAAGAAGCCGTGCGATTCATTCAGGCCAACCGTGATCGGCCGTTCTTTCTCTATCTCGCTCACACGATGCCTCATGTCCCCCTGTTTCGGTCTTCCGAATTCGTCAATCGCAGTCTACGCGGCCTGTACGGCGATGTGATCGAGGAGATCGATCGGTCCGTAGGGACGATATTGACAACTCTTCGCGAGGCGGAGTTGGCGGAGGATACGTGGGTCGTATTCACCTCGGACAACGGCCCGTGGCTCGTCTTCGAGGAACAAGGCGGTTCGGCCGGAGTCCTGCGGAACGGCAAGGGCAGCACTTGGGAAGGAGGTATGCGGGTGCCCTGCGTGATGTGGTGGCCCGGACGCATTCCCGCCGGTTCCGTCGTCCGCGAGATGGGCAGCACGCTCGACATTTTGCCCACCGCCGCACATTTGGCCGGGGCGGAGGTCCCGCGGGATCGCGTCTTGGACGGCTACGATATCAGCCCCGCCATGTTCGGGACCGGCCCCAGCCCGAGAACTCACATGTTCTTTTACCGCGGTACCCAACTCTACGCGGTACGCCAGGGACCGTACAAGGCGCACTTCATTACCGAAGAACCGTACGGCAGCAACACCAACCGGCAGGTCCACGAACCGCCGCTGCTGTTCAATTTGGAAATGGATCCTGGGGAGCAGAGGGACGTCGCTTCCGCGCACCCGGAGGTAATCGCGAGTATTCGGGAACTCGTCGCGCGGCATCAGGCGGAACTGCAACCGGGCAAGCCGCAACTCGACAAGACAATTTCCCGGCAATGAGTTTGGGTTGCCGTTGGAGCGTCAACGAAGCCGGTTTCAAGAGTCTGTGTGTCGTTTACTCGAAGATCGGTTGCGCGCCGAAGATCGGTTGTCGGCGGTCTGATCGCGCTTCACCCGATGCCGGATGCACGTAGCGCCACGCCGCCGGTTCCGCCTGCGATTCTTCACCCAAGAACGCCGGGATGACGATCTTGTCCGAAGGATAGGCGGGAAGGTCCGGCGGTACGGACCGGCGGATAAGACGAAAGTCGCCCCCCGCCGAATCGGCGAAAAGCGGCCACGCCCACGCAAAGGAGTTGTCCTCCCGGGATGCGAGGGAATCCCAGCGGACGGCGAAGCTTCCGGTAAACCAATTATCGACCGCCAGGCAACCGACAGGCTCGGCACCGCCCCGCATTGCGATCAAGCTTTGTCCGGACTGCCGCGAACCGCCGTCGCTGACCAGGTTTCCGATCATCCGGGCTTTGGCCTCGGGCGTGGAAAGCTCGATCACCGGCGAAATGAACGGCGTGACGATCGTGTTGAAATACAAGAAGAGCGTACCGTTCCGGCCTTTTCCGCCGTCTTGCCCAAAATGGATGACGCCCCGATTGCCGGAACATCGGGGGTTCTTCGCGATGATGTTCCCCCAAAGCACGGCATGGCTTTCCGGAATGGTCGTCTCCGCTGCGTCCACCAAGTCCAGTTCCCTGTTGGCGGAATCGTGGATGTAGCAGCATTCCACCCATGTGTGATGGGCACGACTCTTGACGTTGTGCCCGGTCAGACTCCCATAAATCTCACAGAAGCGTAAGCGAACGCTCGCCCCACCGAGGTAGAGATTGTGATTGTAGCCGGGATCCGCCGGATCACCGTTTCCATAAATAATGCATTTCTCGATCCTTTGATCCACGCCCGCTGCCGGCGAACCGTCACCGTTAGACATGATGCCCATGTCGTTTCCGTGGATGCGACAACCGCGGATGACCACGGAGTCGGCCTGATTGATGCGGACGCCGGCCCCGTTGTGCGAGTCATTATGGGCACCGAAGATCTCGAAGCCCTCCAGTACACACCCGTCCGCCTCGGGGTCGAACTGGAAGACGGCCCGCGGCGTCCTGCCTCGACCGCTGTAGTCGAAGCCCTTCCCCGAAACGCGAACTAAGCTCTGCGAGTTTCCGCCCACCGAAGCCGAAATAACCTGCGTCACTCCCCGAAACGTCAATCGCGGCTTCTTTACCAAGAGCGCCGTCGTCTCATACGGTTCTCCGCCTTCCCGCGGATAGACCAAGATCACGTCGCCCGGCGCGGCTGCCGCATAGGCATCCTCAATCCTGGCAAAGTCTTTGCCCGGCCCCACGGTGCGTTCAGCCGCCGCCGCCCAACAACCCGCTGCCAGGAACCCCCACAGCGCGGCTCGCTTCACAATTCGCAGGGATTGCAGAACACCGAACCCCGGAACGTCAGGCTCTCGCGTTCGTCGGCACGCCGGCGCAACCGATTGTCGCAACATATGCGGACTCCTCACGACCAACATCTTCGGGCGCACGGCGGCGACCGCCATCACAAGATCGAACCAAACGACCGACAGCGCTTCGCGGACCCAAGAGCCATCGGCTTGGTCGGCGCGGGAATCGCCGATGGGCGACACTCCTTTGACGCCTTCCCGGAGCGCCAATCCGCCCCGCCGCGAGACGACATCTTTGTATCGCCGTCAGCGAGACAAGTCCAGTTCTCGGCGGTCGATTCCGCCCTTGTGCGACTGTACGCGTACCGCCAGCGGCCCCCGACCTTGCAGATACCAACGGACATAGACAGCCGACATCCCCGGCACGAAATCGACCTTTAATTCACCCGGATTCTCCTTTTGTTCCCGGGCATTCTCAAAGAAGGGGCTATCGCTGATTAGTCCGAGGATGACCTTGTCGGCTCCCTCTATGGCTACTCGATCCGGCGGCGTGATTCGGCGCTGTCGATCTACGACTGAACGCGTCGGCATCAAACGCCGATTCTCGATGGCGGCGGTGATGCGCAAGATTCCGTTCGCTTCGCGCCGCACTTCCGTGTCTCCCACCCGCAACAAGGGCATCTGATCGGCATGATATAAGACGAAGGCCATATTCCGATGACATTCCTCCTCCAGCATGAACGCCGGAGGTTGGCGCCCCCAAGATTTCACCGCTCCGCCGACCTCGATCTTGCCGTATTGCGGATGGCGCACTTCTTTCCATGGCACATAACCTTGTCCCAGCAAGAGATACCGGTCGAATTCCCGCATCTGCTCCTCGCGCAAGTTGACCGTTCGATCCGTCGGGTCACCGAAGTAATTGCGCGGGGTGAACAATTCCGTGGTGAAACAGAAAATCCCTCGCATCTGATAGAGCCAATCCAACTCTCCGCCGTACACGGTGTACAAGTCTTTGTGAATGACCAAGTAACGATAGCCCGGCAGAATCTTCTCGCCCTTTTGCGCCAAGGCATCGAAGACCTCGATGTCGTCTCCCGGGTACGAATCTTCGGCGGAACCCGGTCCCCGCAAGATCATCCCACCGAAATTGTGAAAGGATTGAGCGCCCACGATATTCGGGTGTCGCAGAATGAACTCCGCCGCGGCGCGATTCTCCGGCAAAGCCAACGGATACAGGATCGCACCGCCTTGCACGTATTGCGGTTGCCACTGCCAGGGCCAATTGCGGTTGGGGTCGTAATTGCCGGGCGGATCCTCGTTGATCTTGCCATCTCCGTCGTTGTCGTAGCCCTCCGGTCCGAGAATGCGGTATTGCCCGGGTTCATCCGGTTCGGCCGGCACCATCCACTCCGAAAAGCGGGGATGCGGTTTGTATCGACCGTTGGGATCGGCGACCCGCATCAGTGTGATGTTGCCGTCGCCGTCCAAATCATCCCAACCGTCCTCGTCCACCGTGCCATCGCGGTCGTCGTCGAACGGGACTTGCCCGCCCCGCGGCGTATGCGTGGATTGCGGGGTATGAAGATGGGCGTCGCGACTATCCGGGCTCAACATCGGCATGATGTAAAACACGCGATCCTTCAACACACGCGTGATCTTCTCGTTCCGGCCGAAGGACTCCAACAGGAACCACGCGGTATAAAGGGCCACCTCCGTCCCCTGGATTTCGTTGGCGTGAATGCCGGCATCCAGCCAAAAGCCCGGCTTCGCGGAGTCGGAAACGTCGCCCTGCTCGGTAACAGTCAATAGCCACAGTTCACGCCCCTGGTACGATTGCCCTAGAGACTCCAATCGGCACAGCCCGGGATAGGTGTCCGCCATTTGCCGCAGCAATGCCGTGGCTTCCTCGTAATCGTGATAACGATTCCACGCGGTGGGGATGCGAGGCGAGACCGGAGTCCCCATGACCGGATAAGGAAGCTCTTCGGCGGGGCAGGGGAGAGACACGGCAAACGCCGCTAATAAAGCAAGACCGCCGACAAAACGTGTATCCGTGAAATAGGCTCCCGACAATAGTCTCGGCATTCGAGCGACTCCGTATGACATCACAAAAGTTGGGGAATAACTCTTTCGATGATCCAACGCCCTCATTCCGCGGGCAACTCCAGCGTTTTAGCCACCCGCCCAACCTGGGGGGCAGCGACCGTAACTTGCACTCGAAGGCGCGCGGAGTCATCTCGCCGCCGCAGAATCCATCGCAATTCCTTGCGACCGCCATGTCCGGGCAATGGTTCGATGAGAGTTTTGCGAAATCCTTGGACCAACTCCCAGCCCTCGCCCGACAACTCCACCCGCACAGGATACGGTTGCCGGTTGATCTCTCCCATCTTGGGCATGGTGGGCCATTCCCCCGTGTTTTCCACTTCCGCCGTAAGGCGAAACAGACCGCCGCCCAAAGGCTCCAGCGATGACCTCGAAATGCGGAGTCGCGGCAACGCCTCCACGACTCGGGCGAGAAATTGTTCGTGCTTTGTCGCCAGGTCTTCCACCGCCTCCGGAGGCGGATTCCATTGCAAAGTCGGAACGAAGCCGCCGATTTCGACACGGCGGCCGGGATAGTCGGGATGGTCGAAGCGATGCCAATTGACGAACGGGCGAACTCCTCTTGCCTCCCAATAAGCCAACACGTCCCTCGCAAACCGACCCCGTTGGTCCTCTTTTCCGTCAACCGCACCTTTCTTGTCCGATTCCGGCTGCTTATCCTCGCGGGAATCGCGCGAGCCATCCTCCGGGCTGGGATCAGTCGAAGTCTTGCCCTCTACGGTGGGGACCCACATCCTGGCCGCGAAGCTCCAGCGGCCTGCTCCAAAATATGCCCATGCGAAAAAGGAACCGCCTTCCGGTCGGGACTCCGCTCGATCCGAAAACCCCGTCGTATCTCTGTAAAACTTCGCCAAAGGATCGAAAAAGATTGCGTCCGACGCCAAGATTCTCTTTTTGATGCGGGCGGACTCGGCCGATGAATCCGGCGTCCAGGGCTTGAGTATGTTGTCGCACGTCCCAAGCACCATCACGGCGGCGATGTTCCCCTGACGCAGCAAGAGATCCGCCGCCGCTTGCGTTTCGGGTTCGCTCACCTGCCACGGGCCCGCTTCCGAGGCGAAAAAGGGATACTCGAACGGAAAATTGCGGTTGAAGGCCGTCCCGCCGGCGGGATCCTCGTTGACAACCCCGTCATGGTCGTTGTCGATTCCTTCGCTGACGACCCGATACCGGGTTCGGCCGACGTCGGCAGGTTCAAACGGCACCAGCACACGTTCATCCTGCGGGTGAGAAACCCATTCACCCTCAGAATCCACGATCCGCATCGTCAATATTTTGCCGTCGCCATCGACGTCCTCCGGGCCGTCTTCATCGACAAGCCCATCCCCGTCCTCGTCCCAGGGTCGTGCGTTTCGATTTCGCTCCCAAAGTGGGTTCTCCCAAATGCCCGCGTAGGCATCCGGGGAGGCGACCGGCAACAGATAGACGGTGCATCGTTCCAAAAGACTCTTCTTGCCGCCGCGGGATTCGGCATCGGCAATCAATCGCTCCGCCAGTCGCAAAGAGACCGCGACTGAGGAGAATTGCTCGGCATCCGCCCCGGCCACCAAAAGAATCGCCGGCTTGTCTTTGGCTCTCCCGGTTCCCAATTCCATCAACCAAATCGTGCGATCACCTTGCGTCTTCCCTAAGCTTGAAACCCGGCAAAAAGACGACGCCGCCCCAATTTCCTCGACGCGTCGGCAGACCTCGTTCCAGTCGGGAAACCCGGCGCGCGGGTCCCAGTCTTCCGCAAGCAACGGAAACGGTCCAATCGCACAGGCGACGCAAGACGCCGCAACCAAGAACGAGCAGCTTCGCCAAACCCGACTTCGGGCACTGTTTCCAGGTCTTTCGTAAATCAACGGCCTATCTCCGCTTGGTTTGCGATTTCAAAACAAGTTCCGCTCAGAAAAAACGGCTGTCGTCGCAACGGTCTTGTCAGAAATGCTGTTCCCGTCAAAACCTCTTCTAACCAAGATTAACACACGTCCCGGTCCGTGTAACCCAACTCGATTAGCTAATCCGCCAATTCCGCTGGGCCGCCGTGATCGTGATGGGCCACCAAGCTGTGCTCGAGAACCGAAGACGCGGAACAGCCGTTCCCACATCGCGAATGTGTCTTCCCGGCGGAGGCATCTCCCGGATGCCGCGATCGGATACCGGCGGTGACGGCGCTGCAGTACAATGGGTTGCTCCCTTGCCCTCGCCAGGCTGTGCGATAGGGCGATCATTTTCCCGAGAATTTACCGCAGTGTGAGGTTCGACCTCGCCGAAAGCTCGTGGCCGATCTGGGCGAAATCGTCATCTTGACTTGGTTTTTTGTAACGGGAAGCGTTCTCGGAAGCTTCCTGAACGTGGTAATTTACCGCCTTCCACGAGGATTGAGCCTCGTCCACCCGCCGTCACGCTGTCCGATCTGCTTGCACCCCATAAGGTGGCACGACAATATCCCGGTTTTCGGCTGGTTCCTGCTCCGAGGGCGATGCCGGGACTGCGGCGCTCCCATCGCAAAGCGTTATCCCCTGGTCGAGGCCTTGGCCGGTGTGGACGCATTGCTCATCGCGCTTAGCAGCGGAGAATGGCGCTGGGTGCCCATACTGGATTCTCTGCTCCAGATGGGGGTCGTCCATCCCGCTCTGATTCCAACCGGCGTCTACATCGGCGTGAGTCTTAGCTTGTTGGCCGCCGCCCTCATCCTTTTTGACGGCGGGCGCGTGCCCATGTCCTTTTGGACAACGGCCATTCTGCTTGTGATTGTGGGCAGCGTCGCCCCTCATCGCTCGGCGGATGACGCTGTAACCCCGGTACACGGCCCAATCTCGCGCCGATCGACGCCGGCATCACCCCAATTGACTACAAAGAGGCAGGTTGATCAGACCGAAAGCGTATCATCGAAAAAGAATCCTGACCGCTGGGCTGCCATTATACTAGCCATTGTAGGGGGATTAGGTTTAGATCTTTGGTTTGGTTTTACTGTGCAGAGAAGCACCAGCTCGCCTCTAAAACCCCACCGCGGATGGGCTGGTATTGTGCAGAAAGGCGGTAAGGCTCCCCGCTCAGAGAAGTCAGAAGAGCAAGATTTCGGTGCAGCCAATTCGGCCCCCGCCTCAAATCCCCCCCGTTCAGGCTGGGAGTATTCGTTTGCGTGCGGCATTTGCGGCTGGACCCTTGCCTCAACGACGGAAGTCGGAGTTTTCATCGCGTTTCTCGCGGCAGTGGCCGCCGGCGCAGTACTGCTCAGCAAACTATCCCCGCATCCGTCTTGGCGGCTTGGGACATTGTTGTGGCCCGACTCGGCGGAAGCGACGCCCAAAAACAACGGCATCCCGAAGCGAATTCGATCTATTCCAATGTTTGTTCTTTGGCTACTCTTCCTGGGCTGGGTTGTCATCCGATGATGTGTCGCATCCACCTTGCCCCGCGCTCCGATCGCCGTATGGTGACTTCGGAGTCCGCTGTGCCGAACACTGTAGTCCCCCCTGACGCGTGAGCTAAGCTTTGGCAGGGAGTGATACTGCGGCGACTTTGCCCCATAAGCCCACGTCACGAAAAGATGGAAGAACTCGAACGAGCAGCCAACCTGAAACGAATCCTGGAATCGCCCAGCTATCGGGTAGCGTATCAGGATCTGGATTTCCTCACCGACCCGAAGCTCCGCCCGACTCGCATGGAGTTGGAGTTGCTGAAGCCGGAACTGGCGTTCGAACGCCTGAACATCACCGCCACCATTGTCGTGTTCGGCGGGACCCGAATCGTAGAACGCGCCGAGGCTGAGCGACATCTTCGAGATATTGAGACAAGGCTCGAACGCGAACCCGGTAATCCCATCCTACAGCGGCAGGTGGTCGTCGCTAAAAGGCTCGTGGCCAAGAGCCATTATTACGACATCGCCAGGGAATTCGCCCATATCGTATCGCGAGCTTGCAACACCGAGGGGCGCTGCAATTACGTGATTTGCACGGGCGGCGGTCCCGGAATTATGGAGGCAGCCAATCGCGGCGCCTATGACGCGGGAGCCCCGTCCATCGGCTTGAACATTCGCCTGCCGCTCGAGCAACAACCCAATCCCTACATCACGCCGGAACTGTGTTTTCAATTTCGCTATTTCGCGCTACGCAAGTTTCACTTTCTCTTGCGAGCCAAGGCCCTGGTCGTATTCCCCGGCGGATTCGGCACGCTGGATGAACTGACCGACGCCCTGACTTTGCGCCAGACCAGGCGGATGCAACCGATCCCCATCATCATTTTCGGCAAAGAGTACTGGGAACGAGTCTTGGATTTCCAGTACCTCGCCGATGAGGGAGTGATCGACGACGCGGACCTCAATCTTTTCGAGTACGCCGAGACGGCTCAAGAGGCATGGGACAGTATCTGTCGCTTTCACGAGTCGGCCTCTCAATCGACGGTCCGACCCGGCATTCATTTGGACAACGGCGAAAGCCACCGTGGCAACGACCGTTGACCTGATCTCAGCGGCCCGATCGCCCGTCTCATCTAACCTCGCACTCGCGGTTCCCGAAGAACGCGGGGGCATTGCTCCCAGCGGACCGCTCCCATATCCTTCATCGTGGTGAGAGCAAGGCGTCGCGAAGCGCGCCGTCGACACGCAAGGCGATTCGGGCCGGCCGAACGCCGCTCAAGGGCCGATTTTCCATGACGATGGCAAGCGTCGCTGGAAGGATTCTCCAGGTCGCCGCGGACAGATGTTTCGTTCGTTGTTTTCGTTTCCAATTCAAAAAGAGAGGTGTCTCGTGAAAAGGCTGATTTTTAAGGGTGTTGCGGGCGTTCTCGGCCTGATCGGCTTGATGGCGATCTGTTGCCAATCTTCGCTGGCGGTCGAAGAAAACGACTCCGCAAAACCGGATGCCCAACAGGCAACCGCACAGGAGCCGATTCAAGTTCCGGATGGGGACTTCAATCAAATCACGGCTTTTCTTGAAAAACTGGCCCAGCAACCGGTTCCCACCAACCCACAGGAGGCCGTCGAGTTACGAAAATCTCAGGCAGCGGCGATGCGTACGGGGGCCGACAAGTTGCTGTCTCAGAAGTTGTCCGTCACCCAAACCGACGAAGCCTTTCAGTGGAAGTTCCGCGGCATACTCTTTGGATTGCAATCGGGAGACGCAAGCGTCCGGCAAGAGTTACCCCAACTTGCAGAAAGCTTGATCACCAGGGCATCCGAGCACCTCGGTTCGGCGTCGGAAGACGACCTTCCCGTTCTCGTGCAATGGGCGGTGATGGCGGTCCGGATTGCCGGTCCTGCCGTGGTCGAAAAGGCTCAAGACTTTTCCGCAAAGCTGCGGGAAAAGCAAAAGCCCGGGCTGTCGCTGCAATTGGATGCCGTTCTGCTGCCGATCCTCGCGCGATCGGATACCCGCGACGAATTGGCCCAGCGGATGGATAAGTTTTTCGGCGACGCAAAAAAGGCCCTGAGTCAGGAATCGCCGGAATTGGAGACCGTTCAAGCGGTGACATCGCTGTTGGGGCAATTGGAAGGCCTCGGCCTCAATGAAGCGGCGAGTCGGCATTACAAGGAAATCGGCGAGTTGCTTGTCAAATCCCCGGACGAGCAAATCGCTCGCCTCGGTCGTCGGCTGGAAGGGGTGGGACGCCGTCTGGGGTTGGTTGGCAACCAACTGGAATTGGTCGGCAAGACCGTTGACGGCAAGGATTTCGACTGGTCGCAGTATCGAGGCAAAGTGGTCCTGGTAGACTTCTTCGCCACGTGGTGCGGACCGTGTCGGGCCGAGATGCCGAATGTGAAGAAGAACTACGAGCTTTACCACGACAAGGGCTTCGACGTCGTCGCGATCAGCCTGGATCAAGATCGGCAGGCACTGGAATCCTATCTTGAGGATACCAAACTGCCGTGGACCGTCCTGCACAATCAAGACCCTGAAGCAAGCGGTCCGGCAAACCCGGCCGACTACTACGGGATCATGGCCATACCAACGGTCATGCTGGTGGACAAGGACGGCAAGGTGTTGACCTTCGATGCGAGGGGCGAGAAACTCGGCGAGCGTCTTGCGCAATTACTCGGTCCCGCCGAAAAGGCCGATGATTCGGCTCCCGAAGACTCGGCACATAATTGAGACGTCCGAAAAGGACGATGGAATCGGCATTCCTCAGCTTCACCTCGCACCGCGGTCCGCGGCCGTCGGTGCGAGGTGTCCCAATGCGTCGGCTCATCCCGAACGCCGATCCGGAAACAAATCAACGGAAGGGATTATCCACATCTGGAGCCGGAGGTGTGGTAGGAGGCGTGGTCGTTTTTTCCGCCGCCGTCGGTTTCTTCGTCGGTGGGGCCGGTTTTTCGATTTCCGTCACGATGGGGACGTGATACAGCGGTTGCTCCGACTCGATTTCGCGCAAGCACTGAATCAGACCGGACTTGTCGGCAAGATAAATCCGGTCGGTTTCGCCGTTGGTGATTTGGAAATCGAACTTCGCAATATCCAATTGCCCTAATAATGATCCGGTTTCCTTGTCGAGATACATCATTTGGCCCAACCCATCCCGGGCGTAGACGCGCTTGGCGCTTGCGGCGATGAACTTCGTCGGTCCGTCCGTGCGCCAAAGGATATCACCGGTATCGGCGTTGAGGCGGTATATGCCGCCGAAGCGCGTGGCCACATAAAGCGAATCCTCAATGAGCACTGGGGATTCTCCTATCGGCTCGCCCGTCGACAATCGCCAAAGCAGTTTTCCATCTCGTTCGTTCAGGCAGAAAATGTAGCCGTCGGCCGCGGCGGCCCAAAGTTTGCCGGGTATCCCCTTGGAGGCGTCGCCGAACCTCACGCAAGGAGGCGCCACAATCTCGGCCGTCGCACGCAATTGGTACACCAGCGAAAACTGATTCGCCGAGAAGAGATTGATTTCTCCGACAAACAACGAACCGCGATCGGTGGGCCAAGCAACCCTCTCGGATCCTTGATCGGAATAGGTAATTTTCGGCTCCACGAAGATACGCCCGAACGATTGAAGAAACAGGCCGCGATCATTGGTTTGCGCGAGGCGGAGGCCGGCGCCCGTCAATTCCGCTGCTGCGGCGTCTGCAACGGATTGGGCGGCCTGTTCGGCGACCGCAAGTTCCGTCGCATCAGCATCGGCGGCGGGACCCGCGGCAGGCTGGGCGGTCGTACTTGCCGCGGATGCTTCGGTCCGCGGGGCGTTCTCGGCGGCACCCGGTGCCGCTGCCACCGTCTTCCACGCGTACTCCCGCATTTCGGGGGTCGCCCATTCGAAGGCGTACGACTCCACTTTTCCGCCGACCAAGGGAACGTAGACTCGGCTCGGGCTGATGGCGGGCCCCGCGCCCGGCGCACCGTCCACCGTATGCGTCCATAGGATTTGACCGTTGTGACGATTCAGGACATAAATGGTACTACCGTTGGTGACGGCGATGAGATGAATGCCGGACGTCGGCTTCAGACTCATCAGTCGCGGATCGCCCACCTGAACGGTCCACAGTGTTTTTCCGGTCTCGGCATCGATGGCGGTCAAGACGGACCGACTGGAGAGGGCGAACACGGTACCTCGGTCTAGCAGAAGGTATTCCAACCGACCGGTTCCCGCGTCGACGCCGGCCACATTGAACCAAGGTGCGGCCAAACCGTGGGCCCGCGCCCGCGGTTCCGAAATCAAATCCGCCCCCGTCGCCGCCCGCGAAAACGGCCCGACTATCCCAATTACGGTCGCAATCAGCACGAATCGGCGGAGCTGAAGAATTGCCATCGAATCCTCGCACCCAATGCAGGACGTTCTCCGATCCGGACGGGCGCGAACACAACCGCCCGCGATCGTCCGAGTACCGGACCCAATACGCAATGATCCGGGAAACAGCCTAACCCTATGATAATTGAGAATTGCGGCGACTAGAAACCTTTTTCCTCTTTCTCGCCCGCCGAGCAAATTTTGGTACACTATCAGGCATCCTTTGCAAATCGCCGCCGCATCGGTCAGGCCGGGACACGAGCGCCTTGGGAATAGTGCGACACCAAGCTCGACGAAAATCTCATCAAATGAAGGGATTGACAGAAATAATTGACATGTCAACAGATCCGGAACAACATGCCCAAGCAAGGGAAGAGAATCTACCTCCTCCTGAGGAAGTCGTGCTGGGTTACCTCAACTACTCCGATGGAACGCGCGATCCGCGTTTTTTCGCCGCCATGAACCGCCTCTTCGTCCAGGTGTTCGGCGGGACCGGAGATTGCTATGGCAAGATAGGCGAGGCTGCCGGCGCGACGCCTTGGTCACCGATCGTCGGGCACTTGCGGGACGCCATCCCGGGGCTTCGGACGCGCGGAGAGGCCTTTTCCAACGTGGACCGCGCTCAATCCGCACTGGAAATGGTTTTCGACGGACTCATCCCCGCCTATTTGGACTTTCACGGGGATCTTCTAGGACGCGGATTCGCGACCTCGCTGTGCAGCCCCTTTCTGCTGGCTCGATTCTGCGAGGCGATCCTCCAATCGCGTGCCGAGGACGAAGAAGCCCCGCCCTCATCCACCATCCGCGCGGCGCTGGCCAAGGTCAATGATTACGTAGGATATCGCCCGACGGCGGTGTTGGAGGGCAACCGGGCGACGAAACCGTACGATCACGAGTACGTCTGTCCCATCCCTCTTTATGTGCGAGGCGCCGGTACGGCCTTCGGCAGGTATCATGCTCTTGTGGAACGTGCCGTGCAAATCCTCGACAACACCGACGTGGCTCTCCGCGAACGATTTTACTTTCAACTGGAAAACCTCGAGGAAATCGCGCTGGACCCACGCGGATTGGACCAAGAGCATCCCGCTTCTTTCCGCCCCAACTACCAGTTCGGCCTGTGGGATCCGCACAGTTTGAACGAACGGGGTTGCTACCGGAGGCTGATCCTGCACGATCTACCCCTGGAAATCGCACTGAGGTGGGCAACCCGTCCCAACCCGCCCGAGGATACCGACCTTTGGTTCGAAGCCGCCGCCGTGCTTGCCGGGACGATGCTGATGGGCGCGGCCGTCTGGGGACCGTACCCTGGGGCCTTGATGTCCACGACCAATATCTCTCGATTGCTCGCGCAGATCGCCGCCGCGCGCGACGACTTCTACCTTGAACTGCTGATGCACCGAACCAAGATGCATCCCTCGGCCTCGTCAAGCGAGTTCATGGCACAAGGACGTCCCTTCGAGGCCGTGCGGCAGTTTCTGAACACCACGTTGGCGGAGTACCGGTCATCGCAGGTGCACGCCTCCGGTTTGACTCGCATCATGGCCCAGTTGGGAGCGATTGACGCGGCCCGCACCGCCGCGTCGCGACTGCGATCCGCCACTGCCGGTTTGCGTGCCGAAATCACCATTGGGTTGGGATCAGCGGAATCATTCTTGCGAGAAAAGCAGCCTCGCGACTGCCTGACGGCATTGAACGAATCCGTGCGAAAGATCCGTTCCGCCGTGGAATGCGGAGCGTTGGGCGATCCGTGGAATATTCTGGGACTGGGCGGCCACTTCCCGATCTTCGAATGGAGCTTGGAAGGCCCCATCGACCCTCGTCTGACTCTCTTAATCTACCTCATGGATAGGGTCTTCAAGCTCTTCGCCTCCCTGCGGCGCTATGCCGCCGCGGCGGATGAAAGCGACATCGAGCAAGAGGTTACGCGACGAATGGAAGAGCTTGCGGAATGGTGGGACCAATTTGCCGCGGCCGAAGTCTCCGACCTGAACGGCTTTCGCGGGCAAGACGTTTGCGACGCCGCGCAACAGGTCGCGGAGGTAATCCACACATGGCGTGGAGAACGCCAGTCCGCCGGCGACGCCGCCTTCTGGAAACGCCACGTCTCCCGCATCCGATCCGCCGACAGCATCTCACTGTTGGTCGACACGCTGCTCGATCAAAACGATCGCGACGCCGCCAAGGCGCTGCTGGTACACTGGATCAGCCGCGCGAACGAATTGGGATTGCAAGGCACCCTCAATTCCTTCCCAGCGCTGGCCTACCGCTGGTTTCGGCCGCTGTGGCTGGCGGACGACCCAGCCACCGGAAACCGGCGCGAACGCTGGCTCGAAGTCCGCAAGTTCCTCGATTACCTGGAAGCCAACGCAGATGCACTGTGGGAGGTTCCATCGCTAAAGGAATTGCTGGGTACGACCGGCGAGGGCTTGTCCGACAACTCCGCCGCCACGGAGTCGCCGCATGAAGACTCTCTTTGGCAGGCCGCCTACGAAGGCGTCGTGTTCCGCGACAGTGCCGACGACGGTGTGGACGGTTTCTTGGAGGAAACCGGCGAACCGCTGGAAAACTTCGAATTGAGCAGAGTATCCGAAGATCTCCGCAATCGTATCGGCTTTCTGTTCACGGTTCTTATTCTAAGACAGTTGGCCGCGGCGGCGTTTCGCGGCTTGCAATACGAAGACTCCGAGGTCAGCGAGGTTTTCGTCGAGTGGTATCGACACGTCTTCCGTGTCGAAGAGTCGCTGCTCCGTCTGGCGGAGGACCTGCGGCGCTATCCCCTGGGAGAACCCGGCGCAACTCCGCAACGCCTGGCGGAATACGACAACCGACGCAGACTCCGCGATACACTGGTGGAGCGCGTCGCTTTAGCGGCAATCCAGGCCGGCGATACCCGCCGGTTTTTGGCGGCAGCCTTGCCGGAATCCCTGGGCGAGACCGTCGCCCTACGATTGGCAGGCGATTGGGCGTGGGAAGAGGCTTTCGTCGGCTTGTTGCGAACTCTGCTGCACAATCAACTGGAATCGCTGGAGTCGGCTTGGGCGGACTTTCTGATCTCGGTGCGGATCAGCGAACCCCTCTACACACCGGTCTGGCGCGGCGGCCATCCCCGGCAGTATGTTGCCGGAAAATCGCTTTATCGTTCCCTGGCGACGGCCTCTGCGATGGTATTACGTCGCGGGTTGGCCGCCCCCGCCTTGAGCGCTTTGAGCCTGCTGCGCGATACCGAGAAGCAAGTCGCCGGTCGCGGCGGTCGGGTGTCCGAAATGGAGCAAGTCATCCGTGCAATCACCGAGAGTGTCGCCAAGTCGCTCCTTATCGCCGGACGCGACGCGGACCTGGAAGCAAGCGCGGGCGGGAAACGCCGGCCCGGTCTATTCCAGTCGCTGTGGCGGGCCGCTTCACGCCTGCAACGGGCTTGGCCGGAACTCACCGCCGAGATCTATATCTCCGTCGTCGAAACCGTAGGATCCGTCAGGGATTGGGAGGAAATCACCCGATTCATTCGAACTTACGGCGGAGAAATCTTTACCCAAGAGTTCTTGGATTACAACCATTTGCGGGGACTCGCCCTAACGGGAGCCGACCGCTTCCTGCAAGAATTGGAGCGCAACGGAGACCGCAACGAATGGCGATTGGTGCGAGATATCCGAAAAGGGCAGATTGCAATCGCTAAGGCGGCGAAGAATTTGCAATTCATCGCCGAAATCATCCTCGAGAACTACGACGAATACGTAGACTATAACAGCCTCACCACGCATTCCGATTACGGCGAGAACCTGCATTGCCTCCTCGATTTCCTCGCCTTGAAGGAACGTTTCACACGCATGGAGTGGAATCTAACGCCCTACATGGTCTTCTACGACCAACTCCTGCAAAAGGGCTTGTGGCATCTCGCCGACCTTTGGGAGACGAGCGTGGTGGAAGAGACCGCGTCGGCGGTTTCGCAACTGCACGAGGCCTATCATCAACTGTCGCGACACCACGGTATGCATTTGCCCGTCTTGCAGGAGTTGCTTCGCGACGGCTTTCGCGGCATTCTTCTGCGACGCCGCATGGCCGCCCTGGTCCGGCAGGCCGTTCCATCTCAAGTCGCCGCACGGCGCCGCGAGTCGCTCGACGAGTTATGGCGGGTCATCGAGGAATACGGAGTTCGCCACACCGTCATGGGAGCATCGGCCCCGTCGTGGCTATTGGAGTTGGAGGAACATTTGAATCGGGCGGCGCATTTCAGCGACGAGATCGAAGGCGGATGGTTCCAACTGCTGGAGGAAAACGGCACCGGAGCGCGACACGTCCTCTCCGCCGACGAGATTTTGTCGGCGCTTGACGCCTGGGAAATCGGCAAGCGACGTCCGCGGCGGCGTTGAGGACCGATCGCGGATTCGAAGGCGGCCAATGCCTGAACTCGGAGGCGCGGTACGTGGCGGCACACGATCGGATCACAAGCCTTCACAACCCGAAGATCAAAGCCGTTCGCGCGTTACGCGACGGACGCAAGCGAGTCAAATCCGGTCGGATGATCGTCCACGGTCTGCGGGAGATTTCCCGCGCCGCTGCCTCCGGCGTCGCTTTCGATCAGGTGTTCTTTTGCCCGGCCTTGATGAACGATACGGCGCGGCGCCTGCTTAGAGAATTGGAAGCAAGCGGTGCGCCGCTGGTCGAGGTGACGCAACCGATCATCGAAGGATTGGCTTTCGGGGATCGCACGGAGGCCGTCGTGGCGGTCGCCGCGTCGCCGCGTCGCGATTTGAAAGACTTCAAAATAACTCGTCCGGGTGAACCTCCATTGATCGCGGTCGTTGAAGGCGTTGAAAAGCCGGGGAACTTGGGGGCGGTGATACGTTCGGCGGACGGTGCTGGGGCAGGGGGAGTCATTGCCGCGGACTTGCGGACCGATCTTTTCAACCCCAACGTGATCCGGGCCAGCCTCGGAACCGTCTTCGCGCTGCCGATCGCCGTCGCCTCGGGCGCCGAGACGCTCGATTGGCTCCGCTCGCGAGGAATCGCGGCCTACGCCGCCCGCGTAGATGCGGCAAAGGAATACTGGCAGGTCGATTTCACGGCACCCTGCGCCGTCGTCCTCGGTAACGAAGCAACGGGACTGAGCGGATGCTGGTCCGGACCGGGCGTGGAATCCGTGCGATTGCCCATGCTGGGATTGGCCGACAGCCTAAACGTCTCGGTTACCGCCGCGGTCTTGCTCTACGAGGCACGCCGACAAAGGAGTCGGGCGGAGATGCATCCTCCAAGTCGGCCCGACGGACGGCAGCGGTCCGCGGACGAATCTTAGCCGCGATCCGTGAAAAAGAGGGCGGCCAAAGTCAAGCCGAATCCCAGCAGAACGGGCGGATTGACTTTTTCTTGGAAGAGAATCCAACCCGCCAGCGCGGCAATCGCCACCTGCGACGCCGTGAGGATGTTGGCTCGTGCCACCGGCGTCAGTTGCAGCCCCTTGCTCAGCGACACGAATCCCAGCAAATTGAGGACGCCGGAAATCCCCATCCAGAAAAGATGTTCGCCGGGTGTCGCCGCCAAGACCGCCGTGCCGAATCTGGCCCAACTCAAAACACCGAGGCACACCGTGCCGCAACCCGTCACCACCAGCACCACGACCCAGACCGAGGTATCGCGTCTGGCGACGTGGCGTATGGCAATGGTCAGTAGGCCGTAGGTGATTCCCGCCACGCAAGCCACCAGCATGGCGACGACTACCCTCCAGGCGGGGGCGTGGATTCCCTGCAACCCGCCGCCGGCGCCGGCACGCAAGCACACGATTCCGGCGATCAGCAAGCCGATCCCCACCATGACCCGCCAAGTGAGAGACTCCCCCAGAAGGATCGCTCCCAGCAACGCGGCACTAATCAGGCTGACCGCCAGAGCGATGGGCAAAGCGATGGCCAAGCCCACGATCCCCATTGCCCACAGCAAGCCGACGTTGCCGATCAATTGGACCGCAATCCCCGCCGCAACCAAGATCATTAGGCTGCGGTGCGAGGGAATGCTTGCCCGACCGCGGAACCATTGGAACAACAGTAGCGGTCCCACAACGAGAACCGTTACCGTCTCTTTGACGAAGATCGTCCACATCGGATCGGTCGCGCGACTGGGATCCGCCAACATCCGCAGCGCAATGTTCGCTCCCGCATAAAAGAAGGCCGCCAAAAGACATAGAACCGAGCCTAGAATCCCGGCGGATCGAGCAACATGTGCGGTAGCATCCCGCCGTTCGCGTCGATCCGACGATTCCTCGGACTCGGTTAGGAGGGGCGTCTCAGCGGCAGGTTCCATACGCGGATCAAGGAAAGGGAAGCGGACCGAGGCAGTCTTACGGAGCCGAACAGGAATGGTGCGGTAGGCTCCGAGCCTTAGTCCGATTCACGATACTCGATGCACGCGGGGTTGGGTAGGATGGGTCAAAACGCTGGGCTTGAGTGGAATGCGCGCCGACATGGTTCCGGCAGGCAACCGGTCACGATCCTTCCGGGCGTTCATTCTCAGAACTGGTAAATTCGCTAATGGACAGATCGGTAATCCGAACCTCGCGCAACACCTGGCGTCCCAAGAGACGATTGACGCGCGTGACGACCTTTTTGCCGAGGTAATCCTCGTTCCTCCGTTCGGCGGCGGTACTCGACCGCACGGTCACCAGAAGCTCATCCTGAATGGTATGCCCCAAACGAGTCATGAAGGCGTCGAATTGTTGTTTCTCCGGGAAGACCGTGACCGCCTCCATCTTGAATTGAACGGCGGTGCTTACCCGAGTCACGGGATCGTAATCGAGTAACTTGATCCTGCCGAAATCAGCGACTCCGTCGCCTTTCCAAACCGCCGGCGAGCGGGAGGACGAGGCTTTTCCGAGTGAAATATTTCCGCTCAGGCGATCCAGCCAGCGAGTCCAGTGCCGTTCTCCGCTGAAAGATGCCAATCCGCCGATCAAGAAACAGGGGACGATGGCAACCAACACCAGCACCCCTTGCAACCAGCGGGACAAGACGCCGCGATTCCACCGATCGCGTCTGCGAAGGCACTCTGATCGCCCGGCAACGCGAGATGCCCGTTCATTCGGAGTGGGAGCAGAATTCGGCATCGAGCGAGCGCAATAAGGAGGAGAAAAGCTTGTCGATGGAGCGGCGCGCGCCGCTCCCCTAGCGCAAGTCTACTACATATCTCGCCCGCTGATGCCGGTTTTTCGCAGTTAACACTCGAATCCCGCAGGGCGCTCGTACAGTTTTTTCCGCGTACTCCATAATCCGGCCGACGGCGTGGGAATAAAGTAGACTTCCTCGCCGCTGGGGGTAGTATTCCACCCCTCTTTCATACGATCCGGCGGGTAGCGGCGGAGCGTTTCTCCAAGGTCGGCATAGCCGAAGTTAACGCCCTCGATCTCTTCTCGGGTGAGGTGCCCCGGCGCGTACGTGATTGTGAAGCGGCCTTCCGACGACCCGTGAATCAAATGAGCGGCGGCGTGGGCCAAGTCTTGCAAATCGGCGTTCTTGCGATACAGTTCCATGACGCGCGGGGTGCCGACGTATCCGTACTTGCGGATCAAACGATCGACCTCCTCCTGCTCGCCGAATCGTTTCAGGCCGGGCGCGATGATCACCAGTTCGCCGCCGTCCGCCATCACCATCCTTGTGCGGTAAACGGCCTTGTTCGCCACCCAGGTGCTGACGAACTCGTCCTCCTGCATCACGCACACGACCTTGGGAATCGGTTCTTCGAAAACCTTGATATTTTGCTCGCGGGATTGCCGTGCCGCCGCCGTGTACGTCTCCAAGTCGTCGCCCACATAAATTCCCGTGTGAACGAGACGATCTTCGGCGTTCCGGGCCATGACGATCTGAATGTAAAAATCGGGCAGATCGCTCAAAAAGTCCTGCTCGGCCTTGTTGTAACAGGCGCGAATCGGCGTCGTCAGCGTGCCCAAATTATTCTCGATGCCGCAGCAGGCCGCCGCGATGTGAGAAGCGCAAATCGTGGACTTGCCGGCCAATCCAATGAAATAGTTCTTGTTGTGGTTCGCGAATCCCAACACTTCGTGCGGGACCACGTGTCCCACGTTGATGACCAGGTCCCACGGTTCCTTCATCAGCATCGTATTCAGTTCGATGGGAATGGCCCAATCCGCCGCCCCGTGCGTGGCCTCGCGGACGAAATCGGCCGATATCTCTCCCACCGGCACCACCGTCTCGATCCAATGATGGGCGTGAATCCGCTCATTGGGAATCGAACCGAACATGAGGCGATTCTGCTGCGGCGTGTGCGGTTCGTGCTGCCCGAGCGTCGGAATTACGTGAACATCGCAATCCTTGTGCAAAATCTCGTACAGAATCTCGGTCATTCGGCCCGCACCGGAGTGCATTCGCGTGATGTCCGGGGGCAGCAACAATACCCGCTTTGGATGCGGACAAATCCGCGACTTGGCCTCGCTTACCGCTTGTTCCATCAACTCGCGGATCCGATTGGGGGTAATCTCTTCACTACGTTCGACAAACCAAGGCATCTTTTCGGCTTTCTCTTCCAAACGACCACGACTCACCGACGGGCGTCTCACGGTGCCGCCTCTTCCTGCGTTCCACCGCCGGAATCAGCGACGGTTCCTTTATTATGCAACTGCGTGCCCGACGCGGCGAGACGTCGCTTACCGGAAAAAAGGGGAGAACCTTCGCCCCCAACAGTCCGCTGCATCCATCCGACTACGACGAAAACGACCGATAAACCACCGGCCACGAGCCAACCATAGCCCCAGGCGCCCGCGTAGCCTACAATCACTTCGCGAGCGCCGGCGGGAATCCGGACCGTCAGTCGTCCCCGTTCGTCCGCGGTCGGCGCGGCCGGGCGTCCATCGATCCACACTCGCATGCGCGGCCGATGCAGATAATTGACCGTCACGTCACCGCCCTCAGTCAAGGCCGCGGTCTCAACAATGACCCGAGTCTCTTCGACGCGAACCGGAAGCGCGACTCTCGAACGCATGCTCTCCTTTCCCGCGGGGGATTCAAGACCACCGATCGATTCCAGTACGTCCCAGAGTGGAGTACCGAAAGCTCGAGGGGTCGCTCCATCAAGGGCGAAGATCGCCACGGATTCGTTGTGAAACACCGGATCAGCGTCGCGGAACCAATCCTGACCGCTCAAATCGCCGAAAAGCGTCTCGGTCTCTGCCCGCCGCGCTTCCCGCGAACCGCTCAAACATGGCTCCACTGCACAGCGATGCAGGACGAGATGGGTCACACCATACGCACGCAAGGCATCCGGAGGATTACGCCGGACTTGCATCTCGACTTCTCGGTTTTCCACCGTTTGGCGGACGAATTCGCCATACCCGTCGATCGATTCCAAGCGATAAACGATCGGAAAGTTCAGCCCCAATCCCCATACGAAATGATGCGCCGGAGAGCGGAAAGGGGATATCGGCGTGACGCGGGCAGGCTCCGTCCCCGGATGAAGAATCTCCGCCATACGCGGCGGCAACGCAACGTAATCGGTATCCCCAAACGTGTAGAACGTGGTATCCGCGTGGAGAACATGCCAAGTCAGGAGCAAGGAGGACGCGGCGAAGAGCGCCATCGCACGCCTTTGCGCCGCGAAAAAGGGCAGGGGGGCGGTCGCCGCTGCTTTCCGAGCGTAAGACAGGACCCCGACGGCACCGCTTTCATCTGCGAACGTGGACCCGTCGTCGTGTCGGCGGCGCGGTTCGTCCGATCGTTCGAACAAGAGTCGATGCACTACCCGCGCCCCAACGAAAAACATTGCCAAATGAAGCAACGGCAGATACTTGAAGGGATGGTAAACCGCGCCGAACACCGGCAGGCGGGACTGAAGCCACCAAAGGCCGCCTTCGTTGCCCATGGCCAACCACAGGGCCGCCAAACCGACCGGGACCCACGGGTCCGTCGACCATTTTCGACGAAAGCCGCGGGTACCCATCGCCGCCGCGGATGATAGGAGCCACGCGACGGCGAAGAGCGTGCCCGAGAAGTAGAAATGTCCCGCGTACTTCTTCGACGGGTCGGCCCAGTCGCTGGGACCGGGGCACGCGGCAAAAGGGTAGGGGAGGAGCATTGCGCCAACCGCATCTTCAATGCCATGGTCGGGTCCCGGTGGGCGATCCGCCGAGCGAACGGCGAGGAATTGCGGGATCAGAAGAGGCGCAGCGATCGCCAAGCCCAACAGCGTACCGCGGACAAGACGCATCGCCTCACGGGCGCCGATCAGACCCCGATAGCCGGCCCACGCCGCCCACAAGGCGAACAGCTCGATCGAGTACAGCCACATCTGGGCGTTGCCGGCATGAAAGAACAACCCCCAAACAATTGCCCAGCGCAAAACCCAAGTTCGCTCCAACAAAGAGTTTCGCGGAGGGCCTTCCATCTTTTGCCTCACCAGCGAATGAAGCATTCCGCCGATGCAGGGCAGATAAGTGAAGACCGGCGTCATGTAGTACCACGAGCGCCCGGCAATCAGAGCGAAGCCGCACAGCGCCCAGGACATCCCCGCCGCGGCCGCCACGGAAGGATGAATTCCATCACGCCGCAACACACAAAAGCAAGCCGCGAAACCGCACGCCAGATGGCCCCAACAAAACAGGTCGATCGCCCAAATGGGGCTACCGAAAAGGAGATCGGAAATCGCGTACGAGATCCATGTGCCGGGATAAGTCGCGGCGAACACGCCCAACTCGGCTATCGGCATGCCGAGGAAGACACGCGGCGTCCACTCCGGAAATTGTCCCGCCGACAAGGCCCGCCCCACAGACAAAATGCCGGGGAAGAAGATGGAAAAATTGTCATCGCGCAGGAAGTACCGCGGTTGTCGCCATTCGAGATAAACCGCCGCCGCCAATATCACGGCCAAACCCGCTGAGAAAAAGAACCAAGCACCACGTCTCGTGGAATGAACCGCATCGTTCCCGCCAAGACCGAGACGATCGCTTCCGCAGAGGATGTCCAGAAGCCGTTTTCGCCGCGAAGGATTCCGCAGTCGCCACGATGCAAAAAATACGCCGGCCGCCAGCCAGATCGCCGTAACCCAAGTGAACGGATGGCTCAGCCATTCGCGGAGCCACCACCTTGCAAAACTCCAATCGCCCGGGTAGTTGAGCAGGCCGTCAAACCACGGAAAGGCGGACCGCGTCGCGTGCACGAGTGCGCTCGCCCGAACGGTTTTCTCGGCGGAAGAAACCGACGGCGGCAACCGGGAACGCGTCGTTTCAGTGACCGTTTGGCCCTCTCCCGGCGGCAGGTGACGAATCGTGCCGCCGATCCGTACGTAGCCGCCGCGAAAAAAAGGGGCTGAGGCGTCCGTAATCTCAATCAGGAAGTCCCGAGCCCATCGCCGGGAGACAACCCAACGAATCTGTCGTCCCGCGGGCGGCGTTCTCCACCACGCGGCGTCGGCATCCTGCCCGCCCGCCGTTTTTCGCCACGAAGCCGGGAATACCTCTTCGGAGAATCCACTGCGATACACCTGAATCAAACGGACGCTCCGAATCGGTATATCGCGGTCGAAGGCTACCTCGACCTCGACGTCTTGTGCAGCGTTTCCCTTGGCGCCCCTAAAAGCCAGGACGCCGCCGATCCAGGCAAACAAGACGACTGCGACAGCCAGAGCGGGGAGGGGCAAGACCCGCCTGAAGTTCAATGCGGTAATGCGATGTCGGCGAGCCATTGCGATGAAATCCGGACTGCGAAGTATGCGACATCTCCCATGACCACACTCGCCCTCAAGCGATTGACCACGACGTTCCGCCGAATCGGCCGATCTTGCCCCGTTTCCAGCGGTACGGTGTTCCGGGGGAAGTTATGAACGCCCGGTCGACTATGCCTTTCCCAGAAAGACAAGGCTGTCGCACATACACGGACGGATTCACTTGATTTACAATAACGGATGAGAAACGTTGATCCAACGATCGGGGACCGAAGTATGTTCCAACCCATTCGGTAACCGTGGAGACTCCGGTGTCAAATCGTTTTCCTTTGTGAGGCCGACCGTGGATACCGTGCTTCTTGCCAATTTGGCGTCTTTGCTGATTTACGCCGAAGAATCGACCGGGGCCTCCGGTTCCGCTTGGGCGCCGGGCTACCTCGTGGTCATCCTGACCGTGCTATTGGCTCTGATGGTAGCCTTGGCTCCCAGTCGACGCCGCAGCGCGCCTCGCAACCTGGAGTTCGAGGGCACGACCTGGGGTAAGGTCCTGTCGGAAGAGGGACGGAAGAAGGAAGCGGCTCCAACCCCGCCGGGCGTCTTCAACCCCGCACAGGCGGCCAAGCAAGGTCGCAAGTAGGGCCGTCTCGCTGATTCGTGGAGAACGGCCTCTCGACAAATTGCACTGCCCCGAGGGTGGTGCCGCCGGGACCGACACGCCGTCACTCCGACAGCGGTGAGGAAACTCGATTGGCGGATCGGGACAAGAACACGGGCGCCGCCACTTGGTTACGGGATTGGGCCGAGCGGTAGAATTCCGCGATCCGCGCCACCACGACGTATTGCTCGTCCACCGTTAGCCCGGGGAATATCGGCAGGGCGAGCACCTCTCGGGCCGCCGCGAACGTCTCGGGCAGGTCGGTGGGAGCGTATCCCAAATGGCTGAAGCACGCTTGTTCGTGCAGTCCCAGCGGATAGTAGATCTCGGAACCGACTTTACGCTCGGAAAGATACTTCCGCAAGGCGTCGCGACGACCTTCCCGAACGCGGATTACGAACTGGTTCCAGACGTGCCTCCCTTGCGATGCGGTGACCGGTAACCCCACCGCGTTTTCCAAACCGAATTCCCGAAACAGTCCGCAATAGGTGTCAGCCTGCCGGGACCGTTCGGCCGTCCAGGCCTCCAGCAACTCGAATTTGATGTTCAGCACCGCCGCTTGAAAGGCGTCCATGCGACCGTTGATGCCGACGAGCGAGTGATAGTATCGCGGGTGCATGCCGTGAACGCGGAGAAGCCGCAGCGTTTCCGCCGTCTCCGCCGAGGAAGCGGTGACCATCCCCGCGTCCCCCATGGAGCCGAGGTTCTTCGTGGGATAGAAGCTGAAACAGCCGATGCAGCCCAGGCTCCCCACACGCCTTCCTTGGTACTCTGCGCCGATGGCTTGAGCGGCATCCTCCACCACGGCGATCTTGAATCGTTGCGCCAGCGAGAGGATCGGGCCCATATCGGCCGCTTGACCGAACAAGTGCACCGGCAGAACGGCCTTGGTGGCTCGATGGATCAATCGCGCGACTTCCAGCGGAGAGATGTTGAACGTCTTGGGGTCGATATCCGCGAAGACGGGGGTCGCGCCCAGTCGGGTCACGGCACTGGCGGTCGCAAAAAACGTAAAGCTGGGGACGATCACCTCATCGCCGGAACCGACGCCCAAGGCCATCAGCGCCAAAAGCAGGGCCTCGCTTCCCGAGGAACATGCGATTGCGTATGGGACTTGGCAATAGTCGGCCAAAGCTTGTTCCAACCGCTCGACTTCCGGTCCCAAGACGAACGCTCCCGAATCGCAGACATCCGCCAAAGCGGCCACGATACGATCTCGCAGCGGTTCGTGAATCCTCTTGAGATCGAGGAACGGCACCGGGCGTTCGAGATTTACGGAGCCGATTCTGGGAGGAAGAGAAGAACCCGGCACGCGAGATGATTCGTTCATTCCGGAAGCATCCATGCTGAAAGCACCTAGGCCGTCCGTGACCTGCTTTACACTGCGGCGGCAGGCCGATCACCGCAGCGTCGACACGCTAGAAACCTAAGGTCCGACGGAAAAACCGTCAAGACCAACTCCCAATTATCCACCGGCAAAGCGAAATTCTCGTGGACCAATGGCCTGCCGAGAAAAGAAAAAAGGGGGTTCCGACGAGCCACCTCCGCAGTGGCTTGGTCACGTGGCAAGGGCAAGGAAACCACGCGCCCAACGCTCCGCCGGAAACCCCACGGGCCAGCCTCATTCAAGCTATCCCTTCGTTTGCAAAACCTGTTCCTAAAACCTGGCCGGCCAGGAAACATAACGCAAAACCAAATTGGCAAACGATTTACAAATTCACGGCGGACCGGCGCCAAAGTGCCGACGGCGACGGTCGGAAAAATTGCTGTATCAAGCCGAGCCAAGATGAACGATTCGGCCGCAATTTGGCATGCCCCGTGGCAGGACAAGTGCGCTGAACTGCATCAGAATTGAACACTCTTTGGGGTTGGTGCAATCCACCTGAAAGACAGTATATGATGGGTCTAGTTTCCGTTGAGCACCGCGATGGCTTCATCCGAGGCCCGTTGGCGCTCCCGTTCCAGATAGCTGCGGCCTTGGCGAATTCCGATATGGTCCCAAGGCAACAAGGCTCCGGCGTCCCGCTCTCGATGCAAAATCTCAGCGACGTCCACTTCCGTTTCTCGAAGCACGCGCCACCACGTTTGGGAATCCAGTTGGTCGCTCCAGCCATCGAAGCGGCAACCCTGCCGCCAAGCTAGCTCAATGGCATCGGCCAAACGATGGTCGCCCCGGGCCATGACCCCCTCAAGCAGACTCGATTCCACCGGGTGGCATTTCACCTGAACGCTCCGCATGCGACGTCGCGTCTTCAAGAAGCGATGAGCCGACTCGAAGTAATCCCGAGTTTGCATGGCGTGCCATTGGCACGGCGTGTGCGGCTTGGGGACGAAGTTCGAGACGCTCGCCGTGACCTCCGCCGGTCTCCCTCGCACATCGCGACCGATACGCGAAATCTCCTCCGCCAATTCGATGATCCCCGCCAAATCCGCTTCCCTCTCGCCCGGCAGGCCGCACAAGAAGTACAACTTTACGCGGGAAAAACCTTGCTGAAAGGCACGCCGACAACCCTCCAAAAGATCGTCATTGCGGATTCGCTTATTGATTTGCCGGCGCATATCATCAAGCGCCGCCTCGGGTGCCATCGTCAGGCCCGAGTGCCTCTCGCTCGTCAGCAACTCCGTCAAGGTGCGGAGTTGCTCGTTCACCCGCAAGCTCGGCACCGAGATGGCAACGCCGTGCGGTACTAACGTATCTCGCAGGTTACGGATCAACAAATCGAACTGCGGGTAGTCGCTGGAGGACAGCGAGAGCAGAGAAATCTCGTTGATGCCGGTGTTTCGATATGCCTCCCATGCGGCCTCCACGATGGTTTCGGCGCGTCGGTAGCGCAACGGGCGTTTGATCGTGGTGCTTTGGCAAAATCGACATCGCCACGGGCATCCCCGCATGATCTCGATCGCGATTCGGTCTTGGACGACCTCCACATTCGGCACAATGGGTCGAGTAACAACGGGAAAGGCTTCCAGGTCGGCCAAGACGGCAGGGGAAACGACGCCGGCGACGGAATCATCGCTGGGTACGCGGACGACACCACCGTCCGGCGAGCCAGCGACTCGATAGCATCGCGGAACGTAGGCAAACGAGAATTCGCGCGCCATCACACGGAGCCAGTCTTCGCGGCGTCCCCCCTGTGACCGCAACTCCAGCCACCGCCGGCAGATCGCCGGCAGCGTCTCTTCCCCGTCGCCGATCACGAATACGTCGATGAATTCGCTCAATGGCTCGGGATTCTGTGCACACGGTCCGCCCGCCACGACCAGAGGGTCGCTTTCCTCTCGATCCCGTGAGCGGAGGGGAATCCGCCCCAAATCCAGGATCGTCAGCACATTGGTGTAACAGAGTTCATATTGCAGCGAAAAGCCGACGACATCGAACTCATTCAGAGGCGTAAAACTCTCTAAGGAGTAAAGCGGCAGACCCTCCCGACGCAAGGCCTCCTCCATGTCGCGCCACGGAGCAAATACCCGTTCGCAAACCCAGTCCGGCAACCGATTCACGGCCTGATACAAAACTTGCATGCCGTGATTGCTCATCCCGATCGCGTAGGTATCCGGCGAGGCGAAGCACAGCTTTCCGCGAACTTGCCGATGGTCCTTCGCCACCGCGTGCAGTTCCCCCCCGACGTACTGACCCGGAGTCTGAATTCGGGGCAAGATGCGGCGCAAAACGGCATCCTTGAGTTGCGTGTTCATCATGACCGCTGCACTCTCCTTGGAATCAAGCACAAAATCGCCCTCCGTCACGGAGCGGCAACTCCCTTCATTATTCGCCCGACTCGAACGCGAGAGAACACTTGCGCCGGCGTTTCAGCGGGGACTTCGACTCGGCTTGCTATCGCAAATCCGAATCGCCCAACGCCAATCAGGAGGGGCGGCAGCGAACGTTCTCGCCGCGCCAACGGGTGATTGGATTCGCGAAATCGACCCGGCTGTGTAGTAAAATCCAAGATGTCCTCCCGAACTCGGGATCGTCATGACCGGGTCACGTCGATCGGCGTTCATCCGGGTCATTCCGGGCTACGGAATCCGCTCGCCAATCGAAGCGGGGGAGTCGCAGCCTCCTTTCGGCAGCCTCAAAAGGAACCGCCGCCATGTCGCCTTTCAAGCGTGCTCGGTCGCGCGTTGCGAAGACCGCGACCCTTGTACTGCTGCTGGGGATGCTTACCGTGTCCGCTTCCGTCCAGACGGCACGGGCACAGGATATCATGACCGCCATGCGGGAAGAGATGGTGCGCCGGGACCTCATCGACTCCGGCATTCGCAATCCACGAGTCTTGGAGGCCATGCGGACCGTGCCGAGGCACGAGTTCGTGCCGCCCGCCCATCGCAGGTCGGCCTACTACGACATGGCGCTGCCGATCGGATTCGGACAGACGATCTCCGCCACCTTTATCGTGGCCTACATGACCGAGCAACTCGATCCACAGCCTCAGGACAAGGTTTTGGAAATCGGCACCGGAAGCGGCTATCAAGCCGCCGTGCTCAGCGGCTTGGTCCGCGAGGTTTATTCGATCGAAATCGTGGAACCTTTGGCGATCCAAGCGGCCGAAACACTTCGGCGACTCGGTTACAAGAATGTCTTCGTGAAGGCGGGGGACGGTTTCCTCGGTTGGCCCGAGCACGCCCCCTACGACAAAATCATTGTCACCTGTTCGCCGGAAGACATCCCTCAACCACTCGTGGATCAACTGAACGAGGGCGGGAGGATGGTGATTCCCCTCGGCGAACGATACCGCCAAACCCTCTACCTAATGCGAAAGACGAACGGTCGTATGGTTCAAGAGGCGTTGCGACCCACATTATTCGTGCCGATGACCGGAGAGGCCGAAGCTCGCCGGAAAATCCAGCCTGATCCGCGTAACCCGACAATCGTCAACGGGGACTTCGAAGAAGCTGCCAATGAGCGTCGGGAACCGGATGGATGGTACTATTTTCGGCAGTTTGAATTACGATCCGATAATTCCGCGCCGAGCGGCAAGAATTACGCGCACTTCAGCAACACGGTCCCAGGAAGGCCGGCGAGAGCTTTGCAAGGCTTCCCGTTGGATGGGCGTTACGTCCGACGCATCAACTTGAGCTTTTGGGTCCGAGGCGAAATGATCCGACCGGGCGCGACGCCGCAAGAGTCGGCGACCGTTACGATTACCTTCTATGATGCCCAGCGGGCAACGGTCGGGGAGTGGTCGATCGGGCCGCTCTTGGGCACGTTTCCGTGGCAGAAACGGACGGTCGTCGTGGAAGTCCCCCTCGCCGGTCGGGAAGCAATCCTCGGAATCGGCATGCTCGGCGCCGTCGGAACCGTATCCTTCGACGCGATCGAGATTACGCCCGTCACGCGATCGGGAAAGTAGGATTGTGCCGAAGCCGATGCCATCGGCCAATATCTCCCGCGATCGGCTCCGATGTTGTACAAAGATATGCAGCCAAGCGAGATTGATGCCGCGAGCGATGGTGGCGGGATTGGGGCGCGAGTCCGTCGTTACGCGGTCGCGGTGCAGAAGGCCTACGCCGCCAAGAGCTTCGTCTCGTACCCCTTTTTGCTGTTTGACAAACAAACAACCTTCCCAGGCCCTCCAGCCTACTTGATCGGAAAACCCTCGCGAAGCTATCGTAGATAAAAGACGCGGTTTCGTCCGGCATTATCACCCGGGTATTCCACCGGATGAGCGCAAGTCGCTAACCACAAGGAGACTCCCCATGCCGCGTAAGACTTTGTTGTTTTCAGTGCTCACGGGCGCCGTTGTGTCCCTCGCGTCGGTGTCCGATGCTCAGGGTTATTGGCACTGGCGCGTTTGGGATCCGTGCTGTCCGACGTACGTATCGGCTTGGACCTGCTGCGATCCGTGCTGGACTCCCTGCGATCCTTGCTGCGGACCGGTCGTGGGGGCTTGGTACGTGGGCATCCGCCCGGGTCCGATCCGCCGGTTGATCCTCGGTCCGTACCGTTGGTATCGGGCGCCGTATGTTGGGTGCTGTGACATCTGCGGATGCGACGTATGCGACTGCGAGCCTTCCTGGGGAACCGCTCCCAGCGGTCCGCAAATGCCGACGCCGGCACCGGCCCAGAATCCTCCCGCCCAGCCTTCCCCTCAACCGGCGCCGCCAAGCGCGCCGGGAGCACCGATGACGATTCCCGAGCCTCCCATGTCCTCTCCGGTCAATCCGACCAGCTACGAAGTGCCGACTCGCAACGACAGCGGTTTGCTGACAATCTACGTCCCGGCGGACGCTACGGTCACGATCAACGGTCTCCCGACCAAGAGCCTCGGTACGCGCCGTGAATACGTGTCTTACGGTCTGCAAAACGGGTTGCAGTATCGCTACACGGTCACCGCCGTGGTCGAACGCGACGGCAAGGCCTACGAGGAAACCCGTGAAGTAATTCTGACGGCGGGCGACAAGAAGGGCGTCGCGTTCTCCTTCCAACTGCCCACGGAAAACGTGGCGGGGATATAAAACGCCGCCCGCGCGACGACGGCGCTGGATTCCGTCGCTCGAATATCCGGTCCGGGCGAAGGCCTGGGCTGTCTTGGGCGGCAACCGCAATCACGCACGTACGGGGGCGACCGGGATGCCGGGTCGCCCCTCGCGTGTTTCTGAGGTAATCCGTCGGACTGGTATCCTTTGGGGCGTTTCTCGCCGGCGCTTCCACGCACGCGGGCAGGGGCGGCGTACAGCGGCAAGAAGGCGCCGGCGTTATACGCGTGGTTTTTCCCAATGCCGCGCGAACCAGTGGCGAGGGGTCGTTGTCTAAGCCCCCAATGCCCGATACACTTGCTGGATTCCGCAGCGGTAATTCCCTGCCGGATTACAAATTCTCGATCGTCCCTTGCCGAAGGACTGCGAAATCGCCGCTGGTCGGCAGGTCCCTTTCGGCCGCGTTGGTTTTGTTGGAGCCTCGCCCCCTAGAACCACGTCGATCCCACAGATTTGTGATATCTAGGAGTGTCGGTTATGTTTAAGTCGCTTGCCGTAGTCGGGGCCACAGGCGCCGTCGGCCGGATCATGTGTCGTTTGCTGGAATCGAGTTCCGTAGTTTTCGAGGAATACCGCTTCTTAGCTTCGGCGCGTTCCGTCGGACGAACGATTGAATTTCGCGGTCGCAATTATCCGGTCCTGGAGCTTAATCCGGAGAATCTGAAGGGCGTCGACTTGGTGGTTAGCAGCACGCCGGACGACGTCGCCCGAGACTTCATTCCCAAGGCGGTGGAGATGGGCTGCGTGGTCGTGGATGAGAGCGCTGCATGGAGGATGGATCCCAACGTCCCGCTGGTCATCCCTGAAGTCAACCCGCACGCCGCTTTTCGGCATCAAGGCATCATCGCCAGCCCGAATTGTTCTACAACGCAAATGGTTGTGGCCCTGAAACCCCTCCACGACTTCGGCCGCATTCGGCGCGTGATTGTCAGCACGTACCAAGCCGCTAGCGGGGCAGGGGTGGGGGGGACCCACGACTTGATCGAGGGCACCAAGGCCGCTCTCGAAGGCCGAGATTTCGCCTATACCACCTTTGCCCACCCCTTGGCCTTCAATTTGATTCCGCAAATCGGATCTCCCAAGCAGCAGGGCTACACCTCCGAAGAATTGAAGATGGTCTTCGAGACCCACAAGATTTTGGAAGACGATTCGATCCAAATCTGTCCTACGTGCGTTCGCGTTCCGGTCGCCAATTGCCATAGCGAGGCCATCTTGGTCGAAACCGAGAAAAAGATCACTGCGGAAAAGGCTCGTGAACTGTTCGCTGCCTTCCCCGGCATGGTGGTAGTGGATGATCTGAACGCTAAGCAATACCCCATGCCGAAGGACTGCTCCGATCGGGACGAAGTCTTCGTCGGCCGCATTCGCGAGGACATCTCCTCGTCCAACGGCATCACCTTTTGGTGCGTCAGCGACAACCTGCGAAAGGGAGCGGCCACGAACGCGGTGCAGATCGTCGAACTGCTGCGGCGGGGCGAGCCTTCCGGTAAGAAATAGCCGGGAACGAATCGCGCCGCGGAAACGTGGAACGAAAGAGCAGGGGAGGGCAATGACGTCGCGGCGGTCATCGGCTTTCGGTCGGCTTTTCAACGCGTCCGTCTTCCCGGCATTCACGCGAACGGCGGTATGCGCTGCATTCGATTGCGACTAGCGTATGACGGAACCGACTACGACGGATGGCAAAGCCAGAAGTCCGGACGCAGCATCCAAGATGCCGTGGAGGCGGCGGCGGCCCGATTGATCGGGCACCAAGTTCGCGTATTGGCAAGCGGCAGGACCGATGCCGGCGTCCACGCGCTGGGGCAGGTGGCGGCTTTTCGGACCGAGAAAACGTTTTCGCCGGAAGTTATCCGTAAGGCCCTAAACGCTCGGCTCCCGGACGATATCGTCATTCTCTCCGCCGAAGAGGTGTCGGCCGAATTCCACCCCATTCGCGACGCGAAGCGGAAGCATTACCGCTATCTTCTCTCGGATGCCGCGTTTCCAAATGTCTTCTTACGACGCTATGTCTGGCGTTATCCCCGCCCTCTGGACGCGACGGCCATGGAACGAGCGGCGGAAGCCCTTTGCGGCACCCACGATTTTTCCGCTTTCCAAAGCGCTGGGTCTCAGCGTGCCACGACGGTTCGCACTATTTACGATTTGCGCGTCGCTCGCAGTCGCTCCATCCCGCATCTCATCACCATCGACGTGACTGCGAACGGCTTTCTTTACAACATGATGCGCAACATCGTGGGCAGCTTGGTCGATGTGGGACGCGGCACCAGGCCCCCTTCCTGGATCGCCGAGGTTCTGGAACAGCGAGACCGAAGACGGGCGGGAGCAACGGCACCGCCCCACGGATTGTTCCTCATTTCGGTAACTTATCCCGACGACGCGGCGCCCGCCTGTGACGCGCACCTGCCCTGGAGCGGAGGCTCCTATCCGGAGTTTCCACTCGTATGAACCGGAAACAGGCCTGACTTGGCAACAGTCGGCGACCTCTTTCGGCCTGCGGCACGTAGTCGTCTTGAATCGGGGTCCGACTGTCGCTCAAGTCCTCGTTGCGACATCATAGACGAATATTCCGGCGGATACTTCGGTACCCGGTTCCAGATGAATCCCTCTCATGCGCCTCCTTCACGTCATCACTCGACTCATTCTCGGCGGTGCTCAAGAGAACACCGTATTGTGCTGTGAAGAGTTGCGCAATCGCTTTGGGGATGACGTCCTCTTGGTAACAGGACCGCCGTTGGGACCTGAAGGAAGTCTCTTGGCTCGGGCCCAGGCCGCGGGCATACCGACGGAAATCGTTCCCTCGTTACGGCGTGAGATTCACCCCTGGCGGGACACCTCGGCTTATTTCGCGCTACGCCGCATCATTAAACGATTTCGCCCCGACGTCGTCCACACTCACAGCGCCAAGGCCGGCATCCTGGGGCGCGTTGCCGCCTGGCAACTCGGCGTGCCCGCGGTCGTCCACACGGTCCACGGCGCGCCCTTTCATCCCTATCAAGTCGCTCCGGCGCGGTGGGTCTCCATCTTATGCGAGCGCTGGGCGGCGCGGCGGTGTCACGCCCTGATCGGCGTCGCAGATGCCATGATCGACCTGCTCGTCAATGCCGGCGTGGCCGAGCCAAACAAGTGCGTCACGATCTATAGCGGCATGGAGATCGAACCCTTTCTGCATGCCGACGAGCAACGCGCCGTTACTCGACGAGAATTGGGCTATTCCGATGAGCACTGCGTGGTCGGCAAAATCGCGCGGCTGTTCCATTTGAAAGGTCACCGCGACGTCATTGCCATGGCCCGTCGTCTGATACCCCGGAATCCCCACGTCCGTTTTCTTTGGGTCGGCGACGGCATTTTGCGCTCCGCCCTGGAGCGCGAAATCGCGGATGCCGGGCTGACGCCTTACTTTCGCCTTACCGGACTGGTCGATCCCGCCCGACTTCCCAACCTGTTGGGTGCCATGGACATCTTGGTCCATGCCAGCCTCCGCGAAGGCCTCGCCCGGGTTCTTCCCCAGGCCCTGTTGGCTGGGAAACCCGTCGTCAGCTACGACATCGACGGCGCCCGTGAGGTCTGCATCGACGATCAGACGGGCTTTCTCGTCCCGCCGCGGAATGTGGAGTCCCTCACACACGCGGTCCAGAAACTGATCGATTCACCTGATCTCCGCCGACGTCTGGGCAGGGCAGGGCAGGGGAGGTGCTCTCAACTATTCTCCCACGTCGCCATGACCGAACGGATTCGCTCCCTGTACTGCCGGGTGCTGACGGAGCGGCAAATCTCACCTACCGGCGGTTTATAGCACGGAATACGCGCGGAGCACGCCCCATCGTGCCGGTTCGCCCCGGAGTCCCTCAACTAAACTCAGATTGGAAGGCCAAACTAATTCTCGCGGAATTCACCTGCAGTCAGCGTGAAAACAAGACGTTGATGAACTTTCTCATTTCTACGATTGCGTTAGCTGTACCGCAAAAGCCTCGATTCGTCGTTGTGACGAATGGGGTTTTTCGGTAAGATAGACGATCCAAGCTGGTGCCGCGTCATTCTGATTACTGGAATTTCCCTCCTAAACGGGAATAGCACTCACGTCTCTGTCTGCGCAGGTTTGTTGTGAGCACGGGAATCGTCTTCATTGGCCGCTATCGGCTCATTAACCCCATCTATATGGGTGCTACTACCCAACTGTGGCAGGGCATCTATGACGGGACTGGGGAACAATTCGCCGTAAAATTTCTCCAGGAGAAATTCCGCAAGGATCGTGCCCAAATCGGATACCTCAAATGGGAGTACACGGTCGGCTCGCAGCTCAACGATGAGCACGTGATTCGCGTCGTGGAATTCGGCAATCATCGCGGTATCCCGTTTCTCGCCATGGAGTGGTTCCCGGGCAACAACATGAAAGTGCTCATCCGCCAGGGAATCGATACCTACGCCCATCTTGCAAAGCGAATCATATTCCAAGCAGTGGAGGCGGTCGCATACCTGCATCGGCAGGGTTACGTCCATCGCGACATCAAGCCCGAGAACTTTCTGGTGGGGCAGAGCGGCGAGGTCAAACTGATCGACTTCGCATTGTGTCGCCGGATCTCGAACCCTTTGGTTTGGCTGCTGTCGCCCAAGACCAAGATCCAGGGCACGTGCAGTTATATCTCGCCGGAGCAGATTCAAAATCGCCGCCTCGACGGCCGCGCCGACCTTTACAGCCTGGCTTGCACCATCTATGAACTCCTGAGCGGCAGGCCGCCCTTCACCGGGATCAATCAAACCGAACTGCTGAATCGACATCTCAAGGCCGCCCCACCGCCTATCGAATCGATCAACCCCAATATCACCCCGCAGTTTTCGCAACTCCTGCAACAGGCCCTGGCCAAACGCCCCGCCGATCGTTTTCGTAGCGTGGCGGAGTTCTACGGCCTGTTGCACGATGTGGAGATTTTCAAGGAGAAACCCGCAGGCGAGGTGTCTCCCTTGATGCTCCCGGGAACGTGAACATGGGACCGCGAAGAACGAATCGAAGTTTTTTTTAGTAAGGATGCTCGCCGCGAGAAAGCGTGGAGCGACTATCCCTCATAAACACCGACACGAGAGATCGTAGACCATGCCGGCAACGGACTATCGCTTGGCGTTCGAACGCCCGATTTACGAACTTGAGGCCCGCGTCGAAAAGTTGGAAAAGCTTTCTCAAGAGGACCCCCAAGTCCGCGAGGAACTCCAACAGAAGCGGATCGAGTTGGCGGAACTGAAAAAACGCATCTACGAGAACCTTAAACCCTGGGAGGTGGTGGAAGTCGCACGGCACCCGGAACGCCCGAAGACCGCGGACTACCTGCAAATGGTGTTCGAGGAATTCGTGGAATTGCACGGCGACAAATGCTACGGCGACGATCGGGCGGTGCGAACGGGCTGGGTCAAACTGGATGACTTCAAGGCCATGTTCGTGGGCCACGACAAAGGAAAAAACACCAAGGAGCGACTGGCCTGCAATTACGGTTGCGCTCATCCCGAAGGCTATCGCAAGGCCATGGCCAAGATGCGATTAGCCGCTAAGTTCTCGAAACCCATCATCTGCTTCATCGATACGCCGGGCGCCTATCCCGGTATCGCCGCCGAGGAGCGCGGCCAGGCTCAGGTCATCGCCGAGTCGATGTTCCTCATGTCCCAACTGCCGACACCGATCATTTGCGTCGTCATCGGCGAGGGCGGATCCGGCGGGGCCCTCGGCATCGGCGTCGGCGACCGGATTGCGATGTTGGAGCACGCCTATTATTCGGTCATCAGTCCGGAGGGCTGCGCAGGGATACTTTGGAAGGACCGCCAATACAAAGAGAACGCCGCCGAAGCCCTGAAGATGACCTCCAAGGACCTGATCCGACTCGGCATCATCGACGCGGTCATCTCCGAACCGCTCGGGGGCGCTCACCGCGACCCCTTCCAAACGGCGTCACGACTGAAGACCTATCTTCGCAACACGCTCAAGGAGTTGAGCGCTATCCCCATCCCCGAGTTGGTGCAGAGCCGCTACGAGAAGTTTCGCCGCATGGGGATCTTCCTGGAGGGCGGGGCGGAGATTCGCAACGGCGTGCCGGCCACGTGCGATCCCCCTGCCAACACGTAATGCGCTTGCGAACGCTTCGTTACCGGGCGGCGACGTTGGAACCCCGTTCCACGACGTCGTGACTCCTGGCTTTCCTGTCCTCGGCGCCCCTTCCCAAATCGCAGCAGGCGCCCGGCAAGCTCCCTCACGCGAGGCCCGTTTGCGACCGCGGACAACGATTCCGAGGACGCGCCGACAGGGATGCGACGACGAACCAAGACGGGACTCAAGGCAACGGAGACGGTTTCGATTCGCCCACCCGCAACGTCCGATAATGTTTCTTATGTTCGGTCAGAGGTCGAGGCTTTTCCGCGTTTCCCAAAGATCCGGCGACCGTGGTTCGGGAATCCCAATCATCGCTTCGGCAATCCCGGTGTTTCGGTCTCCGCGCCGATCTCGCGGGACCCATCGTCCCGAAATCCCTTGAGAATTTCCTGCGGCGCGCCGGAGAAGTCTGCCGGATCCGGCCAAGAGAAGTCGCCGGCGTCGAGGTCGGGCCATGCCTGCTTCATGGACCTCTCTCTTTGAAAATCCTCGAGGTACCCCCCTATCTGCCTGCGGACCTCCGGCGGCAGGACCGCGGATGCGCGTTCGATCAATCTCGCTAGCACCGGTCCCGACCTCGAAGACAGGACAACCTGCCGCAACCCCTCCGAGAGGGTGACTCCGAAGAACGCAACAATTCCTGCCAAGAACAGACCCTTGACTGCGCCGAAAACTGCTCCGAGTTGGCGATCGAAGTCCTTCAGCTTCATGCGATCGATCGCGGAAGAGACCCAACGAAACAGCAACCAGATGAGCAGCGCCGACGCCGCAAAGACGACAAACATGCCCAGGTATTGATTCCAAGGTGCCTGGGCGCTCAATCGCTCGCCGACCCTCGCCCCGAACCGCAGCGCGGCAACGGTTCCCAAGATGAGCGACGCCAGGGATGCCGCCTGCCACGCAAAGCCTCGCCACGCTCCCCGTATCATCGAAAAGCCGACGAGGATCAACACGATCAAATCGAATGTCGCAATGGGCAGGGTATTCACCCCGTGCTCCTTGTTATTGTCACTACTGCTGTCTTGCGTCCGTTCATACGACTCTCTGGCCGGATGAGAGTCGCTCGAATAACCGCCTATTCTTGTTTATTCGCTTCGCGATGACATTGCTTGGACGTCGACGCCGTCTTCCTCGCCCACCGGGCGTTCGGTCGGGCAGGGCGTGGGGCCAAGAAATTGTAGCTTTTGCCGGAATCCAACCCTCAGGTCCCGCGTCGCGGACGTCGCAATTCCTCCGAATCGAGCAGGATCGTCACGGGACCGTCATTCAGAAGTTCCACCTCCATATGCTGCCGAAAACGCCCCTCCGCCGTGGGCAGTCCCAGATTTCTCATGGCTTCGGTATATACCCGGTAAAGTCGCTCGGCCTGTTCGGGAGGAGCAGCATCGGTGAAACTCGGGCGGCGTCCTTTGCGGCAATCCGCCAACAAAGTGAACTGGCTAACGACCAAAACGGCCCCGCCGATTTCTCCCACAGCCAAATTCATCTTTCCTTCATGATCCTCGAAGATGCGAAGGCCGACCGTCTTTTGTGCGAGCAACTCGGCATCGCCGTCGTCGTCACTCTCGGCGACGCCGAGCAGGACCACCAGGCCGCGACCGATCTCGCCGACCACATCGCCGGCCACACGCACCCGGGCAAATCCGACCCGTTGTATGCACGCTTTCATTCCGCTGCTCCGGATTCATGCTCCAAGTTCACCGCATGCCGCGGGGCGATCCGACCATGCCGGGCGAGTCCCCAGGCATGCTAAGATGATAAGATTCCGATTCGCGGCGGAAAACGGCAAAACGTGGCGCGCAATACACTTTCGCCGGTCGCCGTGGCAGATCGCCCAAAACGGCGAAGAATCAAAAACCGATTTGCAACCGTCGGCGCCGGATTCCTACAATGAGTCACGAAGGGAAACACGGCGATCGCCCGTCCGACCGTTCGAGGGAGATTCCGTCATGACCGTCGCCAACGCCAAACCGCTCGTTGCCATCACACAGGGAGACCCCGCCGGTATCGGTCCTGAAATCATTGCCGCCGCCTGGCCTTCCCAGGAATTGCATCAGTGGTGCCGTCCGGTTGTGGTGGGATACGCGGACTATCTGCGGCGCGCCGCCGCCATTCGCAAACTGCAATTAGACGTGCGCGATGTCGCTAACATAGAGGACGCACATCCCTCGCCGTGCTGCATCCCCTGCCTAACTCTGGGCGACGGACACGCCCCGGACATCCCGCCCGGGCGAATCGATGCCCGCGCCGGAGAGGCTGCGCATTGGGCCATCCTCTTGGCCACGGAGTTGGCCCTGTCCGGCAAAGTGCAAGCCGTCGTCACCGCACCTATTAATAAAGAGGCGTTGCAAAAGGCGGGCCACAACTACCCGGGCCACACGGAGTTGTTCGCGGAATTGTGCCGCACGCGGGAATTCGCCATGCTGCTTTACTTGGCGCCGGGGGCCCCGCTGCGGAATCCCGTCGGGTTATCCGTTATTCACGTAACGTTGCACACGGCCCTGCGCAAGGTCTTCTCGGCGCTGACCGTCGATGAAATCCACAGCAAAATCCGGTTGGTCGACGGCTTCGTCACGCTGCTGAAAGAGGGCAAACCTCGCATCGGCGTGTGCGCTTTGAATCCGCACGGCGGCGAGGGAGGCCTGTTCGGCACGGAGGAGGCCACCATCATCGCGCCTGCCGTCCGTCGCGCGCAAAGCGAGGGAATCAACGCGGACGGCCCCTTGCCCGCGGATTCCGTGATGGTCCACGCTCGAGACGGGCGTTTCGACGCCGTCGTGGCGATGTATCACGACCAAGGTCACATCGCCCTGAAATTGCTGGGGATGAAACGAGCGGTCAATGTTACGGTCGGTTTGCCGATTGTTCGGACCAGCGTCGCCCACGGTACCGCGTTCGACATTGCTTGGAAAGGCATCGCCGATCCCGGCAGCCTGCTGGAAGCGACCCGCGTTGCCGCCTTGCTTGCCGCCAAGAGAACGACCTCGGCGCCTGCCGCTTAGCTTTCGGCGCGACAAAGCCTTCTCTTTACCCAGTCTGCTCCGATGACGGAAGTTCCGTCATCCACCGATCGTCTCACGCTCGCTATTCCTTTAGACCTTCCCGGGTTTTCGTGCGTTCGCACGAATGGCGGCACGTGGTGTCCGCGCTTTCCTTTTGCGGAAGTGTTGAGCGGGCGGCGGATTTTGACGGCACTTCCGCCCTAATTGTGACGATAAAAACCAATGCTCGGTCTATTCGGAGAAAACGCGAGCTTCCGCTTGGGTTTAGGATGCGCAGGTTGATGATTTTGCCGGATTTACCAAAGAATCGACGCAAAATCGGCCGACGATAACCCTGAAGGAGGCTAACGGCTCTCCCGCACCGGGTCCTTGGAGGTTCGGTCGCAAATGGTCTGGTGAGGTGTTCCCGGGTCGGTTCGGACGGAGAGACGGAGAAATACTGTCACCGGCGTTGGATGCGATGTCGCCGATGACTGCCCGCCGAGCGGATTCCATTTAGGGGGGATGTCTGATGAGATACGGAAGTTTGGTGTGCGTCGCTTTGCTGACCCTGGTGGGCTGCAAAGGTCCCTTTCAACAGAACCTGCCGCCGGCCCAACAATTGATGGAGCCGGGTCCCGGCGTCGGCGGTCCCGGCCCGGGAGTTCAAACGGCCTACATGCCCATGTTGGCGCCCGCGCAAGTGCCGGTGTCCCAGATTCTTTTCGCGGGTCCGGAGGGCATGCAAGTATCTTGGGATGTCACCGCTCCCGGAGCGTTCGATTCCGACCCGCTAATTTGCCCCGGACGGTACAACTTTCCGCAGGGTGCAATGTATCGCTTGAAGCTCACGAATATTCCGGGCCGCCCCGGCGTCGAGTTGTACCCGACTCTGGAAGTCGGTCCGGCGATGCCCCGCACGGAGGCTTTCATTGCCCATAACGCCATTCCCGTGCAGATTACCGAGGAAGACCTCGACCAAGTGCTCAGCGGCAATTTCGTGACCAAGGTGATTTATCTGCCGGACCCGAATTACCAAGAGTTGGCCTTGGCCGGCGTGGAGACCTTGGTTAGCACGCGACTGGATCCGGGCGTCGATCCCATCGTGGAGGCCGATCGTCGCGGTTCGATCCTCGCCATCGTGCGAATCGGCAACCGTGACCTCGAGGTGCCGGGAGAGGCGATCGGACCGCAGGACGTGGTTCCCGCCGGCTATCCCAACGGTCTGCAAGGCACCCCCTTCGCTCCGCAAGCGATGGGCGTCCCGGGCGGTACGGTCCCGCAGAACTACATCTCCGGGGTGAATGCCCCGCAATACGGAATGCCGATCAGCGGAACGCCGATCGGGCTGCCCGGTCCGCCGCACGTTCCCTTGGGCGGCCAGGCCGGTCTGCAACGCCACGTCATGGTGAATCACACGCGAGTCCACATGCCCGCACCGACCGAACGCTTCCGCGTCGATGTCAAGCAAAGCCCGGGCATGAGCTATCCTAAGCCGGCCAACCACGTGTTCATTAACGAGCAGACGCTGCCGGGACCGACCGTCTATCGGCAACCCATGTCCTACGGGAATGAAGTCGTCGGCCAGTCGATGCCGGCCGAGGCTTGCCCCACGGACGCGACGCCGCAGTGAAATAGCGGCATGCTTAAGGCAACCGGGCGCAAGGGCCGTATGAACCTTTCGCCGACGCACCCAAGACGGCCGTCCCTCGTCGAAGAGTCACGACTTCCACGACGGGATGGCCGTTTTTCATGGTCGATTCGAATCGAGCCAAGCGGAAACCTTCAGTCGCTCCAAGATGCGAAGACCAACGCGATGTTTGAATATCACTTATCCCAGGATCACCACGAACTCGAAACGGGCGGGCGACCGTCGGCTTCGGTCCCGTTCCTAGGAACTCACGGCGGCGGTAGCGTTCATGGAATCATCTTCCTATGCCTCGTCGCCATCCTGTGGTCGCCGCGCGTCATGGCGCAGCCGTCTTCGCCGCACCTCTATTTCAACGCACGAACTCCGCCGGGTTTGATTGGAACGACACGCATCCATCGCGGAGGCCCGGTGGAAAACTATTTCCAACCGGTCGAGATTCGCGGTCCGGCGGGCCTCAACGTATCCTTGGCTGAAAACGGCGTGTTCTCCGATCCTCGCCCCGTGCCTTTCACGGCGGGATTGCTGATCGGCCGAGTGTATCGCCTGCGATTGACGGAAATCCCCTTGGTGAATCAAGAGGGGATGGAGCTGTTTCCCACCTTGGAGATCGTGGATCGCACCTATCCTCCTCCCGGTCGGGAAGTCCAATTTCCCATCATCGCGGAGCTTACCATTGACGACCTTCGATTGGCATTGGAAGGCAAATTCGTTACGCGCGTCATCTACCTAGAGGACCCCACCCAAGCCGTACCTGCCGCGGCAACCGGCCCGGAACAACCTTGGTTCGACGTACCGCCGAATCAAGACCCGTTGGCGACGGCGGACGTCTTGGGGCGTCCGGTGGCGATCTTTCGCCTCGGCGGAAGGCTCCCCATGCCGGAGGAACAGGCGGACCCGGCGTTTCTGTTTGGGTGTCCGCCGTTTGTGCCGTACCCGGCGAAGGTCAAGCTCCTCCCGCGTCCGCCGCGAACCGAATCGGCCTCCCTTTCGCCTGCGCTCCCGGAAGTTGCTGGAGGCGTACGATGAAAACTCTCAACGCGTCACGGCCAAGCCGCCGCGATTTGCTTCAACCGGTCTTACGTTGGATTCCTGCGGCCGGGTGCCTGCTGATTCTCTGCTCCTGCCGTCCGCTGGGAACGACGTTGAACCACTCCCCGGTAGCCGGTCCCCCCCTGCCCTCCCCTGCCCTTTCGCAGATGAACGGCGTCCCACCGGGGCCTTATTCCGGTCTGCCGGCCGCCCGTCCGGGAAGCCCGATCGTTCCCGCGCAGAATATCGTTCCTGTAGAGAATGCACGGAATATCGAAACGACGACGCCGGCAACCGCCGTCCAAGACGCGCCTTTTGCTCCGCTTCCCCTGGGTATGCCTCCCGGCATGCCGCAAACGAACTGGACGCCGCCCGGCGTGGCCGCCCCTTGGCCTCAGGATGAATTCCTGGCCGACGGCGGGGACCTCCCCCCCTTCGCAGCCTCTTCACAAAACGGCGTGATCGGTTTGAATCCCGAAGACGCAGTCGCGCAGTACACTTCCGCCGACGGCAGGACCGTCGTTCAGCCGTTCAATCGTGCCTTCATCTACAGTCCCCGATTCGCCGCGGTGCGACAGGTCGTCGGCGTTCAGCAGAACGATCAAGCGGAAAGCACGGCGGGCGTCCACCTGCCCACGCATCTAGCACAGCGGGAAGAAATGCTGGAACCCGGCGTGGGAACGCAACGGTACCAGCCATTGGGAACCACGGGCCGACGCGGCGCCGGTTTGTTCCTATCTCGCCAAGGCGACGGCGCGGTTTCTCAATCGCTCGACCTGCGAGGCTTCAGCGACGCCTTCAAGCCTTACGAAAACTTCCGCACGATCGTGAGCGGTACGCTGGATTCGGAGGAAATCCCGACGCTCTCGGCAAGCGTCCAAGCCGCCATGGCTTGGTCCTCCGATCAGGCCGTCCAGATCATACTCGACGGCACGGCGGCGGCCGAAGCGGTCGCGACGACCAAATTGCACGCGATCTACACGGTCAAGAGCGAGCAGGGCGAGGTCAAACTGCGACTGATCAAAGTGGCTTCCACCGACGCCGCGCAACCCGGCGATTTCGTGGACTTCACTCTCAGATTCGACAACGTGGGCACCGCGACCATCCAGCGTGCGGTCATCATCGATAATCTCGGTCCGCGATTGGAGTACGAACCCGACTCCGCGCAGGCCAGCGTGGATGCCGCCTTCTCCGCCCAGGCCAACGAAGCCGGTTCCTCGCTCCTGCAATGGGAACTGGATCAGCCTCTCAAGCCGGGCGAAGGGGGCATCATCCGGTTCCGCGTCAAAGTGCGCTGAGAACTCGGAACTGCCGTTCGCAATCCAAACCGGAACGCCCCAACGCGATTCCCTTGCAACGGCTTTGCTGCCGCAACAGGCAGCTACGGCTTGGCCCCGAAGTCCAGCAGGGCCACGTCCTCGGCGTCCAGCGTGATTTCCAGTCGACCGTCTTGAACGATGAATTGCCGCCCGGTGACTAGGTCGCGAGCGGTCGTCGCCGACCGCCACCCGTCGGCCAATTCGAGGACCGCCGTCTCCTTCGCTTCGCCGAAGTTGAATACCGTAAGATAACGTTCGCCGAAACGCTCCAAGTGGATACCCCGACCGTTGGTCCGTGCCCGAGTCACCGGTTCCCATCCGGCTTCAGAAAGCAGGCGGCACAGGGGGACATACTTGCGAAAGAGGTGCCGATCCCGCTCATATAGTTCGGCCCTGCGGAAATAATGCCCGGTCGAGGCGTCGGCGCTGAAAAAGCCGGGAAACATCCCGAAGGCCAACGATCGCTTCATGTACTTCTCCACCAAGTCCGGTCCAAACTTCTCGAACTCGGTGTTTTGGAGAAAACAATACGGCTTGGGACCGCATAAGGCCCGGCGATACAGCAACTCCCCGACGGCCATCGGACGCCACCGTCCGCCTGGATTCCAGTTGGTTTCCGTTCCGGCCACGTCCAAAAGAGGCGCCAGCCAGCACAAATGGTGCGGCGTCCCATTGGCCATCATGAACTTACCCATGCGGTGCACGTCTTGAGCGATGGCGCGAACGTATTCGTAGACGATCAACCCACGGAAAACCGCCGGATGGAAACCTTGAGAATCAAACGTCAGCGGTCGGTCGCCCACGAAATGATTCCGACGGAAATCCAACTCATCGGTCACGTAACCTTCGCTGGAGTCGATGTACTCTCCGTCCAAATCGGCTGTGCGATTCGGGCCGTATAGACGATCCCGCAGTCCGTCGTTCCATTTCAGCCGGAAATCGGTGGCATCGCCCGGGATTTGCGGCAAGGAACACATGCTCCAAACCGCCCCGTTGCACCAAGGCGTATCGAGCAAACGCACGGGAATCCGTCCGTCGGCGTCGCGAAAGCTGCTGCTCCGCCATGCCAATGCCCGCACATCACCCCGCTCCGCCATGTTCTCCGCGTATGCCGTCGCCGCGTCATAGGTCCTGGGAACGTCCGACGGCATGGACATCCACCAGGTCATGGGTTCGGTATACCGAAACGTGACGATGCCGTTGGCGTCATCCCAAGCCGTTTCGTTGTCGCCCTCCTTAAAGGCGAAACCGAAATCTTGCCACTCCCGCACCTCGCTGATTTTGGCGAAGGGCATCCAAAGACCGTGCCGAGAAAGACGCGCAGCGAACGCTTCGGGAAACAACGTCCGGTACCTGTCCCATGCCGCCCGAAAGCCCCACTCCGAATCGAAGGCGAACTTCACCAATCGCAGCGTTGCCTCGGGTTTCTCTTTGGTAAGAGCCAAATCGAAGGCTGCGTAAAGCTCGCCCGAACCCGAGTTGTACCCGCAACGGTAGACGGCAGGGTAAGCCATATCGATGCCCAAGGCCAACCCCCGCCCGTCGCCGACGATCGCCGCCAAGGGCCAACGAGACAGCCCCCGACCCGTTCCCGCTTGGGTCGGTGAAACGATCAAGTATTCCCGACCGGACTCCGTCGCTTCGGCCGTATCCGGACCTCCGCACCACTTCACCCGCCCCTCGCCGTTTTGGTGAACCCGCGCATCCGGGAGCGAAAACACCAAAGTCACCGCGCGATCCCGCCCCGTAGTATCCTTGAGCCTGACGTCGTAGAACGCGGCTTCCTCGGACGGTTGTGCCGATGCGTCCCTCGGTTCGGAACGGCGAACATCCAATTCCAATCCCAAGGCGGTCCGGTCGATGGCCACGAAGTCCGAATCGGCGGCGACGTCTCTCACGCTGAAACCCTCTTGCGGGGGCTGCGAAAGCAAGCAAGGTATGCCGTCGAATCGGACGACTGCTCCTGCGGTCTTCAGTTCGTGCAAGCGTGCATTGCGAAACGATGCCCGCCCGGTATGTCCCCGAAAGAGCAGGTACACCGAAACCCGCTTGATCGGCTTGTCGGGAAAGACCAGTACCTTGGCCGACTCCCAGTCGTGACTGCCTGGGGAAAACGCGAAGGATTGGCCCCACAGCGGCGTGCCGTCCTGATAGACCAGATCCAGATACAACGAATAGTTGGCGTCTTTGCCGCCGCCCACCTCTTCGGCCGCGCTCTCGGCAAATGCCGCGATCGGCATCGGTCGGGTCTGGTTCAGTTCCACTGTTTGTACGGCGCCTCGCTGGACCGCTTCGTTGCCGTTGTCGCAGATGAAGCTCCCGCCGTCACCCTGCACATAACCCTTGCCGTAAGGGCGCCAAGCATCCGGCTTGAGCAGATTCTCGCCGTGCGATTGATCGCGGAATATCCGGCGAACGACCGACGGTCCACTGGTCTCGCCCGACACCGCCCGGGAATCGGAAACGCCCGCTGCCCCGATTAACGCGGCGGTCAGACACGCCGCAATCAGGCTCCGCCCGTTGAGACGCGCACGCCCCGATTCGTCTCCCGCCTGAATCGCCGGGGGCATGCGTCGGCGATCACGGTGTGTCAGGGACGGCGGCATCTTTCGCGTCTCCGTATGCCTCTTCACGATTTCCCACGCACCCGCTATCGCCCTGCTTCTCCAAGCCGCACTGTGACATCTAATCGTTGATTCGCTTCCAACCGGAGCGGTTCCGGGAACAGCAAAACCAGCCGTCCATCCGTGTCGGAAACGGTCGTGGGCGTTTCCTGATCGTCCACAGTCGCGCGGACCGCCGCGGCCCGGGTTCCCGGCGGCAATGCCCCAATGAAACGACCGACATCCAGGACACCGTATCGCATCTCGATCCGGAAGGTCCATTCTGCCTCTTTTCGCGTTTGTCGATAGAGCCCCCAACCCTCCGGCCCTGTAAAGAAAGAGACGTGATCTTCAGGTCGCCAGACCGGCAGGAATCCCACGGTCTTGGCGGGCCCGTCCATGATCAGGCCTTGGCAGGCCGTCAACAGGGACCACGAACTCATGGCTCTGGCATAAAACTTACCGCACTCGTCATCGCCGAAGGGATTCCCCGAATAACCCCAACTCGTGTAATTCCCCGGCGACAAGCCCTGCCGCAATTTGCCGTCGTATCTCAACGCGATCGCCCGCGTCACGGTAAACCCTTCTTGCAGCAAGCCGCCTCGTACCATAGCGGCGGCGGCGGAGTACTCGAAACCGCTCATGACCTCGTCGGCGTATTGGATCGGCTTGGCCGGGCGCGCGGTTCCCGCCGGCCATACGAACATCTGCATTCCCGCGTCTTCATCGGCCACGAACTTCCTCGGGCGCTGCGGCAAACCCTCCATGCGGCCGCGAAAGTTGTAGAGGAAAAGCCGGCTCAATGCCGATCGCACATGGTCCTCCGGATAGACCGCGCCCAAATCCAATTGCCAGGCCCACCATTGTCCCAACACTTGGTCGATACCGCAGGCGTCGCCGTAATCCTGATAGGGCGTCGCCTCGGGAATCTGGATGTAATAGTGACCGTTGAACAAGGTGCGATCCTGCTCGGCGGCCCCCACGCGGAATATCCGCCGATAGCGTTCCACGGAATCCCCGTCGCCGACCCTTCGAGCCATTTCCTCTGCGGCACGCAATGCCGCCAAGTAGAGGCTGCCCAACCAAGAGGAACTACCGCCCAACTCGCCATCCAGCGTATTCCACTGCGGACCGGAGGGAACCCCGTTTTCGTCGGAATCCCAACGGTGAATCAGGTACTCCATCGCCGAGCGGATATGGCTCCAATGCTGTTGCAACCAAGCGTCATCGGGCGACATGAGATGCTCGCGGTAGGAATTCAACACCGCGCCGCACTGGCCGTCAAAGGCCGGGAACGAGTCGGGCTGGCGATGCGGAACCGCCCCGTCCGGCTTTTGAAATCGAAATTCCTGCTGCCGCATCAATCGGGCGATGGATGGGAACAATCGTGCATGAGCCTGGGCATAATGCCAAACGTGATTGCAATTACCCTTGCAGCAGCCCGCGTCCAAATTGCAGCCCTCCCAACCGCCGAAGTAGTCGTCCTTGGTCCAAAACACGGTCCCGCTGCGAAGGATGGCCGTCTGATTCGCAATCCGATCCAAAAGCCAGTAGGGCAGATTTGAGTCGTACAACGTATCGACGTACAAACGGGTACCGGCGTAAAGTTCCTCCTCCTTAGCCAGCACCTGGTCCGTCACTTCTACGGCGTTTCGCCACACCGACTCGTACTTGCGGCCTTTGCCTCCCCAATTCCCCTGCCCTGCCGGAAGGTCCGGGAAATACCAGGCCAAGATCACGGTAAGCGTTTTGGTCTCGCCGGGGGCCAAGTTCAGACCGGCGGCGATGGCCCCTCGCAAGGTCCGCCCCTCGGGAGACGGCCCTGCCCTGCCCTCCCCCTCCATCCCGCGGATAGTACCTTGACCGAATTGCGAGGCCAATTCATTCAAGTCGTTCCAAGCCGGAACGCCTGCGGCTTCAGGATCGTTGACGGCGAGAACCATGTCCCCGCCCGAGCCTCCCTCGCGATCCATGACCAGCCACGTCGCCCCCGCGCGGCGAAGGATGCGGTTGACGTTCCCTCCCAACGACGGATGACGATCCTCTTCGATGGGACCGTCGCCACGATATCCCACCGCGTTCAATTGCGTCGCCAAGAGATCGATTTCCACGGGCACCGACCCGGGATTGCGAAAATGAAAACGGTGTATCGCACAGGGAATGGCGGAATCCCCGGCATTCAGAGGGATGAACGGACCGTACACTTCCATGCTGACGTGACACGGGACTTCGTCGTCCTCGAAAACGTATTCCGCCAAGGGGTATCGAGCGTGCAATCTTACTGATTTCATGCCGGGCAGCGGACCCTCGCCAATCGTTTGCAAAGCGCGCACGGCATAGGTTTCCCCGACTTTGGCTCGCACCGCAAAAAAGCTGTTCGGTATTGAGCGGTAGGCTACATTGCCGAAGATTTGCCACGCGTGCCGCCGACCGGTACCGTCAAAGTGTACCGCCCCCACGCCGATGCCTCCCACCGGTAGATCGATGGCCGTCAAGTGTTCACCCTCGTAGACGGTCGGCTCGCCGCGTGCAAAAAGGGCCGGATCCTGCATCAACTCTTGCCGCCGCTTTTCCCGAGCTTCCTCCAGTGCCGCCTCCTTGGCTGCGGCTTCCGCCAACATCCGACGCCGCGATTCCTCGCCCGCCAAGCGGGTCTCCCGCAAACCCAAGGCATCGGTATGGGCGGCAATCTCGTCCTGTTTGAGGATGCCCGCGTACACTGCCGCATGAGCCACCCCGCCTGTGAATCGCTCCGCTCCGGAAGGCTGAGACGAAGCAAGGTTCAGCGGACAATCCCGCTGTTCCGTGTTCACCGTCCAGGGCGTTTGGTCGTTTACGCAGGGCACACCGTTAAGGTAAACGACCGTCCCTTCCTTCCCCGACGTCACGGCCAAATGGTACCACTTGCCTTTCTGCAATTCCCCCGTCACGGGACGATATTGCGCCACGGAACGCCCATTCCACAGGTCGATCGCGGAACGATCGCCGTGGAGATGGATACTCCATCGCGTGAGCTGATGGTTTCCGTCCTTTCGCATGGCGATGAGACAGGGGTTGTACGGCATCGCGTCGAAGCCCGGTGAAAACCACAATTCCACCGTGACTTCGTCGCCTCCCAAATCCGGTCGCGGCCCCCAAGTAAGATGGTCGGTCCCATCGAAGATTGTCGCCTTCTGTCCGTCCGGCCCCGGTCCCCAAGTCGGCGCCCCGCCACGCACCACGGCTCCCGAAAGCGAATCCGCGTCTTGAAGCGGCGCATACCACTTGAGTGTCGGATTCCGCTGAATCAAGGCATCGTAGTCGGAAGCAGCGGCGACGCCGCCGAACGCTCCTACGAGGATCACGGCAAGGATCGTTCCCAGGATTGCAAGCACAGCGGCACCTCAGAATCAAGTTAGCGGGGAAAGGGAACAACGCAGTACGAAGGCGACGCGAGTACTCGCGCGGCTCAACCCGGCGTCTCCCGGCACACTCGGCTTTCGGCGGGATCGCATAAGAGCGCCGGGCTGACAAGCCCGAGTCTTGTCGCTCTTCAGTCGGGAGTGTAATCTAACGACCGAATGAGCACGCCGTCAATCCAAGGGATCGTCGTGACGAGAACTCCGCTTGAGCAAGGAAAACCCCGTGCAGCGACTCAAACTGATCATCATGTTGGGGCTTACAGCCGTGTTAGTGGTCTTCGTGGTCCAAAACGCGGCGGCCTATGATGTGCAATTCTTGTTCTGGAATCTGTCGATTTCGGGAGCGGCGCTCGTCTTCGTCTCGGCGGCGGCGGGATTTCTGGCGGGAATCTTGGTCGGCGGCCGCATCTCAATTTCCGGCAAGAGGCACAACCCTGCGGTAAAACCGCACGATAATGAACCCGCACCAAGCTCGTGATGGTGCGTCTCAGCGGATCGCCGAACTGTCACATCAAGTCGCCTCTCTCTGCCGCAAGCGATCAATCACGACCGCCAGAATGATGATCAGCCCGATCACGGTCTCTTGGACCCACTTGGGCCAACCCATTTGCTGTCCGCCCATGTACAGAATCGTGATGATCAAGGCGCCGATCACGCTGCCCAAGATCGACCCCTGCCCGCCCATCAAGCTTCCTCCGCCGATCACGACGGCCGCAATGATGAACAGTTCGTACGACACGGCCGAGGTGGGTTGACCGATCCCGCCGATGAAAGAAAACTGCATCAAGCCCGCCAATCCCGCGAACAGCCCGGCCAGGGTGTACGTCAAAATCTTGATGCGGGCCACGGGAACACCGCACAGCCGGGCGGTCTCTTCGTTCGACCCGATGGCGTACATGTATCTCCCGGGGCGGGTGTAACGAAGAAACAGGGCGGCAGCGATGGCAGCCACGACCAGGACCCACACGCCGGGCGGAAGAATCCACATGCGCCATGTGGGATCCTGCGAGGTCAACGTTGGATCCATCAGTTGCGTGAGCCACGTGTCCTTGTGCGGATAGATATCCTTTTCGTCGGCAAGCCCTTTGGCCAAGCCGCGAAAGATCCCCATCGTCCCCAACGTAACGATGAAGGGTACGACGCGCAGACCGACGACGGCGGCCCCGTTGCACAACCCGGCCAACACGCTCACCAAAACGCCGCACAAAAGGGCCAGCCATGGGATCAGCAGCGGATACTGCTCGGCAAGGTAAATCGTCTTCGTCGTTCCCGCCGCAGTCGTCGCGGTTACGTGCAGGTCCAAGACCCAGGCCACGGTGACGACCGTCAAGGCGATCATCGAACCTACGGACAGGTCGATGCCGGCCGAGATGATGATCATCGTCATGCCCAGCGACGCGGTGGCGTAAACGGCGCTCTGCCGCAAGATGTTTTCCAAATTTCGCGGAGAGTAGAACTTGCCGCCTTCCACCCAGAACGCAAAGAATCCGAAGACGACGGCCAACGCCAAGAAGCGTCCCAAGGAATGAATCCAGGGACTCTGCCGCCATTCTCGAACACGACTGCCCCAAGTCTTCGGTAACGCCGACGGTGACGTTCGATTTCGCGATGAACTCTTCATAGCGGTCCCTCTTGTCCCGTGGCCGCCAACATGAGGCGATGCTCCGTCCATTCGGAAACGGGGCGCGGCGGCCCCAAAACACCTCGGCACATAACCGCGATCGAGTGGCAGACGCCCAGCAATTCCGGCAGATAGCTGGAAACCAGCAAAATCCCCTTCGCACGTCTGCCCGCCGCATGGTCCCCTTGCGCCGCGTTGACGATCATGCGATAGATCTGAGCCTTCGAGCCGACATCGATGCCTCGCGTCGGTTCATCCAAGAGCAGGATATCGACATCCGCATAGAGCAAGCGCGCAAGCGCGACTTTTTGCTGGGTGCCGCCGGAAAGCGTACCAACGCTCTGCCACGGCGAACGGCACTTGATCGCCAGGGCATCGATCCAACGGCGACAAGCAGCGGCCTGTCGCGAGGGCAAGACCACTCCCGGCGGGCCCAAGTCGTCGAGCTTGGGAAGTGTGAGGTTGTCGGCAATGGATAACCCCAGCGCCAGCCCCTCCTTCTTACGATCCTCGCTCAACAGACCCATCCCTTGCCGCCAGCGCTGTTGGGGTGATGCCGGACCCTGGTACGTCCCCACGCGAATTCTTCCCGACCTGACGGCGTCCAAACCGAAAATCGCGCGCAGAAGTTCCGTTCTTCCCGCACCGACGAGTCCGGCAATACCAAGGATTTCGCCCCGCCGCAACGTGAGCGAGGCGGATTGCGGCTTTTTGCGCCCCGCCAGTCCTCGGACCTCTAGAATCTCCTCACCGAATCGCGGTTCGGCGGAAGGGTAGAGTTCCGCGACCTCCCTCCCCACCATCATGGCCGCGATTTCGCGGGGCTGTGTCCGCGCGGTTTCGCCGCCCCCCACCGTCTCGCCGTCCCGCAACACCGTAAAACGGTCGCTAATCTCTTGGACCTCTTCCAGAAAATGGGAAATATACACAATGGATATACCCTGCGCCTTCAGTCGTCGAATCAGGGCGAAAAGCTTTTCGGAATCCTTGCCCGATAGACTGCTCGTGGGCTCGTCCAATACCACGACTCGCGCTTGCACGGCCAGCGCCCGGGCAATCTCGACCATTTGGCGCTCGCCGGGCGACAAACGCCGCACCTCGACATCCGGCGAGATATCGACTCCAAGCTGCCGCAGTGCCGCCGCGGACGCCGCCCGCATCCGTTTCCGCGACAACCATGGGCCGCGGTGAGGTTCCACGCCCAGCAAGATGTTCTCCGCCACGGTAAGATGCGGCGCCAGGGACAATTCCTGGTAGATCATGGCCACGCCATGCCGTCTCGCATCGAGCGGGTTGATCGGGCGGTACGGCCTGCCGTCCAGTTCCATCCGGCCTGCATCCGCGCTCAACGCCCCGGAAAGCACCTTCATGAGGGTGCTTTTGCCCGCGCCGTTCTCCCCTACCAAGGCATGAACCTCGCCGGGCCGAATTTGGAAACGGACGCCGCGCAAGGCCGACGTGGCGCCGAAACGCTTCTCGATGCCTTCCATCACGAGTCGCGGAGGGGTATCGCCTGCCAACGCCATCCAAGAAACCTCACGACCTTTGCCTTTGCCGACGACTTGCGGAAAGTTGCGCTACGCTTTCGATCGCGGCGTCATTCCTTCAGGCCGACCAGGCGTCGGACGTCTGCGTCGGAGGCCAGTTTTTCCTTCGTCACCACGACAACGCCCGTGTCGATGAACGGTTCCACCTTTTCCCCACGCAGGTGCGCCACCAACGTTTCCACGGCCAACCGTCCCATCTTTCTCGGATTCTGAGCCACCAATGCGTCGACGGCACCGTTTTGCAAGGCCTCGATCAGCCGCGGCGTGAAATCGAATCCTATGAAACGCGTTTCGACTTTGACGCCGCTTTTTCGCAGGTCTTCCAGCGCGGCCAGCATCCCCAACGTGGAGCGGTCATTGCACGCAAAGATGCCGTCCAGTTTCAAAGCACCGTCCTCGACGAATTGTTCTAATGTATTTGCGGCGGTCTTCTTGCAACCGGCCACCGTGGCATCCTCGGGATAGGGATCGCCGGCCAACTCCAAGCCGGCTTCTTTGGCCGCAGAGATGAACCCCTCGGCCCGCGCCTCGGTGCTGCCCGTCCCTTGCACGAATCGCAATACGAGCACACGTCCCTTCTTGTCCCCGAGCAATTCCGCCATGTGCCGGGCGGCTAGAACGCCGCCTTGGGTGTTGTTCGTCGCCACAAAACTCGTGTGCGCGTTGCCGTCGATCTCCGAGTCGAAGATCACCACCGGGATTCCCGCTTGAACGGCGTTTTCCACGGTCCGCCGTTGGGCCGCACGGTTGAGCGGCGCCAAAGCAATACCGTCCACTTGCAGACTGATCATGTTCTCGATGATCTTGTTCTGCTCGGCCAACTCGGTCTCGGTCAACGGCCCTTCCCACTTCATTTCCACGTTCAAGGCCTTGGCCGCATCCTCCGCGCCCTCTTTGACGGTTTCCCAGAACTCCGCTCCCGTGCTCTTGGGTATCACGGCGATGACGAGCTTATCGCTTTGTCGCCGACACCCCCCGAAAAGCGGCCAAAGGACCGACACTGCCACAACGACCGCCGCGACCTTTTTCGCACGCTTCATTTGGTTTCCTCCTAAGGCATGCCCTCGGCTTGTCGCATGAGATGGAAAGAGCATTCGTGTAACGCTCCAGTTTAACCCCGCCCTAACCTATTTGCATGACGGCGGCGTATCCGGCGAGCCCAACAAAGCCGTGTTGCGGACCGGCGCCGGTTCAAACGCTGCTCTCAAAAACGAAGTGGTTGACTTTTCGGGCGGTCGGAACAAAAATGTCACCAGTTTTCGCCCGCAGGTTTTCCAGTCCCCCGGTCCGTTTCATTGAGGTCCCACCATGCGACGATTCTTGCTATCGCTAACGACATGTTTCCTGCTTGTGCTGCCGCAATTCGCGACCGCACAGGTCCGCAATGAAATCGCCTTTCCGGACATCCCGGGCTACGTCACGCTCAAGTGCGATTTCCACATGCATACCGTCTTCTCGGATGGCTTGGTCTGGCCGACCGTCCGCGTCGACGAGGCGTTTCGAACGGGTTTGGATGCCATCGCTTTGTCGGATCACATCGAATATCAACCGCACAAGGACGACGTCCCGACCAAGCACAATCGGCCGTACGAAATTGCGGCGGGAAAGGCCCGGGAATTTGGGATCCTTCTAATTCGCGGGGCCGAAATCACGCGAGATACCCCGCCCGGCCACTTCAACGCAATTTTCCTGAAGGATGTCGCCCCCGTGGAACAAGCCGAATTCCTGGATGCCGTCAAGGCCGCCAACGAGCAAGGGGCCTTCGTGTTTTGGAACCACCAAGCTTGGCAGGGCGAAGAACGAGGACGTTGGCTCGACGTGCATACCACCCTATACGAAAACAAATGGTTTCACGCGATGGAAGTCTGCAACGGAAGTTCCTACTATCCCACGGCACATCGCTGGGCCTTGGAAAAGAATTTGACCATGGTCGGGAACTCCGATATCCACGCGCCGGACTTGTTGCAAAAGAACACGTCCGCCGAACATCGCACCATCACGTTGGTGTTTGCGTCGGAGCGAAGCGTTGACGCGATTCACGAAGCCCTACGAGCAGGCCGCACCGCCGTTTGGTGGAAAGACAAGCTGATCGGTCGTCCCGAATGGTTGGAAGCGATGGCCGAAGCCGTGATTCAAATCGATCCCCCGCATCTGCGTTCGAAAAACGCCGTCTGGCTCCGCGTTCGCAACCTCTCCGAAATGGATCTCACATTGGATCGGACAGGCAGCGTCGGGCCGACGCAGGTCGTTCTGCCGGCACGGAGCACTGTCGGCGTGCGAATCAACGTACCGGACGCATCCCAACCGATTACATTGGAGTACACCATCAGCAACTTCCTGATCGCGCCCGATACCGGTCTGTCGGTGAGCTACACGATCCCCGCTCCCTGACCGCCTCCTTGGCCCAAGACCGCGACCCTGCGCAACGGCGTTGAGCCTTGCCGCGAAACAGGTCCGGTGTCTCGCTCGGACGCTCATCGCCGACGCCCTATGGGCGCAACAAAGGCAACAAAACGCCTGAACACTGCCGCCCGCGTCGCACCACTCAGGTGTGCGCCGCGGGCTTTTGCGTGGAGTTGCGTCTGAGCCGAGGAAACGAAAACTGCCGTGCAATGCGGCACGCCACGGAACCCGGCGGAGCGACCGCTACCGCGGCTTTACTCGCGGCCTTATATTGGCGAGATTGAATGCGGGCAGGTCATTTGTGCCAGCCCTGCGCCTATCCCGTGGTTTTGCGCCTGGGCGTACAGCGGTCTTTGAGTCTCCAAGCGTATTTCAGGGAGTATTGTGAGCAGTTCATCCAGCGCCGACATTCCAAGCCGAGAAGAGATCGCGGAGCGATACTTCGCGCAACTCCCCTACCCTCCCTATCCCATGCAAGAGGATGCCCTGCTGGCTTGGTTCTCCAGTTCCCAAGGCGTCCTTGTGTGTGCCCCGACCGGAACCGGCAAGACGCTCATCGCCGAAGCCGCTCTCTTCGAAGCACTTCACACCAATACCGTCGCCTATTACACGACGCCGCTGATCGCGCTCACGGAGCAAAAGTACTACGAGATGCAACAGGCGGCAGAGCGATGGGGTTTTCGGCGACAAGACGTCGGACTGGTCACGGGCAATCGGCGAGAAAATCCCGACGCCCAAATCCTCGTCGTCGTCGCGGAAATCCTTTTCAACCGCCTACTTCACCCCGAAGCCTGGGACTTCCAGTACGTCAGTTCGGTGGTGATGGACGAATTTCACAGTTTTAACGATCCGGAGCGCGGCATCGTTTGGGAATTCACGCTGGGATTACTCCCGCCGCACGTCCGCACGCTGCTGCTATCTGCGACCGTGGGTAACGCCCCCGATTTCCTTTATTGGCTTCGCACCTCCCACGGGCGCGATCTGGAACTGGTCACCAGCACCGACCGCAAAGTGCCGTTGGCGTTTCAATGGGTGGGCGACAACCTGCTGAACGAACAGATTGAATCCATGGCGGCGGGTGACGAGGACGATCGCCTCTGCCCCGCTCTGATCTTCTGCTTCAATCGGGAGGAGTGCTGGACCATCGCGGAACAACTCAAAGGGCGAGGACTGGTCACCAAATCGCAACAGACGGTCTTGACGGAATACCTCGATCAACAGGATTTGTCACGCGGCGCCGGTCCCAAATTGCGGCAGTTGTTGATGCGAGGAGTGGGTGTCCACCACGCCGGAGTCTTGCCCAAATACCGCCGCTTGGTGGAGGACTTGTTCCAGCGCAAACTCTTGTCGGTAGTGGTGTGTACGGAGACTTTGGCGGCGGGAATCAATCTTCCCGCTCGTTCCGTCGTGCTGCCGTCGTTGGTCAAGGGACCGCGCGACCGACGGCGACTGATCGACGCCAGTTCGGCGCATCAAATGTTCGGGCGAGCGGGTCGACCCCAGTTCGACAGCCAGGGGTATGTCTTCGTGTTGGCCCACGAGGACGACGTCAAAATCGCACGCTGGAAGGAAAAATTCGACCGGATTCCGGACGACGCCAAAGACCCGCAACTCTTGCGGATGAAAAAGGAATTGAAACGCAAGATGCCGCAACGGCGTCCGGACGAAACCTACTGGAATGAGGCCCAGTTTTGGAAGCTGAAAAACTCCCCGCCCGCGCGTCTGGTAAGCCGCGGCCACCTGCCCTGGCGTCTCTTGGCGTACATGCTGCAAGCGTCGCCCGAGGTGGAACCGATTCGCCGATTGATCGATAAGCGTCTTCTCGATAGCTCGCACCGGGAGGCCGAATTGCGGTATTTGGACCGGATGCTGCTCACCCTTTGGCGAGCGGGTTACGTGCGTCTGGAACCGCCTCCGCCGGTCGAAGCGGCGGAACCGCCGCGACCGAAGAAGATCGACGCGGACCGAACTTCCTGGGATTTTTCCGCAAAAGGGGAAAGTGCCGACGCCGACAACGGCAACGACGATTCGACACCGGTCGCATACTCGCCCACCGCCGCCTTCCCGACGGAGACGTTGGCACATTTAACGATGTTTCGCAGCGTGCATCCGTTATACGGCACCTTTCTGATCCACCAATTAGGCATCGCCGACGATGCGGAATTGCTCCAGGCCGTGGAAAGCGTATTGGAATTGCCGCGTTCCATGCGGAGCTACGTACGCGTCCCGTCCTACGACGATTTGCCCCCCGGCACGCTAGCCGTTCAGCGTCTCGATCCGCTGCTTCTCCATTTGGGACTGGCGTTGCCCGATCAATTGACCGGACGGAGGGACGACGAAGACGAGGACGACAAGGAAGAGCGGCGACGACGTCAGCGACGCGGATTCGAAGAAGAGGCGCCGCGCGTCTTCACTCTGGCCGAAAAGTTGGAACTCCTTTTCCGCCACGACTATCCCGACGTCCAGGACCTGCACATCACTCCCGTATGGATCGCCGGGGAGTTGCTCGAATTCGGCGGCGAATTCCACAAGTACATCTCGGCCAAGAGTCTTCAGAAACAAGAGGGCATCATCTTTCGCCACCTCTTGCGGTTGATTCTGCTGCTGGGTGAATTCAAGCAACTTTGTCCGGCCGAAGTGACCGCGGACGCATGGGCGGCGCGTCTGGACGGGTTTATCTCCGCGTTGACTGCGACCTGTCGCGACGTCGATCCCACCAGCACGGAAAAGGTCGTGGAGCAGATCGAGGGAGAAGAAATCCGGAGCGACGTCTAAACGCTTGGAACCGCTGCGAAAGGAAACGACTGCGCCGAACGGTCGACCGGCGACCGGCACGCGCTGTCCTCGTACCGTGATCCGCGCCCTTGGCTCCTTCGCTGCGTAGAATGTGATTGGCTCAACTGATCCCGGGAGGAATCCTTTCCCCCCACCTTAATGCGGCGGAATCGTGCCCGCGCACGTCGCTCGATGGGTGGCCGCATCGGCGACGATCCCGAAGCAAACCTTCAAGACAATTGGGACGGCGAACCCAATGAACAAACTGTCGGTCGGCGACAAGGTTCCGGACTTCCAGACTACCGATCACAACGGTCAAGACGTGCGGCTTTCCGACTACCGAGGCCGCTGGGTGGTCCTATTCTTCTACCCTAAGGACAACACGCCCATTTGCACCCGAGAGGCCTGTAGCTTCCGCGATGCCTACGACGAGTTCCAGGAGATCGGCGCGGTCGTGCTGGGTGTCAGCGCGGATCCCCCGGAGAGCCACGCTCGTTTCGCGGAGAAACACCGATTAACCTTCCCGCTGTTGACGGACGACGGTTCGTTGAGTCGTCTTTTCGGCGTGCGGAAACTGCTCGGAATCCTGCCGCGTCGGGCGACCTTCGTGATCGACCCGGAGGGCACGGTGGCCATGGTGTTCTACGCGGATATGTTCGCAGCGGCGCACGTCAAACGGGCCATGCAGGTGATTCGCCGGGCATCGGGCTGAAGGTCCGATTCGTCAAGCCGGTCATTCCGCTCGATTCGACTGCTTCTTGGGTTGCGGCGCGATCGGTCCGCCGCCGTCGCGCAAAAGGATGGATTCCCATTCGCGGAGCTTTTCCCGCCAATCCTCCAAGCTCTTGGCCGGATAATCGGCAGGCCACCCGCCCTTGCGAAACTCTTCGCTCACTCCGGTGTCACCGATCCCCCGACGCCATTCGGCCAACGCCTCGCGCATCCGCCGCAGCACATCGGCGTAGCGAGGATCGCCCGCCAAGTTCCGAGTCTCGTAAGGATCCTCTTGCAGGTCGTACAATTCCTCTTCCGGCTTGGTCGGCTGCATGAACGCATCCTGCACAGGCGATAGCTTTCCCTCCAAGTGCATCACATTCAGCAAAGCCAGAATGGGATACTGCTTTTCCTTGTATTCGTTGTATTGGCAGTAAGCCCGCTCCGGCATGAGGTTCAGGATGTATTTGAACCTCGCGTCTTGGCAGGCTCTCATCGCGTCATGGGTGTCGTCCATCTTGTCGCGCGCCGTGAAGACGAATTCGCGCGGCTTGTGCTGGGGATTCAAGAGGTCGCGCCCTTGCATCCAGGACGGGACGCCCACGCCGGCGACCGCCGTGATGGTAGCCGTAACGTCGATCGCGCTCACCAGTTCGTCACTCACCTTTCCCGGCGGAATCCTTCCCGGCCAACGCATAATCAAGGGCACGTGGGTACCCTGTTGATACAAGAATTGCTTGCCGCGCACCTCGCACCGACCGTTGTCGCCCAGGAATATGACGAGCGTCCCGTCGAGCAACCCTTCCCGACGCAAGCGATCCAGGATCTCCCCCACCGAATCGTCCATCCGCTGAATTTCCTCCAGTCCGTTGGCGATGTCGCGTCGGACTAGCGGAGTGTCGGGATAATAGGGCGGCACCGTCACTTTTTCAGGGTCCACGGGTCGATCCGGGTAATGATGCCAAGGGCGATGCGTGTTGGCCAGAGTTATCTGCACGAAAAACGGTCGCTCCCCCGCTTCCGACCAATCCTTGCCCGGAAACAACTCCGCCGGATCATGCTCGAAATTGAGGTCCAGCTTGTTGCTCTTCATCAAGGCGGTGAAATAGCCCGCTTGTTGCAGCAAAATGGGAAAAGGCGTGACGGGCGAGGGCAAAGGCTTCTTATCAACCGTGCGATGCTGCTGCGAGCCGATCGCATTTTGGTACATCCCGGTCATCATGGCGCTCCGAGAAGTGGAACAGACGGGCGCCGTGGTATGGGCATTTCGGTACAGAATCCCCTCAGCGGCCAAGCGATTCAAATTGGGCGTATCGACGTATTCGACGCCGTAACATCCCACATCGGGGCCGATGTCCTCGGCAAGAATCAAGACGATATTAGGGCGAGCCTCTCCCGCCGCCGATTCCACCGCACCGACCGCCGCGCCAAGCACGGCAAAGCCCGCGATAAAGCGCAACCCCAATCGCCGCACCGCTTGGGAGTTGCAGCTAGCGACCATCGAAAACATGGCATGGCCTCCTCATATTGATTTCGGACTCACGGGACCGCACTGCAATCAACCGTTGCGTGCCGCTCGGGGTGGATTGGCACGGAATACAACACTCTTCCGCAAGGGGTCGATCGGTCCATCCGGCCCCCTCTCCCAGGGCATCCGCCGCCTCGACCGCGGAAACCGCATGCGTTATCTTAGACTTTTTGCATGACCTTGGCACGACGGGGTCGTAATTCCGTCGGGCGTTGACGGCATGGCCCATGCTCGACCTTCCACACTCGACCGTGCGGATCCACGCAGACGCTTGGGAGTGAAAATCATGGCAGAGGGAAACTCGGTAATTCGTTATGACGCATCGGGCGTAATCCTCGGTTCCACCGCGGCGGGAACTTGGGACAAAGAAACCGGCCTATTACCCGACGACGTCCGATGGATTTGGCCGCGTCTCCTCTCATGCCGAGACGAAGTCCTGGCCGACGTCGAGACGAAGGTTCAGGGCAGGCCCGTGCCGCCGGAAAAGGACCCGCTCGATTCCCGATTCGTCGATCTCCCGGAACGTCTGCTCGGTTCCGAAAGCCGACTCGTCGAACAATGGATCGCGACGGCGGACCGCTTCGCGTCCAAAATGGATCGCATCGTCGTGCTGGGGATCGGCGGTTCCTACATGGGCGCCCGGGCCATGTTCGAGGCGTGCTGCCACCCCTACCATAACGAACTTTCGCGCGACAAACGCAACGGGCGACCGCGGATCTACTTTGAGGGCAACAACGTCGATAGCGACGGCATGCGCAGCCTGCTTCAATTGCTGGAAGAAGGCGGATCCGATTGGGGAATCCTGGTGATTAGCAAGAGCGGTTCCACGCTGGAAACCGCCGTCGCCTTTCGGGTATTCGTGGACGCCCTGCGGTCCGCCGCCGGCGATCGGTTCGCCGAACGAATCGCGGCAGTCAGCCAGCAAGGCAGTCGCCTCTGGCGTTTGTGCCAAGCACTCGGCGTCCCGCGCGATCAACTTTTCGAGTTTCCCGAGGACGTGGGAGGCAGATTCTCCGTTCTGACTGCCGTCGGCCTGCTTCCGGCGGCCATCTTGGGTCTAGACGTTCGCGGCCTGCTCCAAGGCGCGGCCGCCGCCAACGCCGCCTTTCGACGGGATGCCTTCGAGGAGAATCCCGTCTTGGCCTACACGGCGGTGTGTCATCTGATGGAGATGCGACGCCAAGCCTGCATTCGCGTCCTGTCCACATGGGGAAAGCGATTGGAGGCGGTCGGTCTGTGGTACGATCAACTCCTTTCGGAGAGTCTGGGGAAGAACGGCCAAGGTGCGACGCCGCTGACCGTGGTAAATACACGGGATCTTCATTCGCGCGGACAACAGCACCAGGAAGGACGTCGCGACAAGTTATTCACCAACCTCTACGTCCAGACCCCCTCCTTCCCCCCCCTGCCCTTGCCGCAATGGGAGCACGATCACGATGAGCTGAACTCGCTTACGGGCAAGACGGTTTCGGACGTGCTCACCGCAGCCAGACTCGGAACCAAAGACGCCTACGCCCAAGATCGCCGGCGAACCGCCGAGATCGTCGTGCCGCGTTTGGACGAGCGGGCCATCGGAGAACTATTCCAGATGCTCATGCTTGCCACTGCGGTCGAGGGACGATTGATCGGCATCAATCCTTACGGCCAACCGGGCGTCGAGGCCTACAAGCGCTGCATGCGTGCCTACCTCCAGAAAAACGACGCCTGAGATCGGGAGGTCGTCACCGCCGCGCCGACAACGCCGTGCGACCGAACAGACTGCCGATCGGAAGGTTGCCCCGTGCTATAGGATTCCATGATGGATTTTCGATTCGCATTTCGCCGCCCCCAAGAGAGCGACGATTCGTGAAGGATTTGGCAACGGCGTCCGTTTGCAGAGGAGGAAATCATGGCTTCGGAACTGCGCTGGCTGGGACACGGCACTTGGCTGATCCGCACCGGAACGACGCACATCCTTCTCGATCCCTTTCTCGACGACTCGCCCGTATCGCCCGTAAAATCGAGCGACGTTCCGGCCGACTTTATCCTTGTCTCCCACGGGCATTTTGATCATGTCGCCGACGTGGAAAAAATCGCTAAGCGAACGCAGGCCACGGTCGTCGCCAATTTTGAAATCTGTCAGTGGTTGGAAGCCAAGGGAGTGGCCAAGACGCACGCCATGAACGTCGGCGGCGGCTACGACTTTTCTTTCGGGCGCGTCTACCAAACGATCGCCCAACACACGTCGATGCTTCCCGACGGTGCGAACGGCGGGCAACCTTGCGGCTATCTTGTGACGCTGCCGGAAGGCAATGTCTATTTTGCCTGCGACACGGGCCTATTCTTGGACATGCAACTGATCGGAAACCGCGGTATCGCCTTGGCCGCTCTTCCCATCGGCGACAACTTCACGATGGGACCGGACGATGCCCTCGAGGCGGTCCGCCTGCTGCGACCGCGGCGAGTCGTGCCGGTGCACGCGAATACCTGGCCCCTTATTGCGCAAGATCCGCATGCCTGGGCGGATAGAGTCCGCCGAGAGGGCCTCGCGGAACCCATCGTGCTGGAACCTGGCGAAAGCATCACGCTGGAGTAATCCCCGCGGGATCAGCGTCGCCGGCAACGACACGCCTATCTGCCGCCTTTACCGGTCGCGGTGGCAATCGCCGCAGTCTCCCGGTTCGGCGGAAAGCGGCGGTTCGGACGGCAGAGCGACCTGGATTTCGCCGTCCACAACGCGAACCTCGTATAAGGAGGCACGTAGATTCGGCACGTCCTCGCAAGAACCGTCTTTCAAGCGAAAGGCCCACATGTGACGGGGGCAAATGATCGTTCCCTCCCACAACTGGCCAGCGCTGAGCGAATCGCCCATATGAGGACACAGGTCGCTCATGGCGTAAACCTCGCCTCGAAAATGAAATAGGGCGATATCATGGCCGTCCTTTTGCACGAGGAGGCTTCCGCCCTCGGGCAGATCATCCAGGCGTGCGATCGTAATAAAACGTGTGCCGGACTTGCTATGTGATTCCATTTCGTCCACCATGAGCCTTGGCAACAGGGCACCGCTTGGGCGACCGTATCACCGTCCTTCTTGATCCCGTCGCTTGGTCGCGCCGATCATCGTCGCCGAGCAATCGCCGAGAATCCGCCCTACCGGTTTCCCGGACTTGGATTCGGTTCGCCCCCTTCTCGGAATTCTATTGAAAAATCAGTCGCAGAAAAACGGAGAGAACTCCGTGCGTGCTAACCCGCTCAAAAAGAAGCTATTGCAAGGCAAGCCAGCCTTCGGAACCTGGTTGACGCTGGCCGACGAATACGTAACGCGCACCCTCGCGAAACGTGCTTTCGACTGGCTGACCGTCGATTTGGAACACTCCGCCGTCGATTGGAAGACCGCCGGTTCGCTGGTGGGTTGGATCGCGGAAGCCGGATCGGTTCCCCTGGTCCGCGTACCCTGGAATGATCCCGTCCATATTAAACGCGCATTGGATTTGGGGGCTTTCGGCTTGATCATTCCAATGGTCAACACGCCGGAAGAGGCCGCTGCCGCCGTCCGGGCTGCCAAGTATCCGCCCCTTGGCGACCGCAGCGCAGGCCGAGGGATGCAAACTTTGACCTTCGACGCCTCTTTCCAAGAATACCTGAACCAGGCCGACGATGCGATTTTCATCGCGGCCCAAATCGAAAGTCGTCAGGCAGTAGAAAACGCCGCCGCCATCGCCGCGGTTGCCGGCATCGACGCACTCTTCGTCGGCCCCAACGACTTGCGTCTGCGACTGTCCGAACCGGAGCGCCACGCCTTGCAAGAAGACTTCGACGCGGCGATACGACGGGTGATCGACGCGGCACGAAAGGCCGGGTGCGCCGCCGGCATTCACGCCGCCGATGCTGAAGAGGCGAGGCACTACGCGGATCAGGGCATGACCTTCATCGCGGTGGCCAGCGATCTGGCAATGCTGGAGGCCGAAGCCGACCGCAGGTTACGCATCCTGACCCAGGACCGTGGGATTCACAACCCTGCTTCCTAGGCGAAGAGGGCAATTATCGTACGCCGACAAACACTGTCGGCCAGAGCCGCTTGCCGCGGCAGACTCAGGCGGTGATTCCCCGCGTCAACACCATGAACGCCGTCTCGAGATTGATCTCCTCCTCACGGAATAACGTCAGTCGAAATCCGGCTTGCACCAAGATGCCCGCCAGTTCGCTGTAATCGACGTCGTTGGACTTCAACACTACCCGCAATCGTCCGTCCGCCACGCCTAGCGATTCGATGGCGGGGTACCCGTCCAGGAGGCGCGCGGCCCCGTCCACGTCGTCACGTACGCCGATCCAAAGGACGATCTTTTCTCGCACCCGGCGCAGCACTTCCTGAACATCCGCGCAAACCACCAGTTTGCCCAACTCGATCATACCGACCTTGTTGCAAATGTCCGCCAACTCCGGCAGGATATGGCTGGAGACCATGATGGTCTTGCCCATCTCGCGCAGTCGTTTGAGAAGGGCGCGAATCTCGATCCGTGCGCGGGGATCCAAGCCGCTCGCCGGTTCATCCAGAATCAACACCTGCGGATCGTGCAACAACACACGAGCCAGCCCCAGCCTTTGGGTCATGCCGCGCGAAAGACTGGTGACGAAGGCGTCGCGCTTGTAGGACAGGTCCACCAATTCGAGCATCTCTTCACAAACCTTCCGCCGCCGCGGTCCGTGAATCCGATAAGCGGACGCGAAGAACTCCAGATACTCGATGACCTTCATGTCGTCGTACACGCCGAAGAAGTCCGGCATGTAGCCGATCAGGCGGCGAATTTCCTTGGGCTGCGTGTAGATGGAGCGATCGCAGACGTAGGCCTCGCCCCATGTCGGTTGCAGCAACGTGGCCAACATCCGCATGGTCGTCGTCTTGCCCGACCCGTTGGGACCGATGAAACCGAAGAGATCTCCCCGGCGAAGCTCCAGGGTCAATCGGTCGACGGCCCGCTTCTCGCCGTAGATCTTGGTCAAATCGACCGTCTTGACGACCACCGGTTTGATGTTTTCCTCGTCGCGGCGACCGGGAGGGGCAACCGCCGACTGAGCGTGCGAAGGAATCATTTAAGGTAAGACCTGTCTTTCGAGAAGGGTTCCACTCTCTTCGGCAATCCGATGCGGTCGGGTACGACGCTCCCCCGAACTCTATTCGACGGCGGGCGCAACGGAGTCGTTTTCAGCCCGAAGGACCGGCAGGACCGCGCGAACGAAGGTCAACGACTCCCGCCGCGGCGATTCCCCTCCAAGGGCGCCGCGAGGGCGAAACTCGATCGCCCCGCGTGAAGCCTCCAGATCGGCCCGAGCTAGGACAATGGCACGGCCATTCTCTAACCAATCCGTCGCATCGAGGTGCGCGTATTGGGCATTCCACAGTTTGACGTACCCCTCGCTCCCCGCCGCGCGATAGAACAGCATCATCCGTAGGATGTACCAAAGATCACGACTCGACTGATCGTAGGGTGCCACTACCTGTCTGGCTTGCTGCTGAACGCCTTCCCCCACCGTCTCCACGCGACGATCGTTGAGCCAAGATCGCAGTTCTCGCCGGTCTTCGCCGACGCGGGGATGCCAAGAAGCCCCAGGCTCCAGTCGTCCCATGAAATAGACCCACCCCCGATAAATGATGACGGCATCGTCCAGGGCGAACGGAGACGTATTCGTCACGGTTCCGCTCAACAACTGCCGTCTATCCGAGAGATTCGATTGAAGCACAGGCTTCTTCGGTCGTCCTTCCACACTAGCGGCGACTGCACGGGTCGACTTGGCCGCCACCGGCAACCCCAACAATTCCGCCTCCGGCCCTTCCGTGCGAACCGAGTATTTTCCCACCGATTCGCCGAACTCCAGCGAAGCCCCCTCCATACCTCCAAGCCCTCGGCCCGGTGAGGCAAACCATCCCACCGATGCGGACACGGTCTGCACCCCCAATGCGTCGAAGTAGTCCGCATTCGGACGCACGTCGAAGAGACTCGCCCTAGGTGAGAATAGATTGACCCAGACCATACCCCGGGCCTGATCGGCCTCAACATCCACATCCAAGAGGTTTACTTCGTTGACCTGAACGCCGCGTCCCTTCCACGTCTCTCCCAAGTGCCACGCAAGGACACACACGAGGACGAGGATGAGGGGAAAGGTCAGCCAGGTCCATCTTCGATCGGGAAAATACTTTCCCAGCACCAAATAGTCCAATGGGCCGACCACCAGGAGGTAAACGCCTAACAGAATGGCCACCGTCGAGAAAGGAACGAACATGACGCCGGGAAACTGTTCGAGCGCCGCGTGCAATTGTCCCGACAAATCGTTGAAACCGTGATGCATCAACGTTCGCTGCTCGCCGACCTGTCCGCCGTGCGTTTCCGCACGGTCCAGCAAACGCTCCAGCAAACGATCCTTTTGCGACCACTCGCGGATCGCCCGGTGCGATAGATCGACCGTACACAGGATGATCGTGCCGAACCCGTACTGTCTTCGCAGCACCAAGGGGATATTCCCCTCCTTCGCCACAACGATGCCTTGAAAGTCCGGCACCTGCACCGCTCTAAGGAAGGGCTCCCCGCGGCGCACGACTAGAGGTCGCGGGCTTTCGGCATAGGTCTCCAGGGCTGCCGTCTTCCGTAGTTGGATACTTTCGCCCAGACCTCCCGGGACGACCCACTCCAACGCTCCTCCGGGAGAAAAGAGCGGGGCGGCGGATTCGTCGACGCTCAAGACCAGACGCCCGCCCGACACCACCCATTCGCGAAGGCCCTGCCACGCCTCGCCGCACGAAGCCAATCTTCCGCGAAACTCGGGATTCGTCCCAGTGGTAAGAACGACAGCGGAAGCTGTTTGATAGGCCTGCGGTCGACGCGGCAAAGATCGGGGATCGGTGACCGTCACCCAATAAAGGCCCGAGACCGCCCCCTGCCGATTCTCGCCGATGGGCTGACTCCCTATCTGGATGACCACCGGTTGTTCCAGCGACGGACCGCCCACCGGCTCGGCGATCGACCGGCTATCCGAACCCAAGCTGCGGCGTAAAGTGGGACCGCCGTCCAACCGCCATTCAATGGCAATCGCGGCACCAGCCCGGCCCAAGCGCACAAGCGACTCCACGGTTCGTGTGCTTCCGGCTTCTACGTTCACTCGGCCGACCGGGTATTCGCAAACGGCCCCTTCGCTATCCGGGGCGGAAACGATCAATTCACCGCTCCCGCCCTTCATTCCGCCGGAAAGCGTAATCCACACCGGCGTCCAGAATCCCGGCTTCCAGACCCCGTTCCACCCAAGCCGTACCGCATCGATCCGGACGTCGGCCGCCCTCCCGGCAAGGCTGCTAGCGTTCGACGAGCCATCCCCCCCCAATGTCGTTGCCCACACGGAATGCGATCCAGCCCCCCCAAAGACAAGGGCAAGTACGGCAAGTGCGATAAGTATTTTTACACGATTCACCAGATTCACGTAGGGCATGACCGCTTTCGGCTAATAGATTACTCCCCAATAGAGAAAGAAGACAAGTAAAGCGACTTTCAAAAATTTAATAACACCCGGGCGGAATCCCCCTCGGGGACCAGCCAATTCAACTCTACGCAACCTCTGCCTCGAGGTTCGGTTCAAGCCTCCGCTTCAAGCCACCTAAAAGCGCAGCTATGGTTTGCCGCTGTCGGGGCATATGCACACGAATTTCCCACATCCCGGACAACCGCACCCGTACTTTTTCCTCAGCGCTTTCGTCAAATCAATCTCGGCGACGTTGGCAATCGTGGTCAACCAGGCGATCACGTCTGCGAACTCGGCCTCGCGTTCCTCTTGGGTACCGTTCCGCAGTGCCGCCGCCAACTCTCCGACCTCCTCCATCAACCACATGAAGGTGCCGTCGATGCCGCGCGCAACATCCTTGGTATAGTACATTCGGCGTATCAACGATTGAAAATCCGAAAAGTTGATCGGCGGTTCTGCCGAAGGCTGAGTCTCGTTGTCGCTTTCTTCTTGCGGCACAGCATTCTCCCTCACATTTCGCTCCATGTAGCTCTACCACGCTTGGCGGTTTCGACGTTTGGCCTAGGGCTCGTAGGACTCTCCGAAGTTCGGCGTCTTCACTCGAGGTCCGGTGGTTCACTGCCGCTCGGCGGCCATTTTCGGAAACGGTCGTTCCCCGAGCAACCAGCCCACCACGTCCGCCAACCCCTCTTCGTCGTGGGTGGGAGCAACGTAATCCGCCGCCTCTTTCACGACGGGCAAGGCATTCCCCATCGCCACTCCCAACCCGGCCTCCCGGATCATCGGCAGATCGTTCACGTCGTCTCCCACCGCGCAAATCGCCTCCAACGGCACCCCAAACATGGCCGCCACCCTTCGAACAGCCGACCATTTGTCGACACCCGCCGGGGCAATTTCACAAAAGAAACCTTCATAGCGCGGACTTCTCAAGACGTGCGTCACGTATTGCCCGGGAAACACCTTGTGAAGTTCCTGCTCCACGATCAGCATTTGATCCCGGTCCCCGATGGTAAACGCCGCGAAGACATCAGGCGGCGGAGTCGCTTCCAATCGCGCCTGGTACCGCTCGCAACCCGGATTCGCTCGAAGATAGCTTTCCAATTGGGGGTTGGGCCTATCCAGCGGATCCAAGTAGTAGTCGAATCCCTGATCGAAGGTGTCGCCAAGTAGAATGGGCTGAAACCCGAGCCTTCGAATGAGAAAGATCAATCGTCGCAGACCATTTTCGGGAAACTCCGCTCTAAAAAGCGTTTGATGGCTCAACGGGTTTTTGACGATCGCCCCGCTGGAGGCGATGACCGGCACCTCCAAGCTGAGCGATTCCACCAGAGGCAAAGCTCGGCTGTATCTTCGACCGGTCGCCAAGACCACGCGCAGCCCTGCCGCTCCCGCGCGGCGGATCGCCCGGCAAGTAGTTTCCGTGAGATGGTCTTGACTGTTGACCAGCGTACCGTCAATGTCCACGGCCAACAGGCGATAATCCAACATAGACAACACAAAATTGGCAAAGGGAGCCCCGCAGGCCGTTTCCGTCGCGGCGCGACTACAAAGGGATTGGTCAACTCGACTGCGGCGAGTACGCCCGACCGTCGTTTTTCGAGGTTCGTGAACTCAACAAATCCCAGGGGATACGGCTTTGCTTTCAATTTACGACATGCAACCCATTGGCGAAACGCCCCTGCCGCCGTACCGAGGCCCTTCCCCGCTTCGATCCCGGCGCTCGCCCGACGCCGCCCCTTACCCTGTACTTCAATCGTGAGTCCGTCACCCGCGTCCGCGTCCGGCGCTTGTACCGACAACGCAAATCGCTTACGCTTTGAAGGTCGGGAATCCCACGCATGCGCCGCATGATGTCGTAAATTGGCGGCACGTAAGGCTCTGAAGCCGTTAACGACCGGCCATCGTCCGAGACCGTCGGCGCAGGCTCCATGGTCCCGAGAGTCTTTCATCAGCACGAAGGCGGATCGAAACCGAGCACCGAAATCGAAACACATGGATCAAGCGTTGCCCCCGCAATCCCTGCCCTCGGACGCAGATTTCGTGATGGTCTTGCACAACCCGAGAGCGGGAAGACGCTCTTCGCAACGGCGATTGGAGAGCCTTCTTAAGGCGATCGAGACCTACGGTTACCGCGTCGAGGTATCCACGGATTTGGCTCAGGCCACGGATGCCGCCAATCGGCGATACGAGCGAGGCGATCTGCGTTGTCTGATCGGCATCGGGGGCGACGGCACCGCCTTGGAATTGATCAACCGCTGCTCACCGACGGTGCCTTTGCTGCTTTTTCCGGCCGGAACGTCGAATCTCGCGGCTTCGCACCTCGGTATCAGCAAAAGCCCCGAAGCGGCCGCTCGCCTCGTTCACGACGGGCGAGTCCTGCGTCTCGATGCCGGTTCCGCCAACGGTCGATTATTTCTGGTGATGGCCAGTTGCGGTTTCGACGCAGCCGCCGTGGAAATGGTCCATCGCCGCCGCATGGAGGGTTATCGCGGCGGGCACGGCAGCTTCCTTAGCTTCTTCGGTCCTATCGTCCAATTGATGCGAACCTATCCGTTTCCCGAGCTTTCGGTCCGCTTCAGCCTCGACGATCAGACCGAGGAGGAACTGCTCGGGCCGGTGGCGTGGGCGTTCGTTTTCAACCTGCCCAAGTACGGCTGGGGGCTTCCGCTCACACCGAAAGCCGACGGTACCGATGGTCAATTGGATATCTGTACGTTTGCCCGGGGTGGCGTTGCTCGCGGCCTTTGGTACACCGCCGTCAGCCAACTCGCGATCCACTCCACCCTTCCCGATTGCCGTTTGGCCCGGGCTAGACGGGTTCGCATTACGTCTTCGGAAAGGGTAGCGTACCAACTGGACGGCGACCCGGGAGGCGTCCTACCGCTGGAAATCGGGGTGGAGGCGGGGCGAGTCCCCGTGGTGGTCTCGGCCCGCACGGCCGCCAAATGGACGTCACACAACGCGGATAGTGAATGTAGGTAGATAGTAGCAGAGCGGGCAAGAAAGGCCGGCCAACAGGCCCGCCTAAAGCTGCCGAACGGAAACAAGGACGTAATTTCGCTCACAGATATCGTGTGCCCCGTCATTCGCGGCGATCACAAGTGTGGTTTTGGAATGGGAGATATCGAGGTGCTGCGGCTTCCCGCCGAAATCGGCCCCTATCGTTGCGGTCCCGGCCAACCCCTGCTGATCATCGCCGGTCCCTGCGTCATCGAGTCCCGCGAACTGACGCTTCAGGTCGCCGAGTTCCTTCGCCGTACGGCCGACCGCCATCGTTGGCAAATCGTCTTCAAGGCCTCGTTCGACAAAGCGAATCGCACCAGCCTCCGCTCGTACCGTGGGCCGGGTTTGGAACAGGGGCTGCAAATCCTGGCCGAAGTCCGAGAGACCCAGGGCTTGCCAGTCACCACCGACATTCACCTACCGGAACAAGCCGCTACTGCTGCGCAGGTTTGCGATTTACTCCAGATTCCGGCTTTTCTGTGCCGCCAAACCGATCTGTTGGTCGCCGCCGGAGCCACGGGCAAGCCTGTACATGTGAAGAAAGGGCAATTTCTGGCCCCAACGGACATGCGGCATGTCGTCACGAAGCTGGCCGAGGCCGGTTGTCGGGACATACTCCTCGGGGAGCGCGGCACCTTTTTCGGCTACGGACGGCTTGTGAACGACATGCGGAGCATCCCGCTGATGCAATCCTTGGGCGCCCCGGTGATCTTTGATGCGACCCACAGCGTACAGGAACCCGGCGGACAGGGGGAACGATCCGGCGGCGATCGCCGTATGGTTCCTACGTTGGCGCGCGCGGCCGTGGCGGCGGGGGCCGACGGCGTCTTCCTCGAAACGCATCCCGATCCCGACAACGCCCTTAGCGACGGCCCGAACATGGTTCGCCTGGAAGACTTGCCCCAATTATTGAGCCAACTTACCGCCATCCGCGCTCTGTGTGTGCGCGATTTCGCGGAGGACTCGGCATGAAGGACGAGAAGCGTCGGACTTCCGCTTCAGCACCGATCGTTCGGCACTCAGCAGCACCCTTCACTAGAGGGGTTTTGTTGAGTGTTCAGGATCGTGTCGTCCAAGCGGAAGGCTCGGATATTGACCAGTGCTCGGCCTCTATTAAATTATCTAGCTTGCGCAGATTTTCCATGCATCTCATCCTCTTTATAACGCTCTGCGTCTTGGTACTCCCGATGATCCTCGGCTGCCCCAAACCGGCAACCAAGTCGGAACAGCCCCAGACCACAAACGCGGGCCAAACAGCCACGCTGCATCGGGACGAACTATTCGAAATCGCCATCGACACGCTCAACCGTCTTTATCAATTCGACGGTACCGATATGGCGATTCAAGTCGCGGATCGCTTGGACCAATGGATTCGCACGCAGCGACCACTGGAAGACTGGCGTCCCGACCCGCTGCTCGAGACTCTTCCCCCGGAAATGCGAGAATTGCCGGAGGTGAAGAACTTGGGCGAGTTGCACTTCACACGCGATGACGCCTTCTCGCTGCAAACCGCGGTCTGGATTCGCGACATCGCAATCTGGGCAAGGGGTGACGGCGCCGACGAGCTATCACGGGCGCAATCGCTTTTCGACTGGGTCGTCTTCCACATTCAACTCGACCCTCTAAACGACTCGCCGCAACTCTCCAATGGAGAACTTTTCGTCCGTAATCCTTGGCAGACGCTGCTTTTGGGCCACGGTTCGGCCACCGCAAGGGCCTGGGTCTACCTGTTGCTTTGCCGCCAGGAAGGTCTGGACGCAGGCATGCTCGCAGTCAACGTTGCCGCAGAAGACGAAGAGCCACGATGGGAACCCTGGGCGGTGGGCGTCGCGATCGAGGGTGAGATTTACGTCTTCGAGCCGAGTTTGGGATTCCCGATCCCCGCCGAAAACGGCCTCACAATACTTCCCGGTCAAGGTTTGCAAATCCGGCCCGCAACACTTCGAGAGTTGGCGGAAAACGAATCCCTGCTCCGCCGACTGGATGCCGATCCACGGAATCCCTACCGCGTCCAATCCTCTATGCTCCGATCGGTTCAGGTGTTGCTAGAAGGCTCCGCCCCGTACCTGTCGCAACGGATGGAAATGGTCACCCGGATGCTGGCGGGCGGCGAATCGCTCGTTCTGACGGCGCACCCCAGCGACGAGGCCGCCCGGTTCAAAGAATTATTCGGCGTCCAAAACGTGTCGCTATGGACGCTGCCGTATCGAGCATCTCTCCAACGTCAAGCGTTCTCCGCCGAAGTCAATCGTTACCAAGCCATGGATATGCTGCCGTTCATGGTACAAACGGAAAGCGTGATGCCACTATGGCGGGGGCGGATCCTCCATCTGAAAGGTGATCTTGTGGGGGAGGAAAGCGCGACGACCTACTACCAGGCCGCGCGTCCATCGCAGCGATTATTGGATTCCTCGGGCATGAATTCCGCCCAAGAGATGATGTACATTCAGGCCAAACTCAACGCCTCGTACTGGCTCGGGCTCATTTCCGTGTGGACGGGGAATCGCAAGTCCGCCGAGGACCTTCTGATCAACCGAACCGCTTTGTCCGTCCCCGGACAACCTTGGGAACCGGGCGTCGCCTACGCCCTCGGACGGTTGAATGAAAAACTGGGCGACTACCCGCGAGCCATCACCGCCTATCGCGCAGACGTGCATCTTCCGAGCCGATTCGGGAATCTGGTTCGGGCAAGGTGGATCGAGGAGTTGACCGGCGCCAAGCCACTCGAAATCGGCGAAACGCCCAAAAACGACAGCAAACCCGCGGAGTCATCAAGCGAGAGCGAAGGCCGGTCCGAGCAAACGGACGACGCAACCTCAAAGGATTCAACGAATCCCTGAAACCGGCTTGAAACCGTCCGAACTCCTCCGACGGACAATCGCGAAACCGACTTGTTACGCGACAAATACACAAATACCGGGCTATAAGCACCGGGTTGTCGGGGGAGTGTCGTAAATCGGCCCGCCGCAATGATGGGCGAACGGGTCGTGGGGCCGATTGAGAAAACTCCAGTCGGTCGCTATACTTCAAGGTTTGATCCGCTCAGGCGAGTTCGCGCTCCCAAAGCTCCGCGCTTGATTGCCGCGCGAGTTCCCTTTATGGGACTGCGCACCACCACACGCTGATGGGGGATTTACGACCCAAGGTCCGCCGATTCCGATCACGCCCGATATTCCCGGAGTTTTGCCATGAAAGACGGCATTCACCCGAACTATGTGGAGACCAAAGTCACCTGCGGATGCGGGAACACGTTTGTCACCCGAAGCACCAAGTCCGAGCTGAAGATCGACATCTGCAACGCTTGCCATCCCTTTTTTACCGGCAAGCTGAAATATGTCGATACGACCGGTCGGATCGAAAAATTCCGCAATCGCTTCGCCGGTGGTTATTCCAGCGTGACCAAGGGGCGCAAGAAGGGCCAACAACAAGACTCGCAAGATGCCGCCGGTTGACGATTCCGCGGTCGGTCACTTCGACCACCGTGACGGGTAAAGCCTTCCCGCCGTGTCCGCCTGGGCCCCACCGTCGTGATTCGTTTCCGGTTCTTCTCGACATGCGTGGACATCCGATGCTTTCCGAAGCGGTCGGTTGCCGTGTGATTTTCCCATGCGCAAACAACTGGACGAAAAACTCGCCCGGTTCGAAGAATTGGAGCGGAGCCTTCATGATCCCGAAGTGCTCGCCAATCCCGCTCGGATGTCCGCAGTTTTGCGCGAGCATGGATCGCTCGCCAAATTGGCGACCCGCTATCGCCGCTTTCGGCAGATTTCCCAGCAAATCCTCGAGGCCCGCGAACTGGCGGAGGAGTCTCCCGACCCCGAATTGCGAGAACTTGCCGAATCCGAGTTGGAAACACTCCGCCGCGAACGTGAGGAATTGTGGGACGAGTTGCTGGCCCTGACCGTGGGCGGCGAGGACGCGGAGCGGCCCCGCTGCATCATGGAGATTCGCGCCGGGACGGGCGGCGAAGAGGCCGCTCTCTTCGCCCGCGATCTTTTCGAAATGTATCGCCGCTATGCCGAACAGCGCGGCTGGAAACTCGAAATCCTCGAGATGAATCCCACTGAATTGGGCGGCTTCAAGGAAATCTCCTTCGGACTGGAGGGCGAAGAGGTATTTCGCCGCATGCAGTACGAGAGCGGCGGTCACCGCGTGCAACGGGTTCCCGAAACCGAAGCCAAAGGTCGTATTCACACGTCTCTGGCCACGGTGGCGGTGCTTCGCGAACCGGACGATATCGAGATCGAATTGAAACCGGAGGACTACCGTCGCGACACCTACCACGCCAGCGGTCCCGGCGGTCAGCACGTCAACAAGACTTCTTCCGCGATTCGTCTGACGCACTACGAGACGGGAATCGTGGTTCAGTGCCAGGACGAGAAAAGCCAGCACAAGAATTTTGCCAAGGCGCTGCGGGTGCTGAAGAGTCGCATTTACGAACATTATCAACGCGCGAAGGACGCTCAGCGGGCGGAAGAGCGGCGGACGCTGATCGGCTCCGGAGACCGCAGTCAAAAAATCCGCACCTACAATTTCCCCGAAAACCGCGTCACCGATCACCGCATCAACTTGACGCTGTACCAATTGAACAACATTCTGGCGGGCAACCTGGATCCATTGATTGAAGCCATACTGGACCACGAGCGGGCGGAACTCCGCAGTACGTTCGGCCAACTCGACTAGGACGCCGATTTGTGCCTTGCTCCCGGTTCGGCAACGAATTCCCGCCGAACGATCCGGCTTGAAGGTCTGGGCAAAGATTCGTTGGCAGAGGTAACCGATCCATGCCCGAAACTGAAGTTTGGACGATCGGGCGACTCTTGGCATGGACGACCGAATACCTCGGGCGACATGGCTCGGAGTCCCCGCGTCTGGACGCCGAGGTTCTGTTAGCTGCGGCAAAGGGATGTCGTCGCATCGACCTTTATGCGGCCTTCGAAGAGATTGCCTCCGATGAGGTCCGGGCCAAGTTCCGATCCATGGTCCGCGAGCGAGCGGATGGTACGCCGGTAGCGTATTTGGTGGGCCGGCGTGAGTTCTTCTCGCTCAGCTTTCACGTCACGCCAGCCGTCCTGATCCCTCGACCGGAGACCGAAGACCTGGTCGTCCGCATGTTGGACCTGGCTAAGGAATTCACGTCCGAATCTCCCGTCCGCGTCTGCGACGTGGGTACCGGCAGCGGAGTTTTAGCCGTTTGTGCCGCCAAACATCTGCCGCAAGCTGAAATCACCGCCGTGGATGTGAGCAAAGAGGCCCTTCGGGTCGCCGAAGAAAACGCTGAGCGACTGGGCCTCGCGGAGCGGATTCGATTCCTGCAAAGCGATCTCTTGGATGCCCTGCCTCCGCAGGAATCGTTTCATCTCATCTGTTCCAACCCGCCGTACGTCAGCGAAGAGGAATTTGCCCGTCTTCCGCGTGATGTGCGAGAGCACGAACCGTATCAGGCCTTGGTGGCCGGACCTCGCGGAACGGAGATTATCGCCCGTCTGGTTCCGCAGGCTGCCGAGCGGCTGGTACCGGGCGGGTGGCTTCTGATCGAAATCAGCCCCATGATTCGCGAGGCGGTTGAAGCCATCTTGGCCGCCGAACCTCGCCTCGAACCCGGTCCCATCTTGAAAGACTCCGCGAGACGTTGGCGAATTGCGCAAGCCCGGCGGACCTGACGAAAATCGCGTTTAGCCCCGACCGTGGCCGAAATCGTCGATGGACGAGCGGCCGTCCGCCGCCTTCTTCGCTCTCGCTCCGATACCGCGGCAACTGCCACAGACGGCAACGCTTTCACTCCGGCGGTTCTCCGGTACCGCGAAACAGCGCATGCCGCAGGAGATTACGGTCGGAGGTCAAAGGCCCGTCGCCGCGATCTTCCGTAAAGACACGTCGCATGATCGCGAATCGGGTGTCGATGACGTCGGCATAGTGAACCAGGAGCGCCTCCGGAAACATGGGCGGCTTAGAGGCCCCATTCTCCCCCATCTCTTGATGCGAAACGATGATATGTTCCAACTTCAGCAACCGTTCACCCGAAAATCCCACCGCTTCAGCAGCTTCACGAACCAGGTCACGCCCCAGAATCATATGGCCGAGCAGGGCGCCGTCCGCGGAATAGCAGGTTTGCAGCGGCGAACAAGCCAACTCTCGCACCTTGCCGATGTCATGCAGAATGCCGCCGGCAAGAACCAGATCGCGATCGAGCGGCGGTTGCATGTCAGGATATTGCCGGTCGTAAAGATCGGCGAGGAAAAGACAGGTCTCGGCCACGGATCGAGTGTGCTCCAGCCAGCCTCCCGGATACATATGATGGTGGGATCGTGAACCCGGAAGCGACAAAAGCGAATCCCTCTCGTGCTCCAAAATGTGCTCGGTGAGGTTTCGCAAGAGGGAAGGCTCCATGCTCTCCGCTACCAACTTGCGCAATTCCTCAAAGAGTTGCTCTTGAGGGACCGGCGAAGGAGGCATGAACTTGGCGGGATCGAATCCGGCTTCTCGGTCGCTCTCCTGGACATGTCGGATTTTGCGGACATCCAGCGTCGGTCCCCACTGGGAATCCTTCAGCGTCGCTCTGACCTTGAAGAAGTCCCCGGGCTTCCATTCCTTTTGGCACATCGCGAAAAACGGCGAGTCCGCCCAAACCGCAACCTCAATCTCTCGCGACTCGTCACGAAACGTCAACAACCAGAACGGTTGACCGGTCCGAGTCGTCATGCTCTTTTTGACGGTCAGCAACAGAAACAGATCCGCCTCGTCTCCGAGGGATAATTCGCCGAGGGTGCGTAATCCTTGCGTTGGGGACATACCTAATCCGTGAGGTTATCGGGGTTCGCCGCGATTGCGACCGGAACAATGTCCGATAAGAGATAGGGGGCAAAAGTCGCATGTTTCCCTATCCATGACGACCGCCCGAGATTTTAGCCCGGAATCCGACTAGAAGAAAGTCATCCGGCGATAGGTTCCGAAATCGACATGAGTCCTCCGCGACGCAAACTGCGACCGCAAAGCGTCTCTTCCGGTCAAGTCTCCCGCAACTGGGAGGCGGACTTTTCGCACTATCTTTCGGCGGAGTGCCACCTTTCGGAAAACACCGTGGCCGCCTACCGTCGAGATTTGCGTCGCTTTCTGCAATGGTTGGGCAACCGCTCACCGACCCGACTCGAGATTCAAGACCTGTCCGACTACGCCGCCTGGTTGCACGGCCTGAACCTGGCCCCGGCATCCCTCGCCCGGCACATCGTTTCGCTGCGACTTTTCCTGCGATATCTCCAATTGGAGGGGCTTGTCAGCCGAAATCAGGCGGAGTTACTGGGCGGTCCCAAGCTGTGGGAGCGCGTGCCGCACGTCCTGACGCCGAATCAAGTGGACGCCTTGCTGCAAAGCCCTCGCCCCTACGATCGCTGTTGCCACCGCAATCGGGCGCTGCTGGAGTTTCTCTATGCGACGGGATGCCGCGCGAGTGAAGCGGCCAACCTGCGGATGGACGATCTCCATTTGGACGAGGCTTATTGCACGTGCCGCGGCAAAGGCAACAAAGAGCGGATCGTGCCGCTCGGGAAACGGGCGGTCCAGGCATTTCGTACTTACCTGGCCGAAGAGCGATCGATCTTGTCCGCCGCGTCGGGCGGCCATTCCCCTTACGTCTTTCTCTCCTATCGCGGCAAGCGGATACGCAGAGAACGGATTTGGGAGCTATTGAAATTTCACGCCATCCGCGCGGGGATTCCCCCCGACATCAGCCCTCACACGCTTCGACACAGTTTCGCCACCCACCTTTTGGCGGGTGGAGCGGACCTGAGGCACGTTCAAGAGATGCTCGGCCACGCGGGTATCGCCACCACGCAAATCTACACCCACGTGGACTACGCCCGACTGAAGTCCGTACACAAGCGATTTCACCCGCGCGGATGAAACCCTGAGCGGCCCGAAGACGCCGAAGGAAAAGCGTCACTCCTTTCGAGGAGGAGCGAATTTGATCTTCTCCACAAGACGGATAATGCGACCGTCGGGAGCCACGTAACCGGAAACCGCCGTGATGGCCTTCATGACGTTTTCGTAATTGAGATCGTAATCGCAATCGAATTCCACCTCGGCATCCCCGGCGCCCCCCGGACCGGCCTGATCTCCGACCAGCAGTCGCACCTGCTGACGAAGCTCCTCGAAGCTGCCCAGGCGGCGTTCCGACAAGTAAATCCCCGAAAGACGCCCACCCGCGGCGGCAGTCAAACGGACTTTGATCGGCGGCATTTGGGAGTCGGTAGGGACGCCCGCGCTTGGCGCCGCCAACGGCATCTTGATGAAGAAATCCCCTTCCGGCGATACGATCTTGAACGTCATGATGAAGAAAGTCAAAAGCTGGAAGACGACGTCGATCATCGGCGTCATCATCAGCTCGATTTTGCCGCCCGTCCGGGTACCCGAGCCGCGAAACTTCATCGTCTAAGTGCTCTCTTGCTTAGCCCGCAGGGTAAACTTTTCGAATCCTACCGACTGACACATTCGTATCAGTTCTTGCACTCGTCCGGTCTTCGCGTAGCGATCGGCGCGGATGATGACGGTTGTATCGCGGTAGTCGCCGCCGCGTCGCTCCACCAACTGTTTTTCCACTTGGAGGATCGGCACGATGCCGTCCAGCGTGTATTCCTCAACGCCGTAAAAGACGGTCCCCTTGGACGTCATCTGCAAGGTGATGGGGTAGGCGGGAGCTGTGTCGGGCGGTTTGGCCAATTCGCTGGCGGGAAGCCGAATGAGCTGGTTTTGATCACCTTCCGAAAAATTGATCAGAATCATGAAGAAGGCGATCAACTGAAACGTCATGTCGATCATCGGCGTCATATCGCCTTCGGCGTCGGGAATCTGTCGACCACGCCCGTAACGCATTTGCGTCCACTCCTCAGCCTAGGAATCAACCGCGACACTCGGGGCCTGAAGCCGCCGGTTCCGTGCGGCAACGGCTCCCGAGAAGGATTCAGGCCTTCTTGGCGCCAACGCTGGAGAATCGCGACATCAAGCCTTCGCTCACGATTCCCACTTCCAGAACCAGTCGGGCGATTCGATTGCGGAGAAACCCGTACACGATGATGGCCGGAATGGCGATAATCAACCCCACCAACGTCGTAATCAAGGCGGTGGAAATACCGCGGGCGAGGTCCGCCGGCTTGGGAGTCGTCGTACTGTTGGCGATCACACTGAAGGACCGCACCATGCCGTCCACCGTTCCCAGCAATCCCACCATGGGGCTCACGGTACCGATCAGTCCGATGTAGCTCAAACGGTGCTCCATCCGCATGGCCTGTTCCTCGCCGACCTCTTGCATGGCCTCGACAGCCTGCGCGTATCCCGCCGAAAGCTTGGCCAAGCCTGCTGACAACACCTGCCCCAGGAAGGACTCGTCGTTCTTCGCCAATTCGTAGGCTTCCTGATACCGCTTTTCGTTGAAATGGGCCTCGAATCCGTCGATCAACGCCGAGGGGATGACGGTCTCGCGACGGCAACCGACCAGATTCATCACCAAAAGCGCCACGAACGAGAACGAAATCGTCAAGAAGGCCAAGGTATAGGTCCAACCTAACGACTCAAAGAACCAACGCAGGACCGATTTCTCTTGAGGGCGGGCCGCCTCCGCAGCCGCAGGCGCCGTTTCGGGCGCCGCTGCATCGGCCGCCGGCAACGTATCGTCGGTCGCCGCTTCCTCCGCATGAACGGCGGTTGCGGAAGCCGGAATCCACCTCGGCAAAGCACCGAGCGTCACCAACAACATCACGAGTGAAGCCGCTATCGAGCCGCTCCAGGTCGACAAGAAGCCTCGACGCATGGAAACCTCCTGATTGAAGGTCAAAACCCTAGAATTGAATCGGCGTCCGGTACCCTGTTCCGCAATTTGATAAGCCCCCAGCCAAGCACCGCCTCATACCACGGCGGAATTCCCTTCCGGTTCTCCCTTGGGCGGCATCCCTTTGCCTTCGAGACGCGTTCGGTCCGCTGTGAACCATCTAATATACCTTCGTCCGGCGGTAAACGTAAACTCCCAACCGTCGACGAAGAGAAAGCCGCGCATCGGCCGGTCGATCAGGACGCGAGCAGCCGGCCGCGCTTTACGGCTACCCGCCCGAGACGTTGACCTTGTACTGCTCTTTCAGCACGTCGACGGCCTCGGCCGCCCGCTCCGGATGTTGCAGTTGCGGCCAAAGTTCCGCGAGGTTCCGCAAGGCGTCGATATGAGAGGGAGCATGGCTGAAGTACAGCAGATCGACGTGCAAGTAGGCGATGACGGCGTCCTTGATCCTGCCGGCTTTGCGATACGCCGCGCCCAATGTGCCGTACAACCTGCCTAGCACTTCGCTGTTTTCCGTCAGGTCGGGACGTTCCAGGATGGGCTGGAGCATGGCGATGGCTTCGTCGGCCTGCCCCTTTTCCACCATGGTTCGCGCTTTGCCGATGGTGGCCAGCAATTTCGGCGTATCATCACCGCTCAAGGGGACGGCCAAAGCCTTGTCGAACGCCGCCTCCGCCTCCGCGAATTTCCCGGCTACGATATAAGTCCAGCCCGACTTTTGCAGACCCTCCACCTTGTATTCGGGCCAAGGGGCCTCGGCGACCTTGCCGAAGTATTCGACCGCTTTGTCGTAGTTTTTCACGGCGATCAACAACTCAGCGATCATGCGACAGGCATCCCAATAGTGAAAGGAGTTGGGAGCCGAGGCGAGAAAATTGATCATCGCCCCGCCTGCCTCCTGGGGCGATCCGGTCCCCCCCAGCGCGATCTTTCCGCGGCAATAAGCCCGGTAGAATTCAACGTCTTGAGCGATCTCAGGCCGCCGTAAGCTGTCCGCCGTGATGCGATCCAGAGCGGTCAGGGCATCCTCGAAACGCGAGGTCTCCACGTTCGACCGGGCGGTACCCAAGGCCGCCGGTTCCGCGTCGTACGTGATGCGAATAATCTGGTTGACCGGCACCGTCTTCGGGCCGGCCGCCGTCTCCACCGTCACCTCCAGGGGCGACATCTGCGTGATCCGCCCGCGAACCTGTTCCGAGGACGTGACCACGGTGTCCACGGCCAGCGCCGTTACTTGCCACATTCCCGCCGCCGCGAAGACGACTCCCAACCAACGCATGTTCATGATCGCCAGTCTCCCTGCGTTGTTACGCTTTCCTCACATGGCATCCAACGGAACGCCGACGCTTGCCAAATCGCACGCCTTCACCTCAAGAACGTGAGGCGCCGGCCTGGCTTCCCGCTCGCTGATCAAAGGCCCGCAATCCTTGGGGGGACCGCTGGCCTTGTAATTGCTGGATGGTCCTCACGAGTTTGTCGTACTTTTCGTACCAGTCCTTGCCCCCTAAAGACGGGTACAGCAGATAGGTGCGACGGATATCCAGCAACGCTTCGTCCAGCAGGCGAGAGCGTTCCTCTCCGGTCTTTTTCTGTGCCAATTTGAAGCGGCACAGTGCCAAGTTGTAACGGGCTTGGTGGAAGATCGATTCGAACTTCTGATAAGAAGCAGCGACGCGTTTGGCGATGCCGCCCCACCCCCAAATCAAGTATCGGCCGCCCTTTTCGTAGCCGCCGCGAATCGCGTTGATGTAATAGTCTTCCTTGCCCGGTTGCTCGGCCCATTCCTGATAGATGTTCGCCGCTTCGATCTGCACGTCGATTCGATTCTCTTTGCCGGCCTTGTCGATCACATACAGCACCGCCTCCAGGGCTTTATCGTAGATTCTGAGACCGCGTAGGACGCCCGCCAACCGTACCCGCAGGAAGATCGGTGCGTCTTCCGGGGCAAAGCCCGGTTCCTGCTCGCTCCGCTTAATGAGGGTCACGTAATTGGCAAGCGCCTGCTTGTAGAACGCCGCAGCCTTCTCCGGAACCTCGGGCCCGCCGGGATCCAAACCCTTGCCAAGGCTGAAGTACGTTTCGGCCACCCAATTCAGGGAGCGAAAATCGGCGCCTTGGGCGCGTTGCGAGATGCGAGCTAAAAGCGACGTGAAACCGGTCAGCACGGTCTCCAATTGATCCGTCTTATTTTCGCTGCGGAGTTGTTGTAGTTGTTGCTCCAATTGCCGTCCCAGGCTGACATAAACGGCCGTTAAATTTTTGCCCCCGGCACTCGCGTCTCCCGCCGTCACCAAGGACTCCAGACGATCCAAATACTTCATGGCCTCGTCCACTTGCTGCGCCATGACGTAGGCGCGTAAAGCCAGTTTCAGCACTTCCTCTTGAAACGCTTGGCGATCGACGGCGGGGTTCCGGCGATCCATCAGCGTGAGCGGCCCGATCGCTTGGTCGTTCAGCAGGGCAATCGTTTTGTCGGGCTCCCCCATCGTCAAATGTGCTTGGGCCAAAAGGAGCACCGAATACTCCACGAAATAGTCGACGGCTTGCCCGCCGCCGACGGCCGTGCGAACGATTTCCAATCCCTTTTCCAGATGATCACGGGCGTCGTCGCGCAAGGCGGTCAATTGCTCGGCGGGCGGAGGATTGGCCTCCGCAGCGGTCTTGACGTAATCCGCCCAAAGCGCCTGCCCCAACCGCAACTCCGCCCTACCCCGCCCCCAAGAGTTCTCGGGCAATTTGGCGACGTACGCCTTGGCCTCGTCCATTCGCCCCAAATCAATCGCGGAATCCATCACGGACAGAACGGCTTCGGCGGCCTCGTTTTGATCCGGCCAACGTTGGACGAGATAATCCGCCAAGCGCGTCATCCATTGCAACTCCCACTCGCCGTCGCCGCCCTGCTTCGTCGTATCCAAGAACAGCTTGCGGATAGCTTTGACCGCCACCTCGCCCGCCTTGTTCGATCCCGCCGCCTGCGGATAGCGACGCGCCAAGAATTCGCCCAGGACGGCGCACTCGGCGAGCCGATCGGCGTCCCAAAGCAGGTACACCAGTTTGAAGCGTATCGCGTTCACCTGATCCATCACGTCCGGCGATGCATATCGTAGTGCCGCCCGATAGAGACTGATGGCGGCGTCCCTCGCGGTGTCGGCATCACGGCGGGCCTGATCGGCGCTAAGGCTCTGTTGCAATTGGCCCATCGCGGCGATAAAGCGATCCCACGCCATATCGCCTCGTTCCACCGCGTCGGCGAATCCCTGAACCGGGCCCTCCGCTTGCACTTCCCCCGTCAAACCGGCCAGGGCTGCTTGGGCTTCGCCGCGATTGGGGTTGGGAAGTCGGGCGGCGGATTCCAAAAAGCGACGGGCCGTCGCGCGCAACTGCTGCGCCAAACGGGCATCTTTGTTCTGCTCCGCGGTCTTGGCCGACTCCACCGCCGACATGCCCGCCAAAAACTGCACACGCAGACCCGCCTCCCCGTTGCGAATGTTCGGTCGCGCGGCGTCCAACCACTCTTCCGCACGTGCCACCACGGCCTGGTGATTTCCCTGCTTGCGCAGAATCTCACACAGTCGGGCCAGGGCTTCGGTTCGCAAGGGCTGCGTGGCCGGATCATCCGCGGGAAGCGTCAACGTCTCTTCAAAGATGGCCGCGGCTTCCTTATCCTTACCCAATTCCTGAAGACAAACGCCCTGCTGTAGTCTCGCCACCAATCCGGCGCCGTAGTCCTGGTACTTGTCGTAAATCTTGCCGTATTCATCGGCCGCCTCCTGCAACAGTTTTTTGCGTGTCTCGTCTTCGGGCGGATAGGTTTGGGCCAATTGATACTGTGCGCCCACGCTGTACAACCTCGCCCGCAAGTAATCGCGATAGGCGGCCTCTCGTTCCCGACCTTCACGGGAATTGCTGTCGATTACCCGTCCTTGATACGACTCCGCTCGTTTTCGGGCGGAGTCGAGGAAGACCGCGAACGCCTTTTGGGCCTCCTGGATGGCGGATCGTGCCTCCTCTCGCAACCTAGCAACTTCCGCATCCGGCTTACCTTCGGTCGATGCGAGCGTGGTTTTCGCCCGTTCCACAAGGACTTGGGCCAATTGCGCATTCGCGTCGCCCACCAGAGGATGTTGCGGGTGTTCCTGGACGAATTTCTTGAGTCGGTCCATGGCCCGACTCAAGTACTGCTCGCGGGTCAGAGAGACTCGCGTTTGAGCGGCGGCCAGAATCCACGTGGTCCCCGCCTGGTAGTCGATTTCGTCTTTAAGATCCGGCGGGCATGTCGGATCCGCCGCCAAACCGTCGAGGTAATCCACCGCGGTGTCGAAATATCCGCGCTCTCGCAAGACTTCGAGAAACTTGCGTTGATTATCCACAGCCCAAAGGCCGGACGAACAGGCGAACCACAATCCCGCGGCCAAAAGGAGAAGACACAAAGGCCGGCATGAATCTCTCATCGATATCGATCTCCATCCCGAGTCTCGGAATGCCCTCGGCCCTGCACCGATTACGGCTTCAATTATGGTCGGAACCGAGTCGAATCCGCAACACCGGGCGACACCGCTGCTCGTCCGTTCCATTTCGACACGTCTGATTCTACCGCATTGGCTGCGTGTTCCGGGCGAGTGTCCTGGACGGGAAAATCGGCCCGGTCGGATCATGGCAATCGCCGCTTACGCACTACAATGAAAGATAGCCGGCGCGTTCGATCCGGTGCCTTTGGGAGAAACGGCGTGCGAATCAGGACAGGCATATCACGTTCCTACACCCATCCGCGAGAACAGCGGCGGCTTATGCTGCTGGTCTTTGTCATCGGAGGCGCGGTGATCCTGGTCACATCCGCCCGTGAATGGCTGCCGCAGGCAGATCAACTTCTCCGATTTTTGCGCGAACCGGCGGATCGACAAGCGTTGCAAACCGGCCCGGCGAAGAATTCTGCGATTGATACGCGGCTGACACCCGACTCATCGGAGCACACTTCCCGGCCAACGGTGTCTCAATCCGCCGTGAATGAGTCCGGCGTCTCATCGCCCGGCGAAGCGGCCTCACCTACCGCCGAATCTTCCCTTCTCAGAACGGGCACAGCGGAAACCGCTTCCCCACGCAGCGTGTTTACCACTTCCGACATCGATTTCTCGACTGTTCAAGACGACCAACCGTTTCGCATGGCGGAGGCCGGCCCTTGGTTCGCGGTCCTCGCACGCCTGCGAAAAACGGACGAAGAGGGGATCGCCGCCGCGTCGCAGGGCTGGGTGACCTTCTCCCAACTCTACCGGCGATCCCAAGATCGGCGAGGCCGAGTCGTAACGGTCAAGGGCCACGTCGTCCAGGCGATGCGGATGAAAGCCCCGAAAAACGGCGAGGAAATCGCGGGCTATTACCAGCTTTGGATACGCCCGTCGGACGAAAACAATCCCGTGGTCGTCTACGCTTTGTCGCTGCCTTCGGATTTTCCGTTGGGAAACCGTCTGGAAGAACCTGTGGAGGTCCACGGCGTGTTTTTCAAACGCTGGGCCTACCAAGCTCGCGACGCGCTCCGAGCCGCGCCCGTCTTGCTGGCGAAGCAAATCCACTGGCAACGGCATCCCTCAGTAAGCGACGCTTCGACATCGCCGGACCTCGTCACCGCCGTGCTCCTTGCAGCGCTGTTCGCCGCCGGATTCGTTTGGTACGTTTATCAAAAGACTCGCCCGAAAACGCAAAGCGATGCCCCGAGAGAAGTCTCCCAGGGGGCATCTGCCTCCTCGTCGCAGGAAATCTGAGAGCATCGGGGCGGTCCCGCGAACATGCGTCCGGGGAATCGCAACGCGAGCTCAGATTTCGTTCCACTGACCGGGGACGGGTACCGGATACATTCCCCGTTCGTCCGGCAGAATCGGGGGCGGAGTTTCCGGCGTCATCCGATCCACGTCGGGACAGAACTGGAATTGCGAGGCCGAAGCGTCGTCCCAACCAATGACTTGCCCGCTATGCACGGCCGCACGCCCCATGATGGCTGCCAGATTGGAAAGCGCGGCACGTTTCGCTTCGTTGTGCGGCAAATCCTCGCGAATAGCCCGCAACAAGGCCTTCCACTCGGCTTGCCAAGGCGTCAACTGCTCCTTCGGGGCCTCCCATGCCACGTTGTCTTCTGCGATTCGTTGATCTTTGAAGATACGTACCGTCCCGGCGTGGACGGCGCCGGAAAACTGCGCAGCACGCTTGGTCCCGTGAATGTACGTCGCGAAGTGGTTGTAGCAGTTGGAGGCATAGCGGACCACGTCCAATCCTTGCGTTCCGTCGGGAAAGGTCCACTCGGCGAAATAGGCATCCAGATTTTGACTGTGATCGAGGCTGTTCACCGCCCGACCGCCCACGCCGTGCGCGGATACCGGCAGCGCATCCTTGATCCAGCAGATCTCATCGATTTGATGGATGTCCATCTCCGAGAAAAGGCCGCCCGACACCCAAAAGAAGCGGAAGAAATTCCGGATTTGCCAGAACAACTCCGGGACGTCGGCGGGCTTCGGCCCGAGCGGTCCCACCGCTTCCATGCGGTACGCACGTACGAGCGTGATGTCGCCCAACTCTCCGTCGCGAATACGCTTGATCAACTCTTGGCGATTCACGGAATGTCGGCACATCAAGCCGGCAGCAATTTTCAGGTTCTTTTTCTCCGCCTCCTCGCCCGCCTGAATCACACGACGGCAACCCGGCGGATCGGCGGCGAAGGACTTTTCCATGAAAACGTGAATTCCCTTCGAAACGGCATACTCCAGTTGCCCCGGTCGAAAGACCGCGTAACCGGTCAACATCGCCACATCGCCCGGCCTAAGCGCATCGATCGCATGGCGGTACGAATCCAGTCCCACGAATCGCCGCTCGGGCGGGACTTGCACCTGATCGGGAAACATGTCCGAGAGGTTTTTATGAGAAGCCTCCAAGCGGCTCTCGAAGATGTCCGCCATGGCGTAAAGCTCGATCGGTGCGTCGCTCACGGAGAATGCGTCTCGCACCGCACCGCTGCCCCGACCGCCGCAGCCGATCAGGGCCAGTCGAATTTTCCCGGTCTCGGCGGCATGTACGGCGGGCGTCCCCGCCATCAAACCGGTTCCCATGACCGCCAGGACGGAAGTCCCCGCCAATATGGTTCGTCGATCCAGTGCAGGCCCCTTCGTTGAGTTTTCGCCAGTTCTCTTCTCACTGTTTTTTTCCGCCATTCGATCGACTCCTTCTAGATACAAGGGGGACAAACTCGACTGAACGTGTGCGCGTCCCGACGCCCGTCACAATTAACGACCGCGGGGGGAGCGCACCGCTCCACCGTCGCTCCAGCATATCCCCTCACAGACCTGAATCAAGCATTTCGACACGGCCTGGGTTGCAACCGCATCCGAATGGCCAACGAGTGGACCGCCATCGGACCGGTGTGAGCCTGCTCACGGTTCCCAAAACCGAAGCTCCTTGCCACATTATTTCGTGCTGTTCGGTCGGTAGTTTTCCGCACACCGCGACGGTATCCTTAAATGCGCCTCGCTCGGGTGAAGCACGTTCCAGACCCTTAACGACGGGCGAACTCGGCTTCCGTTCGCGTTGCCGTGTCGGCCGTCAATCGATGTTCTCAATCCTGGCTGCGGCAGGAGGATGCACCATGTTGACCTTCCCATGTATTTCCGGCCCGCAGGACCGCGCCGCACGGATCGTTTTTACAGCGGTTCTTCTTTCGGCAACTTGGCCCCAGTTCGTTGCTCGAAGCGCGGAAACCGCCCCGGAGCAGAGCTCGTCGTCCGCGTCTCGACCCAACGTGATTCTGATCGTCACGGATGACCAAGGCTACGGCGACATCGGCTTTCACGGAAACTCGATTGTCAAAACGCCCAACCTGGATCGCCTCGCTTCGCAGAGCCTTCGGCTGATCGATTTCCACGTGGATCCCACGTGTTCGCCCACGCGGGCGGCCTTGATGACCGGCCGGTATTCATGCCGAACCGGCGTTTGGCACACCATTATGGGGCGATCCATCCTGCGCGGCGACGAGACCACCATGGCCGAGTATTTCGCCAGGGCCGGTTACGCCACGGCTATGTTCGGAAAATGGCACCTCGGCGACAATGCGCCGTACCGCCCCATCGACCGCGGCTTTCAGCATGCGCTTTGTCACGGCGGCGGCGGGATCGGGCAAACTCCCGACTACTGGGGAAATACCTATTTTTCCCCCATGCTACGGAACGACGGAAACTGGGAGCCGAGCCAAGGGTATTGCACGGACGTCTTTTTCGCCGGCGCCCGCGAATTCATCGCTCAACACCGCGATCACCCCTTCTTCGTCTATTTGCCGACCAACGTACCACACGGCCCTTGGCAAGTCGATGATCGTTACGCCGCACCGTATCGGGCGGCCGGCGTCTCCAAGGACTTGGCGAACTTCTACGGCATGTTGACCAACTTCGATGAAAACCTGGGTGGATTCTTGGCCTCCCTTGACGAATGGGACCTTGCTCGCAATACGCTTGTCATCTTCATGACCGACAACGGTACCGCCGGCAACGGCTTTAACGCCGGCATGCGAGGACGCAAAGGCTCTCCCTACGACGGCGGGCACCGAGTCCCCTGCTTCTTGCGGTGGCCCGACCGCTGGTCCCAACCGCGCGACGTCCCCGGTTTGACCGCTCACATCGACCTCTTGCCTACCTTGATCGAGTTGTGCAACCTGCCTAAAGAGGGCGGAATGCCGCTGGACGGCGTCAGCCTATGCCCCATTCTCGATGGCAAGTCCGGCGGAGACCCGGATCGGACGATCTTCGTTCAGGTCAACCGTATTGAGCATCCCGTTCCGTGGCGATTGTCGTCCGTGCTTACACCCCGCTATCGGTTGATCAACGGCAACGAACTCTACGACATCGTCGAAGATCCCGGCCAGAACCACGACATTGCCTCTGCTCAGCCTGATGTGGTGCAAGAGTTGCGTTCGCGCTACGAACGCTGGTACCGAGACGTCTCCTCACGCTTTGGGGAATACGTTCCGTTGGTCCTCGGAACGGCGCAAGAGAATCCCGCTTTACTGACTTGCCACGACTGGCACGGCGAAAAAATACCCTGGGATCAGACCATGATCTCCCGCGGGGCGGCCGGCAACGGCTTTTGGGCCGTCGAATTTTCCCGGTCGGGCGAGTATCGGATCACACTGCGAGATCGTCCGCCGTATGTCAGCCATCCCCTTGCCGGGCGACGGGCACGGTTGGTCATCGGCGATCAAGAGTGGGTCCGGGACATCCCTCCGGGCGCCCAGGCCGTGGAATTCCGTGTGAATCAAACTGCGGGCCCGACTCGACTTCAGACCTTCTTAATGGACGGCGATACCGAGTTGCGAGGGGCCTATTTCGTTGAAGTCGCCTACCTGGATGGAGCGGCATCCTCCGAAGCCGAACCGCAGTCCCCATGAACGTCGGCCTGCGAGGTGGGATCATGGCACTCCGGGAATCGGAGCCTGGAACGCATCGCGGCGGCGTTAGATTAGCGCGGTTTCGCTGCCGAACACGTCACGGAATGCCGGAGGAACCACGCACGTTTCACGAAACGCGATGAATCCGGAGGGAGGTTTTTGAGATGGGCCACCGATTCGCCCCATTCCGTTTCTACCCGATGCTATGCGTCCTCGTGCTCGCCTGCTGCGTTGCCACCATAGGTTGGGCGGCAGAGCCAAACCGAATCCGCGTTATCCCGAGAGAAATCGACGACATCCTTCCCAACCCCGGAATGGGCTGGGAAACCTTCCATCACACGGCGGACCGCGACCGCAATCTTCCCCATTGGATACCCTCCACCGTGCACTATGTCCGATGGGGGTGGCGCGACCTGGAGCCGCGACCGGGCTCTCTCAACGAAGAGCTTCTGGATGATGTGCTGCGTCAAACTCGCGAGGCCGGGCAGCGTTTGGCGTTCCGTGTCATGTGCTGCTCCACGACCCCGGCCAATCCTTACCACCCCGAGTGGTTGAGAGAGATCGGCGGCAGGATTGTCGCGGTCCGCTACCAGGGTCGCGGACCGCTGGAAATCCCGGATCTCGACGACCCCGCAACGCTTCAGGCCCATCTCGACTTCATCCGCCGCCTCGGAAAGAAGTACGACGGCAATCCTGACATAGATCACATCGACCTCGGCTCGGTTGGCTGGTGGGGCGAATGGCACTTGAGCGCCACGGAGGGACTTTCGATGCCATCCCCTGAGAACCTGCGGAAAGTCATCGACACCTATCTCGAGGCGTTTCGGAACACGCCGCTGCTCATGCTCATGGACGGACCGGAGATGCTCGGCTATGCGGTTGGTAAAGGGACCGGGTGGAGGGCCGACTGCCTGGGCGACATGGGAGGGTTCACGCGGAATTGGTGTCACATGCGTAACGCTTACCCGCAAACGCTCACCGGGGCGAAGGCTTTGGAAGCCTGGAAGACCGCGCCCGTGGCATGGGAAACCTGCTGGGACATTCGCAAATGGGTCCAGGAGGGCTGGTCCCTCCGCTACATCTTCGATTATGCCCTGGCGCTGCACGCTTCGTACATCAACAATAAGTCCGCCCCTTTGCCGGACGATCCTGCGGTCCACGAGGAGATTCGCCGCTTCTTGCGACGCTTGGGTTACCGTTTGGTACTTCGCGAATGGGTACACGCGAGCACGGCAATCGCCGGAGATTCCGTCACAATCCGCATGACGTGGCAGAACGTGGGCTCCGCCCCGTGCTACCGGCCTTATCCCGTCGCCATCCGCTTACGCAACGAACAAGGCGTGCAGCACATCTGCGTGACGGAGTTTACGGTCAACTGTTTGATGCCGGGCACCGTCGTACCATTCACCGACGATTTCATGAAACAACCGCCTGAACTTCCGCCCGGCGAACCGCTGACCATGGAAATCGGCATCCCCCTGCCCGCCACACTACCACCGGGCGATTACGAGGTCTCCGCCGCCGTGCTTGATGAACAGAGCCGAGTCCCTACCGTACGTCTTGCCATTGCCGGTCGCGAGAGCGACGGATGGTACCCCCTGAGCCGACTCTCCGTGCGGCAGGGACGCTGAGCTCTGGCTTCGTCCCGCACCCGGACGATCCAAGGAAGTGTTACGATGTCCGAACCCGTGAAACGACGCGTGTTCGTGCAAGGCTTCGCCGCCGCAACCGCTGGAGCCGTTTCGGGAGTAGCCGCCCCCTCGGTCGCCGACGCCGACGGAGTCGCTACGGACGGGACCATACCGCCTCCCTCTCTCGTAACGAACTTTCAAGTCGGCGATCCTGAAGTCCGCCTGGAACTGCTCCGTCCCAAAGAGATCGAGGACCGCACGAAGGCTTGCGGTACGCTCTTTTTACCCATCGGCACGATCGAATGGCACGGACTCCACAATGTCGTGGGACTGGATGCCGTCAAGGCGCATATGCTGTGCATTCGGGCAGCCCAGCGCGGCGGGGGCCTGGTTGCACCGCCGCTGTTCGGCGGGGTCGGCGGGCTGGATCAACCTCACACCTTCGTCATGGAACCCGAAGATCAAACCTTCTCCGTCCTGCTCCGCCCTTGGCTGGAAAAGCTCGCCATGGAGGCCGCCCGGCAGGGTTTCAAAGCGATAATCATCCTGACGGGCCACTACGGCGCGGCACAACAGATCGTTGTGCGGGAAGTCGGCGCGCGAATGACCCGCTGCTTGGGCATCCCCGTCCTAGGCACGCCCGAGTACATTCTCGCACTGGACGAGGGCTATCTCGGCGACCATGCGGCCTGGGGAGAAACCTCGCTGATGATGTACCTGGATCCGCCGACCGTCGACTTGTCGCGACTCGGCGAAGCCCCCCATCAAGGAGTGGGCGGCAAAGACCCGAAACGGTTCGCGAACGCCGACGACGGGAAACGGATCGCGGACACCATCATTCGACGATTGTCCGCACTCAGTACGGACATGCCTAACTGGGACGGTTCGACCGTGCGTGCCTTCGCCGACGCCGAAGCGGCGATCGTGCGGCGGCAGCAAGAGTTGGCCGCCGAGACCGGCAAAGTCTGGGCGGCTTGGCGAAACATCGGAAACGGCGTGCTCCATCGCTATGCCGAGTGTTTACTGGAAAGACGATTCGACGAGATCCAGTCCATGGCCGCCCAACTATAGCGGCACATTTTTCGGCTGAGCGCCGGAGGGAACCGAGAAGTAAAGGACGACGCAGACCCCGAGCGCCAACGCCGCCCGCGCTCATCGCAGTCCAACGGGAGATTCCCGAACGCCATCCCGCGAGAAGGAGAATGAGCATGTCCCTCCGAACCCGACCACGATTGTTTTGGACCGCGCTACCTGCCCTGCCCTTTCTCCTAGCGTCCGCCCTGCCGGTGTATGCCTGGGGACCGCATCCCGACATCACCCGTGCCGCCCTGAACGTCGTCCCCCAAATGGAGAAGTGGGAGCAAGCATTGGGGCGAGAAAACATCGCGGCGCTGACGCAGTACTGTTTGATGCCCGACTGGCGGGGCCGAGATCTCGGCCCCTATTACGCGGACGATTATCTTCTCGTTCCCCAACTGCCGTATCATGTGTCCCACGTCATGCCGGCGGTCGAACCTGCGTTCGAGGTGTACTTCCGCCGAGCATTGCAGGGACTGCGGACGGAAACTCCCATCAACGCCTGCCGCCAACTCGGTACGCTGGTCCATTTTGTCGAAGACGTGGGAGCACCGCCTCACGCCAAGCCGAATTGTCCCCACCATTCCGAACTGGAGAATTGGGTCGACGCGAAGCAAATCTCCATCGAAGGTTATCAGCCTCAATTGCTGGGAAATACCGACGACGAAGCCTGGCAGGGTCTGAAACGGCGTATCGACGGCCTGATCGTCTTTTCCGCCGAACGGGCGGAGCGGGCGCTGCCGCTCGTATCTTCACCCAACCCGAATCGCGGCGCCGTGGAGCCAATCATCCTGGAATCCGCATTGGAAGCGGCGAGGGTCACCGCCGACATGCTATACACGGTCTTAACGCTAGGACTTGCTCCGACCGACTCCCCTCAAGCCGGGCTGACGGGCACCGTCATCGTCCCTCCCCTGCCCGGCAACGACGACCAAGAGGTACGCATCGTGCTGCTTGGCACGAATTACGCCACCCTGGCAACTTTGACGGAAGGCATCGATCCGGATGCGAAGACCTATCGGTTCTCTTTCCGCAACTTGCCGCCCGGTCTGTACCCCATCTTAGCTTACCGTCCCGGCGCTCAAGCCCAAGTGTTGGAGGCGGTATTGAAGCAAGGGGAATCGGTCGAACTGCATTTTCAATTGCCTCCCACGGACCCGCCGGGCAACCTGGTTTACAATCCGGACTTCCGTCTGGAAAGCCTTCAGCCCGGGCAACCGGGTCGCTGGACCAAATCCGGGGTCGACGCCTGGGCTAGCGCAACCATCGCCCTGCAACCCGGAAAGCGGTACCGCCTCGGTGCCATCTTCAAGAAACCGGAGGCCTCCGTGGAGTTTCTTGCCCCACCCGGCAAACGACCCGGCGAGCAAAATACCCCCGCCGTGCAACGGGTCGTTTTGACTCCGAAAGACGGGAACTCGGCGGAAACCGTTTTTGAAGCCCCGCCGGGCTACCCCCAACTCACCGTAAGAATCTTGACCAAAGACCTCCCCGGTGCGGCGGTCGAGCGAGTCTGGGTGTGCGAGTCGGAGTGACTCCGCTCGCAAGCGCCGCCTCACGGTTGCGAGAACCCGTGGAGTGCTCGGCCTTATCCGAAACATACTCACAAGTATTGCGATCTCCGGTTCCATTCGATGGCGCGGTGGACGTGATTCTCTGCGCCATCCGCCTCTTCGTTCCCGGCAATTCCACGCAAACGGTTGCTAATTCAAGGCGGGACTTCCCGTCGCCGCGCCTACGGAACCAGCACGATCCCGTTCTAACGCCCCACTTTGCCCATCCCACTCTGAAACCCCAAATCTCAGTACCAGCGGGCAGCTCCATGAAGTCGTCATGATGGCGTATGACAGATGTTCGCAAAGCAATGGGAAGATTACGCAGTCTGGGGGATTTTATCAGCCGGATATTGCAACCCCATCTCTCGAATGGCGCGATTATCGACACCGAAACGGGCGACTCCCGCCAAACCGCACGGCATTTTCGTTACGGTTTGCCATTCTTTCTCAACTCGCACGAGCCGTTTGTCCGATATTAACGTCGCAACCCCTTATTGACCGTTCTAGTGAGACGGCACGTAGAGGCGTCAACCGAACACTTGCGCACATCGAGGTGGACAAGAGCCATGCTATTACGACGCAGCAAACTGTGGCTGGCGATCGGCGCGATGGTAGCCCTGGGCGGCATGTCGGCTCACGCCCAAGTTCCCGACATGCAATACTTCGCCCCTGCCAATCCGGGAACTTTCGGAGGCGGCGCTCGGGCCAACGAAGGCTTCTTTATCAGCGGCGAGTATCTACGCTGGAGCATTTCCAAGCCGGACGCCGCCTCGGTCGGTGTGGCTCCGCCCGCCTCCCGAACTGTGTACTACGACACCGACGTCTTCCGCGAACAAACCAGCACGGCCGACAACACCTGGATCGGCAGTCGGTTCACCGACGGTAGTCGCGTGGAAGCCGGCTTCATGGAAGACCATCAAGGTTTGATGTTCAGCGGGTTCTTCATGTCCACGTACGGACGCGTCCACAAACTGCCCAACGCCGACGTCGTCTTCGACGACCCGGAGTTCGGGCCTCCGCCCTTCAAGCGATTGCTGCAAGGCTACGTGGACGACGCCCTCACCGACATCCAGAATCTGCCGGTCACGTTCACGGCCCCCATCGTGCTGGACGACAATGACAACCCTCTGCCGACGTGGGGGCTGGTTATGGACAATGTCGTCAAGACGTGGAACACGGAACTGAACTACGTGTACCGCTTCCACCCCACGCGTCACGGCACCTTCTGGGAAATCTACCTCGGCGTCCGGTACTTCGAATTCAATGAAGAATTCAACGTCGATGCTTTCGGCGGCATCCTCGCCGACAGCTTCTGGTATACCCGAGCGACGAATCACGTGGTCGGTCCCCAGGCGGGCATCCGGTTCTTCCGCACGTTCGATCGCTGGACCTTCGAAAGCACCGCCAAATTCTTCGCCGGTTTCAACTTCCAGAACTACAATCAGTACGGCGTCTTGGGCAGCCAACTCGATCCGCTGGCCGGGCCTCAGGAGGACCTGCCTCTCTACATGGGTCCCACCGCCTTCACCAACTCGGCCACGGAGGAAGAGTGGTCGCCCTCTGCGGAATTGCGAGTGGCGATCAAGTATAACGTCACCCGCAGCATGGCCCTCAGCGTGGGTTGGACCGGCATGTGGATGGACGGCATCGGCCGGGCCTCCAACGCGGTCGTGTATCGCGTGCCGAACATGGGCATCTCGCTCGATCGCAACAACCAAGATCTGTTCATCAACGGCGTGACCGCCGGCGTGGAATTCAACCGCTGATCGACACCCGTCACACACTCGGGCCACAAACGTCGGCGGAACGGAAAGCACCTATCAGTGCGGCAAGTTGCACCTTTGAGAAACAGCCTCGAACATTCGGTCATGGCGTAAGCCGGTGTCACACGGATGTTGACGCCGTTTGCCTCGGGTTAGCGACGGAGGCTGCGAATCGACCGGGAAGGATGCCCGGTCGATCGCGTTTCTTGACGCCCCCTAAACTCGGCAAAGCGATCCCGATACTTGTTTGTCAAGACCGGTTTCGGCCAACCGAGCCGGCTTCGCAAGAACCGGCAACGCCCTCCGAAAACACCCTTTGTCGCCATCAAACGCGAGTTTATAATAGGCCGAAGCAGCGTGGAAATGATGCGATCGGGACGGCGGTGCCCGTCGGCTTGTTCGGTGATTCTTGGGTACCGTACGTCGTCGATCGGCAACCGCGGCATCGCTGCGAAGATGGGACCGAATTTGCGGATTCGCGATAAGGAATATACTCGTGCTGAGTGTTCGACCCAAAGTCGCCGAACTGGCATATGTGCTCTACGGGCGACCGCTGCATCCGGAATTGTTCGAAGTGCACGCCTCCAAGACCGTCGCCCGCGGCGACTACCAGGTCAAGATCGACATCACGAACACCGGCCACGTCGTGACTTGGCAATACGAGGGCTTGACGTGGACTGAGGTCTCCACGGCGGTCAATCATCCCTTGCCGATTCGCCGCCGCTTGATGTTTCATCAACTTAAAGCCAAGCACCACGACGAATTCATCGGCCGCGGCGGGGTCTCGTACTCGATCGACATCCAGATCGAGAGCGTGCAACCCGAAATCTTTTGGATGTTCCAACACGAACTCAGCCGCGAAGGTCCGGGACAGGGGTTGTTTTTTCAATTCAATTCCAGCGGTCGCATGCCTTTGGGCGCGATCAGCTTCATCGCCCATCAAACTCGCAACAAAAGCCTTCGCATCCAGGCCTTCCATACCTTTCCCGACGATTGTGCGCTAGTGCGCAGTACCACGGTTTTCCGCCTCCCGTAACGACTCGTGGGCCGACCGGTTGCCGGCGAATTTGTGCGTCCGACCCTCCCTCCAAAGCCCCATGCGTCGCCTTGTCAGTCTGACGGCGGCGATGCAGAATGAAGGTTTCCGCGACCGTTGCGGGATTGTTCGTCTTCTCGGCCGTTTTTACCAGCATCCTCTTTCCTGCCGTCAGGGAGCATCTCATGGCGAAATGCGTTTTGGCATATTCGGGCGGGTTGGATACATCGGTCATCCTGAGTTGGTTGATCGAGCAAGGCTACGACGTAGACGCCGTGTACGTGGACCTCGGCCAACCCTGTGAGGATCGCGAAGCCATCCTCGCCAAGGCCCGCCTGATCGGCGCTCGGTCCGCGGAAATCGTCGATGCCAAGGAAGAACTTTGCCGTGATTTCGCCTTCCCGGTCATGCAATGGCAGGCGATGTACGAAGGCATGTATCTCTTGGGGACGTCCATTGCCAGGCCGCTCATTTCCAAAGTCTGCTTGCAGGTGGCGAAAAAACGCGGATGCGATGTTTTCGCCCATGGTGCGACGGGCAAGGGAAACGACCAATGCCGCTTCCAATTGGCCGCGGAAGCCCTGCAACCGGGGATCCGCGTTCTGGCCCCGTGGCGACGCGAAGACTTTCGCCGACGCTTTCCCGGTCGCAAGGAGATGATCGCCTATTGCGAGGAAAGAAAAATCCCGGTCAAGGCGACGACCGCCAAGCCGTACAGTTCGGACGAGAATTGTCTGCACATCAGCTATGAGGCGGGCAAACTGGAAGATCTTGCCGTCAACGGCGTGGAGTTGGTCGAGTTCGGCATGACCACGTCGCCCCGTCAAGCCCCGGAAGAGGGTGAGAAGGTCACGATCGCCTTCGAATCGGGCGTCCCGGTGCGGGTCAACGGCGAGCCTTGCTCTGCCTACGAAGTCGTGCAACGACTCAACGCCGTCGGCGGCCGTAACGGCATCGGCCGCATCGATATGGTGGAAAACCGTTTCGTCGGCATGAAGAGTCGCGGCGTTTACGAATCGCCTGGCATGACCTTGCTCTATTTTGCTCACCGTCAAGTCGAGCAGTTGACGCTGGACCGCGACGTGATGCACCTCCGCGACCGCCTCGCACCCGAAGTGGCCGAGATGGTCTACTACGGCTTCTGGTACTGCGCCAAAATGGATGCCCTCCTGGCCATGATTCGGGAAATTCAGCGACCGGTCACCGGAGAGGTGCGATTGTCGTTGTATAAGGGCAATATCGCCGTGGACGGTCGTTGGAGTCCCAACAGCTTGTACGACGAAGGGATCGCAACCATGGAGGGCGGCGGGAAATACGATCAAACCGACGCCGAAGGGTTTCTGCGCATCCAGGGCCTGCCGCTCCGTGTTCAGGCCCGACTTCGGCCGCGAGAGTTCTGATCGACGCGGGACTCCGCTGCGTCAACGCCCCTGAACGAATCGTAGAAAGAGAAGAGAACGCGATCCTCCGATCCAATGCGTCGAGTTCGCGTAACACCGGAGTTTGCGTCGATTCCGTCGCGATTGCCCAATGGACATCGAATCACTCGGCGGATTTTGGAAGAGCGGCAACCAATTCCGCGACATAATCCCGGATCTCTTCCAAAACGCGCCCGCGTGACTTCTCTCCGATCGCGGCAAGGTGGCGCACAATGGCGGAGCCTACGATGATTCCGTCCACCACCGGCGCCAGTAGTCGCACGTGCTCAGGCCGACTGATTCCGAATCCCACGCAAATAGGCAGAGAGGTCTGCGCCCGCAACCAAGCGAGATTGTCCACCAACTCGCTCGGCAACTCGCGGCGCTCTCCGGTAATACCCGCCACCGACACGTAGTAGAGAAAGCCTCTCCCGGCCTCCGCGATTCGAATCGCCCTCGGACGCGGCGTGGTGGGCGTAATCAGTTGCACCAAATCCATCCCCCGACGATCGCACGCTTCGCGCAACGCCTCGGATTCCTCGATCGGCAAGTCCGGCACGATCAACCCCGCGACGCCGGCCTGCTCGGCCCGGTCCACGAATTCCGGGAGACCGCGGCGAAACACGATGGCGTAACTCACCATCAGGACCACCGGGGCACTCAAGTGCGGCGCGATCGCGGCAATCGTCTTGAGTACTTCCCCGGATCGCACGCCTTGCGCCAACGCACGCGTGTACGACGCCTGGATGACGGGACCGTCCGCGATGGGATCGCTGTACGGGATTCCGACCTCGATCAGGTTGCTGCCGGCGTCGGATAAGGCTTGAATAAGCTCCTTGGTGAACCCAAGATCGGGATCTCCCGCCGTAACAAACGGCATAAAGGCCTTGCGACCCGACTTGCGCAATTCGTCGAAAACCTGTTGAATCCTGGACATCGGAGCCTGTTTCCCTAGCAAATCGCGGGCGGAAGGAGAACGCTGAGTGCGCCGTTGACAACGAACCTGAGTCGCCACGTCTAATCGTTCATTTCCAACAACCGCGCCACTTCTTGTGCGTCCTTGTCGCCGCGACCGGATAGACAAACGACGATGATCTCTTCCGGGGACCGCTGCGAGGCCAACTCCATCGCCTTGGCTATGGCATGGGCGCTTTCCAACGCCGGCAGAATCCCTTCCATTCGGGCCAGTGTCTGGAACGCCTCCAAAGCCTGCCGGTCGCTGACGTTCGTGTAGATGACCCGCCCGGTCTCTTTCCAGTAGCTATGCTCGGGGCCGACGCCGGGATAATCCAACCCGGCGGAGATGGAGTGGACGTCGGCGGTTTGACCGTCCTCATCTTGCAACACGTACGAGTACGTACCGTGCAAGACGCCCGGACTGCCGTACGAAAGCGTCGATGCGTGATCGCCAAGACGACCGGAACGTCCGCCCGCCTCCACCCCCACCATCGCCACCGCCTCGTCTCCAATGAAGGGATAGAACATTCCCGCCGCGTTGCTCCCTCCGCCCACGCACGCCACGATCAAGTCCGGCAACCGCTGGAACTGCTCCAAGCACTGGCGTCGGGTTTCCCTCCCGATGACCGATTGGAAATCGCGAACGATCCGCGGAAAAGGGTGCGGTCCCGTGACGGAACCGAGGCAATAATGGCTGAACTGCACCGAACTCATCCAGTCCCGCATAGCCTCGTTGATGGCATCGCGGAGAGTCTTCGAACCGCTCACCACCGGCACGACTTGCGCGCCCAAAAGCCGCATGTTGAAAACGTTGGGGCGCTGCCGGCGGATATCCTCCTCCCCCATGTATACCACGCATTCCAGACCGAACCGGGCACAAGCGGTGGCAGTCGCCACTCCATGCTGACCGGCGCCCGTCTCGGCTATGACTCTCCGCTTGCCCATCCGGACCGTCAGAAGAGCTTGCCCTAACGAGTTGTTGATCTTGTGCGCGCCGGTATGGTTCAAATCCTCCCGCTTCAAGAACAACCGAGCGCCCCCGCAAAACTCCGTCAACCGTTCTGCATAATACAGAGGAGATGGTCTCCCCACGTAATGGGTATACAGGGCGTTCAGAGCAGCCCCAAATTCGGGGTCGGCAATAGCTTCGACGTATTCGCGGTCCAACTCCTCCAGTGCCTGAACGAGGGTTTCAGGGACATATCTTCCACCAAAATTTCCAAATCGGCCCAAAGCATCGGGCACGTCGGTCAGAGAAGCCATCTGAGCAAGCCTTGCGTCTTGTTGAACCAATCAGCTGTCGCAACTTGTCGCGAATCTAAAAAAACTTGACCCACCTGCGAAGGACCGCACACGCCTGATCGTTGTTCGCGCGAATCGCCCTGCTGAAACGAAAACGTCACTTTGCAAACCCAAAACCTCGCCATTACCCAATGCTTATCGTAAAGCAGCGACCGGGTTTAGGCAAATCCAGGTAGACCCGGAGGATGCCAAGGCCCATAATGTTAAGGTGGTCCGCGGCGACATCGAGTGCCTTGCTTCGCCCCCCCGTAACAGGGGCGCCATACTATCTTGATCAGGTTTTTGATTCCGCGACATCCACAATCATCCTGCTTTTCCGGCAAGATCGGCAGAGACCGGTGCAAAGTGTCGTGTACGATCGAGTGATACCGATGCGGCGAGGCGTTCCGGTTGATGCGATGACGGTTGCCGCGAGCTGATCCGTTCGGTTTCGACGCGAGATTTTCGAAAATGCATAGCATCGCCATCCTCGGTCGCTTGTTTTTCTGGTCGGCGGTGGCGTTGGGTATGATCGGCATCGCAATTTGGCTCGTCCGGCGCATTCGCGGCGATGCTCTGGCCCGACGCGACTCGCAGGACCAGGCTGAGCGCATGCTCCGCGAGTTCGCTTCGATGAAGGCCGATGGGCGATTGAATGATAGCGAATACCGCGCCATACGAGACCGCCTGCGGTCCGCGGAAGGCACACCAACGACATTTCGTTCGGGACCCGGGAAAAAATAGAGCGCGCCCCCGCTGCCGCCGGCGCCGTTTTGGAGTACCGGACACGACGGTGCGAATTTGACGCGGGCCGAAGCTACGAGAGGTAGACTTTAACGTACGGATGCGTCTTGATGGTTATTCGGTTGATTTGCGGAAATGCCCATTATCCGCAGCAGATTCATCCCAGCGTCCGATGACGTTTTTAGCTCTTGTGCTTCACGCGGTCCTGCTGGGAATACCTTTGGGAAGATAAGGGTTTTACGGCGAACTTTTGACAACGTGTCGGAGGGTCGTCGTCCTCCGCCGCCGAAACCCAACCAAAGCCGCCGCCGCATGAACCGGGAACGAGATCCGATTCCGTAACACAACCGCCCGCGAGACTTTCAGGACGATTGATCATGCCGACAGGACGGGATTTCACATCCGGACGCCGTGGTACCGGTAGCACCAAGAAGAACGCATTCTGCTCCTTTTGTCGCAAGAGCTACCGCGACGTCGGACCGCTCGTCGAAGGTCCCGGTGATGTTTACATTTGCGGAGAGTGTATCGACCTGTGCCAATCCATCTTGGACCAGGAACGCAAGCGACGGGGTACGACAAGACCCCTCTTCGGAAGAGTTCCCTCGCCGCGCGAAATCGTCGAAAAACTGAACGAGTTCGTCATCGGCCAGGAGGAAGCCAAGAAAGTCTTGGCCGTGGCGGTTTATACGCACTACCGCCGATTGATGCATCACGGTTCCTCCGACGTGATGATCGATAAGTCCAATATCCTGCTGATCGGGCCGACGGGATCGGGCAAGACGCTTTTGGCTCAGACCCTCGCCCGCATGCTGGACGTTCCCTTCGCGATCGGCGATGCCACCACCCTGACCGAAGCCGGATACGTCGGCGAAGACGTCGAGAACCTCCTGCTCAAACTCCTGCACGCCGCCGATTTCGACGTCGAGGCGGCACAGCGAGGGATCATCTACATCGACGAGATCGACAAAGTCCGCAAGACGGGCCACAACGTCTCCATCACACGCGATGTCTCCGGCGAAGGCGTTCAACAAGCGCTCTTGAAAATGCTCGAGGGTACCGTTTCCAACGTCCCCCCTCAAGGCGGTCGCAAGCACCCGGAGCAACAGTATATCCAGGTCGATACATCCAACATCCTCTTCATCTGCGGGGGAACTTTTGTCGGACTGGAAGACATCATCGCGCGGCGATTAGGCAAGCGCGCCATCGGTTTCAGTTCCACCATGTCGGTGTCGCCTTCGGGCGAGTCGGCGAGCGATGAGGAACGCAACCGCTTCCTCATGGCACACGTGACGAGCGAGGACCTGGTGGAGTTCGGTTTGATCCCCGAGTTCATCGGGCGACTCCCGGTTCTCAGCACTTTGCGTCCGCTTAATGTGGAGGCGCTGATTCGCGTTCTCACCGAACCGAAGAACGCCCTGGTCAAACAGTACCAGGAACTGTTCGCCATGGAGAACGCGGAATTGGAGTTCACCGAAGCGGCCTTGAAGCTGATCGCTCGAAAAGCCTACGATCGCGGGACGGGTGCGAGGGGCTTGCGGTCCATCGTGGAGGGGATCATGATCGACGCCCTCTATACACTGCCCGATCAACCGCCCGGACTCCGCTACGTCGTGGACACGGAGGTTGTGGAGGGTCGGATGCCCCTGGTGGGTCAACCCACCGCTCAACAAAAAAGTGCATAAACCGCTTTCCCGATCGCGCGGAACCGGCCGCAAATTTCTCGAGGGAATGCCGCAACGATCCCGGCGACTCGTCCGCGACCCCCGTCAATCGGCGACCGAACATTTGGGCGACTACCACTCGGTCGCCGTCGTGTTGAGCGGACTCAGTCGGAGCCGGCAATCAAGGCTCGATCCGGATGCGGCGCGGCGTCTTCCGCCGGACCATTCATCTCCGCGCCAACTTTCGCAAGACTTCGATCCCCCGGCTGATCGTCTCATCGGAGGCGGCGTACGAGATGCGAAAATGGGTATCGCGTCGACTGAATACCGCGCCTGGAATGATCAACAATCCATGCCGCTCGATGGCCTCCGTGACGAACTCCGTCGCCGTCCCCCAAGGGGCTCGCGGGAACGCATAGAAGGCCCCACCCGGCGTCACCAGGTCGTAGTAGTCGCGCAACCCGGCGACCAATAGATCTCGCTTACGCCTGTAGGCATCGTAAGCCGGTCGCATATCGTAATCGATGGCCTTCAGCCCGGCCCATTGCAGGGGATGCGGTGCACAGACGAAGCTGTATTGCTGCAACTTCAGCATCTGCTGCATGATTTCTCGCGGACCGTGCGCGAAGCCCAGACGCCAACCGGGCATGCCGTGACTCTTGCTGAAACCCGCCACCACGATGGTTTGCGGATTGTACTCCGCGGGTGATACGAACGGTTCGTCGTAGCAAAAATCACAGTAGATTTCATCGCTGAGCAGCGCCACGTTCCGCCGTCGCGCAAGCTCCGCCAAATCGCGCAGTGACTGAGAATTCAGAACGACTCCGGTGGGGTTGGCCGGACTGTTGACGATGATCATCTTCGTCTTGGCCGTCAACGCCGCCTCCACGCGACCGACGTCGATTTGAAAATCCGGGTAGGTATCGACATAGACGGGAACGCCGCCCGCCACATGGACCAAGGCATCGTACATCACGAAGAGCGGGTCGAAGACGATCACCTCGTCGCCGGGATCGACCAGCGTCAATACGGCCAGCATCAAGCCGCCGCTGGTACCGCTGGTGATGAATACCTCTCGCTCCGGGTCGTTGTACCGCTTCGCAATCTCGCTTTGAAGACGCTCGCGAAATGCCGGCACGCCTTGCGTCAAGGAATAGCCGTTCTTGCCCTGCCGAACGGCCTCCGCGGCACACTCTTTGATTTCGTCGGGGACGTCGAAATCAGGTTGTCCTATGGAAAGATTGATGGGATCCTTCAATTTGGCTCCCAATTCAAAGACCTTACGAATGCCTGACGCATCGAAGCGAGTCATGCGCCGAGCAAGCCACGGATGTGCTTCCGTCATCGCGAAGATCCCCAACAACGTCAGAGTAGGCCGGACCGACAGGCCTCCGATTCACCTTTTATCGGCCAAGGGATTTTCTTCTCCCGCAACACGCGTCTAGAACGCTACGCACCCTCACACGATAATTCTTCCGTGCAAGCCGTCGAATACGTCAGTTTCGCGCACCCAAGCGAATCATGCAACGGGGTGGGTGCGCTTTCTTCGTTCGGCGACACCCGCTCGAATTCCACCTACCACAGACGGCATGGAAACCTTTGGAGGTTGATTGCTTCGCGACGCCCCCGGAACATCCTTGCCCGCTTGCACGTTGTGCGCCGAGTTCCGCGTACCTATACTGATCGGTGTTTGACAGCGTCTAGGAGCAATCCGGCACCAGTGCTGACGCACCGACCGGACGGCCGTCAACAACGCCCGTTGACGTACGGATCGGTTCACAAACGGTTTCATGAGCGTGGGAGGCCATGATGAGAACTTGGATCGCGGCACCTTTCCTTGCGGCATTGCTTTTTCCCGCGGCGGCGACGGCATTGGAACCGGCGGTTGCCCCCGCCGCCCGTCCGAACATCCTTTGGCTCACGTGCGAAGATACCGGCCCGCACTTAGGCTGCTACGGCGACGCCTATTCCAATACGCCCAACTTGGACGCACTGGCGCAACGGGGAGTGATTTATCTGCACGCTTGGTCCACGGCCCCCGTATGCGCTCCGGCACGAACGGCGATTATTTCGGGCATGTATCCCAGTTCCACCGGCGCCGAACATATGCGGAGTTGGGTCCCTTTTCCCCAGCGGTTTTCGTTCTACCCACAAATATTGCGGGGAGCGGGCTACTACTGCACCAATAATTCCAAGGAGGATTACAACCTGATCAACGAAGGACGAATTTGGGACGAATCCTCGGGAAAAGCCCATTGGAAGAACCGCCCGGCAGGGAAACCCTTTTTCGCGATCTTCAACTTCACCATCACGCATGAGAGCCAGATTCGCAACCGACCGCACGATCTGATCCACGATCCGGCCAAGGTCCGCGTACCCGCCTACCATCCGGATACCCCTGAAGTCCGTCGTGATTGGGCTCAATACTACGACCGAATCACGGAAATGGACGCCATGGCAGGTGAAAAGATCCGAGAAGTGGAAGAGGCGGGTTTGGCCGACGACACGATCGTCTTCTTTTACGGCGACCACGGTTCGGGGATGCCGCGCAGCAAACGCTGCCCATACAACTCCGGATTGCAAGTACCGTTGATCGTGTACATCCCACCGAAGTTTCGCCACTTGGCACCGCCCGACTATCAACCGGGCGGCAAGACGGAGCGATTGGTGGGCTTCGTAGATTTGGCCCCCACCGTTCTCAGCCTCGCCGGGGTTCGACCGCCGGAATGGATGGAAGGACACGCCTTCTTGGGGCCTTACGCATCCGAACCGCAACCCTTTCTCTTCGGCCTGCGGGGAAGAATGGATGAACGTTACGACCTGATCCGTTCCGTGACCGACGGTCGCTTTGTCTACATCCGCAACTACATGCCTTATTTTCCGTTGGGACAGCATGTGACGTACATGTTCCAAACACCCACGACCCAAGTGTGGCGACAATTATTCGATGAGGGCAAGCTCTCGCAACAACAGGCGTACTTTTGGCAACGTCCGCGTGCTCCGGAGGAGCTATACGATCTCGAAACCGACCCCGACGAAGTCAACAACCTAGCCGGTCGTCCCGAATATCGCGAGGTTCAATCTCGCCTGGAAAGGGCGCTTCGCGATCATATTCTGGCTACGCGCGACCTCGGCTTCCTGCCCGAACCCGAAATTCACAGTCGAGCGGGGACGCGCACCCCGTACGACTACGGTCACGGTCGAGGCTATCCGCTGCCCCGTATTCTCCTAGCCGCCGAAAGAGCCTCCTATCTCAACCCACAAGATGTGCAGGCCCTGATCGGTTACCTCGACGATCAAGACTCCGCCGTTCGCTACTGGGGCGCTTTGGGCCTGTTGATGCACGGCGAGCAAGCGGTGCAACAGGCTGAAAGGAAATTGGCGGAGATGCTGAACGATCCATCTCCGTCCGCACGAATTGCCGCGGCCTGGGCCTTGGGGCGATTCGGCAACGACGCCCAACGCGAGCAAGCCCTGAAAACGTTAGCGACGCTGATTTCCTACGAGAATAATGGGCCTTACGTCGCAATGCTGGCCTTGACGGTTGCCGACGACCTCGGCCCCTTGGCCGCCGGTTTGAGAGATGTTGTCGAGAAGTATGTACACCCGGAAGTCGCGCCCGTTCACAATCGGTTCAAGGACGGCATTCCGCGATTAGCTGAACATTTCCTTCAGACGGTTGCGCCGTAATTGCGGCGCCATCGGATCCGGTCCGAAAGGGCGGAGAATGACAACCCCTAATCGCTGAGACCGCCGCAAGCTAACGCTGATCTCGGCGAGCGCGCGTGTCGCCGTACCATCCAGTGAGCAATGACCATGACAAAGGGCGGTTCACCATGGAGTGAACCGCCCTAACTTTCTTGTCGCGCAAGTCGGCGCCGCCCCTCGCGTCATTGCTGGATGTTCGCCAAAATCTTGCCCAAACGTTGCAACTCGCTTTGGATCATTTCTACATCCAGGCCGCTCTCGGTCTTCAGCCGCAATACGTCTTCGACCAACTGCGTGGCCGACTTCAACCCGCCGTGCTGATTGGCGAACTCGATGACTTTATCTTCCGCGTCGGGAGCGGGAACCGCGCGAGCCTTGACGTTTGGTCGATGGAAAGCGCGGACCGCAACGCGACGTACCCGGCGCCCCCTCTTGGCAACGAACTGATGCCCGCAATGCTCGCACTGATTTGCCCTAGCGGCGACGACTTTTCCACAATCGGGACAAAGCTTGCGCCCACGACCCAACACCACGTTACCGGCCAATGCCTTCTTCGCCATGATTCGACTCCCAAAAAAAGAACCGAGGAGCAAAAGGTGCTTGGGGCGTCGCCGAATTCCGTCGCACGGGACGATCGCAACCCGGCATCACTCCGCCTCCAACCGCTACATAACCGAGTCCCCAACGCCTACCCCGATTCGAAATCGCACCAAAGCTTGGACGACATCCCGCGGTCATACGTTCATATTGCAACTCGCACCGCCGCCCCGACATCGCCTGAAGAAATTACACGATCCTCCGTATATCACAGTCAAATCGCGAAAACATTTACTACTAACGATATTTCTAGCAAAGTCCGAATGCGGCGACAAGTAGTTGCACCCGAGAAATTGAATTTCTTTTTGCCAGAACAAGCATTTTCTCAGAAGATCACACCAATGCGAGCATCCGTGCAATGATTCGTGTAATGAGTGACTCCTCCAAACGACCGCCAAGTTTCCCATCAATAAGGCATCGTTCACCGCGGTTTCAGCTTTTTACCGACCGGCGAAGCGCGAGCATCAAGATCGCTCCCATTTGCAAGAGTAGGAAATCCTGGATCATGGCTCGGCAACCCATCCGAACCGTGTCACGGATTCCGCCGAAAACCTCGGTCATCGAAACTCTTCGGAATGCTCCGATCGGTGGGTGGCAGGCCGATGCATTCTTGCCCCGCACCTCCGATTGCCGATCGGGAGAAGATAGGAGTCCATGCTCGCGTTTCCAAGCAGGGTCTCCGTATTCCGCCGCGACGGACAATACCCCGTCCATCGCCCGGCAATGCCTAGGCAATGTGTGACGGATGTGCCGCCAAAACGCCGGCATCTCCGGTTCCACGCCGGCTCGCATGAGACGCACACCATCGCCGTTTCGCCGCATCTGAGCGCCGCCGAACTTAATTTTTCCGCAAAGTTTCCGCAATCGAAGAGCTGACAACATGGCAACAGACACGCATCAATGGTACCCTGGAGAGATTGATTACTTTCCGGGGCAGAGCGATCAGCGGTTGACTTTATCCATGTTGGCACGACCGACGGCGCTGCGATTCGCGCATTCTCTCCCTTACGGCGCCATCCTGCACGAGGACGGCGTCCAGTTCGTCGTCTTCAGTCGATCGGCCTCCGCGCTGCGAGTTTTGCTCTACCGTCACGTCGACGACCGCGAGCCTTTCGACATCGTCCACCTGAACGGCGAGGATCACCGCTGGGGCGACGTTTGGAGCGTCTTCGTCCCCGGCTTGAAGGCCGGACAACTCTATCATCTTCAAGCCGATGGGCCGTGGATTCCCGAAGCGGGCCAACGGTTCGACTCCAAAGCCCGACTCATTGATCCGTACGCCAAGGCATTGGCCGGCGACTTTCTCCCCGCGGTCGACGGCATCATCCGGCCTCCCAAATGCGTGGTCGTAGACGATGATTTCGACTGGCAGGGCACGCGGCACATCCGCCGCGACATCTCGGAGACCGTCATCTACGAGATGCATGTGCGAGGCTTCACTCGCTCTCGGACCAGCGGCGTCAAATTTCCCGGCTCCTACCTCGGCATCATCGAAAAGATCCCGTACTTGAAGTCGTTGGGCGTCACTGCCGTAGAGCTGATGCCGGTCCACGAGTTCCCCATCCTGGATTGTTTCGGCCGCATGCCGGGTCGCCGCAATTACTGGGGCTACGATCCCCTGGCATTTTTCTCGCCCCATCGCGGATACGCCGTCAGCAAGGAACCGGGCGCCCAGGTTCGCGAATTCAAGGAGATGGTCCGCGAACTCCACAAGGCCGGAATCGAAGTCATTCTCGACGTTGTTTTCAATCACACCGCCGAAGGAAACGAGCATGGCCCAATCCTCAGTTTCAAGGGCCTGGAAAACCGCGTCTATTACATGTTGGAGAACGGCGGTGGAAAGTACCGCAACTACACGGGCTGCGGGAACACGGTCAACGGAAATCATCCCATCGTTCGGGAGATGATCTTCCACTGCCTCCGCTATTGGGTCCACAATTACCACGTGGATGGCTTCCGCTTCGACCTCGCCTCCATCCTCAGTCGCGATCGCGCCGGTAACTTGGTGCCCAATCCGCCGGTCGTGGAAACGATTGCAGAGGACCCGCTGCTGGCCGATACCAAGATCATTGCCGAGGCTTGGGACGCTGCGGGCGCCTATCAAGTCGGCACTTTCGCCAGCCTTTGCTGGCCCGACGGTTTCGCCCACTGCCGCTGGGCGGAATGGAACGGTCACTATCGCGACGACGTCCGCAGATTCTGGCGGGGAGATCCGGGCATGATGCCCGCCTTCGCCACACGCCTGGCAGGCTCCAGCGATCTTTATCAACCGGGAGGCCGCTACCCTTACCACAGCATCAATTTCATCACCTCCCACGACGGATTCACCCTCAACGACCTGGTCAGCTACAACCACAAGCACAACGAAGCCAACGGCGAGGAGAACCGCGACGGCGACAACAACAATAACAGCTACAACTACGGCGTGGAGGGACCTACCCGCGACCGCGGCATCGAACTGGTCCGCATCCGCCAAATCAAGAATCTGCTGGCCACGCTATTCCTGAGCCAAGGCGTGCCCATGCTCCTTTTCGGAGACGAGTGCCGACGCACGCAACGCGGCAACAACAACGCATACTGCCAAGACAACTCGGTATCGTGGTTCAATTGGAAGCGCGTTCCGCGACACCGAGAGGTGTGGCGTTTCTGCCAAGCCCTTATCCGATTCCGCCGCCGAGAACCCACCGTGCGCCGCCGGGATTTTCTCACCGGTCTGCCGGTTCGGCCTGGAGGATTGCCGGACGTCAGCTGGTTCAACACGCAGGGCGGACCGGTGGATTGGTCGAACGGAGAGCGAACCCTCGGTTGTCTGCTGGCGGCATTCCCGCATCGCGAAGAGCCCAAACGCCCCAACCATCACATTCTGATGTTCTTTCACCCTGCTCCGGAACCGACTCGCTTCGTGTTTCCGCCCTATGCACGCAGCTTCGCCTGGCGACTCTTCTTGGACACCGGGCGTTTCCCGCCGGAGGATATCTACCCCGACCTGGACGGCCCTCCGCCGCCGGCAGATTGGACCCTGAAACTCCCCGGTCGCACTCTGGTGGTCTACGTCTCGCCGGACCTCTTGTAGAATACGTGTAGAGACGCGTCCACGGCACGGTCGCGGGCATCGCGAACGAGAGATCACGCCTTCCAGCAAAACCCACTGAAGGCGCAGGATTCCAAACCTCGGCGACGTCCCGCGCGTGATCGTTCTATCAGAGCAACGGGTATCGTTTCGACACGAATGGGGTGACGCATGCAACGCCGTCATATAGCCGGGGTCGATTTAGCCGTCGAGATTCAAGGTCGAGGTCTGCCGGTCGTCTTCGTGCACGGCTTTCCCTTGGACTACACCATGTGGGATGCCCAAATAGCCGAGTTTTCCGGCGATTGCCAGGTCTTAGCCCCAGATTTGCGGGGATTCGGCGCCAGCGGTGTCACGCCCGGGATCGTCACCATGGAGAGGTTTGCCGACGACCTGGCCGAATTGGCGGACGGCGTCGGAATCGCGTCGCAGGGTGTCGTCTTGTGCGGCCTATCGATGGGCGGATACATAGCCTTCCAATTCCTGCGAAAATACGCGGGGCTTCTTCGAGGATTGGTGTTGTGCAATACCCGCGCCACCGCCGACTCCGACGAGGTCCGCGAAAATCGCTATCGCTTGGCCGCCGCCGTTCGACAAGACGGCTCCGAAGTCGTGATTCGCCAAATGTTGCCCAAACTGCTTGCCGAGCAAACTCGAAAAGAGCGGCCCGATTGCGTGACTCGCCTGGAGGACATGATGCGCCGCGCGTCTCCGGAAGGCATTGCCGCCGCTGCATTGGGCATGGCCGAGCGTCCCGATTCCACGGCCTTGCTCTCGAGTGTTCCTTGTCCGACATTGGTCGTGGCGGGCGAGTTCGACGTGCTCTCGCCACCATCCGAAATGCGAATGATGGCAAACGCCATCCCCGGTGCCCGCTTTGAAGTCATCCCCGGTGCCGGACACATGACGCCGATGGAAAGGCCCGACGAATTCAACGCGATCCTGCGCGACTATTTGAAGTCGCTTTGAAGTCGCTGAAGTCGTAGTCGGCTTGGCGTCGCGATCGGCCCACCCTTAAGACGATACCCCCTTAAGACGATAACTGTACATCCTTACCTTCCTGAACGTGGGAGGGGTGGACTGCCCCCGCGGGATAGGCGAGGACCGCCACTTACCCAAAACCGCCGATCATCCCGTGCGGTAAGCAGAACATGGGAGCCTTGTCATCCCGAAAGCTATGTGCTATTATGGCGCCAACTGGGGCGCAATCCCCACTCGGAGGGTATGCGAATTGGTGAGCAGCCTGACTCGAAATCAGGTGCCCCTCACGGGGTTGCGGGTTCGAGTCCCGTGCCCTCCGCTAATGTCTTGACAAGAGATCAACTTCTCTTTCATCTTTCCTTTGCGCCGACTGCGCGGGTAAATCCGCGACTCTCCTCCTGATCAAGCCCCATCGCGACGCGGGCCCTCTTCCGCTCGCTGCGGTTATCGTCTCTATTCGATCGCTGCCCGACTTTCAGCGATTGTGCTGAAACCCTACAGCCGAAACCGGTTACCTCTTCCCTGCCCTGCGTTCTCACCGGGCCCCGACGAACTCGCTCCTTGATCGCCCTGCCCTCCCAGCGATCGCCAACGCGCCATTCGACATGATCGGCGCCCACCCGGCATATTTAAAGCGGCACACCGCACCGGTGCAGCACATCTTTGATATGTATTTATTTCTATTACAGCACACTGATATATGACCATGTTTCTATTGTTATTTCTGTATTACAAACTCTCCATAGGCACACCGACAGGCATATGCATACTATCACGCAGGTAGACTATTGACACTGTGCATCATCCGTATAGAATAGACCGCAATGGATTCCACAACAGCCAATACACTCATACACACCAACACATTCGATCGAGACTACACGCATTAAACTGAGAATGCCGCGTGCAACGGCGTTGCCGCGGGCATCATACACAACTTGCGCGAGCATTGACCGCGCCATAATAGCACTCTTTACACATCTTCTTTTTCTGCATTGTAGCACGCATGTTATTCCACGATATCTTCATAATAATACCTTCGCGACAACTAACAAAGCAAACCAACAACAAGCCACACCCACATAACGCACTGTCGCCGCTACACACTCATTCGAGGAGTCAACTCTCGCATCGCAGCTTTAGTGTTTTGTTGCATCACTAATCTAAGCACTTCACAGAAGGGAGGGGTTTATGTCTCAACGAAACGCCGCGGAGCAATCTTCGGGATGTCGTGTTAACTTCAATTTTCAGCGTCGCGACGCGACCGCCGGATGCCTGCCGGTCTGGTGGGATGCGGAACGGGAAAGCGTCGTGGTGGGGTGTGGGGAATCGGTAGAGGCCGTGTCATCACTAGAGCGACTCGGATTTCTCTGCGAGCAGGCCGCCGTGGTCGCCGTGTTGCCGTATTTGGATCAGGCGCTAGCGCGTGCAGCCTTGGGCGAGGTCTGTCCGCCGGGCAAGATCAGCGTGGTGTACGGTGGTACGCCGTGCTTTCTTTCCTTGACGGATGCCTTGAGGAAGGGCCCGACCGTGCTGCAACGACCCTTCATTCCCCGATACGACCACTCGTTAAGCCGACTGCAAACCGCCGTGCTTCGAGACGAAAATGACAGAATCCTGAGCCTCTTCAAGGCGACGTTGGCCGGAGAGTTTCACGAGTATTGGGCCATTCCCCACACGCTTGAGGCCGCCAAGTTGTGGGTCCGGGTGGGCGATCTCTTCGCTTGGAAACTGCCGCGGTTCATGATACCGACCGAGTTCGACCGCAAGATACCGAAACGAACCCTTGCCGAAATCAGGCCGAACCGCCCGCATTCGGTCCTGATGTTCAAGAAAGCCGTACAAGCCGAGTTTATCTGCCGATGGCTGAGCAAACGGGGAACACGCCGCGCCTGTCGCATTCAACGTGCCGCTCGGGAAATCGCGGCGAAAATATTCTGCCGTCATTTGCTTCCGCAAGCGTGGGCGGGCGAGTCCGCCGTGGAGAATCAGTTGCGGATCATGGCTGCAAAGGGGAAAAATTCCCCGCTCCGCGATCCGCGACAATGGCTTTGGCGGGCCTTGCTTCGCGCTCCCTTGCCGCAGGTCAATTTCGCATACCTCGAAGCTTGCCTCGCCTGGACGCTCGCACAACTATTGCACCCTGAGCTTTTCCCACCAAGCAATCCGCTCTTCGACGAACCCGCTCGGCGGCACCTGACTGAAACCAAGTTGCCGTCGCGGGCACAAGAGAAACAGGATCCCGCCGCGTCGAAGGGGACGGCGTAGTAGGAATCTCAATCGTGCACTGGGATCGCGCAGGACTGGGCAAAATTACCCCGTTACCCGCACACGCCGCGGTCCTTCTTCATCTTCCGCGCCGTCGCTACTCCCGTCGGCGCGGCGAAGTTTAAGGGTTGCCCCGGGCGGTAACCTGCGTTCCGGGATGATTCCGCGGGTGGTCGTCGAAAGGAACTGATAGAACAGCGAGGCGGGAGGTTCCGAAAACTCGGTACGCAGTTGCTCCAATATCTCATTCCACATGAGGCCGCTACGATAAACAACGCGGTACGCCGCCTTCAAAATGTCAATGGTTTCCGTCGAGTATCCGGCCCGGCGAAGACCGATTTGATTCAACCCCACCACATGGCTGCTGAGACCGTCGATGGTGACGAAAGGCGGCACGTCGCGCGTGATATGGGCTTGACCGCCCACCATGGCGAGCGACCCGATGCGACAGAACTGATGCACCGCCACGGCACCCGATACGTAGGCTCGGTCCGCCACCGTCACGTGTCCGGCCAACAACGCGTTGTTGGCGAAGATGGTGTTGTTACCGACGCGGCAATCGTGGGCAATGTGTACGTTGGCCATCAAGAGGTTGTTGTCCCCCACCAACGTGGCATCCTCTTCATCCAGCGCGCGATGAATCGTGCAATTCTCGCGAATCACATTTCCGGACCCGATGATCACCTTGCCCGGCCTCTCCGGCATGTGCACGTGCTGCGGCATGCCGCCCAAAACGGCGCCTTCGAAGATCCAATTGTTTTCTCCCAACACGGTACCCGTCTTGATGACCGCGCGACTCTCCAGACGGCACCGATCGCCAATGACCGTTTCCGGTTCGATGACGCAAAAGGGACCGATCACTACGTCATCACCAATGGCAGCCAGAGAACTGACGACCGCCGACGGATGGATTTTTACGGCCATGGCGTAACCTCCGTGTTTCTCGCCAAGGAAAAGCGAATTTTTAGCTGAATGCCGCGCGAAGGCGAAACGGCAAACGCCTCGCTGACCACTGTTTTGCCCTTGGAGCATTGCGAATCGCCGCCGAATCTAGCGATTTGTAACGCCAAGTCGCCTCGAAGGCAAGAGCAATCAGGAAGCTCGCCAAAACGCTCTTGAGATTCCCCAGCCCGAAACCGACCTTAAGAAAAGCCGGACGTTTTGAGAAGCAGGCCGGAAAAACAACGCGCGGCCGGGAACCACCGGTCGGCGCAACAATCTACGCGATCACACTCGGTCGCCTGCCAAACTGGGGTACTAGGATTCGAACCTAGACTAGCTGATCCAGAGTCAGCCGTGCTGCCGTTACACCATACCCCAAAAATATCGCGGGCCACGGACCGCAAAAACCTAACTGCGTCTGGCAGACGTCTTGTCAGTGGTTTTCCAGCCACCGCCCGGAGGGCCTCTTTACCAACTTCCAAGGCCTTGCTGCCGATTTCGCAGTCCCGACGTCCCTGATGGCAATCAGCCACCACGTTCCTGATTGGTTAACATATTCCCTGCCGCGCCGAGCGTCAAGAGCAGGCGTCGCGGTCGGAGCGTCGCAACGTGGTCGATACGCCCCAGCGAGCATGGGCCGGCCTTTCGGCGTCAAATCGCTCACGCTTGCACATTGTTTCCCTGCCGTGTTTCCCTGCCGCCTTTTCAAGCATCGCGGCGAGGTGCATCCATCCATCTGCGGGTAGACGGAACAACGCCTCATCGGACCCAGTCGCGCAGACCGAATGGAACGGGTATCTCGAAATCGAATACCGTTCTTGGGACAGCGATTTGTGACTATAATGGCGGCAGATCGGGCGCGTGGAACCGCGCAAGACCGAAAACGGTCACGGCCGAGCGTCAGGTCATTAGGGCGAGGCGGCGGCAAGGCTCTCCACGCGGGCGGTGACTTGCATATACTCTCAAAGGGTTGCCTTGTAATCCTACGTGGCCGACCCGGCACTCTAGGCTACTTGACAAATGGCGCAACTCAGGCTGATTCAAGGCGCGGCTCAGGAAGCGGTGTACCCACTGGTCAAGGATTGTACGATCCTGGGACGCCACCCGAACTGCGACATCGTCTTGGAGGTCGGCGCCGTCAGTCGCCAACACGCCCGCATCATCAGGAACGAAAGCGGATATTACCTGGAGGATTTGAACAGCCGTAACGGCACCTATCTCAACGACCAACGGGTGATCGGTCGACAACCCCTCCGGGACGGGGATCACATACGGATGTGCGATCTGTTGTTCGAGTTCAGCGATCCCGCAACGGGAGAAGCGTTGGACGAGGAGGGCGCCACCCGGGCGGCTTGGGTAGACGATGAGGCCGTTCTGCGATCCGCCTCCACGGTGATGTCCAAATTGGACGTGTCCTCGGGTGCGGCGGGGGTGCGACTGCGGGTCAATCCCGAGGCGAAACTTCGCGCACTCTTGGAGATCAGCCAGAACCTCGGTCAAGCCGTCTCGCCCGACGAAGTTTTGGCGAGGATTCTCAAGAGCCTGTTTAACGTCTTTCTACAAGCGGATCGCGGGTTCGTCGTGTTGAAGGACCCTCGCACAGGGCGGTTGATGCCGCGGGTCGTCCACTCGCGTCGCCCGAACGCCGGCGAAGTCCGCATGAGCAAGACCATCATTCAAGCGGTGATGGAAAGCAAGCAAGCGATCCTGTCGGCGGACGCTGCGACCGATTCCCGATTCGATTTGAGCCAGAGCATCGCCGACTTTCCGATCCACTCGATGATGTGCGCCCCGCTAATCACGAGCGACGGCACGGTGTTGGGCGCGATCCAAATCGATACCAGCGATCGCAAATTGCGGTTTACGCCCGAGGATTTGGAAGTGCTGGCTGCCGCGGCGGGTCAGGCCGCCGTGGCCCTGGAAAACGCCTTACTGCATGAGGCCTCTTTGCGGGAAGAGGTGCTGCGTCGAGAGCTTTCTCTGGCGCACAAGGTGCAGCAAGGATTCTTGCCCTCTTCGCCGCCGGAGGTGCCGGGCTATTATTTCTTTGACCTTTACGATCCCGCTCACGAAGTCGGAGGCGACTACTTCGATTACATCACCCTGCCGGCCAACCGCCTGGCGGTGGCACTGGGGGACGTCTCCGGCAAGGGAATCGCCGCGGCGCTGCTGATGGCGAAGCTTTCGGCCGAAATCCGTTATTGCCTGGCCAGCGAAACATCCCCCACCGAGGCCATGGCCAAACTGAATCGAGCTTTCTGCGTCAGTCGCTGGGAGGATCGGTTTATCACGCTTCTGTTGGCCGTGCTCGACCCCGTCGCTCACCGCGTAACCTTTGTGAATGCGGGCCACTGCCCCGGGTTTCTCCGCCGGGCGGATGGCTCCGTGACCGTCGTCGGCGAGAAGATTGCGGGACCTCCCTTGGGAATCGATGTGGCGACGAAGTACGCCGCCGAAACCGTTGCCGTGCAAGAGGGAGACCTGCTTCTCTTGTATACGGACGGCCTTCCGGATGCGATGAACGTCCGCGAAGAGTTCTTCGGACAGGATCGCATTTTGGAGGTATTGGCCAAGGCCCCGCCATGTGCCGAGGAGGCAGGCAAGATGCTCATGGCGGCAGTCCAGCAGTTCACGGGACATCACGAACAGATGGACGACATCTGCATGGTCCTCATGAACCGGAAGACCGCCCTGAGCCGCTAATTGCTTGTGCCTTTATGTCCGAGTAATCCATCCGGTTTCGCGGCGGTAGCGGGGCACGCAGTCGAAGCGATCGAAAACTGCGGCGTCGAGGATGTCTCTTTCTAATTTCGCGGCGACCAGCTTTTGTGCCGCCGTGCTCTTGCTCAATTCCTGCGCCAAAAGGTCCTGGGGAATCGGTTCGGCGCCGAGTGCGTACGGTTCGGCGAAGGCCGCTCGCCAGTTCTCCCTTGCAGTCAATGCTTGGGCGTTCAGTTCGTAGCGCAGGCCGCCTGCCCGTTCCAGACGATCGACCAAAAAACCGGCGAAAAGGGTGTCATCGCGTCCGTATTCGCCGTCCGTCCCGCTGCATAGCAAGTGCACGATGGAGCGTTCCGCGACCAATTGGCGGAATACGGCGGATGCGTTGACGAAGGCCCCCACCAGGACCACTTCCGCTTCGCGGCATCGCTTGAACGCTGCGGTTCCGTTCGTCGTAGTAAAAAGAATCCATGCGTCGGCCACGCGCGTCTCGGAGAATTCCGACGGCGAATTCCCCAAATCAAAGCCGTCGATGGGCAAACAGTTCCGTTCCCCGGCAAGAAGGACCGACTCGCCGGGCCTGGATTTCCTCAGTTCCGCGGCAATTGCCTCGGCCTCCGCTACTTCTTCGCAGGGGTAGACGGCCTTTGCCCCGGCGCCGAAGGCATGCACAATGGAAGTCGTGGCCCGGAGGACATCGATCACCACGACCGTGCCGACCGTCAACTCCTCCGGTTCCACAAGGCGGGGCAAAGCGTGAACGAAGATTTTGGGTTGCATGTTCGCGGACAATCGCTGGAAGTGGGAAGTAGAAAGAACTCGTCCGGGCGAGGCCGGGGCCGCGGAAAACCGCTGCAAGCCGGTTCCCGCCGCGACGCACGTGTGCGCCCTCACCGACCGAAAAACCGAGGGGTTGCCGATCCACACGGCACCTTCGGCATAGTGTCCCCATGGTAGTGAAAGAATCTCTTGAATACCACCCCGAGTGAGACCACGATTGCCGTGAGTGAATCGATCGATCCGGATCGCACAAGTTCGATTCCACCTCAAACTTCGGGCGAAGTTGCGACGCCCGCATCGCAACCGCCGTCGGTCGACAAGCAGTCCTCACGGATTCGAACGATGTTTGCGGAAATCGCCCCGCGGTACGATTTCCTTAACCATCTTCTTTCCTTGGGCATCGATATCCGCTGGCGGCGAAAGGCGGTCCGTTTGGCGGGAGATCCCGCGGGAGGGCCGATCCTGGATGTTTGTTGCGGGACGGGAGACCTCGCATTGGCCTTTCAACGTGCTCACCGCAAAGGCATCGCGATCGTCGCGTCGGACTTCTGCCGTCCCATGCTGATCATCGGGAAAGAAAAAGCCGCCCGATTGCGAGGAAGCTCCATTCGCTTTGTCGAGGCCGACGCCTTGAATTTGCCTTTCCCCGACGACGCGTTCAGTCTGGTTTCGGTGGCGTTCGGCCTGCGAAACGTTGCCGATACCGATCGCGGTCTCCGCGAGATGGCTCGGGTGTGTCGTCCGGGCGGGCGCGTGATGGTCTTGGAGTTCACCCTGCCCAGAGTTCCCTTCATCGGCACACTGTATCGCTGGTATTTTCATCACGTCCTACCGCGGATCGGGCAGACGTTGGCTCGGAATCGGCACTCGGCCTACAATTACTTGCCCGCCAGCGTGGAGGAATTCCCGCAGGGGAGCGCCCTCTTGCAAAGGATGACCGCCGCGGGACTCCGCGACGCAAAAGCATTTCCCATGACCTTCGGTATTGCGACGCTGTATCTGGGGACCAAATGAAACGGCAAATCGTGGTGGCGATCACCGGCGGCAGCGGCGTCGTGTACGCCGTTCGGCTGATTGAAGTCTTGCTCTCTGCCGCCTGCGACGTCCACTTGACCATTAGCGGAGCGGGGGCCACGGTACTGGAAGAGGAGTTGGACCTTTCCGTCAATCTCGAAGACTTCCAACCCAACATGCTGCTGCTGGGCGACACCCACGCCCTTGAAGACTCCAAGCTGCAATTGGTGCGTTCTCTGGCGGGATTGTCCAGCGAATCGAGCAACGTCTTGTCGGTCGCCACCGGCGAACCCGGCACACTGCACTATTACCATTTCCGCCGCCTCACGGCGCCGATCGCAAGCGGCTCCTTCTTGACGGACGGGATGGTGATTTGCCCCTGCTCGATGAGCACGCTGGCTAACATCGTCCACGGCGGAGGAACGAACTTGATTCATCGTGCGGCCGAAGTTCACCTAAAAGAACGGCGGAAACTGATCGTTGTGCCGCGCGAGACGCCGCTGTCCACAGCGCATTTACGAAACATGCTGATGGCGTCGGAATACGGCGCCGTTGTGCTGCCGGCTATGCCGGGCTTTTATCACGGGGTGGTGGGAGTGCGCGATCTCATCGACTTCATCGTGGCCCGGATCGCCGATCAGTTGGGAATCGAAAATGCGCTTATTTCGCGCTGGAGCGGCAAAGCCCCGTAAACGGCGTCGCGGTGACGGTCTGGGGTATATTAGGGGGTGTCGTTGCGAGCGATATATCGAGTAGTCATCAGGACTCAAGATTGGTGGTCGGATTCGTCATGCCTTTCGCCAAGATCGGAGACGGCGAGATCGTCGCCCCGAATCTATTAACGAGGAAGATTCGGCTTTATTTCGAGCTGATTCGATTCAGCCACACGCTGTTCGCCTTGCCTTTCGCGCTGCTGGGCGCCGCAATGGCCTGGGCTGAAGTACCTTTCCGCTTGCAACACTTGGCGGGCATTTTGCTGTGCATGGTCTTCGCGCGGAGCGCAGCCATGGCTTTCAATCGCCTGGCCGACGCTCGTTACGATGCTTTAAATCCCCGCACGGCAGGGCGGCATCTGCCGCGCGGCATTTTGAGTCGGGCATCCGTGGCGGCATTTACCGCGGTCTCGTCGCTCGGTTTTATCGCATCCACGCTTCTATTCCTGCCGAACCGGTGGCCGATTTGGGCCGCCGTGCCGGTACTGCTGTTTCTGTTGGGATACAGCTTCGCCAAGCGATTCACCTCGGCCTCGCACATCTGGCTCGGCCTTGCCTTGGCGCTATCCCCGCTTGCGGCCTACGTTGCGATCGCCGGGACGTTCGCCTTGCCGCCGATCTTGCTCAGCCTGGCGGTCGTCTTTTGGGTCACGGGATTCGACATCATTTATGCCTGCCAAGATACCGATTTCGATCGTCGCGTCGGCCTGCATAGCCTGCCTGCTCGTTTGGGCGTTTCGGCGGCCCTTCGGGTCTCGGCGCTGAGCCACGTCCTGTTTTGGGCTGTGTTGGCGGTTCTCGCTTTTATTTACTCGCCCTTCGGCATTGTTTATCGCTGCGGTTTGATCGGCGTCGGCCTGATCCTGGCGTACGAACATGTCCTCGTTCGCCCGGAAGATCTGAGCCGGCTCAATCAAGCCTTTTTCGCGGCCAACGCCGTTATCAGCATTGGACTGTTTTCGGTCGGCACGGCCGACATCTTTCTAACGTGATACCTGCGCGGAGGTAGGCACAATATTCAGGTTTATCCATAAAGAGGAAATTCATGTACTACGCCTTGGTGGACGATATTCGCGATACGGCTGTTGAGCGCGGCCTGGACGCCATTCACGACAAGCTCGCCGCAGGCCGACGCTTGTCGGCGGAAGACGGTCTACTGCTCTTTCAGCCGGAAACCTCGCTCCATGTTGTGGGACAATTGGCGGCGCAGCGCTGCCGGGAAAAACACGGGCGGGTCGTTTTCTACAACCTCAATAGTCATCTCAACCCAACCAATGTGTGCGTATATCGCTGCAAACTCTGTGCTTTTTATCGTCCCGACGGCCATGCCGAGGGCTACTTTTTGTCCTTCGATGAGATTCTCCGGCGAGGACAAGAGGCTTGGGATGCCGGTTGCACCGAAATGCACATCGTGGGGGGCCTACCGCCGGATAAACCCTTCGACTGGTACGTGGAAATCCTCCGAGTTCTGCACCAGGCTTTTCCCAAATTACATCTCAAGGCATGGACGGCGGTCGAGATCGCCTGGTTCAGCCGAATCAGCGGCCAATCCACAGGCCAGGTCCTCGAAACATTGATGGAAGCCGGCCTCGGGAGCTTACCGGGCGGCGGAGCCGAAATCTTTCATCCGGAAGTGCGATCCAAGATTTCGGCGGGCAAGGCCGATGCCGACCTTTGGTTGGAGATCCACCGCACGGCACACCGCCTCGGCCTGCGTAGCAACGCAACGATGCTTTTCGGTCACGTCGAGGAACCCCGGCACCGCGTCGACCATCTGTTGCGGTTGCGTGAGCTGCAAGACGAGACGGACGGTTTCCAGGCTTTCGTCCCCCTGCCCTTCCATCCGCACGCCACCGCTCTGGCGCATTTGCCGAAACCCTCCGCCATGGACAATCTGAGAACCCTCGCCGTGTCCCGCCTGTTGCTGGACAACTTCGACCACATCAAGGCCTACTGGATTTCGCTCGGGGTGGGCGTGGCGCAAACGGCGCTGGCCTACGGGGCCAACGACCTGGACGGCACGGTTCGACAAGAAAGCATCTACCACGAGGCAGGCTCCGAGGCCCCCGAGGTATTGACGGTGGACGAGCTTTGCGGTCTGATCCGGGAAGCAGGCCGGGAACCCGTGGAAAGAGACAGCCTGTATCGCCGCGTTCGCCGAAACGGCCGAGAATGGGAAATCGAACGCGATTCGCATGGAAGCTGAAGGAAGCTTCGTCGGTGTTCCGACCGACGGTGCCGTATTTCCATGACCGAAAAGAAGAGCGCCGCGGAGATACTGAGGCAGTCGATTCAGTACGTGCCGGGCGTTGGTCCTCGCCGTGCCGACGTTCTCGCGCGCCTGGATATCCGTACCGTAGCCGACGTTCTCTTCTTTTTCCCTCGCGACTATGAGAATCCGGGCGAAGTTCGGCGAATCTCGCAATTGCAAGAAGACGCCGTGCAATCCGTCATCGGCGAAATCCGTGAGGTCGAAGCCCGTTCCTCCGCCGCCGGGCGATTGGTGGTAGGAGTCCTCGTCAGCGACGGGCAATCCTTTCTGCGGGCCTTGTGGTTCGATCAACCGTACCGGCAAGACATGTTTCGCCGCGGTCAACGCGTGATGTTGACCGGCCGCGCCCGTTACAAGGGCATGATGTGGGTCATGGCTCACCCCAAGGCCCAGATCCTGGCCGACGACGAACCGCCTCGCACTGCCCCACTGCCGATTTATCCTTTGACGGAGGGAATTCGACAGTGGGAACTTCGCCGCATCGTGCGACGGGTCGTAAACGAATACGCCGACTATTTGGAGGACGTTTTTCCCGACGAATTTCGCGGGGCGCACGACTTGATGCCTTTGCCGGAAGCGGCAAGGACGATTCATTTTCCACCCGATCCGGCGACGGCGGAACAGGCACGCCGCCGGTTCGTCTATCAAGAACTGTTCATCTTGCAACTGGCTCTGGCGATACGGCGTGCGCGGCAAATGGAATCCGCCACAGCGCCCTGCCTGCCGCGGACGGCCAAGATCGATGCCCGTATTCGCCGTCTGCTCCCCTTTTCCCTGACACCTGCTCAAGAACGGGCTATTGAGGAGATTACGGCGGACATGGCCCGCCCTGTGCCCATGAACCGCCTATTGCAGGGCGACGTGGGCAGCGGCAAGACGGTGGTCGCCGTCTATGCGGTACTGGTTGCGGTGGCTCATCAACATCAAACCGTGCTGATGGCGCCGACGGAAATCCTCGCGCGACAGCACTTTCAAACCGTGGATCGCTTGTTGTCCCACAGTCGCGTGCGGCGCGCCCTTTTGGTCGGCGGGTTGCCCCCCGCCGAGCGAACCCGATTGCTGGAGCGATTGGCCGCCGGTGAACTGGACCTGGTAGTGGGCACGCAAGCCGTCGTGCAGGAAGGCGTCCGTTTCCACCGCCTCGGTCTGGTCGTGATCGACGAGCAACACAAATTCGGGGTCCGACAAAGGGCTGCTCTGAAAGAGGCCGGCAAAGAACCGCACTACCTGGTGATGACCGCCACCCCCATCCCGCGAACCCTAACCATGACGCTGTTCGGCGACCTGGACGTTTCGGTCATCAACGAGCTTCCGCCCGGCAGAAAGCCGGTCAAGACTTACTTAGCGTCGCCCGACCAACGCGCCCAATGGTGGGAGTTCTTTCGTCGCAAGCTGCTTCAGGGTCGGCAGGGTTACGTCGTCGTTCCCCTAGTGGAGGAAGCCGATTCCGCCGCCCTCCGCAGCGTGGAGACGGCCTACCGCGAACTGCAAGAGGGAGAGTTGCGAGACTTTCGCTTGGCAACGGTCCACGGTCGCATGCCCGCCGACGAAAAAGACGCCGTCATGCAACGCTTCCGCCGCCATGAGATCGACGTCCTTGTTTGCACTTCCGTGGTCGAAGTCGGCGTCGACATCCCCAACGCCACGATCATGACCATCGAAAACGCCGAACGATTCGGGTTGGCGCAACTCCACCAACTGCGCGGCCGAGTCTCGCGCGGGAAGTCCGTCGGCCACTGCTGCGTGTTCACGGACGCCGCATCCGAGGAATCGCGACGTCGCTTGGAGGCCTTTCGCAGCACGACGGATGGTTTCGAGTTGGCTGAAATCGATTTTTCGATTCGGGGACCGGGAGAGATTTTCGGTACCCGACAACACGGCCTGCCGCCGTTCCGCATCGCCGATCTTCTTCACGACCGCGCGATCGCGGAAGAAGCCCGCCGCGACGCATGGCAATTGGTGCAGAGCGATCCCGGTTTGCGCCGTCCGGAACACACCCGGTTGCGGGCAATGGTTCTGAAGCGATACGGGAAAACGCTCGATTTGGGGGATGTAGGGTAGCTTTCGGCCGCGCCCATCCAAGCCGCCGTCCACCTGAGACGTCCACCGGAAGGCTCTCCACGCATGCGAAAAAGCGACGCCCGCGATGCCTTCTATTCCCCTCGCATCAGCTTTCGATAGGCTTCCACGGCCAATTGATCGCAGCGTTCATTCTCGGCGTGACCGGTGTGGCCGTAGACGTGTTGAAATACAACTTCGTGCTTGTCCAACAATTCGGCCAAGCGCCGCCATAGGTCATCGTTCTTGACGGGAACCAACTTGCCTTTTTCTTTCCGCATCCATCCGTTGGCACGCCACCCCGGCAGCCATTCCGACAACCCTTTTCCGACGTACTGGCTGTCGGTAACGACGGTCACGCGACTCCGCCGTCGCAGCGCCTCCAGGCCGCGGATCACGGCCATCAATTCCATGCGATTATTGGTAGTCTCCGGTTCCGCACCGGACTGAACCAACTCCTTGCCGCTGGCGGGATGCCGCAGGATGAAGGCCCAACCGCCCGGGCCCGGGTTGCCCGAGCAAGCCCCGTCGGAATACAGGACGACCTGGGGCAAGTTCGCCGCTGATGGCCGCCCGCCTTCCCTGCGCCGCGCCGTTGCATTCGATTCGACCGCCCTCGATCCGTCCATAAGCTTGCACCTTGCGCATGTATAGAACTTCCCGCTGCGGGAACCGCTGACCGGATTGCCGTCTGCGTTCGCGCCGGTCTACTTCGGATTAGGCCGAGCAGCGATGGCTCGCAGACCGTATATAGCCATCGCCCTTTCGTCCCTGCCGTAACCACTCGCAGCGATCCCGCCATCATCGGCCCCCGCCGGTCGTACTGCGGCGCAGAACGGCGGAATCCGAAGCCGCAGGACGATCGCGATCGAATCGCATCCGCGAAAAATCGGAGAATTCGTCTCCGACCGATCGATCCTCGAGGTGGGAAAGTTCCAATCGCCAAGGCAGTCGGACCGTAAACACGCTCCCCCGCCCCAACTCGCTCTGCACGCTCACTTCGCCGCCCAATAAACGGCACAACTCCTTCACGATCGAGAGACCCAACCCGGAGCCTGGGTATTCCCGTTTCAAAGGGTCTCCGTCGGGCATGGCAGTCCGACCTTGCCGGAACTTTTCGAAGATGATCTGACGATCCTCCTCGGCGATCCCAACGCCCGTATCGGCGACACGCATGACCATGCAACCCTGCTGATCCGGATACACCGAGATGCGAATCGATCCGCCCTCCGGCGTAAACTTGATCGCATTGGACAGCAGATTGTTGAGAATCTGGGCCACCCGATTCTGATCTTGAAACATCGGGGGGAGGTTCGGCTCAATGTCCACGCTCAGATCAATATTCTTCTTTTCGGTCAGCGGCCTGGCCATGTCGCATTGAGAATGTACGACCAGTTCGATGGCGAATTCCGTAGGTCGCACCTCCATCCGCCCGGCCTCCATCTTGGCCAAATCGAGAATGTTGTTGATCATTTCCAACAGCATCCGTCCCGACTTTTGGATGTTCTGCACGTACCGCCGTTGCTTCTCATCCAGGGATTCGATGGAACTGAGTACCTCGCTAAAGCCCAAAATACTATTCAGCGGCGTACGCAACTCGTGGCTCATGGTGGCCATGAAGTCGCTTTTCACCCGGTTCATTTCGTACAGTTGCATATTGAGTTGCGCCACCTCGTCCAGCTTGGCGTCCAACTCGGCGTTCAAATCGCGGAGTTGGTCCTGCACCGCCACCAAATGGCTCAACATGCGGTTGAAGGCATTCGCGAGCAATTCGAATTCATCTCGGGTATGAATCCTGGCCCGCAGCGCCGTGTTGCCCTCCGTGATGGCCTCACTCACCGCCCTCAGGTGCCGCAACGGTCGGACGATCACGTAGCGAATCGTCACATAAAAGGCAATCATCGCCAGAAACGTGGTGATGATGGCCACGGCCAGGAGCATGCTCCAGTACTTCATCACTGCGGCCTGAGTGGGACCGTTGGGGATCGTCACTTGCAACACCGCCATCAAGTCGCCTTCGCGGATGGGAACCGAGGCGGCGCTCGTCGCCCCCGGCGTATATCCCTCGCCTTCCAGCAGGCGATGGCAGTCCACGCAGGAGCGCTCGGCCCAGATCGGTTGGTAGTATTGGTACTCCCGTCCGCCGGCAACCAAACGCTCGGCAAACAATACCGCGTCCTCTTGCTTGCGATCCTCGTCCGTCAAGCGGGCAAATCGCTGCAACAGTTCCGATTCCAAGGCGTCTTGCGGCGGACCTCCCTCCGCCGTCTCCTGAAATCGCCGTTCCGGAGGGCGGACGAAGCGCCATCGGTAACCCTGCAATTCCCGATTACGAATCACGCCCGTCAGGTACTCCACGAAGTCTTTTCGCGGTTCCATCGCGCGATAGTGCGTGGTCAGCATCACCTGATCGACGAGCAAACGGGCCGTATCCGGGTTCTGCCGGGTTACCACCTCGCCCGTCACCCGCCAATATAACAGCACGCTGACCGCGATGACCAAGACGAGAAACAAGCCGAAGAGGGCAAGGCACTTGACCTCCAAGCTGGTTTCGATAAGAGCGCGATCCAGGCGGCGACTCATGATCCGGCTGATCCCGCATTACCCGACGGATTATTCGATCGCATCCAACTTACGTCCCGCATGTCGCAACCCCGTCCCAGCGAAGCGAAAGGCAACTCGGTCCCCTTCCCAAAAGCGCAATACGAATTTCCCCGAGTCGTCGCTAAGCCCCTCTATGATAAGCGGTCGGCACATCCCCCGAAAAGCGGCTGCCTCCGCCATCCGACCGGCGCCCTAGCGCGTCCCACCACCTTAACCCCAAAGCGTTGAACGAATGGTTAGAGCATATCGATCGGATCGACATCCACCGTCCACGCGATTTCCTCCGGCAACTTCACATCGTTCATGACCGCGCGGATTACCTCTCGGAGGCGTTCTCCGTGCGAGGTTTGAATCTGGAAGTGATAGCGAAACCTGCCCCGCAACTTGGCCAAAGGGGCGGGCGCCGGACCAAGCAGCCGAAACAACGCCTCTCCGTCGGACGCCTGCGACCACCCTTGTCGAATCCGTTCAGAAAGATTCTGGGCCGCCAAGCGTGCCGACTGTTCGCGGACCGCTTGAACGACGAATCGGACAACCTGCGCGAACGGCGGATAGTGCATCAACTGCCGATTGGGTAATTCCCACCCGGCGAATTGCTCGTAATCGTGCCGGACCGCCGCCAAAATAGCCGGGTTTTCCGGATCGAAGGTCTGCACCCACACTTCGCCGCCCTGGTCGCCCCTTCCCGTCCGTCCCGCCACTTGCGTGACCAACTGGAAGGTTCGTTCGGCGGCACGGAAATCGGGAAAGTGCAGCGCTGTGTCGGCGTTGATCACGCCCACCAGTGTAACGTTGGGAAAATCCAACCCTTTCGCGATCATTTGCGTACCCAGTAGGATACGAACCTCACCGCGGCGAAAGGCATCCAACGCCTTTTCGTGCGACCCGCGACTCCGCATCGTATCGGCGTCCATTCTCAAACATGCCACGCCCGGATATCGGGCACGAATCTCGGCCTCCAACCGCTCCGTACCCAACCCGCTGAAGCGGATGCCATCGAAATGACATTCGGGACAGCAACTCGGGGCGGGTACGCGATAGTCGCAGTAATGACACACAACCGCAGCGTCCGATCGGTGATGGGTCAGGGCGATGTCGCAATCGGGACATCGCACCACATGTCCGCACCGAGCGCACTGGATGTGGGTCGCGAAGCCGCGCCGGTTCAGCAGCAGGATTACCTGTCCGCCTCGCGCCAAGGCTTCCCGCACGGCGGCATCCAATCGTCGCGTAATTGCTCCCTTGTCTCCCCGCTTGCCTCGCGGCGCGCGCAAGTCGATGGTGCGTACCGCCGGCAAGGGGCGATCCTCGATCCGCCGCGAAAGTTTGACCAATCGGTATTTGCCCGACTGCGCCCCGTGCCAGCTTTCCAACGACGGCGTTGCCGACCCCAGAACCAAGGGGATGTTTTCCAGCATGGCTCGTTGCAGGGCCACGTCCCGAGCGTGGTAACGCGGCGTTTCCTCCTGCTTGAACGAGGTCTCGTGCTCCTCGTCGAGGACGATCAACCCCAAGTGCGGCGTCGGGGCAAAGACGGCGCTGCGTGCTCCCACGACGACCTGAACGCGACCCGAGGCAATCCATTCCCACTGCCGCGCCCGTTCCACATCGGTCAAGTGACTGTGAAGAACCGCCACGTGAGCAAAACGCGAGCGAAACCGATGCAGCGTCTGCGGGGTGAGGCTGATTTCCGGCACCAAGACCACCGCCTGCCTACCGTACGAAACCACCTCCTCGATGGCCTGGACGTAGACCTCCGTCTTTCCGCTGCCCGTCACTCCCTGGATCAATATCGTCCCGTGTTTCCCGGAACGTAGTACCTCCAGGATGGCATCGCGGGCGGCACGCTGCTCGTCCGTTAAAGCCAAGGGCGATTGCCGGGCAAAGACCTCCGGTTTCAATTCCTGATCTCGTACGCGAATCGACTCCTTGCGCACCCAACCGCGACGGACCAGAGGTTGCAGCACGCCTTCCTTGCACCCCGAGGCCGCCGCCAACTCCCGCGGATCCCAACTTCGGTCTTCCCGCGTCAGTATCTCCAAGACCTTCCGTTGCTTCGCGGTCAGTTTGAGACTCGCAAGATCGGCCTCGCCGACTGCTGCGCGAAGAAAGATTCGCCAACGGGAACCGGCCTGCCGCCGAACGCCGGCAGGTACCACGGCATCCAACACCTGGCCCCAATCGCACAGGTAGCGGTCGGCGATCCATGCCGTCAATTGCAACATGGCAGGAGAGAGCAGAGCACGCTCATCCAGCACGCGGCGGACGCTTTTCAACGGTCGACCGGAAACGCGCTGCCAAAGCACTTCCACACAGTACCCGACCTGCGTCCGATTACCACGACCGAAGGGAACTTCAAGCCGCTTTCCAGGACCGACGGCGTCGAGCAAATCCTCCGGTATCAGATAATGAAAGGTGCCGCGCACCCCTTTGCCAAACACGATTGACGCCACGGCAGACTCGCCTGGGTCGTCCCAAGGCATCTCCGTGACCGCGTCATCAAAAAGCGTTCTTTGTTGTTCCTTCATGTCGTCGTTGCGGCGGAGTCGTTCCGGTGAGATCGACGGTGATTGCTTCGGCATGAGCGCCGACTCCCCTTTCGCCCTTCCGTCTTAGCGGCGAAAGGTCGATGACGACGGATACAAATGCAGGGGCATTTTCTCGGTCCGCTGAGGCGATACAATAGCCTTGCGGGCCGATTCGGCGGACGGTGTCACCCTCTTATTCTGAGCGTCCTTACCGCGGCGCACCAGGCAAAACCCGCGTGATTCTCGTCTTCGCCTTTCCCGCCCGCGGATTTCGACCGTGGTCGTTACGCTTTTTCCAACTGGATATGGATTCTCCGCCTGTTCGGCGAGAAAAGCGAAACCGGCCATCTACCATTGCACGGCCATCCTAGCTCGACTCGATATCCCATGCGCATCGGCATCTACGGCGGAACCTTCGATCCGGTACATCTCGGTCACCTGTTGCTGGCCGAGAGTTGCCGCGAGCAGATTCCGCTAGATAAAGTCTTTTTCGTTCCCGCCGGTAAACCGCCACACAAACGCGGGACCGCGGTATCCCCCGCCGTAGATCGTCTTGCCATGCTGGAACTTGCGATATTCGGTGAAGATGCCTTCGCGGTGTGTCGGTACGAAATCGATCGCGAAGAGGTGAGCTACACCGTGGACACCCTCCGGTGGTTCCGCGATTCTTGGCCGGAAGCGGAACTTTTTTTAATGATGGGTGCCGACATGTGGCACGACCTGCCACACTGGCGAGAACCTCGCGAGATATGTCGCCTGGCGACGCCGGTTGCCGTCTGCCGCCCGGGAATTCCGGAACCCGATCCCCATTGCTTGCTGCCGCTGCTCCCGCAAGAGGATCCCGAGCGGCGTATTTGCCGCGTGGAAATGCCGGCCATAGGGATCTCGTCTTCCGATATTCGTGCTCGGGTTGCGGAGGGCAAGAGCATTCGCTTCCGCGTGCCCCGGGCGGTCGAAGCCTATATTGCGACTCACGGGCTATACCGGTAAACCTTCGCGGGTAATCGACGGTCGGACGAGTCCAGGGCCGGGCACCCCTCGGCCACATTCTTTCCACTCAAGGCCGAGCAAGCGACTCCGCACGGAACCCCGGCACAGTCCGGCGAAACCTCACCGGGTTGCCCATTCTTACCGGGAATCACGTCCGGAGGACGGAATCGTCGCGCAGCCCCAAAACCTCTCGCAATTGCTCCCATTGCTCCTGAGCCGAGCAAGCGGCGTCGACAAAAACCACGGACTTTCCACGCAATTGGCAAACGGAACATCCAGCCCCACCGAGCCATTCCTCTCTAACTTCGTAGCCCATCCTTTTTGCCGATTCAACCAATTCTCTTACGGCGTCGACCGCGTTCATCCTTGAACTCCTACTCCATTTTGCCCAGACCATCCGACGCAAGGATTTGCGGCGTGCGGACAAATCTTGCTGATTGTAGCATTCGCAAGTTGAGAGCAGAAGGTGAAATCGTCGATACGAAAGTTAGGTGCTGAAAGCTCTCTCCGACGCGATTATTTTGCGGCAATTAACCAGAGAGAATGTTCCGAATTGTTCCCGTCGCGAAGTACCGGGAATATCGGCACTCTGGGAAAGATCAGCAAGCTCTCACTGATTGCGAATTGTTTCGCCCGGTGTCCGTCTTGGAGTGCCGCGGCGCCCCGTGCCGACATTTGTGATCATCATCGAGGAATCCTCCGTGGCAGACACAACTCCCGAAACGACCGACGTCAGTTTGGAAGAACAAATCCGCATCTTGCAAGAGCGGTTGCAACGCGCGGAACGATTGACTGCGCTGGGTGAATTGGTCGGAACCACCACGCACGAATTCAACAACGTCCTGACCACCATCCTGAATTGGGCACGCCACGGATTGCGGCACAAGGACGACGCGACCCGCGAGAAGGCCCTGGAAACCATTATCAGCGCGGCCAACCGCGGCAGCAGGATTACTCAAACGATTTTGGGATTGGCTCGTAACCGATCCGGAGAACTCGAGCCCACCGATCTTCGACGGTTGCTCACGGACACGCTGCTGCTGCTGGAGCGGGAAATGAACAAGTATCATGTGCGGGTGGAGGTGCAAATGGATGCCGTTCCTCCCGTCATGGCCGACGGCAACCAGATTCAGCAGGTGTTGCTCAACCTCCTAGTCAACGCCCGTCAGGCGATGCCGCGGGGAGGTCGCCTGACAATCCGCTTGAAGCACGATCCGGAATCCCAAACCGTGGACTTGCAGGTTCGCGATTACGGAACGGGGATTCCGCCCGAAGTGCTGCCCCGCATCTTCGACCCGTATTTCACGACCAAGAGAGGCCCCGACGCCAGCGGCAAGGGCGGCAGCGGCCTGGGATTGTCGGCCTGTCGCGACATCATCGAGGCCCATCACGGACGTATTCGCGTGGAGAGCGCGCTGGGAAAAGGCACCTGCTTTACCATCCGGTTGCCCGTCGCCAAGCAAGCGGCGACCTACGCTCCCCGTGACGCCGGGACGGAATCATCTCCCGACTCGCCCGACGAAAAACCGAAATTGCGACCGAGCGGACGCGCTGCACCCGCCCCCCCATTCAGTCGCTCGATCAGCCCCACGCAATCGCCACGTTCGTCATGCGGTGAAACCTGACGCTCCCCGGACGATCCCGATATCCCACACCCACACGACGGCAACTTCGGCGCTGTGATATCCTTTACGAGGCAATATTGCCCCCCCAAAGTTCGCTATGTTCCCACTTGGGGTGGGATCTCGCTGGATTCGGAAGTCGTTACGGCAACGCCGAAGCGTCCGCCGATTTCTTCCACGATCCGCTGTTCCAAAGCGGTGTCGCGTCCCAACGGAATCCACCCGGCATGAGTTTCCGCTTCACCGATCGGACTCTCCACCCGATTCAAAGAACTATCGTTGCGGAAGGTGGCCGAAGATGCCGTCGCCCCCGATGGCATGGCCAAGTCCTCCAACTCCTTGAATACTTGCACCGAGATCCAGTACCCGCCGTCGCGCGGGGAGACGCGTATCTCCGCTCGCCGGCGAACAGTCTGCAACGTGGCCTCCAAACGCGAATATCGATCCGCCGAATCCCGGTGCCACGGTTCCAGCAACGTAGCTCCAATCTTTGGCCGAGTCTCAAGCCTTCCTTCCGTCACGACTCCGCCGAAATCGCGAACCGGCGATTCCGAGGCGATTTCGAAATAATTGTCCACCACATCGACCAAGTTTTCCCACAATATGAGGGGATCGCGAGCCTGCACAAAGACCGGATTCGGATAGTACGGGGTGAGGATCGGCGGCGGCGCATCGATCATCCACGGGCGAGTGCAGCCCGCGCAAACGGCACATAGCAACAAGATTTCGCGCAGACCCCGATCCAACACGCTCGTCGTCCAAGTTCGGCTGTTTGCTCAAGTCTTCGACCAACCGATTGACCGGCCGAATTCCCAAGCCGTTATCATGCTCGGCGCGAAGTTTCCCCAAACTGCCCATTCGAAGCAAGGGCAATTCGCGCGAGCAGTGGTGCAGCAAGAGGAGACTCCGGCGCCGCGGAGGTTCGCGGTCCGAAATCGCGAGACCGCTTCGAATAAAGCTAAATCCTTTAGAAAGTGCTTAACGAGCGTAAACCGGTCGGCGAACGGAGGTCTTTTGTTTGCCCGCCGTATCGTTCGCCGAGAGCGCCCGTTGGGCCTTGCTGAGATCGTTCACTTTGATTACCGCGACGCCGCCCCCTTTGGCGCCGGTTTCCGTGCCGAAAGAATGATAAGCGTAGTCGATGTTCAGCCTCTGTTCGGCCAATCGCTCACAAATCTTGCGAAAGCCGCCGGGCTGCTTGGGCACGTCCACCAGCAGGACATCGGCCAACTCGTGCGGTAGATTTAACTTCGCCAGCACGGCAGCGGCCTTATCGGCATCTTTAGGCACAAAACGTACCGTGCCGCGATCCCCTGAATCCATGACCACTAACGCTCGGTAGCCCACCTTGGCCTTCGCCATGGCATCCAAGAGTTGGGCCAGTCGCCCAGGCTTATTGATCAACCGTACGGAAACTTGCTTGGCCGTCTCCATCGGCTTCTCCTTTGCAAACGTGAGAAGTATGGAACAACTGGGCACCATCACCGACCTGTTTCAGATAGCAAGCCACGCCTCGTCGTTTCTTCCACCTCCTTTCCACAGCTTTGCCTGAGCATTCAGCGGACCGTTTTGTTCTCGGTTCCGCTCTTTGATCTGAAGCCGATCCCCGGGGTGGCGTCCGTTGCCAAAATCCGGCGCAGTGGGGCCGGCAACGGAGGTCCGGATAACACCGTCAACTGTCTCGCTCCCACAACAAGCATACGAAGCTTGCACGGAAGGTCAACCGGATATCGCCTTTTCGAGTCGTGCTTGTGGCGCCTCCAGCAGAAGATCGACCGCGACGAAGCAATACCTACGAGTTGCCGACGCGCCCCGCCCGACTGTTCCTATCGGAATTCGGTGCGTCGGTGAAGGGAACTCCGCACCCCGTTGCGTCGTCTAAGGTTGCGACGGCAGGCAATTCGGGCACAACTTCATTCCAGCTTATTTGCCGTGCTCCCGACCCGTCCGGTCTTCCGTGCGGAATCCGGTTCCGTATCCGCAACGTGGAGAGTACCTGAGCCTCTGAAAGAGCCGGAGAAGCGACTCACGGCGACGCACTCTTAATGGCATGGGTTTCGTGATTCTGCCGCAAAATCCGCAATTCCGCCCGTTCCACGGCAAATTGGTACGGCTGTCTGTTGGACATGGTAGTCAAGACTCCGACACGGCGATTCAGCCCCTTCCACTTCTTCCGCAAAGGTCGTTTCAAGGAGGTAGCGTCATGAACCGAAGTCCAAGGTGTCAAGCCTTCCGATGGCTGGTGCCGTTGACGGTCGCCGCGGCGGTTGTGACTGCGTCCACGGCGAGCGGACAAGGATTTTTGATCATCTCGGATGATGGGGCGAGACTGCCGCGTCCCATCATCATTTGGCCGCCCTATCCCCCTCCGCCGCCGCGTCCGCCGGTTCCGCCGCCACCTCCTCCGCCGGCGGTCAGTTACAGCGTGGACTCCATCTCGGTGCAAGGAAGAATCGACCGTCAAGTGGCCCAGGTCGAGGTAGCTCAAACATTCCTGAATACCGGGAGTCGTATCCTGGAAGCCTCCTTCGTGTTTCCCCTGCCGTATGACGGCGCGGTGGATCGCATGACGTTCATGGTGGACGGAAAGGAAATCCCCTCCCGGCTATTAAAAGCGGACGAGGCCCGGCGGGAATACGAGCAAATCGTTCGGCGGAATCGCGATCCGGCTTTGCTGGAGTGGGTCGGGACCGGCATGTTCAAAACGAGCGTCTTTCCAATTCCCCCGGGCCAAAAGAGGACCGTCTCGATCCACTACACGCAACTGTGCCGCAAACAGGAATCCATGGTGGACTTCATTTTCCCCTTGAGCGCGGCGAAATACACCTCCAAGCCGCTGCGCGAACTGTCCGTGCGACTCAGCTTGCGTGCCGAACGCGCCATCAAGAACATCTATTGCCCGAACCACGACGCCCAGGTCAAGCGACTCGACGAAAAGTCGGTCACCGTGGAATACTCGGCCCGCGACACGGTGCCCTTGACCGATTTTCGTCTCATGTACGACGTCTCGAGCGATCCCTTGGCCGCCACCCTGCTGAGCTACAAATCGCCGGACGAAGAGGATGGATTCTTTCTGCTGTTGGTGTCGCCGGCCATTCCCAAAGCAGACGACCCCATCCCCAAGACGGTCGTTTTCGTGGCCGACCGTTCCGGCAGCATGAGCGGCAAAAAGATCGAGCAACTTCGCGAGGCGATGAAATTCGTGATTCAAAACCTTCGCGAGGGGGACTTATTCAACATCGTGGCCTACGACAGCGAAGTCGAGTTGTTTCGTCCCGAGCTTCAACGTTACAACGATCAGACTCGGCGCGAGGCATTGGCCTTCGCGGAGGGTTTGGTCGCGGGCGGAAGCACCAACATCGACGCGGCGTTGCGGACCGCGCTTTCGCAACTACAGGACGCGGAACGCCCCAACTATATCCTGTTCCTGACCGACGGTCTGCCCACAACCGGCGTGACCAATGAGATGCAGATCGTGGAGAACATGAGCAAGGCCAACCAGGTCAAGGCCCGGGTCTACACATTCGGGGTCGGCTACGACGTGAATAGCCGTCTGCTGGATCGAGTCGCCCGGGTCGGCCGCGGTTACACCGCGTATGTTCGACCGGATGAATCCATCGAAGATCATGTAGCGCGGTTGTACCGGCGGATCGAGGCCCCGGTTCTAACGGACGTGGAATTGGAGTGGGAATTCGACGGCGACTCCGGTCCCCCGCCCGTCTATCGCCTCAATCCCAACCCGCCTTTCGACATTTCGGCCGGCGAGCAGTTAGTGCTGACCGGTCGCTACCGGCGATCCGGCGCCGCCAAGGTCGTGCTCCGCGGGCGGATCGGCCGGGAAGAGCGACGATTCACCTTTCCCGTCGAGTTCACGTCCCGATCCGGCGACGAATCGACCGCCTTCGTGGAACGCGTTTGGGCAATTCGTCGAGTGGGCGACCTACTCGACGAGATCGACCTGCACGGGCGCAACGACGAGTTGATCGAGGAACTCACGAAACTGGCCCTGAAACACGGTATCGTCACGCCCTACACCTCGTTCTTCGCGGACGAAAACGTCCCTCTCCAAGACTCGGCAGCCAACACGCGCCGTGCGGCGGAGAGACTCCGCCAACTGGAGGCGGCGGAGGGTGCCGCCGGCTTTGCGCAGCGCAGGGCCAAGGCCGCCCTTCAGCAAATGGGCCGAGCCGATGCTGCGGCGGGAGCCTATGCGTTTGCCATACCGGACCTCGCCGCCGCCCCCGCAGGCCCCGGCGGAGCCATGGGAGGATTCGGCGGCGGTCTTGCCGGATCGCCGGCAAGGCCGTCGGCTCAGGCAGCCGTTCCTTCGCCTGCCGCCCGAGAGATGGCTCAGGCCGCTACCGGCGAAACCATGCGGCAGATCGGCAACCGCACGTTCTACCGACGCCAAGGCCAGTGGATCGACTCCACGCTCACGGAACGGCAGCAGCAGACGCCGCGACGCATCAAGCAATTCAGCGACGAATACTTCGAGTTGGCTCGCAAGTATGGTCGTCAGATCAGCCAATACCTCGTTTTCGATGAGCCGGTATTACTGAATGTCGACCAAGAGGCGGTCCTAATCGAACCGTAGGGCAGCCGAATCCGCGTGGAGCGGGACTCCCCGGAACCGAACGAAGAAGAAGGACGCGGCGGTGCGAAAACATCACCGCCCGCCCTTCATTAGTTCCACATGCGAACGCGTCTTGACCCTTGGGGATAGGCTCGGCTGCGGCGACATCATGAATGGGACGCGACCGCCGGCAGCACCGCGATGCGTCAATCGTAGTACCCGCCGTCCATGCCCAAGCATGTCTTCAGCTCCTCGAATCGCCGAGCATATTGGTCGGTCGAAGAGTGCACGTGCTCGGCCTCGGTGATGAAGCGAATCTGCTCATTGCATGGAATGCCGCGGGCTTTGAGTATCCGCTCGAACGGTCGCAAATCCGAACCATAGGCAATCAGCAGCTTGTGCTCGTCAAACTGCACCTCCACCGGCACGTCCGGATTGAGAACGGCGATTCCGGCGCAACCGTCGTTCAACAGCAGGTCCTCAAATTCCCAAAGAGTGCTCTTCAGTACCGGCAAATCGATGTGTTCGCGATACAGGTCGTTATGGCCGGGGCGATCCCGATGGTGGCTCGTTTCCAGCACGACGTCCACTTCGGTGCCCATGGGATCGAGCATCTCTAGAAAAACGTCAAACAATTGCTCCTTGGAAACGGAGGCCATCAGGACCGGTATCGAGGTCCGGCTATCTTCATCCCGGTACACGTCGTGCCGGAACCCTTGGCACGGCACGACCTGGAGATCGTAGGAAGGGCGAACGGCGTCGGTCAGCACGAAGCTGCCGTACCGGGCAATCCGCAAGTGGGCTTCTAGTTCCTCTTCGCTGAGGTTCTCGAAGCTGCCGGCGGTGGTCGCCGCTTCCCCTTCCCTCATGACATTTCGGATGAATTTCTTCAGGAAGCCCATCGGTGCTCTCAAGTCCTGCTGCCTGCGATGTGTAAGCTTGCCGGTAATCGGTTTCGCGCCGCCGCTCGGCCCTTCCTCCACTAACCGGGGGACTGCGACTTCTATGTTCTCCCGCCGACGTTCCGAAGGACTGCTTGCCTATCCTTGGGTCAACCGTGCGTCGGTCTCACTTCTAAACAAAGGTACGTCACGGTTTTGAAAGGCGCCGATTATTTTCGCATCGTCGGACATGCCGCCCGAAATCCTGGAACGACCGTCACAACCGGCGTCTCCGGCCGCCGTACCGTTCGACGGGCACGGGAAAACCCGCTTGGATGCGTGGTCAGGCAACACCGCGACCGCCGTGATTCACACACGTTCCTTAGTGTTACTCTAGCACCGGATTCGATGCGGTGAGCAAAGGAACGACAAAAAACTCGCTCGGAATACCATCCTCGGAGATGCGATTTTCTTTTTCCGGCGACTCTGCCACGCACGCAAAGTATTCCCGCCGCCGAACCATCCCCGAATCCGAAGCTTCCGTCCGCCCGCCGTAACGTTGAAGCCCGTATCGTGAATTGCTACAACAAAATCAGATCGCCACCGCGTAAGCCGCGACCCCGATTTTGCGGAATCGAGCCATGTTCTCCGCGACCGATTCACTCGCTTCGCTCCCTTCACGATCCCCATATCGACCAACCGTAACGATTCATGCGTTGCCGGACGTTTCCGGCAAGCGTACTCCTTCACCGGTCGCCCAAAGCGGTTTGGCCGCCTGGAAGTCGCTCGCCTGCGTTCTCACGCTGAGCGTCTTGTGCCTTTTTGCCGGCTTGACTGGCGTCGCGGCCTCCGCTGATGCGTCCGCTCCTCGATCCGTCCCTGAACCCACGATGCGTCCTCGGGTTGAAGTAGCCGAAAGAAGCGGCGTCGCGCCGGCGAATTCCAATCAGAAACCGCCAAACATCGTGTTTATCCTTGCGGACGATCTGGGTTACGGAGATTTGGGCTGCTACGGCCAAGAGAAGATTCACACGCCGAACATCGATCACTTGGCTGCCGAAGGGATGCGTTTTACCCAGTTCTATTGCGGGGCGCCGGTCTGCGCGCCCTCACGTTGCGTCCTGTTGACCGGTAAGCACTTGGGTCATGCCGCCATCCGCGACAACTCCGAAGTTCAGCCCGAGGGCCAGTTGCCACTACCGGGGGACGAAATCACGTTGGGCGAATTGCTTCAGATGGCAGGTTACCGAACGGCAGCTATCGGCAAATGGGGACTGGGCGCGCCCGGCAGCAGCGGCGATCCCAACCGTCAAGGATTCGACCTCTTTTTCGGCTATAACTGCCAGCGTCACGCCCACAATTACTATCCCACCTATCTCTACCGCAACGCCGAAAGGATCACGCTCGACAACCCACCCTTTGCCGCTCACCAAAAGTTTCCCGCGGATGCCGATCCTCAGGATCCTCACGTCATTGCCCAATACGCCGGGAAAGACTATGCCCCAGACTTCATGCTGGACGAGGCGATCCGCTTCATTCGCGACAACCGCGATGGCCCGTTTTTCCTCTATTTCGCGTCGCCTATCCCCCACCTCGCACTCCAGGTGCCGGAAAGCTCCTTGGCGGAATACCTCGGCCGTTTTCCCGAGACGCCTTACCTGGGAGCTAAGGGGTACTTGCCGCACCGTACGCCTCGGGCGTGCTTGGCGGCCATGATCAGCCACTTAGACCGCCAGGTCGGCCGAATCATGGAAACCTTAGAGGACTTAGGACTGGCCGACGACACGCTCGTCATGTTCTCCTCGGACAACGGTCCACCGGAAGACGTCGGAGGCGCGGACACGCAGTTCTTTGCCAGTAACCGCCCGTGGCGAGGTTTCAAGGGGAGCGTCTTTGAAGGCGGCGTGCGCGTACCCTTCATCGCCCGTTGGCCGGGTCGCGTCCCAGCGGGCAGCGTCAGCGACCAAGTCGGGATCTTCTACGACGTTTTGCCGACTCTGATGGAGCTGACGCACCAACCCCGGCCGTCGGATTGCGACGGCATCAGCTTTCTTCCCACCCTGCTCGGCCAAGAGTCGCCGCAACAACACGAGTTCATCTTGTACGAATTCTACGGCTATGGCGGCCAGCAAGCCGTGCGCATGGGCCGCTGGAAAGGCATCCGCCTGAATTGCTACCAAAAGCCGGATGGGCCGCTCATGCTGTTCGACCTGGAAACCGATCCGAAGGAAACGACCGACATTGCCTCGGCGCACCCCGACATCGTGGCGAGCATCGAGGATATTTTGCGCCGGGAACATCGCGACCATCCGTACTGGGACTTCCAAGAGAAGAGACGTCCACCCCGCCCGGCGGTCGCACGTTAGGGAACAGGCAGACTGTTGAAAGTGAAATCGCCGTCGCACTCATTGTCGCCGCCTCGGTCACACTCGATCATCGGAAAATCGCCGCCCCGAGCCGCGCCGAATATTTTTCGGACAACGGCCATGGCGGGTCTGCTCGCGATGGCATTGGCCGCCATGAGTTGTCGCCCGGGGAACCCTCTCGCTGTCGGTACGCCGGACCGCTCCAACGCCGCGAACCCCGCCTCCGAGACTCCGCCGCAGGCCGAGTTGTGGTACATGCAATCGGTCTTCGGCCGACACGTCGGCTACGAGCACCAAAGCATCGAGCCGATCTCCACGCCTGAGGGAACCCTGTGGCGAATCCAGGGCGAAAACCGCCTCACCATCAATCGTTCCGGTACCACGATCGACATCGTGATGAAATACCGCAGTACGGAAACGCCGTCTGGAGAACTGCAAGATTTTGAACTCGACATGATTCAAGGCCCGCTTCAGACTCGCCAACGGGGGCGACGAGAAAACGATCAATTGCTTTTGGAAATCGAAACGGCAGGTCGTCCCGTGAACACGACGGTGCCGATCCCGCCGCATTGCGGCGGCATGCTGGGCATCCAAGCCGACTTGTGGCGTCGCCCCATGCAACCCGGCGAGGAACGAACATTGAGCCTGTTCTTACCCGGTCTCAACGAAGTCGGCGAAGCGCGGCTTGCGGCGGAGGATTGGGAATCGGTGACCACGCCGGACGGTCCGATCCGCCTCCTGCGAATCCGCGTTACGAACAAGATCGGAAGCGCTCCGCCCCTCAACTCCGTCCTTTGGTGCGACGCATCCGGCCTGGTGCGGCGGCAGCGCCTCGAGGCTCTTAATCTGGTGTCGGAACTGACTGACAAGGACAGGGCGATGGCCGATCCGACCGCCATGTTGGACCTGGTGGATGACATTCGCATCCCCGTCAAGCCCGCGCCCGAAAACCTTGCGTCCGCCCGTACGGCGGTCTATCGCGTCATCTTTCCCGGCAGCGGAATCGAGATTCCGTCCTTCACCGATTCGCGACAGTCCGCCCGCTTACTGGACGATCACACCGTGGAAATCGAAGTCCAGGCTCGACGCGTGCGCGAGGCGGCAACACGAAACTGCGGCGAAACGGCGACCGACGAGGATCGAAACCCGAATGCGTACATCCAGTCCGACGCCCCTGAAATTCGCGACATGGCTGAGGCGGCGATCGCGGAGGCCCGGGCCGACTCTCCCCGACTGGAGATCGCGGCCATGGAGGCCTACGTCCATCGCGCGATGGTCAACCGCAACTATCGCAACGCGTTCGGCACGGCGCTGGATGCCGCCCGTAAACTCGAAGGCGACTGCACGGAACACGCCGTTCTTTTGGCGGCGCTGGCACGGGCGCGCGGCTTTCCGGCGCGCGTTGCGATGGGGCTTTTGTACCACGAAGGTGCGTTCTACTATCACATGTGGACCGAAGTGTGGTTGGAGGGCTGTTGGATTCCGCTGGACGCCACTCTCGGATCGGGCGGCGTCGGTGTCGGACACATCACGCTGACGCGTAGCAGTCTAGGCTCTTCGGCTGCATTCACCGATTTCCTCCCTCTCATGCAGGTCATCGGTCGCATCAAGATCGAAGTCGTCCGCGTGGAATAGCCGCGAGATGCCCGGCGCTTTCCGTTGTTCCGCACCGCGTTGACCGTCGCCGACCCGCGGTGAGACGGATCAGCAACCCGGCCTGCCGAGAGGCGTTAACATCACGTTCGGTGACGGCGTTTTCGTTCGTTGACGGCATTCCATCGCCAAGTTACGATTCGATTAGAGAAAACGGCGGACTCCAAGACCGCGCGGGATATCCCGATCGCCGTTAGGCGGAGGCGGAATGACGCGGCATTTCGGGGCGAATCGAGAGACATCACAAGACTATTTCTGCACGGAGTCGAATCATGCGACTGCAAGGTCGGTGCATTGGCCGGATCGTGGAGTTGAGGCTACCGGGACCGGTAGTCGCGGGTATCGCGGCGATTGCGGTATCCATCAGCTTGACGCCGTGGAGCGGTGCCGCGGGGCAGCAACCGCCCGCCCCGCCCGCGCCGCCCGCTGCGGCACCCCCGGCGCCCGCTCAGGCGCCGACGCGCCAACGTCTGCCTGCACCGATCGAGGTCGGCGGAAGCGACCTTTTAACCAAGGACGGCGTGCAGATTCGCGCAACGTTTTACCCCTCGACCTTGGGCAAAGAGGCCGTACCGGTCATTCTGCTGCACGGTTGGAAAGGCAGTCGACGCGATTTCGCCCGGTTGGCCCCCGTCCTGCAAGCGGCGGGACACGCCGTACTGGTCCCGGACCTGCGCGGTCACGGCGACAGCACGCAGCGAGCGGCCGGCGGCAGCACGGTGACCATTACGGTCGATCGCATGCCCCCCGCGGAGGTCGCCCGCATGGTGCAGTTCGACCTCGAAACCTGCAAGGCCTTCCTGAAACAAAAACACAACGCCGGCGAATTGAATATCGAAAAGCTGAGCCTCATCGGGTTGGACGTCGGGGCTACGGTGGCGCTGGATTGGGCGCGTTTGGACTGGAGTTGGCCGATCTATCCTGGCCTGAAGCAGGGTCAGGACGTCAAGGCCCTGGTTTTGATCTCGCCGCGGTGGTCCGTCCCCGGTTTGTCCGTCCAGGCGGCCCTGAATCATCCGGGCGTGCGTCAGCAGATTTCCGTCTATATCATCGTGGGGCAAGAGTCCTCGCGGGACTCGGGCGACGCGCAACGCATATACAACTTGCTCGCGCGCTTTCACCGGGTGCCCGACCCCGGCCAGACCGTGGAAGGTCAGGATTTGTTTTTCGTGAAGTTTGCGACCTCTCTGCAAGGGCGCGAATTGATGGCCCGCTTTGAACAGCCTATTTTCGATTCGATCCTGAGCTTCTTGGACGATCGTGCCGCCCAATTGCCCGTCCCGTGGCAGGAACGGACCGGTCGCAAATGATCGACCGCGAACGAACGCTCAGGGCATTTTCCTTGAATCAGCCGGATCCACGAACCTGCTCGTATCGACCGATTCCAGCGGCGGCAGATCATCCTTTAGGCCGGGCACGGCTTGAGGGAACACAGTTCTTCCGTGCTCAGCGCCAGCGGCGCGGGCAGGATCCACGATCAACGGAGCCCCCAACGGTAGCAGGTCGGGAGACGAGATTCGATCGCGGTTCAGCTCAAAGAGAACCGGCCACAGAGATGCGTCGCCCAGATAGCGGGCCGCGAGGTCCGGCAGCGTGTCGCCGTCCTGCACGCGATGCACAACCGGCGGAGTCGTGGAAGGCATTTCGACCGGAACGTCCCTAACCCCCGAACGTTCGTCTTGGGTCCGGGTACGGTCGGCCCAACCGGAGCCCCCAATCTCCGCCGCCTCCCCTGCCCCGCTCGTTCGCTTTGCCGCGTCTTTTCCGATTGTCGTCACGTCGGACAAACCGCTCGCGGCGGAACGACTCGTTCGCCCGGGAAAGATGGAAATGAGTCGCGGAGCCGCCTTCTCGTCCCCCAAATGCCTACCGATCGACTGAATCTCGCGTCGTAATTCATCGGTCGCTGGGAGAATCCCGCGCGTCGTCAAGATCGCATCCTCAGACGCGGATGCCGCCGGTATGGACAGCAGAGAGGCCGAAGCGGGCGATGCGGCGACAAGCTCACTTGCCGCCAAGGGATTCGGTTCTTCCCGAAGGCCGCGAGGGTGCATCAAGACGGCCCATACCGTCACCCAAGACATGACGGCGAAAATCAGAAACACCCATAGGCCGCGATCCACGGGGAGATCCTCGAACGGTTGTCGTTGACGACAAGCGTCTATCGGCAAACCATCCGTGAAACTCCGAAACGCCGAGTCGCTCCTTCCGGCGTCGTAGCGTCGAAACAAGCAGAAGGCCGACTCATGTCGCCGGCCTTCATTCCTTGAATCGGATCTCCCATCATCCGGAATGCAGACCGACTCATCACGCCGGCGCATTCGCGCCGACCGCTAGCGTTTCGCCAACCCCGACGCGATTCCCCAAAATCGACGCTTACTCATGGATGGGACAGGTGCGATCGGCAAAACCATCCCATTCGTCACAAGTCCGCGACACCGACGACCGCGATTCTTTGGGATCGATTTTCACGAAACGTATTGCGGCGCCTTCACCTTCTTGACCTGAGACTCCGGTACCGCCGTCATCCACATCAGGATGGGTGACGCGATGAAAATTGAGCTGTAGGTCCCAATCGTGACGCCCACCAAAAGCGTGAAGGCGAAACCATGGATACCGGCACCCCCGCCGATATACAGAACCACGATAACGAACAGGGTCGTCAATGCCGTGATCAACGTCCGACTGAGCGTCTGATTGATGCTCGTGTTGATCATTCCAACGGTCAGGTTGGGATTCTTTCCTTTGACCTCTCGGATGCGGTCGAATACCACGATCGTATCGTTGACCGAATAGCCTACGATGGTCAGAAGGGCCGCCAGGACGGACAAACCGATCTTGAATTCCTGGATGAGCAGAAATTGCAGAAATCCCGTCAAATACGCGCTGAGTGCGATTAGCCCCACCGTGACCAAGACGTCGTGCAATAGGGCCACGGCGGCGGCTAAACCGAAACTGAATCGCGTGAACCGGACCCAAAGGTAAACGATGATCCCGATGACGCTCAACAGCAGGGCGTAACCGGCCCGTACTCGGGTGCTACCCGCCACCTTTCCACCAATCGTGTTGGAGGACGGGAAGTACGGGATGGCTTCGAATTCCGCCCGCACTTGCTCAACCACTTTCATGCCCGTTTCGGGCGGCAACGCGATTCGGACTTCCCATTCGTTGTAGCCCGCCGTATCGCCGCGACGATACTCACGATTATAGATTTCGTAATCCGCCTTGTTGTCCGGTTCGGGAAGCTTCGCCAATTGCCGGGCGACCAGGTCGTTCACGGTGTCGTAGTCGATCTTGTGATCGAAGAGGAGTTTCACCCGGGTCGGCCAGGAACGCACAGCCGGCGCCGCCGAGCGATTAGTCCGTGCCGATCCCTCTGCGGCGGCGGCCTTGGTATCGCCCGCGCTACCTTCTGCGCTTGCGGGCGCCGGCGAGACGGGAACCGATGATTCGACCTTGCCGTCCGCGTTTCCCGCCGTAGACTCCGACGCAGAACCGGCGACTGCGCCCTCGGACCCCGCGGTCGCAGACGAGTCGCTTGCCGCCCCCGCGTTCTCCGCCTGTCCAAAAATCCACGGGGAAAGAGCCGGCCACCCCGTCCCAGCCAAGCCGCCCACGCGGTTACGGGAGGACATGGCGCCGGTCTCCGTCACCGGTTGCAACTCCAGCGAGTAGTGCACCAACTCATCGCCGAAGATGTCGGCAATCTTCTTTTTGACTTGATTGAGATAGTCCTGAGCTTCCACGCCGGGTTCCGCCGCCGTATTGATGACAAACCGTCGATGCGGTTCTTCGCCTTCCAATCGCACATCGCTGACGGCCAAATCTCGCAACTCTCGCAAACGGTGCCGCACCTCGCCGATATCCTTCGGCTCTTTGAACAACAGTTCCACGGCCACGCCGCCCGTGAAGTCGATATCCAGCACCCCCTGCCCTCGCATAAACAGGGCCCCCATCCCCACGGCGATGAGTATCAGAGATCCGGTGATCGCATAACGTGCCGCACCCATGAAGTCGTAATTGGTCGACGAAATGACCTGCATCATGGTCAACTTCTTGATCCAGCGCTTTCTTTCGAATATCTCGAAAGCTATTCGAGCCAAGAACACGGCAGTGTACAAGTTCAAAACCAGACCCAGGAAAAGGGTCACGGCAAAGCCCCGCACTTGGTCGGTGCCGACCGCGTATAGAACGGCGGCGGTGAGCATCGTCGTGAGGTTGGAGTCCACAATGGCGCTCATGGCGCGTTCGAATCCGTTGCGAATCGCCATCCGCAGTGTGGCCTGACGACTCAACTCCTCACGAATGCGTTCATAGATCAGGACGTTGGCGTCCACGGCCATACCGACGGTCAACGTCAAGCCGGCCAAGCCCGGCAGCGTAAACGCCGCCTTCACCATGATCATGACGGCCACCAACATTACGAGGTTGAGCACCACCGCCACGCAGGCGATCACGCCCGCGAAACGGTAGTAGGCGATCATGAAGGCGAACACCAAAATACCCGCGATGACCATGGATGTCACGCTTTGCCGGATGGTATCGCGCCCCAATTGGGGCCCCGTGATCAACCGACTGATGGGTTGCGGGCTGAGCATGGCCGGAAGGCTTCCCGCTTCCAGCACCTGCAATAGAGACCGCACCTCCTCCTGCGTGAAGTTGCCCGTAATCTGTCCCTGGGCCGAGATCGTCGAGCGGATTGTGGGAGCGGAATAGAGATAGCCGTCCAATACGATGCCCAATCGACGCTCGAAGCCCGTATTGGGATCCGGGCGATTCTCGCTGGTCAACGTGGCGAATCGTTGCTGCGCACTGCCGACTCGCAGGACGAAGGAGACGCAGGGACGACCGCCCTCGTCTACGCTCTCGCGGACCCTCAGCAGGTCCGCGCCCGTGACATCCTGAGGGTCCTTGACCACCAAGACCTGCAACCAAGGCTCGCCGCGGTATTGACCCTGGCGGACCGCTACCTCGCCGAAAGACCCAATGCTTTGCTCTTGGCCCTTGGCGACGGGTACCCACCATGCCAAGAGATTCCCTTGATCGTCATACAATTCCAGTTCATCAGGACCCAGAGTCTGAGCACGCTCGATGATGCGGCGATGATCCCGCGCATTGGCCAAGATGCGAAATTCCAGCGTACCCACGCTGCTGATCACGCGTTCCAGACGGTTGACCTCGTCCTCGTCGACCTCGGGCACGATGATCTCGATCTGCCGCGGGCCGAATCGCCGGATAGTGACCTCCTTCACGCCCGACGGATTCACACGCTTGTTCAAAGCGGCGATTAGTTGATCCATATTGACTTCGGACGTCTCGCCGCCCGCGGGCGTCCGCCCGGCCCCGGCCTGCCGTACCGTGCCTTCCACCTCATACACCAAAGTCACACCGCCGCTGAGGTCGATGCCAAGTTTGGGCGGCCAACGGGTCAGCAGCACGAAAACGGCCACGGCCACCGTGAGGAAGAAAATCGCGAGTTTCCCCCCGTAGTCGGGCAACCGCATTTGTTTCGCCACGAAGTACCCCAAAACGATGGGGACCACCAAGACCAACGCCAGAGTCCCGAAAAAGACGATTGCGTTCAGCACTCGTGCCACGAACCCCGGTTGCGATGGCTGCTCCCCTCCCGCGGCCTCCGTCGCCGATTGAGGCGTGGCACCGGAGGAAGGCGGACTCGTTTCGCCGCCGGTCGACGGAGGCACCGCCGCACCTTGATCCGCCGGTGTCTCCGTACCGGATTGAACGTTTTCGGACGAAGCGGGTGATCCCTCCGCGCTTGGCGGGGTCGATTCCGCGGGCTGCGCGGCGCTTTCCTTGGTCGCCTCTTGCTGGGTTAGCTGTGAGGGCACATCCAACCCCGGCATAGCGGGTTCCGCCGAAGCATCGGAAGACGGTGCGCTCGGTTGCGTCGCCGCCGGCGGGGACTCCTCGCCGAAGACGATCCCCCGACGATCCGCCAGAGTATCCGGCACCAAAACCGCCAGCGTCGCGAAAACCCAAAGCGTGATACACGAACTCAAACGTGCTTGCCGCATTTGTGGATTCTCTTCCAGGCTCAATCCTCGGTCTCACTCTTCCGAAGTCCGAAGTCTTTACCCGTCGGAGTTCGCAGAGTGACTCAATCAGGACGATTCTCGGTTCTCTCTAGAGTTCTCGCACGATCGTCGCTTCAAAGAAGAACGCCGATATCGGCGGGACCACACTCCGTTGTATCGAACTCCGATCAACTCTTGGACGGCGTCTCCGTCGCCTGCTCGGCATTGAACACACGAGCAATCGCCGAGAGCGCCACGCGAATCTTGACGTTGTTGGATTCATCCACGCGAAGGGTCACCGACGCCTCCTGCCCGTCTCGGTTGACGTTGGTCACTACGCCATAGATGCCGCCGATGGTGAGGACGCGGTCATCTTTCTTGATGCCGGCCAGCATGGCCTCCCGTCGCTGCCTTTCCCGACGCTGAGGGCGTATGAGGATGAAATAGAAGATCACGATCAGCGGCAACCAGAGGCTCAACAGCGTCAACCACGCTCCGGCACCGTCACCCCCCGGCGCGTTCGCCGCTTCGGCAAAAACCATGAAGGCATTCGGATCAAACATCATTGGCTCTCTTGAGAAGCCTGCGGGCGAGAAAAAACGACGCGACAACCCCGTACTCGCCGGGCGAGGAAATGGTCCGAAATACAGTCACGTCCGCTGGTCAAGACTTCCACCAAAGTCCTCAAGCGGACGTCACGAGGTTCCCGGAGACCCCACCGAAAGAGTACGCCTAGCATATCCGCAAGGGCGACCCCTGCTCCGGAGGCCGCCCTTCGGAAAACTTCAGCCCAGTATCATAAATCTTCCGTTACCAACCAACAAGGGGAGAAATACCCCGCAGGGTGGAACCGGAACCAGGTCCGCCCCGGCCCTCTCGGGTCATGGCCCCTCGTCCTACGGCGTCAGACCTTGTCGGCAGTGGGGCACTCGAACCCTTCCCGGTACTCGCGATGGAGCAGCGCGTTTGCCTCCGAAGACTCCAGGAATACTTCCTTTTCGGGATCGAACTTCAATTGAGGACCGACGGATATGGGATACTTTTCCAAGTCGACGCCGTTATCGGTCAAGTGGCGGAGAGTGCGTTCCAGAGTGGCCACATTGTCGTCCAGACTCTTCACATCCGCCAAAATCTTCTTTGCCTCCGCGGCAGAGACCTTGTTGCCCTCGCCGAGGTAGTAGGAGATATTCCCCAAATGACTGATCGCGGCGGAAAGGTGTCCCTCTAGGGCCTGAGCGTTCAATTTGCCGGAGTCTTCGGCCAACACGGCGTCGATGAAGTTCCGATAATGATTGCCGCCCCCGCCGAACTGCTTGATGGGCTTCATATTCTTGTCGAAGGCCACGCAGCGCGTGTAGGTCTGCTGGGCCAAGTAACCCTCGGTACCGTAGAATATGACGCCGATGCGGCCTTCGCCCGTAGTCTGGAATAACGTGTTGATTTCTTCATCCGCACAATTCTCGACGGAGAGACCTCGGGTCTCGAAGACGATGCATTTGTCGCCGTAATCGTAGATCGAGACCTCCGTGTTGGCGGTGTCGCCCGCGTCCACGTAGGAATCGTCCTTGCGTTCGGCCTGATAACCCAAACGCCCCCCGTAGCTGATGACGGAAACGGGATGAGATGTGATGCCCAACCCCCACCGGGCGATATCGGTTTGATGAGGCCCCTGGTTGCCCAGGTCGCCGTTTCCGTACAGGCGCTGCCAGTGCCAATCGTAGTGGAATTGGGGCCGCGTGCACTTCGGATTCGTGTACGGCGCCGGACCGCTCCAAAGGTTGAAATCGACCTCGTCGGGAATCGGGTAATCCCCTTTGGGACCGATCGACTTGCGACGCTTGTAGCACAGTCCCCGCGCGAATTTGACCTCGCCGATGCCGCCCTGCCGCAAAAACTCCACGGCCTCGATGATAGCCGGATTGGAGCGACACTGCGTGCCGACTTGGCACACACGGTTGTATTTCTTGGCCGCCGCCACGAGGGCCGATCCCTCCGGGATATCGTGACAAATCGGCTTTTCGATATACGCGTGTTTTCCCGCCTGCATGGCCCAAACGCCGCACAACGCGTGCCAGTGATTGGGCGTTGCCGTGCTGATGGCATCCACCGCCGGATCGGCGAAAGCTTCCCGCATATCCTGAACGAGCTTGGGACGATAACCCTTTTGTTTGACCAGGCTTTCCAGGCGAGCTTCGCCCACCTTGCGGTCGGCGTCCACCAAATAGAGGATTTGAACTCGCGGATCGTCGGCGAAAGCGCTGATGTGCTCACCTCCCCGACCGCGGATGCCGATGATGGCCATGCCCACCTTCTCGTTGGGGTTTTGCGTTCTCGCAATCCGAGGCACTGCCACCGTGGCGGCTAAGGCTCCCATCGACATGCCTACAAAACGACGGCGACTGACGCGTTGCATTTCGTACCTCCGCAAATCGGACGGCTTGGCTGGAACAGTCGGGACAACATTCTTCGACGGGAAAGCCGACGACTTCGCCCATCGTGCCGAGTTCCCCCCGATTATACTCGCGGCGGCACCTGCACGAAACAACCGCCGGTCACCGAACGCGCAGGACCGGCAAGGCATCGTCTTCGCGTTGGGACGCACGACCGATGGAAGGCAAGAGGCCGCCAGCCCCGTTGCCGTCATCCACCGCTTAGGATCTCATATCGGCAAGAATCGACCCTGGAAGTCCGCCAGTTCGGTTTGGCCGAGCAGACAAACGAAGCGTTCCAAGAGGACTCGGGGGTCCGTTGCCGCTCCCCCTTTCATGGCCAGATCGAGTTCGCACAACCAATCCGGCAGTTGTTCCGCCCTCTTGCGACCGAGTCGCCGTAATCGCGCTTCTTCATTTTTCAGGGCGAAAGGCGGGACGCCGGCCTCCTTTAGCGCCTGCTGGAGTGAAGGGCGCGGTCGTCCGGGTTGTGCGCGCGCCACTTGATGTGCAGCAGTCGCGTAACGCCGGAGCGTCGACGACATCATCCCCAAGACGCCAAGAGGCGTCTCGCCTGCCTGGAAAAGCAGGCTCAGTTCCTGCAAGGCATCCGCGGTGCGGCCATCCAAGGCTGCGTTCAGGATGTCCCAGACCGCCTTGGTTCGCCAAGTCCCGGTAATGCGGCTCACCATTTGCGGGGTAACGGACTTGGCGGTTCCTGTCTGGGAGAGCTTCTGAAGCTCTTGATCGAGGGCGCCGGGGTTCGCCCCCACCAGTTCCACCAGCATGTCAGCGGCGGCTTTTTGAAGCCGTAATCCGTGGACGGCGGTCGCCCAATCCGTAAGCCACGCGGCAATTTCGGCCGGCTTTCTTTTGGAGACGCCGCAGTCCACGAGGATGCCCGACTTGGCCGCCGCATTATAAAACCGCGTGTTGGCGGGAAACTGATCCACCAGCAACACAAGCACGCCCGACGCCGGCGGCGATTCCGCCAGTCGCTCCAACTGCGAACGGAATTGACTGACGAACTTGTCCGCCTCCGTGACAACGACCATCCGAGGACCGTCGGCGAACATGCTCAAAGTACTCAGCTCCATCTCCACTTCGGCAAAGCCGGTCTGGCCTCCTTCAAAAGCACGGTAGCTGAGATCGGCGTCTTCCTCGCCGAGTGTTGCGCTGCGGATCTTTTCTAAGCAAAGTCGCTTCAAGTACTCGTCGTCGCCAAAAAAGACGTACAGCGGCGCCCGCGGCACTCGCTCCTGAAGAACGAAATCAAATGCGACGAGGGCTTTGCTCATGGATACCGGCGTCAAGGCCTTCCGGTTGTTGCTCTGGACGGTGTTTTGCCGAGTTTTTCGCGTCGGCGGCCTAACAAGCGGTGATCACTTGCCGCCCTTCATTTCCTCCCGGGTGCGACGGACGATTTCGACGTACTGCCGGGCCAGGGTGGTGATCCGGGCAAAGTCGCGGTCCTGGATCGCCTTGGCATCGACCAAAGCCCCGCCCACACCCAAGGCGCACGCTCCGGCCTTGAGAAAATCCGCGGCGGTCAGCAGGTTGACCCCGCCGGTCGGCATGACGCGGACCTGGGGAAGCGGGCCGCGCAAAGCCTTCAGATAGGCTGGGCCTGTGATCTCGGAAGGGAATATCTTGACAATATCCGCCCCGGCCTGCCAAGCGTTCAAGACCTCCGTCGGCGTCAACGCGCCCGGCATCACGGCTTTGTCATAGCGACGGCACAACTCAATCACGCCGAGATGGACCGTTGGGGAGACCACGAACTCCGCTCCCGACAATATCGCGACTCTCGCGGTCTCGGGATCCAGGACCGTTCCCGCCCCCACAACCACCCGACCGCCGAGGCGGCTTGTCAGATCTTCGAGCACGCGATGGGCGGCGGGTACCGTAAACGTAACCTCCAAGCAGAGAACGCCCCCCTCCGCCAGCGCAGCAGCCACATCCGCCAAGACCTCTCCGCTGGAGGCTCGGATCACCGCGACAACGCCGCCATCCAGAATACGACTGAGCGTCTGCTCTTTGGGCATGAATCACTCCCCTCGAATCATTGGCCGGCGGGCCATCATCCGGCATCCGCCGGTCGGTGCGACGCGTCGGTAAGACGCCGAATGAAGATTCACTTTAGTGGCCGGTAGCGAGAAACGTCAAGCCGCGAGCCAAAGACTACCTGCCGGCAAAGCCGTGCAATGGCCCGGCGACGTGCACGGCAGGCGACGCACCTGCCGTGTCCAAGCTCAATAATGGAACGGCAACATCAGACCGCCGACCATGCCTGGCCCACCCCTCCGATAGAAGGGATTTGTCGCGACGGCAAATCATGAGCTATAAGACTTCAGAGGGGTCGCGCGTCGACTACGTCCTCATCGAGGGCGTGGGGGAGAAATATAATCTTGCGCCCGGGACTCGAAACGAAGCATGTGCCGGTTCCGTAATCGCCCCTCGGCTACGATTTTCGACGGTTTGCGCAGACCGCGTTTATGATGCCACCGCGGAATTGGGACGGAAACGATGCCCACCGTTGAAGCGGCCGGCGATGCCGGTTTCTACGAACTCATTCATCGCATCGTGCGGCAATCCCACGGCGGATTGCTGGAAAACCGCCGTATACGCCGCCGCATTTCGTTCGAAATGACCCAACGCATTGCCCCGGTCGTGGACGAAGCGACCTGCCGAATCGGGGACTTCATCTCCGTCCCGTGCTACGACCTGAACGGTGGGGGAATTGCCTTTTTTTTGCCCGATTCCCCCCAATTCCAAAGTTTGATCGTGGAGCTTTGCTGCCCTCGAAAAAAAATCTATCTGCTCGCTGAGGTTGTGCACGCGGTGGCGGTTTACGTCTATCCCAACGGAGATATCATGCCCGAAGAAATGGACATCGGCGACGAAGGCGGATTGCAGCAACTACCGCAGCAAGCTGAGCGACGGATTCTGGTCGGATGCCGATTTCTCGGTCGATGGAGCGAGCATGAACGCGCCGCGGACGCCGGCGCGGAGACGCAAGGGACTACTCTTCCCTCCGATTGATAACGTCGAGCAGGCGGTTCTTGATTCGGGCCAATATCGCCGGGTCGGAAAGCGGCGTCCCGTCGCGATCCGTAACATAAAACACGTCCACCACCTGGTCGAGATACGTCCCGACTTTGGCCCGCCAGACCGAACATCCTTCCTCGAACAAGGTCCGGGCGATGCGGTAGAGCAACCCCGCGCGATCGTTAGCGAAGACCTCGATAATCGTGAATTCGGGCAGCGAAACGTTGTCGATTTCCACCCGAACGGCGGCCCGCGGCAAGTCACCCAGCGCCTGATGGGACGGTTTCCATCGCTCTCGGAAGACAGGCTCGAATCGGCTCGAAGCGGCCAGCGATCGCAAGAGGCCTTCGCGAACCTGTTGCAATCGATCGGGCGGAGGTTCCCCGCGATAGAACGGATCCCGCACCCAAAAGCGATCGAGAATCAGGCCGCCGGGGAGCGTATGGATTTGGGCCGACAGAATGGACAGACCGTGGCTGGTAAATGCCCCGGTCAATCGATGGAACACGCCCTCGGCGATCCTTTCCCGCGTCGCCACGGTCCATACCATGCTTTCCGCGGCGGGCACGAATTCCGCGGCGATTTCGACGGACTGATCGCCTAACCCCGCCATCAGCTTGAGATCCTCGGCTATCCGTTCCGGATCGGCCGAAAGTAGATACCCCTCCGGCAACGCCGCTACCAGGCGTTGCAACCGTGAATCGAGTTCCCGCACCGCCGGTTGAGCCAAGATTTCTCGGCGACGCTCTTCCAGAATTCGGCCTCCCATGGCCACGATATCGCCCGAGTCGGAGATGCAACGCATCGCGCGCTGGTACAACTCGGCCAAGAGATCGGCCTTCCATCCCGTCCAATTGTCCGGGCCCACCGCCATTAAGTCCACCGCCGTCAGCACGTACAACATCCGCAACAACTCGGGCGAACCGACTTCCACGGCGAAATCGACCACCAGTTTATCGTCGCTCAAATCCCGCCGAAGCGCCAAATGATTCATCCGCAGATGATTTTTGACGAGATACACCAATTGCTCGGCACGCTTCTCCGACAAACGGAATCGTCGCGCGGTCTCTTCCGCGATCCTCGCCCCCACAATGCAGTGATCTTCGTCGTAGCCCTTGCCGAGATCGTGCAAGAGGATGGCCGCGTGCAAAATCGCTTTGTCGGCGACGGCGGAATACGTGCGGCCGAGTAGGCCCGAATCACGCGACATATTGACGGCGTGCTCCAGGGCGATGAGGCTGTGCTGATCCACGGTGAACTTGTGGTACTGATTGAACTGCAACAGTCCTCGGGCGTGGCCGAAAGCCGTAATAAACCGCTCAAGCAACCGCAGCGCGTGAAGATGCCGCAGCAGGCTGGGAAGCCGAGTCGTCCCGTCCAACAACCGGAGAAAGCGTTCCCGCTCGCGTTCCGACGGTTCCTCCGGCAGGGCGTCCCGATGCAAAGCCAGCCAGTGCCAGACATCCGGCGAAATTTCCGCGTCGTGCTTAAGCGCGGCTTCCATCAAGGACAGCAGCGGAAGATAGCTCCGCGGCACTTGATTCCTCGCCGATCGCGTCAAAACGATCTCGCTGCCGGCGAGACGCGCGATCGGCCCCACCTTTCGCGCAACGACTCTTCCCCACGCGCGGCGAAAACGCCGTCGCGGATCAACATGTGCGAAGACCCGGGCGCGAACCGCATCCACCTGTTCCGTAAGGCGAAAATACTCGCGCATAAACTTCTCAACGCCCAACAATCCGCCGCCGTCCGAAAACCCCCATGCCTCGGCCAACGACCACTGGGCGGCGCGAGAGAGTATGTCCTCCGCCTTTCCCGCCTTAACGTGCAACCTTTGTCGGACTCGTAGGAGAAAGTCCTCCGCCTCGCGAATGGCGGCAGCCTCTTGCTCCGTCACCGCATCGAATTGAGACAGTTTCTCCAGTGCCGTCTCTTGAAACCGCAAGGCGGCCATCCATTCGATAAACTGGACGTCCCGCAGCGCACCGGGAGAGCGTTTTACGTTCGGTTGGAGGAGATACACGGTGTCGCCGAACTCGGCCCTCTCGCGATTCCGAGCCTGACTCACGTCGAGAATGAGTCGGGCGGAGTGTCGTCGCAGGAAGCGCCGGAACCGCGCTCGCCAATCTTGCAGCAAGCTTTCATCGCCCCAAAGCAGGCGAACTTGCAACAAGCTGGTGCAAAAAAGCGGATCCTGGATCGCCGTTTCCCATGTCCGCTCGACCTCGCGCACACTGAAGCCCACATCCAATCCGACGTCGTACAAATCACGGAAAAATGGTTCGCAAGACTTGGCCGCCGGCGTCGGATCTCGATCGGCGACGATCAGCAACAAGTCCACGTCGGAACAAGGGCACAAGCGTCGTTTCGCGTATCCGCCCACGGCAAGCAGACAGGCCCGAGTCGAGATTGCGTGCTCCATCTCGCCCGCGCAGCGATTCCACAGCGCAAGAACGACCTCATCCCGCATCGCCGTGACCGCCTCGGCAACCTCGAGACCGGGACGGCCATCTTGTACCATCCTTGCAATGTCAGCCGATTGCTCGGCGAGCCGCTCCCTCAATGCTTCGATATAAGACGCGATGCGCGTGATCATTCCAAAGGTCGACCGTCCGGTTTCATCATTGGCGGCGATCCCGTTTACTTCAACGCTTGATCGTCGGTTTCGCGGGTGCGAATTCGGACCGCTCCGATGATGTCGCTGATGAAGACTTTGCCGTCGCCGACCTGGCCGGTGTAGGCGGATTCTACGATCGCCTCCACCACGCCGTTCACGTCTTCGTCCGGAACGACGACCTCGATCTTGATCTTGGGGACCAGGTCCACGCTGTACTCCGTCCCTCGATAGACCTCGGTATGGCCTCGCTGACGGCCAAACCCCCGGACCTCGACCACGGTCAACCCTTGGACGCCGCGTTTGGTCAGCGCGGCTTTGACATCCTCCAACTTGAAGTGCCGAATGACGGCTTCAATCTTTTTCATACCGTTGCTCCTTGTGAGCGGAAATGCGAAGCCAATGGATCACGCCTACGCCTTGCCCGCGGCAATTCCGTGCGGCGCTCGGCCCCCTCCTCGAATCGCATCGAAAACGGCCGAGTCCGCCGGGTTTCCTCTCGATCGCGGTCGGTCCAAGCAATTCTAACCGGAATATCGACCGGAGTTGCCCGAGCGTCAAGAGTGACGCGCCATCGAGTACGATGCCGCACCCGAGGCCGAAGGTCCCGACTCCACCACGAACACTTCCGGATAGGCAAGCATGCCGTGTTCGGTAATGTCCATACCCGCCAATTCTTGTTCCGGCGAGACGCGGAGACCGACGGTGAACTTGATCCCGTAAAACAGCAGCAAGGCAAGTCCGAATGCCCAAACAAACGCCACGCCGACTCCCAGGGCTTGAACCGCCAAGAGCGCGACGCCTCCTCCGGTGAACAGGCCGCCGTCGCGACTGAAAAGCCCCACCGCCAGCGTACCCAGCGCCCCGCAGACACCATGGACCGAAACCGCCCCGACCGGATCGTCGATGCGGATGCGATCAATGAACAGGACGGAGAAGACGACGGCAACACCGGCCAAGGCGCCCGTAAGAACGGCGTAGGGGACCGGCAGAACATCGCAACCGGCGGTGATGGCAACCAGTCCGGCCAAGGCTCCGTTCAGCGCGAAAGTCGGGTCCGGCTTTCGGAACAAGACCCAGGAAGCGATCAGCGCCGCAATAGAACCGGCGGCCGCCGCCATGTTCGTGGTGACGGCGATGTACGCGAAGTCGCCGCCGCCGACGGCCGTGGTGCTACCGGGGTTGAAACCGAACCACCCCAGCCAGAGGATGAAAACGCCCAGACCGGCCAAGGGAATATTGTGCCCCGGGATGGGATTGATCTTGCCGTCGCGGAACTTTCCAATACGAGGCCCGAGAGCAATCGCACCGGCCAGGGCCGCCCACCCTCCGATCGAGTGCACGACAGTAGACCCGGCGAAATCGTGAAAACCCAAGTTTTCCAGCCAACCGAACCCCTCCCAGAGGCTTCCCCAAGCCCAGCTCCCGAAGATCGGATAGACCAGAGCGCTGATCACTGCGGAGTAGATCAGATACGCATGGAAGTGAATGCGTTCCGCAACGGCACCGCTCACGATGGTCGCCGCCGTGGCACAGAAAACCGTCTGAAAGATCAAGAACGCCCAGCCCCAATTGTCCTCCCCTCCATTATTGAACAGAAAGTCGGTCGTCCCGAAGAGGCCGTTCGTGACGCCGAACATCAACCCGAATCCCACCATCCAGAAGAGGAGGCTTCCGATGGAAAAATCGAGCAGATTTTTCATTAGGATGTTGCAGGCGTTTTTGGCTCGGGTGAAGCCGATCTCGACGGCCGCGAAGCCCGCTTGCATGAAAAAGACCATAAACGCCGCAAGGCAGGTCCAAAGGATGTTGACATCCTTGAAAAGCCAACCATGCGCGACGCCCCCGGCGTCATCCAGCTCCAGCGCGGAGGCGGCCAGAACATCCAGTCTCTCCTCAGCGCTCATCTCGGCAAAAGGCTTGACGGTTTCGACCGTCGCGGATTCCGGCGACCCGGCCTCGCTAACCGTCGCCTCCTCCGCGATCGCGTGAGGCATCCAACCCAAAAGCATCACGGCCGCAAACACGGTGCCTGCTCGGATGCTTCTTCCGCAGCTCGCAGGTAGCACTTTCATCGCTTTGCAATTCCCCTTCGATGGAACGGTTGTTGGGAGTCACACGCGAAGACGCCTTCACGCAACTCCGGGGCCAACGTAGAACATCGACGGGAAGTAGCAAACGCGATTCCGCAATATGAGAAAGACATCAAAACGCACGCGATTTGCGCTTTAATGCCTACAAAACAGACAAGCCATCATCTAATCCATCGATATTGATCAAATATGTGAACGAAAATTATTGGCAAAATGACTACCTGCACCCGGAACACGCAAAACGAGCACACTTAAAAACTGAAAATCTCAACTGTGGGGAAACGCCCCTGTCTTACGTGCTTACGATGCGCGCGTACACGCCGACACAATAGGCATTACAAGTCTTTGCCAGATGCAGTCCTCGCCGGAGGATTCCAAGGGCTTTCCAGCTTGCCCTCCTTCTTATTCAGCCAACGGGCCAAGACAAAAAGCAAGTCGCTAAGACGGTTCAGGTAAGCCAGCGACGTCGGAGACAGGGGCGTACCCAGCGCCAGCGTCTCCCGGATCAAGGCCACCAAGCGCCTTTCCGCACGCCGGCAAACGGTTCTCGCTACGTGCGCAAGCGCCCCGGCACGGGTCCCGCTCGGCAGGATGAATCGTGTCAGCGGCTCCAAATCGGCATCGAAACGGTCGATGGCCTCCTCTAATTCGCGGACATGATCCGCACGGATGTAACGCGTCCCGTGACGTTCGGCGTCGGGAGTGGCGAGTTCTGCGCCCAGTTCGAACAACCGATTCTGGATTGCCTCCAACAGTTGATCGATTTCTTCGGGAATCGGCTCCGCACGCAGCAACCCTATGGAAGAATTCAGCTCGTCCACCGTACCGTAGGCCTCGATACGCAGACAGTCCTTACCGACACGGGGACCGCGATATAACCCCGTCTCCCCAGAATCTCCCGCTCGCGTATAGATCTTTGCCATCACTCCGGCACCTCCGATTCGTTGTCTTCACACTTGGTAGGCGGCAAACCGAATGTCTCCGCGCGACCGCCCAATAGACGGGCCCGGCTTGTTACGCAGGAGCCAAGCTCGAACTCTTCGGCAACAGCACGGAAACGTTCGACGTGTCGCCGCAATCACTCTTCGGCCCGCAGGCCCCTTTTTTTGGGAAAGCCGCGACGCAATCGTCTCATTATGCACGACGCGGTCAAGTAGACGAACGCCCTACCCTACTGTTGAGGACGATCTTCACCCCGACCGACCGGCGAGCATCCGAAAGAGGTCACCGCCGGGACGACACTTTCTGCCGGATTGACCGTCACAATGAATTGGCTCTCAATTTCCCGCCGCTCGGTCGCAGTCGCCAATCCCGCGTTTCCAACGCAGTGACATCCCGCCCGTTGGTTGTGCCCGATTCCAACCGGGCTCGCCGATCGGGATAAGCAGGTGTAAGGATTGCACGGTTGCGCCGTCAACGCCATGCAACGAGTATTTTCGCCCGCACTCCGCGGACATCGACCGGGCAAACCACTGCCGCAGGTAAGATTAACAAGCGAGGGCTCCGAACCTCGCGGAGTGAGTGCCGCCGAGAGCGAACCGGGCGTGCAAGCCGGAAAGCATAAACGACCGCGTTCATTTCGTGTCAGATCCGTACGCGGTCTCGACCCAAACGTACTCGCAAGGGCTGTCGATGCTGGAGAGAGTCACGGTTGTCATTCCCGCCTACAACGAGGAGAAATCGCTCCCGTTGGTGTTGGAAGCCCTCCCACAGGTCGGTCGAGTCATCGTCGTGAACAACGCCTCCTCCGATAACACTGCGGCCGTCGCGGCTTCCCACGGAGCGACGGTTGTGGATGAGCCGAGACGCGGCTATGGATCGGCCTGCATGCGAGGATTGACCGCCGTTCAAGAATCGATCGAGGCGGGCCAACAACCGCCCAGTGTCGTGGTCTTCCTCGATGCGGACTACAGCGATCACCCCGAGTTATTGCCCGACTTGGTAATGCCCATTTTGCATGGCACCGCGGACTTCGTGCTCGGTTCGCGACTGCAAGGTCTTCGGGAACCCGGCGCGATGCCGATCGTAAGCGTACTCGGCAACCGCCTGGCTTGTTTTCTGATGCAACTCCTTTTCAAAGCTCGCTACACGGATTTGGGCCCGTTTCGGGCCATGGATTACACCGCTCTCAGCCGACTCGGCATGTCCGATCGTTCCTTTGGATGGACGATCGAGATGCAAATCAAGGCCGTGCGAGCGGGACTGCGAATCCTGGAAAGAGATATCACCGAAAGTTGTGGCCGGGGAGGCGTTGAAAGAGGCGGTGTGCTTGGCGAGAAAGGTGTTTCCGAAGCATCCTTTTTCCCCGGAGCACACCACCATGCGAGAAGTTACTGCATCGACGATTACGTTGCCAGAGGCGAGGCTTTCCTTGGACGAGATTCTTCGCCAGGGAGCCCAGCGACTGCTAGCCCAGACCATTGAAACGGAAGTCGCCCAGTGGATCGACGAGCATCAGCACGTGACCGACGACCGTGGCCGTCGCCGGGTGGTCCGCAACGGCTACCTGCCCGAGCGGAAGCTGGTCACCGCCGCGGGCGAAGTGGCGGTGCAGCAGCCTCGCGTGCGAGATCGCCGGCCGGAAGAGCAGCGGGAGAAGTTCAACTCCAAGCTGCTCCCACCGTACCTGCGGAAGACCAAGAGCATGGAGGAGTTGATCCCCTACTTGCACCTCAAAGGCGTCAGCACGGGTGACTTCCAGGAGACGCTCTCGGCGCTGCTGGGGCCGGATTGTCCGGGCCTATCCGCGACCACGATCACGCGGCTCAAGAGCGTCTGGGAGCAGGAGTACCGGGAGTGGTCCTCCCGCTCTTTGGAAGGCAAGGAGTATGGGTACGTGTGGGCGGACGGCATCCACGTCAACATCCGCTTGGAAGAAGATCGGCAATGCATCCTGGTGCTAATGGGCGCCGCGAAAGACGGCCAAAAGGAACTGATCGCCATGACCGACGGCTACCGGGAGACCGCTCAGTCCTGGCGGGAGTTGCTCTTGGATGTGAAGCGTCGCGGTTTGACGATCGATCCCAAGCCGGCTGTGGGCGACGGAGCGTTAGGCTTCTGGAAGGCGGTCGCCGAAGTCTTTCCCTCGACCAGGGAGCAGCGCTGTTGGGTGCACAAGACGGCCAACGTGCTGGACAAGCCCCCCAAGGGGAAGCAAGCCCAGGCCCAAGCGATGCACCAGAGATCTGGATGGCCGACACGCGCCGAGCTGCGAACCAGGCATTCGACGCCTTCTTGGAGACGTACCAGGCGAAGTATCCCAAGGCCACCGAATGCCTGGCCAAGGACCGCGAAGAGCTGCTAGCGTTTTACGACTTCCCCGCCGAGCACTGGAATCACCTGCGGACGACCAACCCCATCGAGTCCACCTTCGCCACGATCCGCCTGCGGCATCGCCGCACCAAAGGAAGCGGCAGCCGCCTGGCTTCCTTGACCATGATGTTCAAACCGGCCGAAAGCGCCGCCCGCCGCCGGCGACTGCTGGACGGCCACAAGTTGCTGCCCGACGTCATTCGCGGAGTCGTCTTCCAAGCCGGCCTCCGCCTCGACCAAGCCGCCGCCTAATTCAATTCATCATCCACAAGTATTGACCATATCTCGTGGTCGGGCAGCGGCCGGAGCACGGTGGCAACGTCCTGGACCAACTCGGCAGTTCCTTGGGCGGGCCGCGGCCAATGGCCGGTCCGTTTGCCCGGCTGGGTGTCGGGAAGGGTTTCGCCGAACTCCGTGCGGCTGCTCTCCCCGTCCTGGATGGGACGTTCGAGCGACCCTCCTCGCGCTTGGGCAAGCGCATCTCGGCACGCCGACGCTCCAGGAGCGTGGCCAGGCAGTTCTCGCACACCACGACCACGAAGGCCTCCCAGGTTCCGGAGCGGGGGTCGAAGTGCTTGCGACGCTCGAGCAGGTCGAGGACGAACTCCTGAATCAGGTCCTCGCGGTCCGCCTCGGTGAATCCGGCTCGACCGATGACCTGGCGGACCTTGCTGAGAATGAAACGGAGGGAGAACCGCTCCCAACAGCCGAGAAAGGGTTAGCCCTCGCGATTGAAACCCTTGTTTGACTGCAATTTTGGTTTGGAGAAGATGTTGACTGATTGCTGCCCTTGCCATATCCTATTGCTGGAATGGAATTTGCGGCATATCGTTGGTGGCGGAGAGTAAAAGGAATGACAGATGGAGAAGCTGATTCAGACCATTCTGGCCATACGGCAGAAGCTGCCCGCGCTTCGCACTCAGGGGCTTAAGGAGACCCCAACGCGGACAATCCTTATCGACCCGTTGCTGCAAGCTCTGGGCTGGGACGTGCGCGACCCGGACGAGGTGGAGTTGGAGTATCCTACAGTCGATGGCAAGTCGGTGGATTACGCACTGAAGCTCAACAAGAATCCGGTGCTGCTCGTAGAAGCCAAGGCGCTCGGGGACGCCCTCGAGTACGTGAAGGCAGTCACCCAGGTGGTCGGTTATGCGGCCAACAATGGTATCGCCTGGTGTATTTTGACCAATGGTATCTTGTGGCGGGTTTATCGGAGCATGGAGCAGTGCCCGGCGCCAGAGAAGCTGATGTTTGAAGTTAATATCGCTCCTGACACTTCCGAAGCCATGAGCGTTGAGCAAATCGCCCGACTAATGTGGCGGTTCTCGCGCGAGGAAATGGCGCGCGGAACGCTGGACGCCTTGGGGGAACAGACGTTCACCGACGGGAAAGTGCGCAAGGCGTTGGAGTGCCTGATGCTTAATCCGCCCAACAAGCTTCTCAAGCTGCTCCGTGATGCGATCGGCGATACTACGCTGTCGCCTCCTCGCATCAAGGATAGTCTTGCACGGATTTTGGGACAGTTGCCGCCAATGGGCGGAACAGCGGTTAGCACGACGCCGCAGGTTGCCGAAGCACCGAGGCCGGGCCGGTCAGCCGCGGCGAAAAGGGCGTGGAAGACCAGAAAGGCGACACGAGGCGAGAGCCCCTACGACGAGGCGCATCACTTATCAGGGAAGCCTCAAGAAGCGGTCTCGCTTTATCGGACGATCGACCAGCTTTGCGTGTCCCTGGAGCCTTCTGGGGTGACCCGGCGTTACCTTGCAAAGAGCGTCAACTACGAGTACGCCAACCAATGCTTTTGTAGTGTTCACGTGCTTCAGAGCGGCTTGAGGGTCTGGGTCCCGCTAAGGTATAAGGATGTCAAGGAGCCGCCGGCGTTCGCCCGCGACGTTGCCCACGTGGGCCATTGGGGAGTGGGGGACACGGAACTGCGTATCAGCAATCGGTCTGAATTAGAGCAAGCGGCAGTGCTGATCAGGCAATCGTTTACACAAGTCAAGACATCGTAATTGTTGCACGGCCCTTGATTGTCTGTCGATGGTGCGGGACGCGCATCGCTTATGATAGCGCGGCGCGCTGCGGCGGGCACGGCAACGGCGGCTGGTACCGCCGCCGGTGGCCTTCGAATCTTCGGCGCCCAACGTCCTTCGCTTCGCCCTCTATTGTAGGCGAGCAAAAAATCGACGCGATGTTTCTTCACGTCCGACGTTCTTGAGACGCGGTTGCTCTATGCCAGACACCGCCGCGGAGATTGCGGCCAGGTCATCTGGCCGACCGCCGTAAACAGTCGCTCCGGAAAAAATCCCGAAAACCTCACCTGGGCGAGTTGCCGGCACGTTGGAACGCGCGATGACGCCTACTTCGGTGGACCGTACACTTCGGTATAGGGGCGAAAGGCGTACCAGGCAAACCAAAATGCGTACATCCACTGGATGCCGTCATCCGCCGTCGCGACTCTCAGCGACTGATTCCGGCCGTCGTAAACGAGTTGGAATCGCTTGCCGCCCAACTCCTGCTCCAACGTCTCGCCTGAAGGATGAAAGGCCGAGACCGGATAAGCCCGCGCCAGGTCGCCGATCCACACGCCCAGAACAGGAGTCTTGAGAGGGAGGCGGTTGCTCAGGGGTCGGGCTGGGAACATTAGGTTGCGACTGGAGAAATACGACGCATACGGGCTGACTCGGTAGTCGCGGGGGTAGCCGGTTTGCTCCGAGAGCACGGTGGTAGCAGGAAACCGCTCGCGCCAGTCGGCCCAGGCGGTCAATTCAACGGGGAGCGTTTTCAATGCGGTTTTCACCTCGGGTCCGGAAATCCCAATGGCGGCAACTTGCGACCATAGACTCTCCGGTTGGCCGCCGCGATCGTACATCAGCACATTGCTGTTGTACAGCAACCCGGAAACGCCGAATTCGAGCACCCTCCCGTCCACGCGGCGATCGAAGACCACGACCGAATCGCATAAAGGACAGTACGTGACGGCTATCGGCACGCCGCCGAGTCGATCGTTCACGACCTCGTGATAATTGAGGATTCTGATCGGGTAGGCCCGCGCTTCCCCGCCCATGGCGACGCCGATCACACGATCCGCGGCCTTCAAATACGTCGCCTGTCCGGCATCCACCGTTGCCGGATCAGTCAGCGCCGGGATGCCGTCCTTGGGCGGACCGCCGGAGCGAATCTCGTTTCCGGGTATCACGGCGTTATGAAGATCGAACCCGGAACCGGCGCGGTACTGGACGAATTGCGGACCGGAAATTGCGAATTCCCTTTCTCCGGCGGGGCAAGGCCCCAACAAACCGCCGGCGATTACGACGGATGCCGATGCCGCGACCGCTCCCCCAACCAAGCCGAACCACTTACGCATCCGCTGACCACGCCACCCGACCCCGGTCGAGGAATCCTTCCCCCACAGCACATCCTGCGGCAACGCCGAGCAATGATTCTCTCCGTGACGCATGTTTCCGGTCCCTCGCGATGAGATTGAAAACCTCGACTCTCATGAGCTATGACGCCCGCGACTGCCGGTGCTTACACACTTTCTCGAGAAACTCCGAAGTTCAGCCAATGCGGTGCCGAATCGGAGAAAAATACGGCCGGCCGACTTGCCTTATCGCCGCTTCCGTCCCTACGATGCCTTATCCCGCCGTCCCTGCAATCTTCGAAAAACACCGGAGACGTTCCATGTCACGAATTCCGCTGACGGATGAAGCTTCCGACGACCCGATCGTGGCCGCGGTATTCACGGAGATTTGCGCCGCATTCGGCCGCATCCCCAACATCTTTCGCGCCTATGCTGCGTACCCACCGCTGCTTCGTGCGAACTGGGAGAAGGTCAAGACGATTATGATGGGCGGTACGCTGCGAAGGGAAGTCAAGGAGGCGATCGCCGTTCTTGTTTCCAAGGATAACGGTTGCGCGTATTGCGTCGCGGCCCACACGGCCGCGCTTCGCGCGATGGGGATGACATACGAGCGAATCGAATCTCTGGCCGCCGACCTTGGAGCAACCGATTTTTCGGCCAAGGAGCAGGCGCTCATCACGATGGCCCGAGACGCCAATCGCCATCCGCTACACGTGTCCGACGTCGTATTCTCGTCGCTTCACGAGGCGGGGGCGAGTGGCGCCGAGATCGTGGAGGCCCTCGGCGTGATGGAACTCTTCACGGCGTTCAACAAATTCCTGGACACGCTTCGAATCGAAATCGACTTTTGAAACGCCGTACCCCGCCAAAGGAAACCGCTTTTCGATTCACCGAAGCCCCCCCGCCTGAGGGCGATGTCTGCGTGGGCACCCTAATCTCGCCGTCAAAAAGTCAACACATGGTAGCCGCCCTGAAGCATGTCCGTCAGCGGTCGCCCCATGGGCTTGACCTCGATTCCCAAGCCGCGCAGGGTATCAGCCACGCCGTAAGAGTCGGCGCATACGATGCACGCCTGGACCTCGACACCGTCCTTCATCATGGCCTGCACTTTGGCCTGAAGGTCCTTGTCTCCCGCCAATAACCGGGCTGAAGGCCCCCATACGATCAACCGCACCTCGCCGAACCAATGATTCGTCGCCGCGGCATGGGTATACATCAGGCAGACACGGTGAGCAACATCGGGGTCGCCGCTGCTCCATAGGACGGCCAAGCGAGACGCATTCGAAGCCGTATCGGCGGTCGGTTCCGTGCCCCGAGCCAAGAATGCCGTGCAGCACGCGGTCAGCGCGATCACGCCGGAAAGCCACAATAATAATCGCGTTTGCATCCAATCACCTCATTCCTGCAAAAAAGCCGGAACAACAGGCCTTCCAAACTCAGGAAACATTCAGACCGAGGAGCACTTTCAGGCCGTCCAAGCAGGCCTTGAGCGGACCTTCCTTCTTTTGAAGGCGGGCCAACATGATTCCGCCTTCGATCGTGGACACCAACATCAGCGCCAACATTCGAGGCGAGACATCCGCTCGCACTTCGCCGTTCTTCTGCGCGGCTCCGATCACCTTTTCCATCCGACCGATCCACTCGCGGAACAACTGCTCCACGGACTGGACAAAGCGCTGATCGGCATCGCTCATTTCCAGTGCGGTGTTCCCGAACAAACACCCGCCGACGAACCCGCGCCGGCGATGGATTTGCAACACGAAATCGAAAAACCTCGCAAGCGCGCGGCCCGGCGAAGGTGCATCAAGAACGCGGTCCAGAGTCGCCACAAAATCCGATTTCGCTCGTTCCAAAACGATCAAACCCAGTTCGTCCTTGCCCGGGAAATAGTGATATAGCGTTCCCTTCGTCACTTCCGCGGCGGCCAAGAGGTGCTGAAGAGAGGTCGCGTGAAAACCGTGCTTCTGAAAGAGCGATGCGGCCCGGGCTAGAATGCGCTCTTTCGTAGCGTTCGAAGTTTCCATAACGTGCTCCTTGTCTACCGACCGGTCGGTATATTATAATGCTGCGTGCCCGGGCGACAATACGGCGTTCAGCGATGGAGTGCCGACGAAAGTTTCGCGCGATGGCCGGGCTAATCTCGTCTTGGAGGATGGTATGACCCACCCGGACGCTCGACCTTCCGCCGCGATCAATCCTTCAGAGTGGGTGGATCGCCACGGAGACATGTTGTACCGCTTCACCCTGTCCCGTCTGCGAAACCCCGATGCGGCCGAAGAAGTCGTCCAGGAAACCCTCGTCGCCGCATGGTGTGCGCGAGAGCAGTATTCCGGCCGAGGTTCCGAAGGGGCGTGGTTGCTGAGCATTTGCAGACGGAAAGTCGTCGAGTACGTGCGCCGCCGCAATCGTCCGGATGCCGCCTCGGGAGGGGACTGGGGCGGTGATCCGTCGGCTGACTTCTTCGATTCCAAAGGAAATTGGCGATTCGACCCCCGATTCACCAAGGACCGCCCCGATGCGGCGATGGAAAGCGAGGAATTTTGGCGGGCCTTTCGCGGTTGCCTGGACGGCCTTCCGCCGCGGCAATCCTCCGTTTTCGTCTTGCGCGAGATTGACGGCATGTCCAGCCCGGAGATTTGTAAGGAACTGGAAATCACCACGTCCAATCTTTGGGTCCTTCTACACCGTGCGCGTCTGCATTTGATACGGTGTATGAAAGGACATCTTGAAAAGGGGGAAGCGGCCTGACAATGCTCCGCTGTCGTGAAGTCTCCAAGTTGGTCTCGGAGTCGCTCGATCACGAGCTTCCCCTCCGCATTCGCCTGCAAGTCTGGTTGCACCTGGCGATGTGCCGCCTCTGCTCCGCGTTCGCTCGGCAAGTGCGACTCTTCCGCCGCGCGGCTCGGAACCATCCGGACCGATTGATGCCAGACGACCGCGATCCCCGCGCAACACTCTCCCCCGAGGCGCGGGCAAGGATCAAATCGGCACTCCAAGGACGGGAAAACTGATCCGGTTCCGGATCGGCGCCTTTCCGTCGCCCGCCGTGCGAAGGTGGTGATTCTTCACATCACCATCCAGCTAGGCTGCACGACTCATCTTCACCGCGGGTCCCGATCTACTCCAACCGCCCTACATCTCACGCGGCATCGCAAGCCACGCACGCCCCCTTCGAAACTTTTTTGCAACGATCGACTGTAAGTTTTCTCTCACGTCCGCGTCAACCGTGCGTAGTCGCCAACGGGCGGCACGGGTTGAACATCGGTTCTTGTGAGAAGGAGAGTTGAGACATGATGCGTCGCACTTGGGTTCTTGGACCGTTCGCGGCCTTGACCGTGTTTGCAGTTCTGAACGGAGCGGGTCTGTCCGCGATGGCCCAGAGCGGAAGCCGATCCGGACCGCCGTCCGCTTCCCGTACCGGAACGATTCCATTGGCAGGCTCGAATACCCGTGAAGCAAGGCAAGCCCCGTTGGCTCTGCAAGGCTACTGCGCGGTGAGCCTCTTGGAGATGCGCAAGTGGGTCAAGGGCAATCCCGCCTTCGGCGCCGTGTATGACGGACGCACCTACCTGTTCGCCGACGAGCAGGGCCGACAAATGTTCCTCCAAAACCCCGTCAAATACATCCCGGCTTTGGGTGGAGACGACGTGGTGGCTTGGGTTAAAACGAACAAGCGCGTCGCCGGCGACATCCGTTACGCCGCAATTCACGAGGGAAGGCTTTTCCTATTCGCGGGGGACAACGCCAAGCAATCCTTTTTGGATAACCCGTCCGCGTTTGCCAACGCGGATCTGGCTTACGGGGGGAAATGCGTCGTGTGCCTTGTCGGCATGCAGCAAGACGTACCCGGTAGGCCGGAGTTCACGGTCATTCACAAAGGGTTGCGATACCTTTTCGCCTCCGCCGCTCAAAGGGACGCTTTCCTCGCCAATCCAGCCAAGTACGAAGTGCCGGCCACGTCGCCCGGCCTCGCAACTCCGGGATCGGGCGTCCGGTCGTCTTCCGCGGGATCGGCAACTCGCCCATCCACGGGTTCCGGTTCGGGCAGTCGTTGATTCATGGATTCCGCCGCGAGCTAAACAGCCTTTCTCCACCGAAACTGGGAGGGATCTCATGTCCAAGTTCACCTGGCTGAGTGCCGGCGCCTTGGTACTCACCGGTTTAACGACGTTTTTCGCATGTTCATTGCAAAACCCCCAGGTGGTCGTGGGCGCCGCGGCACGGCCCGTAGGAGAGAGCAGCGGTGGAAGCCCTTCTTTTGACGCCGTGGACCACGCCACTTGGGATCGTTTGCTCCATCGCTACGTCAATGAAGACGGCATGGTCGATTACGCCGCTTGGAAGGGCAATCGTGACGATCGTGCCGCCCTGGAAGGTTACTTGGCGAAGTTGAGTTCAGCGAATCCCGAGGCCCCATCGTCGAAGGAGGGCAAGTTGGCCTTCTGGATCAACGCCTACAATGCCCTCACCATCCACGGGATTCTAGCCGTCTATCCGACCAGCAGTATTCGAAACCACACGGCGAAACTCTTCGGTTACAACATATGGGACGACCTCCTTTTGCCGGTAGGCGGCGAAAAATACTCGCTCAACGATATGGAGCACAAGATACTGCGCAAGCTCGGTGAACCTCGCATTCACTTCGCGATCGTCTGCGCCTCGATCGGGTGTCCAAGACTACGCAACGAAGCTTACGTCCCGGAAAAGCTCGAACAACAACTCGCGGACAACACCAGAGACTTTTTCTCCAGACGCAAGAATCTGCAAGTGGACCGGGCCTCCCACGTCGTCCGTGTATCCGCGATTTTGGACTGGTTTGGGTCCGACTTCGGTCCGACGCCGCAAGCGGCCCTAGCGAGTCTTTCGGATTACATGCCCGCCGACGCTAAGCAACTTATTAGCAGCGCCGACTATTCCGTTGCCTTTCTCGATTACGATTGGAACCTTAACAAGCAATGAAGCCCGGGACCGCCGCACGAATTTTCATCGCACTGGCGCTGGTCGCAATGATCGCCGCCATGCCGATGTTGCCGTCCATTGGAGAGTACCTCACGAAAGTGCTCGAGACAGCCCGTTCGCTCGGTCCGTGGGGGCCTGTCGCCTTGGCGGGAGCCTACGTCTTGGCATGCGTGCTGTTCATCCCCGGATCCATCCTCACCCTCGGCGCGGGCTTTTTGTTCGGCGTAATTCCGGGTACGATCGCGGTCTCCGTGGGAAGCGTGCTGGGCGCCGCGGCGGCCTTTCTGATCGGCAGGACCCTGCTCCGCAATTGGATCGAACGAAGCATCGTAGCCTATCCACGATTCCAAGCGATCGACCGCGCGGTCGGGCGCGAAGGCTTCAAAATCGTATTGCTGGTGCGGCTTTCGCCGATCTTTCCCTTCAACCTGCTCAATTACGCCTTCGGCTTGACGAACGTCCGGCTTTGGCAATACGTTACCGCCTCGTGGATAGGGATGCTCCCCGGTACCTTGATGTACGTCTATTTAGGCTCCGCCCTGAAGAGCTTGACCGAGGTGGCGGCGGGCAAAGTGCAAGGCGGTCCATTACAGACGGCCTTCTTCGTCCTAGGGTTGGTGATGACCGTCGCCGCCACGGTGGTCATCACGCGCGCCGCACGACGCTCTCTAACGGACGCAGTCGAAAAGCCGGCCCTTGAACCGTCCTCGGAGACCGAAGCACCCCCGCCGCCACTCGCGTCCAAGCCTTTAGGAGCGTCGTAGCGTGACCGCCATCAGGGAGAAACCCATGCCCACAGCGACAGCGGAAACCGTCCTTCCCCAGGACGCATACAACCGAATTCTGCTGGACAATGCGCATCCGACCGACTGGACTAATCCTCGACCGGAAGGCCGGTACAACTTGGTGGTGGTCGGAGGCGGTACGGCGGGATTGGTGGCGGCTGCGGGTGCCGCCGGACTGGGGGCCAAGGTCGCCCTGGTCGAAAGTCATCTGTTGGGCGGCGACTGCCTCAACTTCGGCTGCGTACCGTCCAAGGCCGTCATCAGCGCATCCCGGGTCGCCGCCGTCGTGCGAGACGCCGACCGTTTCGGCGTGTGTGTTCCCGTAGAGCGGCAAGTGGACTTTGCGGCCGTCATGGAACGGATGCGGCGCCTCCGCGCCGACATCAGTCACCACGATTCCGCCGCCCGATTCCGAGAACTGGGAGTCGACGTCTTTCTCGGAGAAGGCCGATTCTCAGGACCGGATCAATTGGAGGTCGAAGGCGCAACACTCCGCTTCAGCAAAGCCCTCATCGCAACGGGAGCGCGGGCAGCCGTTCCCCGAATCCCCGGTCTGGAACAGGTCGAATACCTCACCAACGAGACGGTTTTTTCGCTCACGGAACCGCCGCGGCGGTTGGGGATCGTCGGCGCGGGTCCGATCGGCTGCGAACTGGCTCAAGCATTTGCGCGTCTTGGTAGCCGAGTGGTGCTCGTGGAAAACGCCCACGGCATTCTGCCGCGCGAAGACCCCGAAGCCGCCGAGATCGTCAAGCGTGCGATTCTGAAAGACGGCGTACAACTGTTGTGCTGCGGCCGGAACCTCGAACTTCGCCGCCGCGACGACGGCATCGCCATGAGCGTCGAGTCGCACGGCAAGCGCTTGGAAGAAACCGTCGATCGACTGCTCATCGCAGCGGGTCGCACCCCCAACGTGGAAACCTTGAAACTGGAAGCCGCCGGCGTCGCGTACGACGCCGAAAAGGGCGTTCACGTCGATGATCGTCTCCGCACGACGAACCCTCGGATCTTTGCGGCGGGCGACGTCTGTTCGCGATTCAAGTTCACGCACGCCGCCGACTTCATGGCCAGAATCGTCCTGCGAAACGCCCTCTTCCTGGGACGAGCCAAGGCCGGCGATCTCGTCATGCCGTGGTGCACGTACACGTCGCCTGAAATCGCCCACGTCGGATTACACCCGCGAGAAGCGGAAACCCGCGGCATCGCCCTGGATACTTTCACCCAGCAGTGGAGCGATGTGGATCGCGCCGTCTTGGACGGTGAAACCGACGGTTTCGTCCGCATCCACACGAAAAAGGGGACCGACGTCATTGTCGGGGCCACGATCGTGGCTCCGAATGCGGGCGACTTGATCTCGGAAATCACCTTGGCGATGACCCACGGCCTTGGGCTGCGAAAAATTGCGACTACCATTCATCCCTATCCCACGCGGGCCGAGGCTATCCGAAAGATAGGCGACCTTTACAACCGATCGCGTTTGACTCCCCGAGTGCGGTGGATATTTTTTAATTGGCTCGCTTGGAACCGGTAACTCCCAGAGAATGCGAGAGATGATTCAATGACAAGCCAAATTCAGACAAACCAAGACGGCCTGGAGGTCTCGGTGGCCAAACGATATTCCGCGGCGGCTAGAGCTACGGAACCGGCCCTCTGCTGCCCCGTGCAATACCGCAGTGAATTCCTGGAGGCGATTCCGCAAGAGATTCTGGAAAGGGACTACGGATGCGGCGATCCCACGCCCTATGTGCAACACGGCGAGACCGTGCTGGACTTGGGATCAGGCGGAGGCAAGGTGTGCTATATCGCTTCCCAAGCGGTCGGACCGAATGGAAAGGTCATCGGCGTGGATTGCAACCGGGAGATGCTCGAATTGGCACGCCGCCATCGCCAGACCGTCGCCCAGCGCATCGGTTACGCCAACGTCGAATTCCGCTACGGCTTGATCCAAGACCTCGCTCTCGACCTGGAACTGCTCGCTGAGGAAGCCCGGGGACTGTCTCTCGACAGTCCCGAAGGGTGGCTGACACTCAGGCGAATCGAGCAGACTTTGCGTCGGGAGCGGCCCATGATTCCCGATGAGTCGGTCGACTGCGTGGTTTCCAATTGCGTTCTCAACCTTGTCCGTCCCGAAGATCGGCGGCAACTTTTCGCCGAAATCTTCCGCGTGCTGAAACCCGGCGGGCGCGCCGCCGTCAGCGATATCGTTTCCGACGAGGACGTGCCCGAGCACCTAAGAAGCGACCCCGAGCTTTGGTCCGGTTGCATTTCCGGGGCCTTTCGCGAGGACGCCTTCCTCAAGGCATTCGCGGATGCCGGATTCTACGGAATGCACATTGCGGCCCGGCAGTCCGAGCCGTGGCGAACCGTCGAGGGAATCGAGTTCCGTTCGCTGACGGTCGTGGCCTACAAGGGAAAACAAGGGCCGTGCTGGGAACGCAACCAGGCCGTTGTCTATCGAGGTCCCTTCAAGATGGTCGAAGACGACGACAACCACGTCTATTACCGCGGCGAGCGGATGGCGGTGTGCGACAAGACATTCCAATTGCTCCGCAAAGCTCCCTACGTGGGGCATTTCGAGTTCATCGAACCGCTGGAACCGGTGGGGGTGGAAGCCCGACCGTTCGATTGCAGCAGGCCCAAGCATCGCCACCCGCGTGAAACGAAAGGACACGACTACCATGTCACCACCGAATCCTCCGGCACCTGCACGGACGGCGGCACGTGCTGCTGACATAAAGGCGTCCGAGCGGGTTTCTCGACGCGAGAAAAGCCGTGATCCGAATTGGCTCTTCACGCCCGAGGGGCACTTCCGCGGATACATCGACGCCGCCAAACTCTCCGAGTTGTGGTTCCACACGGGCACGAACTGCAATTTGTCCTGTCCGTTTTGTTTCGAGGGATCCAAGCCCCGCGATAACCGCATCGAGTTCCTTACGCTCGACGACGTAAGGCCGTTCGTCACCGAGGCTCTCGACCTAGATGTGGAACGGTTCTCCTTCACGGGCGGCGAGCCTTTCGTCAATCCTCATTTTCTGCGGATATTGGAGTTCGCGCTGGAATACCGCCCGTGCTTCGTCTTGACCAACGGCACGGAACCCGTGCGCAACCGTATGCGAGAGGTGAGCCGACTGAAGGACAAGCCGCACCCCCTGGCTTTCCGCATCAGTTTGGATCATCCCGACCCCGAGAAGCACGACGCGGGCCGCGGTCAAGGCAACTTCCGCAAGGCCTTGGGTACGCTGGGTATGCTGCACGCGGAGGGTTTCGGCGTGTCCATTGCCCGCCTGATGGGACAAGGCGAGAATGTGGCGGAAGTCGACGAGCGTTACGGGCCTCTTCTCGAGGAAGCAGGCCTTCCAAGCGATACGCCGATCGTAAAATTCCCCGACTTCCTGCCGCCCGGTGCGATCGCCGACGTTCCCCACATCACCGAGAGTTGCATGACCTTGTACCTTACCGCCGAACGGCGTGCCGCGTTCATGTGCGGTTACAGCCGAATGATCGTCAAACGGAACGGTCGTTGCGGCGTGTATGCTTGCACGCTGGTTGACGACGACGCGGATTTCGATCTTGGCAATACGCTGCGGGAAAGCCTCGCCGTGCGCGTGCGACTAAAGCACCACCGCTGCTATTCCTGCTTTGCCTGCGGCGCGTCCTGCAGCGAGGTTGTCTCGAAGGAGCGCCTGTGACGCATCGGCCGCGCGGAAAAGTATCGAGGCACGGATTGTCTCGTCTTACGAGTGATGCTCCGAAGAACCGGCGATTCACCCATATGACAACGAAACTCGTCATCTTCGCGCGATTTCCCGAGCCTTACCGATCGAAGACTCGGCTCATTCCGGCTTTGGGACCGGAAGGGGCCGCCAAGCTCGGGCGAGAGATGACGCGGTATACATTCGCGCAGGCCCGCAAGTTGACCGCGGAGTTCCACCTGCCTGCCGAGGTTCGATTCGCCGGCGGCGACGCGGTGAGCATGGAGAAGCTTTTTGGAAACGGTTTTCCCTACCGTCCGCAAGGCATCGGCGATCTCGGACAAAAAATGGAACGTGCCTTCGCGGACGCGTTCCGGGAGGGCGCGGACCGCGTCGTCATCATCGGCACGGACTGCCCGGAATTAACACCCGAACTGATCCGCGAAGCCTTCGACCGCCTTGCGGACTACGACCTTGTGCTCGGACCCGCCGTTGACGGCGGCTATTATCTGATCGGTCTACGCCGTCACCTGCCCCAACTCTTCACGGATATCCCATGGGGGACCGAACGGGTACGGGAGCAGACGCTTCGCCGTGCCGAGGAACTGTCCCTCAGGACCGTTCAACTCGCCACCCTCTCGGACGTGGATCGCCCGGACGATCTGGCCGTGTGGTATCGCGTCCAAGAATCGACTCCCCAGGCCGCGCTCGAACTGATTTCGGTGATCATTCCTACGTTGAACGAGGCGGAACACCTTCCAAGTACTCTGCAAAGTGTGAAGGACGCGTCGGGCGTGGAGGTGATCGTGGCGGATGGCGGAAGCTCCGACGACACGCGGCGAATCGCCGAACAGGATGGTTGCCGGATCTTGGTCTCCCCGCCGGGGCGTGCGCGTCAAATGAACGCCGGAGCGCGGGCCGCCCGAGGCTCCATCCTCCTATTTCTCCACGCCGACACGCGCCTGCCGAAGCATTTTCAGGAGGCTGTTCGGCAAGCACTCGCTGAAGATACCGTTTCCGTTCAGCCACCGGCGGCGGGCGCATTCCGCCTTCGCATCGACGGTCCTGAACCGCCGCTTCGCTGGATCGAATGGGGAGCCAATCTCCGCTCTCGCAAGCTCCAAATGCCCTACGGTGATCAAGGGCTGTTCGTGAGGACGGAGACCTTCCACAAAGTCGGCGGCTTCCCCGATCTCCCGATCATGGAAGATTTCGAATTGATCCGCCGCTTACGTAGAATCGGTCGCATCGTCATCCTGCATTCGGCGGTCATCACGTCGGCCCGTCGCTGGCATGCGATCGGACCTTGGCGAACGACGTGGATCCACCAAAAGATGATCTTGGGATATTACTTGGGAATCCCTCCCCGCCGCCTGGCCGAATGGTACGCGGCAAATCACCGCCGATGTTCTCGCAGGCCGATGCGGCGTCTTGATTCGGGGACCAATCGCGCCGGAAACTTCTGCGAATGAGGCAAACGGCGAAGTCCGACTCTCGGCGCGGCGTCGGCCCCATGCGCCCGGCGTCTCGGCGACCGCCGCCACGTGAGATGATTCGATCGAAAAAAGCGCAACGCGACCTGCGATCACCGCCGAAGCTCTGGATGGGCAATCGAACGTCGAAGAGTCTTTGAGAGGGCTGGACGCATCTTCGGCGTTTCAGCAGAGGACTTGCCGACGTTGAGCAACGGGATCGCACCCTCCGTTTGCGCAAAACGCAGAACCTCGCCGCTCAACGGTTCAGAGACCTGGCGTCCAAGGCCACGTCCTCGTTGGGATCCCAAGCGTGGAATGGTCGCGCAGCGAATTCGGCCAAGACGGTAACGAACTCGCGACGGAAGTCCGGTTCCAAAACCTCCGCGGTGGGAACGACGCCGTTGGGGGGATACTGAATGTTGTGCAATCGCTTCTCATAGACGCGGTCGCCCGTCGCACAATCGAAAGCCTGAACCAACAGCGAGGCCGTGCCCTGATAAACGGTTTGCCCCTTGTACAAACCGAACTCCTCGATATCCACGCCGATCACGTAGTCGGCCCCAACCGCCTTGCCTACATCGCTGTAGTTTTCCCACGAGTTTTCATCCAGCCATCGCTCCACCTTTTGCTGGTCGATGAATTGCACCTTGGGCAACTCCCGGGCGAGAATGGCTCGGACGCGTCGGGCCAAGTCTTTGTCGACGTGGGCGTCACGATAGGTCAGCGTCACCATGGGACGGGCAACCACGGCGACCTTCTTCTCCTTTGCGATGGGAAACTCGGCTTGGTTCTTATAGGCTCCCGTCACCCACATGGCCGTGGCCAGGGCGCTGCATCCGGTGGTCAGCATCAACAGAGAGATCATGCCGCCCAACAAAGACACCTTCGGCATCCGTGCGTATTGCATGGCGTTTCCTTGCGTTGTGAAATGCTCGCTGTCCGCCTGGTTTGGCGTTTGCCGGAGCCTTCCATTCGCGGCCTTCAGATTCCCATCCCAAGGCGAATGATCCATTCCGCCAAAGCCGCGGCGATGAATGTCAACTGGGCCGCCAAAACGAGTTTCGGAGTCGGTCTCAGCAACCGCCAGCGGCCCTCCACGGCGGCCAAACATAACCATATCCCGACCGGAACGGAGGCGACGGCCAGGACCAAGCCCGTGACATTGGCATGCATGGCCGACCACCAACGTCCCCGCACGAAATTGGCCCAGGCGGTAGACATGCCGCAGGTGGGACACCGAATTCCCAAAAGCGTGACACTGGTGCAGGCCGGTAAACCCAATGACCGATGACTGCCGTAGCCGCATTCCGCTGGAACCATGATCCGAGCAATTAGGAAAAGGCCGGCGATAAGCGCCGCCCCCAGCGCCGCAGTCCACCTCTCCGACCGACGCAATTTGCAGGGAGAGTCGCAGGGCACGACGTCGGCGAGGACCACGCCGTCATCGCGCGATTCGCTCCGCCGCGGAGCGGCTAGCGATTCCGAGGCCGGTGGACGCGTTGGGGAGGACTCATGCATGTCCTTTTCCCATCAGCGCGGGAAGGATATCGTTCTCGACCCTTCTTGACAAGGTCGTTTCCCGGAGCTCGTCGGCCGACAGGCCCAGGCGGCAAATCGCCTTGGCCTTGCCCGTGCCGGAATCGATTTCCACAACCGCCCCATTCAATCGCACGTCGTCCGACGCGACGTCGAACGGAGTGGGTTCGAACGTCCGGGTGGTGTGCAAAACCCGGTCGATTCTTCGGCCGATGATGCTTTCATGAGGGCCGGTCATGCCCAGGTCACACTGGAACGCGGTGCCGCCCGGCAGGATTTGGGAATCGGCGGTGGGGACATGGGTGTGCGTTCCCAGGACGGCCGAGACGCGTCCGTCCAGGTAGCGAGCCAGAACTTGCTTATCGCTGGTGGCTTCGGCGTGAAAATCGACGAGGATCACGCGAATCCTACCGCTGAGTTGTTCCAAGACGCGGTCCGCGGCGGCGAGATAGCAGTCCACGGGTTTCATAAAAACCCGCCCCAGCAAGCTGATCACCGCCACAGGCTCTCCGTTGGCCGCGGCCAGGATCGTGTAGTCGCGACCGGGGGCCTCCGGCGGATAGTTGGCGGGGCGAACGATCCGAGAATCCGCGGTCAATACGGCCTCGATCTGTTTTCGAGCATAGACGTGGTCCCCCATGGTGATGCAATTGGCGCCCGCCTCCACGATTTCGTAATGGATTTCCGGCGTCAGGCCGGAACCCCCGGCGGCGTTTTCCGCGTTCACCACAACGAAATCGAGTTTGAGGAACCGTCGCAATAGCGGCAGCGCGGTGCGAACGATATATCGCCCCGGTTTCCCCACCACATCCCCGACCATCAGTACGCGCACGGACAGGCCTTTCCCTTCGTACCGATCACCATCCCGAACGAGGCCGAACAGAGCAACCGGATCAAGAGTCCTTCCTTCCGTCACCGGTCGCAGAATCGCGCACCTCAACGCGCGATGTCGGTATGCCGCACCTCGCGCAACACCGTCACTTTGATTTCGCCGGGATAATTCAGTCGCTCTTCGAAGGCCCGCGCGATGTCGCGGCAAATCTTGGCGGCCGTTTCATCCGTGGTTTCCTTGGCGTTGACCATGACCCGCAATTCGCGTCCGGCTTGGATCGCGTAGGCCTGCTCCACGCCCGGAAAACTCCCCGCGATTCCCTCCAATTCCTCCATCCGTTTGATATAGCGTTCCAAGGTCTCGCGCCGAGCGCCCGGACGCGCCGCGCTGCAAGCGTCGGCCGCCGCAACCATCACGGTGTAGGGATTCTCCACCCGAAGGTCATCATGATGCCCGACCGCGGCGTGCACGACCTCGGCGGGTTCACCGTAACGTTTGAGCAACTCCGCCCCGATCTTGGGATGCCCGCCCTCCGCCTCATGATCGGCGGCCTTGCCGATGTCGTGCAGCAAGCCGCACCGGCGGGCCAGGGCCGCGTCGAAACCCAATTCATCGGCGATCATTCCCGCCAAGAACGCCACTTCGATGCTGTGCCTCAGCACATTCTGGCTGTAACTGGTGCGGAAATGCAACCGCCCAAGCAAATAGATCAGGCGCTCGTGCAGGCCGCGGACGTCCACCTCTTGAACCGCCGCCTCGCCCATGCTGCGTATGTACTGATCCAACTCCTGCTGGGTTTCCAGTACGATCTCCTCGATCCGGGAGGGATGAATCCTCCCGTCGGCGATGAGCTTGTTCAGGGCCAGCCTGGCCACCTCGCGACGAACCGTGTCGAAGGCACTGACGATCACCACGCCGGGGGTATCGTCGATAATCACATCCACACCGGTCGCCTTTTCGAAGGCCCGGATATTGCGTCCCTCACGCCCGATGATTCGCCCCTTCATCTCGTCATTGGGGATATCGACCGTGCTGGTCGTAGTCTCCGCCGTGTGAGCCGCCGCGTAGCGCTGGATGGCCGTCAAGAGAATCTCACGACTTTTCTCCCGGCACATCTCCTGCAATCGCTGCTCGTAGCGGAGAATCAGAGCGCCAGTTTCCTGTTGCAACTGCATCTCCAAGACGTCCATCAATCGCTTGGTGGCCTCTTCTCGACTCAATCCGCTGACTTCGTGCAGGACCTGTCGCTGCATGTCCAAGAGTTTCTGAAGCTCCTCTTTGCGCCGACTGACCTCCTCCAGACGGTCCGCTAGTTTTCGCTGCGTCGTCTCGACGATCCGCTCCTGCTTTCGCAGTTGCTCCGACTGGGCATCCAACTCGTCTTCCCGCTTTGCCAGAGCGCGTTCTTTTTGATACAGCTCATCCCGCACTTTCTGGAATTCGGCCTCGCGCTGGGCGCGCTGCTGAATATCCTTTTCCTTGATTTCCAGTTCCGCCTCGCGCCGAACGTTGTCGGCTTCCAGCTTGGCTTGATCCAAGATACGCCGGGCTTCGGATTCGGCGTCTTTCCGCCGCAAATAATCGAGCAGCTTGACGAGCGTTACCGTCAGGCCTGCCACCAAAACGCACAGAACGGCAACGAAAATGGTTTGTCCCGGTGTCACGGCTACGTCCTCGCAAAGCTATCGGGACGAGAACACAGGCAAGGACCGGGGCAAGATTGCGGACGCGAGCCGACTTCGTCCGATTTCGTCGGACAATGCCGAAGAATCCCCTTACCTCGTCGGGAAAACCTTCGAGTGAAAAGGTTTGCGCGCTCCGTTTCCTTATGACCGACAAAGACCGAGAGAGAGGTTACGAAGTGCGAGCGGGTACGGCGTCGATCCCCCGCGAGGCGGAAGCACCAAGGTTCCCCAACTCCACCGGCGGAGTGCCGGCCCTCGCACACCTACACGGTCGTCTGAGCATGACGCCCACTGGGACGTGGCGGTTCGGTTCGCCGTCAAAAGAAAACCCGTCGGCGAGGCCCGAGAAAATCGAGCCCAGGACCGACGCCGAACTGAATCCAGCGGAGCCGATGAACGATGGACCGTAAGCGAAGGAAGCTTGTTCGGGGCGTGAACGACACCCGCACGGCGGCGCAACGCCCGCCATAGGATCGCCGCTACGCCCAACAGAATCTGAAGCAAGCCCATTGTGTTCGCCGCCGTCCTCAACGTCGCGCCGCAGGATTCAACGTCAGCAAGCCAAATGCCTAATCAACCGTAATTCGTAGCGTCCGACTCGTCTCGGTTTCCCGGTCGATCCCCGGAAACCGCCGTGGTTCCCGCCGCCGTTGAAACAACGATACAGCGGTCCAATCAATCCACGCGACAAAAATCCCCGGGGATGACGCCCAAGACGCAACCTCGGGTTACCTTTTATAATAAAGCTTGCTCCATTCAACAGCAACACCGTTTGCTAGCAAAAAGCGTACCACATTTTCCGCGATGATACGTGGAGTCACGACCGCGGGCGACTTGGCAATCTACGATGGAGATCCTAATTTCGAGATCGCTTGCCCTGCAAGCAACCTCAGTCTCCGCCGGTCGCAGCGTCGCGACAGTCGAATTCGAATGACGCGTGATGAGACACCCGGTCCAAATCAGATTCGAGCAGGCCTTCCCAAGGGACGAGTGGCAGGGGCGGCCAATGATTTTGGCGGTATCGGGTGGGCCGGACAGCACGGCGTTGCTTCGTCTCACCGCCGACGCAACCTCACCAAGCGATCGCGACCGCATCCTCGTGGTCCATGTTAATCATCATCTTCGTGACGGCGACTCTGATGAAGACGCCCAATTCACCGACGAGATCGCTCGACGCCACGGCTTCCCGTGCCGAATCGTCGATTGTCCTCTGCTCCCCACGGACAGCAGGCAGCGCGGCCTGGAGGATGCGGCCCGAAAGAGACGCTACGCCGCGCTCCTGGAACAGGCCGAGTCATGGGGCGCGCGTTACGTCCTCACCGGTCACACGGCGGACGATCAGGCGGAAACCGTCCTATTCCGCCTCGTCCGAGGTTCCGGGCTTCGGGGTCTGGCGGGAATCCCGCGCGTTCGGCCTTTCGGCCCGGCGGCGCTGACTCGCCCACTCCTCTCGTGCTATCGCCACGAGATTCTCGACTACCTGGAAAGCATCGGTCAAAGCTATCGCCTGGATCGCTCCAACCACGACCAACGATTTCGCCGCAACGCCCTAAGACACCGGGTGTTGCCGATTTTGCAAACTCGCGTCTCGGGAGGCACAACGATTCACCTCAATCGGTTGGCCGATCTGGCCCGGGAATATGACGATTTTGTGCAATCCCAAGTAATGGCCGCTTGGCCCCGAATCGTCGCTGAAGCGACGGACGACTTGCTGCGTCTTCGTGTAACCGAACTGCGTACACTTCATCCATTCTTGATAAAGGAGGTTTTGCGTGCCGCTTGGCGGCAACAAGCCTGGCCGCTTCGGGAAATGGGATATCGGCGATGGTCGCAGCTATTGGAAATGGTCCACGAAATCGTCCCGGGTCGCGCAAGTCATTCGCCTACCCGGTCCTTTCCCGGAAACGTGCTGGCGCAAAGAGTGGGAGACTGTCTCGTGCTGAAGCGTGCAACCGCCCGAGCGGGGCGACCCCAATGCCGTGCAGACGCCACAGCAAAAGACTGATCGAGTTCAACAGTAACTTGCAAAGGAGAGACCGTCCATGCCCTTGTACGAGTACGAATGTCCCAACTGCGGAGAAAAATTCGAACACCTGACCCGGGGCGATGAACCGCCCGAGTGCCCGAAGTGTGGAAACCGCCGATTGACCAAACTACTCAGCGTCGCTTCGGCGCGCGTGGGCAAGTCACAAGATTTACCCCCATGCGGCAATAACTTCGGATGCTGCGGGGGCGGAGCCTGCGGGCTGAATTGAAGCGACCGTTGATGGGCTTGCAAACCACCGACAGGCCGGGCGTCGATTTTCACCCGGCCTGTCATTTTGTCCTACCGCATTACTAATCCTTGCTTGGGTCACGGGATCAGGAACGCCATGCCGGTCCAAACTCCGCCTTCCGCCAGGGCGGCACGGACGCTGAGCGGCAAGGGGTCGAGTATCCACGGGGCACAACTGCCGGGACGGTAGTAGCCCAGGGTGTACACGCATTCGTCGGGCGGTTCCAGCCCCATTTTGTACGGCAAGATCGGAACCGTCAGGAAGAAGTGCGCACCCGACGCAAACGGTTGCAAAATCGGTCCCAGGTTGTGGCCGTAACGCTCCACGCCCACCTGCTCAAAGTACAAGGGCTTGTGGCACAATCCCGAGGCCTTCCAAGTGAATACCAGCGGTTGCCAACGACGGCCCTCGAAGGCCGTGGCGGGAAGAGGGCATTCCGTGGGAAACTTGTCACCCTGAGGACGGATATTGTTGGTAATATCCGAGAGGGGTTTGATTCTCTCTTGCGGCGGACATTCGTCGGCGGGCAGTGCCGTCTTCTGCGTGAGTTGCTCCTCTAACGGTCGCTCATCTTTCTGCCCCGGCGGCAACTGTTCCATCAATTCCTGAAGCGACTTTTCGTCCGGACTGGGTTGACCGGACTCGGCCTGCTGCTGTGAGGCGGTACTCCCGAGGGGGACGGGAGGGGGAATCACTTCCGGTTGCGCGTTGACCGAGGACTGTGACACGGATTGCCGCGGCAATAAGGCGGGCGGAAGGGTCGGCCCCGGTTGAACCGCGTCGCCAAACGGGTCCGACAAAGGATCCACCGACGCCGCGCCGCCCAACTCGGCAGGAGAAGGCACCACGAATTGCAAAGGCACCAAAGCGGAGGACGACTCGGTCCCCTCCGTTATCTCCGCGCCGTGATCCGCCGTCCCAATCGGCGGCTTTTGGACACTGGCGGCATTATTCACCGCCTCGTTCGGTCCGATCGCCTTTGGGCGCACAGGCAACCAACGCAACTGCGGGGTCGGTTCCATGCCCGCATAACCTGCCGGTACGACCGCGCTATCCACTTTCCTGCCGGAGATCCGCGGTTTTGCACCGCCGTCAACGTCGTCGATCGGGCTGAGGTGTCGCGCCGCGGCAACGGCGGAATCACCCTCCTTCGCCGCAACGGCAATCGCCTGCTCGCCTTGTGCGGAACCCGTGGATGCCGTCTCGTATCGGGATCGCCATTCGTCGCCTGGAACGGGACCGATCCACAACCAAGCCAGTATTAGAGCAAGAACTGGAATCCCACGAACCCGAGGACGGGCCTCGTCAACAACATTACCGATCTTCTTCAGCGTACTCCACACTGTAATTGGGCGCTTCGTGCGTGATGGTAATGTCATGGGGATGGCTCTCCCGAACTCCCGCAGCGGATACCTGTAGAAACTTGGTCTTGGTTCGTAGTTCGGTGATATTTCGCGTACCGCAGTAGCCCATGCCAGCCTTGAGCCCGCCCACCAATTGGTAAACGAACGGCCCAAGCGGACCGCGATAGGGCACGCGGCCTTCGACGCCTTCGGGAACAAGCTTGTCGGGTTGATGGCCGGGGTCCTGGCGATAGCGCTCGCTGGATCCCTTGACCATCGCCCCCAACGAACCCATTCCGCGATACACCTTGTACACGCGACCGTGATACAGGATGCGATCACCGGGGCTCTCGTCAAGCCCGGCGAACAGCCCACCCAACATCACGGCATGGGCCCCCGCCGCTATCGCCTTGGTGATGTCGCCGGAGTAGCGGATTCCGCCATCGGCGATAACCGGGATCCCCTGCTCTTCGGCGGCTTCCGTAACGGCCATGACGGCTGTCACCTGGGGGACGCCGACCCCGCTAATCACCCGCGTCGTACAAATCGACCCGGGGCCGATACCGACCTTGACCGCGTCCACGCCGGCACGGATGAGAGCCTCGGCCCCCTCCCGCGTCGCGACGTTTCCCGCTATGACATCGATATCCCATTGCCGTTTGATTTCCCGAACCGTCTCCAACACGTTCGCAGAGTGGCCATGTGCGCTATCGACGACAATCACGTCGACGCCTTTGCCGATCAGGCTTTCCACGCGTTGATAATCGTGGACGCCGACCGCGGCCCCCACCCGAAGCCTACCCAAATGATCCTTGCACGCGTTCGGAAATCGCCGCTGGTTATCGATGTCCTTGATCGTAATCAGGCCGGTCAGTCTGAAATCTTCGTCAACCAGCAAAAGTTTCTCCACCTTTTTTTCCATCAGAATCCGTTCGGCCTGCGCCAGCGATACAGTCCCCGTAGCCGTTACAAGGTGATCCCTGGTCATGACCTCACGGACCGGGACGTCGAAATCCCCCAAAAACCGCAAATCCCGCCGCGTTACAATTCCCACTAGCTTGCCGGACGATTCCACGATCGGCACGCCGGAGACATTCAACTGATCCATCAACTCCTTGGCACGACGTGCCGTGGCATCCGGAGACAACGTGGCCGGGCTGTCGATGATGCCATTCGCGCTCCGTTTTACCTTTTCCACCTCCTCGGTCTGTCGCTCAATCGACATGTTTTTGTGGATGATACCTATTCCCCCCTCTTGAGCTAGCGCAATCGCCATCGCGCTTTCAGTAACCGTATCCATCGGCGAGCTGAGAATCGGGATACGAAGTTCGATTCGGGCGGTCAGGCGGGTCGAGACATCCACCTCACTCGGCACGACCTCGCTGTAAGCCGGTTCCAACAGAACGTCGTCAAACGTGATGGCCGGCGTAATCGACTTCTTGGCCATTCGCCGTACTCCTTCTACGGTCACAAGAGAGATAGGGGGCAGGAAAACTTCATTATCGGGCAGGGCCGCGCAAATTCAATGCGATGCGGCAAACCGTCCCGAAATATGCTGCCGGTCAGAAGATTACCTCGCAGCCGGAATTGAAAAGTCCGCACGAGGCACGGGAAAGACACGTGGAATCAAGCTCAAGGCATCAGCGATGTGCCCGTATCGGGCAAAAGACCAGGCTCAATCCAGTCGGGAGGCAGGCGATAGATGCGCCTTCCGGCGAAAGGCCACCTCCAGGGGACGCCCCTGCGCAGAGATCCCCGCAACCCATAGTCCACCAACTCCAAACTGGTCCTGCGAACCAGACGCCCTCCTTCGTCGAATTCCTTGGTGGTTTGGCATACAATGCCGCCGGGAATCTCGCGAACGAATACAGCCAGCGTGGTGGAGTTTCCCGAAGGAAATATCTGCACCGTACGAATCTGGCAACCGGAAAACATCGCCGACCCGACCTTGCAGGGGATGTCCACGCTCACCGTCTCGGCGGTCAATTCCTCGAGGACGCGTCCCTCCAGATCGGTCTTCCTGCTTTCCCGTCGCAAAATCATCGCCGATCCGTCAGTCGTGTAGAAAAGCTTCGAATTGAGTCGAGCGGCGGCGATTTGTACACGCACCTCCGCAACGCGGCATGGAAACTCTCGCCCTTGGATCGTCAGCTTTTGCTCCCCCAACTCGATCACCTGGGCTTGATCTCCCAGCGGTTCGCCATAAATCCCCTGGCGAATGGTCTGCGGTTCGGCGCGAAACCGCTTGCCCGCCACCTCCGCCACGACTTCCAGACGCAGGGTGACGCCCTTATCGTCCACACCCTCCAGCGTGGTTCGAGAATCGGTCGTGAGCACTTCCCCGGTGCCTACCAAGGACTCGCTCAAAGACTCACTGGTACCTCGGACGATCTTCCACGCCCCCGTCTCGAATCGCCCCCAGGGGTGAATCTCGCGCGGCAGTTCCTGGGCACCGATCGGGCGATCCAGCCCACACGCGAAGATTACGCATGCCGCCCCGAGGTAAGCTGCTGAGGACCACTTCACGGGCAACTCGCTCTCTGTTTCAAGCGACAACCGATCCTTGTAAACAACCACGAATACCGGGACAAAACAACGCCGCGAAGATTCCGTTCAGGCGGGGAAAGGGGATGGGGCGTTACGTAAATCGAAGCTGACATTCCGGCTTTCAACAAAGTCGGCAACCGGACACTATTTCGGGCAAGGAACAAGAACGGGGAATCAGCTTCGTCCCCGCCTCACGTAATGCAAGCCGAACGTCCGTTGTTATCAAGCAAACCTGCGACCATGCGATATCTGTTGCCAAATCATTAGCCACATTATAGATACATCTGAGACTCAATTCCACCCTGGATGGGGGTTTCCCTTTCGCGGCGCCGGTGAGTTTAGGCAATCTGATTCCCGAAATTGATGATCGCGGGCGATGCCATCCGCGTAGGAAATAACACCTACGGCGATGAAAAATACCGCGAACCAAGTGCGCTAATTGCCATGGTCGGGCGGTCGTGTCACAACCCATTCCCCGTTGTCGGGCCAGGAACTCATGGCCTGTGTTTGACCGTCCGGCCAGCGAATGCGCACGCTTTGGATGAGAGCTCCTTCGGGAATGCCGAAGGTGATCGGCAACTCCACTTGAGCAAGATAGCTTCGGGTGGGCATCACGTCACGCAACATCGTCCCGCGGTTCGTTTCGACCTCCACCACCGTGCCGTAACCGTCGCGATTGCCCTGGAAGTCCCGTATCGCGACCCGGAGGCAGCGGTGCGGCGGCGGAAGATCATTTCGCAGCAACATCGGCGGCCCGTCGATCTGGGTTACCAAGACATCCAGATCTCCGTCGCCGTCGATGTCGGCATACGACAAGCTGCGGCCCACGATCGGCTTGAAGGGATCGTCGCCCAAAAGATCGGCGCCCACCGTGGTGAATTCCTCGGTCTGGTCTGGTCCCGCGTTCCAAAACACCCGCATCGGCTGACGGTAGGATTCGCTTTCCTGAACCAAGTGGATGTCCTGCTCCAGATGGCCGTTGGCGCAAATCAAATCCAAGCGGCCATCCAGATCGTAATCCACGAAGAGCGTACCGAAGGTCAGATCCAGTCGCGTGAGAGGACCGAACCCGGCGGCCACCGCTTCGTCGCTGAAAAACTCCCCGCCCGGAAGCGACACGTAAAGTGCCGACATCTCGTTGGCAAAGTTCCCGATCGCGATGCCAAGGCAGGGATCATTGCGATACCAAGCAGCGTCGATCCCCATGGCCCCGCGTGCTCTTCCCGCGGAATCAAACCCGATTCCCACCATGGTGCCCACTTCTTCGAACGTGCCGTCGCGCCGGTTCAGAAAGAGAAAGTTCTGAACCGTGTCGTTGGCCACGATGAAGTCGATCCAACCGTCGCCGTTTACGTCGCACGGTCGCAATCCCAGGCTTTTCGCCATGGGTTCGCCCGTGGCGGGATTGCGAACCCTAATTCCAGCCTCTTCCGACACGTCGCGAAACGTGCCGTCGCCCTGATTCAAGAGAAGCCGACAAAACGTACCTGCAAAGGAATGCGGCGGGCCGTATGCCCGGCCCAAGCCGGTCAGCACGAAACCCTGTGCCAAGTCGATATCCCGCGACCACTCCACATATTGGCACACCCAAAGATCGAGATCGCCGTCCCGGTCCACATCCGCAAAGGCCGCCGCCGTGCTCCAATCCGCGGAATCCCCGGCCGTCCCGGTCTCGTCGGTAACGTCACGGAAGACGCCGTTTTCGTTGCGGAAAAGATGATTCGGGCCCACGGCGGTCACGTACAGATCGCGCCACGCGTCGTTATCGTAATCCCCGACCGCCACACCCATGCCGTAGAAACTCAGGCCCCCCAAGCCGGCCGCCTCCGTGTAATCCATAAAGCGGCCGTCTCCCAGGTTGCGGTACAACGTCAAAGTGCCCTGAAACGCGGCCAATTCCTCTTCTTCGTAGCGGTGCCACGGCCAAGGGCAACCGCTGACAAAAAGGATGTCTTGCAAGCCGTCGTTATCGAAATCAAAAAACGCGCACCCTCCGCCCAGGGTCTCCGGTAACAGCTTCTCTCCGTAGGCGCCGCTGAAATGCCGGTATCGTATTCCCGCCTGCTCGGTGATGTCAGTGAAAGGGACTTTCGGCGGACGGACGTGGGATGCGGCGCGGAAACTCGGCGCGGCAACTGCTTGGCGTACTACCGGTTCGGGGCGGCGCGGCCAAAACCAATATGCCGCCGTCGCCAACAGCAATACGACCACCACCGCCGTAAAGACGGATCGAAAACCAAATGCCGATTTCGTCGAACGCGAAGATTTCAATTTCAGCTCGCCGGAACAATCGTCGATCGTCAGTTTTCGTTTAAGGCGGAAAAGGCCGCGGATTGTTGGCCGGCGGCATCCGAGACTTTCACGCCCCCAACGTTATGCAGAGGATAAATCACCACGGCCTCCGCCGCCCGATCGGCCTCCGGATATCGCGATCGCGCGGCGGCCACAGCGCGATCGCGCGCATTGTCGTCCACTCGATACTTGGCGTGCAGTTCGCGATGCCGCTGCGAGGTCTCCGCATCTCCGAGGTAGGCGTAGATCAGGCTCAAGTTGTAATGAGCGGTCACGTTTTCCGGATCCAGCGTCAGCGTTCGCTGAAACCAATCCGCCGCCTCGCGCAACAACGCCGTCCGCTCGTTTTGCCGCCGGCTGCTTCGCAAGCGTTTCGCCATGTCAAAAAGGGTTTCACCCAATAGATTGATCACTTCGTAGTCGCGGCGAAAATCGAATCCTCGAGATCGAAGATAGGCATCCGGCGGGGCGAGCACCTTCCGCAAAGACTCGGCGGCTGCTTCCAGGTTTCCTTGCTGGCGATCGATCTGCGCGGAAAGCCATGCGGCCGTCCACCAGGGAAAATCAGGTTCCTGCGACTCGACGGCCCGCCGAAGCGCCGCGACGGCCTGATCCAAGTTGCCCTCCGCAAAGTACGTTCTGCCCAAATTGATCGCCCCGTCGAACCGTCCCAAGGCCTCCACTCTTCGAAAGGCCTCGGCCGCCTGCCGCAATTGCGTCTTACCACGCAAAAACAGCCCGATGCCGTAGTCGTTCCAGCGCTCCCATTCTTCGACGGTGGATACTCCGCCGGAGTCCTCCCAGACATGCGGATCCGCATCCGGAGCGACGACGGTCATTTCGAGGGAGTCCTCGGCCAACACGGTAATCGGCAGATTGTTGCGGTACGTTTGACCCGGCTCTTGGCCCGGTAACAAGGGTTCGCCCGGTTTCATTTGCCCGGTGACGAACTCCATGAGATCGGCGTCGAACTTGCGGTAAAGAACCTCCGCCCGAACGGTCAGCGTTCGCCCCGCCCACTGCTCGGGCAACGGGAGTCGATAGTGGACGGTCGCCGCCGCCCCCGGCGGAATTTGATTGTCGTACAGCGGAATGAAGATGTCTTGAGGATTGCGCCTCGCGATTCGGTACCCTTGACGATCGAGCATGAAGACGTTGACGAAATGGGCCGCGGGATCGACCCGACCGTCCTCGTCGATGCCGCCGCTTTCCAGCAGAGTCCCCTCCGAATCGTCCACGCGGAGGTGCAGCCAAACCTCATTCGAGTCCGTCGTACCTTGCGTGAAGTGGTGCCCAACCGTCAACGTCCGAACCACGACCTCCAGCAGATAGGTCTCCCCGGCGACGAGCCTGGGAACCCGAGGCCGCAACGGAGCCAATAATTCGCCGTCGATGGCATCGCCCCTTCTGAGACCGAAAATATCGACGCGCAAGCAGCCTCGCAGAAACTCTTGATGCGTTCGCACAATATCCTCTCGTCGGCGGAAGAACGGCAAAGCCGTGTTGGCGCCGCGGAAGAGATGATCTCTCACGGCCAAGCCCGACAGCCCCTCATAATGCTTGGCCCCGAAATCAGCGGACGGTTCCGGAGGCATGTGGCACTCGGCACAATTCTCTTTGGCCGCGGGGGGATAGTAGAAGCTGCGGGCACCGTGTCCGGATACGCCGCTCAGCAGGAAGGAATCGTAGTGGTTTTGTCCGCGTAGAAACTTGTAGTCGTTCAAAGCCTCCGGAATGTGGACTTTGTGGCAGACCGAGCAGAATTCGGCGGTCTTGTGAAAAGGCTTCAGGAACGTCCGCTTGTGAAATTCCGGCTTGGCGCGGATGAGTTGATGGTTCACCCATTTCAGCACGGGGTCGTCGCTGAAAGCGAAGGGGTAATGGAGCGGTTCCTCGATCACGTAGTCTCCGTTACCCCGAACGGAATTGATCTCCACGATTCCGTGGCAAGCCGTACAAGTCAGACCGGCGTGGGCCGTCGGGTGCGACACGTCGTCATAGTTCGGGTCATCGAACAGACCGCTGAAAAAGGGGACCGGATCGTGACAACCGGCGCACCACCTCGCCCGACGCGGCGATCCCTCGCGTTCCATTGAAAACTGCCGCGTTTCTCGCACCGCCGCCAAGTACACCGGATTGTTGAAAGAACTGAACCGATGAGCGCTTTCCGACCACTGGCGATGGACGTCGCCGTGGCAATCTCGACAATAGCGATCATCCATGAGAACGTCGGCCCGTATGAAACCTCCGCTCGCCGTCCTCGCCAGAGAAGGCTCGAAAAAAGCCTCACCCTCCTGCGGCCGAACGACCCGCCACCCGCGAGGATCGAATGAGTGAGCCAGGACGAAAAGTAGCAAGAAGCCAAGCGAAGCCCCGGCCCAAGCGTAATGCCCGCGTCGTCCGCTCCGCCGACCGGCCCTTCGATGGAGCCAATAGCCGCCGAGCAGGGCCGCCGAACCAATCACATGAGCCCAATGGACGACCGTGCGGACTTCGGGTCCGCGGATAACCAGAACGGCGGGTCGCCAAAGCAAAAGCCCGCTAACGATGACCAAAATACAAAGGATTGCGGAGGCGTAACCAAAACGGACCGCGAGTGTGTTGCGACTCTTCCTGCCCCTCCTGTTGTGCACAAACATGAACACAGCAAGAGGGACCAGGAGAAGCAACCCCGCGGCCAAATGGAACAAAAAGGCAAATTGGTAAAAGAAGTTTTGCAGGGATTCTCCGGTGGACCACTCCAAAAGGGTGATTCCTAAGAGATACACGCTGTTCCCGGCCAGGAAGGCGAAAAGCCCGGCAACCACAAGGAATACGACACCGAGCCAGCCGTAATTGACACCCTGACCGCTAAATCTTCGGATCATAAGAGAGGTTTTGGCTTAACTCGTGAACGGAACACCATCCGTGGCGATTTATGACTGTCTATAATTACCATTATTCCCACTGAAAGCCAGGATGCAACAAATTGGCACGAGGCGTACCCCCGCGATCGTGCCCTCTTTGTCGGGGCTGCCCCCCGACAAACCGAGCGAGAGGCTTGGGAACGCTTAACGCCGGGATTTATCCGTAAATCTCTTACAATGGCCCCTGGCGCGCGGCATTTTACGGGAAGTCGGGATGGTGGAGGCGGCGACGGACTATCACAAATGCTGAAGCTGCTGCGAGAAGAGGGGCAACCGGCGTGCGGTCACGTGCGATTGGCCGTCTCGCCGTCGCTCACGTATCACCGCCGCAGAGATCAGCAACAGCCCCATCAACGCGGCTCGGAGGAGTTCGGCGTTTTCAGCCCCACTTGCTCGGCCCGCGGAAAGGGATCGTTCTCCACCATCTTCTCAAAGTCGTCGTCGGCCGCGAAAAACCGGAGGCGACTGGAGGGCGTGAGAAACTGACCGCTGAAGAACCCGGTACAACCGGTTGCAAAAATCAGGGCGATGACGGCCAACCCAGGCCAAACCATTCGGCGGACAAGCGAGCTCATGGCCATGGTCCCTTTCCCGTCTTCACTTCGGTCGGCGTCGTACCCCCAAGGGCGAGAAGCTCGGACTACTGCGGCGATGGCCCCCAAACCAATCTACGAGCCATTACGGTTGAGGACTTTCCAGTTTCATCCAATCCTGGACCGTCTGCACTTTGCCCTGCGACGTTTGCGGAGGCGTTGCACAACCCGCCAGAGTCCACGCGAGGATGCACAATACCAGCGAGAACAAGGCCGTGTGCCGAGCGCCGTCATGATGCCGCATTGGCCGCCTCACCGGTTGAAACATGACCGTATGGCCTCGGTAGTCTTCTCTGATTTGCAACGCGCAATACGGTTACGCTGCTAGGGACGCACCGGTTCCAATGCCATCCAGTCTCGAACGGTCTCCACCCGCTGCGGTTCCTTTTTCTTGAAGAATCCGAAGAACGAGGACTCTTGCTTGGGGGGCTTTTTGGTACGCGGCGGGTTCGGATTGTAATAGCCGGTAGAATTCGGCTCTTCCTTGGGTCCGCTGAACAGCCCTTTGATGCCGTCCGCAGCCTTGCGAGTCCCGTTCGCCAACGCCTCGAAGGGGTTGGGGAGATTCGGCAATCGAAATCCACCGGACCCATCCTTGGAGCTACTCGAGGCGTGATTCTTGGACGTCGGCCAAGCGTAGGCCGGATTGCTCCACGCCATCCAAACGGCCGACCCACAGCAAAAGATCACAACAAATAGTCCGTTTTTCTTGCTCTTCACGGTTCCACCATGTCCCTAAAAAGCCCTACGCCGGCGACTCCTCGCCCCCCAAACGGTAAACCCCTAGACCGAATGAAGCCGGCGCGTCGTGTCGGCCACCGCATCGAGGAACGACAGCGAGGACATGAATACCGAAAAAAACGAAGGGAATCCAGATCGATTCCGACCGGGGCCGAGACCGACCTACGACGCTTTCGCAAGAGGATCGTGACCGCTCGAGAATGAACCTGCGGGTTCACCGCGATGCGAGCATCGCATCGACACAGAACCACCGACATCATGGGCGAATCGCCGGTCGTGAAGAAAGCCGCGTGAAAAGACGCTGCCGGGAAGCCCGCAGAGCGGTCAAGCGTTCTACGCCTCCTGCTGAAGAACGTCACCGTCGGGCAGGGTTCCTTCTCCGTTTCCGCCGTTCACGATATCGATCAGCCAACGATTCACGTCGGCCAACATTTCGGTGGACAATTCACGACCGCAAGGGTACTGCCTTAGAACGATGTTGATGCCGACCGTGTGCAGAAAACGCAAATCTTCGCAAGCGAGAACCGGCGAGTATTCGTCGTCGTCACGGCCCACGGAAATCATCACCGGCACCTCGCGGACGCCGAGGTAGTCGGCCAAGGGTCGCATCCCACGCGGAGCGGGCCCGCACAGGGAAATCGCCCCGGCGAATTGCCGAGGACGTCGCCAGGCCAAACGCAAGGCCATGGTACCCCCGGCACCGAAACCGGCGATAAACACCCGATGCTTCGCGATGCGAAAACGCCGCAAAGAACTGCTAATGACGTCACCCACACGACGTTCCGCCTCCTCAATGCAGTCCGGCGTTTGCGGCCAATCCCAACCGCCGTCGTCCTTGCCGTCCACGGCAAACCCGCGCGGCGCCACCGCAACGAAGTTTTGCAAGTTGACCAGCGGCATCACGTACAACAACTGCCGCTCATCGCAACCGCCGTGCCCATGCAGCCATATCAACAGCGGATAAGCGTAGTTGGGTTCGTAATGAAGCGGCGCCAGAACCGTTCGAGCATTGCGCCCCGCCGGAGACCATCGCTCGCTCGCGGGGTCGGATGCTTCCGAGAAAAAAGGCTTGGAAAACGTTTCCGCGGAGGACATCTTGGGCAGAGCGCGACGATCCATGGATAAGTTCGCTTCCCGATCCCTAGAAGATGATTTTGAGCAGGATGAAACGCCCGCGCAACTCGAACATTTCGGGCACGACAACCACGGCGACGGCGACTGAAGGTTTGAAGCGACGATTGCGCCTCTTCAACCGCTCGATTCACGCTCGCGATACCGTCCGCCGACGCGTCGGCAGGCGTCAAGTATTCAAGACTGTACCCCAACGCGCGGCGATCTGTCAACCGTACTTGCGCCGCGGCGCCGAGTAGCAAAATTTGGGCCACATGCGACCGTCCGCCGAGCGCATTTTGCGATTCGACCTTCGACGATCCGGTGCTTGGCGAGGTCCGATCTCCGCCTTTTTTCGCGTCGATTTCCGCCGCGCGACGGCGCAGGCCGACGACGGACCGTCTTCGATCGAAGCCAAGGCGGACCGCATGCTTGCACTGCCGTCAGCGATGTCTCGGGCCGTAAAACTCCCCTCACGACACTCCGAGGTCGCGATGGGAGTCACGCGCGGACTAGTTTGTTCATGGTTTGCACCAGGCCCTTGACGGCTTCCACGCTCTTGCGGAATGCAGCCTCCTCGTCGGGCAACATCGCCAATTCGATGATCCTCTCGACCCCGTCTTTACCCAGCACCACGGGCACACCGATGTAATACCCGCCCACTCCGTATTCTCGATCGCAATAGGCGGCGCATGGGAGCAGGCGCTTCTTATCCTTCACGATAGCCTCCACCATTTGGGCTGTGGCGGCGGCGGGGGCGTAGTAGGCGCTCCCTTTTTGGAGCAGTTTCACGATTTCGGCGCCGCCGTCCCGCGTCCGCTGGGTAATCGCATCCAGTCTTTCCTTCGAGAGCAGTTGCGTGAGGGGAATCCCGCCCACCGAACTGCAACTGGCTAGCGGCACCATGCTATCCCCGTGCCCGCCCAGGAGCATGGCCGAGACATCCTCCACGCTGACCCCGAGTTCCATCGCCACGAAGGTACGAAACCTGGCGGTATCCAAGACGCCGGCCTGCCCCATCACGCGATACGGCGGAAAACTGGTCACCTGCCAAACGCGTTGCACCATGGCGTCCAGAGGATTACTGACCACGATGATGATGGCGTGCGGACTGGTCTTCTTAATTTGCTCGGCCACCGCGCCCACGATCATGGCGTTGGTGGCAAGCAAATCATCCCGACTCATGCCGGGCTTGCGCGGGATTCCCGCCGTGATCACCACGATGTCGCTATCAGCGGTATCTGCGTAATCGACGGTGCCGCGGATATCGGCGTCGAATCCCATAATCGGGGACGCTTGCATCAAGTCCAGGGCCTTCCCTTTGGGCATGTCGCCTGCCTCGGGGATATCCAAGAGCACGATGTCCCCCAACTCCAAGGATGCACACCAATGCGCGGTGGTGGCCCCGACGTTACCCGCTCCAATGATCGAAATCTTGGCACGCTTCATCGGATCGCATTTCCTTTCTGAACGTTGTCCCGTTAAGAACCGTATCCCTTCCGCCGCCCAGCCTTCTCGCGCGGCGTCTCTCGTCGCATTGCGATGCTGCGGCAACCAATTGTGCTACTGTGGAAACCAATCACGTTCCGCCGGCTTTGCTCCCTCGCATGGAACTCATCATTTTTGTCTGGTTGCTTCGAAAAGAAAAGTCCGCGAACAGGCGTCTCGCCCGCCCCTTGTGAGCCGACACGCGACAAGCGAAGATGAGAGGAATCGGCCTTGAAACCACGACACTCGGACTAGGAAAACCGGTCCGTCCCGCGAGCGGCGGACGAAGCCCGGGCATTCTACGGAGAGCTTCCTCCCATGAACATTCAAGAAGTCGTAGCCGAATTGAAGGAAGAACGCGGCGGTCGCATCGTGATGATGGTGGCCGACGGATTGGGCGGCCTCCCCCTCACCCCCGGCGGACCGACCGAACTCGAAGCGGCGCAGACCCCGAATTTGGATCGTCTCGCCAAGCGGGGTGTTTGCGGACTGATGACACCCATCAAGCCGGGCATCACGCCGGGAAGCGGTCCGGGACACTTGGGGCTATTCGGCTACGATCCGCTCCAATACGTGATCGGACGCGGCGTACTCGAGGCCACCGGCATCGGTTTCGCCGTCGGTCCCAACGACGTGGCCATTCGCTGCAATTTCTGCACATTAGGCGCCGACGGCAAGATTACGGATCGCCGCGCGGGCCGGATTCCCAGCGAGGAAAGCGCCGCCGTGGTCGCTTCTCTGCGGGCAATACGAATTCCCGGCGTCGAAATCTTCGTGGAACCGGTGAAAGAGCATCGCTTCGTGGTGGTATTTCGTGGGGAGGGGTTGGGGGCCAACGTCGCCGATACCGATCCGCAGGTGGTGGGGCAACCGCCGCTGGACCCGGTCCCCCACGACGAAGCCTCTCGCAAGACCGCGGAAATCGCCAAAGAGTTCGTCGCGCAAGCCCGCAAGATCCTGGCCTCGCAGAGCAAGGCCAATGGATTGACCATGCGAGGTTTCTCGAAGCGGCCTCATCTCCCCAGCTACCGGGAGGCCTACGGTCTCAAGGCGGCGGCCATCGCGGTCTATCCCATGTACAAGGGCCTAGCCAGCCTGGTCGGCATGGACCTGTTAGGACAACCGACTACGCTCGACGAAGAGATCGACGTCTTGGAAAAGGCGTGGAAAGAGACGGATTTCGACTTCTTCTTCGTGCATTTCAAGTACACGGACAGTCGAGGCGAAGACGGGGACTTCGATGCCAAGGTCAAGATGATCGAGAAATTCGATTCCGTCTTGCCGCGTGTGGAGGCTCTGAAGCCCGACGTCATCATCGTTACCGGCGATCACAGCACCCCCGCCAAGATGAAAAGCCACAGTTGGCATCCCGTACCGACGCTGCTAGTTGCGGATACCTGTCGGCCCGATGGCGCGGAAACCTTCGGCGAAAGGGCCTGCCTGCAAGGCGGCCTGGGACACTTCGAAGCGATTTATCTGATGCCCCTGGCCTTGGCCCATGCCGGCAGACTGGCCAAGTTCGGAGCTTGATCGCCTCGTCGCCCGGATTGACGCCCCTGCACTCGCAGGCTGCCGGTTTACCCGAGGGAAAAATCGCTCATCGCCCCGTGGTAGCCCGCAGGGCTTTTACCGCTCGCTCGTTTATCGTACCAACCGCGCGTTGAGCCAGTCGACGTAGTCCAATTCGTCCGCCCGCGGACCGAACTCCACGATCAAATCCAATCGTTCGGCGCCCGCCACGTTGACATCCACCGCGACCGGGAAATCAGCCGACCGCAGCGATTCGATTCGCCAGGCGGTCGTTCCGTCCAGGACAACGCGGCAAGCCGCATCGCCTCGCCCTCGCGCAACATCATCCATCACCACCTCCGCGCAGAATCTTCGATACTGCTTGGCCAAGTCGTAGGTGGCCCGACACGCGCTGTAGGTGCCCAGCCCCTTCAGATAAAGTGCTTTTCCGCTCCGCAAATAGGCCCCGCGCGGAGTGCGGTCGCGGCCCAGCGGTTGAGCATAAGTCAAATAGGGTACGTGGACGTAATCCATCGGCGACAGATCCGATAGGTAATCGATCCGCGGTCCGAACGCGTGCAAATACTTCACCGCCGCCGTGAACTCCCAAGCGTCCGGTTGCGTGACTCGATCGCCCAGACGCACTTGATGGAGGAACGCCGCTCCCGTTTCGTTTTCCCTTTTCGGATCGATTTCCAAGGGATAGCGCCCGCTCGTCGATCGGTCGACGACCAAACGCGAACCATCCTCCAAGGCCACGGACACCGCCCCCGAAACGGATCGCCGCACGCCGGGTCCGCGGAATGCCACGGCGGCGACGCGGGATGCGGGCACGTCCACGGCGCCGAAATCGCTCAGTATCCGCACGACGGAACTCTCGCTGCGGAGGATACGTCCCCGCAATTCGTCTCCGTTGGTGAGGATGAGGCGGTCGTGCTCGGCGCTGCCCGCGGCGATTCGATCCAGCAAACGATCTCGCGCCGCATTCGAGTACGGTGCCGCGATGACAAGGCCCGCCGCCTGTTCCGTCGTCATTTGGAGGTTCCCGATCCGAGCGTGACGCCAACGAAGGGTGCCGTTATCGAGCCCCTGCCAACCGCCGCTCAGAAGGGTGCCATCGGCGAGGTAAAGGTAATCCTCGCTGGGTTGAAGATCCGGGCAGGTCCCCCAACACACGAAATCATCGAAGCTCTTGGTGAGTACTCGCGATCCTGAAGCATTGGCATCGGGCACCAACAAGCGAACGTTGCCTGTGGCATCGAAACCGTCCAAGCCTGCCCGAATCGGCGGTCCATCGACGAGCAAACACGGGACGAGTTCGTTTTCGTCGGCAACGGCACTCGTGTTCGCGGAGGAGACGCCGGCGCATGCGACGTGACGCCCCATGGTCACAAGCAACCCTACGACTCCGGCGACGGCAGTCCGGCGAGAGCAACGATTCTCACTGCTCGCCGCGCACCGTCTTTCCGTGATAAAACTCCGAGTCGTCAACACAGGCCTCCTTGTCGGCAGCCTTCCTTCAAGACCGTTCCGCGTGCATTGTCACAGGGACACACCGTCACGCCGCATCCGATTCATCTTTCGAAGATGGGCAAGTAACCGTTCGGCACCTGTAGAATCAGGCACGCCATGGCCGTACCGTATTCGGGCGAGATAGGATCCGCCCACGAACCGTCGGGGGATTGGCGGCGGATCAGTTCCTCTCGAATGGCCGGATAATAGCGAATCCAAGCATCCCCCCCGCGTTGCCACATGGCTTGCACGGCGTAATAGTGACCGTAGAAGTAATACGGTTCCTGACGGATTACCCCCGGTTGCGGCACGAAGTCGAGCAGGTAACGAATGCCGTTCTCGATTTCCGCTCCCTCGTAGATTCCAGCCGAGTACAGAGCCACCACGCCCGCCGCCGATCTCGCGAAACCGCTCTCGCCGGGAATCAGCATGTAACGAAAACCGCCGTCGGGGTTTTGCGATCTGCGCACATATTCGATGCAGCGTTCCACAGTCTCCTTTGGGACGTGCAAACCGGCATTCCTGGCCGCACGAAGGGCCATGATTTGGCAGACGGTTACGGAAATGTCGGCATCCAGCTTTTGCGGTTGATATCGCCACCCACCCTCGGCATTCTGCGTGTTGACGATCAAAGCCACCGCCGCCGCCAGTTTCTCGCGAAGATCCGGTCGCGGAGTCGAACCGAGGCACTCCGCCAAGAATAACGTGGCAAACCCGTGTTCGTACATCGGTCCGCGACTGGCCGACGGGGCGTTCAAAACCAAGCCGTTTTCTCGACACTGGTCGAGGAGGTAACGCAATATCCGATCCGTCACGTCTCCGTGGGGCCCGCGATTGGGAAGACTGCCCTCCGCCAGGAAAGCCATGCCCACCAAGGCTGTCACCGCCACGTTACCGCGATACGCGCCGCTGCCAAAGGATCCGTCTTCTCGCTGGCGACTCGCTAAGTATTTGAGACCGTTCGCCGCCGCTCGTTCCGCCGCGGGAGTCATCATACTCGCCGCCGCTTCCGCCGCATCGGTTCCACCCGCGACTTCCGCGCCGACCGATACATTTAAGCTCAGCGCGAGACAGAGAAAGCCCCATAGCCAGACCAGCGCCGGGCCCCCTTTCTGGAAGACTTCCCAAAGGATTCCGCCAACGGCGCGCAACCGCATACAGCCGATCAAATCCGTTAGCAACGGCGACCGTGCAGGCAACCGAAAACCTCGGGCCGTCATTTCCGCTCCTCCGCGTTCGGAATCGTGGTCGCTGCCCGGGGTAATCTCCCCGTGCCGTCGTTCCCGCGCGCCGAGCGTCCCTCCGACAAACGTCGGAAATAGGCCTCGATCATCGGGCGGTACTTGGGCAAAAACGATTCGGTCCCTTGCTGCAAGAGAAGATCGCGCTGGCGCTGGGGCAATTCACCCCAAATCCGTTGTAAGACCATTTGCAGATCGTTTGCCGAATCGCTTCGACCGCCGTTACCGCCGGAAGCCCTGCCCTCGCCCGGCTGCGTCCCCTCAGGCCCCTTCTCGTTCGCAGTCGCGTCCTCGCTTTCCTGTGACGGTGACGGCGAGTTCTGAGATGCAGCGGCGGAAGCCGACGATGACGCCGACTCGCTTTCGGATTGGCGAATGAGTTCCTCCAGACGTTTTACTACGTTTTCCTGATATTGCCGTGTAGTCGGACCAGTGTCGCCCCGCTGGAGTCGCTTTTCGCATTCCGACATCCACTGCAAGACTTGGGCAAGCGAATCTCCGGTCCTCTCGGAAGGAGCTTCCGCAGGCAGGACCGTCCCCTCCGATCGCTCGATCGCGTCCGCAGGTTCCATAGCCGCCGCACGGCTACTCGCTACCAGCCATGCCGCACCGCCGAGAAGCACCCCCGCGACGATCATGGCTTCCACGGACGCCTTCAGCCGGGCGAGCCTCCCTCGCGATACTCCCGGTTCCGGAAGGGTTCGCTCGGCCGACGGGCGTCTCATGCGTCTGGAGAGCGGCTTGATCATGGTTTGAAGAGATCCTCCAAGCTTCCCGGCGAACTGGGTGGGATCAGCGCAGGCGGATCCGGCGACGGTAGCCGGGGCGAGGGCGTAGCGGGTTGGGACGTTGTCGGTCCCTCTAACAGCGTCTCCAACATCCCGCGCAACTGCGATTGCCGCTCACTTAAACGGGCAAGCTCCGCCGCAGCCTCCCCGCCGCTTTCCGTTTGTCTTTTCGCATCCAACTCTTCCGTTCGGCGAAGAATATCGGACTGCAATTCCCTCGCCAATTTGAGTTCCGCCAAGAGCAATTGAGCCTGTCTCGCCAGGTCCGGATCGACCGGTCGGCCGGACTGTCCATCGGCTCCCCCCTGGCCCGAAGCCTGCGACGGCGTTTGAGCGGTCGCCCGGTCGGCCAACGATTCCGTCACCTTTTCCAGCGCCGCCGCAGCCTGACTCTGAAGCGTCAAGGTCGCTTCGTCGTACAACCGACGCTCCAATCGTTGCGCGGCGGATTCCATGGCAGCTTCAGCCTCCCCAAGAATGAAGCCCGCGATCGGCCGATCCACCCACCGCCCCCGGAGTTCGCCGATCTCCCCGGCCAAGCCCCGTTGGCGCTCGTACGGATTGGATTCCACTGCCTTTCCCGCGGCAAGTTCCTTCGTTTCTTGCGTCAATTCCTTTTGCCGCTCGGTCAGCCCTCGCAAGATTTCCAAACTCCGGCGCAACTCCGAAGCGGCTTGTCTTGCGGCCTCCCGCGCCAGGCGTTGATTCACATCGGCCAAGGCCCGGCGCAAATCGTCTTCCGCATTTTGGGCGGCCTGTCCGGCAGCCTCCGCATCCGCACCACGCGCAGCCTCCGCCGCACGATTCATTGCCGCCGCCGCATTAGCCGAAGCCTCCGCGGCCGACGACGCGTTGGCCGACAACAACTCTTGCGCCAACGTTCCGGCCGACTCCGAGTCCGCGGACTGCTGCGCGGCCAAATCTCGCCAAAGATCGGCTCGCTCATCACCCGACTGCGACCGCTGCTCGATCTTGGAGCGCCAACGCGACTGCCGCCCAATCAGTTCTTGCAGTTTGTTTGCAGCATTACGCCAAACGTCGGCATCGCTCTGAGATGCCCCGCCCTCGGCCAGCCGATCCAGCAGTCCTCGCAAATCGGCGATCACCTCGCGTTGCGTCTGAAGTCCCTGACTCAGACGGTTGTCGTCCACCGCGGTCGCCGCCGTCCTCATCCGCGCACCGATGGCCGCATCCCTGGCGCGATCCACGACCTCCCGGAGTCGTTGTGATCCCGGTTCCGCACTGTCCTGCTCGCCTGAGCGAGACCCTAGCGAGGCTGCCGGGTCCGTGCCCGCCGAGTCCGACTTGCGTTTATCTTGAAGGCCCGCGCGGGCATCGGCGGCGTTTGCCGCATCCGCCGTATCCTCCATCAATCGATCGAACTCCTCAGCCAAGGCCGATTGTTCTTGGGCCGCATTGCGCAAATCCTCCAACTCCTGCGGCAACAAGGCATCACGCGACCGGCCCACGGTTTGCTGCCCCAACCGGAGCACGTTTTCCGCCAGAGTCTCTTGGCGCTGCAAAATGTTTTCCAATCGCCGGCGAAGCTCGAACTGCCGTCGTAACACGCCCCAACTTTCCAAGATCGCTTGCAATTCCCGTTCTACGACTTCCTGATGTCCCCGCACTTGCTGTAAGATACCCGCGACCCGCTCGCGAGAACCCTCATCCAGGCGGATCCCGCCGGGGTTGGTCGCGGCATTCTCGCTGAGAAGACTGCGCAAGCTCTTGACCGCCTGCGTCAATCCTTGTTCGGCCGGCCGCGCATGCTCTTGGTCGAGTTTGCTCAGCGACTCCGCCAACTCCTCCAACCGACGCACGTCAGGATGCGTATCCAACCCGCCGATCACCAGTTCGCTCACGATGCGCGCGATATCCGACGGTAATCCGACGGCGGGATCGCCCAGGGCCTGCCCGATCTGACGCTGAGCCAACTCCACGGCAGCCAAGCTCTCGGCGTCCAGTCGGGCCAAAGGCGCTGACGAGGCCGCGCGATCTTGCCAAGAGCGAACGTCCGCCAACGCCTCTCGCTGAACTTCCAGCAATTGGGAGAGCTGCGTCAGGATTCGGTTGCGATCCGCCGCGGCCAGGTCCAACAACTGACCTGTATCGACGACCCGCAGCGAGACCGAAGCGCTTTCCGCTGTTTGGCCCGCGTAGTCCTCCGCCACTGCTCGAACCTCGAGCGTCATTCCCGCAACGGCTTCCATTTCGGCCAGGTTCAATTCCGCACGCAGCGACCTGGACTCGCCCCACTTCTCCCCTTGGGACATCTTTTCCTCGCGTGTGGGAAACGGCAGGGCGCCCTGATAAACGGTCTTCTCGGGAAACACCCGCCGTGTTGACGAGTCGGTGCAGACGAATCGGACGCTCCGGATCGCAAGGTCGTCTCGGGCCGAAAAAATCAGCGGCACCTTGGCTTCCGGCGTGGAGTAGCGGATTCTTCCGTCGGTTTCCACCCACGCCGTCGGCGGCTCATCGACAATGGCACGAATCTCCCAGCGAGGCGGATCGGGATTCGCCGTCCCGTCGGCCGCTTCTACGAATAGTCGATAGCTACCCGAATGGCGCACTACCCACGGCGAGGACTCCGCCTGAGTTGCGGTTTCGGTCCGATGAACGGTCTCGGAAACCGCGACCTCGGGCGACACGCCGTCTCGCTTCTCGGGAGGCAACGCGAACGACTCGCCGTCGCGTCCGATCACCAGATCGAACCGTTCTCCGGTGGAGACCTCGATCTTGACGGCGCGTAAACTGCGATCCGCCCGCCCTCGTGGAAAAACTTGCGTGCCGACGAGGGCCTTGACGGCACCATCGCTATTCTCGGAGGGCCACCCCGTGTACTCCGGCGGAATGAGTCGCAACGTCCAATCCGTGATTCTCGGGGCCTCGACCACGTCGACTCGGTGCCACTCGCCGTTCACGTCGTCTCCCCCGCGAACCCGAAAGGCAAACGAGGACAAAACGTTTTCGCGCCGATGCCGAGCCGTCGTGCCCAGGCGCTCCATGGCATACGATTCCGCGGGGAGGGACTGCTGATCGATCCAGTGGTATTCGATCGTCACGTCCTCCGGCAATCGCCCGGACGCCTCCTCAACCACGACCTCGAAAGTGGAACCTCGTGCAATCCGATCGGGAAACGATACCACCTCCAGATGCGTTCGTTGCGGCCAGGGGAGGTCGAGAAAAGGGTTCAGCAGGCGGAGAGTCGCAGTCCCCGCCGCGACCGGATTCGCCCAGACCAGCGTGCACAGCAGCAAGATTGCCGCCGCCCCCAGTCCCAGCGCCGACCACACTTCCCGCCGAGGCAAAGGCCAAGGCGGAGCGCCGGATTGCATCAACGACTCTGCTTCACGCAGGGCGGCACGGCGCAAAGCGGGCGACTCCTCAGCGAGGTTCGCCCGGGCCTCAGGATCCCCGGAAACCAGCCCGGCGAATTCCACCGCCGCCGCCAACTTGCCGCGAAAAGCCGGAAACACTCTCTCGGCCCAAATCGCCAAAGCGATCGGCTGGATCGACAACGCCAGCGCCGGCACCACCCAGCGGCGCAGGCATTCGATCGCAACCGCCAGCCAAGCGCCCGTCAGTAGGAGGCGCATCCCGCCTTCTCGAAACCGGAAGAGATAGTCGGCCGCGCCCAAGGCCGTCCCTGCCAGCGTCACCAGAAAAAGCGACCAGCCGAGCGCGCGGAGGATCGCCGCCCGTCTGAGACGGCGACGCAGTATTTCAATCTCCTCGATGAAACGCACGCTCATAAATCTTCCGTAGCGGTCACGGCGGGCCGAAATCCAACCGCCCGCTGCTATCTTTCGCAGGCCGACGGGTCCATCCAAAAAATGCTCGCGACGGCACGCTTCGACCTGCGAACTCACACCCTGTTCATTCTACGCCAATCCGCGCAACTTTCGGATCAGCCATTCTCCGGTCAGAAGCCCAAACAGAAGCACAAGGATTGCCGGTTGGTTCCACAGCGTGACGGGAGGCAACCGCTCCACGGCGACGGAGCGACCGGGCGGGAGAGCTCGGCTCAATTGCGAGAGTTGCCACGGACGAAAAAAAGCTCCCCCCGTCATCTTCGCCGCCTCTTTCATACCGACAAAATCCGGTTCCGGTTCTTCCATCTCCCGGCGCGGCGGTTCGACCTCGAAGTTCACCGTCGGCGGCGACTCGGGAACGATCGGAGCGGCGATCCATGCACGATAACTGCCCGGCAAAAGGTCCTCCGCCCTCCCCTCGAAAACATGTCCGACCAACCCGCGACGTTCCAGACGCAATTGCGATCGCGCGGATCCGTCGCGTTCCAAAAACACCGTCACCGAATCCTCGGGAATCGGCGTCCCTTCGGCAGGCCGAAAAACCGCTCGCAAGATTACCGGCTCACCCGGGCGATAGGTCCTCTGGTTGCTTTCCAGCGTCGTTTTTCGCTCGCGCTCCAATTTCCCTCGCGCCAAGAACCTTAGAGTTTGAATCCAATACCGACTGAACAAGGGTTGCCCGCCGCGGTACCGCCAGCGCCAGGTCTCGTCGATCGCATGGAACAGCACCTTACCGGCGCCCGCGTATTGGAACACGATGAGCGGAACAGGGTCTCCGTTCCAGCGGCGATCCGATCCGTGGACGGCCAACGCTCGAGCGCCCGGCTTGAGGTCGCCGACCGAAGCGTACCAATACAAGTCGGGCAAAGACTCCCAAATCGCCGCGTTCCGTCGCGGGTCCAGAGCCAACTGCATGCCGGGACTCCCCAAGCCTATTTCGGTCGGAACGACGCGCGTCACGCCGGCCCGACCCGCCGGATCCGGCGTTCGATCCTGGTCGTTCTCAAACGGCAAGATCGCAGCCAAGGGCGTCGCCCGAAAGGCCGCCGGCATGAATTGCTCTCCGGCGATGAAGAGCACCGCGCCGGACTTCGCGGAATCGCGAACGAACTCCGCGATGTCGTCCAATGTGGAACGGGGAAACCACGCCGGATCGACGTCGCCCAGCATGATCACGTCGTAACGCCAAAGCTCGTCGCGACGCATCGGCACGCCCGGCAACACGTTCTTCGCGTCCGCGGCGTATTCCGGATCCGCCGACTGCAAGACGCAATCCAACGACACGCTCGGTTCGCGAAGCAAGAGATTGCGAAGATAGCGGTATTCGAATCGGGGCTTTCCCTCGATGTACAGGACGCGGATCGGCTCATCCAGCACATGAATCGACCGGCGCAGCACATTGTTCTCCTCTCTCAATTCGCCGGTTTGAACGGGAACTTCCAACCGCACGTTTTGCGTGCCCACGCGATCCGCCTGAAATGCCAGTCGCACGCTCTCGGCAAATGAGTCTCCCTTTATCATCACTACGGTAGAGGCCAAAGTTGAATTCGTCGTAGCATCCACGATACGAATCGGCAGCGTCCGGTTCGCGTAACCCTCGGCGACGATACGCACGTCGGCAAACACGATATCGTGCAGAAAGACGGTATCGTCCATCCGCAGATCGGTCAACCGAACGTCGCGATGGCTCCCGGCACCGCCCAATCCAATGAAGAACAGCGGCGTTCCCCGACGTCGCAATTCCGCCGCCGTCTCCTTCCAATCCGGTCCTTCGTTGCAAACACCGTCGGAGAGCACGACCACCGCAGCGGGCGGCGACCCGCGAAGAGTATCCAACGCCGTGAGCACGGCCTCTCCCAGAGGCGACGTTTCTCGAACGGCCTGCGATTCCTTCAACCATCCACCCGTTTCGCCGGGGCTCCATTCGAAACCGCGACCGCCGTCCAAGAAAAAGGCGCGGACCCGATACTCGCGACTCCACCGCGCCACCGACTCCGGCGGATTCAACAAGATTTGCCGGAGGACCTCGAATCGCACGGGATTCTTCGGCAGTCCGGCGAAATCGCGATTCAGCAATTTCCCCTCCGCCTCAGGATATTGATCTTGAAGCGTCATGCTGGCCGAGTCGTCGCAGACCAGCGCCAAGACGGGCAATCCGGTCCGCTCGATCGTGAGAACCCATTGCCCGAGCATGGCCAACACGACCGCCACCGCCGCCAAACGGAGGGCGATTAGCCCCGCCCGCAGCCCGGGCGAAATCTCACCCTCCTCTCGGCGGTAGAGCCGAATCACGAGAATTATTAACACAACAATCGCCGTGACGGTGACCCACATCGGCCACGGCCAATGCGCATGGAGTTTGACCGCCACTCCTTCGCCGGGCGCGGCCCCCACCCCCATCCACCGTTGTAGCCAGTATGGTACGTCCATTCGCGACGATGCTCTTTGTCACCGGTCTGCCCGGTTTCATCCCGACCTGACGGCCAACATCATTTCCAACACCAATAGCACCAAGGCCAGTTGCAGCAACCACTGCGCGGCGCGGTTGTAACCGGCAGTCGCTTCGCCGGGGGGTTGAGACCGATCCGCGTCTCCCCGCATCTCCACCGGCACGCCGGGCAAAACTCGATTCGAAAATTCCTCGGGCAGCCAACCGTCCGGATCGCTCTCTTCTACGGGCGGATTGACGGCGAACGCGCAGGCCGTCGGCCCATCCACAATGTTGGAAGGCCGCAAATCGGCACGATAAAAGCCTGCCCGTTGCGTGTCGTCAAAACTCCACCGCAACACCTCTCCTTCCATCACCGCGGCGCGTCGAATGCGTCGACCGTCCGGAGCAACGATTTCGACGTCCATCGATCCCGAGAGGCGTTTCAAATCGCGTACTTCGCCGATCGAATCCCCGACCGCCACATTCCGTTGCTCACGTCGAGGCTCCAAGAGATATTCCAACGTCTCTTGAATCATCGGGACGTAATCGGCCCAAATGGGAAACGCCGTCCAGGTCGTGTCCGCCGTCGTCGCCGCCAGGATGACGCGACCGAAGCCGATGGTCTCCGTCAGAATGAGCGGGTCGCCGTTGTCCAAAGCCAAAGCCGACTGGGCATTCGAAGCCGCGGTCTTCTCCAAGCGAAAATAGGCGCTCACCGGCGCCGTCAACAATCCGACCGACTCCCGCCCTTGAAACGCCCGCAAGAGAGGATGCCGATAACCCAGCGGGTCGAGCGCTACGGAATCGCGCCGTATGATCGGGCCCAGACGCGCGGGCAGAAGTCGGCGTCGACCGCCCTGCCCCGCCGCGAGGACCCGATTGTAATTTTCCGCGCGAACGCGCTCTCCGAGAAAGAAAGCCAGTCCGCCGCCCCGATTGACGAAGGCGGCTAACCTTGCCGCCTCCGATTCGGTAAACTCGGCGACGTCACAGAAGAACACGGCATCAAACGGCGTCAGGTCGATGTCGTCGAATGCTCCCTCGCCCTCCGTCCGGACGGCCACGCGTCGAAATCCTTCTTCGTCGCCCGGCTGGAGCGCGAGTCGCAAGTAGTCGGAGGCCCCTTGAAACGGTACATTCGACGGTCGACCGTCGACACACAGAACCCGCACCGCCGGACGCACGGGCAGCACGAATCGCCGCGTGTCATCGCCTTTCAAAGCATCGGGCGCAATCCTCACCTCAATCTCATGATCGCCCGGACTATCGAATCGATAGGTCAGCATCGCCTCCCGACGTCTTTCGCCGTTCCAAGGCAGGGTGGATTCCCGGACCAACTTCCCGTCAACGAACCACTGGACGGCAACATCCGTCGCGCGACTCGGACCGTAGCGACGCATGACCGCTCGCCATGCGGCCTCCTCGCCCACCGTCATGGCACCCGACTCCAGTTGCAAGTCCGCCACCGCCACGTTCTCTTGCCACCCGCCCGAGGCGACGGGCACAACCACAAGGCGTGCCGTTTCCGACAGCAGATTTGCCTCGCGTTGCAGTGCGGCGGCGCTGGAAGAGGTCGTGCCCACCGCTGCGGGCCAAGACGCCCGTTGCAGATCGGTGATCAGCACGACTTCCGCCCGAACCGGTCGCGGCAAATCCTGCTGCGCCGCCGAGATCAGCTCACGGCTCCGCGCCAGAGCCTGCCCCCAATCGACGCGACCATCCGTTGGTTGCAATCGCTGTATTTCCTCCCGGAAAGCCTGCCGGTCGAAAATCGGTCCGGCAAGGGCCGGATCGGGAACCCGCCCTGCGAGGATCAGAGAAAACAAGTCTCCCGGCGCCGCTGATTCCAATAGTCGCATCACCTCGGCTTTGGCGGTCTCAAAACGCGTCGTTCCCCCTTCTTCCGCCGACATCGATAAAGAGGCATCGATGACGAAGACTCGATGGGTGGGCGATGTCGCTGCGACTCCGGCGGGCAGCCCCCTCCACACCGGTTCCGCCGCCGCCCCGACCAATAGGACGATGAGGGCCACTCTCGCCAACAGCAGAAGCAATTCTTGCAGCAAAAGCCTCCACCGTCGGGGTCGATAGGCGGCAAGCAGGAATTCCATCGCCGCCCAATCCGTTTCGCGATGCCGCCGACGACTCCACAAGTGGATCAGCACGGGAACGACCGCCGCCGCCATCCACCCCAAGAGGGCGGGCTGCAAGAAGCCGATCGCCAAAAGATAAGGTTCCCACATGCTGATCATTCAACCGAAAATCAATGGCGAATCAGGCATCCGATTACCTCGTCATTCCATTTCGGACCATTCATCCGCGGCATTGCGACCTTTCCGCAAACTTCTTTCGACGGTCTTCTAGCCGCGACCTCGCCCGGACCTCCTTAGCAGATACTGCGTCAGCACCCGGTCCAGCGGCCAATCCGTGCGAACCAGAAGATAATCCGTATTGAGACCGCGGCACGTCGCCCGCATCCGACTTAAGAACCGCCCGAACTCGCGCAGATAGGCCTGTCGCAAAGACCGGGGGTCGGCCAATTTCTTCGGAAAGCCTTCCAGCCCGCGGAAGCGGATCGGTTCCCGGAACGAAAACTCCATCTCTTGCGGATCCAGGATTTGCACCACGATCACATCGTGTCGGCGATGTCGAAGATGTCGCAGTCCGATCGAAACGTCGTCGAGCGGCGCGAAAAAGTCGCTCATCACCACGATCAGGCCGCGACGTCGGTAGCGTTCCGCGGTCTCGTGAAGGACGTGCCCCAAACCCGTCCGCCCGCCGGGAGAAGCGGCCTCCAATGCCTGCACCACATCCTTGAACCTGCCCGCACCCGCGTCAGGGCGCAGCACCGTTCGCGTCTGCTCGCCGAAGACCGTCAAACCCACGCGATCCTGCCGATGCAGCACCAGATACGCCAAGGCCGCGGCGGTGCACTGGGCGCACTCCCATTTGCTCCAGGACGCACGATCGCTGCGATAGCGCATGCTCTCGCTGGCGTCCACCAACAAGCCGCACGTCAAATCGGTCTCTTCTTCAAACCGCTTGAGGTAGAACTTGTCCGTTCGCCCGAAGACCTTCCAGTCGAGGTAACGCAGATCGTCACCCGGCGAATACTCACGATGTTCGGCGAATTCGACGGAGAAACCGTGGTACGGACTGCGATGCCGACCGGCGACGTAGCCCTCCACGATCGCTTTTGCCCGCAGCGCCAAGCCTTCAAGCCGTGCCGGCAGTCGAGGATCCAAAAACTTTGGGAAGTATTCCACGGGCGGTCAATTCTTCATCCGGCAAGGAAATCGTATCCAGGAGGCGGCGAATCAAATCGTCGGCACGGACGCCCTCCACTTCCGCGCTGAAATTGAGAATCACCCGATGTCGGAGGACGGGAAAGGCGACGGTACGGATGTCCTCCACGGTGGGGTGGGTACGTCCCTGAATCCCCGCCCGTGCCTTGGCCGCCAACACCAAGTATTGGCCCGCTCGCGGCCCGGCACCCCATACCACAAAGTCGCGTACGAATTTCGGCGCGGTCTCGACTGCCGGGCGTGTGGCTCGGACCAATTGCAGGGCGTAGCGGACGACGTGATCCGGCGCGGGAATCCGCCGCACGAGACGCTGCATGGCAAGAATCTCCTCGCCGCCCAAGACCGGCGTGACCTGCGGTTCCACGTCCACCGTCGTCCGGCGAATGACTTCCAGCTCGGCCTCATCGTCCGGATAGTCCACTAAGATGTGAAACATGAACCGGTCGAGCTGCGCCTCCGGCAAGGGATACGTGCCTTCCTGTTCAATGGGGTTTTGCGTGGCCAAGACGTAGAACGGTTGCTCCAACGGGTGTCGCCGCCCGCCCACCGTAACCTGATACTCTTGCATCGCCTCCAATAGCGCGGCCTGCGTCTTCGGCGGCGTACGATTGATTTCATCGGCAAGGATGATATTCGCGAACAACGGGCCCGGAACGAACCGCAGTTCCCGCGTGCCCGCTTGCTTATCCTCCTGGATGATTTCCGTTCCCGTGATGTCCGAAGGCATCAGGTCGGGCGTGAACTGGATGCGATTGAATTTCAACGAGAGCGCGCCGGCGAGCGTGCGAATCATCAGCGTCTTGGCGAGGCCGGGCACCCCAACCAGAAGACAGTGCCCCCGCGCAAACAGGGCCATTAACAGTTCGTCGATGACGTTCTGCTGACCGACGATCACTTGCCCCAACTGCGTCTTCAATCGGGCGGCAGCCTCCGCCAATCGCCGCAGACCTTCGGTATCATCCATTTTGTTTTCCAAGATTCACGAGTGCGCGGGCCGTCATAGAGGATTGGGTGGGGCGAAATGATACGCGATTTCTTTTCGCCCCCCGCGAGGACTCCGCCGCAAGCACGCGGGACTTTCACCGGGGCTTGCCGAAGTCTCTCATCTATAAGCCGTCGCGCCCTTTTCGCTCATTCTCCGAGTCGATGCTCCGCGCTGTCAACCAATCACATTTTACACGATCGCGTCCGTGCCGCGGTTCACGGTGTCCGCGTCTTCACGACCGGCGTCAACGGGGCGGAAAAATCCGGCTTTCGGTTCCGAGAAAACCACTCCTCCAAAAGCAACCGCCGCCGAGTCGGCTCCACCGTGCGATTGCGGTCGTTGCGATCCGGACCGTGCTCGACGCTCCAGCCATCCCATTCGCGAAATGCATGATAGGCCCAATCCCAACCGTACTCTTCGAACAAGTCGATGCAGTCTCGCAAATACCGATAAGCGCTCTCATCCGGCGCCCAGCGAATAGCACTGAATTCTCCGATGTAGATATGGACGCCGTAATCGCGCTGATACCGAATCACGGGGTCGAGTATCTGCCGCAGCGTCTCCTTGTCGTAGTATTTTCCGTTGATTTCGCCCGGGTACAGCAAACCAACCCGAGAGTCGTACACTCCTTGATGCGTGAAGGCGTGCGGCTGATACATATGGACGCTGTAGACGATTCCCGGCACGTCCAGCGGCTCAAACCAATCCAGCCCCTCGGGGCTTCCCCAGGGTCCCGGTTCGACGATGATGGCGTGACAGGGATCGATCTCACGCACGCGTCGCGCCGTCGCCTCAGCCAATTCGCGCCAAGTCATCAGCCCCTCCGCAACTGCTCCCTCGACCGGTTCGTTCACCAAGTCGTAGCCCCACACGGCAGGATGCTCACGATACCGTGCCGCGATTTCCTCCCAAATCTGTAAGAAGGCCTCCTGGAACTCTTTCTCGTGGAACATACGGCATTCGGAGGCCGCATTGCGTCCGCCCGGCGGCGTGTGGATGTCGATGACCGCTAGAATCCCTGCTCGGCGACAGGCCTCCAACCCCTCATCCAGACGCTGCAAGGCCGACTCCAACCAACGGCGGTATTCCGCGACTCCGACGCTATCCGCAGGACTGCGGGGAAATCCTCCCCAAATCAACTGCCATCGGACGTGGTTGGCCCCCCAATCGCGTCCGAATTCCAACAGATCATCGTCCGTAACATGCGGCCCGATCATCGCCCCGCGAAGTCGCGGCAAGGCGTGCCCTTTGTAAACGACATCCCCCGGAGGTTGCGACGGCGCCGATCGCTGTCGACCGATGATGCGTATCCGCACGTCATCGAACCACACCTGTCCCGTGACGGCCTCCAGACCCAGAATTAGGGTAACGCTTTGGGCGCTTTCCGGGATGACGGCGACGTTTTCATGATTCCTCCACCCCCACCCGCCGCCCGGCAGGTTACGCTGCGGCCAGATCGTGCCGGCCGGCGTGTCGATTTTCAACATGCATTTCACGCCGTTGTAGGGTTGCGGCGGTTCGGCGATGTCGGCGGCCTTGATCCGTGCCGAGACCCGAACGCGTGTTCCCCTCAATTGCTCCACGGGCAAGTTCAACAGCACGCTCCGCGAACCCCGACCGGATTCCGGCGGAATCGCCACATGCAAGCACCACCCCTGTTCAGAATCGCGAACCAAAGCGAGCCCCTCGCCCCGCTTGGGCACCCACGGATCAGGCAAATCCGCGACGCGTTCCCCAGCGGCGGGCGCCGCCGGTTCAAAATCGGTCGAAAAGACCTCCGCCCGCTCCTCCGCATGCACATTCGGCCCCGGCAGGCACCATGCGGAGATTCCGGCCATCAACAACAAACCCCAGCGAAACACAGAGACGGCTTTCACGTTCTTGACTCCTAAGAGCTTTGTCGTTGTTTCCCTACCGCGAACTCGCACCGGTTGAAGCTACCCGCTCGTTCCCGGCTCTTTCGCAATCCTTGCGACCTTTTTTGACGGTTTCACTGCCTCGCCTCCCCGCATTTCATGGTTGGGAGGAACTTGGCTTCACAGCGTCTCGCGCGGCGTCCTCGTGCGTCATCTCCGTCTCAAATGCGGCTATTTCGGCGGCACCGACAACAAAGAGCGTCTTGCCGCAAAAAGCCAAGTTTCCACCCTTCAAACCCCACGGTTCCAAGGACACGACTCTAAGGGGACGACCGGCGGATGCATCGAAGACATAAATCGCGTCTTCGGTCGGCCAGTAAACGCGATTGCCGGCGATCAAACCCCGCCCGAAACCCGTCGGCTCTTTGCCGTCCGGCCAAACAAGGCTGACGGTGCCGGCATTGGGCCCCATCGTGTCCAGCAAGTATAACCGATCTCCGGAGGCAACCAAGCGATTGCCCGTCACGCCCAAAAGATAGACGACGCCCTCCAATTCGGCCCGGCTTTGCCACAAAATCTGCCCATTGGCGGCATCCAGGGCAAAGACGTACCGACTATCTCGCGGCGCCAGATACAGGACGCCGTTGTGATAAAGACACGGAGACGGAGATCGAAAACGAAAGATTTCGTTTCGACTCAAATCTCCCCGGGAAACTCGCGGATAGGTCGTCAACCACCGGAAGCTTCCCGTGTCCGCCGACACCGCCGCCACGCAACCCAAGTTGGTACCGACGTACACAGTGTCGCCGTGAAGGGTCGGCAAAAGATGCTCCATTTCGTAAAGCAGGCCCCGGCCCGGCGAGTCCGCAGCGCAGAGGAATCTCCGCCAACGCCCCTCTCCCCGATCCGCGGAATAGCAAGCCAGAAAGACTTGAGACGGGATGTCGGAACGCCGCAGAAGCACGTAAACGTTACCGTCGCGGACCGTCGGAGGACCTTCAAAGGCCCACTCGCGGTCGGGCGGCGCCGTTTTCCAAAGCAGGCGTCCTTGGCCGGCGATGTCCACGCACACCAGGAAGTTTTCGGGCACTTCACCCCCGGCTAGGGTCGGGGCAACCGTGACCGGTTGCCCCATACGGGCGAACAATCGTCCGTCGGCAATCGTGCAAGAGAATCGGGCCGCTCCCAAAGTGTTGTAGGGCAAGCCTTCCGCAAGGCTGGGTTCCGCGAATTCGACGACCACCGGCCCATCCAGGCCCCACAGCGGTTGCCCGGTTCGAACGTCCCAAGCCAAAATCCGCTGGGAAGTGGTTACCCACACGTAATCGCCAACGACCGACGCAAAATAACTCAACGGAGCGTCCGCAGGTTCCGTACCCAGCCGCATACCCGTCGGCTGAATCCACGCATTCATGGTACTGACGGGCGGGGACGGCAGACCGGCACGCCACTTCGGCCGAAGGATCTCGAATGCGCGCGGCAATACCTTGGAACGCGCGTCGTTGCCGCCAAAGGTGGGCCACTCGGCAGAGACCGGCGGAAGCGGTTGGGCACGGACCTCCTGCAACAATTCCCTCAGGACCGTCGCGTACGTCGTTTCGCGTCCCCCGAATCGCCCCGACGCGCTCCCAAACTTCGACGCAAAGTCTTGCAATTCACGCTCCGCGCGCGAGATGTCTCCCTCCAATATGGAGGCCAAGACCAGTCGAGCCAGGACCGCCGGCTTTTCGAAAGAGCAGTCCGGCACCCCCCACCACGATTCGCCCGGCGACGGGAGGAGGCGCAGCCAATGGCTCCGCGCTGCGGCGGGATCGCCGTCTTGAATCGCCCATTCCCCCAGCAACCACAAGGCGTCGTCGGCCCAGCTGCTGGCGGCGCCCGATTCGACCAAGCGCGTCAACTTCGCGCTGTCGTGTTCCGCGGCGGCCTGCCGATACCACATCTCGAACGTACCATCGGAAGACCGGCGGTATTCCTGGAGAGCTTGGGCGGGTAATCGGGAAAGCAAAGCCTGACCGTATTGCCGCAGCGGGATGTATCGCGGTGAGACCGTCGGCATGTCGTGCGTGACCGGCACCAACTTATCCTCGGCACCCTCGATCAAACGCAAGAGACTGGACAAGGCGTCTGAGTCCCGCCCCGCGGCAAGGGCTTCTTCGGCCTGCCGCAGTCGTCCGCGCAGCGTGCTGTCGATCTCGTCCACGCGGGGCTTGCCCGTCAATTCATAGATCGGCCCCACCGACGGAATCACCGCTTGCCCATGTGCGGACGGCACGCCCAGCAAAGCCAGGACGCAAAGCCAGACCGCCCAGGCGGGCCAGCAAACACCCTTGCATGACGAACCAACGGTTCGACACCGCGTACCGACGCGGGGCAAACCGCCGAGTCGAACGGTCGCGCGACCAAGAGACGTCCGAATCAAGCACCGGTTCAAGAGCTTACCACCCATTCTTGCCCTTTTGTCCCTGATGATTGCGACCGTCCCCCATCACAGCTACACATAAAACCGGCAATGGCTCACGAACAAGCGGTGACCGCTTCACAAAAGGCTCGCAAATTCTCGGAAGTCACCCCCGGCGGCGTTCCGCCTCCCGCGGACCAAATCAACCGTCGTCGATCCGTCAGGGATGCCTTCGCCGCATCCACCGCCCGAGCGACATCCTCCGGCGTCCCTCCCGCTAAGACATCCCGCGGCGGGATGTTGCCCACAAGAACCACGTCTTCGCCGGCCAAGGCACGGATCTCGGCCAGACCGTGCTCGTGCGAGAAATTGAAGGCATTGAAGCCGATTTGCCCCGCGTATTTGGCCGTAATCAGGCCGTGGGCGTCGTTATGCAGCATTCTCACCGGCACGTCCAAGGCCCCGAACACTTGCCTCATGAAAGGACAGGCGAACGTTTCGAAGTCTTTCGGCCCGACAAAGCCGATCAAGTCGTCCAGAACCAGGACGCCCTCGATGCTGGGAAAGCATTCCTTTTGATAGCGGAGCCAATCCACAATGAATCGGCTGACCTTGTCCAGCAGTCGCAGGGCTCGCTCAGGCTCCGATCTTAACCCCAACAAAAACTCCGTTTGCCCCAAAAGGTAGGAAGCGATATTCATCGGCCCGCGGCTAACCGCAAAACGAATGCGATGGCCGGACGCCTCCATGCGAGCCTGGCAATGCTTCAGTCGCTTGATGACAAGCGGCAACAGCCCATCCGTTCGGCAATTGGGCACTGTGATGCGGTCGGCTTCCGGCCAACTGAGCAAGACCCGTTCAGCGTGCGGAAAGTCATTTTCGTGGAAACGGCATCTCACCCCGAAAGCGGATGGCTCCGTACACATCCCATATTCCGCCCAGAACCCCGGCAGGAACCAGACGTGGGGAAACTCCTGCATCACCTTCAAATTGGCGGCCAGCCAAGTCTCGTCGTCCGTCAGATACTCCAGAATGGTGGTACCGAACCAACCGGGAAGCCACGGGCAATCGATAATCAGACCGACCGGTTCCGGCACGATCGATTCGCCCCGAAACAGTCGCAACATTGCGTCCCACTGATCGTCGCGCATGAGGTTCCCTTTTCAGCCAAGGCACCCGGCGGACTCGAAAAAAGCTGCTTCCCATTTATCCTCGCCCGATAACGTCGCCGACAAACTTTCTTTGCCCGCGAACCGCCCGTCCGACGTCGCCTTCAGACTCATCCTAATCCTTCGGCTGAACGTTGCCAAACCGCACCCGGCAGCCATTTGTTGCAAAAGGTACGACTACGCGCCTCCTCCCTTCGTGGATCTCAACCTCTCGATCCGAATCGCGACCCACTCAAAGGACACCGCCCGATTTGGCGGATCGGCCCACTTGGTCGGGTAGCGCGAACGCCGCTCGCCGAGTGTAGATTGGAAAAAGAGACCAACCAATCTGCGCGAAAATCCGTATGGATGGTATCCGTAAGACATTGCCGGGCCCTTGCCACTCCGCCTACGCCGATATGGACCTTCACGAGCCTGTTTCGCCGCCCGATGCGTCCGCGGATCACGCTTCCGCGCCGAGCGCGCGGCGTATCAGCCCGACCGATACTCGCGGATGGACGCGCCGCGGATATTTGCGGGCGTCTCTAGCGTCCGCCGCGAGCGTGGCGCCCCAACTCGGTTTTCGTCTGGGCATGTCGCTGCTCGGCTGTATCGGCGGCCTTTGGGCCTTCTTGTGCGTACGGTTTTCCGTGCCGAATACGGCCTCTCGCGATCACCTGCGTTTTCGAGCAGGCCGCCTTGCCGAATTCACCGAGGAAGGCGTGGACGCACGATTTCGCGACAGTCACGGCGTTTGGCTGGTTTGCGTGCGTGTGTCGGGAAGGCGAAGACTGATGGCCTACCGAGCGACGTGCACACACCTCGGATGTTTGACCCTTTGGTCCGCGGCGGACGGAGAGTTTCACTGTCCGTGTCACGGCAGCGCGTTCAATTTGGCCGGGGTCAACCTCCGCGGTCCCGCCCCGCGTCCGCTCGATCTCTGCGCAATCCGGACCACCGGCGACGGATACGTGGAAATCGACGCATCTCGCGTGTTTCGCCGCGAGTCCGCTCAAGCGATCCCTCCCGCCGCCTACGTCTTGCTCTGAACACCTTATGCGACTGATTCAACGCATTCGACGATCGCAGCTTTACCGCAGCGTGGTGCGGCATCCCGCCCCCAGGGATCGCCGAAACCGCACCGCCGTGGTCCTGACGAACCTCGTCTTGCACCTCCATCCGGTGGCGATCTCGCGGCACGCCGTGCGCGTCGGCTATACCTGGTGTCTGGGCGGCATCGCCTTCTTCCTCATGCTGGTGGAGACGATTACCGGCGTCCTACTAATGCTTTACTATCGCCCTACCGCGACGCACGCCTACCGTGACATGCTGGAGTTGCGAGACGTCGTTTCGTTCGGAATGATCCGCGAAATCCACCGCTGGGGCGCCCATGCGATGGTGATTATCGTGATGCTGCACATGCTGCGCGTCTTTCTGACCGGCAGTTACCGACCCCCGCGGGAATTCAATTGGGTCGTCGGCGTCATGTTGCTTTTGCTAACGCTCTTTCTCGCTTTCACCGGATACCTGTTGCCGTGGGACCAACTCTCCATGTGGGCGGTAACGGTGGGCACCAACATGGCGGGGGCCGCCCCCTTCATCGGGCACGAAGGTCCCGGTTCCGCATGGATCACCGCCGGCGGCGAACCGCTTATCACATCGCAGACGGACATCCGATACCTGCTGCTGGGAGCAACCGGTGTTACGGAAGAGACGCTCAACCGCTTTTACGTACTTCACTGCATCGCGTTACCCCTGGCCGTGTTCGCCCTTTGCGCCCTGCATTTTTGGCGTGTGCGAAAGGATGGCGGCATCAGCGGCCCGTTGTAGCAGTCCACTTGATCGGCGATAATCCCGCAGCGTCAATACTGCCTTTGACGAACCGACGCAATCATGACTGAAGAGTCGCTCTTGATTCTGCCGCCCCCCCCCTCGACCGCAGTGGTATGGCTTTACGCCGTACTGGCGGCGGTCAACGCCGCGGCGGCCTTCCGCACGGCAAGGGCACGGATTCAAGACCGATCCGTCCGCGGTTTCACTCTCGTCCCTGTTTCGTTCGGTCTGTACGCGGCAGTCGCGGCAGGCGCCGTGGTACTGTTTTGCTTCACCGGCCGGTTGCCCGGACTGTCGCAGACCGTCAAACGGTCCATCGATTCCGCGCTCAGCGCGGCCGTCGTGTGCGTTCTGTGGTGGAGTGTTCTTTTCGCATTCATCACACTCCGGAGGGCGCTGGTTTCGCCTCTCAGTCGGCCCCACGCATTGAACCTGCCGGTACTGGCCTTTCTGATCGCACTTTCCGACACCCGATTCGCCGACCTGGTTTCGCGGCCCGACAACTTCGCCATCGTTTTGATGGTCGCCGCCACGCTGTTTTACCTCTATTTCGCTCTATCATCGGCGGTGCGCAATGACGATCGGATCTCGCAAGGATTGTCGCCGCTGGAGGGAGAGAAACGAGAACGGGAGAAGGTCTTTGTCTGGCCGGACCTGGTCTACATCGAATTGATCGCCATGATCGTCGTTACGGTCGCTCTATTGATTTGGTCGTTGGCACTGCCGGCCCCTTTGGAAGCACCCGCCGATCCGCTGCACACTCCCAACCCCGCCAAGGCCCCCTGGTATTTCGTAGGACTGCAAGAGCTTCTGGTGTACTTCGATCCCTGGTTGGCGGGCGTGGTGATCCCGACGGTTCTCGCGCTGGGATTGATCGTTTTGCCCTACTTGGACCCGTCGCCCGAGGGAAGCGGCTACTATTCGCTTGCCTCTCGCCCCCGGGTCGCCGGCGCGTTTCTCTTCGGATTCTTCGGCCTGTGGTTGCTGCTCATCGTGATCGGCGTTTTCTTTCGCGGTCCGAACTGGGCCTTCTACGGCCCGTTCGAGTCGCGGGACCTCCCCAAGATCGAATCCAAACGAGTATGGCCGCTCTCCACCTGGGTCCATGAGCGCGGTCAGGCCTCCGAGCAACCTTCCAACGAGAATCGGCAACCCGACGCTGCGCAAATTCTCGTGCGAGAGTGGCCGGGGCTTGCGTTTCTCGTCTTTTACTTTCTCGTGCTACCTTACGTGCTTCAACGCGGTCCGACCCTCGCCTTTCGTCATCGGGTGGGTGCCGTCCGCTATCATTTAGCCATGTTCCTTTTTCTATTCATGTTTCTTATCCCAATCAAAATCCTTTTGCGGGAAATACTTGCCGTGAACTATATTCTTTATCTGCCGGAATGGGGATGGAGTATCTGATCTCTTTTTCATAGCGTGACGCGATCGGCCATGCATATTCGGGAGGAGACCCATTACAATCTGAATCTGCTCCACGTCATCTTCGCCGCGACTTCCTTCTTGCTGCTGGTGGTGACGATCGCCTGGATCGTGCGAGATTCCCGCCGACCTTGGAAACAATATCAGCGGGAAGCCGCGCGTTTGGTCGAACAAATGACCTCCGACGGGGCTTTACGGGAACCGACGAAAAGCGGTTTTCGCGAAATCCCGCCTCCGTCGTGGGACGGTGTCATCGCGCTTCGCGGGATCGAAATCCCCGGATTCGAGCCGGACGGCAAGGCGAGCGTTCGGACGACGATCGATCGTTGCATCACCTGCCATGTCTTGATCGACTGGTCCGAGTGGCAATCGCCGCGCGACGGACGAGATGGGCCGGGTGGCGCGAGCGGACATTCGCCGCGGTTTCCCTACGTTGGTGTCTGGCAAATCCCCACCGGTGCCGTCAACAGGCGACAGGCCGTCGTCGAAGAGCCGCAAACATTGCATTTGTGGCTGCCCCTTGTGCCTCGTTCCTCCGGGACCGCGAGCGATCCCAGTGATGGCAACCTCTCCTCCCACACGGACGCCAAGCCGAAGGGCACGGAGACCGCGACATGGACACCGCCCGTGGATGCAACTTGGGAACGCTGGGGCTTGGCTCTCGCTCCGCGCGCGTCCGCGTATCTCGTCGGTTTATTGGTAACGGAAACTGCCGCACGATCTCCTGCCGCATTTGCGGGCCTGCGTCCGGGCGATCGGATCATCCAGATCGGCGACACCGTGATTCGAAGAGCGGACGAGGTCGGGCTGCTGCTCGAAAAGGGGCTCCAAGGCGGAGGCGGCGATTCCGACTCCGACCGGATCCGCTTGCTCGATTATCCCACTGCCGCGGCACCGCAGCGCCGCGTGGCATGTATTCGATTAACGGTGATGCGTGGCGCCGCGAATCCGTTGGCCGGCCATCCCCGCGCCGATCTTTACCTTTCGCCCGATAGTCCGCACCCGGCGGAGGATTTCGCCTGCACGATTTGCCACGATGGTGTCGGCCCTGCCACGGAGTTCATTCACGCCGCACATTTCCCCGACTCTTCCGGGCGAGCGCGCCAGTGGCGGAACAAGTTCGGTTGGCACGTCGAGGAAAGCGCACGGTATCCCATGCCCCCCCTCACGTTCCTCCAACGTAGCTGTTTGGCCTGCCATCCCCGGGTGTTCGACTTGGCGGAGACGGGCGATCCGGTTCAACCCGCCGCGGACCGTTTGTTGGAAGGACGACGGGCCTTCGAGAACTATGGCTGCCACGGCTGCCACGACGTGACGGACCCGCAATCGCCGCACCCCAGCGATCCCCCCATCCTTCGAGAGCCGCCCTATCGCGGGGCCGCCGCGCAACTCTTGACGCTCTCTTCCGTGCCGGGGAACGTGCGGCAATCCGCGATTGCGTACCTCAACGGAACCGACGACGACAGGCTACGGGAAAAACTTGCGACGGCCGTCACGGCTTGGCTGGCGTCAAGCTCGCCAGACACGGAGTCCACCGCCGAGAGTGACGGCGACCACTCGCAAGAAGTCGCCCCGGAAAGCCACGAAGAAAGATTCACCCGACTCGAGGCGGCGCGTCTGCTTCGCGTGCTCGCAACGGAGCGCCGCGGGGACATGATTCCGCCGCGCGGACCCAGCCTGCGATATATCGCCCAGCGGCGAGACCTCGCTTACGTAACCCGATACATCACAAACCCGACCGCCCAGCGTTCCGATGCCCGCATGCCGCGGTTGTTCGGACTGCTGGAACACGTCAGCCCGCAACGCAAAGAAGAACTGCGCAGCTTCGAAGAAGTCGAGATCGCCGGCATGGCGGCCTATCTTGCGACCGGACCGCTCTTGCCGCAAATCACGCCGGAGGCCGACGCAGCGAACACAACACCGCCTGTTCGCCCGTCGGATGAAGCCGAGTTGAAATGGGGGAAGCGACTCTTTGAAACGCAGGGGTGCCTGGCCTGCCATCGGCATCCGGATTTTCCGCAGGCGCAATCGACGTTCGGCCCCGACCTCGCCGGTTTATCATCCCGTTGGAATTCCTCGGCGGTCCGCATGGCCAACAACGAATCACGCTCATCGCCGCCGACGGAAGCCCTCGACCGGCTTGCTGCATGGCTTGATAATCCCCAGGCGTTCAACCCTCGCACTCGGATGCCGCGACCGCAATTTCGGGCAACGCATTGGCTGATTACATCGGACGAAAGGCAAAGTGCGACCGACACCACCACCGGCAGCGGTGCGGCGGTGGAACTCGCCGTAGATTCAGACGGCGAATGGGATCCTTCCAACTTCGTAGATGCCTTGGCGTCGGGCGCCCGCCGAAAAACAATCCTCCGCGCTCTAGCGGCATTTTTGCTGTCCAGCGCCGACTCTGCGAACACGACCGCCCCCGGCGGCACTTCGTCCGACTCGGTGCCGTCGCCGCCGGATGCCGCGATTGACGCCGTCTTCCGCGAGTACTTAGAGAAACAGGTACCCGACGAACTCCTTGCAGAGGTATTTACAGACGGACTGTCCGACGACTCTTGGGAGGCAATCTCCCCCGCCTCCTGGGCCGACCTGCGGCAGATAACGGCACCGCTCGATCGAGCGAAGAAGTTGCAGTACATCGGGCGTCGCGCCCTGCGGCGTCACGGTTGCCACGGTTGCCACGACATCCCGGGCCTGGAGGACGCCGGGCCCATCGGCCCGACGCTCGTGGATTGGGGGTCGAAGCAACCGTCCCAATTGGCTTTCGATCACATCTTCGAGTACCTCCGCGAATCTCCCTCCGGCCGTGCCGACGGCCTTGTCCTGCAACAACACGACGGCCTGCCCAGGCTCTTACTGACAACCAGACAGCGGGAGGGATGGCTCTACCAAAAATTAGTGTCCCCGAGGAGCTACGATTACGGATTGGACGATGCCAAGGGTTTTATGGAACGTCTCCGCATGGGCGCATGGGCCTTTTCGCCCGAAGAGCGACTGGCCTTGGTGACGTTCGTCACCGGGATTCGTCGCCCGACCATTCCCGCTCATCTCCGCCCTGACAACGACGCCAAGGCGCGGATCCTGGCACAAGGCCGTGCACTGGTGGAGCGGCTTGGTTGCGACCAATGTCACGTCGTGCACCATGAGACCTGGCGCATCGAGTGCGAACCGAAGACGCTCTTGCAATGGCGAGGCACCCCCGAGAGCGACGACATGCCGGACTCGCTCCCTCGCAATCAGACAACGTCGCGGCTCGACCGCCGCGGTTTGCTCACGCTGGATTTGGTCGGTGCGCCGCAGCGCGACTCCGCCGGCGAGATCATCACGGAGGTGGACGACTGGGGGCGGTCACTGTACTTTTTCCGTCTGCGACGCCCTGCGCTGATCACGGGCTCACTGTGGCCCGTGGACGGTCTCCCCGTACCGATCGCCGCACCTCAAATCACAGCCAAGTCGCCGCCGACCGGCGGGGCCATCGCGGACCTGCTGTACCCGACCCTAATTCGTCTGGCCGGTGCGAAGGGCATGACAGTGGGAGAAAATGAGACCTGGGGTTGGACGCCGCCGTCCCTGGCACACATTGGTGCCGCTGTTCGGGGCGACTGGCTGCGTCGATACTTGCTCGCACCTTACCCGATCCGCCCCAACGTGCCTTTGGCCATGCCACGCTATGCATTGACGGATGATCAGATCGACATTTTGGTCGCCTATTTGCAGACGATTGCGAAAGCCCCGCCCGAACGGACGCCTTCCCCCGTCGCCCGCCTGGAAGAGATTGCCCAAAAGCGGATCGCAAGGCCCGATTACCTGCAAGAGGCGTTCCGCATTCTGACGGACGGCAAGACCTATTGCGGAAAGTGCCACACTCTGGACGGACGGCCTACGCCGAGTTCGCAATCCATCACGGCAGCCCCTCGATTGGATGCCGCCGCAGACCGTTTGCGACCCGAATACCTGCGGGCATGGCTCTCCAATCCTCGGGCGATCCTTCCCTATACCGCGATGCCGGTGCTATTCCCCGCCGATGGGTCCCCCTTGGATCGCAGCGTCATGAACGCTTCGAGTCATGAGCAAATGGAGGCAGTGCTGGATTTGTTGGCCGTACTAAAAGACTACTTAGCCGGTCGCGGCGATCCGCGCGCCCCCGCCGAGAATCCGTCGCCGTAGAATCTGCGAGACTTTCCGTTCCCGAAAGGAATCGTGGGCGGTCTGCCATTGCACGGGACTATCGAGTGCGGGCTAGCCGTGCAGTTTCTTGAGCACCCACGCCATATTCTCACCAAGCACCTGCATGGTGCGAATGCCTTCGTCGTCGTTTTTCACGTCTCCAGGCTGAAGTCCGCGTCCCAGATTCCAATAGATCGACCCGACGGTAATCATCTGTCCGATCGAGAAGAAGTGATTCAGGGAATCAAAGGTGTGAATCGCCCCCCCGCGACGGACCGCCACCACCGCCGCTCCGACCTTTCGCCGAAACATGTCGCCCGCCGCCCGGGCCACCATCCCCGCACGCTCCATGAGAGCCTTCATGTTGGCGGTGACGTCGGCGAAATAGACGGGCGAGGCAAGGATCACGCCGTCGGACGCGGCCATCTTTTCGATGAATCCGTTGACGCCGTCGTCTTCCTGATGGCAGCGCCCCTGTTCCTTGAAACAACGATAGCACGCGCCGCAGCCCTTCAAATGCAATCCCGCCAGTTGAACCTGCTCGGTCTCGATGCCTTCATCTCGCAGGACGCGCAAAGCCGTCTCCACCATGATGGCGGTATTCCCATCTTTGCGAGCGCTGCCGTTGAATGCCGTTACTTTCATCCTTCTCCCTCCCGGCGCGAATCGTTCGTCGAATACGGACCGCTCCCACGTCCCTTCAAGATAGCACGCCGCTTCGCGACCGCCAATCAACGCGAACAAGTGTCTCGCGGAGGGCGGCCGTCCAAACCGCGTGAGGTCGTCGTGCAAACGGCGGTCTGCCCCCCAAAAGAAGAACGGCCATCGCACTCCCGGCCAACCGGAGACCCTTTCCCGTTTATAATGTATGAGATGTGTTCGCCTTCGGATGACGTGCCGGTCGATCCGGAGGCAGTTTGCCCGAGGCTGCGTCGCCTAACCCCCATGGCGCCGATCCGTCCGCCCCAGTCGCGGTTCCCGTCGGTTCGTATCATTTCGTTCGCAGTCGTTCGGATCGCCGCTCGGGAACCGACCGTTCGTTCTGAGGTCAACATGCAATTTGGAGACTCGATTCGCCGAGAAAGCATCGCGTCCGGTCGCCGTAAGCGTCGTTGGTTGCGACGTCAATGGCTCCACGCCGCCGGCACCCTGGCCGGAATCGCAAGCGGCTTCGTCACCGCGCCTTGGCATTACGCGGTTGCGACGGACCGCCCGGCGAACGCCGTTCGTGGGCGATTCGTGTTCGAGGGAACTCCTCCGGAGCGCAAACGATTAACGGTCGACAAGGATGTGGATTGTTGCGGCAAATTCGATATCCGCGATGAGTCGCTGATGGTCTCTCCCCAGGGCGGGGTGGCCAACGTCTATGTCTACGTTCGCTCGCGCGACGTGCCCGTCGCCGTCGAAACCGCGGAAAAGGCCGCCGGGCAGGTCGTCTTAGACAATCGCGACTGCATTTTCAAACCCCACTGCTTGGCCTTGTGGTCTTTGCGACAGGAATTGCACATCGTCAACTCGGATCCCATCGCTCAGAACGTGGCCTTTTCGCCGCTGGGCGACTTGCCCGCGAATATCGTGCTGGCGCCCGCGCCGGGGGAGAACACGGAGGCTAGTTGGCGGTTCCGTCGCGGTCAGACCCAGCCTTTCGTCGTCTTATGCAACTATCACCCTTGGGAAAAGGCGTATCTCTTGGTCCGCGACAACCCCTATTTCGCCCTGTCCGGGGAAGATGGAGGATTCGAAATCATCGGACTTCCGCCGGGGGAATGGGAATTCCAACTCTGGCATGAACGGGTCAATTACCTGAATTTGCCCGACTGGCCGCAAGGGCGGCGCATTCTTTCCGTTCGGGGTGAGGATGTGGACTTGGGAACCATTCGATTGCGTCCCGGCGACCTCGGCCTCGACGGCTAGAAAGGACGGGCCCGCGGCCAAGCCGGAAGCCTCAACACCACCCCAGATCCTAACAAAAGGTACTGCTCAGCGGACGCAACCTCTGCTGGGCGAAAACGGTCGAGCGACACCGCCCGCCGCTTGCAAGGCCCCCAACTCCAACGGTCCCCGTTCATCACAGTCATTCATCACTTTACTCGGAAGGTCCATCCGGTCCCTAATCCGTATAACATTCACCATGAAGCAGACAAACCTGAATGCCGGCAGAGTCGGCGACGATCGCCGCCGAATTCCGCGCGGCGGTCGTCCCGGACACAAGACGGTCGATGCGGGAAGCTCCGCGGTCGTCCGCGGCAAAGTTTTGGCGATTACGGTCCTGATTTTTCTTGGGGGATGCTCCTCGTACAAGTCGCCGACTTTCAAATTGAATTTGGAGGGCCGCGACCCCGCTCGCGTCAAACCGGCCCAGCGCGAAGCCATCGAGGAGATGTTGACGGACCTTTTCGGTACCCCGGACGATCCCCGAGTCCCGCCGGGCGTGGATTTGAATCTCTCCCTGCTGCAACGCGCCGCCGGACCGATCGGGCGCGATATCACCGGGAGTGAGCGCGGGCTGTTTCGGAAACATTGCGTGGTCTGCCACGGCGTTTCCGGTGACGGGGCCGGACCGATTGCCGAAATGTTGAATCCCTATCCCCGCGACTTCCGCAACGGAGTGTTCAAGTTCACGTCGGTTTGCGGCGGCGCCAAACCGCTACGATCCGATCTTCTGCGAACGTTGAAACGCGGCCTGCCGGGGACCGGCATGCCCTCCTTTTCGCCCCTCAGCCCCGAGGACCTCGATGCGCTGGTCGAGTATGTCCGCTATCTCAGCATCCGCGGGGAGACGGAATTGTTTTTGTTGCGAACTGTGGTGGACGAGAATGAGCCGCTGCCCCTTCAGCGCCGCTTTGTCCTCGAAGAGGGGGTTCGGCCGGTGGACGCGATGTGGCGATTGGCGGAGGAGCAACCGGAGCGATACGTCGTCGTCCCCGAGCGACCCAAGTTGACAGCGGAGGAGTTGGCTGCGGCGATCCAGCGCGGAAAGACTTTGTATCAGGAACCCCGCGCTCAATGCACCAAGTGCCACGGTCCGGAGGGGCGAGGCGACGGATCGGAAACGGAATTGTTCGACGATTGGAACAAGGCCAAGAAGGGCGTCACGGAGGAACAGACGCGAGAATTGGCCAGGTGGTTTTCGCTTCCCCTACAACCGCTCAGGCCGCGCAACTTCCACGACGGATTGTTCCACGGCGGCGGGCGACCCGAGGATATTTACCTGAGAATATATATCGGCATTCCGGGCACGCCCATGCCGGCGGCGGGGTCCGCGCCGGGGACGCCGGGGGTATTCACCTCCGATGAAATCTGGGATTTGACGTTCTTCGTGCTCTCCTTGTCGCGTCGTGAGTCTTCCTCGCAGGAGGCGGACGCCGCCCCGACGGACGCTCCGGCCAATCCACGGTAATCGGCAACCGCCGCACGATTCCTCTCAGTTAGCCCTACATGACCAAAGCCATGCCTCCTAAAGGCGAGAAATCGGTTCAGCACGGTGGGAACCCGCCGTCGCATCGCGGAATCGCCGACCCGGACCATGATGATGTGCCGCGTTTGCCGCATCGTTTGGCCTGGGCGTTGACGGCGACCGTATTCCCCCTGATTTGGATGGGAGGATTGGTCACCACCTACAACGCCGGCATGGCGGTCCCCGATTGGCCCAACACGTACGGATACAATCTCTTCTTGTATCCTGTGGAGAGCTGGCTGAAGACCTGGGACGTCTTCCTCGAACACAGCCACCGTTTGATCGGCGCGACGGCGGGCTTCATCACCATCGCCCTGCTTTGGAGCCTTTGGGTGCACGACCGCCGCCCCTGGATGCGCAACTTGGGAATCGCGGCCTTGCTGGGTGTGAGCCTGCAAGGCGCACTCGGCGGTCTTCGCGTCGTCGGCCAAGAGATCCTCCTGGCCAACGTTCACGGTTGCGTCGCCCCTCTCTTTTTCGCCTTCACGGTCAGCCTCACCGTGCTCACGTCTCCCCGTTGGCGGCGGAGAGAGCGATCCAGCGACTGCGAACCGAACTCGCGCCACGCCCGCGGGCCGACCAGTCGGAATTTCCACGCGGTATGGATCGTCTCGCTGCCGATTCTCGTGTACCTTCAAATCATCCTCGGGGCGCAGCTTCGGCACATGCCACCCGAATTGCCGCCGGGTTGGTCATTCCTCTGGACGATCCTTCATCTGACGGTCGCCGCCCTTCTCCCGATTCTGTGGGCTGCGTGCTACTGGTTTGCGTGCGGGTTTCGGTCCGCCTCGGGGCCTCGGCGATGGCTCCAGGCCTTCGGATGGCTGCTTGCGCTTCAAATCACGCTGGGGCTTGGGACTTGGGTCGTCAACTATAACTTTCCACGGTGGTTTCAAGAGTGGATCGTGGTTATCCCCTACACCGTGGTTCAAGGCGGCCTGCTTCAAGCTGTGGTCACCACGGCGCATTCGGCTACCGGTTCGGCGCTCTTGGCCGTGGCGGTGGCCTACGCACATTGGGCGTTGTCGGAAGCCGAGGATTTGCCGCCCGATCGCGGATTCACCATCACCAATCCCACGACGGCATCAAAATGAGAGGGGTTCGGCCTGCCGGAATCGCCCGAATCATCGCTCATACCCCTCACGGAGGACTTGTCTTCGCTGCAAAACCTGATAGCAATTCGTTATGGGTCGGTCATGTACCGGTAATCGCAGGAATGGAGTCGCCGCGGAACGCAATCACTAGGACGGAAAACGGTTTTCAGCCAATCGCAATGCGAGATATCCTTTGAGCACCATCACCCCCAACACTCCCATCATGCAACCACGCGACGCGGCGGTAGGACGAACGTCGCTGACGGCGACTCCCGGTCTAATAGCCCGGTGGTCCCTCGCCTGGGCCGATCTTTCCGCACTGGTACGACCTCGCATCGTGACGATGGTCTTGTTCACCATGGGGGTCTCTGCGCGGCTGACCGCGGGGGTGCATACCGATCCCTGGTTAATCGGACACGCCGTAGTGGGCACGTTCTGGGTGATCGTGGGCGCGGTGATTTTCAACCAATGGCTCGAATGGGTAAGCGATGCCTGCATGCCGCGGACGGCCAACCGACCGCTACCCGCGGGTAAGATTCGACCTCGCACGGCGGTCGTTTTGGCCGCCCTAGCCACGGCGTTGGGGTTAGCCTATCTCGCCGCCTTCGGCACGGCCCGACTGCTGGGCATGACCGCTCTCAGTTGGTTCCTCTACGCCGGGGTTTACACCTCGCTCAAGCCGGTCTCAGTGTGGCAGACCCCGATCGGGGCCCTGTCCGGCGCGGCGCCGATCCTGTTAGGCGCAGAAGCCGCCGGTGGGTTGACGGATCCGAATGCCTGGTTCTTTTTCGCGTTTCTCTACCTCTGGCAGTTCCCTCACGCTATGGCGATTGCGTCGCTTTATCGCGATCAATTCGCGCAGGGAAATGTGCGTGTGGCCCCGGTCGCCGATCCCACCGGTCGAACAACGGTTGTGATGGCCCTGGGCGGGGCGGTCGCTCTCTTAGGCCTTAGCGCCGTCTGGGCGTGGACCGCCGGCATGCCGATCTGGGCCGCCTTCGTCCTCATCGCTTCTTCCGGCGTCAACCTTCTTTTTACCCTGTGGTTCGCGCGGCGATCGGACGAGAAAACAGCACGCATTCTGCTGCGTGTCACCGTCCTCCATCTGCCGCTCGTATGCGTCGTACTGCTGAGTCTTTGAGGCAGGGCTTCTGCCGCACGACGGGACGCTTCCGCAATCGCGCGGGTAGCCCCGCCCGGCATAGCGACAAGAAGTCCGAGTACCGATTCCCGAACTCGCGAACCTTCTCGCCGACGGCGCCGCGCCTTAGAATCAAGGTTTTGGCCGTTAGTGAGAAGGGTGAGGTATCGCCATGAACGTCCTGGTGATTGGCAGCGGAGGACGCGAGCACGCCTTGGTTTGGAAGCTGAGACAAAGCCCGGCGGCCGATCGCGTCTTTGCGGCGCCGGGAAATGCGGGAACCGCCGCCGATGGAGAGAACGTCCCCATCGCCGAAAGCGACTTTCCGTCGCTGATTCGCTTCGCCAAACAAAACGCTGTGGAGCTAACGGTCGTGGGTCCGGAGGCACCGCTCGCGGGGGGCATTGTCGATGCATTCCGCGCGGAAGGCCTGCGGATATTCGGCCCCAGCAAGGCCGCGGCGGAGTTGGAGGCCAGCAAGGTCTTTTGCAAAAAGCTCCTCCGCGATGCCAAGATACCTACCGCCGGCTACAACGTCTTTTCCGATGCGGCAACCGCCATTCAGTTTCTCCATTCCCGCGAGGACGGGCCGACCGTTGTCAAGGCCGACGGTTTGGCTGCGGGCAAGGGCGTGATTGTCTGCCAAAACCGGGAGGAGGCCGTAGCGGCGGTCCGCATCATCGCCGAGCAAAAGGTTTTCGGAGCGGCGGGCAATCGACTGGTCATCGAGGAACATTTGCAAGGGGAAGAGGCCAGCGTGCTGGCCATCACCGACGGTCGGAATATCGTCACGCTGCAACCCGCCCAAGATCACAAACCGGCTTACGACGGTGACACGGGCCCGAATACCGGAGGGATGGGGGCCTATTGTCCGGCCCCCGTCGTCAGCGACGAGTTGCTTCACTGGGTCGAGGCCAATATCTTGGTGCCCACCGTGCACGCCATGAAACGGGCCGAACGTCCCTTCTTGGGCGTGCTGTACGCCGGGTTGATGCTGACACCCCTGGGGCCTAAGGTCTTGGAATTCAATGTTCGTTTCGGGGACCCCGAATGTCAGCCCCTATTGATGCGACTGAAGTCCGACCTCTTGGAAATCTTGAATGCGGCGGTCGATCGCCGTTTGGATCGCATCGAACCGCTCGACTGGGATCCTCGACCGGCAGTTTGCGTAGTTATGGCTAGCGAGGGCTACCCGGGCGATTACCGCAAAGGGCACGTCATTCGCGGCCTGGAAGAGGCCGCTCGGCTTCCCGACGTCAAGGTCTTCCACGCCGGGACTCGACTACAAGAAGGGCAAGTCGTCACCGCGGGCGGTCGCGTCTTGGGGGTGACGGCCCTGGGTGAAAACGTCGCCAAGGCCAAGCTTCAAGCCTATTCGGCCGTCAAGTGCATCCGTTGGGAGGGAGCCTGGTGCCGCAAGGACATCGCCGACAAGGCGATTGCTCGCCTCGCCGCCGGTTGATGCACTGACTCTTGGCGAGAGTTTCCGGACCTTGGTCGCCGGTTCAGCGGCGGGGCGGTCGCCGATTCTTGCGAGGTTTGCGTTTTTCCTCGCACAGACGTTCCTCGCCCTCGTCCCACGCGTCGATGGGCTTTTGCAGGTCGTCCTCCGAGAGACCGAAGTCCGGGAAGTCCTCTCCCGGGAGCATCGGTCCAACCTCCCCGATCTCTTCGACGAGAGACTCGTCATCCGTGGGAGAGGACTCGTTCGCCGCGCCTTGACGGATGCTGTTGTCGGAGGATTCGTCACCGGGCCGACGAGCGACTCGACGAGGCCCGCCCGCCTTTTTCGACGAATGACGGCGCGGACTGGACTCACTTTGCCGGAAGTCCGCCGCCGCGTCCCCCTCCGTCACGACCGGCGTCTCCGCCTCTTTTGGGGAAAAGCCGAACTTCCTTAGCCAATCCTCGACATCCGCACGATCGAGCCGATCCTCGGTATCGCGAAGGGCTTCGCGGGCCGATTGCGGCGCGCTCCGAAGGCGACGGCACAACTTGGCGTACCAATCCTCGCTATCGACAAATTTCGCTCGGCGACGCCGTGCCGCCCGTTGCACCCGGTGGTCGCTGGAAACAACCGTCAATTGCTTGGGGGCCGTGTGCTGAGCGATCAACTGTTCCAAGAGCGTATCGGCGTCGGGATACTGAACGGCGAAGCGCACGGTCAGCCCGCGGTAGCGTTCCTCGACCGATCCCCTCCAGCGCGGACCGTGGACGTCGAAGACGATCAGCGTTTCAGCGACCTCCTCGGCGGTCAGAGTCTCGGCCAGGAAGTCCAGCAATCCGCGGCGTGCACGCTCCAACTCGCTGGTCTGAGGCGGTCCCGGCGTAGCCTCCACCCCGCAAGCATTGAGAAGGTTATAGCCGTCGATTAGTAAGGTGATCACACCCGCGGCCTCAATCGCATCCCTTGGCCCCGGCGTCCGGAAAAGGCATCCCGCCGCGCCGATGCCTGCCAACCCAACACTCGCCGCAGATTTCGCGGTCGCTTGGGCACCGAGGTCAGTCGGCGAACGGGAAGACCACACGTCCGCCCACCAGTACGGTTTTCGCCCGCCCTTGCAGGGTCCAACCGCCGAACGGCGTATTTACGGACTTGGAGTGAAATTGCGCCGGATCCACGGTCCACTCCACGTCCGGATCGATGACGGTAACGTCGGCATCGGCCCCCACGGCCAGGGTGCCCTTGGGAATCCCAAGAATCCTCGCCGGATTGACGGTCATCTTTTCGACGGCCTGACTCCACGTCAGGATTCCCGGCTTGATTAGCCGAGTGATGACCAGTCCCAGCGCCGTCTCCAGTCCGACCACGCCGAAGGGTGCTCGGTCCAGTTCCTGCATTTTCTTTTCCTTGCTGTGGGGCGCGTGATCCGTCGCGATGACGTCAATCGTGCCGTCGCGCAAACCCTCGATGCATTCCCGGACGTGCTCCTCCGATCGCAAGGGCGGATTCATCTTGTAATTGGAATCGAAGCTCCGCAAGGTCTCATCGGTCAAAGAAAAGTGATGGGGCGTCAACTCGGCTGTGACCTTAACGCCTCGAGCCTTGGCGCGGCGAATCGCCTCGACGCTGCCCAGCGTGGAGACGTGCATGACGTGCAGCTTGCCGCCCGTCGCCTCCGCCAAGGCGATGTCGCGACTGACCATGACCGACTCCGCGGCGGCGGGTATGCCGGCGAGTCCCAGCACCAGCGAGACCACCCCCTCGTGCATCACGCCGCGCCGAGCCAGTTCGGGAATCTCGCAGTGGTTCAAGACCGGCTTGTCGAACATCAAGCAATATTCGAACGCCCGCCGCATCAATTCCGAGTTCTCCACGGGTGCGCCGTCGTCGCTGAAGGCGACGGCCCCCGCCGCCACGAGTTGCCCGATCTCTGCCAGTTCCTTGCCTTCCCGGTTGCGGCTGACGCATGCGATGACGAAGACGTTGCAGCGACGCGCCCGGGCCGCCTTCTGGCGAACGAATTCCACGGCCGCGGGAGAGTCCAGCGGCGGTTCCGTGTTGGGACAGCATGCCACCGAAGTAAATCCGCCCGCCACCGCCGCCGCCGTCCCGGTCTCGATCGTTTCGTCCTCCTCGCGTCCCGGTTCCCGCAAGTGGACGTGCATGTCGATCAAGCCCGGCGTTACGACGCAGCCGGCCGCGTCGATGACGGTTTCCTCTCCGCCGGGCGGAACGTCATATCCGGCAATTCGCCCGTCCTCGATCAAAAGATCGCCCACTCGGTCCATGCCCTGCGAGGGGTCGATAATGCGTCCGCCGCGTATCCGAATGCGATTGCCGTTCATGAGTTTTCGCCCGTCCGTACCACGAAATCGTCCAAGGCCTGACCGTCCGGCGTTTACGCCGCATTCCCCACCAGCAACCACAAGGCCGCCATGCGAACCGCCACGCCGTTCGTGACTTGATCCAGAATCGCCGAATGGGAACCGTCCGCAACGTCGGCGGTCACCTCCACGCCTCGGTTGATGGGTCCGGGAGCCAGGACCAGAATTCCCTCCTTGGTCCGTTTCAGTCGCTCGGCGTCCATGGCATACAGGCTGACGTACTCGGCCACCGAGGGAAAGGGGCGACTGGTTTGGCGCTCGAACTGGATGCGCAAAAGATTCAGCACATCCACCTCAGGAAGAATGGCGTCCAGGCTGTAGGAGTACTCGACTCCCAATTGGTTCCACAAGGGCGATACCAGCGTAGAGGGACCGCAAACGATGACGCGAGCCCCCAGCTTTTTCAATCCCCAGATGTTCGATCGTGCCGTGCGACTGTGCGCGATGTCTCCCACCAGAGCGACCGTCAAGCCCTCGATCCTGCCCAGTCGCCGACGGATCGTGAGGATGTCGAGCAATCCTTGCGTCGGGTGCTCGTGCGGTCCGTCGCCGGCATTCAACACCGAGCAGCGAAGATTCTGAGCCAGCAGATGCGGGGTTCCCGGCGTTTGATGGCGGACCACCACGGCATCGACGCCCATGGATTCCAGATTCTTAGCCGTGTCGATCACCGTCTCGCCTTTGGACAGGCTGCTCGTGGAGGCGGAAAAATCCACCACGTCGGCTCCGAGGCGTCGAGCGGCCAAGGAAAAACTGGTCCTCGTCCGCGTGGAATTTTCGAAGAAAAGATTGACGCATGTCCGTCCCGCCAGCAGCGGAAGCTTCCTCTGCCCCGCATCGAACGCCCGACGAAATATATCGGCCGTATCCAGCAGAAGCGTAATTTCCTCGGCCGACAATTCCTCCAAACCCAGCAAATGCTTCCGCCGCCACTGCGTAGCAAGCTCCCGCAACCGAGCCAGGTCTTCGTCCATAGCGTTCTCGCTCATTGAGTTAAATGCGGCCAACCGCCCGGCGCTGCCGATCAAACCGTTGCAATTACGATGATCGCCGCGGCTTGTCCGAGAATGTTTGGGGGCCCGGTCCGGAGACGCAGGCAGTCGCGACGCACTCCCACTCTCACCGACCCCGGCACGCAAATCTTCATGATTCTAAGGCTCGTCTTCCCCTGTCGCAAGCGACGCTCCAAGCGGCGGTGCCGCTGTAAGGAATAGGACGCGATGCCGTTCTTGTCCGTGATCATGGCTTCGGATTCCGCTCGTTCCTCGCCTGGGCATCGCGGTTTGCGGTTTTCGTCGCGTTGCGGTTGCCCGACTCGACCGCTAACATACGGGCAACCTGGATAGTAGCCCACCTGTTTGGAAACTTCGCCGAATGAGATCGGCTCAAAAGCAGGAGAGACGATCGATGTCACGACCGAGACTTTTGCGATTGCCTGAATGCGGTGCGGTACTTGCCGCCGCCTTGATGGTCGGCCTGTCCTATGCCGCCGAATCGTCACGCAGTTCCGATCCCGAATCCGCCGTGGTGCGGCGGGAGTTCATTTTCTCCTCCGCGGCTTTTCAAAGCTGCCACGCGTCCACGATCGCGGAGGTCAACGGCGAATTCGTCGCGGCTTGGTTCGGCGGCGATCGCGAAGGTGCGGAGAACGTGGGAATTTGGCTCAGTCTCCTCACCGAGTCGGGTTGGAGCGAGCCTCGGGAAGTCGCCGTCGGTCTGGGCGAAGACGGTCGTCGCTACCCGTGCTGGAATCCCGTCCTTTTCCAACCGCGAAAAGGGCCGTTGGTCTTGTTCTATAAGGTCGGCCCGCGTCCAAGCAGTTGGTGGGGCATGATGATGACCAGCGAAGACGGCGGGCGCACTTGGAGCACGCCGCGACGCCTTCCGGACGGGTTTTTGGGTCCGATCAAGAACAAACCTTTGGAATGGGACGACGGAACTTGGATCTGTCCCTCCAGCGAGGAAACTCCGGAGTCGCCCAGTCGCTGGTCCGTCCATTTCGAACGGACGCGGGACGGCGGTTCGACGTGGGAACGCAGCGATGCGCCCCAAGGCGCCGAACCCCTGGACGCCATCCAGCCTGCCATTCTCCGCACGGCGCAGGACCGTCTGGTGGCGGTCGGCCGAACGCGACAAGGACGAGTATTCTTTACGGCCTCCTTCGATGGCGGAGCAACTTGGACGCCCCTTCAACGAACCACCGTTCCCAACCCGAACTCCGGTATCGACGCCGTCACGCTGCGAGACGGACGGCATCTCATGGTTTACAATCACACGCTCCGCGGGCGATCGCCCCTGAACGTCGCCGTCTCAAACGACGGCGTAACGTGGACTCCCGTCCTCACGCTGGAGGATGAACCCGGAGAGTACAGCTATCCCAGCGTCCTGCAAAGTGCCGACGGTTTGGTCCACATCGTCTACACATGGAAGAGGGAACGTGTTCGTCATGTGGTGCTCGATCCCGCGAAATTGGGGGCGGGTGAAGGAGAGCCGCAGCAGTCGAACGCTTCCACCGCCGGAAAAGCAGGGAATCCGGCACGGCGACCGAACGTCATCATCGTATTGACGGACGATCAAGGGTACGGCGACCTTTCATGCCACGGTAACCCCGTCCTTTGGACGCCGCATATCGACCGACTTTCCACGGAGAGCGTCCGACTCACCGACTTCCACGTTGCCCCCGTGTGCACGCCGACCCGCGGGCAGCTTATGACCGGCCGCGACGCGCTGAAGAACGGGGCACGTACCGTCCCCGCGGCAAGCAACATGATTTGGCGAAACATTCCCACCATGGCCGAGCTATTCCGGCAAGGCGGTTACCGCACCGGCCAGTTCGGAAAATGGCACTTGGGCGACCACTATCCCGACCGTCCCCCCGATCGCGGTTTTGACGAAGCCGTTTGGTTCGGCGGATGGGGCGTCGCCTCGGACGTTGAGTTCGACAATGACTGCGTCAAGATTCGTTACCGCCAAGGGGATCGCATCGCAGTCGCCGACCGATACTGTACGGATTTTTGGTTCGATCAGGCGCTGGCCTGGATGGACAAATGCCGCCGCGAGGATCGGCCCTTCTTGTGCTACATTCCGACCAATGCCCCTCACAGCCCGTTTTGGCCCCCGGATGCCCACGCCGTTGCGTACCGCTCCAAAGTCGATCCGCAAGTCGCCGACTTCTTCGGCATGATCGCGAATATCGACGAGAACATGGGACGACTGGAGAATTGGTTACTGGAAACCGGATTGCGGGACGACACGATCCTGATTTTCATGACCGACAACGGAGGCACGGGCGGGCGGCGACTCTACAACGCCGGTCTCCGCGAAGCGAAGGGAAGCTATTACGAGGGCGGACACCGCGTGCCTTGTTTCATTCGTTGGCCGCGCGGCGAACTCAGCGGCGGACGAACCGTGTCCGTGCCCACCCAAGTGCAGGACATCCTCCCCACACTCCTCGATCTCTGCGATGTGCGACCGACGGAATCGCCCGCGTTCGACGGCGTCAGCCTCGCCCCCGTCCTCCGCGACCCCAACGCCGAATTCCCGGATCGCATGTTTATCGTTCAATACGGCCGACGCGTCGGCGCAGAAAAAAACGATGGCTGCGTCCTGTGGGGGCGGTGGAGGCTCGTCGCGGGTCGCGAACTCTATGATATCCGCGACGACATCGGACAGAAGAACGACGTCAGCGCCCGCTTCCCCGACGTGGCGGCGAAAATGCGGGCCTATTACGAGCAGTGGTGGGCTTCCGTCGAACCGAACGTCCACGCATATCAGCCCATCCTGGTGGGAACCGAACACGAGAACCCGGTTCTGCTGTCTCCCAACTATTGGGCGGGAGTGGACGTCGATAATCACCATCGGGTGTCGGCGGCAGAGGGCGGGCCCCGCGGCGGGCCTTTCCACATCGAAGTAACCCGACCGGGTCGCTACCGCATCGAATTGCGACGTTGGCCCTTCCATTGCAACGAACCGCTCGGATCCGAAGGACCGCAAACAACGGTAGCGGGAAGAGCTCTGCAAGACGTGATCAAACTCCGCCGTGCCCTGCCGATTCGAAAGGCCGTGCTGAGTATTGGTTCCGAGGAAAGGACGGCCGACACGACGCCCGAGGCGCTAGGCGTCTCATTTGAACTGCCCCTTGCCGCCGGACGCACGACCTTGCAAGCTTGGTTCCAAGACGAGACCGGCACGGACCTTTGCGGGGCATTCTACGTGGCGGTCGAACGACTCGGCGATTGAACGCGAGTCCCGCGGCGCGCCGCCGGAGTCGGCAGCGCCGTTGTTTTCGCAATGGCAAGACGGGGTCGACCAACCGCTCCGCCCCGTCTCGGCCATACCGTTGTGCTGATGGATCCCCTCAGGTCGAGCGAGAGGAGAACGCCGCCAAACCCGCCTCGTGCGAGACGGGCTTTGTCAGACGCAGAAAGACGTCCTCCAGCGTGGGATCGCTTTCGGCAAAGCAGGTCACACCGACGCCCGATCGCACCAAATCGCCCAGCAGTGCCGCCGCCTCCGCGTCACCGCCGCGCAGGTCGAAATACAGTCTTCCGTCCTCTTGGTGAACGTTTTCCACATCGGCCCGGCGGGCGACAATTTCTTGCGCGAGGTCCGTGCTCCCGTGTCCCTCGAGACAACGCACCACGATTCGGCGTGTGACGCGGATCGATCGCAGAACGTCCTCCATGGGGCCGAAGCTCAACAGTCGTCCGCGATGGATGATGCCGACCCACGTGCAAAAATCCGCCAACTCGCTCAGGATATGGCTGGAAACGAGGATGGTCTTCCCCTGCCGCCGCAGTTCCTTGAGCAAGCGTTTCAATTCGATTCGGGCCTGAGGATCCAAACCCGCGGCGGGTTCGTCGAGAATCAGAACCGGGGGGTCATGTATCAAGGTCTTGGCGAGATAGAGCTTCTGCTTCATCCCTCGTGAGAGGTCCATCACTCGTGCCCGACGTTTTTCCGACAGGTCGAGCATCTCGAGCAGCAGTTCAATCCGTTGCCTGCGGAACGAACGTGTCAATCGATAGGCCAACCCAAAAAAATCGAGAAACTCCTGGACTCGCATTCCGTTGTACGACCCGAATTGGTCGGGCATGTAACCGATATGGCGGCGGACGTCCAATGGCTGACGCGCCACGCTGTAGCCGGCTACTCGACCGTCGCCCCCGCCGGCTTTGATCAAGGTCGCCAGAAATCGAATGGTCGTGGTTTTCCCGGCGCCGTTCGGACCAATAAACCCGAACAGTTCACCGGCGGGAATTCGCAAATTGAGTCGGTCTACCGCCCGAAACGAGCCATAATCTTTCACGAAATCGATCAACTCGATCATAGAATCGTCCTACCCGGACAGCCTTCAACCGTAAGGACATCTGAACCTGATCATTATAGGGTACCGTGAGCCCTCATCGCACAGGCGTCCGACACGCCGTAATCCAACCAACCGACTGACACCGTGTCACGGCCATGCCGTCGCAGGGTGGAATCCGGAAAAATGGATAGAATACAACGACGTGAGGGATATTTCGGATACTCTTCGGTCCAGGCTTCCGAAGCTATGATTGGCCCTCCAGCGCTTGTTTTCAAATCGCAAACGGCATAGCATAACAAACGGTACAACTCCGCCCAGGTAATCCCCGCTATGCAACCAATTTTGCGTCCCTTAACCCTCGTCTTCTCCTGCCCTCGCTGTCCGGCGTAGACCGGACTCTTCCCCTCGCTTACCAATCTTACAGCTACGGCATTCGCAAAGGATCTCGTTCAACTTACGAATCGCTCCCCACTACCGCTTTTTCGACTGTTGCAATAGGCTTAATACACTCCGCTTCGTTTTCGAAACTTTAGGTTGTCGATCCATCGAGGTGCCGACATGGCTACGGATTTTCAGATCAAGGAACGCTTGCCCGAGATCACCTCGAAGATGGTGGAAACCTACCGCAAGTACCCGGCCACGAACCACCTCGGGCACTGCCCGCTACCCAATTACGACGCTGTCATCGAGGCCGTGGAATGGATGAAGGAAATCCTTTTCCCGGGCTATCGCCATCGCGATGGATTGCACCTGGGAAACATCGGTTATTATGTCGGGGATCTCGTGGATAAGCTCCACGACGTGCTGACGCAGCAAATCGCCCGGGCTTTGCGTCACGAAGCCAACCATTCAGCGCAGTGCGATCCCGTCCGCTTGGCCGACTTCGAGGCCTTGGGACAAGCCAAGACCGTGGCCTTCCTCAATCAACTCCCCGATCTTAGCAAGCTACTGGCCATGGACGTCCAAGCGGCTTACGACGGCGATCCGGCCTGCAAATCCCTGGATGAAGTGATTCTGTGCTACCCAGGCCTAGAGGCCGTTACGGTGTACCGTCTGGCCCACCTATTGCATGAACTGGAGGTCCCGCTCATCCCCCGCATGATGACCGAATGGGCCCACGGGCGAACCGGCATCGACATCCATCCCGGCGCGAAAATCGGCCCTCACTTTTTCATCGACCACGGTACCGGCGTGGTGATCGGGGAGACCTGCGAGATCGGCAGTCACGTCAAACTGTATCAAGGCGTCACGCTGGGCGCCCTCAGTTTCGCCAAGGACGCACACGGTCGATTGGTCCGCGGCACCAAACGGCATCCCACGATCGAGGACCGCGTCGTCATCTACGCCAATGCCACGGTGCTGGGCGGACGAACGGTGGTCGGCCACGACTCCGTCATCGGTTCCAGCGTGTGGCTCACTCGGTCCGTGCCTCCGCACACCACCGTAACGTTGGAACGGCCCAATTTGTGCATCCGTGCCGAAAATTGCGATGACCTTTCGGCCGAGAAAAGCCTGGCGCCCGATCGCGAGCAAGCCGACTCGGGCAATACCTGACCACGCCGGTGCCGTCGTTAAACCGGCCCTTTCAAGAAACATCGCGAGGTGATGCCGGATCCACGCGATGGAATCGTGTTCTCGATAGGCTTATAGCGAAAATTGCCATTCCCAACCAAGAGATCAGCGATAGCCAGGCTCCCCATTCTAGGCCGGGTTGGCGGTAATACCATCGCACGGTCCATTCGCCCTGGGGCAACAGGCAGCCCAAGAAAAGCCGATTGACGCAGACGGGCGTAGCTGCTCGTATCGTACCATCGCTACCGGACTCAACCTCCACACGCCACCCCGGCAAATACTGCTCCGAAACAACCAATAGCCGCGGCTTTGCCGCCCGGACCTGAATGCATAGGTCGCCGGGAGCATATCTCAGGTATTGCACCGACTCGCACAGCGCATCCCTGGACAAATCCCGAGGTTCCATCGCCGATGAAACAGGAATCCTATCCTGCTGTGACAGCGGTCCGGGTATTTCAATCACGGCGGGGACATCCGCGGGACGAACAGCGCCGCCCGGAAAAAAGAACTCCGCCGCGTCATCCCACAGCGCCCGAGTGATAGAGAAACCTCCTGAGGCGAGATTGCTATGCCGTTCCACTCGCCATGCATCGATTAGGAAGGCCCCACGGCATTGCCGTTCCGCCGTTAAAGTCCGGGCTGTTCCAAGTTGGCCTTCCTCTGCATCGCCGGAATCTCTATTCGCCGTCTCACCCAAGTATTCGGCCCCCAACCATTGCAGAACCCCACCGGGCGGTTCTCGGAGTTTATGTTCCGCCGTGTACTCCGTCACAACGTCCAAGAACATGCGATAGCGGAGCGGCATCATGGTTCCGTAATGCTGGACGTTCGCCGTCCCTTGGAGCATTCCCCAGCGTCCGAAGGACGTCTGCCGTTCCCAGCCGATTAATTCCTGCAAGCGATCCGGCGAAGTGTGCCGTCTCCAGGCGTCGGGATACCAAAAGAACGGTCGCCAAACTCGCCGCGGCGGCGTTTGCGGCAGCACCTTCGATAGCGGCGGCGGTCGCACCGGCAGGAACAAAGCCCTGGCGGTTGGGATCAAGTCCACTGCGGCAAGCAACATGAGTAGCACCGTCGCATTTCGCCCCCCAAACCGCCGATTCATCGGTCGAACGAGAGATCCAAGAGATCTATTCTTGCCGTCGAGATTCTCCCAATTCCGAAGCGCTAGTGCCGCGAGCAGCGCCGCCGCGGCGGTCCACAAAAATGAAGCCAGGCTATGCCAAAACGCGGCTTGACCCTGAAAGGGACCGAAGATGACGTCGTCCGGCACGTGCATGGCGTCCCAAATTCCCCGCCATTTCGCCCCGACGACCAACGTCACGCCCGCGATGCTCGTACCAACCGCGACCCAAGCCAGACGCCGGAATCTGCGCGGCGTCGCCCCGCAAAGGTGCGTCCCCATCGCCGACAAACATGCCACGACAATCGCCAACAGCGGCAACCACTTGCCGGGATAGCGGAACATGGCATAGCCGGGCAAGAGTCGCACCATCCACCAGTAAGGTCCGCCCGCCGGAGGATAGAATAGTTGTTTCGCCCCGCCCTCTCCGTCTATCCAAGTCAGCAGGGTATTCCCTAGTAATCCCAATCCGTACCATCCCAACGAGGCAGTCGCCGCGAACAGGCCCAACCACGTCAACCACACCCGCCCCGCCTCGTTGATCTCGCTCGTCCCTTCCCAACCCTTGGCGCCTTGCCCGCCGACAACCTCCGAATCCGTCGTCGCGTCTCTCGTGGCATCGCCCCCTAACACTGCCGCGGCGCGTTTGCGATCAGAGAGCGATATCTTCATCGCCGACAGGGCCAGAAGAAGAGGGACGACACCGAAGTACAAACTGGGCGTCCACCACCGCCCCTCGACAAGGAACGCACGGAAATACCGCTCGTGAACCGGCACCGAAACGCCGCCGAAGTTAGGCCAAAGCATTTCCGCGAAGCGCCACGGGGGAACACTGAAGGCGTAAACCGTGTCCGCTCGACGGTCTTGCAATGCCGACCACGTCTTGTCGCCCGAGTTTTCCTCCGGCAGCACGTCCCACAATCGCCCCACGGACGCCTTCTCCAGCAACAAACGATCGCTCTGTGCGGCGTAATACCAACTTGGCAGGATTTGCACGGCGGCCAACAGAAATGCCAATCCCAAAGCCGCGACGAGCAGGCCCCCGGAGATTGCGGAGAAGATCAGACTTTGTCGGAATCCGCGCTCAAACCTTTTCGCGGCCGAAAAGCGCCGCACCGTCATAATCGCCCAGGTGCCGAACGCGATGACGGCGCCATGATAAGCCGTCTGGGGATCCCCTCCCAAAACGCTCATGGCCGAAGCAAGACCCAGGAGTCGCAAGGCGCGCAATCGAGGACGCACCCAAGCGCATTGACTTCCGGGGCATGCGTCCCCGTTGTTACCACGCGCCGCCGCAGACGGTACCGTCGGCCCAATCGCAAATCCATCGGCATCGAGGATTCGCCAAATCGCGGACAATATCCAGGGAAGCCAAGCCCCGCCCACCAGGTAAACGGGGTTATGAATCTGAAAGAAGGTCGGCCCGGCCAGGGCGTACACCAGCCCCGCCAGCGGACGCGTTTCCGATCGGCACCCCAACTCTCCCGCCAGACGTGCCGCTCCCCACGCCGACAGGAGGACATGCACGAAAAGAAACATCGCGTAGGCCGCGGGATACGGAACGGGAAGCAGGAATATCGCGATTCCCGGATAGAAAGCCGCCGTCGTACCATTGGCCAAAAGCGGCGCACCCAGGTTTTCGTAGGGATTCCAAAGCGGCAATTTGCCGTCACGGTACTGCCGTGTCAGATAGTACCACAGCGGGTAATAGAAATTGCCGGCATCTCGGAACAGGGGCAATCGGTCCCCAAAAAAGGCCGGGGCAGAGACCGCGGCGACAGAGAGCAGGCACAGTATCCGGCAGAGCGTGCCGACATTCCAATGGGGCCGGAGAGGACGTATCACCGACCGGACCATGACGGACCTTCCCGGCGTCGCGGAGGCCACAGTCGAGAGGCCCCCGATCACCGCCGCGAGGCTGCCCGCCTCGCCGTACGCAGCATCGCCCGAGCCTTGCTCGCCGCCTCTTCGCGGCGCAGCAACATATCATCGCCGGCGGCCTTGCGTGCCATGGTCGCTTCCAGGGCCTCGGCAGCGGCTTCCACGTCCAATTCCTCCACCGCCTGCGCCTGCGACGTCATCACCGAAACCACGTCGTTCAAGACCTCCACGAACCCGCCGTCCACATAGAAGGCTCGCGGTTTCTCTTCCGAAAGGATTCGCAACTCGCCCGCCCCCAGCCTTCCGATCAGCGGCGAGTGGAGCGGAAACACCCCAAGTTCGCCGTCGAACAACGGCACGACTACGCCGTCGGCCGACTGATCGACCAGCTTTCGCTCGGGCGTCACAATGATGACTCGCAGTTTTGCCATGCCGGCACCGTAGCTTTAAGTTTCGGAAGAAGCCCGTCCGCTCGTGGCGAATCGACGCCTCGTTTCAATTCTTGGCTTCGGCCTTGAGCCGCTCGGCCTGCTCCGCGGCCTGTTCGATGCCGCCCACATACATGAAGGCCTGCTCGGGCAGGTGATCCCATTTACCGTCCACCAGTTCCTCGAAACTGCGAATCGTCTCGGAGAGCGGTGTGACTTCGCCCGGCTTTCCGGTGAACGCCTCCGCCACGAGGAACGGTTGAGAGAGGAATCGCTCGATCCGGCGTGCGCGATGCACCACCAACTTGTCTTCCTCGCTCAATTCCTCCACACCCAAGATGGCGATGATGTCCTGAAGCTCACGGTACCGCTGAAGAATGCGCTGCACCCTTCGGGCGATGGCGTAATGGCGCTCGCCCACGTATTGCGGATCGAGCAGACGGCTGGAAGAAGCGAGCGGGTCGACCGCGGGGTAAATACCCTTTTCGGCGATCGAGCGTTCGAGGTAGATAAAGGCGTCCAACTGACCGAACGCGGCCGCCGGAGCTGGGTCGGTCGGGTCGTCCGCCGGGACGTACACGGCCTGCACCGACGTGATTGCCCCGCGCGACGTCGAGGCAATGCGTTCTTGCAGGGCGCCCATCTCCGTCGCCAACGTAGGCTGATAACCCACCGCCGACGGCATACGCCCCAGCAAAGCGGACACTTCGCTACCGGCTTGCGAAAAACGGAAAATGTTATCGATGAACAACAGCACGTCGGCGCCGGTGGTATCGCGGAAGTATTCGGCCATGGTCAGAGCGGACAGCGCCACCCGCAAACGTGCCCCGGGAGGTTCGTTCATCTGCCCGAACACCATACACGTCTGTTCGATCACGCTGCGACCGGTATTGCCGATCTTGGCCTCCTGCATCTCCAACCAAAGATCGTTCCCTTCGCGGGTCCGTTCGCCGACGCCGGCAAAGACCGAGAAACCGCCGTGCGAACTGGCGATTCGGGCAATCAATTCGGTCAGAATGACGGTCTTCCCCAACCCCGCACCGCCGAAAAGCCCGGCCTTCCCACCGCGGACGAACGGCGTCAACAGGTCGATCACCTTGATCCCGGTCTCAAAGATTTCCACCTCCGTGGAAAGCTCGGTGACGTCGGGGGCGTCGCGGTGAATGGGCCACAACTCATCGGCCTTGACATCGCCGCGATCATCGATCGGCTGACCCAGCAAATTGAACACCCGTCCCAAAGTCGCCTTTCCCACCGGGACCTTCACCGGTTCTCCGGTATCCAGGCACTTCATTCCCCGGACCAATCCTTCCGTCGTCCCCAGCGCGACGCAACGCACGCGACCGCCGCCGAGATGTTGCTGAACCTCTCCGGTGAGGTCGAGCTTTACGCCTTTGTAGTCCTCGCGGACAACCACGGCGTTGTAAATAGCCGGCAATTGGTGCTCCGGAAACTCGGCGTCGAAAATCGAACCGATGACCTGCGTCACCCGACCGTAATTCGGTTCCTTGGGACTTTCAGCACCGCTTATTTTCGCGGTTTGGGCCGGAGTGGTTGTCATAGCTTTGCCTCAAAAACCTTCTGAGAACTGGGCCGAATGTGCCGCGTATCCGTTTCCGCTCTGAACCGATCGGAAACCCTCTACTCGGCTTGCAATGCCTCGGCTCCGCTGACGATCTCCAAAATCTCCGAAGTAATCTGCGTTTGCCTGGCGCGGTTGTACGCCATGCTGAGACCCGCAAGCATGGAATCGGCGTTTTCGGTAGCCGTCTTCATGGCGATCATCCGCGCTATCTGTTCCGCGGCAGCCGATTCCAAGAAGCAACGAAACAGGCGAATCTTGAACGTGAACGGTACGATCTCCTCCAAGATGCTGCCCGGCGAAGGAAGAAATTCGTATTCCGCGTGATGGAGTCCGCCGTTCTCATCCTCCGCCGGTGCTTGGTACGGCAACAGCGTCTCCACCACGGGATATTGCCTGCTTACGGATTCGAGTTTGGTGTACGCCACGTCCACGCGGTCGATACGCCCGTCGAGGAAGTCCTCCATGAAGCGTCGGGCCAGCACTTCCACGTCGGCGAAGGCGGGCCGGGCATCGAAATGAAAGTACTTTTCATCCACCGGCAGTCTGCGGAATTTGAATGCCGAGACTCCGCGTTTCCCCGATACTTCCACGCTCAGCTTGGCGTACTCTTCCTCCAGCTTTTTGCGTTGGAGAACCGCCAGGCGCATGACGGCGGAATTGTATCCCCCGCAAAGTCCTCGGTTCGAAGTAAGAACCAAGAGCACGGCTTGACGCTTCTCCGACCGTTGCTGCAACAAGGGATGCGTCACCTCCGTTCCGCTCGCGGCGAGATGACCGAGCAAGGCGGTCAATCGATCCGCGAAGGCGGACCCGGCGGCGGCACGATCCATGGCCCGCTTGAACCTGGCCGTCGATATCAATTCCATCGTCCGCGTAATCTTGCGGATATTCCGCACGGAACGACGGCGTCTTTCCAGAACCTTGGTTTTTCCCATGGCTGCCTAACTCGAAATCAGCACTCAGGCCAACGCCGCGGCCGGTTCACGCTTTTGAACGAACTCGCGATTGAATTCCTTCAAGGCTTCGACCAAGCGAGTCTCGTCTTCGCCGCTCAGTTGCTTGCTATCGGTAATGCTCTGTCGCAGGGCCTGATGCTTTTCGTGGAAGTAGGCCAAGAATTCCTTCTCCCAGCGTCGCACCTCCGTAACGGGCACTTGATCCAGAAAGCCCTTCGTTCCGGCGTAGATCACCGCGACCTGATCCGTGACATGCATGGGCTGATACTGGCCTTGCTTGAGCAGTTCCGTCATGCGATAGCCGCGATCCAATCGGGCTTGGGTGGCCGGATCCAATTCCGTCCCCAATTGCGCGAAGGCTTCCAATTCGCGAAAGGCCGCCAGGTCCAGACGCAGGCCTCCCGCCACCTTCTTCATCGCCGGCACTTGGGCCTTGCCGCCCACCCGCGACACCGAAATACCCACATTCATCGCGGGTCGCTGGCCCGCGAAGAACAAGTCGGGCTGCAAGTAGATCTGGCCGTCGGTAATCGAAATCACATTGGTCGGGATATAGGCCGACACTTCGCCTTCCAGGGTTTCCACGATGGGCAAGGCCGTCAACGACCCGCCGCCAAGTTCGTTGCTCAGCTTGGCCGCCCGCTCCAACAACCGACTGTGGCAATAGAAAATATCGCCGGGATAGGCTTCGCGTCCGGGAGGCCGCCGCATCAACAGCGACAACTGCCGGTAGGCCTGCGCCTGTCGCGTCAAATCGTCGTAGATCGCCAGAGCGTGCCGTCCGCTGTACATGAAATACTCGGCCATCGCGCAACCCGCATAGGGAGCGATGTACTGTAGCGGCGCCGGAGAACTCGCGCCCGCCACGATCACGGTCGTGTACTCCATGGCCCCGCGGCGGCGGAGGGTATCGATGATCTGAGCGACGGTGGAGTCCTTCTGTCCCACCGCCACGTAAAAGCACTTGACCCCGGTCTCTTTCTGGTTGAGGATCGTGTCGATGCAAATGGCGGTCTTGCCCGTCTTGCGGTCGCCGATGATCAACTCGCGCTGCCCGCGACCGATCGGCGTCATCGAGTCGATCGCCTTGATGCCGGTTTGCAGCGGTTCATTGACGGGCTGACGTTGCGCCACGCCGGGAGCGGGGCTTTCCACGGGCCGCGTTTCCGTGGTCGCGATCGGTCCGGCGCCGTCCAAGGGATTGCCCAAGGGATCGATGACTCGCCCCAAAACCGCCTCCCCCACCGGTACGCTGAGTAGTCGACCGGTGCTGCGGACCTCGTCCCCTTCTTCGATCTTGAGGTAATCCCCCAAGATGATGACGCCCACGGAATTCTCTTCCAAGTTGAAAGCCAGGCCGCGGACGCCGCTGGGAAACTCCACCATTTCGCCAGCCATCACGCCCGACAAACCGTACACGCGAGCGATCCCGTCGCCGACTTCCAGCACTCGGCCGGTCTCGCGGACGTCGATCTGAGCTTGATATTGCTCGATTTCACTCCGAATAACGGAAGCGATCTCGTCGGCTCTGAATCTCATGGGCACTCCTGTCGATGATTTGCTTGCGGACCCGCTCCAATTGGACAGCCACCGACGCGTCGAACACCGTATCGCCGACTTCGATGACGATCCCACCCAACAAGTCCGGTTCGACCCTCTGTTCGATGATCGGGCGACGCCCCAGCAAGGATTCCAGAGTTCGCTCCAATTCCGAAACGACCTCGGCGCTCAGCGTCACCGCCGTTTTCACTCTCACGCGGATTTCATTCCGGCGTCGAATCCATTCCTCCCGCACCGCCCGAACGATCGCCCGCAGACAGTCCAACCTACCCCGCCTCGAAAGCACCAGCAGAAAGTCCAGCAGACGATTGCTGGCACGACCTCCGAAGACCCGTCGCAGAATCTGCGTCTTTTCTTCGTGCGAAACGACGGAGGAGCCGAGGATCTCCTCGAACTCGGGATAGGGTTCCAGAACCTCTTGAACCAAATCTTCGAGTTCCTGAACCAAGGAATCGGCCTCGCCGGCGGCCTCCGCAACATCCAAGAGGGCCTCGGCATAGACCGCGGCGATCCTCTCGACGGTAACATCGGGCGAGAATTCGGCGGCAAATTTTGCGTCTTCGGCGTTGATATCCGCGGTCATGGAAACTTTCCCCAAATCGCGACGGGTCGCCGCGCCCTGCTCTCTCCGCTGCGGGAACCTCCGCTTTTCCGCCCCGTATCATCTGCGCCGAACGAGCTCCCGGTTTTCGGTCGCCCTCGGCATCAATTCACGTCGGCGCCACGAACGGCACCCAAGGTCGCCACGGCTTGCTCGATCATCCGCAGATGGGCGGCGGGATCGAGTCGAGAAGCAACGATCTTGCCTGCCAAATCGACCGCCAGATTGGCCCCCAACTGAGAAATTTCCTGAACAGCACGGTCGGCCGCCTGTTCGATCTCGGCCAACTTGCGACGGTGTTGGGCCTCCGCCTCTTCCCTCGCCTCTTGCACGATCTGCTGCCCCAACGCCCGCGCGTCCTGCCGAGCCTTCTCCATCATCCGCGCGATTTCCTCTTGGGCCCCGCTGAGCTTTTTCTGATACTCCTCCAGCAGTTCCTTCGCCCGGCGATTGGCTTCCTCCGCCGCTTGGATCTCTCCGCTCACATGCTGCTCCCGATCATCCAAGGCACGGATGATCGGCTTCCAGGCGAATACCCACAGCACGAGGAGGACGCCAAGGAACACAAATACCGTCCACAAGGCGAGGTCGGCTTTGAAGTCCAGCGGGTTGACGGCTTCGCCGACGCCGCCTTCGGCCTCACCGTGACCGCTTGCTGCGGCATGCGATTCCGCCCAAGCGAAGTCGCGCGGCGCGATCATCCCAAGCGATCCAAGGACCAAAGCACCAACCACCAGCCAGCGCCCAAGCATATCTATCAGACTCCCGCGGACAAATCGAGGACAGCGTATCCAGACCGGAGGTCCCGGCCGGGGAGACGTGCGTCAATTGGATGCAAGTTGCAAAACGTCGCACGCCCGTCCCCGGCCGTCCTTTTTTCCACGGGATCAGCCCGTGAAAAACAAGGCTATCAAGCAGACGATCAAACCGAAGAACGTCACGCCTTCGATCAGAGCCGCGGAAATAATCATGGCCGTCTGAATATTCCGAGCCACCTCCGGTTGCCGCGCCATGCTTTCGACCGCGGCGCCGCCGATCCTTCCAATACCGTAGGCGGCACCCAGAATGATCAACCCGGCACCGAACGCACCGCCCAAAAAGATGGAACCGCCGCGCCCGCCTCCCGACGCCTGCACCTGCGCCTGTTCACCCGCCGCGGCGGCATCAGCAGGCGCCGCCGTTTCCGCGAGGGCCGGCAAGGCCAAGGCCGACAGAACGAACGTCATCGCCAAAACGCTCAGCAACTTGTTCACGGAACGAATCTCCTTTCTTCCTGGAACACCCGTGCGCGATACCCTGCCGCCGGCGTATCGCGTGTCTTTGGAATCACCTTCTCGTCAACCGCCCGCGAACCGCATGGCGGCACGCTGCATTTCCGAAAGCACCAACGACATATCCATTGTTTCCCTTAACCGGCCCCGACGGTCCCCGCGACACACCGGCATCAGTGCTCGTGCACCGACATGCCGATGAAAAGCGCCGCTAGGAATGTAAAAATATACGCCTGCAAAAAGGCGACGAACAATTCCAGCATGTTGAGTGCAACTTGACCCAAGATGCTCATGACCGTGACGCCGACCCACAGGATCGTCCACAGGTCGGCCACCGCCGCGATGAAGCCGAGGATGACGGCCAAGACCAGATGCCCGGCAAACATGTTCGCCATCAAACGCACGGCCAACACCGAATGCTTGATCAGCAGCCCGAGCACCTCAATCGCAAACAACATCGGCTTGAGGATGACGGCCATGGCCGCCGGCAGTTCCATCTGGGGAACGAGTCCCAGCCAGTAGCGAACCGGCCCGAATTGCCGCATCCCGGCGCCGATCACAGTGAAAAAGGTCAGGACGGCCAGGGCGCCCGTCACGCTCAACGATCCCGTCGGCGACCCGGCCCAGGGAATCAAGCCCAACAGATTGCAAAACAGCACAAAGAAAAAGACGGTCCACAAAAAAGGCAGGAAACGATCGGCGTCGTGCTTCCCGATGGCAGGTCGCGCGACTTCGTTGCGGATGAATTCAAGCATCGCCTCAAAAAAGTTGGTCAAACGACCGCGAGGAGCGCGTCCGCCCCGCAAACGCCACGCCAACGGAACGAAAACCAAGATCATCAAGACGGCGGCGACCAACTCCAGCACCATGAACTTGGTTACTTGCAGGCGCAGGGGGATCTCCGCCCCGAAAACTTGCACCGTGCCCAAGTCTATCAGCGGCAAGTCGATGTGTTTACCAAACGGCAGGTGAAACGAGACCGCATCCTTGACGTGCTCACCCGCGTGCTTGATATCCAACATGCGTTTACTCCTTGCGGGAGCATGCAGGGCCGTCGTATGAAAATCCAGGTGATTTGGTCGGCTTTGAGCCGGGATCCCTTTCTTCGCCGCCCAATCCCTCCCGCCGTAGGGAATTGATGGTCAGCCAAGACTCGCTGACCAGGGCAACGGGGTAAAACACAATACAATACACAAAAGCGGTGATGCTGACCAGTCGCTCCACAAATATGGAGTACACCGCAACCACCACAAGTGGCACTATCGTCCGAGGAAGGAAGCCCAATACCATGGCCCACATTTTCGCATCCGTTCCGACCACCTGACAGACGATGCCCCAAGATAGTACGGCACCGGCCAAGCAGCCCAGGGCCGCCACAACTGCCGGCAGAAACTCCGCGGCACCGCTCCCACGAATCCAGGACACCGTTGGCACTAGAAGAACATAGGTCACAACAATCGGGATGCAAAGAAACGCCATCGCCCGCCATTGGACAAATTGATGGTCGTGATCATCCATCGGAAGCCTTATCCATTTTCACAGCGTCTTCTTGATCCCGTTTTGCCGCGTCTGTGATTGTCCTTCCAATCGACGAACGAACGCGACGAACCCGAGCACCGCCGTCACACACCCCAAAACCGCCCCCACAATGGTGGCCACTGGCGAGGATCCTGCCCATCGATCCACCAGAAACCCTCCGAAAAGAGGAAGTGCAAACTGCAAAGAGAGCGCAACGACTTCCGAACCGATGGCCCATCCCTTTGCCAGGGGGGATCGGGTGTCCCGCCGGTCGTCGGCGTTCTTGCCAAGATTCTCCTTGGATTGTTCTTCAAAGTCCCGCGAAGGCTGGACCATATCTAGACTAAGATCCGTTATGCACAGTATGGCCCCCGAATCGGCAAGATAGCCGAGATACGCAAGGTTAGCTGCTTTTCTAAAAAAACAAAAGTGAAACCATCTCCTCGCCATCCCCACTACAGGGTACGATCCCGCCTCCCCCGACAACTTGAAGACCGCTAATCTATCACAGTTTTTTCCGCAAAGCACGATCAATAAAGAATTTAAGCCATGTACTCAGAGGGGTTCCTCCCCCGCAACAGTGCCGGGAAACTGTTGCGGGCTGTGGTGTTCGTGTGTATAATCGGGTAAGGTGTTGCGCTGACGATACGAATCCTTATTGAAACGGACTCGACCTCGTTGGCTGACACCTTCCCACGCCATTGCCGGTGGTATCACCGCAAGCGGATTCCGCGAGGGCGGCTATTCGCCGCCGCGCCACGCGTGCTGAGATTTCATTGGGCACGGACCGCCCTGGACATGAACGTGGTTCCGCGTCTCCGAGGACGGTGCGTGCGGTCAGGCCACGCGGAGAGCGATTAACGCTCGTTTGCGACGCTCCCGCCCCGCCGTCCTGTGCGGCGCGTTGAAGACTGACCCTCCTCGGATTGCGCTTACCCGCAACATTTTCGCGGTGTGTTGGAGGTTTGTCCAGTGATTACGGCCTCGCAGCTCAAGTTGCATACCGTCAAGGACTTGGCCGAAATGGCAAAACGCAAAGGCATACCGGGATGGCATGCCATGCGCAAGCAGCAATTGGTGGACGCCTTGGTGCGATCCGCCAAACGGGACGAGCGTAAGCGGGGTACCGTTTCGAAAGGCGCCAAGTCGGGCGACACCAAAACCAGCCGGCGAAGCGAGGCAAAGTCTAAGCAGAGTTCCACCGGTCGTCGCATCGTAGAATCAAAGATCGAATCCTCGAAACCGGCGGCCTCGCAAAGCGGTCCTGCGAGAAACGGCAGGGCGAAGCGAGGCGTGGCGGAGCGATCCGCGGCTTCCCAATCGAAAACCAAGGAAAGGCGGAAATCGAAGGCCGGGCCGGCCGCGCAACCGGTTTCCGCCATTCCTTCGGCCAAGATCCCCTCGGCCAAAGATCTGGCACGGGCGGATGCCGGAAACGGCAAGCCCTACAAAGATCGCTTGGTGGTCATGGTCCGCGACGCCTATTGGATTCAAGCGTGGTGGGAAATATCCAAGTCGGCGGTGGAGCGGGCCAGGGTCGCCTTGGCCCAGAATTGGCACCTGGCTCGACCGGTGCTGAGGCTGTGGGAAATTCAACAGGACGGCACGAGCCGCGCCGAACGCGTGCTCGTACGAGACATTGAGATCGACGGTCGCGCCAATCATTGGTATGTACATGTCGGCGCTCCGGACAAGACCTACAGCGTGGATATCGGCTACGCCGCGTCCGACGGGCGGTTTTTCTGCCTGGCTCGGGGTAACTCCGTCACGACGCCGCCCGCCCATTCCGCCGACGTCGTTGATCTCAAATGGTCCGGCATCCCCGAAGACTTCGACCGCATCTACGCACTCAGCGGAGGATACGAAGAGGGCTCGGACACTAACGAACTGCGTGAGGTTTTGGAAGAGCGTTTGCAACGCCCCATGGGCGGAAGCGTCGTCAGCCGTTTCGGCCCCGGTGTGGATCAGTCGCTGCTCCCCCGCCCGCATTTCCTGTTTCAAATCGATGCCGAACTGACCCTTTTCGGCCGGACGCTACCGAACTACTCCATCACCGTGCGCGGAGAACCGATCGAGGTGGAACCCGACGGCAGCTTTTCCATACGGATCCCGTTACCGGACAAGCGGCACGTACTGCCTATCGTAGCGGTCAGCGCGGACGGATTCGAGGAACGGACAATCGTCGTCGCCGTTGAGCGGAACACCAAGATCATGGAACCGGTGGTTCGCGAAATGGAGAGCTGATCGCCGCCTGTCGTCCGACGACCTCCAAAGGCGGAAGTGCAAGGCACTTCCAAGTCGTCGGCCCTACCAAAGACGCAGCGGGTAGGAGTACCTTGTTCGCCTCGTCGATCGCGGCGGTATAATTGAGGACTTGCCATTGTGTAGGGATGCCGCCGCGGCGCTGACCGGGCATTCCGTTTCGCACGCGCCGTTGCCGGCAAACCCTGCGATCGCGCGCCGGCGGTCCCCCGCGTGCACAAGGCGGTTTCTCGACCGCGGTTCCTCAACTCAAGCTGCCCAGGGTAATATTGAACCGTGAAAGTTTTCTCGGACTGCGATCAACCCGAACTTCGCGGTTGCGCGTTGACCATCGGAAATTTCGACGGGGTGCATCGTGGACACCTTGCGTTGCTGCGTCGGCTTCGTGAAGCGGCGGATCGAGACGGCGTGCCTGCCGTTGTCATGACATTCGCACCTCATCCCGCCGCCGTTCTGTCGCACCGGGGAGCGCCGCCCCCTCTCGTTTGGCCGGAGCGCCGCACGGAATTGCTCGCCGAGGCGGGAATCGACGCCGTCATCGTCCTTGCCGGCACGCCCGCCCTGTTCCAAACTTCCGCTGAGCACTTCTTCCACCATCTGCTTCGAAAACAACTCGCGATCCGCGCAATCGTGGAAGGCCCCAATTTTCGGTTCGGGCGCAACCGCGAGGGCGACGTCCGATTGCTGACCGGTTGGTGTAACAAATACGGGATACGCTTGGAAATCGTGCCGCCTGTGGAATTTGAAGGCCGGCCCATTTCCAGCACTCGCATCCGAGACGCGATTCGGGCGGGACTAATCGATCAGGCCAATGCGATGCTCTCTCGCCCCTTCGCCACGCGCGGCACGGTGGTTCACGGCGCTGGTCGTGGAGCAGCCTTGGGCTATCCCACCGCGAATCTTCAGGACCTGAAAACGGTCTTTCCCGCCCCCGGCATCTACGCCGGTTTGGCAAGAATCGACGGTCGGAGCTACGCGGCGGCCATCAGCCTCGGCGGCAATCCCACCTTCGGCGAAGAGCAGGTCAAGTTCGAGGTTTACGTGTGTGATTTTTCGGGCAACCTTTACGGACGCGAACTGGAGGTCCTTTTTCTGCAAAGACTGCGGGACGTCGTTCGCTTCGACGGCGTTGAAGCGTTGCTCGATCGCATGGCCCTCGACGTGGCAATCGCCAAAGAAAAGGCCGCCGAGTATCTCAAGGATGCCCAACCGGACCGACACCCGCCTGACGATCCGTCGCGGCCGAGCGAACCCTCTTTGCCGACCGAACCACCCAAGCTATCCGTCGCACCGAAGTCGTCTTGATGATTCAAGAGCGTTCGTGAATCGCGGCTACAAGGATTCAAAACAGCCTCTCGTTAGTAGGTAGCTAAGCAACGCTACGCAGCTATTTCTCAACTCCGCCTCAGACAAGCCAAGAAATCAGACCTGGGAGACCCTATTCATGCAAGCCGCCGGTAGCTGTAATCCCCGCGATTCCGCTCCCTCACCGCAAGACGATATGACCATCGATTGGGCCGGCCTGCGGCGAACCATCGCCGATCATCGCTCCTTCATCTTGACTACCCACATTCGGCCCGACTGTGACGCCATCGGCAGTACGTTGGCCTTATCCAACATCCTGCAACGGCTGGGTAAGCAGACGGTCTGCCTGGCCGATTTCGACGTCCCGCCCAACCTGCGGTTTCTCGACCCGAACGGCGAGCTTCATCGCCTCGGCGACCCGCGGACGGAGGAGTGGCGAGCCTCCGCCGACGCCTTGGTCGTGCTCGACACCTCGGCCTGGGCACAACTTGGTGGGATGGCACAATTCCTCCGCGATTTTCCCCGGACGAAAATCGTCCTCGATCACCACGTGAGCGGCGACGAACTGGGGGCGCAATTCTTCAAAGACACGCGAGCCGAAGCCACGGGCCGAATCGTGGCCGAGTTGGCCGATGAATTGGAAGTGCCGCTCGATCCCACGTCGGCCAAGTTGCTCTTGGCAGCCTTGGCGACGGACACCGGATGGTTTCGCTTTAGCTCGGTCCGGGCCGATACCTTCTCCTTGGGAGCCCGACTCGTTGCCGCCGGAGTCCGTCCGGACGAACTCTACCGCGACCTCTACGAGAACGAGCGGATCGGGCGGTTTCGCTTGAGCGGGCGCGCCATGCAACGAGCTGAAACCGAACTCGATGGCCGACTCATACACACCTACCTGGTCCACAGCGATTTCGCGGAGACCGGCGCCATTGCGTCCGACAGCGAAGACATCGTCAACACCACGTTGACCGTCAGCGGTACCCAGTTCGCCGTCATCCTCGTCGAACACACGCCGGGGCGTTTCAAAGTCAGCTTTCGCAGTCGATGCCACGTCGATTGCAGTCGGTTGGCTGCCGAATTCGGAGGCGGCGGCCACAAGGCCGCGGCAGGCGCCACCATTCTGGGTTCACTCGAGGACGCCCAGGCGAAAGTTCTTGACGCCGCGCGGAAGGCCTTGCAACAATAGCGAAACATACGGTTGCGCAAACCGCGCGCATCCACGAAACGAAAGACTTGCGACGGCGGTAGCCGGAGTCGCGGTGACCCGCCCTCAGCCGAGGAAATTCCTTGCGATCGCCAGGCCGCCGCAACCAATTATTGCAGTTTTAATTGCCGCGTTGCCCAATGCCGTCGCGACGGAAGAATCGCACAAAATCACGCGGAACGGCAGGCTCGGGGGCAACCCTTTGGCTGTTTTGTAACGTAATATTGAACGGCTTTATGCCGAAACCATGCCGTCATGTTGTCCGCTCAACGTGATGGCAACCAGGAGAGGCCCGCCCCGGGGCGCCATTAACGCACGCAAACTGTGACATTGGGGAACGCTATGACACAATCGGATTCAGCTTGTTCTTGTTCGTGTTGCTGCGACTCTCCCGCAACGGCACCTTCCCGCCGCGGTTTTGTCGGTAGTTTTGTCGCCTGGATACTCGGGCTCGTAGCGTTGCTGCCCGGCATCGGGAGCGGCGCGGCGGCCTTTTTGAGTCCGCTGGGCAAGAAAGCCCAAGGGGGCTTGCGGGTACGATTGACCTCGCTGGATAACCTCCCCGAAGACGGTACTCCCCGCAAGTTTCCCGTCGTGGCCGAAAAAGTGAACGCTTGGACGGTCTCCCGCGAACCGGTCGGCGCGGTCTATCTGCGGAAGATCGCAGCGGACCGGGTCGAAGCCCTGCATGTGGTTTGCCCGCACGCCGGTTGCTCGGTCGACTACAAGCCCGGCGAGGGCGACGCGGAAGGCCGTTTCTTTTGCCCTTGTCACTTGGCGAACTTTTCCCTGTCCGGGAAGAGGCTGGATGCGGTATCCCCCAGCCCGCGCGACATGGATTCCCTCGACGTGGAAATCGGCGAAAACGGTGACGTGTGGGTCGTTTTCCAAAACTTCCAATTGGGCACCGCGGCGAAGATTCCCATGGCATGATGGGGAGTTGCGTTCGGCGACGATCGGCGCTCAGCATCGCCGTCGCTGCCGACCAGACTCGCCCGAAATCGACCGCCCTTGACACCAGAAAAAACTCCCGCCCCCTCACGAGTCTGACCATGAAAAGCAAGCTCGGCACGACTTTTTCCGATTGGCTGGAAGATCGAATCGCATGGCGATCTTTGGTAACGGCTAGTTGCGGCGGGGGATGTGACGCCTATGGTCGCTGCTGGTGGCCGATGGGGCTGACCGTCCTCTTTTTCCTGCTTTGCCTTCAGGCCATTACCGGATTGGCGATGTGGTTCTTCTACAGCCCATCCAGCCAAACGGCCTGGGAAAGCGTCTATTACATCCAGCATCAACTGACCTTGGGATGGCTTGTGCGGGGCATCCACTTTTGGAGCGCTCAAGTCTTGGTGGGATTCCTCATCGTGTACGTGTTGGGGTTCATCTTTTTGCGGAAATATGCCCCTCCTCGCGAGTTCGTCTTTTGGACCGCACTTATCTTGCTGGGCCTGTCGCTGGCGGGTTGTCTGACCGGCGATCTTTTGAGCTGGGACGACGAAGCCTACGCCGCCACGCAGACGCGCGTGAGCTTCCTGCTCTTGCTGCCGAAGATCGGCGGTACATTGTACCGCTTGGTAGTGGGCGGCCCTTCGTTCGGACATCACACGCTGACTCACTTCTTCGCCATGCACGTGGTCTGCTCGGCCGGAACCTTGATCCTCATCGCCGTGATCCATGCGGCGCTGGCTCGCCGAGCGGGACGACGGGTGGAAGAGATGCCCGACCGTTATCGCGGAGCCAAGCCGGACCTTCGCCTCCCCGTGGTGCTCCAGGGAGGCGTGTGCTTGGTCACGATGATCGTCGTTCTGGCGTTCGTCTTTCTGCCCGGAGCGTTGGATCCCGCCGCTTGGAAGGCGCCCAGTCACCATTTCGGCGTTGAGCTGGGCGCGCCGGCCGACACCGACCCGGCCAATTTCTACGCCGCCGCCCGTCCCGAATGGTCGTTCCGCGGTCTCTATGGTTTCGCCAATCTGTTCCCCGGCGAGATCAAGGTCTTGGCCATTTTCGTGATCCCGGGAATTACGGCCTTGCTGTTTTTCGCCATGCCGATTTTCGGCCGGGCAATGGGCGGGCACGTCTGGAACGTGGCGTTCACGCTGATCATCTTCGGGGGACTGGCCTACTTCTCGTACCAATCGTGGCGACACGACTGGCACGATGCGGAGTTCGCCGCCTCCAAGCAGGCCGCTCGGCGAGACGCGGAAAGGACGCTAACCCTGATTCGATACAACGGCGGCATACCGCCCGCCGGCGCTCTGGCGCTTTTGCGAGCCGATCCCAAGACTCAAGGCCCCAGGCTTTTCGAACAACAATGCGCCAGTTGCCACTCCTTGGGCGTCTCCGGACAGGATGGTGCGATCCTTTGCGACAATCCTTCCGCGCCAAATCTGGCCCGGTTTGCGAGTCGCGAATGGCTCGAAGGTTTGTTCGATCCCGAACGTATCGGCTCGGAACAGTATTTCGGCAACACGCGATTTGCCGCCGGAGCCATGGTGCGCTATGTCGAAGAGCGCTTTCAACAACTGCCCGAGGAAGACCGCAAGGCCGTCATAGCGGCCTTGGCCGCCGAAGCCGATCTCCCCTACGAACCGGCACCTGAATCGGACCGCGATCTGATCGCGCGGGGTCGGGAGTTGATCGCCAGTCAAGAGTGCGCCCGTTGCCATCGTTTTCACGGTGCGGGTCCCGAGGGCGCGGCCCCCGATTTGACGGGCTACGGTTCGCGGGAATGGCTGATCGGCATCCTCGCTTCGCCGCAGCACGTTGCTTTCTACGGCCTCCGAAACGACCGCATGCCCGCCTACGTGGAAGACCCGGCACGTCCGGAAGCGAATCGCATTCCTACCGAGCAATTGGCAATCTTGGCAGACTTTCTGCGGCAAGACTGGGTCGAAATCTCGCCTTCGGCGCCGGGCGACGAAAGCCCTCAACCGGCGAAGGAATCGGTCATGTTGACGCTGGGAAAATGGCAAGCGCGAGCAAAACCGCTCCCGCCGCGCCCGACCGGCGACAAGCAAGCCGAAGCCCGCTGGCTCTACCAAAAGGAGCTTTGCTCGGTGTGTCACGCCCACACCGCCGAGGGTGACGACAACTTGGCCGCCGTCAGCCCCACGGCGCCGGATCTTGGGGGATTCGCTTCCCGAGCGTGGATCGCGGGCTTGCTGGATCCCAAACAGATCGCCACCCCGAAGTATTTCGGCAACAGCGCGTTCGTGGAGGGCAGCATGGCAGAGTTCGTGCGAGGAAACCTGCGCGAACTCATTGACGATATCGGACAAGAGGAGTTCGACAAATTGATCGACGCCTTAGCGGCAGAGGCATTGAAGGAGTACGCGCCCGGTGAGGAACCGCCGACGCCGGACGAGGATACGCTATTACTCTTTGAGGATTTCACCTGCACCGATTGCCACAAGTTCTACGATCGCGGCGAGTTGGGGACGGCCCCCGACTTGACCGGTTACGGTTCGCGGACGTGGTTGTCCGAATTCATTGCCAATCCCAAGAACGAGCGCTTTTACCCCAGTTCCAATGATGGCATGCCGTCCTATCACGCGTTTGCCGAATCGGCCAAGAATCTATTGACCAAAGAGGAAATCGACGTCCTCGCCGATTGGCTCTTGGGAAAAGCCCGATCCGAAAGCGGAAAAAAGTCGCAGGAGTAACCCTTCGCCCGATTCTCGCCGGTGCGGCGACCGCAGTCACGACGACACGGTTCGTTCGCTCGGAGACGGCCTTGTGCCGGCCGGTGTGGACGCTTAAGGTTCGCCGCGATCCCGAAGCGTGCTTCGGCTTGGCCCCGCCAACCGCGGCCAAGGACCCAAGATGCGAAGATTACCCCTTCGCGCCGGTCGAATCGGCCGCGTGCTCATGCTCGCAAGCCGAAGGTCGCTTTTCCTCCGACGCCTGCATTGCCTGCTCGCGGAGACAGTTCTCGCAAATGCCCGTGATCAACAGTCGGTGAGAAACGGCATGGAAGCGGTGTTCTTGCGAGACTTGCTCTCGAATTTCGTCCAGCAAGGGCGTATAGAACTCGATTAGGCGGTGGCAGGCCTGACAGTAGAGGTGGTCGTGATCGGGGTATCCGTAGCCGTGCTCGTAGACATAACGATCCCGTAACGTCATGCGGCGCAGCAAGCCCGCCTCCACCAACTCTCCCAAGGTTCGATAAACCGTCGGCCTGCTGACTTCGCGGGAATTCATCCGGTCTCGGAGATGGGCCATCAAATCATCCGCGTCGAAATGATCGTGATGGCTGAAGATGGTGGCGACGATCAAACGCCGCTGCGCGGTGATGCGTTTCCCCCGGGCGCGGAGAAACTTTTCAAACCGCTGCTCGGGCGACTCCGGCGGGTTGACCGGTTGCAAGGGAAAAGGGCTGTCGCTCACCCGATTTCATCCAACAAACGTTCGACCGCGATTTGCAGTTTCTCTTCGGTTTCGTAGCTGCCGTTGGCGATTTCGGCCTTGATTCTGGCGATGCGATCCCACCGGACGTCGGGCAAATCGTGAACTTTATCGAGAAGCTGGGCCGCGTCGGAAAGCTGCAACTCGTCCTGAATGGGCGAAGCGTTTGCGACGGCCTCGGGCCGCGCGACGCGGCCATGCGGCCCGTGCAAAGGCTGAGCACCGTGGATGTGCGACGGACCGTGAATTTGCATGAGCAATCTCCAAGAGTCACAATCCACACCCCGCCCGACGCGAAGCCGATCTCCGCACATCGCGATCAGGAGAGGATCGGTTAACGAGCGCGGTGAAGGAACCGAAGCACCGCACTCTTTCTCCATAGGAACTATACTCTAAATCTCACTTGGCCGCCATAGCATCCGTCGAAGTCCCCGCCGCCGAACGCATCGTGAAATCCGACGACGTGATCGTGCGTCGGTTCGCGGCCGATGGAGCATCCGGGAAAAGCCGTTCCGTGGCAGGTAGCATCTCGCTCCGCATTTACAATTTCGGCCACAGGTTGCAGTCCCAAACAGCATTCCCTCCGATCGGCCTGTAGTAACGGTGATTCCGCTTGGAATAACGCATCGCGTTGCGCCGCCGCGAACCCGGATTGCGGTCCACAGCGACGGCGCCAAACCGGCGATCCGCGAGGGCGAATCTCGGTCTGCGGTTCAGCCCGACCCGAGACACCCTTGAGTTGCGGTTGTACGTTCCCGGTCGCCGCGTCTCAAGACCGAAACTTTGATTTCGAACAAGTGTTTCAACTTTAGAAGACCGACAGACCGCGTCGCCGGGAGCGACTTGGGAGCGGCCCTTCGGAATCCTCGTTTTCCCGTTCAGTACACACCACCAGCCCGTGGTGATCAGGCCCGACGAGACGGTTTCCGTTTCGCCGGGCCGCCTTTTTCACCGCCCTCCGTTCCTCTTTTCCGCTACCTGCACCTATACCGACCTCAGATTGGCACAAAACAACCGGGCCGTTAACTAAAGAATTCCGGAAGCAAATGCATCTCAAGCTTCGAACACACCGGGGCCTAAAACGCGAAGAAACCATTCAACCGGCCCTTACCCAGACAACCCATAACTACCATCCTTGCTACATTCTTCCAAATGATTTCAAGGTGAACCTTTTGCATAATCCATCCGTCCAAATTGATGGAAAGGCAAATCAACGGCTAAATCGGCCGATGACAAATCATGCGGCAAGAGATTTGCAGCGAGTTATCTCAACAGGCGGAATGCCCGCTGCATTCGCGAGACGCGAGGAACCCACAAGGATTGCGAGGCCCAATCGTCTCACAACCATGCGGCGGACACCCCTCCATAGAGGAATATCCTGGATTGACCAACCTCGGGGGTTCCAAATGCTATCCGCGAGAGCGTGTTTCGATTAGGATGGAAGTGGTAAAAGCACTCCAGCGGCGGATTGTCGCCGAGACCTCGGGCAGGTGAACGAGCATGAAGACGACCAACCACGATTCCGGCCGCCTCATCAGCCGTGCACACGAAGAGTGCGACGAGCCGATTCGCGTCTCGGCCAAGGCATTCCTGGCTTTTCAGGCACACATACAGGCTGAATTGGACGCCTTAGTGGCTGAATACGGCAATCCGCGGCGGATTCTGCGCGCAGATCGCAAACGCTCCTCCGAGTCCGGCAAGTCGCACGAAACGCCGTGATGAATGGGAGCGTGCTCGCTCTCCGTGCTTTCCGGAGGGCCGTACACGCTAATACCCAATCCGAAGTCGCCCTGCGGTATTCAACCGCCGGGGACTTGCTTGAGCAACTCTTCCATCCAGGCGGCCTTGGGATCCTGCGGCATCTCCGGCCAAAGCCGCAAGTTGCCTTCGCTTTGAGTCGCCGCGTAGCATCGCCGGATCACCGCTTGGTCATCGCTGCCGGCAACCCGGCACCAGAGAGGTAACGGAGCGGACAAACTCAACAATGCCGGCAAGTCGCCGAACTTCGCGGCGGAGGGCAAAAAGTCCGGATCGTCCATTTCCGTCACGTGTACGAATCGGAAGTCGCCGTCATCGCACACGGCCAGATCGACAGCCTCGCCTGCTTGGACTCGGGCGGCGGCTACCCAACGGCCCGCTCCCTCCAATCCGATCATCCAAAGCTTGTCGGTCGGATAGCGGTCTCGCAGGTAACGCGTCACGCTCAGCAAATCGTGGACTCGTTGAGCAAACAAGGGAGGATTATAGCCGAAGGTGAAGCCGGCAAAATCATCGGTCTTGACCAACCTGGCCCTTTTCCATGGTTCGCCGTCGCTCGTGAATTCACCCTGACCGAACGTGTCGACGGCCACCACTTTGATGCCCGCTTGCAGGAATCGCTCCACCAAGGGTACGGGTTGGTTCGCCCCCGCCCAAATCGCACGTTTGCCTTCCGCGGAGACCCACACGACGGTCGCGCCCGTGGGCTGTTCGGGCACCAATTCCAGAACCGGGACGCATTCCTTGCGGCTCAAATTCCGCACCAATCGCCGTTCGACGCGAAATCCTTCCCCCGCTTCTTCTCCTAAACTGTCACAGGCGATTTCTTCGGATTTCGGCATGGGTCGGCCGATGATCACATCAAAGGCCCCGCCGAGGATGCGACGATATTGCTCCCAGCTCTCCGCATCCGTAGGGAGCAGGGACTCCATTTGCCGCCGATTGATGTCCTGCCAATTCGCCAGGAACGCCGTTTCCCAATCCTCCCCGCCGGCCGGAACCGGATGATCGCCGTCCCAAACCGACATCTCCTCCCGCGTGAGTGGTTGGAAGTCCTCCTCGACGATCGGCTCTTGCAGCCCCAAGCCGAGATGTCGATTCATCCAGCGGTACATCACCCCTCGCGACACGTAGTTGTAGTTGTGAGGAAATTGAAGCAGAGGCTCGGCCATCACCAATTCCGGCACTCCGTACAGCGTGTAGAGCTGACGCAACTCGGGCAGTCCCTTGGTTGCGATTTCCTTCGTCCAGTCGTCCGCGGCAGTCATACCGAGCGGCTTGGGCGCGAAAAGTCCCGCGAACTCCACGTTGCCGGTGTCGATGCGAAGATAGCACGCATTTTCGCAAGTGCAGCCCCCTTGCATCGCAGTGGAGACCATGACCGCCGGAAACGAGACCTTCGGACGCGGATCCACGGCACACACTAGGAAGGTTTGCGTGCCGCCCCCGCTGGCGCCGGTCACGCCGATTCGCGAGGCGTCGACGTCCGGCAGGCTGCACAAAAAGTCCAATGCCCGAATGGAATTGAACGTCTGTAAACCGAGCATGTTTTGCCCCAGCAATTCCGCTCGAGGGCTGAAAAAGCCCCAACGCTCGGCGGTGTTGAGGTGAGGGCGTATGCCGGGACGGTGCGGCATCTGTCGGCTATCGGCGTAACCGATCATGTCGTAATGGAAAACGACGCAGCCCATTCGGGCTAGCTGCATGCATCGGGCTTGGATGGGGAATCGACCACCCACCGGGAATCGCTCCGCGCCGCTTTCGATATCGCGTGCGACCTGGGCCTCGCCGGAGTCGTAGAATCTGCCGTTCGGCCAATGTCCGTGGGGCGACAGCACCGCTGGATAGGGTGCCTTGCCTCGCGTCGGTCGATAAAGATTTCCCGTCACATAGAAGCCCGGCAGCGACTCGAAATAGACCTTCTCCACCGTGTAGTCCCCGCGATCGATCTTGCCGTGAATAACCGGCTGCAACTCCGGTCGCGGCGGCATCGGCCACAGACCGGCGGCCACAAGGATCTGACGCCTCACCCGCTCACGGCGTGTCTCCCAGGTCGCCAAATCGCTGGGCGGTTGGAACGGAAAATAGCCGTCCAATGTCTTGAGGTCGCCCAATCGGGCATCCTCGTGGACCGCCCCGTTCCATTTTTGAGCCTGAGAGTCGTTGTTCCCAGCGCTGGGCGACTCCGCGTAGGCCCTACCCACGGACAAAGCCAAGACTCCAATCCCAACCGTCGCCAATAAGATGGTCGGCAACGCTCCCGCGATCTTCCGTCGCCCCGCCCCGACGCCGTTAGCAAAGCCTCGCGATCGATGATTCCTCGCCATCGAACATTCTCCCCTGAGCTTGCAACGCGGATTTAGACAACGTCCGGCGAAAAGTATACGGGGGCCGCCGGCGCTAATCAACCGACGAAGAAGCAACCCTCGACCCACGCGTTGAAGCGACGATGGTCCCGAAGAATCGGCGGGCAATTTTAAGAAATGGGTGCGACGTTCTGCGGAGGACTCCTCTCTCCGCCGCGCGATTCGGCAAGAGTCGGCACGGACATCGACATACCGACCGCGCATGAATAACCGAATACCCGCCTATTACGCGGTATCGGATCGCTTCGTCAAAGAAGCGGCCCCGGCGGCGGGAGGCGCCTCGCTAGGCATTTGCTCAGCCGAACTCGGCCTTGCGCCGTTCCAGTTGCTGTTGCAATCGCTGGACGATGGCGCTGTGCATCTGGCTGACGCGGCTTTCTGAGAGATCGAGCGTGGCGCCGATCTCTTTCATCGTCAATTCTTCGTAGTAATACAGGATGAGAATCAATCGCTCGTTGCGATTCAGACCTTTGGTGATGAGGCGCATGATGTCGTTTTTCTGAATGCGCCGCGTGGGATCTTCACCTCGTTTGTCCTCGAGGATATCGACTTCGCGCACCTCCTTGTAACTATCCGTTTCGTACCACTTCTTGTTGAGGCTGATGAGATTGACGGCGCTGGCATCCAGCTTCATCTTCTCCAACTCGGGCACCGATAGTCCCAACACCGCCGCCAGTTCTTGGTCGGTCGGTTGCCGCCCCAGCTTGGCTTCCAAATTCCGCGTAGCTTCGTTGAGTTTGCTGGCCTTGGAGCGGACCAAACGCGGCACCCAGTCCATGGATCGCAATTCGTCGAGCATGGCCCCGCGAATCCGCGGAACGCAATAGGTCTCGAATTTGACGCCGCGGTCCAAATCAAAGGCGTAGATGGCGTCCGTCAGGCCGAATACGCCCGCCGAGATGAGGTCGTCGAGTTCCACGCCCTCCGGCAAGCGTGCCCAAATTCGTTCGGCGTTGTACTTGACCAACGGCAGATAGATTTCCACCAAGCGATTGCGTAGGGACTGATTTTCGGGGTTTTTCTTGAATTCAATCCATAGTTGCTCCACATCCTCGGGAGCGGTCGTGGTAGGCATGGATTCCTCCCTGAAGGTGCCGTCCTGTGTTTTCTGCAATCCATTTCGCCGAACCGCCGCGACAGCCCTCTTCCCCGGTCTTGTCGTGGCGAAAGCACCAGCCTTGGGACGACTCATCCGTGTCTCTCCCGGGTGGTGAAATCAATCGAAACAGCCTTGCCTCAACGCAGTGGGCGCGGCCCCACAAGCCCCTATCCGCCGCGCCATTTCGCCGCCGTCCAGTCTTGCCGCCCCGCGGTTCCGGTTGGTCGTGTGTTTTTTCCGGTCCGGCGTGCTGTTATCGGCCACCGGTGGCGACCAGCCTCTTTCCTAGCTCGCTACGCATTTCCCGGCTTAGGCGAGGAATCCTGAAGACCTTTTCCCGATCTTGCCGCCAACTCGCCCCGCAATCGCTGCTCGACCGACTCTCGGACGCTGCGTTCGGCGACCGCTCCGATGATCGCTCCCAGCAAGGCGAATCCCCAAAGACTCAACCAGGCACGTAACAGCACGTCGTCCGAAGGCGCACCGTGGATCAGTCCGTGAATCAAGACGCAAGTCATGGCCAGCGGACCGAGAACCCCGGCATAACGGCGTGACACGATCCTCGACCTCGCCCCAGGGGTTATGCGCCGCCCAACGTTCGGCGGCGGCTGAGTTCTGCGTGATAACGCGGCGCCCGGCGGATGACACAACGACATTTCCATCATCCAACCGTTGCGCCCATTCTGTATCGGCTGAACAACCCTTCTGCTTGAGCGAATTCGAAAGATCGTGCATGGCTTACGGTATCTTCACAATCGCTTTATTCGTTGAAGCGCCTGACTATGATGCTCTCGCCTGCCAAGGCCCTTCCTCTGATCCTTGGCCGCGATTTTCGCGGAAACTCAGGCCGCGCCCGCGTGCGGAGGTAATAGCCGATCGTGCGAGTCCTCGCCGTGTACGGCGACATTGTTCGCGCCGCGTCCGATCCAGACTTCGAGCAGGCGATCAACCACGTCATTCAGGCCGCGTATCCATTGTTCCGCCGCCGACCCTTCCGCCCATTCCGTCGCCAAAGGCACGTCGTGCCCGCCTTGGAGACGTCCCAAGCCCGGCAAGGCCTGAAGAGCGGCCTCCTCCGTCACCAGCGGCAGTCCCGCCCAAACCGGTATCTCAACCGCCAAGAATCGTCGGGTCGCGGTCTGAACCCGCGCCGCGGCCTCGGCCAGCGTCATTTCCTCCGACACGCCGTTGAAGACGACCGCCGTCCGCTCCAACGCCCCGGCCTTGTGGGCGGTCTTCAGCCAGGCATACGTTCGCATGAGGCCCGGTGCATCCGCGGGCGCCACAAGCAAAATCCGTCCGTCGAGTAAACGCGGTCCCACGTCTTCGGGCGACACCGCTCCCGCATCTCGAATACGAATTACCGTTCCGGCCAGGGCCGCAGCACCCTGCGGCGCTGGGCATCCCGGCCTGGAAGCCGCTTCCGGGACCGTGTGGGAACCGCCGGCAGCAGACCGGTGCTTGAGATTGCTAGCATGGCTTGCGAGCGCTACCGTCGACACCGGCGCATCCGAGATGTGCTCCGCAATCAACGCGGCCTCGCAACCACGTCTTCGCAATACGTCCGCCAGTCCCAGCGCCACCGTAGAAGCCCCTGCTCCATCCCGTGCCCCAAAAACTGCGAGTATTGGGCATGACAACTCCGATGGAGCAGCCTGCTTCAGGGCGTTCCGGCGGAGTACCAGTTGTCGAAGGCGAAAAGCTTGATCTTGCTCCACGTGCACGCCGCACCTCGAAACCGCACCATGTAATCAGGAACAAGTCATCATTCGTCGTCGGCTCGATGTATCATCGCGGCCATGTCGCCGGTCGCGTGCCCGGGCAAACCGGGGGCGGACGACGGTTTTTTGCTTCGTTCGTCATGCTTCTGCACCGGAAAGATCTTCCAGTCGCAGAATCATGCGGGCCAATTTTCCTGCGTCGGCCACCTCGATGTCGTCCGGAACATTCTGTCCATTCGTCAAATAGCTCAAAGGCAGTCGCCCCTCGCTCAGCACGGGCAATAGTCCGCCCAACGACGGTGCTTCGTCCAACTTGGTGAGAAGCAGCGCGGTGGGCGACGCCGTTTGGAAGTGGTCGATGATCTGCCGCAGCGCCCGCGGTCCGATCACGCTGCTAACCACCAGGTGGACCTCGTCGGCGCGAGCTTCGGTCAGCAACGTTCGCAATTCGCGGATTTTGATTTCATCCTTGGGACTGCGGCCCGCGGTATCGATCAGCACCAGGTCCAATCCGGTAAAGCGTTGCACGGCTTCGCGCATCTCGCGCGGAGTGGAAACCACCTGCATCGGCAGGTCGATGATGTCGGCATAGGTGCGAAGTTGCTCCACTGCGGCGATTCGGTAGGTATCCACCGTAATCAACCCGACCCGGCGATTCTCCCGCAGACGAAAATTGGCGGCCAGTTTGGCAATCGTGGTCGTCTTCCCGACGCCGGTCGGCCCAATCAAGGCGGCCACGCGACGCTGCCCTCGGCTTAGCCGAATGGGACCGCACACTGCCAATTCGCTCTCCAGCATTCGCCCGATGCGCGACTTGAGCACGGACGGATCCTGGATGCGGTCGCGGAGGGCGTCGGATCGGACCCGCTCCACCCAATCCCGCGCCTCTTCCTCGCTCAAATCCGCGTCGATCAGGTCGGTGTAAAGCCGAAACAAGGAATCCGGCCAATCGTGTCCGGCTTGAGATCCGTTCCGACGGCACAACTCGTGCAGCATGTGCTCCATGCTTTCCAGCCGATTACGGACCTCGTGCACCGATGCTTCGCCCCGAAAGGCGAGACTTCGCGTCTCCGAATTGGGGGACTCCAGCGACAATCCCCCCTCGCCGAAGTCCGCCCGATTGCGCATCATCCCCGGCGGCGATGGCTCGACCGGCGGCAAACGACTGGGGACGTTGACCCCCGCCGAGGCCGTCACCTCGATCTTGCGAGGACCCGGCAACAGGCCGAACAGGCGCGCCGTCCGAACCTCGCGAGTTCGCAAAATCGCCGCATCGGGTCCCAATTCACGTCGCACAAGAGCCAAAGCCTCATGCATCGTATCGGCGCGAAACGTATGCACTTCCATCGTCCGTGTTCCGATCTCCAACTTTCCTGGACTCATTCCGACCCCGGGGCCATCTCGCTACCATCCCCGAGGAGGTCTCCCGTCGGCATCCGCCTGCTTCCGTCCTCCTCAAATCCGCGAATCGCCCTTGCCCCCATCGTCAGGGAAGATCTCGGCTTCCGAATTCTCCCCCTCAACGGATATCCGGCACCATGGCCACGGATTCGATCCTCGTATCACGCGTGATCTCGTTGTAGCTCAGCACGACCAGTTGCGGCAGATAACCGGAGGTCATCTCCTTGAGCGCCGCCCGGATTTGCGGGTTCACCAGGACGATCGGCGGTCGCTGGGCCGACGTCAACTTGCCGATTTCCTGGGCCAAGGCCCGGCAAATCGATTCGATCACCTGCGGGGGCATTCGTATGAACAGTCCGCGTTCTGTATGATCGAAGCCCGAGCGAATCCGATCCTCCAGCGCGGGATCAAGCGTTACGACCGTCAGGCGGCCTTCGGCATCCCGGTAACGCGTACAAATGGTCCGGGCCAATCGCGCTCGCACGAATTCCGTCAGCAAGATGGGATCCTTGGTCCGCGGTGCATAATCCCCCAACGTCTCCAGGATCAGGCTAAGCTGGCGAATGGGAACCTGCTCCCGCAGCAAAAGCTGCAATATCTGCTGCACCTCGGCCAAACGCATCAGGTTCGGAATCAAATCCTCCACCACCGCGGGCGAGGTCTTCTTGAGTTCGTCGATCAAGTGCTTGGTAGCGTCGCGGGTGAGGATTTCGTCGGCGTGCCGGCGTATCGTCTCGGTCAAATGCGTGGCGATCACGGCGGAAGGCTCCACCACGGTGTAACCGTACATCTCGGCCCGTTCTCGCTGCGACGGTTCAATCCACAAGGCGGGCGATCCAAACGCCGGATCCTTCGTCTCGATGCCCTCCACTTTGCCGCCGGTCACACCCGAATCCATAGCCAAAAGCAAGTTCGGATACACTTCTCCGGCAGCGACGGGGGCTCCCTCGATCTTGATGCGATACTGATGCTGATCGAGTTGGAAATTATCGCGAATGCGGACCTTGGGAAGAATGATCCCGATCTCCGCGGCGACATTCTTGCGAATGCGGTGAATCCGTTCCAAAAGGTCGCCGCCACGTTTGGGGTCCGCCAAGCGTATCAGCCCCACGCCAATCTCCACTTCCATGGGATTGACGATGAGGTAATCCTCGATCTTCTCCTCGGGAGGCTTTCCCGCTTCGGCTTTCTTCTTGGCCTCCTCCGACTGCTTCACTTGATTCGTCTTGCGAGTAAGAATGACGGCCAAGGCCGCGCACCCCGCCGCCAGCGATAACAGCGGGATTGCGGGGAGTCGCGTCAACACCAAAAGCCCTAGGAAGGCGGCAGCGACGATCATTGTTTGCGGCCTGCCGAACATCTGTCGCAGTAGTTCCGCCGGCAGGTTGACCTCGTTGCTGCTCCGCGTCACCAAGAGACCGGCGGCCACGGAAATCAAAAAAGCGGGGACTTGGCTCACCAACCCGTCGCCGATGGTCAACTTGGTGTAAATCTCGGCGGCTTCCGCAAAAGAAAGGCGTAATTGGACGACCCCGATGAAGAACCCGCCGATGATATTCACTATCGTGATAATAATTCCGGCAATGGCGTCGCCCCGCACGAACTTGCTGGCACCGTCCATGGCCCCGAAGAAATCCGCCTGCCGCGTGATTTCTTCGCGCCGCCGCTGAGCCTCGTGCTCGTCGATGATCCCGGCGTTCAGGTCGGCGTCGATGGCCATCTGGCGTCCCGGCATGCCATCCAAGGCGAATCGGGCCGCTACTTCACTGATTCGCGTGGCGCCTTTGGTAATGACGACGAATTGAATCACTACAATGATCAAAAATATAATAATTCCGACGACGATCTGATCGCCGGCTACGAATTCACCGAAGGTCCGCACAACACTGCCCGCCGCGTTTAGGCCGTCGCTACCGGCACGGGTGAGAATCAACCGCGTCGTCGCCACGTTCAGCACCAGTCGCAACAGGGTGCTCGCCAAGAGCAGGGAGGGAAAGATACTGAATTCCAGCGGTGCTCGAACGTACACCGTCGTCAACAACATGATGACGGCCAACGTAATGTTCATGGCCAACAAGAAATCCATCACGGTGGATGGAAGCGTCACCAAAAGCACCAGCACGCTGACGATCAAAGCCACTGGGAACACTAGTTCCTGCGGCTTGACGACCGCCCAAAGACTCGTGCGGGCAAGGGGACTTCCTGTAGCCACGATCGGGAAAGCCTACTGGGATGACAACGGCCCTGGAGGAGCCTCGCTGAAGTGTGCGAAAAACCGATAACTGTGCGCGGCCTGCTACGGCCGACCGCTGCTTTGCGAATCGTGCGGGACGATACTGCAATTTGGGCCAAAAGTCCAGTCGAGTTCGCCCCTCTCACCTTACTCGCCCGCCCCCGCTTGCCGCCGCAACGGACGTCTACCCGAACACACGCTTCGCCCGGGTTCGGCCATGATGAGACCGCCCAGCTAACCGCATGCCTCTTATTTCCCCTAAACCATTTATTTGAAAGCGGGTCGAACTTCTGCGGACTGCACGGCGGAATGCGGATTTGCTTGGGTTTTGGTCTTGCGTCGCGTTTCTCCCGGAGCAGGACTGCATTCCAACCGATAACACGGAATAAGCCGATTCCTCCACCTCACCACCGTTCTTGCCCCCGAGTTGACAAGATGGGGAACGTGGAGTAAATCACCCGAACACTGCCACTCGTGAGCTCGCAAGGATCGAGTGCGGCGGCATCGTGGGGTTCGAGAGAAGATTGGAAGAATTGCGATTTTCGGGTAAGTTAAGGGAGTTCGCTTTCCAACCTGGTACAACACGTAAACAACCTTCCTTGGCGGCAACGGCGGTCGTCCCTTCCCACGGTCCCGACGAGGCGAACAACCGGAAGCCGAGGTCGCCTGTCAGCCGTCACAGTTTCGATCGCCGCATCACCGCCGTCGGCTGAACGCCGTCGTACAGCGGTTCTCGCAACATTTCAACGGATCAGCGTGAAGCATGTCGGAAGAAAGCAACCGGAGTGAGAACATCGGCGGTTATCGAGACCGTCCATGGATTCCCCGTTTTTGGGATGGAATCACCTTCCTCCCTTGGATGCGGATACTGGCTGCCCATCGCTTCCGCATTGCGCCGAGTCGCATCGGCATGTCAGTACTGATTGCCTTGATCGGCCTGTTGAATTCGTTTCTCGCCGCGGTCCAGGGACTGCTTTTAGGGCGCCGCATTCGCCAAACGGCATTACAAGGCGATCCCATCTTTATCGTCGGTCACTGGCGGTCCGGCACCACGCTGCTCCACGAGATGTTCATCGTCGATCAGCGCCACGGGTACACCGATAGTTATGCTTGCTTCGCGCCGAACCATTTTTTGATCTCGCGTTGGTGCCTGGCGCCCCTGGTGGGGCTTCTCATGCCTAAGAAGCGCCCCATCGACAACATGCCCTTCGGTTGGGAGCGACCGCAAGAGGACGAGTTCGCCCTGTGCAACATGGGCCTGCCCTCCCCTTACCTCAGCCTCATCTTCCCCAATGAACCGCGGCGCTACGAGCGATTTCTATACATGGATAAGCTGACCGCGGACGAGTTGCAGAATTGGAAGCAAGGCTTCTTGCACTTTTTGAAAAGCGTCACCCTGCGGGAGAATCGGCGCATCGTCCTCAAATCCCCGCCTCACACGGCGCGCATCCGCGTCCTCTTGGATATGTTCCCGAACGCCAAGTTCGTCCATATCTACCGCAATCCGTACTCCCTCTTTCCGTCGACCATGAATCTTTGGCGCCGACTCTCGCGAGACGAAGGCCTTCAAATTCCGACGCACTACGGCCTGGAGGAATACATCTTCGAGACCTTTGAGAAGATGTACCAGCGTTTCGAAGCCGATCGCCCTCTCATTCCGCCCGGCAATTTCACGGAAGTCAGCTACGAGAATCTCGTTTCCGATCCCGTGGGAGAAATGAAGCGCATCTACCGCGAGTTGGGACTGGACGGCTTCGATTCGGTCCGCGAGGGCTTGAGCCGGTTCATTCGGGAAAGGTCGGGTTACCAACGTAACCGATTCGAACTCGATGCCGCCGTCAAGCACGAAATCGGCCGACGCTGGCGATTCTTCTTCGAACGCTACGGCTATCCGATCGACGAGTGTTGTGGGGTGAACGCTGCGCAACCCGACTCGCACGAGGCCGACGCCGAGAAACCCTCATCTTCCGGCGGTAAGGACTGTGAGATTCAATCCTTCGCCACGGCCCCCGACGATGTTCCGCCGCGGCGCCAACCATTGCAGCGCCCCTGGAAGACGACCGCTCGACCACGTTTGCCTTGATGCTACCCGGACAACATACGATCCGGACAACAGCCTCCGTGGTCCGGTGCGATGCCCGCTAGGCCGCACGTTGTTGCGGGTTCGGCGGCTTCTTTCCTTTGAGCTGATACACGTAAGCCAGCACCTCAGCCACGGCGGCATATAGCTCTTGCGGAATGGGCTGATTGACCTCCACGTCTCGGAAAAGCGCTTGGGCCAAGGGCTTTTTTTCGATGATCGGGATGCCGTGTTGCAGCGCCAAACGCCGGATATTCGCCGCCACCAAACCGGCCCCCTTCGCCACGACGATCGGAGCGGCCATTTTTTCCGGGTCATACTGGAGAGCGACGGCCAACTCCGTCGGGTTGGTCACGACGACATCCGCCTTGGGTACCGCTTGATTGACGCGATTCAGGACCAATTGCCTTTGAACCATGCGGCGGCGAGCGGCGATCTGCGGATCGCCCTCCAGGTTCCGCAACTCTTCCCGCACCTCTTGCGGCGTCATCTTCAGATCTTGTTCGTGCTTCCAAAACTGAAAGCCGAAATCCAGTAGGGCCAACACCAGTAAGGCCAATCCCAAACGCAGCGTGATGCCCAAGAGCAAGTCGCCCAAATACCAGGCCAAAGGCAGCATCTCCAGGTCAGCCAAACCCAAGATCTCGTCGCGCCGAGAATTGAGGTAGAGGAAAGCCACTGCCGCGACCGCGGAGAGTTTGACAAGCCCCAATCCCAGCCGGAAAGCATTGCTGAGAGAGAATATCCGGCCGAACCCTTTGATCGGATCGAGCCGAGAAATATCGGGCATCAATTTTTGCGGCAGGAAGAGAAATCCGGTCTGGAGAAAGTTGGCCGCCGTCGCTACGACCAGGATCGCAATCAACATAGGTCCCAAGACGAGCGTTAGTTCCCACAAGATTTGGCGGAATAGTGCAACGGTGTCGGCAACGTCCATCCGCAACCACGCCTCGGCCCCCAAATGATAGCGAGACAGACGGATTAAGGATTCCAGCGCTGCGCGACCGGTCATCATCAGCGCCGCCGTGCCCCCTAGTAAGACCAGGGCCGACACCAAGTCTTGACTGCGCGCGACCTGGCCCTCCTCGCGGGCCTTTTGGCGGCGATGCGGCGTAGGGTCTTGGGATTTTTCGCCGTTTTGCTCAGGCATAGGCGGCGATTCGCCTTGGTCATTGCGCGGTTAGGACGGCGATCCGGTCCCATCCGCTGCACGCTCGTTATCCGCCGGCGGCGCCCGTCGAAAGGAGCACGCCGAACATATCGGCCGCGGCCGAATCCAAATGCTGTTCAAAGACTTGGGCGATCAGGCCCACCGTCAGCAGCAAGGCCCCGATGGCCACCACCGCATTGATGCCGAATCCCAACATCAACAGATTCAACTGCGGCAACGTGCGACTAATCAGGCCCAAAACCAGCGTCGCCGTCAACAGTGCCGTCGCCGCCGGAGCGCCCACCCGAATCCCCAGCACGAAGCTTTGCGAGACCAGATCGACCAGCAGGGCCGGGTATTGCTCCGCGTTCAAAACGCGTCCCGGCGGCAGGACGCGAAAACTCTCGATCAAGCCTTCCAACAAGAGGCGATGTCCGCCCACGGCGAGGTAAACCGCCAGGGCAAGGAGGAAGAGGAGACGGGAAAAGACCGGCACCTCCGATTCCGCCGAGGGATCGTACACGTCGGACATCATCACGCCGCCCATGCGGGCGATCAACTCTCCGCCCAACTCGATCCCCAGCAGGATGACCGCGACGCCGAAACCCAGCATGAATCCCAGGGCCAACTCTCCCGCCGTCAACAATCCGTAGCCTAAGATCCCTTGCGTTTGCGGCAAGCTCCACTGGTTTTGCAAGGGCGTAAGAACCAGCGCCAACGAAAAGGCAAACAGTGCCCGGATTTGCAGCGGTATCTCCGACGAACCGTAGCCCGGCGCAGCGATCACCAATCCGCTGGTGCGAAAGAACACCAGCGTGAACAGAAAGAATTGCTGCAAAGCCCAATCTACAAGCCAACCCATGCACGCCCTATTCTTTGGACCACGCGCGACCTTCGCCCGCTTCGCCTCGATTTCCTCGCGATTCACAAATTGGACGGTATCTGCCCGATCAATTGCTGCGCGTACTCGATCATGTGGGTCAAGGTCCACGGCAAGGTCAACAGGAAGATCAACATCATGACCGCAAGCTTGGGTATGAACGCCAAGCTCTGTTCTTGAATCTGCGTCACGGCCTGGAGCAAGCCGATCAGTAGCCCCACCAACATTCCGGTTACCAGTACCGGCGTGCCGATCAGGATTCCGATCCACAACGCCTCGCGGGTCAATTCCACGGCGCCCTGTACGTCCATCGAAGCATCCTTTGGATTACTCGGCGCGCCGATCTGCGTCTCGGCGTGTCGCCTTGTTGCGATACGAATCGGGTCGCGTCAGGCAAAGGGAGCGAAACTCTCCATCAGCATGCCGACCACCAGGTGCCACCCGTCCAAGAGCACGAATAGCAGAAGCTTGAAAGGCAGCGATACCAGCACCGGAGGCATCATCAACATGCCCATCGAGACCATTACGGAGGAAACCACCATGTCGATGATCAGAAAGGGAAGGTAAATCTGGAAACCGATGAGGAAGGCCGTCTTCAGTTCGCTGAGCATGAAGGCGGGAATCAAGGCTTGGATGGGCACGTCCGCGTAGGTTTGCGGCTCTTGCTCCAATTGCATGTGCCGCAGAAAGAGCCACACGTCTTCGCTGTTGCCGCAGCGTTCGATTTGCAAACCCATGAATTGCCGAATGGGCCGCTTTCCGTTTTCCCAGGCTTCCTCCAAGGAGATTTGCCTGTTTTGATAAGGCACGATCGCATCGTCGTAGACTTGTTTCCACACGGGGGTCATCACGAACAACGTAATGAAGAGGGCCAATCCGGTGATGACTTGGCTGGGCGGCAGATTCTGCGTGCCCAGGGCCTGACGCAATAGCCCCAAGACCACTACGACGCGGATGAAGGAGGTGGTCATGAGGATGACGGCGGGAGCCAGGCTCAGCACCGTCAGCAGAAGCATCACTTGGAGCGTGGAGGACAGCCCTTCCGGACTGGTCCAGCGTTCCGGTCCCGCCGCCACGGTTTCCGGAATGGAGATCGCCAGCGGCCGATTCGACCCGGTAGCACTGCCGGCGGACTGGGCCGCGACGGGGACGCCGGGCAACAACAAGGCCAACACGCAACCCCAGATCGGAAAGTGATGCCGCACGAAAGAGCGAACCGCGACCGACCGACCGCGGCGTGGTTCACGACGCGACCCGATGATCTCGCAGTTCGGCTTCCCTGCCATAATGCGACCCGTTTTGAGGGAACCGGTATGACGGTTCTCGATCCCGGCGGACCAATCCAAACGACCGCCGCGTTTCCCCGGTGCTTTGCTCGTTCAACCCACTTGTTTCCGCATGGTCTCATCGGCGGCGTATTGGGCGAAGACCTTGCGAAAGGCGTGGGTAGCGCTGGCGGGCGAACTGCGGCGCCAAATCGCCAACAGTTCCTCCACCTCCTCCGGGTCCGTCAATTCCGCCAATGTTTCGGCCCCGTCCACGCTGACGCACGCCAAAACCAGCTTTCTACCAAAGCGAAGCACGCACAGCCTTTGCCGACCGTTCAACGGAATCTGGCCGAGGATTTCCACCAATTCATTCGGAAGGCCCGAAGCGCCTTTTCCCGATGCTCGCCGCATCGCCCAGGCGAAGATCAAAAAGATTCCCAAGACGACGGCCAGCGCGCTCAAGGTCGTGGCAATCGGACCCCATGCCGACGGATTCAGCTTTCCGCCCTGTCCTTTCTCGGAATCGGAACGCGGCAGTCGCAACAGGCTCTCCTGCGAACCGGCGGCATCCTTATCCGCGGCCAATCTCGCGTCGGCCGAGGCATTGCCGGAAAGCGTGACCGCCTCTTTTTCGGTATTCCGTTCCGGTACGGGGATTTGCGCACTAACAAGCGCCGCGGTTGTCTCCGGTCGCTCGGGCACCGGACTCCCGTTGGCATAGGCGGAAGAAGGCCCGTCGACCCACGAGGCGTTTCCCAACGCCCGACCGCTATTCCCGACGGCGGTATTTCCCGAGGAAAAACGAGGGTCCCAGGAATTTCCGCCACCGTTTGCGTAACTCGACGGTCCGGCAGATTGGGACGGCGCGACCGGATTGGGCGGCCACGTTGGGACCTGTCCCCAAACCGGTTGGATGATGACGATCGCCGCAATCCATGCGACAATTCCCGGGCAGAGATTCCCGGCGGTTTGCGCGAGGGAGAAACGGCCTCGCGTACTTCTCGCCCGCCGCGGCAGTGTCGTGATCCGGCGACCTTTGGGAAACCGCATCCGTGCCATCCTAATATTGGAAGTCGTACCTTCCGCCCTCATTCCACCGCAGCTCAATCGCGGACATCCTGCCTGCTTGCTCGGGGCGAGTTGTTTACGCTCACACCTCGGCGACGGGTTCCTGTCCCGCCACCAATTCCGCAACACGGACACAGAAGCTGTCGTTCAATACCAGCACTTCGCCCCGGGCGACCAATCGTCCATTGATATAAATGTCCACCGGATCGCCGGCCAACTTATCCAAGGGGACGACGGCACCTCGCCGCAACCTCAAAACGTCCTCGAGATACATCCTCGTCCGCCCAAGCTCGATTTTGACATCCAACTCGACCTCTTTGATCAGGTCGAGGGTGGCGGTCTCGGTCGAGGGCGGCGCCCCTGCGAACTCCGGCAACTGGAACGCGATCACTCCCGGCGGCAAGGTCGGGTCCGGCGTGTTCAAAGAGGCAATCGCCTGCTCCGCCTGGCGTAGAAGATACTCGAGATCCTCCCGCGGAATCTCCGACTCGGAGGCCGTTGGTGCAGGCTCCGCCACTGGGGGTTTCCCGGCCTTGGTCGGCGGTACCGCGCGCCCGGTCTTTTGAAGAAGCCTCTCGATTTCGCTCTGATCGAGTATCTTGTCGGCGTCCTGATCCTGAGAACCCGCTCCCGGGGCCGCAGGCTGCGCTGCCGCGGAGCCTTTTGCGGAATTCAGCAGCGATTCGATCTCACTTTGATCGAGGGGACGATCATCGCCCGCCTGCGGAGGACCGCCGCTGCTTTCGGGCGGAGACTGCTGCTTGTTCTGGGCCAGCAGCTTTTCAATTTCCGCCTGATTCAGTAAGTCGTCGCCTGACATGAGAATCCGTTCCCACTTGAAGGCCGGCCTATGCGCACCGAAACCTCACGCCCGTCGAGATCCCCTCGACGCCCTGCTCCGGACATAGCCGGGACCGCAATCACCGTTAACGGGAGGCGATCCCGCAAACCATCGCGACTACTGCTCGATAAACGAGAACTCGCTAAACACCACGGTCCGAAGGTAGGGCTTTCCTAGAGCATGGTTAGTTTTCTCCAAAATCTTCCTTTTGATCAACCCCAAACCGGCGTCCGTCAGGTCTGTCAACTCTGCGCTGCGAACAATCACCAGAATCTGATCGCGGAGGCGATTCATGTTCTTGTTCCACTGATCCATGAACTCTTCCGACTGTTTCCCGCCGACGGTCCCCCAAAGGTGGAAGTCGATGCGGAGCGTGGTCTGAGTGGCGGGCTGGAAGGCCGTGACGCTGAAATTCCCCAAATCCACCTCCACCTCATCGCCCGTTCCGGGAACCCCCAAATTGGCGGTAGGGTCCATTTTCGTTTCCGGGACGTCCACGCCCTTGCTTTGGGCCGTCGCTTGAGGTTCCGCCGGATTCGCCAGCTTTTCAGGATCCATCGTCCCCGCCGAACTCGATCCGGGCAGCAGGAAATACGCGGCAATGGCTTCCGCCGCCACCAACCCCATGACGAAGGCCGCTAATTTGAGCTTGCCCAGCATGTGCCCCTTCGATTGCGGTGCGGCAGCTTCCTTTTCTTGCGGGGCTTGCTTTTCGTCGGTGACTTGGTTGTTCTTCTTCGGAGCATCTTGTTTCGCCATAGCTCGCCCTTTGACAAGATGTATCGGAACCGCCTCCGCATACAGGGCGACGGTCCCAAAACAGGAAGAGTCTTTTTCCGCCTCTAAGAAGAGTATAGGTCACGTCTTGGCAATGCGAATGTCAGCAAAAGCCAAGAGCGTGGCCGATCGCAGAGGCCGAGCACGCGGGCAGCACCCCGCACAGGAGGGGATCGCATGACTGGGACTTGTCCCCGATGGGGACTAAGGCGTGACAGGCACCGAGAATCGCCGCAGTTTTTCTTCTCCGCTGCCGCGAAACTCGTCCGTCAGTTCGTTGAGCATGGAGATTTCGACCCGAGCGTTCATCTTCCGCTTCTCGGGAGCAGGGTCGATGGACAGGGGTTCATTCGGACCGACCACGGCTATCCGGATCCGGCGCGGGTCGATCCCGGCCTCGGTCAGCTTGTCCATGACCTTGAGGCACTCGGCGTAGGCTAGGTCCCAGTGGTTTTTGTAGGGAGAATCCGGGGGAAGCGGTCGCGAGGATGTGTGCCCCCGGATTTCGATTTTCTGCGGTTTCCCGGCCAAAACGCTCGCGATCTTCGCAATGGTCTCATCGAACGACGCAGTGGGTTGATCCGTCCCCTCCTCGAAAAAAATCACACCGCCGGTCGTGGCGTCGTCGCTGGGGCGGATCGCTCGGACGCGGCTTTCCCGACCCTCCGGACCCTTGACCTTGCTGGCGCCGTCCAGGGTCCGCGCCAACTTCTCCCTTCCTTGGCTGACCGATTTCAAAGGCGTGGCGGTCGTCGGCTTGTAATACATCGCGATTTCATCGAGTGACACATACTTGCCGAACCGCTTTCGCAGGGCGTCGGCCAGGGCCTCGAATTGATCCTCCTTTTTCACCTCGCTCATGGCGGCCAACATGATGAAGAAGGTCAAGAGCAGCGACATCATGTCGCCGTACGTCAAGACCCATTCCGGCGCTCCGCCGCCGCCCGACTCCTCTTGCGCCAGTTTCCCCATCGCGGAATTTTCCTCTCCCTTTGTCGCATTACGGCGGCGAGTCGTACGAGTCACCTCAAGGCGAGGGACCGTCGTCTCACGCCGCCTTGGCTCCGTCGGCCTGCTTTCGTTGCTTGGGCGGCACGAAGGTCCGTAGTTTCTGCTCGATCACCCGGGGATTCTCGCCCGCTTGAATAGCCATGATCCCTCGCACGGCGATTTCCATGCGAATCTGTTCTTGGCGCGAGAGAAAACCGAGTTTTTCGGCCATGGGAATGGCGACCAAGTTGGCCACGATCGCACCGTAAAGCGTCGTCAGCAGGGCCACCGCCATGCCGGGACCGATCGCATTGGGGTCGCTCATGTTGCCCAGCATGATAATCAGGCCCACCAGGGTGCCGATCATGCCGAAGGCGGGCGCGAACTTGCCGATCTGATCGAGAATCAGCTTCCCGCTTTGATGCCGCGCGGCGACGGCGTCCATTTCCGTGCGAAGAATGTCTTCCATCACCTCGGGGCGAGTCCCGTCCACCGCCATTTGCACGCCCAAAATGATGAAGGGGTCGGTTATCTCCTGCAAGCGGTTCTCCAACGCCAGCAGACCGTCCCGCCGTGCGGTCTCCGCCAGGGAAACGATCTGCTCGATCAACTTCGAGACGTCGTCCTGCTTGTTGAGGAAGACCTTCTTCGCGACGCCGAACAGCTTCAAGACGTCCTTGAGCGGCATGGCGATCAGCACCGCCGCAATCGCTCCCCCAATCACCATCACGACCGACGGATAGTCGATGAAGGCCTGGAACGATGCGCCGGGAGCGATGCCGATGGAGATGACAATCAGCAACACGCCGCCGATCAACCCGATTACGGAGGCGATATCCATATCTCACGCCTTTTCCTCAGCGTTATCGTCCTGGCGGAACGCGGTCCCGCGCGGCGGCGGCATCCAGTGTTTGGCGCGTTGATAGGTGACGGCCCGCCGCACCACTTCGCTCATCGATTCGCGTACCACCACACGCTCGCCCGTCGTCAACGTGATGTACGTGTCCGGCAGTTCCTCCACGTAGCAGATCAAGTCCGCATTCAGCACGAAGGGTTCGCCGCCCAACCGCGTCAACCGAATCATGGTTCATCCGCCGGATAAAACGCCAACCACGGACTTAGCGGATTGCGTAAGCAACCGGCCGGGCCGCAACGCTGCGGCCGGCCGGATCCCTCTCGGCAAAACATAGCTTACGCCGTGCGGGAATCAACGCCGCAACGACAACAATTCATCCAACATCTGTTGAGCGGTGGAGATCACCCGGGTATTCCCGCGATACATCGATGACGCCAGGATCAAGTCGATCAGACTGCCGCCGATGTCGGTATTCGACAACTCCACCGCGCCCGCAACCAAGGTGCCGATTCCCTGTTCTCCCGGGTTGCCGATCACCGGCAACCCCGAGTTGACGCCTTCCGCGAACAAGTTCTGCCCCCGCTGGACCAAACCGGTCGGATTGGCGAACCGCGCCAGCACGACCTGTCCCAAGTCGCGAGTCACGCCGTTGGAAAACACGCCGCGAATGAGGCCGTCTTCGCCGATGATGAAACTCGTCAAAACGCCGGGGGCGGAACCGTCCTGCCGCGACACCGTGAGCGTGCTGCGGTCCGCCGCCAGTCCCGAAATCTTGGAGAAATCCAGTTGGAATTCCAAAGGCGAACGCGCCGAGACGTGCCGTCTTTCGATGGAAATGCGATCGTTGGTGGCCGATATGAAATTTCCCTCACCGTCGAACGAGATCAGGCCCGTTCCCACCGAAATCTCGCTTCCGGACACCGGGTCGTTGTCGGGAGAATCGGCGAACCAGCGGTATACCGTGGAGGTGCTGTCGCGACTTTGCAACACCGCGGTCAACCGCACACGCAGGGGAATACCCAGGGAGTCGTACACCAAAAAGTCCGTGACCGCGCTTTCGCCCACGGCCTCTTGCAACGTGGTCCAGGGCATGTTGACAGTGCTGGTGGTTCCGTCGCTCTGGCGGAGCAGCATTCCGGAGAGCCCGATGTCGATGGCATTATCGATGCCGTTGTTGCCGGTCAATATAATCCTGCCGTCCGTGCTGACCAATCCGCCCGGACTGGTGGCCGGTTCGGCGGGCGGATCCGGCGGCGGCGACTTGGGAATCGGATTGGAGGGATCGTCCGTCGGGACTTGGATACCCATCGCATTGACCATGAAGTCGATCAAGTCTTGCACCGTGGAGGTCGACGTAATGACGAATTCTTTCTCCGTCAAAGCGCGACCGCCCTTGCGCCCGGTGAACTCGAGCACCCCTTCCTGAAACACCTGCTCGTAGCTCGACCCGTCCCGTCGCAAGACGTTGACCAGCAAGGTCGAGGGAATGATCTTGGGGCCGTCCATGTCCAGCGTGGGTTGAGTCGCCAAATCGGCGTCGGGCAGATTGTCCACGATGGTCACGCTCGCGTCCGTCACGCCGCTGATGGTGGTGACAAGATGGTATTGCGTGTCGAGAGGGTTGTAGCGATAGATGTAGCGGTTATCCCATTCCGCGGCGTCGCCCGTCGGTATGTTGGTCAAAACCACGCGACCGTTGATGACGTTGATGGGATCGCTGACGGGACTGGGGCGACTGATCCGCCCATCTTTCTCAAAGGCCACGTAGTACGAGTAATTGCCGCTGAGCAAGGTCGTGTTCAAAGCCGGCCCCAAACCCGCATCCGCCGTGCCGTCCGTATAGCTCGCGGTTCCCATCGCGACTTCGCTGACATACCGAAAATCGTCGCCGCTCCCCGCCACACGGCGGTAAAAGCGAATGTGCGAATAGGTCCCCGTTCCGTCACTGGGAAGATTATTCAGTACGATGGAATCCTCGCCCGCGCCGACGGTATACGTCCGCGTACTGGAATACACACCTTCACTGAAGGCCGGCGGATCGGACGGGGGTGGAGGCGAATAAGGCCCGGTGGCGTAAACCAAGCGGTATTCATAGGTCGTTCCCGGCACCAGACCTCCGCCGGTGGAATCGCCGCCCAGCGATATCCCTCCTACGGCAGGTTCGGAGGCGTATGCGACACTGACGTTGGTGGTGGGGCGACTGTACCGTCCGTCTCCCAGCACGCCCGTCTGGATCCGCGCCGCGGTCGTCGCCAGGTCGCCCGTGGGAGAAAGCGTGCCCTCCAAGTACACGTTCTCCGTCGCCTTGGCCACGGCCTCGGACCCCAGGGGAATGGTGATGGACGAAAGGTCCGTTCGCTGGACCTCGAAATTGTCGTCGATCCCGTACCCGAGAACACGGTTCCCGGTGATGGTCACCAGTTCGTTCGCCGAATTGAGCTTGAAAATCCCGTTGCGCGTATAAAGCCGCTCATTTTGCTGCCCTTCGACGATAAAGAAACCGTCGCCCTGAATCGCCATGTCCGTGGGATTGGAACTGACTTCGACGGTACCCTGATTGAAGTTGGGAGTGATGTCCGCCACCATCGTTCCCAATCCGATTTGTCTCGGATTGGTACCGCCCATATCATCCGTGGGCATAGCGCCCAAGGCCAGCGTTTGAAGAAACTGCGTGGCGAACGCGACGTTGGATGCCTTGAACCCCACCGTGTTCGAGTTCGCCAGATTATTGCCGACCACGTCGATCGTGGTTTCCGAAGCCGTCAAGCCGGTCAACGCCGTCGTCAAAGCTGATGCCAAACCCATATTCGTTCCTCCTCCTTAACCAAGGAATCGTTCCCCCCTGAACTCTTGTACGCACCTCACCGGCCGCCCCCTTTGGACCGTTCGTCGCTACTGTATTCCTCAAGCCCTTGTCGTCGAAAACGCCGTTACCTTGCGACCGCCATTGCTAAGCCTGTACCGCGGTGTCATCTGTTCGGGGACCGTCCTCGAATGGCCGCAAATTCAACGGTTCCCTGCCGACTTCACAGCCCAAACATCTCGGCAAGCGTCGCGTCGGCTTGCTGCGATAGAACCTCGCTGATGTTTTTCGAGGGGACCTTCTGATCTCCAACGTGCAAGTAGACCTCGTTCTTATCCATGCTGACACGCTCCACGCGCCCCTCCACGGCATCACCCGACTCCGTCAGACCGCGGATCGTCTTGTTGATGAGCCCTGCCGCAGCCGTGAGATTCTGCGATCGGCCCATATTCTCCAGGGTGGAGACCAATCGCAGGTTCGATTCGATCTCGCGAATCTGGCTGACCTGCTGCAATAGCTGGGCATTATCCATGGGGTTGAGCGGGTCTTGGTTTTGCAGTTCCGCGATCATCATCGACAGAAATGAGTTCAAGTCGAGATTTCGAAACGCATCGTTTCCATTGGGATTCTGTGCGCCGACTTGTCCCTTGATATTCACGGCGGACGTTTGCATTTTCGTACTCCCAGCCTTTTCTTGAGGCCGTTCTTTTCCTCGGTCTCCGTCGCTCAAATCATGACGTCGATTCCGCTCGCACTGCGCACTCCCACTGCGATCCCCTCCGGTCGCCCGGCGGACTCGATCGCCTGTGCCCGCCGCCGCGAGGGCGTCATTTCGTGGTGCCGCCTGCCCTGTCCGTCCGTAGGCGACTGGAAGGCCTGCTGCGAGGGGCCTTGCCCGTCGCGTCCCATCAAATCCAACTCGAATCGCTCCACGCGAATACCGTGATCCGCCAATCGTTGCCGCAAGACCGGAAGGTGCTCGGCCAGCAGATCGCGCGCGGCGGCAGATTCCGCCTCCATCCGCGCGGACATCACACCGTCGGTGATCTTCAGTTCCACCCGGAGCGACCCCAATTCGGGAGGATGGAGTCGCAACCGCACATGGCCGCCCCTTTCGTTCGCCGCGCGAAACGCTTGAGATACCCGCTGCACAAACCGCGCGCGATCCGCCGCATCGAGGTTCGGCTGAGATTGCTCGCCGGTTCGCCCCGGAGTTGCCGACGGAGTCCCTGAAGCGGTTCCCCCGGAATCCGTCCGCGTACTTGCCGCCCCCCCAACCACAGGGGGCGCATTCGCCGCGGCATTCGACTCCGATGCGGCGACGGCGGTACCGGTAGGGGTCGCCGCAACCGAAGGACCTGCGTTCTCGGCGGGCGCTGGGGCGAGGTTCTGCGCGGCGATCGGTCGATCGGGAATCCCACGCGGCGTTTCCTGCAAGCCTCCCGTCGGCTGAAACCGATTGATCTTCTCGTCCCCACCGACGTCGCCTTTTTGAAAGTGCCTTTTCCCCTTGGATCGGCCTCGCTCGATAACCGATGTGTCGTCCCCCTCCGTTCCCCGCGCGCTCGGCGCCGCCAAAGGATTCGCCCCGGCATCCGCGGCCGCTCGAATTGCCTCCTTGGCCTCCCCAATCTGCGTCACGGCGGCTTTGGCTTCTTCCTTCTCCCCTGCTTGCGTCTTCCGGTTCGTCGCAGTCTTATTGGCGTCCTCACCCTCGATCTTTTTCCCATCCGGCAAGTCGCCTGCGATTACCGGCACTTCGGAAGGCTCCGTCATCGCGATCTCGGTCGCCGGTTCGAGTTCAGAGGCCTTCTTACCGTCCGATTCTTTTTTCTCCGGTTTGTCGCCTACCGCAGGATCGATCTCCCCTTGGGCTGTTGATTGTTTTTCGGCGATTGCATTCTCGATCTCGGAACCAGGCCGCGCGCGGGCCTTGGCCGCATCGTCAACCTCGGGAAGCGACTCGCCGGACGAAGCGTCTCTTTCGCCGTCCGATCGTGCTCCGGTGCGATCCGCCGATGCCGTCTCAGATTGTGCCGACCCTGTTTTCGCGACCGTTACCCATTGCTTTTCATCCGTGGCGACGGGTGGAACATCTCCCGCAACCTCGCCCGCCGAAACCTGCCGCGACTCTTCCGCGCGAGCGTCGTCGTCCTTTTCTTCATCCCGTCCGGATTCCTCTTTCGTCTCGTCCGCTCCGGAAGAATCCTCCACAAAAGCGGAAGATGACGCAGCGCGATCCTCCGCCTTCACCGAGGTCGCCGTCCGCGTGGAATCCTCCACTCGCGTCTGCAACAGGTCCGCGAAGGCGGAGTCCAAGCCCGTGCCTTTTCCCGCTCGCTCCGCGAACGCAATCCGCAGGCGTTCCAGCCCGATTTCTCCACGTTCCACCGCGACTTCCGACATGCATTCGCTCTCCCAACCGTGGTCAAGGCGCAGGTGCATTGGCCCCCGCGATTTCCGCCATCTCGCCGCCCTCCCGCAATAAGCGTAGCACTTCGGCAATCTTGTCCGTCTCCTCGGGAGTTCGGAACTCGGCGATGATCTTACTCCGCTTGGAATCATTCATCTCGGCGAGCAATGCGACGACTTCCTGCTCCTCGCCCTTGTTCAGCATGTCCAAAAGGAGCAATTTGGCTTGAGTGGGTTTGATACTCTCCAGGGTGCGGCGCACCGTTTCCCGTCCCGCGGTGACGGATTCATCCTGGATCGCCTTGACTTTCTCCTGGAAGGACTCTTCGCGTTTCGCCAACAGCTTCTGCTGTTCATCGAAGCGTGTTTCCTCGACCCGGAGCTGATCTTGAAGATTTTGCAAGGCGAGGGATTTCAACTCCAAGTCGCGATACGCCAGGGCGCGACGCTGCAAGATCGCATCGTAGGACGGTTCTTCGGCAGGCTCGGCAGGTTCCGGCAAGGACGTATTCACCGCGGCAACCGGCGACCTCCCACGAATCACGTCCAACGCCTGCGTCACCCGCTGGGGCGTCACCTTCCAAGCCAACCAAACGTGCACACAGACGATGATCGTGCCCAGGGCCAAGGCCGCCAGGAAATAAACCGCCAGCGCACCCAAGGCTTCCGCCAAGCGAATCACGACTCGACCTCACTACGCACCGTACGAGTTCCCATTTCGTCCAAGATCTTGGTTTCCAGGCGATTCTCCTCTCGGCGATACTCCTCCAACTGCCTTTCGCGGAGCATCTCCAGCACGCGGACCTGGCGATCGGCTTCCGCCAACCGTTCTCGCCTCCGCTCGATCTCCTGCTCCACCTGCTCCATTTGCCCTTTGAGAACATCCCGCTGCGCCGCAACCGTCATTTGGTAGCGACGCAAATTCAGCATCAGGTCCACTTGAACCTCGCCCACACGCGAGCAGTCGCGGAGTCGCTCGTTGAGACGCTGCCACTCCGCCGCCGTTTGCCGCTCGTACTCCTCCAAAACCTCCTTGGCTTGAACGGCCTGAGCCAATTCTCTCCGCCTCTCATCGCGCTCGTTCTCGCGCAAACGTAAGATCGTCTGCAATCGAAACCGGAAGCTCGCCATGACTCATTTCATCCGACTGGATTCTCTTGCTTGGCCGACCTCTTCCGCCGCTTGACCTTCGATCTCGCCGTCAATCCCGGCCCAAAATCCGCCGCTGCCATCTTTCGCCGCCAGGACGCTACGCCTTTCCCGCCGCTTGGCCGGATACCGCACCGGTTCCCGGCGTGCGACCTTGCCTTGCGACGCCCGATCCTCCGTTCCCACCCGCCTGCGTACCGGTGCCGGTCGTTTGCCTAGCCATTTGCGGTCCGCCGCCCGCCGCGGCGTTGCCGCCCGCGACGCCGCCCTGCCCCACCGATTCGACGCGTTGCGAAGCCGATTTTGCCGCGGCGGTCGCAATTTGGTCGGCCAATTGCGTGAGTCGCGCGACCGTCTGGGCATATTCGGCGCGATCTCGCATGTCTTGCCGTAGGAATCCGTCGACCTCTTCCCGCATGGTCAACGCGGCGTCGACCAGAGGATTGCTACCGCGGCGGTACGCGCCGATGGAGATGAGGTCCTCGTGATCGCGGTAGGCCGCCAGGAGTTCGCGCAACTTCATCGCCGCGCGATTGTGTTCCTGAGGGACGATGTCCGGCATTAACCGGCTCAAACTGGCCGTCACGTCCACGGCCGGAAAATGTCCCTTGCCGGCCAGTTTCCGCGACAACCAGATATGCCCGTCGAGCAGGCCGCGCACGGCGTCCGCGACCGGCTCGTTGGGGTCATCTCCTTCGACCAACACGGTGTAGAAGCCGGTAATAGCCCCCGCCGGGCTTCTTCCCGCCCTTTCCACCAATCGCGGCAGCAGGGCGAAGACGCTGGGTGTATAACCTTTCGTGGTCGGAGGCTCTCCCGCCGCCAATCCGATCTCGCGTTGAGCCAGGGCGAAGCGTGTGAGGGAATCCATGAGCAGCAAGACATCCTTGCCCTGATCACGAAAGTATTCGGCGATTGCGGAGGCCGCCAACGCGGCCTGCACCCGCAGCACGGCCGGTTCGTTGCTGGTGGCCACCACGACGACGCTCTTGGCCAGTCCCTCGGGACCAAGGTCCCGCTCCAAGAAGTCGTTGACCTCTCGGCCCCGTTCACCGATCAATGCGATGACGTTGACGTCGGCCGCCGTGTACTTGGCCATCATTCCCAGCAGTACGCTTTTCCCAACCCCGGCCGCAGAGAAAATCCCCAAACGTTGCCCCTTGCCGCACGTCAGGAACCCGTCGATGACGCGAATTCCCGTCGGCAGAGGCTCATCGATGCGCGGACGACTGCACGGATGCGGCGGTGCGGCATCGTAGTACACCCGATCGGAGAGGAGAGGCTGCGGTTTGCCGTCCACGGCAAGCCCTTCGGCGTTGATAACCCGCCCCAACAATCCCGCGCCGACCCGCAACCACCGGACGGTCTTGGCCAATCGCACCGTGTTGCCGTGGCGCACACCCTGACGATCCCCGTACGGGAACAGCAGAGTGAGGTCGTTCTTGAATCCCACCACTTCGGCGCGGATCGGTGCGGTCCCCTGGCGTTCGATTTCGGCGACGGCGCCGATAGGAGCGGGAAAACCTGCCGCAGCGACGGTGATCCCTACGGTCTGGACCACCGTCCCCCGTATCTCCGCCGCCATGATCGGCCGCAATTGTTCCACCCAGTCCATGACTCGCTTTCCCGTCTCCGTCGCACCGACGAGCGTGCTTCACGACATATCCGCGTCCTCACGACATCGGGCGGCGTCTCAGCTTCCCGTCAACTCCTCTTCAATCCTCGCCAGTTGCCGCTCGAACTGTTGGTCGATCACGCAGAATTGAGTCTCCACGCGGCAGCCTCCGCGTGTGATTGTCGGATCGGAGATGATTTCGGCATCTCCCGCCGGAGCCAATTCTTTCAATAGTTTCTCGGCTTGGGGCGCCAAAGCGGCATGGTCCAGGGGATGCAGTCTCAGTCGCAAGTGCGCCGCACCTGCGGCCAACTCGAGTGCCTCGCGGACCAAGGGCCGCGCCACCTGGGGATCCCGCTCCACCTCCCGCCGGACCAGTTTCGCGGCGATCGCTCCCGCCAGACGCACCGCACCTTTCTCCCACTGCGATAAAAAACTCTGTTTCGCCTCTTCGATCTGTCTCACGGCGTCCCGCAGCGCGGGCAGCAGGGTTACCAACTTGCGGTCCAAGTCCGCCGCGGCGATCTTCGCCAACTCCTGCCGCGCAGCCAGGCGCCCCTCTTCTTCCGCCCGCTTACGAATGGCAATGGCTTCTTTGTGAGCGGACGCAATGATCTTGGCGGCCTCGCCCCGAATGCCTTCCAAGTATCGCTGTGCCCGGGCGGTAAGGTCCTCAAAATTGAAGGGCACGGTCTCTTGAGCCGCCGAGGAATCGCCCGACTTGATCACCGTAGCCATCGTCACCACCACTCATGCGATAAACCGAACCGCCCCCATTCGCCGAGACACCGGCGGCATCCGTCACGCGACTTCTCTCACGAAGGTCGCTCTCTCCGCCGCCCGCGTCCCTCCGTCGCCGCCGCCGTGGTCCGTCCCCGCCGCCGTGGCAGGCGTGCGAAGATGCTTCAATTCCGGCGGCACGCGAATCCGCTGCTGGGCGGCCAAGCGCCGGGCGGTCTCTGCAACTCTCCGCCGGGCCTCCTCGACGTCGCTGAGTCGCACCGGTCCCAAATCCGCCATTTCGCGCTGCACGCGATCCGCCTGCTCCGACGGCAACTGGGCCAAAACTCGTTCCTGAAAACCCAAGGGTGTTCCCCATAACGCCAAGACCGTCACCGCTAAATCGACGTGCTCGAAAATCACCCCCAACGAGATATCATCGAAGCGGATCAGGTGATTGAAATCGAAGAACGGCGCCGTCGGCAGACGGTCGGCGAGGTCCGGCGCCAGTTGGGAGATGGTGTGGAGCAGTCGATCGCCGACGGGTTGGGGAGCGTTTTGCAAAATCCCCGTCACGGCGGACCAACCCGCCACGCGGCGTCGCTGCATGGCCACCACGTCGGAAAGCTTGGCCTGCAAAGCTTGATCCACCTCTTTCAAGACCTCCGGATCCGTTTCCTCGAGGTCCACCAACCGCCGCATGACCTCCACTTGAAGGGTCGGCGGCAAGCGCACCAATACCGCGCCCGATTGCTGGGGGGGAAGATGCGAGAGGACCAGCGCCACGGTCTGCGGGCGCTCGTTGAGCAAAATGCCGGCCACCTTGTCCGCCTCGGCATCCAGCAGTGTTCGAAAAGGCCGATCACGCAACTCCGCTGCGGAGGAATCACCAACGCTCGACGACGCGGAACCCCGTGCGACGGCCTGTGCCGCGGCAAGATGCGATGCCGCGGATCGCGGCTCTTCCTTGCTTTCCAACCGAACTTGCACGATCTTCGGCGCCATTTGCCGGAACTCGTCCAAGACCTGCCTTCGTTCCTGCGGCGAAATCGCTCCCAACTCCATCCAAGCAGTGCGTACTTTTTCAGCCTCGGCGGGAGAAAGCCGCTCCAAGAGCAGATCCGCCGCGGAAGGGTCCAGCGTATCGATCAACACCGCCGCCTTTCGCAATCCCGTCATTTCCGCATCCTGTCCGCTGGGGGAGCTCTTGCCGGAAGGGAGGCCGGGAAACTGCTCAACTCGCCGTCCCTTCCCGAGGACTTTCGTATTGTTCGGCATCACACCGGATTACCGATCCAAGTCTTCAGGATGTTGGCCGCCGTTTCAGGGTCCTCCGAGACCAATTCCGCCAATTCCTCTCGCAGAGATTTGCTCCCGGCGTCTTTCCACAACTTCTTCGCCTTCGATTCCTTACCGACTTCCTCGGCCTGTTCTTCTTCAACCCGGGGGGCTGCCGCCATCTCCGGTAATCCCATGGGAGACGTCGATTCGGTTCTTCCCTGCACGGTGGATCGCAGCAGCACCAAGCTCACCAGGGCCAGCCCCATCAGGCCCAACGTCGTCCAATATCGGCTCACGAATTCCAACACCTGTTCGCCCGCGCCGGGCGGCGTCGGTGCCACGGTCGGCATATCCACGAAATCCGTGATGGTGACGAGTTGATTGGGGTCGGTACCGTCCTGTGCTTGCGGCAAAAGCGTCAGCACGTGGGTGCGAATCTTGGCCAATTCGTCGGTTCGGATTTTGTCCAATTCCTGCGGCGTCGGCTCCTTGGGCGCGTTCGCGTTATTGGGATCGGCCGGTTGGGATTGCAGCCAAACTTTGCGGAAATAGCCGGCGGGAACGGCAACGGACACCGAGACCTTCTTAATGGGATAGCCGGCGGTCTCCTGACGCACCACCGTTTGCCCTACGGCGTTCCGCTCCGTCCGACGGGTCTCCTCCTCGCTTTCCGTCGGACTGCCGGTCGAACCGGAATTGAGGGCTCGAGGCGTATTGCCCTGCGCCACGTATCCGACGCGCCCTCCCGGTCCCGCATCCGATTGCCGCGTGCGACTGTCCTCGGTCACGTCCAACGGCACCACCTTGGGATCGAGCTTGACCTGCTCCTGCGTCATGGAGCGCGTGGGATCGAGTTCCACGTTGCAACTGACGAGCACTCCCGGTACGTACCCCAGGGCCGCCCGCACTTGCGATGCGAAGTAGGAATCCCACGATCGTTTGACGGCGTAAAACCCTGCCGCGTCTTGCGGATCGTTGTCGGGCGCGGCGTAGTAGTTCGCCCCGGTGTCCATATTGGTGACGACGACGTCCTCCGGCTTGAGTCCGCCGATGCTGCGTGCGACATAGTAACGAATCGAGCGAACGACGTTCTCGGGCAACTCCTGTCCGCCGACCGACTTCACCGCGACGCCGGCGGTGGTCACCGTTTCTCGCTGGAGTCCGCCGCGCGTCGTCCGATCGAACATCACCACGGCGCTCTGCACGCCCGCCATCTGGCTAATGACCCGCGACAACTCCTTTTGCAGAGCCACCTTCATCCGCTCTTCGAGCTTGAAGCGGCTTTCAAAAGAACCGGACTCTTTCAAAGTCCGCTCCAAGATGTCGAGGTAGTTGTACGGCAGCGCGTTGCCCTCGGCCAAGGCGGCCATGTATTTGTCCTGCTGCGCGCGAGGGACTCGGATCCGCGTTCCCTCTACGCGATAGTCATTCAGCCCCTTAGCCGCGAACGCAGCTTCCATGGCCGGCAAATCGGCGGGAGTAAAATACTCGCCGTTCATCAGATAGCAGTCGGGAGCCGATCCGGAGTACATGAACAAGTAGCCCAGGCTGATCACGACCACCGCCAGAAGCAAGGCGGAAGTAATTCTCGCCCCAGGCGTCATGGAGACGAAGACGTCGCGAAGCTGATCCCAGGCTTTGTTGATGAAGTCCATCCGTGGACTCGCCTCCGCTGTCGCTCAAAGGTCGTCGGTCGCATCCGGGCCGTTTACACGCGGACGGCCTGCAATTCCTGATAGGCCTGGACCAGCTTGTTACGAATCTGCATCATCAGCTTGAAGGCGATATCGGCCTTCTGCACGGCGGTCAAAACCTCGGCGGTCGTAACGTCCTCACCCGCCGCCATGCGCTCTACGGCGGCATCCGCCTCCTGCTGCAACGCGTTCGCCTCCCGTACGGACTGCAGGAGGATGTCTTTGAAGCCGTCGGCGCCGCCGGCGGGCTTTGCCTGCAATCCCGCCGCAAGCGGGGGAATTCCCGAAGGTTGAATGGGTCCGATCGCATTCATCAGGCCAGAATCCTCAACGTCTGCTGGGCCATGTCCTTCGTGACTTCGATCGCTCCAAGGTTCGCCTCATAAGCGCGGGCGGCCTCCAGGGCGTCGGTGAACTCGGTCATGATGTTGATATCCGGATAGGCCACATACCCCTTCCACGGTCCGTCCTGGATGGCGTCCGGGTGGCCCGGTTCGTACTTGTACCGCGGTTGGACATCCGTATCCGCCTTGACCGCCGCCACGCGGACCCCCGCCGCTCCGTGCGAACCGACGCTGGGATCCGCCTGAAAGACCACGTACCGGGGCTGATAGGGTTGCGGTTCTCCCGCCTCGTTGTGTGTCGTCGTCACGTTCGCGATATTGCCGGCGATCGCCGTCATCCGGGTACGTTGCGCCACCAGAGCGCTGGTACTGATATCAAGCGCTGAGAACATGGAATGCGTTCCTTTCCGCCGCGTCGGCCCGCCCCTTGCGCGTGCCGGTCGGTCCGACGTCGCGAGCTTGCGCCGGGGAGCAGTCTTTACACCTTTTCCCCAATCGCCGTCAAGAGTAAACGAAATTGACTGTTCATCACGGCCAAGGCCGCGTTATGCTGCATCTGATTCTTCACCATCTCACTGACTTGATGTTCCACGGTGACATTGTTGCCGTCGTGACGGAGTAGCGTCTTGGCCTGGTCGGCCCAGCGTTCCGACGCTGGGACTTTTTCACGCCCCCTCTCCGCATATTGGGCATCACCGGGAGACAGGGCGGGGATTTGATGCCGTGCCTCAATCCGTTTTCGCAACTCGGCCTGGAATGCCTCCACCGGAAGATCCCGCGCCGTGTACCCCGGCGTATCGATATTCGCCAAATTCCCGGCCAAGACCGTGTGCCGGGCCTGCGCGAAGCCGACGACCTCCTCCAAAATGGGAATCGTCGTCGATTCGAATAACCGCGAAATCATGCTCAAGTTTGCGCCTCCCGTCGGTCGAAAATCGTTCCACTTACCCGTGGAACAGCGAGGCCGAACGCTTGTCGATCCCACCAACGTTTGCTCCGCCTGTCGATCGCAGTCGACCGTGTTGCAACCGTCGTTCCCAATGCGTCATGACGTCCGGCCGCGGCTTCCGGTCGCGATCCGAAACTCTTTCCAATGCCGATCTTGCGTCACGGCCCCCCCGGCCGGTGCAACCGTCCTCCGCCCGCCTCGCGCCCGGAGAGAATCGGCACTTCTCGCCGAAGTCACCGGCGACTTTCGCCGAATCCCCTTCGCCCCGCATCCTGCTCGGAATCCGACATCGCCCCGAAAAATCATTCTCCGATCATGAGGCCGAACCGCCGTTATCCGGCCCGGCGGAACTCCTTCGTCCGCGGTGCGTAGCCGTACTGACGCAGACGATCCGTCAGCGTGCGGACGCCGATTCCTAAAGCCTTGGCCGTCCTGGAACGATGCCCTCCGTATTGCTCGAGCGTTTTCTCGATCAATTGTCGTTCCATTTCCGGGATTGTCATTCCCACCGGAATCTCAAACGAAGATTCGGGTCGCGAACGCGATTCGACCGGCAGCCATTTGCGCAATCGGTCCGCGGAGATGCGAGGCGTATTCTCCAACACGCATAAGCGAGTGACCATGTTTTCCAATTCCCGCACGTTGCCGGGCCAATCGTGCTCAGCCAGAACATCCAAAGCCGATCGATCCATCTCGGGAACCTCTCGCCCCAAACGTTGAGCGCAACGCGACCGGAAATACGCGATCAATTCGGGAATGTCTTCTCGGCGCTCGCGCAAAGGGGGCACTTCGATCGGCAGAACCGCAAGCCGGTAGTAAAGGTCCGCGCGGAAATTCCCCTCCGCCACCTCGCGACTCAAGTCGCGATTCGTGGCGGCGATCACACGGACGTCCACGTACTGAGTTTCACTCGACCCCACCCGTTCGAACGCCTTTTCTTGCAACACGCGGAGCAACTTGGCTTGGAGCGGCAAACCGATCTCGGTGACTTCATCCAACAGCAGTGTGCCTCCGTCCGCCGCTTCGAACCTGCCCGCCCGAGCCGAATCCGCGCCGGTATAGGCTCCCCGTTCATGCCCGAACAATTCGCTTTCCATCAGATGCGGGGCCAAAGCCGGACAATTCACACTCACGAACGGGCCGAGACGCCGGGGGCCGGTCGCGTGAATCCATTTGGCGACCAATTCCTTGCCGGTTCCGCTCTCACCGGTAATGAGGACGGTTTCGCTCGTGGCGGCCACCTGCTCGATTTTCGCCCGCAACTCCATCATCGGCCGACTTCGTCCGATCATCACCGGCGGTTCCGCGAGACCGCCGGCCTTGCCGTTCTGTCCGGCGCTGCGGTCATTTAACAGTCGGGCATGACGCACCGCCTCCGCCGTCAACTTCTCCAGTTGTTCCAAATCGAAGGGCTTCTCGATGTAGTCGAAGACGCCCATCCTCATCGCCGCCACCGCCGAGGAGACGCTGGCGTAGGCGGTCACCATGATGATTCGCGCTCGAAGACGGCGACGCTCGAGATGTGCGATCAATTCCAAACCGGACATGCCCGGCATCTTCAGGTCCGTGATGATGCAGTCGTAATCCGTCTTCTCCACGGCGCGCAAGGCTTCAGCGCCGCTGGAACATTCCGTCACGACGTATCCGCATCTCCGCAACACGTCGGCGACCGAGGCGCGGGCGGCGGCATGATCATCCACGACCAAAACCGTTCCGCGACCTTCCGTTTCGACGGTCGGGACTTGTCTGCGTTTCATGGCTCCCCGGCTTTCCTCTTTCTTCAATGCGATGACGGCGTACCTATACCCATTCACCGCGGGTCGCACCCCGGCGCAGCGGCGGTCCTGTGCGGAAACACGAGGGTAAAGCGTGCTCCGCCGGTGGGGCGGTTGGCAACGTCCACCTCGCCGCCGTGGAGTTCCACGACGCGATTGACGATGGCCAATCCCAAGCCGGTGCCGCCTTTTTTGGTGGTGTAAAACGGTTCGAAAGCCCGGCGCAAGGCCTCCTCCTCCAAGCCCGGCCCTTCGTCTTCGGCTTCAATACGCCATTCCTCGGGATTCTGCACCGCTCGCAAAACGAATCTTCCCCCTTGCGGCATTGCGTCCAAAGCATTCAGCACCAGATTGAACACGGCACGACGCAGCATTTCGCGGTCGGCCCTGACCAAGAACTCCCCCTCCAATTGCACAATCATTGTCACGCCTTGGGCATCGGCCTGCGGTTGCAGCGCCGACGCGACCGACCTCAAAACCTCGGCCACCGAAACCCACTCCCAACAAGGCTCGCGCTCCGCGGTGAATTGCAGAAGGTCGGTGACCGTGCTCTCCGCGGCGCGGTGCGCGGCCTCGATGCACTCCAGAATTTCCAGAGCTTGTTCATCCCGCTCTAAATGCCGCCGCAAGAGACTGACGTAGAGCGCGACGGGAACCAAACTGTTGCGCAATTCATGGGCGATATGGGCGGCCATTCGCCCGAGGTCGGCCAAGCGGTCCTTTTGGGCCAATAGGCGATTCTTGCGCTCCAGTTCATCCGTCAGGCGCTTGACCTCGGCACGTAGGGCTTCGTGCGTCTTTTCCAACCGTACCGTGGCCGCCTGCCAGGCCTGCAACACGACCCCCAAACCGTCCTCCGCCGAGGGCAAGACCCAATCCTCGGCCATGTTCGTCGTTGAACTCGCTTCGCTCATGGTGAGCGGTGATGCTGCTTCATTCATTGCGTCGGTCACTCGCACGGCGGCGTCCCTCTCTCTTTTCCCAGCGTCGATTCACGCCTTCCGACGAATCGCGGAACGTGCTCAGCCTTCCCACAAGACATCCGCGTCGCCGCCGGCATGCTCTTCGCGGGCGTACGCCCTTCTAGCCTCCGCGGCGTCTTGCAGCGTGTGCAATCGACGGCTGATTTCCTCTCTCCTCGCGGTCATCTTTTGCTCGCAGTGCCGCTCGATTTCGAGAATCTCCGCCAAGAGGCGACGGCAGTCTTGCAGTTTGTGGGCCGTCTCGCGTCGCAAATCCTCACTACGCCAGGACCGGCTTTCCGGCGTTTCGTGACGATAAGGGGCAAATTCCGACTCCAGCCTTTGGATTTCCTGCAAGTACCGTTGTTTCCAAGCCAGCAGTTCCAACAACCCCTCGACGTCGCCGCTCTCCACCAGTTCGAACTGGCGACGGCAGACGCCCAACAACTCCGCAAGACAAGCCTGCTTACGCCGAACCAGGTCGGCCAAGCGGTCCGCGGAGGCCAAGCCTTCCGTGACAATCCCGGCAGTTTGAGGCATCGCGTCCATCATCCGCACGAAAAAGTGATTCGCTTCCGCTTGCCCGCGACAAGCCGCCGAAATGCGGTCCGTCGACGGCGTGTTCATTGCAATGCTTTTTCCAATCTTTGAAGACGTTCGCGCCAGCCCGCGGCGTCCAGGACCGTCGAGGCCGCAAAGTCCGTATCCGCCGGCAAACGCTGGAGAACGATCTTGGCCTGTTCCAAGGCGATGCGCGATTCCTGACCGCGTCCCATGGCTTGATAACATCGCACGATCTGCGCATAGGCTTCCAACACCTCGGGCCGAGACTGGAAGCGATTGATCACGGCATGATAGGCCTCCAAAGCCTCCATAAAGCGGCCCAGGCGATAACACACGTCGCCTAAGCCGAAATAGGCATTCCGCAGCAGCACCAACTCCGGATTGAGCAATTGCCGTTGATTGGCGCGGTCGTTCATCATTTGCCGCACGGCCTCATAATGAGCCTTGGCCGCCAAAAGGCGATTCTGCGCGTCGCGGCGGAGGGGTAGTCGCCCTTCGTCCACGGTCGAGGCGGCTTCCGACGACAATCCCAGCGCCTGCACGGCCATCCGCCGAAAGATTTCAGCCAATTCGTATCGCGCCCAGGCCGTCTGTTCGTCTTGGGGGTAGCGCGACACCGCTTCCTCCAGTCGCGGCACGGCCTCCGCATCCTTCCCTTCCTCGTAATACAGGTGCCCCAGAGCAAACAGCGACGCTCGCCATTCCCGACTACTCGGCGCCAACGCACCACTCAGGTTTTGAAGCAAAACGCTCTCCGCCTGCGCAAAATCCCCCTTCTCTTGATAGACGTGAGCGGCCAGCAATCGGGCTTCGTAAGAAGCGGCGTCCTTGGCGTGAAACTCCATGCATTCGTTGAGCACTAGGAGCGCCTCGTCCAGGCGGCCCATTGCCAGCAGACATTCCCCCAGTCGCAGCAAAGCCACCGAGTTTCGCCGCTTGGCCTCGTTCCGAAGATACTCGCGCAGCACGCGCGACGCCCGACTGAACGACCAACCGGCCAGATAATTGTCGGCCGCGTCCCACAAATCTTCGGAGTAGGCTTTGGTCGCCGCTCGGGTCTTGGCCAACCGCGTATATTCGTCGCCCGCCAGGCGGAAATGCAATCTCGCCTCCTGAAGTAATCCCTCGGCCTTTCCCGGAGGTCGGCCCTCGGCCTGGTTGACTAAGTGCCGCCCCCAATCGCGATGAATCTCCGCGCGAAAAGCGTGAATCTCACTGTCGGCGAAGACCGGGGACATGGAATCCGTGAGACGCAGGCACGCGGCGAATTCTCCCTGGTTCAGATACTGCCGCAAGGTCGCCCCCGTCTCGTCCCGGACCTCGTTCAACGAAACCCAACGGTTCACGAAGGCGGCCGCGTCGGGAACCTCGCTCAGAACACCGCGGAGGCCGTCGACGGTCTGTTCCACGCGACCAAGTCGCCGATTCAATTGGGCCATGCGAAATCGGGCCGCCCAGGCCTCAGGTCGGCCTGCGAAGCGAATCCACGTCTTTTCATAACCGGTCAAAGCTTCGTCGATATCTCCGGCCAATTCGGCACAGCGCGAACGCAAGTAGGAGGCCTGCGCCAGGATGGCATCGTCGGCCAGAGCTTGCTTTTCCACGCCGCCGAGGATCTCCCGTGCCTCCGCCAGCTTGGAGCGATATTTCGCCTGCTTTTCCGGGCCGTCGAGCGGTTCCAGCAACTCCGCCTCTAGAATGGAGACCTGCGCCCGCAACAACTCGCTCTCAGGCGTTTGCGCCGCCTTGGGACTCAAGCGACTCAGAGCATCGGCCGCCTCCGCCGGGCGCCGCATCTCAAGTAGAATCTCGGCTCGCCGGCGATAGGCCGCGTTCCGACTCTCCACGGATAGCGTCGGGATATCCAGGAACTCCCCGTTGTACCGTAACGCTTCCTCCAAGTTCGGTTGGCGGTCCAAGAGAAAGGATTCCGCCAGCAACCACAGAACGCGAGGCCGATACTCGGAATCCAGTCCGGCCGCCTCTCGGAGTTCGACCCGGCTTTCGCTGAACCGATTCGAGAAGTGCAGGCTCCGCCCCAGCAGAAATCTTCCCTTCGCCTCCCAACCTGGAGGGAATCCGCCCGTCCCCACCGCCGAAAGATAGGCTGCGCTGAGGGCATATTCGCGACTGCGTTCGGTGCCGCTCGCGCGATCACCCTCTTGGGAATGCCAGACGCCCAAGGCGAACATGGCCGCGCGGTAAGCCTCGTCATCGACTTTCCCGGAATCGACGGCTTTATCCGCCAACGCTTTGACCTTGGCGTAATCCTCGTCCGCCAAGGCCTGGAGTATGCTCTTGGCCGTGATGGGCGGTTCGCGCGTCAGCAACAGGTAGGTCGTAATTCCGGCGGTGACCAGCACCGAAACCGCCCCCGCAAGGATGATCCAGCGCCGGCGGCGCAAAAAGCTCCCCGCGGCGGGCGCGGCCGATTCGTCGCCGCCCGGCTTTTTCCGCGAAGCCTCTTCCTCCGACTGCGGTTGCAGTTCCTCATCGACCATAGTCGCCGCTCAATCCTTTCCAACGGCGCGCAAGGTGACTCTCGGCCGGATTGGGAATCCGTTCCCAGAGGCCGACGAAGCCCCGAAGGCTATCTACCGAATAGTCGCGAGGGGTGTCAATGCGATTTGATGGGAAGGAAAAGGCAGAGAACCGGAAACGTGGGCAATTTCGCAAGACTAGGTTATGCACGAAGCCCGGAGCATCATGGCTATGGCTCTATCAGCACGGCTCGCCGGCCGCCGGATTTCCCGACGGGCAGCGCGCACCTCGGCAGTGCATAACGTGGTAGGGTGCCCTGAGGTTTCCCCACCGCTGCAGCTTTTCCGAGGCGATTGATGGCACTTCGGTCCGTACAAACGGGCGCCGTTAGGCCTGGGCGATTCCCGCCGCTTGGCAGGCGAAACGCAGGCCGTCCGCCGCCGTTTTGCCGTAGAAGTCGCACCCGGCCTTTTCCGCCAGCAATTCACTGGCGGCCGCGCCGCCCACCATCAACGCCAATCCGTCGCGAAGCCCCGCCGCCCGGATGGCCTCTACCGTCGCCACGACCGACGAGTAGCAGGTCGTCAGCAGCAGGCTCATACCCACCACCGCCGGTCGGTGTTCGCGGATGGCTTCGACGAACTTCTCGGGCGGGGCGTCCACACCCAGATCCACCACCTTGAAACCCGCCCCTTGCAACATCATGACTACGATGTCTTTGCCGATATCATGGACATCGTGCTGTACGGTGCCGATGACCGCCGTGGCTTTGTGCGAAGCCGTTTCCACATCGGCCGGGCCGAGTCGCGGACCCAACTCGGCCATGATGTTCTTCATGATCATGCCGCCGAACATCAGGTCGGGCAAAAAGCACTCTTCCCGACTGAAGCGGTTTCCTAATTCGATCATGCCCCGATTGCATTCGGCCAAAATCTCTCCTGCGGGAACCCCTGCATCCAATTGTGCCCGCAACAATTCCATCACTCGCGGCTCATCACAGACCGCGATTGCTTCCGACAAGCTGCCTTCCGCCATGAGAAATCCCCTCCGAAGATGGTAACATCCGGCCCGGCTTTGATTCCCCTCAATCCGAGCCGAATGCCGCATGCGTGCCTTAAAAAGACAACAGAACCTGCCAGATATACATGTATCCCAACGCGTCGATGTCCTGCCAAACGCGTCGGACCAACTCGGCGTCCCCTTGGATCGGGGGCAAGTCCTTCACTTTTTCTTCCCAAGGAAAACAAGTACCCGGCGGACGTTTTACCTCAGTGCTCCGACCAGTCGTCGAAGATTCGCTTCCTTCCATTGTTCCCTCCTAAACTTCATCACCTTTCAATGAAACGATGATCCGTCGGGAGACGGTTCCGACGATCGCGCTAGCACCATCCGTCGCTCGACCGGTTCTCCCCACCGCCGGTTGACTGCGCCCTATCGGCACAATGAGCAACTTGCCACTCAATACACTCCGTATTCGCGTGCCGCCTCGGTCAGAGCGCGAAGATTCTCCACCTTCGTGTCGTTCTGCATGATGGCTCCGGCGTCCAAGACGTATCCCCCGTCCTTGGCGACCCCATCCAACACCTTTTTGCAGTACGCTCGCACTTCGTCCGGCGTGCCAAAGGCCAGCAAGTCGTTGGGAATGCCGCCGCTGATGCAGAACTTGTGTCCCACCGCGCGATGCACCTCGAAGATATCCCCGCGATCCACGTGATATACGATGCTGAGGTCCGGCAATTGAGCGATGTATTTCAGATTGGGGTTCCACTCGCCCTCGGCGTAGAACAGAACTTGGTGCCCTTTGGCCCAGAGCGCTTCGATGATCTGCTTGAGTGACGGCCAATAGAATCGCTCGAACTGCTGGGGCGAAAGGAAGGGCACGCACCCGCGGTGCATCCACAGACCGATGGGAACGTTCTTGTCCGGATCGGCCCCCGACAATGCCACGTGAAACAGGTGCGGCGTCAGCGCTTCGCAGGCCTTGAGGACCTTATCCGGTTGTCTGTACATGTCCATGCACAAGCCCCGATAACCGCGGAGCTTGTCCGCGATGATGTCGAACGGCGCCTTGAGGATGCCCGAGATGGCGGATACCGTGCCGCACTCCGTGCGAAGCCGCGCCACTTGGCGACCCAACGCCCCGAAATAGTCCATCATCGACATCCCGCCCAGCAGGAACGACATATTGTTGCGGAAGGTGTTGGGCTGTCCCTCGGGAACCACGTCTCGCGACACCCGCGGGAGCCAAACGTTGAGCAGAAAGCCGGTGGGGTCTTCGATCAAGGCGTCGTACTCGTCGGGCCGCATCCAAGCGTTATCGTCGGGCGGTTCCAGATACTGGAAAGCCACGTCGGCGGGGATATCGACTCCCGGCACGCTGTAATAGCGAAGGTTGACGGCCTGCACCAAGCCCGTCCACACGTAGACCATATTCGCCACCACGGCGTCCCAATCGAAGTCTCGGGCGCATTGGACCGCGGCTTCCAGGGCCTTGCGGTAGTCGTGCGTCACTTCCTGAATGGTGTAGCCCGCATAAACCGCGGTGAATTCGGCGACGAACGGGCGGATCGGCACCATGTCGGGCTTTTCTTTTCGCATCGCCGCCACATAACGCTTCAGACGCTGTTGATACCGCTCCTCCATCGCCGGAGTGCCGACCGTCATCGTATTCCCCTCGCAAGATCGAACCCGCAATGCTGCGCCGTCGCGCAGCCCCCTCGTCCAACCTCGAATCCAAGCGGAATCGCGTCCGCCCGGCTTCAGGTTGCATTAGTATGAGATGCGGCGCCGCGGTCTGTCAACGCGCCCGGGCGAGCGAACACACTTAACGCCCGGCGACTCCACGCGAAGCGGACTGAGGACCGGACACGCGTACGCCGCCGGGTCGGTGATCGCTGTCTTTGCTCAAAAAGCGACCTACTCCGGGATGTCGAACGTGAACTCATTCGGACCGGAGGCTTGAACCTCGCATTCGAACGGCGTGTCTTGCCACGAATTGTATTTCGGCGGCAGCAGCGGCTTGGGAGCCGAGGCATACGTATCCGCGGCGGCCTGTTGGGCTTGAAGCTTGTCGTAGTCTTCACCTTCCGGAGTCGCCGGCACGTCCACCTTGGAAACAAGCACCTTGTACTTGCCGGCCATGGCACCCTCCGCCATCGCGTTGCCTTCCCCGAAGCTCCGCATGGTCGCCACTCCGGACATATCCGTCTTTCCTTGAGCGCCTCGCCCATTCTCATCCAAAGGATGCAATCGCACATCCGCGCCGGGGAGCGGTTGTCCTTTTTGGGTAATGGTGATCTTGACGGGGTAAGTCTTGAAAGTGACCGTCGGTCCCTTGGAACAACCCACGAGTACGATCCCGGCAACCAACAACGCGCGTGCAACTTTCGGTGTCATGCCATCTCTCCTCAATTCAAGAGTTTGTGAAAAAGTGGTCATTCGCGGCGCAATTCCGTTGACTGATCCGCCCCTGTCAGTATATTGAAGTTGTGCCAGAAAACGAGTCGGGCAACATCCTGAGAAACATTTTTCTGCATAATCCATTTTCTGTCGGTTTGGCCTGTCACTTTAAGCGTCTCGGTTCTTGTCTTTTTTTCAATTGGAGGGATTGCACAATGAGAGAGCGTAGATTGAGACACGCCGGTTTCACTCTGGTGGAACTCCTCGTCGTTATCGCCATCATCGGCATCTTGATTGCCTTGCTTTTACCGGCGGTGCAAGCCGCTCGGGAGGCCGCGCGGCGATCTCAGTGCACTAACAACCTCAAGCAGATCGGGTTGGCTCTGCACAACTTCCACGATACGTACAATCGCTTTCCTGCCGCGAATTTCGACCCGCTTTTCGCGAAACCTGCAAATTCCGACAATTTTCCGAACAATTCGCATCGCTGGGGCTGGAGCGTTTTGCTTCTGCCGTACATTGAGCAAAAGCCCATGTACGACGACTTGTTCCAGAATTACATCGGCATGGTCGACGGCAACAACAACGCGTACAGCCCGTGGTACGGATTCGTGCATACCCGCACGTGGCTCAACGGCTACGTTTGTCCGTCGGACGGACGGGCTAGGCAGGTTCCGCCGCAGAACAACGGCATGACTCCCATCAGCTACAAGTGCAACCGCGGCGACCAGTGGTTGAACTGGGACTGGTACGAAAGCCGCGGTACTTTCGGCCGAGGCAACAAGATCCTCGTGGACTTCTCGACCGTGCGGGACGGCACAAGCAACACGATGGCCATTTCCGAGGCCATCGTCGGGGTCCAGAACAGTCGCCAGGTCGGCGAAGCGTTGGCTCGCGACGTGGGAGCGTACAACAGCGCCCCGCCTTCGTTGTGCTTGCAACAGGTGGGAGCGAATCGGCAATTCACGGGCAACGTGCAAGGACCCGGTTGGCTGATCGGCTGGCGCTGGGCGGACGGCCGAAATCCATACACCTTCTTCTATCCCATGCTGCCCCCGAACGGACCGAGCTGCGGCAACGACGGCGAGAACTGGGCCATTGTGACGGCCAGCAGTCGTCACCCGGGTGGAGTGAACGTGTGCTTCGTCGACGGCTCCGTCCGGTTCATCAGCGAGACGATCGACGCGGGCGATCCCACACGCACCGCCACCGCGCCGCCGGCCGGCTTCCCGCCCCTGGTCAACACGAGTCGCCCGCAGGACTACTCCGGCCCGTCGCTCTACGGCGTATGGGGCGCTCTTGGCAGCGCCAACGGCCAAGAATCGGTTCAGCTCCCGTAGAAACCGGCAATCTTTTCGGTAGGAATTGAACAAGTCAGGGTTGCCTCCACAAAATGGAGACAACCCTTTTTCGTTGGGCGGATCGCGGACTCCGTCATCCGCAACGCATCCATCCGGCCTTCGGTCGACATCCCGACGCCGCGACAGACACCTCTGGAAAGTTTCGATTGAAGTTGCAACAACGGTCGCTCGGGCGCATCGCGCTCGTCCTTCGCCTCATTGCATCGCCTCTTTTGGCCACAGGAATCACCGCGATATGCCGCCTTGCTCACTCGTACGACGACTATCGGTGGTCACAGTCGCCCTACTCGCTCTCGCGCCGGTCGGAAGTCTGAGCGGGGAAGGCGCGCGGGCCGGCGAAAGTGTCGCCTTCCCGGAACAACACGCCTCGCCGCCGTCCGACTCGTTGATGCTGAGTACGGAAGGAATCACGTCGATCGGCGGCAGGATCGAGGGGGAATTGCGTACCCGCGATTTCGAAGGCCGTCCGCTCGCCTATTTCGACTCCGCGGCGACGATCATCCTACCGGCGGAAAAGTTCCTCACACCGCAACAAGGGAGCATCTCATTCGTTGTAATCCCGAATTGGCCGGGGAGCGAGCGTCAAGCACACACCTTTGTGCACATGGCCAACGGCTCGTGCCACGTCACCGTTTTCAAGACCGACTCGCAGACTTTGCGGTTTACCTACCGGGGGCGGGACGAAGTGCATGCCGCATGCGATCTGGACATCAGCGATTGGCAACCCGGCGAACCGCATACCATCACGGTCGGTTGGTGTAAGGGGCTTGGCGATCTCTTATGGCTGGTCTTACGTGTGGATGATCGGGAATCGCTCAATCATCGGGCCGTTCCCCTTCAGACGATTCCTCGCGACTTGTTCGTCGGTCGTCGCGGCCCGCAGGCACAGCCCGCCGACGCCTGGATCGGCAGACTCCAAGTCGGCCCCGTCGCGCCTCCCCTGCCCTTCGAAACCGGTCCCAAGCTCCCCGTCATCGCTCGCGTCGACGGTGCCGCCTCCTTACCCTTTCCACCCGTTCACGATTTCACAACCATTTGGAACAGCCAAGACAACCCGCTGCCCTTCGACGAAAACTCCCCGGAGTTCCGGCTATTTCGGCAGGCCGGCTTCCACATGGTCCGGCTGGTCGCCTTTTCCGAGGGATGGCTATGGGGAACGCGCGTGACGCGAGACGACTCGGGCGGCTTGGTCACCGACTTTTCGGACTTCGACCGTCTTCTGAACTTGTTTGCCGCCGCTCAGGCGGAACCCTATATCCGCCTGGCCTACCACACTCCCTCGGCCCTGGTCGATCCCGACATTTCCGCCGACCGACGCCGTTATGCCTTGCCCCACGACCTCGAGCTTTGGGACGAACTGATGTCACGGATCGTCCGCCATGTGCTTCACGAGAGGAATGTCCCCGTACGTTACTGGGTTGCGGCCTTGAACGAAGGCGACCTCCCCGTCGCTCGAGGCGAGGCCGATCCGAATACCGTATACCAACTGTATGAGCGGACCTCCCGACTGGTGAAAAAACTCGATCCGCAAGCCAAGGTGGGCGGCCCCGCCCTGGCGTACTCGATCGACGCGGACGGTCGGCCCAAGCCGATGCTGCTCGATTTTCTACGATACTGCCGCGACCGCGATGTGCCGCTCGACTTCGTGTGTTTCCACGGATACGGCTACCCTCATCCGTACCAATACGAGCGTTTGGTGAACGGCGTCCGCAATGCAGTACGGACTGTTTGGCCCGAAAAAGAGTCCGGCCTCGAGTACTTCCTCGACGAATGGAACCTCTACGCCCGAACCCCCGAACAGGACAACGAGTTCGGAGCAGCCTATCTCGCTGCGTCCCTTCACTACCAGCGTCGGGCGGGGTTGACGAAGTCGAGTATCGTCAGCTTCAACCACTTTCTTCCCGGTCAGACCGACGAAACGACCCTCTTCGAGAAAAAGGGCCCCTTTCCTCGCGGCGCCGACAGCCCTGTCTGCTTTGTGCCGGGAGAATACACGTGCGGAGAACGTACACTTCCGGGAATACGCCTGCATCCTCCTGGAGGCCAAGACCGATACACGTTTTGCCGCGTGCGTTTGCACGTACCCTCGGCAGGGAATCCCCGCTTGCGAACGGCAGTCGGCGTCGTCCCGTTGCCGTCGCAAAGCGACGGTTGCGGTTTTCAATTGGTCGTCGTGCAAGAAAACCGCGAAATCCCGCTCGTGGAGACGGTCGGGATTCCCGGTCCCTGGCATGAAATCGAATTACCGCTGGAGACGTTTGCGGGACGGGATGTCGTTCTGGAGTTTCGCACCGACGCCGGCCCGGAAGGCCGATCCACCGCCGACTGGGCCGTGTGGGCCGACCCCCGCATCCTGGTCAACCAAGACGACCGAGAGACCACCGTTTGGCGACTGCTGGACCGTCCAGACGACGCGGTTGCCGGCGCCCGCCAACGACGTCAACCCTTCGTTTACGACGATGCGACGATCGCACGCTACGGCGGCCTTCCCCTGATCAAGGGCCGCGTCGTGACCACCCCCTACTTCGTCTGGGCCATGCACCACCGACTCCTGGAACGGGAACTGAAGGTCACCTTGCCCGGCAGGCAGGGAATCCTCGAAGACGACACGGGCGGACTGACGGCAACAGCGGGCGACGATCGCATCGTCTTGCTCCTGTGGCACTTCGACGTCATGCGGGACTCTCCGCGGACCTGGCAAATCCGTTTGGAGAATCTGCCGCCCGCCCTCGCTGAGGCCGAATCCCTTCACTGCACCGAGTACCGGATCGACCGCGAGCACAACAACCCCTACACTCGCTATGTGCGCCGCGGTGGCGACTCCAACGGGGGCGTGCACAACCTGGAGACGGCTACCCTGGAATTGACCGCCGAAAAGCGAATCCCGAACGACGGTGGCACCGCAACGCTCGAGCTATCTCTTCCCAACTTGAGCGTCTCCCTGATCGAAATCCGACCCGACTGAAGGAGAGCGAACAAGATCGCTGCGGGCCTGTCTTCGGACGCCGCGTCTGCGACGGGTCCCATTGACCGCCCTCGATTCCCTCGGTATGTTTGAGGAATCGGTTGCGGCAAGCAAGCTCCATGTCCGCGCATTTGCGGCGGCGCTGAGCGGCATGGCCGTAACGGGGCTGCCCCGGGGCGTAGCTCAGCCTGGCTAGAGCGCTTGGTTCGGGACCAAGAGGTCGCTGGTTCAAATCCAGTCGCCCCGACTTTGATGAAGCCCATTTGTTCCTAAGCGTAGGAACATCCTTATAATCCCTCGCCCGGGGCGACCTCTCCCGAATCGCCTCCTTTTGTCCCACGTAAGCCTTGTCGCCGGTCGGCCGGAAAGAACGCGTTCGGAGACGCCAAAGCGGCCGAGGAATACAGACGACATCAGCCACCGGACGAAAACCCTTGGCCTCGTGGACCCGGCCGGCGGTCACGTGGACGGCTAGCGGAGTTCCCCGGCCAGCGGTAACCGCGTGCATTCTCGCCCCAAACCGCCCCGCGAGCCGCCCAATGCATAGTCGTCCGGTTCGTCGGGGCCCCCTTTTCCTCGGCTCCGGCGCCGTCGCATGAGCCCGGACGCTGCTGCCGTCGAACGTCCGCAAGTCCCGGTCGATCCGGCCTTCCTCGTCCGGAGGAATCTGAAGTCGTTCGAAAATCAATTCCAGCCTGCCGTCTTTTCGCCGGCGATTGAAACGGTCACAGGCGGTCTGTCAAGGGCCTTAACGGTCGAGCAGGTCTCGCCATAGAGAGCCGGTATTGAGAATCCACAGCATGGCGCTGATCATCGTTCAACGGCCTCGCCAAGACCGACCGTTGGTGACCAACGGCGGAAAAAAATCCTCGATCAACCTTCACTGCTCGGCCGTGAGTTCGTAGCGTCGCATCCCTGGGACTTCCATATCCCGGGATCACATTTGCCCTTCCACATACCCTAACCGCCACCCAATTCCGCCCAAATAGGACTTACGAGACAGGACCTCGCCCGTGCTTCAGGCCGGAAACAGTGCGGACGACCCCGCCGGCTGCACGCCATGGGTGCTACGCCAGCGATCAAGGGAGCATTGAGATGTCGGAGCGATGGTCCTGAACCGCCCGTTTCGGAATCGCGCCAAGTTAGCAAGGCCGCCTAGACTGCGTTGAATGGAAGTTTCGTCAAGTCGGAGTTTCCGAAAAGTCAACGGCGGAACTTCGTTCCGCCAAGCTCCGTCCCGCCAAGCTCCCCGAGCGTCAAAATGGTCGGTCTTGTAGCGAGAATAGATGGACGCGGTAGTTTGAGTCGGGTTATTTTCTTGGAATTCTTCGATTGGTGGACTCGCGGCCGGGTAATTCCACAAACTCAATTTTTTCAGATACTTGCGGCTTGAGTTCGTTAATGCGCTCGGCTGGCCCTTCAGCGAGAGCTTTTCGTTTGTTGCTGAGGCGTAGGGACTTAGGGCAAATGGGTACCAGCCTGTTGACAACCCGGCCAGCATGCATAAACTGAACGAAACACTGTATGTAGTGGTTGAAAACAGGCAGAGCACTACCTATAGTTGTTTTGGGTAAGCAAAACGATTACAACCAAAGGGGGGGCGTCTGGTTCCGCATTGGGCAAAACCGGGGACCAGCGGCTGGCGCGATGCGTGAGGGCGGGTTGGCAGGCCGTTTTGACCAAAATCTATTCCAGGTTTGAATGGCAAACGTGGAAGACGGTGCTGGAACAGTGCGTTGTCGGGGATGACGGCGCAACGGACACGTTGGCAGGTTTCTAGTCTTTGGCTTTTCGTTTTTGGGAGAGCCGATACTCCGGCGTTTTTGGAGCATCGGCTATCAGGGTTTCCGGAAAAAATTTCCTTTGCATGGAGTGCAGGATCATGGCTGAGTTGGATCGCAGGAACGTGACTTTGGTTGAAAACGAGGATGCCGGAAAGGCCTCGGCACCCAAGTTTTCTCCTTTCGGCTTGAAGGTCGATGCGCGTTTTTGTCCGCCGGACGTCGAAAGTCCGTTCGACACCGTGGTTTGGACCCGGCGGACCGCCGAAATCAAGAATGAGGCGGGCGGAACGCACTTCCAACAACCGGACTGCGAAGTCCCGGAAACGTGGAGCCAATTGGCGACCAACATCGTAGCCAGCAAGTATTTCTACGGCGAGATGGGGACGCCCCAACGAGAAAGCAGCGTGCGGCAATTGATCCACCGCGTGTGCCGTACGATTGCCGACTGGGGAATCGCCGACGGAGTCTTCCATTCGGCGGAAGACGGTGAACGTTTCTATCGGGAATTGGCCTGGCTCTGCCTGCATCAGCATGCGGCGTTCAATTCTCCGGTCTGGTTCAATGTGGGGCTGTATCATCAATACGGCATTCGCGGCGCCGCTTGCAACTGGAGGTGGGATGCGGCGGCGAATCAGGCCGTCCAACCCGAGAATCCCTACGAGTACCCCCAAGCCTCGGCGTGCTTCATTCAAAGCGTTCAAGACAACATGGAGGACATCATGGAGCTGGCCCGGAGCGAGGCCATGCTCTTCAAGTTCGGCTCGGGGACGGGTACTGATTTGTCCACCCTGCGGTCGCACCGTGAGAAGCTTTCCGGCGGCGGCAAACCCTCCGGCCCGCTCTCCTTTATGCGCGTGTACGATCAAATCGCAGCCGTGGTGAAAAGCGGCGGCAAGACGCGCCGCGCGGCCAAGATGCAATCGCTCAAAGTCCACCACCCGGACATCCTCGAATTCATCGAGTGCAAGTCGCGAGAGGAAAAGAAAGCTCGCCTCTTGATTCAGGAAGGCTACAATCCCGAGGAAGCCTACGGTTCCATCTTGTTCCAGAATGCCAATCTTTCGGTCCGTGTGACCGACGAGTTCATGGAGGCGGTGGAGGCGGATCGACCGTGGACGACGCGCTGGGTGACGGACCCGACTAAAGAAGGCCCGACCTACAGCGCCCGGGAATTGTTGCAGAAGATGGCCGAATCGGCCTGGTCCTGCGGCGATCCCGGCCTGCAATACGACACTACGATCAACCGCTGGCACACGTGTCCCAATTCCGGGAGGATCAACGCCAGCAATCCGTGTTCGGAGTACATGTTCCTCGACGACTCGGCCTGCAATCTGGCCAGCATCAATTTGATGAAGTTCCGTCGCGACGACGGCGTATTCGACGTGGACGGGTTTGTGAACGCCTGTCGAATCGTGTTCATCGCCCAGGAAATCTTGGTGGACCACTCCAGCTATCCCACCGCCAAGATCGCCAGGAACAGCCACTTGTTCAGGCCGCTTGGGTTGGGGTACTCGAATCTGGGCAGCTTGATCATGGCAAGCGGTCTGCCTTATGACTCGGACGAGGCCCGAGGTCTCTGCGGGGCGATTACGGCCTTGATGCACGGGGCGGCCAATCGCACCAGCACGGAGTTGGCTGCCGCCGTCGGTCCCTTCGCCGAGTTCGAGAAGAACCGCCGACCGATGTTGGATGTCATGGAGCGGCATTGGCAAAAGGTGGAGGAACTGAAGCACGCACCGGATTATCTGAAGGATGCCGCTCGCAAGATATGGGATGAAGTCCTGGCCGGCGGGCGGCGATTCGGTTTCCGCAACGCGCAGGCCACGGTTTTGGCGCCCACCGGCACGATCAGCTTCATGATGGATTGCGATACCACGGGGATCGAGCCTGATTTCGCCCTGGTCAAGTACAAACAATTGGCCGGCGGGGGCATGCTGAAAATCGTCAATCAGACGATTCCGTTGGCGCTCAAGACGCTGGGTTACAGCGACGACCAAATCGCCGAAATCACGGAGTACGTAAACCAACACGATACCGTGGAGGGCGCCCCGCATCTCGATCCGGAGCACCTCGCGGTGTTCGATTGCGCTTGTCCGGTAGGCGGCGGAACGCGAGCGATCTCGTGGCGGGCCCACGTGCTCATGATGGCGGCGGCGCAACCGTTCATTTCGGGTGCCATCTCCAAGACGGTCAACATGCCGCGGGAGACTAAACCGGAGGACATCGCGGCGGCCTACATGGAAGGTTGGAGATTGGGGCTGAAGGCCATGGCCGTTTACCGCGACGGTTCCAAGGGCGCGCAACCCCTCGTGACCAAGAAGAGCGAGAAGGACGAGAAGACCGTGCCGCCGCCGCGGCGCGAGCGTTTGCCGGATACCCGAAACTCCGTCACCCACAAGTTTTCCGTGGCCGGTCACGAGGGCTATATCACCGTGGGGTTGTATCCGGACGGGCGTCCCGGCGAACTGTTCATCACCATGGCGAAGGAGGGCAGCACGATCGGCGGGCTGATGGATTGTTTTGGAACCGCCGTTTCGATGAGTTTGCAGTACGGCGTCCCCTTGGAGGTCTACGTCAACAAGTTTTCGTACACGCGATTCGAGCCGATGGGGTTCACCAAGAATCCCGACATTCGCGTCGCTACGAGCATCGTGGATTACATTTTCCGTTGGTTGGGCATCACCTTCCTGCCGGGATATCGCGAATCGTTACAGCGGCAGGAATTCGCCAAGGAACCGGTATCCGGTGAGGCCGGCCAAGTGGCGGTCAAGGCGGCAGGTGTGGGGGAGGGAGATCGGACGACCAAGCCCGCTCCGATTCCGACCGATTCGTTGCTGAAACGAGGTACCGCCGCGGTCTACAAGCCCAACGCCAAATCGGGAAACGGCGCCCAGACCACGAATTCGTCCTTGGTTTCGACGTCGGCGGTCAACCGGTTGGCGGGTGTCATGGAGATGCAGTCCGACAATCCGCCCTGCGACGAGTGCGGCGGATTGACCCGCCGTAGCGGTGCCTGTTTCGTTTGCACCGTATGCGGGCACAGCATGGGTTGCTCTTGACCCCGGCCCGCCGTGTAGCGGCTTGCCTAACCGCAAGCCGACGCTCGCGACGGGAAAACGATCGATGAACCTGAGAGGCCGTCGGCATCCGCCGGCGGCTTTTTTCGCCAATTTGGCGACCCGGGACGCCGCGCGGATTCCCTTCGATCGAACGAGCGGCAGGACAGCGCTGAGGCACGCGGCCTACGGCGAAGGAAGCGGTCGGCGACGTTGCCGTGCGACGGAAACGCGGTCAAGGAAGACGATCCTCAACGTCCGCGTCGGGAGTGCGCTCGCGGAACTCGACGTGCCGGGGACCGGTTGGGGTGCGGTGCTCCATGGTTCGACAGGATGTCGAGACGGTACAATAACGTTACGTGATTTTGGCCGGGCAGCCTGGCGGCGGTCCGATAGCTTGGTAGCCCGCCCGTGCCGGCAGTAGGGACGCCTGAGCGTTTCTCGGCGTGGACGGGCGCGGCCTTTTCCCGGCGATCGATGATCATGGACGTCTTCTCGGGTGTGCATCTGCGTGACGGCCTTTTGCTTGCGGCGTTGTTCCTGCTTTCGTCGGCGGGATGTCGACCGTCGGCGGAAACGGTTTCAAGCCGACCGGATTCCGCGCCGGATCCGGTCGCTGCGGTTGAAGCGGCGGCGGAACCCGTGCCATATCCCGCGCTGCCAGACCCGCTCACAGGCGCTTGGATGAAATTGCAGGCCGAAGAGGAAGCCCGGCGATTGGCCGACGCCTTTGCCGACGATGTGGAAGCCCTGGACCTTCAGGCGACGGTTCACCGGATGTCGGGCCGAAATGACGAGGCCGTGGAAGTCTGGAAGCGGTGCCTGACGCTGCGTCCGGACTTCATCCGGGCCTACGTACCGATGATCACGGTGACCCGGCGAAAAGGGGAGTATCCCGAGGCCGAGCGCCTGTGCCGCGAATGCTTGCGGTTCAATCCCCTTCAGGTCGAAGCGCGGGGGCTTTTGGCGGCGGTGTTGTTCGAGCAGGGGCAATACGACGCCGCGATCGAGGCGGTATTGGCGGGGCAGGCCATCGGGGCGGTCAATGCCGAGGCCTTGTTCTTTCAGGGGCAAGCCTATCAGAAGAAGCAAGAGCACGAAAAAGCGGCGGCGGCCTTCCGCGAAGCGATTCGACTGGAACCGAACTACACGCGGGCCTATTATGCCTTATCCGTCAGCCTGAGTCGATTGGGCCGCAAGGAAGAGGCCGACCAGGCGCGGACGAAGTTTCGAGAGTTGCAAGGACGGGATATGGCAGCCAATGCGGCGGTCCTTCAAGTGGAAAGCGAGGAATTCGTGCGAAGGACCGTAGCTTCGGTGTTTCAGCGGGCCGGCGAGATTTGGGCGAATAAAGGCCGGGTAGAGGATGCCGAACGATGCTGGCTCTTCGCCGCCGTGCTGGTGCCCCAAGATCCTGCCCCGCGGCTGAAGTTGGGCATGCTCTACGACAGCTTAAAACAGCCCGGTCGAGTCCGCAGTGTGCTGGACGAGCTCGGCGCTGCGGATCTTCGCGATCCGGAATTGCTGCGCGCCCGCGGATTGTTGAACTTGCGATGCGGGCGTTACGGCGATGCGGAAATAGATTTTCAGACTTGGATCAAAATAGCCCCGCAAGCGGCGGAGGCCTATTCCTTGTTGGCGCAAACGTACCTGACGATGGGCGGAAAGAACTCCGAAGCTTTGCGCGCCGCGGATGAGGCGGTTCGTTTGACGCCCAGCAAGGAGAATCTGTTGGTATTGGCCGTGGCTTGCGTCGAGACGGGGGATCGGGATTCGGCCCTGCGGATTGCCCAGCAACTCTTGCAGCGAGACCCGCAAAGTCCGGAGGCCCATCGTTTGTACGAGATGCTTCGAGGCGGGAATCGCTGATACTTTTGCCGCACGAGGAGGATACGCTTGCGAGGTTGGATATGCTTTCTTGGGGCCGTTTGTATGGGGGCTTTGGTGACGCCGGGAAGGGCCGATAACGATTCGCCCATCGTATTTCGGGATGTTACGGCATCCTCCGGCGTGAGGTTCCTTCATACCCGAGGTGGCTGCGGCAAGTACTACTTGGTCGAGACCGTCACGGCGGGCCTCTGCCTGTTCGATTACGACAATGACGGCGACGACGACATCTATTTTCTCAACGCCGCGCCGCTTCCCGACTGCAAATTTCCGCAACCGCCGCGAAACGCCCTCTACCGCAACGACGGCGAGTTTCGTTTTACCGATGTGACGGAACAAGCGGGCGTCGGCGATCTTGGGTTCGGCCTGGGGGTATCCGCCGGCGATTACGACAACGACGGTTTGCTGGATCTTTACGTCAATAACTACGGCCCCAACGTCTTCTATCGCAACAACGGCGACGGGACGTTCCAAGATGTGACCCAACGCACGGGGACTTCCAACGGTCGCCGGGTGGGGGCGGGGGTGCTCTTCGTAGATATCGACGGCGACGGATGGTTGGATCTTTACGTCGGGAACTACATCGTGTTTCGCGATGAGTTGCATGTGTTTCATCAATTGACGGGCGTGCCGGTGTACGGCAGTCCCGAAGAGTACGAACCCGACCTGGATACTTTGTATCGCAATCGCGGAGACGGCACGTTCGAGGACGTGACGCAAAGCTCGGGCATTGGGGCGGTTCGCGGTACTGCGATGGGCATGGTCGCCGGCGATTTCGATCGAGACGGCGACACCGACATCTTCGTTGGAAACGACGTGCGCGAGAATTTTCTTTTCATCAACGACGGTACGGGCGTCTTCACGGAAGAGGCCGTGGAACGCGGCGTGGCTTACAACGGTTACGGCGATCCCAACGCCAGCATGGGCGTCGACTGCGGTGATTTCGATAACGACGGCCTGCTCGATCTTTTCATGACCGACTACCAGAGCGAATGGCCCGTGCTGTATCACAACTTGGGCGACATGTTCGAGGACGTCACCTTTCACACCGGCGCGGGCGGCAAAGTGTATCCGTACGTCACTTGGGGTTGCGGCTTCGCCGATTTCGACAACGACGGCGACAAAGATATCTTCATCGGAGTCGGCCACATCAACGATAAGATCGAGCAACTCGACGATACCACCGCCTACCGTGTGGCAAATAGCGTCCTGCGCAACGACCGCGGCAAATTCACGGATGTGTCGGCGGGCGCAGGCGATCTGCCTCGACTGGTGGAATCCACGCGGGGCATCGCCCTCAGCGACCTGGACGGGGACGGCCGAATCGACGTCGTGGTCTTGAACTCGGAGGCCCCGGCCCACGTCCTACGGAACGAAACCCAAAACGATAACCACTGGATACAGATCGATCTGCGCCGCTCCGATCGTAATCGGTTCGGCATAGGCAGCCGAGTAAAGGTGATCGCGGGCGACCTCGTGCAATACGACGAGGTCCACAGCGGACGCGGTTATCAGAGCCATTGGGGAATGCGATTGCATTTCGGCTTGGGTAACCGGACCAAAGTAGACCGCATCGAAATCCAGTGGCACGGCGGTGGGACTCAGATCGTTGAAGATATCCCGGCCGATCAGGTCGTTACGATCGAAAAGGACGCCGGATGGCGTCCCTCGAAACCCCGTTGAGGTTCGCATTTTCGGTTCCGGCAGTTGCGCCCGGCGGAGCCGGAGCGTTTCGCCGATTTACGGGGCGCCGGTCTCTGCCGGTGCGGCATTCCCTTGCCCATCCGCGGAACCGGAAGACGCCGGGGCGCTGTCACCGGATCCGTCTTGTCCTTCCGGCGACGATGAAGCCCCGCCCGCGCCCGATGCGGATTCGCCCGAAGGTTGCTCGGGGGACGGCATTTCACCAGACTGAGGCGACTGAGGTTCGGTTGCCTGCGGAGCGGCAGGCGGCGCTGGGGTCTCGCCGGTTGCCGATTCCGTCGCCGGTTGCTGGCTTTCCGTCTCCGAGGGTGCCCCAGCACCGTTTTCCGACGGCGTGCCGGCGGCGGGGGGCGAGGACTCCTTCTTCTTCACAATATCCTGACGGCTGAGCCGAATCTTTCGATAGACCTCGTCGGAAATGATGTAGTACCATTCGGCAAACCGAGCGTTCAACTCCTTGACTCGCTCTTCGCCCTTCTTCAGTTTCTCCTGGTACTCGTCCCGCTTTCGTTGGTTATCCTTTTCGATGCGTTCCCGCTCGGCCTTGACGTCATCGGCCTTCTTTTCCGAAGTTTCACCGGAAGGTTTTTCGGCCTGGGTGTCGTCTTGGGCGCCTTCGGCATTTTCGGCTTTGGTCTCTCCGCCCTCGGCGGCGGGAGCGGTCGCATTATCGGGTGTATTCTGAGTTGCCTCTGCTTTCGGCTCGCTCGGTGCGGCTTCAGCGGGGAGGTCGGGCAGAGGCTCCAATTCCGGTTCGGGTATCAATTGTGGGTCGAACTCCGCGGTGACAAGCAGAAAGCGATTGACGTTTTGATCGCTGCCGGAATCCGTGCCGCCGCCTTCCCCTTCCAAGACTCGGCCGAATCGCAGCAAGTACCGCACTCCATCCTTCATGCCGACGCGAATCTCACCCTCGCTGGAAATGATTTCCACGCCGTTCATGTCGATCTTGCGAGAACCGACGGGCGGGAATATCTGATAGAACTGGCGGGCCGACGTCGCGAAGAAGCCCGCGCGTTGAAGGTCGGCGAGCGCCTCTTGATTGGTGGTGAAGGAACCGTCGGTGCTGAGGGATGCACTCAACCCCTCCGGCTTCTTGCGGACGTCCACGATCTTCAGATCGTCCAGGGCGGTACGAAGGGCGTCCAATTTCGCCGTGTCCAATTCCTCGTCGTCCGCCAGGGAACGCGGTTTCCACGACATGGTTTTCGCGTCGAACGCCAAATCCTGCGAGAGACTCCAGCGAGGATTCCCCAAATCATCGTATTTCAAGATGATTTGCGATCGCGGTTCGATGCCGCTGGTCAGGCTGTCGAACGAGTAGTCGTGCAGTTGCACGTCCTTAACGTCCCACGGGTTCAGTTTCAGCAAATCCTTCTCGATCCAGTCCCCGAAGTTACTGGAAAGCTTGTCGTCGGAAAGCTTGACGACGTAGACGGGGTCTTGTCCGCTCACGCGGACATAGCGGAGTTGTTCGTCGTCTTTGAGCTTGTTGCCCAAGATGATGTCGATCAGGACGCGATCCCCGGCATCGCGCATCACAACCCTCTTGCCGATTCCCCGGGTGCCGAGAGTCGTTTTGTCGGGGTCGGGCGTGACGACGCCGAACATCGCCAATTCTTCTTGAGTCGGCGAGGACGCCGCGACGTCGAGGACTTTCAAACCGATTAGGGACGTGGCGGCCTGGGCTAGGTGGTCCTTGGCGTCCGCCGGATAGTTGTCGTGACTGGGTATCGACCAGCGATTATTGACCTGCGCTACCTTGAAGGACTTGATGCCGACGGTGTTGGGATCGTATTCGGTGATTTCGAGGCTCGCAGCATCGAGGGCATTGGAAAACGAGGGGAAAAGAACCTTGCCCCGCATGTCGCCGACATCGCCGGCGGGCGGGACGTATCTCGCCCACCAGGCAACGGCCAAGACGACCAGCGTCGCACCGACGAAAAGGAAAGTCTTACGGGTTTCGGTCATGGAGAACTACTCCTCTTTGACGGCATTCCGCTCGGAGTCGAGGCGGAAGCGGCTTGATGCTACATGCTGCTCGACGCAAAAACGGACATCGAAAACACGCTTTCGGTCACCGAACGCGATCCTGGGGCGGCGACGCTGCGGTCATGAGGACCCGCGACGGGCGCGGCGTCGAGCCGGGACCCCCTCCAATTCTCTGGCTCGGCGCCATACGAAGATCACGGCGGCGAGAGCCAGAGGGAATAGCGGAGGAATGAGCACGGACGCCATTTTGTACGAATTTTGCAGGCCGCGAACGTAGAGAGCGAGTTCGGTTTCGATCCGTTCCAGTTCGCGGTCGCGCTTTTGGCGTTCCTCCTCCATCCGCGCGGACATGCGCCGCTCGCCCTGTTGTTGAGCGATGGCCACGCGCCGCACGATCTCGTCCGTGCTGAGATTCTGTTTCTGCATGTCCGCTTCAAGCTTCTTTACGGCTTCATCCAGTTTGTCGCGCTCCTCTTGCTCGATTTGATCGTAGGCGTCTTGGAGTTTTTGTCTTTGCTCGGCCGCTCGCTGCCGGGCGATCTCCGTCGCTTTTTCGATCCGCGTGAGCGTGCGATGCTTGGGCCGCCGATTGCGGATGTCGATGAATCGATCCTCGCCCGCCATCAGATCCAACAGGTTGAGAACCATCGTCACATTGTCGAAGTCGAGGCGAACGTCCAAGCCGGGGAGATCCTTCTGTTGACGCAGGCGGAAAAAGGTCTCATGCAGCATGTCGATATCGGCCACCAAGGCGACGCGCACGGGATGCGTCTTGCCCGCGACTTCCTCCACCTTTCCGGCGGGCGGGGCGGCGGGATCGCTCTGTTCGCCGCCGGAGATGACCTTGAGTTCGGGCAGCGTGCCCTCGATCAAGGCGGCCAAAACATACTCCGTTTTCGTCGCGGTGCGCGGTCGTTGGTCGTTGATTTGCCGCCGTCCGGTCAAGAAGTCCATGCGAAAAACGTCATTAAAGCGGACCGTGCCCGTCACTCTGCCGGTCCGAGTCAACGGTGTGAACTTCATCGTGGAATTGTTCAAGCGAGTCAAGTAGCCCGGGAACGGGAACAGCACCTGTTCCAACGCCGCCGTGACCGATTGTTCTCGATTGAAAGGTTCCTCCGCGCCGCAGTTGCGGTTGATGAAGACGAACTCCGGATTCCGTTGGAAGAGTTCCAACTTCGGGTAGGGGTTGTATTGCTGCCACACAATCTCATCGGCCGAGAAGTCGATTCCCAACTTCCGCCACAAGGCGGTGATGTCGCCTTTCGGTTGCGGTCGCGCGCCGAACATCATCATTTGCATGGGCGGGCGCCGTTCTTCGGAGGTGGCGGGTACGCCCGAGGCGAAAATCGGCAGCGGATCCTCGAAAATCACCGTGGGTTGCCCGTAGCTGACGGTCGCCAGAAACCGATTCATGTCGTCGGGGGAGAGCGAAGACGGTTGGACGGCCAAGAGGACGTCGAATCGCCCCAATTTCAAGGCCTCTTCACGCACGCGGTCCTTGCACTGGGTGATTTGTTCCGGGGAGAGTTTTTCGCGGGGTTCGCTGATGCCCAGCAGTTCGCGTCCGCGGTCGATGATCTTATCTTCCGCGTCGTCAGTCAGACCCAACACCTTCATGCCGGCCTTGGCGCATTCCTCATCGTTGGTAACCAAGTCCGCAGGGGCGACCCGTACGACTTCGAACTGTTTCTCCAATTCGTCGACGATGGGCCACCGACCTTCGCCGCCGCCCATCGAGAACTCGCCGAACAACTTGGCGTCCGTATCGAGGATTCCCAGTCGCTTGCGCTTTTGCTGCGTCACGGTGGCCACGGAACGAATCAGTTCGTACTCCACCGGAATATCGCGATCGATGAACGGCACCACCACCTTCTCCAAGCCGCACGTAAAGGCCACGCCGAGGAATACCCGCATTTCGGTGTAGCGGCCCTGTTGCATGGCCATCACGCGTTGCGGCGTGATGTTGAAGCGGTCCGCCGCTCGCTGGGCTTCCGCGCTGTAAGGTTCGGTATTGTTGATCCGCACGCGAAGATTCTTGCCGCGGGCTTGAAACTCGCGCAGCAGATTGATCAGGTTGGCGCGAACTTGGATGTAGCTTTCGGGGACCTCCGAACTGATGAAGGCCTCGATCTGCACCGGATGCTGGGGATCAAGAGAACGCAGAATCTTGATCGTTTCGGGAGACAGCGAACTCAGACGCTCGCTGGTCATGTCCAAACGCAGGTCGGCGACTTGCAGCAGGGCCACCAGCCCCAAAGCCAGCGTACCGAAGGCACCGGCACGGATCGTGAAATGGGCGGGCATCAAGGAAGTTTGCCTTGGGAACAACCACCAACCCAGGAAGAATAGGACGTGCAGAGCGAGGAGGATGCCCAACAATATCCAAAACGTAGCCGGCGATTCTCCTCGCGCCAGATTTCCACCCAAAAAGACGGCGGCAGCGAGCACGACCAAGACGCTGAGAACGTGCATGGCCGGCGGAACGAGCGACAAATACGTGACGGACCCGCGATTCGGGTGACATTGCCATAGGTACAGCAAGGCGGCGTGCACCAAGAAGTACCCGGCGGCCAGTAACACGATCAGCAGATTCACGTCCGAGAAGCGGTCTCGAAGCAGCACCCAAAACACCACCGCGCTGCCGAGCCAGCAGAAGTGCAGGACGCCGTAGAACAAACCCGCCGGAAGTCGCGATTCCCCCGTGGGCCAGTGTCGGCGACCGATGAGGACCATGGCGAGGTATAGCGAGAGCGCCACCAAGGCGATGAAGTAGGCCGTCGCGGAAAGCGTAATCAAACCGCGACCGAACGTACCGAACTGCTCGCTGATGCTCCAGCCCTTCGCTTCCAACGCTACATCGTGGCGAAGGATGGCGTCGGCGGCATTGAGGAACACAGCGGGGGCGTTCAGGACCACGCCCAGGATGTAGGCCACCGTCAGGTTCGCGGTGAAAAACGACGCCACCATGCCGATGCCGAGCATGGCCAATCCGACCAACCAATATCCGATATAGGTGCTCAACAGCAGACCGACGTCGGGACTGCCCAGGGAAAAGAGCACCGCCGTATTGCAGACCAACGAGAACAACAGCGACACGGTGAAAATGAGAACGGCCGCAAGGTACTTGCCCAAGACGATCTGCCAATCGGTGGCGGGCATGGTGAGCAGGAGTTCGTCCGTCCCTTGCCGCCGTTCATCGGACCAGATTCCCATCGTCACGGCCGGAATGAAGACCAGCATCACGTAGGGAAACCATTTGTTGAGCTGATCGAGATTGGCCAAATTGGCGTCGAAGAAGTCGTTGGGCCAAAACGCCGCCACCGTACTGAGAGCCACAAACACGCAGATGAAGAGGTAAGCCGTGGGGCTGGCAAAGTAACTGAGAAAGTTTCGTTTGACAACCGCAAGCAAGACCTTTGTGTTCATGGTCGTACCCGTTTCCGAATCGGTTTGCACCCAAGGTTGTGTGGCCTAAGCGAGTTGGGTATCCCTGATCGCCGGGGCAAAAAACACCGTCATCTCTTAATTTGACTTTCCGCTGAGATCACGAGAAATCCGCGATCGGGTCGGTGGAACGAGCATGTCGCATGGGTGAGTTGATTTTCCGCGAGACGGTCCCAGCCCGACCGAAGAAGCGGAGCGAGTTTTCGTCATGTCGCAACGGCCTCTTCAGCGACCGCCGTCATTTCGCGGAACCATTGATCGAGCGGCCGACCGCTCCGCGTCACTTCCTCCACCGAACCGTCAAACACCAGGCGGCCCTCATTGATAAATAGGACGCGGGTGGCCATTGCTTCCACCTCTTGCAGGATGTGGGTGGAAAGCAGTATCGTCTTGTTCTGGTCCATCAAGCGGCGGATCGTCTCGCGGACCTCGTGAATTTGGTTGGGGTCCAATCCCGCCGTCGGCTCGTCCATGATGAGCACGTCCGGTTGATGCAGAAGCACCTGCGCCATGCCAACCCGCTGGCGATAGCCCCGTGAAAGCTTGCCGATCGGCTTACCCAACACGCCTTCCAGCGAGCAAAGCTCCACCACTTCGCGGATTCGGTCCGTGCGTTCGGCGGGGGGGATTCCGCGGGCCTCGGCAAAGAACCGTAGCAGAGCGATCGGCGGCATGTCGAGATACAGCGGTCCGTTTTCGGGAAGGTAGCCCAGTCGTCGGGATCCTTCGAGTCGATGTGACGACATATCGAATCCGGCGATCCGGGCAATGCCCGCCGACGGTGCCAAGTAGCCCGTCAATAATTTCATGGTCGTACTCTTGCCCGCCCCGTTGGGGCCAAGAAAAGCCACGACCTCGCCGTCGTGAACGGAAAATGACACATTCTCCACGGCCGCAAAGTCGCCGTAATACTTGGAAAGGCCGACGGCCTCGATCATGGGCCGAGCTTCTTTGGCAGCCATCTTCTTCGACTCCACTTCCGTTAAAAGAAGTCTTATGACGGAACGGTTGCGGTCGCACCAAGCCGCTGCTTATTCGATTGCTGCACGGTCCGACGACAAAACACTCTTCTCGGTGTCCCTGCCGGTGAAACATCGCACAAACTTCGGCAAGCGGCATCGGAGAGAATTGCGCCGCCGGCAAACGGTATCCTTTGCTTCTCGGGGATACCGGCGAGATGGTATTGGTAGTCGCGGAGGTGTACAAAGTTGTGATTATAGTTCGCCAGATAACCCTTTGCCAGACTTCCCGGCTTTCCTAACAGTGCAGTTGTTACCGACACTGGGCCGAGTGTTGCTGATTTCATGCGGAAACGGGCAAGGGCGGTTTGCATTCTCGCGGCGCGACCCGTTTATTGTTTCCCGGCGGTTGGTAAAATCTAATGTTTTGCGGATGCCTCCGGCGGGTTGTTCGTCCCCCAAAAAGGCGTGCATGCCCGCTTGTTTCAGGGCACGCCGTCTTGAATCCGTTAGCGAAGGCGATTTCAGAGAACTGGAAAAGGAGAGGAACGCATCCATGCCGCATGATGTCACATTGATTACAGGCGATGGGGTTGGACCTGAACTCGCAGCGGCGGCTCGCCGTTGTGTCGACGCCACGGGGGTCGAAATCCGCTGGGACGTGCAAGAGGCGGGCGTGGATGTGATGGAGCGAACCGGAACCCCTCTCCCGGATTCCACCATGGAGAGCATCCGGCGAACGCGGTGCGCTCTGAAGGCACCGATTACCACTCCGGTGGGGACGGGCTTTCGCAGCATCAACGTTTATCTCCGCCAAGCGTTGGGGCTTTACGCCTGTCTGCGGCCGTGCAAGTACTATCCGGGCGTTCGGACTTTCTTTGAGAGCGTTCCCGTCGATTTGGTGATCGTGCGTGAGAACACGGAGGATCTGTACGCCGGTGTGGAATTTCAGCGAGGTGCCTCGGCGACCGCGGAATTGATCGAGTTCATCAACCGAGTTGCCACGGATCGAAAGATCAAGACCGGCCCGAGCGAGACCGGCATCTCCATCAAGCCGATTAGCGTATCCGGGACGCAGCGAATCGTAAGATTCGCGTTCCAATACGCGAAGGAGAACGGGCGAAAGAAGGTGACGGCGGTCCACAAGGCGAACATCATGAAGTTCACGGACGGCTTATTCCTGGAAGTGGCCCGAAGCGTCGCCGAGGAGTTTCCCGATATCGAATTCGAAGATCGGATCGTCGACAACATGTGCATGCAACTGGTGCAGAAGCCGGAGTTGTACGACGTTCTGGTGCTGCCTAATCTGTACGGAGATATCCTGAGCGATCTGGCCGCCGGACTGATTGGAGGACTGGGCGTCGCTCCTGGGGCGAATATCGGGGACGAAGGGGCGGTCTTCGAGGCCACCCACGGCAGCGCGCCGAAGTACAAGGGACTGAATAAAGTCAATCCGACTGCGCTGATCTTGTCCGCGGTACTGATGCTCCGCTATTTGAAGGAAAACGAAGCGGCGGACCGGTTGGAGCGGGCGGTGGCGGCGGTCATTCGCGAAGGCCGAGACGTGACCTACGACATGAAGCCCAGTCGGGACGATCCGACGGCGGTTGGGACTCACGAGATGGCGGATGCCATCTGCCGCAAAATCGCCGAAGGGGCATAATCGGTCGCAGAAGGATTCCGGACTTAGCGGCCCGCCGACAGCCCGCATTCCGGCGTAACCGGAGGCCGAAAAGCAGTAACTTTGGCCCATCCGTTTACGATACTTCTTGTACGGAACCGACATCCTGCCTAGCAAGACGCGTCGCCGCGTCGGGATCGCGGCGCCGATGCGTTGCAGCCATTTCCGACCCTCTTCTCAATCTGCAACTGGAAATGCACCGTACCTGGTGCGGGACGAATGCTGCGCAGTCACAGTGATTCGCTTGTGTAATCTGTGTGACTGCGCCTGTTGCTTCTCACGGGCCGACGAGCAATTACAATAAAATTCTTTTCTATAGAACTAATAAGTACTTATGGAATCGAACGCCGTCAAGGAACGGGGTTTGCAAAATCTGCGAACCGGCACGGCAGGTTGGCGACGATGGGTGTCGCGAACCAAAAGACCCAGGTTCCTGTTCAGAGGAGGACACGGCGATGCGTTGGGCTACTTTGACTCTCGCGGTGATGGGTGCGTTGGCGATCGGTTCCCAGGCTTGGGCCGATCAGGTTTCGGTCATGCGGTCTCGGAGCACGACGGTGTTGCGTAGCTCTGATGCCGGCCCCCACGGCGCAGTGCAATTGGCGCACTACGGGTATTCGTATCACGGGAGGAGATGCTACGGCGGACCGGTTGTGATTCGGCCCCCAGTCCCGCATCATCCGCCGGTGGTGATTCCGTTCCCCGGCCATCCTCCTGTGGCCGTTCCGCATCACGGAAGTTCGTATTACCGGGGCCATGATTACTACCGATATCGGTCGTCCGGCCACGGATCGATCGGCATTTACGGACCGCGACTCGGCTTCTCGATCGATTGGTGACGGTACGGCGTGAATCGCCGGCCGAGGTGCGCTGCGAGGCGAGTCCGAGCCGATCACCCCATGGAAAATACGAAAGACGAGCGGTCTGCTATGAGCAGGCCGCTCGCATTTTGACGCCGGGAGGCTTTCGCACTCACACAAAGGCCGGCACCCTTGCCGGACGCTGGAGTAGCCTTCTTCGCTCACGTTCAGACGTCACTGGGCACTTCCAAACGCCACGGCTCGCGCATCGGGCGCCGCATCATGGCGGACGCCTCGGCGTCATTAACGATCTCCTCCGTCTTCGGGTCCCAGGTCACTTCGCGTCCCAGACGAATGGCGATATCGCACATTTGGCTGATGATGTCGGACCTGGCGGCGTCGGCGACCGGGGCGATCGCTTCCCTGCCGGCCTTGATCGATTCCACGAAGTTGATGTCGTGACGCGGACTGACGGTCAAGTGCACGTCGTCGGGGCCTAATTTGACGTCCAACAGCGACTTCGGTTCGGCGCTGATACCGGCGCGCCGGACGTCGACCCACCCTTCCGTCCCGATGAACTTGGTGGAGTCGCTACCAGGTTTGAAGGTCATCTCGATACCGTTGGCCATGCGGACGGTCACATCCCAGTGGATCACGGTGTCGTAAAGTCCTTCTTTGGGGATTTCTCCCGAGCCTTGGAAAGTCATCGGCCCGGCCAAGTCGGCGTCGCAACCCCAGACCATGATATCCAAGGGGTGGGCACCCCACCCAGCCAGGAAGCCGATGGAGTAATCATAAATCCAGTAGGTCCCCGGGGTGACGCAGCGGCTTGGAGTATAGGGCTTCATGGGCGCGGGACCGATCCACATCTCGTAGTCGAGGTTCGGCGGAGGATCGGCGGGTTCGGTGACCCCGCCCGCTCCCCCGTCGGGAGCGATCACTTCGATGCGCTTCAATTCGCCGATCTTTCCACTCCGCACCAGTTCACAACCGAATCGGCAGTGGGCGGAGCTTCGCTGCTGCGTACCGTACTGGAAGACGAGCTTTTTCTTCTGGAAGACGTTTCGGCAGACGAGATCCTGCTCGATCGTCAGTCCCAGGGGTTTCTCCACGTAGGCGTGTTTTCCCGCCTTGGCGGCCATCAGCGCGATGGGAACGTGCCAATGATCGGGAGTCGCGATGACCACGGCGTCAATGTCGTCGCGGGCGAGTAATTCGCGAAAGTCCGCGTAGGCCTTGCCTTGGATGGCCGACGCCATCGCGTCGCGGCGATCTTGATAGGCATCGGCCACGGCGACGGGCTGAGCGCCGGGATTGGACAGAAAGCCGCGCATAAGATCGCTCCCTCGACCTCCGACGCCGATGTGGCCGGTTTGAACGCGCTCGTTCGCGGGCGCGGCGCCTTCCAGCCCCAAAGCCCGACCGGAGACCCAATAAGGCAACGCCACGGTCGATGCGGCCAGGCCTTGCACAAGCGACCTGCGAGTGATTGGCGAACCCTTCATCTTGTGTTCCTTTCCAATTCGGCTGAAACCAACGGGGCGCAATGGTTGAAGGGACCCGGTCACGGGAGAGTCCCTTCGCAAGAGGATGATCCTTCGACTGGTGGGGGTACGTGGGGCCTCTAAGTGATAGCAATGTTAATGGCGGTCGCCACGGTATGCAATAAGAAAGTCGATTCCGCTTGGCCCAACCGGCTTGCCGTCGAGGCCGTCCCGTGGTAAGGCGGAAGCGAGTGCGGCGACCCCGCAACAAAGGCTGGCCGCCGGGGCAACGATAACGTAGAATGCAATAGGTTAGAGTTGTAGGCACCCCCTCTTAAGATTTGTTTTTGAAGCCCCGCCCGCCGTCGTCCGTCTTCGTGTTACCCTAGTCGGTCGACTCGGCGGATAGACTGCGGGCCGGATGAGGCGGGTGCTCGAGTGGACTTGGGTTTGCTGGGAATGAAAAAGATTAAGGTCCGACGATGATTTTCGACCCTCTGTACTTCATCCTGATCGCGCCTGCCTTCTTGTTGGGGTTGTGGGCTAACTTTCGGGTACGGAGCACGTACGCGCGGGCTTCGCAGATGCGGGCGTCCTTGTCCGGGGCGGCAGCGGCGCGGTACATCTTGGATTCCGCAGGGCTTCAAGACATCGCGGTCGAGATGACGCCGGGCGAATTGAGCGATCACTATTCACCGGCCGAAAGGGTCATTCGCCTCAGCCCGGATGTGTATCGAGGGAATAGCTTGGCGGCGGTGGGTATTGCAGCCCACGAAGCGGGGCATGCGATTCAGCATGCTCGGGCGTACGCGCCCTTGGTCTTCACGCAGGCCATCGTGCCGGTGGCCGGTTTCGGGGGCAACGCCGGCTTCTTGGCCCTGTTGTTCGGGATAGGTTTGGGGCTTCAGTGGCTGGCTTGGGCCGGTGTGATTCTGTTCTCGGCGGTTGTTCTCTTCCAACTCGTGAATCTACCGGTGGAATTCAACGCCAGCAACCGCGCCAAGCAGCAGTTGGTCGCCCTGGGAATCGTGCCGCGAGAAGAAATGGTTTACGTCAACAAAGTTCTCAACGCGGCGGCGCTGACGTACGTGGCGGCCACATTGCAGGCCGTGTTGACGTTACTGTACTACCTTCTGCTGGTTAGCGGTCGAAGTCGCGAGTGATTCCCGGTTGGTGCCGAAAGAGCGGGCGATTGGGAATGTGTTCCTCACTCCCCAATCGCCCTGAAAATCGCGACTTCCTCTTCGCGGCAACGCCCTGCTTGCGGATGTCGAACCAAGGTGGCGATTCTAAGCAGGGTGAATGTCTTGCTTCTTCGGCCTGATTACTCTACTCCGGTCCGAAAGATCGGGTTTTTTACGGGCTTTTCCGAACGGCAAAAGCTCAGGCCGCCACGACGTATCATTTTACGTCGTCCAGGTTGACGGGCCGACGCTCTGCGGCCGAAATCAATGCCGCCTCCAACACCCGTTGCGTGTTGTAAGCGTCCTCGAAGTCCGGCAGCGGTACGGTCGGTTCTTCGCCCGCCAGTACTTTCAAGATGTCGTAGGCCTGGTTTACGAAGCCGTGCTCGTAGCCGATGATGTGCGCATCGGGCCACCAATTTGCGACGTAGGGGTGATCTCCGCCGTGCGTCACCATGATGTTGGTCCAGCCCTGTACGGCCCGGGGGAGCGTGGCATCATAGAAGAGCAACTCGTTCATCCGCTCAAAATCAAACTTGAGGGCGCCCTTCGTGCCGTTGATCTCGAAAGTATTGCGGTTTTGATTGCCGGTCGCTTGACGCGCGGCCTCGAAACTGGCGACGGCGCCGTTCGAGAACCGGGCCAGGAAGAGCACGGCATCGTCGACCGTGACATCTCCCCATTGATCGGCGCCCGCCCGACCCGACGCAATACCACCCGCCGATACGCCCGTCGGCAACTTGCGCTTCTTAATGAAGGTCTCGGCGATGGCACCTGCAATTTCTACGATTTCCATGCCCGTGACGAAGCGCGTCATGTCCACGATGTGCGCGTTGAGGTCGCCATGGGCGCCGGAACCGGCCAGGGTCTTATCAAACCGCCAGAGCAGAGGGACGTTATCGTCGGCCCAATCTTGCAAATAAGTGGCGCGGACGTGTCGAATCTCGCCCAGTTTGCCCTGTTTGACCAACTGATGGGCCAGGGCCACGGCAGGGCAGCGGCGGTAATTGAACCACACGAAAGTCTTGACGTTGGCTTTCTTGGCGGCTTCCACCATTTCGCGGGCGTCGGCGAGCGTCCCGGCGATCGGCTTTTCGCAAGCCACGTGCTTTCCGGCCAGAATGGCGGCTTTGGCAACAGGAGCATGCATGTAATTCGGCGTCACCACGTCCACCAAGCCGATCTCGGGTGACTTCACCAGGGCTTCCCAGTCGGTTGCCGCATTTTGCCAGCCCCAATTGGCGGCAAAGGCCTGCGGGTTTTCCTCCGGTTGACCAAACACCGTGTGCATGACGGGCTTGATGGGCGGCTTAAAGAACTTGGCCACTTGGCCCCAAGCATTGGAGTGGGAACGCCCCATGAAGCCTTGGCCGATGAGGGCCACATTGATGGTTGCCATGGTGATTCCTCCGCGTGATTCGTGAACCGGAATGTCCGACAAGACCTCTGGTTGCTTTTTTATAACGCATCTTGCGGCGTTTACAAGGTCCCGCCCCAAAGCGCGATGAAAACCGCGGTGGCGCCCGCCGCATGCCATCGACAAGTCCGATTTCGAGCGTCCGCAGGCGGTGCGAATTCGATGCCGATGCCGGCAGTGGCGTTCGGGCGAAGACGCGCTCTTGATCGCCAAGAAAACACCGGCGGCCTTCTTTTGCGTTGCCGCTTTCCCGGTTGCTATAATGATAACGACATCCTCCCCGTTGAACGCTCGCCTCGACGGAATCGCACTGTTCCAACGCACCACGGTCACGGATTGTCGAGACGGAAAAGCCATGCGAGTGCGTTGTCCGTTTTGCTCGAGCAGTGTGGGATGGAGCGGCGACGAGTTCCCGCACTTGGATGTGTGTCCCAAGTGCGGCAAGCGATTGAGCTTCTTGTCGGAGACGGCCACGTTTGCGCCCAAGGAATTGCAACCCTTGGGACACTTCCAACTGTTGCTCCACGTAGGGACCGGGCACTTCGGCGAGGTCTTCAAGGCCTTGGATACCCAACTGGGGCGAGTGGTGGCGCTCAAGGTTCCCCGCACCGAGCACATGGATGAAGCGACTCGGGAATGGTTTCTCCGAGAAGCGCGGGCGGCGGCCAAATTGCGGCATCCCAACATCGTGGCCGTCCACGAGGTCGGCATGGTCGAGGGACGACCCTATATCGCGGCCGATTTCATCGACGGGCCGACGCTGGCGGAGCGACTCGTTTCGCGGCGTCTCACCTTTTGCGAAGCGGCCGGTATCTGCCTCCAGGTGGCGGATGCGCTCCAACACGCCCATCAGGCCGGAGTGATCCACCGCGATCTGAAGCCCGCCAATATTCTGCTGGATTCCGCCGGCAGGCCGTACGTCACAGATTTCGGCATCGCGAAGCAAGATTCGGCCGAATCGACGGTGACGGCGGAAGGCGTGATTTTGGGCACGCCGGCCTACATGTCTCCCGAGCAGGCGCGGGGGGGGTCGCGCGACGCTGATCCCCGGAGCGATGTGTTCTCCTTGGGCGTCATTCTCTACGAGATGTTGACCGGCCGACTGCCCTTCCAAGGGACCTCGTGGCAGGGTCTGTTTGACGAGATTCAGCACCAGGAGGCAACACCCCCGCGAGGCGTGGACAGACGCATCCCGCGCGATTTGGAGACGATATGCCTGACCGCGATGGCCAAGCAACCGGAACGCCGGTATGCCTCGGCCGGGGCGATGGCCGAGGACCTCCGCCGTTACTTGGCCGGCAAGCCGATCTTGGCCAAGAGGGCGGGGCGACTGGAGCGGGCATGGCGCTGGGTTCGCCGCAATCCCTTGCCCGCTCTGGCGGCTGGCATCGTGCTGCTGTTCGCCTCCGGTGCGATGTTCGCCGCGTACCAGGCTTGGCAGGCTTCGCGCGCGTTGCTCAAGCGGGTGGTCATCGAGACGAATCCTCCCGGTGCGAAAGTCGTGTTTTTCCCGTTGGACGAGGATACGGGCGAACCGGTACCGGAACATGGAGTGGGCCCAAGCGTGACGCCCGCGACCAACTTCGTTCCGCCCGGGGACTACTTGGTGGTCGCCTACATGGACGACGGGCGTTTCCATGAGGTTGTCCGGCATGTGCCCAAAGATGAGAAGGAGGTACCCGGACCGGCCACCCATCGGCATTGGCGGAAAGAGGGCGAAAACATCGTTTTGCCCGGCATCGAGATTCCACCGCTTCACGTAGCGGCGGGCATGGCCTACGTGCCCGGCGGCGAGATCATGGACTTCGGGGCCGTTGCCGTCGGCGGCTTGCCATCCCGAAAGCGCGTACCCGCCTTTTATGTGGATACTACCGAGGTCTCGTTTCGGCAACTGTCGGAGATTTCAAATTTGGCATTCAACGACGGATGCTTTGACGGCGAGTTCGGTCCAGACGACGCGGTGGCATGTTTGAATTTCGATCAAGCCTTGGGCGCAGCGGAGGCTCAGGGAAAGCGATTACCTACGGCCGCCGAATATGAACTGTTAAACTCTCTGTTGGCGAAAACGCGACGGGCTGAATCCGAGGGTGCCGAGCCTCGGAAATGGGTATTCGGGCCGGTCGGCGTGGATTGCGGGGACCGGTTGGATGTGGATCCCCGCCATACAATCTTCGGACTGTCATCGAACGTAGCCGAATGGACGCTCAGCCGTATGAAGCTACCGGCGGTCGCGCACGGAGATTCCGGATCCATCATTCCGGTGGGAAGGATCGTCTTCGGCGGAAACGACGCCGTCCTGGAGCGAAAGGCGGATATCCCTTTCGATCCGACCGTCTCCCCGGGACGAATTGTTGTACATGACAGCAATCGCAAGCCCGGTCTCGGATTTCGCTGCGTCCGAAGCGCACGACCTCGTTTGCGACCGGAAGATTTCGTTTCGGGTGTCGGCCCGTAGCGGGGATGAGACGCCGAGTGTCAGCTACCAAGCCTCCTTACTGACTCACGGTTGGCTCTCGGCTGGGGTAGGATTCAGCGGGTAGGGATCCTCCAGCAACACCGAGTACACGATCTCACCAAAATCAACGAAGATACATCGCGTCTCTTCTGAGTCCCCCGGTGAAGGTATGGGGCTGATCTTCGCAGAGTCGATCAGGGGAGCGTTTTCAGTTTCTTTTTCGCATTGCCGACCCACCCCCAATTCCACTGTTTTGGTGACCGGCGGATAGCAACGGATTTTCGGGACGACCAGTTCCACAACCTGCAATTTCAAGTGGTAAGTCTCTTTCCCTGCCTTAATGTCAACAAAAAGGGTTTTCGAGATTTTCCCAGGTAGCTCGGGGTATGTTATCAGAGTGACGACATCCTGGTCGTTGGGGACCTTTTTCGCACCAATTTGGCCCAGTTTCGGATTTGGTATGGGGCGGGGTTTTTTCCCCCGATTCGACTGAATGGTCTGAATCAGAGACGGACTTGCAAGGTATGAGTAGCAATTGCTGGTGTCGGGCGGAGTTTCCGGACAAATCACCGTGCCGTTTTCCACACGGCATCGGTTGGTTCCCGTTCTACGGCGAATAACGTCGATGTACTGGCAGGTACCGCCCCAGTTGGGATTACAGCACATTCCATAGTAGTAATAAAGGGGTTCAGACGGCGGCGGAGGGTAATAGATTGCGTACTCATAGAACAGGCAAAGACACGTAGAGCGGTCGGATTCCGCCGAAGACTTTTCGCCTCCGCAGTTGCATCCTTGAGCGTTCGCCCCTTGGTCGGCCGGCTCGGCCAAGACAAGCCTTGCGGTTCCGACCGTAAACAGGCACGCCAAAAGCAGCCCCGCTGCTCGCCTCATGGAACTGCCCTCCAAATTAAGAAAGAGTGAAATTACCCGGCGCCCCGCAGCACCGGAAATGCTACACGTCACAGCGGAAATAACAAATCTCGGAAACCGCCGCGCAAAGATTTGCCCCGAATTATGGGGAAAACCCGATTTGCACTGTGGCCGGACGGTGCGAGCAGCAAGAGATGAGAGGTAAAAATAACGCACGAAACACCCTGTAATCTAGCGTCGGAATCAAGAAAAGCAATAGCCTGACCAGCTCTTTTTCGGGAAACGGTTGTGGCAGGGTTTCCGAGCGCTGGGCCGCTCATTTCCCCAATTCCGGTCTGATACCACGTTCTGCCGTGCGTCACGGTTTACGACCACTGCCAGTCTCACGAAAAAACGCTATTGACCGTTTGGCCGGATGACCGCTATCTTAGCGACGCGTTTTTTGAAAGCAGCCGGGTCGTGGGATGGAATCCCCGTCCGCGGCGCAAGTTACCCGGCGGTGAGGCTTGCATTTGGGCGTCGTCGTCCCGCGAGATCTCGCCGGGAAACCGGCATGGAGGCCGGGCTTTGCCGCGGAATGTGCGCTCAACGTGAGTCTGTCGGCGGAAGGAGTCCGCCGAAGAGGGTTTCCGGTTCTCAACGACCTCCAATCGCTCCCGGAATGCGAACAGTCCTTCCCCCCTGGGACGCCGCCTCTTCCGGGGGCCTTTTTTTGCGCCTCATCATACCGTCGGCGGCGTGATGCCGTCTTCATTCGGGCCGGCGCGGGTTGCTGGTGCCATGCGGCCGCCTTCTGAATCGCTTGTCGCTTCCGGCGTCTACGCAAAAAGGGACTCGCGATCGTATAATCGACCGTTTCACGGTGACTTTCCTCGGGCGGTCTCGTTACGATTTGGGTCCAGCAAGTCTCTGCCGCCTCGCGGATTTCATGGTTCGATAGTCCCGCTAAGTCAGGAGTCAGAGTTGTCCGAACACGAAGAGAATCTCGCCGTTCCATCCTTGGAGGACTTGCCGGTCCGGCGACTGAAACACCGTTCGATCACGATTGAGGGGTACTCTCGTGCGGCCTTCCAAACGTATTGGAGGATTCCCGAGTTCCGTTTGGGGTTCGATCTGGGAAATCAACCGTGGCGGTTCATGGGAACTCCCAATTGGTTTATCTCCCATGGGCACATCGATCATATCGCCGCGTTGCCGGCCTATGTAGCGCGGCGGCGGATGATGAAGATGGAGCCTCCCGCCGTCTTCATGCCGGAGGAGATCGTCGAGGGAGTCCAGCGGGTGCTACACGCGGTCAGCCGATTGGATCGCGGCAGGCTGCCTTGTCGATTGGAAGGCCTGACGCCCGGCAAGGAGGTCGAGCTTTCGCGGGAATTGGTCGTCCAGGCGGTCGCTACGTATCATACGGTTCCGTCCTTGGGCTACTTGGTCTGGGAACGCCGGAAGAAGCTGCGCGACGAATTGATCGGGCAACCCGAAGCGAAGATTCGGGAGTTGGCCCTCAGCGGCGTCGCCGTCTCGCGCGAGGTGCGAATCCCACGACTCGCCTACCTCGGCGATAGCCGCATCGACGTCCTGGACGCCAATCCCGAACTTTACGAGGCCGAAGTCCTGATCATGGAGCTGACCTTCGTCGCGTCGAAGCATCGTAAGGAGAAGATCCATAAGTTCGGACACGTCCACATCGACGACGTCATAGAGCGTCGCGAACGATTTCGCAATTCCTTGATCGTGGCTTCCCATTTCAGCATCCGTTATCATCCCGAACAGGTGGAACGCTATGTTCGCAAACGCCTGCCCGATATGCTGGACGGCAGACTCCACCTTTGGTTGTGAATCGCTGAGACGGCGGATGCATGGCGGGGCGTCTTGCCGCTCGCCGGCTTTGCGGAAGGCGGCCGTCGTGGTGATTTCCGTCCAAGTAGCCAAGGCGTGGAGTCAACTTGCGGGCGGTCGCTTCCGCACGGGAGTGAATTGGCGGGCTTGAACTCGGATCTGACGGGAGAACCTATGAAGTGAGCCAAGCTCGCGTCCATCGGTTCGGATACTGACGTTGTGGATTACGTTTTGTCAGTACCTTTACCAACAGAAGGAGACGAACCATGGTGACCGGAGTCAAGACGAGGCGATCACGCAGTACGATCACGCTTGTTTGGTGCTTCACTTTACTGACCTTGTCGGCGGTGATTACGCCGGTTCTCGGCGTTCGAGCTTCCGAGGGCGAAGCGGAGCGCGTCGGTCCTTGGAATCTGACGAAACTGCGCCAAGTTCCGGAATACGAGTGGGGAGAGACGGTCGAAGGCATACGACAGGTGTACTATCGGAGTGAGCCTTATCAGGGACGACCGACCCGAGTTTTCGCTTGGTACGGTTGTCCGGAAAACGGCGAGCGCCCTCTGCCCGGCATCGTGCTGGTTCACGGCGGAGGGGGCAAAGCCTTTCGCGAATGGGTGCAATTGTGGGTGCAGCGGGGATATGCGGCCATCGCGATGGACTTGGCGGGATGCGGACCGGATGGTCAGCGTCTCCCGGACGGCGGGCCGGGCCAGTCGGACGTCGAAAAATTCGCGCCCTTCGACGATGCTTCCGTGGGACGCATGTGGACCTATCACGCAATCGCCGCCGTGGTCCGTGCCCATTCGTTTCTCGCGGCGCAAGAGGAAGTCGATCCTCGCAGGATCGCGGTGACGGGAATCAGTTGGGGCGGATATCTGACGTGCATCGCCGCAGGAGTGGATGACCGCTTCGCTGCCGCCGTGCCCGTGTACGGATGCGGCTTTCTTCACGAAGACAGCGTCTGGTTGAAGACGTTCCAAGCCATGGATCCGGAGCTTCGCGAACGGTGGATCCGGACTTTCGATCCGTCCCGGTACTTGGGCCGAGTGAAGTGCCCGATCTTCTTTCTCAATGGCACGAACGACTTCGCGTATCCTCTGGACAGCTATCGCAAGTCTTTTGATCTGGTCCCGGGCCGGAAATTCATCCGCATCGAAGTGAGGATGAAACACAGCCATCCCGACGGTTGGGCGCCGAAGGAGATCGGCTGGTTCGTGGACTCGGTGCTCCGCGGCGGTGAACCGCTGCCCGAGTTGGGCGAGTTGCGGTTGGAGTCGGGCCGCGTCTCAGCCGAAGTGCGGAGCGTTGTGCCGCCGGTCTCCGCCGGGCTGCACTACACGCGAGACGACGGCCCGTGGCAGGAACGCAACTGGATCAGCGAGCCTGCGCGGATCGACGGCGGCCGAGTCGTGGCCGATGTTCCGACGGGACCGGTGCGAGCGATGTTCTTGTCGGTAACGGATGCTCGCGGGGCGATGGTCAGTACCTCGTGGGTTGAGGGACCGTAGGTCGGGAACCGTTCGCCCGTCGCCTTCGTAGTGGAAGAAATGAACGCATCTCCCGTCCCGACACCGCACGAAGCATCGCCGCGGCGCTACGCCGTGGTGGGTTGCGGCATCTCCGGATTGAGCGCCGCCTTGGAACTTCAAGAGGCGGGCGGTCCTTGTTCGGTCGAGATTTTTGACGCCGCGCCGGAACCCGGCGGGGTACTCGGGACCGTCTTGGAAGAAGGCTTTCAGGTCGAACGCAGCGCGGACAATTTCATCACGACCTTGCCTTGGGGCGTTGAGTTGTGCCGTAAACTCGGCCTGGCCGAATCGTTGGTCACGACCAATCCGGAGGCCCGGCGTGCCTTCGTGGTCCATCGCGGCAAGTTGCGTCCGCTACCGGACGGATTCCAGATGTTGGCGCCGACGCGCTGGTTACCGCTGGCGCTAACTCCGTTGCTGTCGCCGCTGGGCAAGATGCGGGCCGCCGCCGAGTATTTTCTCCCCCCGCGACGAGATGAAGGCGACGAGAGCATGGCCGACTTCGCGCGGCGACGACTCGGCAACGAAGTCTTTGAGCGGTTGGTCGAACCCCTTGTGAGCGCGGTTTACGGGGCGGATACCGAGAAGCTCAGCCTTATGGCCACGCTTTCGCGCTTTCGTGAGATGGAAAAGCGGTATGGAAGTCTGATTCGAGCCATGCGGGCGCAGGCGGCGGAACGCCGAAAAAAGGCGCGGACCGCGGCGGAATCGCCAAGGGCGACGCGGGAGAGCGGCGCTCGGTATAGTATGTTTGTAACCCTGCGGCACGGCCTAAGTCAGCTTTTGGATGCCATCACGGCGCGGCTTGGGGAGGGGGGGATCCATCTCAAGACCCGAGTCGAGTCGGTGACGCCTTGCGAAGGCAAATGGCGGTTGAGTTTCTCGAACGGCGAAGAAGGGCTTTTCGACGGTGTTGTCCTGGCGGTGCCGGCCCATGCAGCGGCGGCGTTGACGAGGCCATCCTTGCCCGGCCTGTCGGCATTACTCGGGCGGATCGACTACACGGGAAGCACGATTCTGGCGGCGGCCTATCGACGCGAGGACGTGGGGCATCCCCTCGACGGTTCGGGTTGCGTCGTTCCCGCCGTGGAAAAGAGTCCCGTTCTGGCGATCAGCTTTAGTAGCCGCAAATATCCCCATGTGGCGCCGCCGGGAACGGTCTTGCTGCGTATCTTCGCGGGCGGAGCCCGGCAACCGGACTTGGTCGACATGGACGAGTCGCGCTTACGAGCGTCGCTCTTGCCGGAAGTGGAAAGGCTTTTGGCGATAAAAGCCCCGCCCCTCAAAACCTGGGTGTTTCGATGGCGGGCGGCCATGCCGCAATATGCGGTGGGCCATCTGGATCTATTGCGCGACATTCGTCGCGAATTGTCTCAGTGCGCCGGTTTGGGATTGGCCGGAAACGGATATTTCGGCGTCGGGATGCCGCACTGCATTCGCAGCGGGCGACTCGCGGCGGCTTGGGTGACGGGACAAGCCCGGCCCGATGAGTTCGCTCCCCCGCCTGCGTTCTGACTCATCGCCCGTCGCCTTCTCGGCATGCGGCGCTCGCTCGTTGGCGAATCGAGAGCGAGAGAAAACCGCGGCAAGAAAATGAAAATCCCGACCGCTTTTTTCCAGTCGCGTCTTGCGTAGCCGATTTCGGTTTCGCTTGCGACTGCGTCACTTCCGGCGATGATCAGGCTGTTCCTTCCGAATTTCGACGCTTGGCACGGCGTTGACCCGGGCTTGCTCTCGCGGAGTCAAGATTCGGTCACGGGTTCGTCGGAAACGGCCTTTCTTGCTTTCGGTGACGTTGTTTCGGTCGGGATTCTCGATTGGGGTAAAGACGCTTTAGGTAGGTGCTTGGTTCTTCGCGTGTTATCAGGTGTGCATCGTCATGTGGATTCCGCGAAGATCGTGTCGCTTGCAGGTAGGTTGACTCAAGGTAGGCGACTCTCAGGTAGGCAACTTTGGGCAGGCTTTTGAGGTGGGTGTTGGTAGGTGAGATTGTGGTAGGTTGAAGCTTCGTGGTTCTTAGTTCAGTTTTCGTTCATCGCGACCGGGTTGACGGCGGCGGGGGCGAGGGCTTCGTTTCGCAAACCTTCCAGGAACCGCTTGGCCGCCATGTATTCCGCCGCAGGCATCTGTCGGATTTGGGCACGCAGCAGTTCCGCCATGCGATCGGTGGCCGTCTTAACCTTGGCGAAGAACACGCTGTCGGCTCCGCTGTCGCCGGGTCGTTGGGCGGCGAACAATCCCTCGATCTCTTCGCGAACGGCGGCGTAGCGATCGTCGAGGAGGCGGTCCGGCCAGTGGATGACCTTGGTGACCGGATCGAATTCCGTGACCGTCAAGCGGTTCATGGGCTTCTGCACGGTCATCGCGGCGGGCTGAGCGGCGTGCTTGCTGTCGCCGGGGCTGGGGGTCTGTCGCAGCGCGAAATAGGTGTCCCGGGCTTGCCGACGATCGTAGAAGGTCTTGGTGTGCTTCAGGGCGTTATCCATCCGCATGGATTGCACTTCGGTCATGGTCTTGGCGATTTGTGCCTGTTGAGCTTGGGCGTCAGAGATCGCTTTGACCATCGCGGCCTGGGCCTGGATGAACATGGCTTGAGCCTTGACCATTTCGGCATCGTTGCGAACCTCTTGGATGGTATACGAGGTGGGCTTTTGGGCGAGGGCGTGGCCAGCGATCAGGGTCAAGGCGGCGACGGCAACGCAGCAACGGGTGGCGATACGAGTCATGGCAATTCTCCTTTGTGGAACGAAAAACCTCGTCAAACTTCCGGCGAAGAACGACTCTTCGCCCTTCGGGGACCGCGTCCAGTGATCGCCTTCAGGCCGGCGTTTCTAGTGTAAATACACTAGTCCTATTCGCTGTCGGCCTTAGCTTCGTGAAGGGGGCCTCACGGACGCACGATAAACTCGGGGAACCGCTACAGGTTGTGGCTGGGTGCTCCGCTGGGAGCGACGGGAGCCTGTATCTCCCTTGGGGGGCGCCCGGATGATTGCCGGGCCTTACGGGTGGGACTTCAGGGGGGAGGTTGAGATTTCACGCTCCGCCCGCCGCGGCACAAGCCGCCAGGATGCTCCTATTTGCCTCGCACCTCCTTTCTCGCGGCGCATGTCTAGTGTAAATACACTAGACAGACTACGAACCTCGTCGTACTTCCAACAAACTCACTTTTCCGAGACCGCAACGGTTCAACCTTTCCTAGTTCCGCCGTTGCGACGTCCTCTTTCTAAGAGGCGGTTGATCTGATCCTAATTTCGGCGGGCGTCATCCTGCGTTAATGCGCACGCCCGCTTATGCTCCTCGGTATCCGCGGTCCGTGCCGTCGCAAACTCGCTGCGGCACGAATGTGGGATTGAAGCGACGGGTCAGTCGTCGTCCCGCATCCTTGCACCCGCGGAGGGTTTCATGCGGTTTTGCTTCCGAACCGGCGTGTGTCGGAATCGCGCCTGCGATCGTACCGATCGGCCGACTCCTGGTCACCGCTTGGCGTCGCCGTCACATGCGATCATCAAGGCGAACCTGCTGGGTAGGAAGCGTCAGGTGGGTAAAGGTTGTAGGTAGGATGTCGTATTAGGCAGGAACGTTCGTCGCGGCGGGTGCTCGCCGAAAACTCATGAAGTCGAGTCACCTCTTCCGCGATCATTAGCTCTTGCGATATACCGAATGGCTGGTTTCATCGCAAGACCGATTGTGCGTTTCTTTCCTTTTATTCGGGCGGTGCGAGACCTCGGGTTCAGGAAATCTTTGTCGAGGAATCGCGTTGCATCGTCCCGTGTTTCTCACGATTTCGGATAGGCCTTCAAGCCTCGTTCGCTTTCAAATCGTACAAGGCGGTCCAAGATTTACCGAAAGAAGGCCGCAGCCGCAAGGCGGAAAACCGACAAAACCGCTGTTTCGTTGCGGGGGTCGCCGGCGAATGTCGTGACATTCCGCGGAGCGCCGTCGCTATGAAGGACTCCTCGCCGGCGAGTATCGGCCGCCGCAACCGAGGCGGTGGCGGATGTGCAAGAGGTGGGAGCAGCGTGTCGCGAAACGTCGTAGGGAAAATCAAGGATGGCCCGCGGGTGCCGCAGGAATGAGTCATCGTATCAAGCGCAGAGACCCCCTATCCGGAGGGGTTGATGGGTCGATTTCTTGAAATTCGTCGGTAAAATGGTGGTGGATCGGTACGATTTACCCGTGACGCACGAAAGAATCGTGACGAAATCCTACCCACGACTACCCACCTGACGTAGACAGTCATACCCATTCCCCGCCTTTAGCCTTCATTGATAACGGATTGGGGTATTCCGCAGCACGCCAATCATGGATGGCGGCGCGGCGTTGAGTTCGGAAAACGGCGTACCGATAGCCGTATTCTTTCAATGCCGTCGGGAAAGGATTGCCCGGATCGCTTGGATGCCCGGGAGGATGCGGCGCAACACGGCGTCCGCACTCACCGATAGCTAGCAGGAGCGATGCCATGGGCTGGAACCAAGACGTCATGGGGGCCGACGGATCGGTCGTTTCTTCGCGGACGGAGACGGAAGAGTTCGTGGCCCGGTTCTCACGGTGCCATGAACGTTTGTTCGGATACATTTACAGCCTGGTACCGCACGAGCAGGACGCCCGCGACATTTTCCAGAGGGTCAGCCTGTTGCTGTGGAGAAAGTATTCCAGCTTTGATCCGGAAGCCGACTTCTTCGCTTGGGCGTGCGGAGTGGCTTATTACGAGGTGCGTAACTTCTTCCGAGTCTCCGCTCGCAATCGTCTGCAATTCAACGATGAACTGCTGAGTACCTTGGCGATCGAAAAAGCACGCCGCGGTTCCGAGGACCGCCGATTGGAGGCACTGCAAGAGTGCTTGGATGAGTTGCCGTCCGCGGAACGCAAGTTGTTGATGGAGGTCTACGCGGACGGTCGCCCGATTCGCGAAGTCGCCGAGCAACGCGGCAAGGCCGCACAGACCGTTTACAATCGGTTGAATCTTATCCGTAGAAAGCTGTATGCAAGAATGCAGCGGGCTTTGACCGAGAATTAAAGGTCGGGCCGAGGGTTTCCCAAGAATCCATCCCAGGGGGATATTCTGCGCCGAGGGTGCGCGCGTGATAGGTGACGGTTGTCGGGGATGTGCCGACTCCGCAAGGGATGACGATGATGCTGTGTGGCAAGATGAAAGAAGAATTGCTGGTTCTACTGGAGGCGGTCGTCAATGAGACGATCTCGCCCGCCCAGCACCGCCGTTTGGAGGAAATCCTGACCTCCAGCGCGGAGGCCCGTAGCATCTACCTCGACTACCTGGACATGCACGCCGGTTTACGTGCCGTGGCGATGGGGCAAGGCGAAGAGCGGCAAGTCTCGCGGATTGTCGCCATGGTGGAGGCGGAAGCATCAACGGCCGGGACGGCTTCGCGAAAAAGGGCGGCTTTCTCGCGTCCCTGGGCGATGGTGGTCGCGGCGGGCGTGGTCCTCGCGGTTCTGGCGGGCTGGTGGCTCGGGAAACTCGCGGGGAAGGCTCCGGCAACCGGGCAGCCGAAGGCGCCGGAGCACGTCGCCACCATAACGCGTTGGGCGGGCACGGTCGCCGAAGATTCGCTGCTACCCTTTGAGGGTCGGCGGCTTTCGGCCAATGATGTCTTGGCTCTGACCGACGGCAATGCGGAAATCATGTTCGACGGCGGGCAGCACGTGGTTTTGCAGGGCGAGACCCGGTTTCGAATCGAATCGGCGAGCAATGCGGAACTGATGCTGGGTCGCGCCTTGGTTCGGGCGGACCAAGCGGCGGGGCGATTCCGCCTGCTGGCGGGCGATGCCGTGTATGCCCACGGGGCATCGGAGTTCAGCATCGAAGTCGGGCCGGATGGTACCAGCGCGCTGCATGTTCGCTTGGGTGAAGTCCGCCGCGAGCGAATCTCGGAGGATGGCAAAAGGCGTCTCTCTCGCGAGACTGTGGTGGCGGGCCATGCCCGGGTATTCCCGCCGCAAGCCGAGACAGGCTCCCCGATTTCGTTTGAGCCGGAACGCTTTGCCGATGTTGGTTCCGCCCCGTCGGTGACCGGTACGGATGAGGTTTTGGCGGAGGAGAACTTCTCCGCGGTGTCGCCCGATCCCGTCGCCTTGGTGGCGGCGCGGGGCGCCGAGTTCGAGGACGGGCCGGGTTGGAGCGGGCGGTGGGTGGTCGGACCGGGCGACGTGCCGAACATTCTGGCCGATCAGTGGTTCGGTTCGACACGCAACGGTCTTCGTGGATCGCCCGGCGTACTAAGCGTGGAGGGGCAAGCGGTCTTCCATCGCCGACTGGCGCGGGCTTTGGTGTTCCATCGCAATTCCGTGTACTACTTGGGGTTCATCGTAAAGTGGGATCGCGCGTCGGGAGGGCAAGGCGGATGGTTTTCCGTCAGCCTGGATGCCGCCGACAACCCCAGAACGGATCCGATTACGGTGGGCCTTTGGGTCGATCGGCAATTGGTCTTTGCAAGGGCGGAGCAAACGGCCGTTCGCAGGGCGATTCCTTTGGAGACCGGGCGGGAGTACTTGTGTCTCGTCAAGCTCGCCGCCGACGAGCAGGGGCGTGCGGAGGTCTTTGTGCGGGTTTTCCCCGGTGAGCAACCGCCGAACGACATCGAACCCGAAGCCTGGAACCTGGTCTTCCGAACGGTTCTGCCGGAGTCGCTGCCGGATACCGTGCTGTTTCGCGTCGATACGGCGTCTCGCTGGTATCTCGATCACCTGCGATTGGCCAAGACATGGCGCGGAGTCGTGTCGCCATGGTTGCCAAGCCGGTCGACGGGCGAGACGATCACCACGGTTTCGCCCCATCCGCACACCCGATTGGTTCGCAATCCGTGACCGTCGCCGCCCCTCCGGATGTCTTCGAAGGACGAAACACCTCTTCTTGCAGGCATTGGGGGAGCCGAGGCCTCATTGGCAATTTCTTTTTTTCGGCCAAAATGAAGGGAACGACCGCGGTGCGCGGTCTCCGATAGGTAGCCCCATGCGCAGAGCTCCCGTGCGAGCCTGAAGTTCTTCGCTCATCTTCACCCTTCCACCGAATTATGCCGCAAAACCCCGCTAACCAACCGTTCCCGTCGTACTCGCATGAATCGGTCGGCGCGATGCGCTCATCCGAATTACGGGACTTCTTGCTCGGTCGCACGAACTACGAAAGGACGGTTCCGGGCGGAACGTCGCGCAACAAGATTTTCAAATTGAGCCGAACCCGGGAACTGCTCGATCGACTGGGGAACCCCGATCGCAGGTATCCCGTGTTGCACATCACGGGAACGAAGGGCAAGGGATCGACGGCAGCCATCGCGGCGGGGATCTTGCGAGCGGCGGGCTATCGCGTCGGCGTGTTCACGTCGCCTCACTTGTTGCACGTGGAGGAGCGATTGGCTGTGGACGGGCATCCTTGCCCCCCGGACCTGTTCGATCGGCTGATCGAGGAAGTACGCCCGATCGTGCTGGAAATGGACTCGGCATGGGAAAGCATGGGAGAGAGCGGTCCCACCTATTTCGAGATATTGACGGCCCTGGCGGCAATCCATTTCGCGCGACAGGGCGTCGATCTGGCCGTGCTGGAGGTGGGACTGGGCGGCCGATTGGACGCAACCAACGTGTGCCGACCCGCCGTCTCCGTCATTACCTCCATCAGCTACGATCACACGGATATTCTGGGGACGTCCCTCAAACAGATCGCTTGGGAAAAGGCGGGCATCATCAAGCGCGGGGTTCCCGTGATCAGCGGCGTTACCGATTCGGAAGCGAGAGATGTCATTCGCCGGGTTGCCGCCAAACGCGGGGCGCCCTGGATCGCACACCCGGAGCACCTAACCTTTCGTTATCGTCCGCCGCGCCACCTGGAACTGGGTGATGGTCGCGGTTGGGTTGAGGTGGAAATTCGCCTTCCCGACGAGTCTCCGGTTACCGTTCAGTCGGAGTTGCGGTTGGCGGGGGAGCATCAAGCGCGGAACGCCATGCTGGCCGTTGCCACCGTGCGAAGATTGCAGCGGGACTTGGGGATTCGCGTTCCCGTAACGGCTTATCGAGAGGCGCTGGCGGATGTCGTCGTGCCCGCACGAATCGAAGTGGTGCGGCGGAATCCGGTCGTCGTGATGGATGCGGCGCACAACGTCGCCTCCGTGGAGGTGCTGTGCCGAACCCTGCACGAGTGCTTCGACGCTCGCCGAAAATGGGCGGTTTTCGGGACCACTCACGGAAAAGACTACGAGGGCATGCTGCACGTGCTTGCACCTCATTTCGATCATTTCGTGCTCACCCAGTACCACGGCAACCCGCGAATGTTGCCGGTGGATATCTTGACGACCGCGGCGAGTCGCATCATGCCGGGACGTTTCACGGTGTGCCCGGACGCGGCGGAGTCGTGGCGACACGTTTGTGCAGTCGCCCACTCCGACGATTTGGTCTGCGTTACGGGATCATTCTTTCTCGCCGGCGAGATGAGCCGCGTCCTGCAAGAGGCCGGGTCTTGAGTAGGCTTGGCTTTAGCTCCGCAATCGCAGCACGGCCTGCTTGGGCGAGGGGGAGGGTCTGCCGCCGATAGCGTGTTCCTTCATTTGCAGCCGTTGCCGTTGCGTCGCCGGCGCAGTAACCCCCCTCCCCTATTCTCGGTTGCCACTGGACCTCACTTTTGGCCTTGCGAAAAACCATCGTCTGCTTGCAATTGACGGCTCCGACGATCACATTGTTGGGGTAAGGACGCGGTTTCTTTGCGAAAAAAGCTCCGTCCACGAGCGAAAACCAGGGAGATTGCCGATGCGAGCGACGTTGACGGTTGTAATCCTCTTATCTTGCGCATCGCTGGGATTTTGCACAGCGTTGGGGTTCTCGGACGAATATCCGAGAGAAACGGTGGTTTTCGCCGAAAAAGAAAACGGCTATTTCGCCTATCGCATTCCCGCCGTGTTGACGGCCGCCGACGGCTCGGTCTTGGCTTTTGCCGAGGCCCGCAAGTACAACCTGTCCGACCCCGGTGGGAAGGGGCAGGACATCGATTTGGTCGTGAAGCGGAGTCGGGACGGCGGGCGAAGCTGGTTGCCGATGCAAGTCATCGAGGACGCGGGCGAGTATTGGTCCGCCGCAAATCCCGCCCCGTTGTTGGATCGACGGACGGGCCGCGTGTGGCTGTTTTATGTGCGCTGCGAACCGGGACGCGGCAGCCACGAAGCTCGACCGGGCACGGACGACGTCCGGAATTTGATTCGCTTCAGCGATGACCACGGTGCAACTTGGAGCGAACCCATCGACGTCACGCGTACGGCGCGGGACTACGACGATCCGCAGTGGCGCGTCACGATACCAGGCCCGGGCGGCGCCGTCCAATCGAGCACCGGGCGACTCATCGTGCCGTGCTGGAAGTACGCTCCCTATCGCAACTTCACTCTGTATAGCGATGATCATGGTAAGACATGGCAGCGCGGCGAGATCCTGCCCAACGAGGAGGGCGCCGATGAGTCGCAATTGGTGCAACGATGCGACGGGGTGTTGTGGATGGATTGTCGTCAACAGACCGGCCCGCGGCGTTTGCTCTTTGAGAGTCGCGACGACGGAACAACATGGGCCCCGATCGGTCCGGGACAAGCGGTTACGCCCGTGATGTGCGCGGTCGAACGACTCACCTGCCGAGCGGACGGAGGCGATCACAACCGCATTGTTTTTTCGGGACCGCGAGGACCGGGACGAAAGGGTCTGACCCTGTGGACCTTGTATGACGACGACCGAGAATTCAAGAACCCGCGATCGATTTCGGATGGCCCCGCCGCCTACTCGGATTTGACCGTGTTGCCGGACGGAACGCTCGGCGTGCTCTGGGAAAAGGGCACGGTGCATCCCTATCAGCAGATTGTTTTTACCTGCGTCAATCTCTCTTGGTTGGAACCCAAGTAGGCCGAAGGCGACTTGGGTGAGTTCGAGTTTCGAACTTCGCCCGGCGAGACGAGAGCATTCCGGATGGCAAAAGCGCTCGCGAGAGCGGAAAAAGATCGCCTTACATCCCTGGGATCTATCGAAAGGATGAAACTTCATGAACACGACGCGACGGCGTTTTTTGCAGACTACGGGCGCGACAATGGCGGCGGGGATGTTGCGTACGAGCGCGGATGCGGCACCGCCGACGACGGCGGGCGGCGGACCGGTCACCGGTCCCAAGCATCCCATTCGTTTGGGTGCTCCCGTCTTTCATGCCCCCAAGGATCCCGCCGAACTGGCTCGCCTACACCGTGAACAGGGCTATCGGGCCGCCTATTGTCCGCCGGTGGGAATTCAGGAGACGGAACGACTTCGCGAGATTCGCGAGGGTTTTCGGCAGCACGACGTGGTGATCGCGGAGGTCGGCGTCTGGTGCAATCTGCTGGATGCCGATCCGCAAAAACGAGCGGAGAACATGCAGCGCGTCATCGACGGCCTGGCGATAGCGGAGGAGGTGGGCGCCCGATGCTGCGTCAACATCGCCGGTTCGTTCAATCCGACGGTCTGGTTCGGGCCGCACCCCAAAAATCTATCCGACGAGTTCTTCCAGGCGGCGGTCGAAAATGCCCGCCGCATCATCGATGCGGTCAAGCCGAAGCATGCCAAATTCGCCTACGAAATGATGGGTTGGTCTTTGCCGGACAGTCCCGATTCCTATCTTCGCATGATTCAAGCCGTTGACCGCGAAGCCTTCGCCGTGCACTTGGATCCGTGCAATTTGGTGAACAGCCCGGCGAAGTTTTACGACAACACGGGCTTGCTCAATGAGTGCTTCGACAAACTGGGGCCTTGGATTGTCAGTTGCCACGCCAAGGACCTGAAGTGGGAAGTGGAGATGAACGTCCATTTCGTGGAGGTAACCCTGGGGGAAGGGGAATTGGATTACGTGACGTACCTTCAGCGTCTCGCGACGCTGCCCGCCGACGTTCCGCTGATGATCGAACACATGAAAGGTCCGGCCGAGTACGAAGCCTCGAAGAACTATCTCTTCGAGGTCGCCAGAAAGGCCAATGTGTTGTTCGAGTACGTGCAATAGTCGCCGACAAGGCCGCGAAGGGCCGAAATGTGCGCGAAGGGAGATACGTCCATGGCGCCCAGTCACATCGATCGATCTCGGCCAAGCGTGGAACAACGGCAAGCCAGGTTTGCGTTGCCGCCGTTGGTATGGATCGTGTTGCTGGGCGGTTTCGGCTCCGCGTGTCTCCCCGACGAGTTTCTTGCGGCCTCGGCCCAAGCCCCCGCGGCGAAGAATCTCTCGCAGTGTCCGGGATTCGCGCCGCAAGAGGGTCTCCGCCCGACTGAGGTCTGGACCGTCTTTCAGCCTGCGTTTTCTCCGGCTCAAATCCGTCCCACCTTCGAGGAAAGGGGAGTTATTTGGGAGTCGCCGGACCGCCCGTTCGCCGTGGGCGCGATTTCGCAAAGGATTGATGGGATTCAGGGTGGGCGTTCGTATCTTCTCCAACTGAGCGGAACCGCCTGGAATCTGAAGGAACCGGTGCAGAGGACCGTCTTGGCTCGCGTGACGTTCTTGCGGCAAGGGAAGCCGACGCACCCGGCGGGAATGCTTGCGCGGGAATGTCAGGTATCGCAGGGAGGGGCCGATACCACCGTCTCGTTCACGTTGAGAGACGTATTCGCGGCTCCCGAGGACGCCGACGGCGCGGAAATATCGCTCGAGATCAAGTGGCTCCGCGGCGGGCGCGTTCGGTTGGAAAACGTGGTCTTTCAGGAAACCGCACCGGTCGCCGGACGGACTGTGAAAATCGGCACGATCCATTTCCGACCGCGAAACGGTTCCCCGACATCCAATCTCGAGCGGTTCGCGGAATACATCGACCGCGCGGGACAATTGGGGCTGGACGCGGTGTGCTTGGGCGAAGGTATCACCGTGGTGGGGACCAACGAGTCGATCGCCGACGTGGCGGAACCGATACCGGGGCCGTCTACCGAGTATCTGGGGCGATGTGCGGCGAAAAACCGACTGTGGGTCGTGGCGGGATTGTACGAGCGTGACGGAAGCACGCTGTACAACACGGCCGTGCTCATCGATCGTCAGGGCAATCCGGCGGGAAAATATCGCAAGGTTCACCTGCCCCGTGAGGAATGGCGGCAGGGTATTACGCCGGGCGACGATTATCCGGTCTTCCAAACGGATTTCGGTCGCGTGGCGATTCAGATCTGCTACGACTGGTTTTTCCCCGAGGTGGCCTCGATGTGGCGAATCCGTGGCGCGGAAGTGGTCTTTGCACCGACATGGGGCACGACCTTTCCCGACCAAGAGGGACGCGTGGAGGGGGAAAACGTCTTTCGTGTTCGAGCGCGAGACGGCGGGTTTTTCCTGGTTGCCTCCGTCTATGACGGCAGTAGCCTGGTGATCGATCCCCTCGGGCGGGTCTTGGCTCGTAATGACGGCAAGGAAGGGGTTTTTTGGGCGGAGGTGAATTTGGAAGATCGCCATTCGCTACCGTGGGTGGGCGATTGGCGAGCGATCGGACCGCGACACCGAATGCCGGAAACTTACGGTCCCTTGACGGAGGCGACGGATATCCCGCGATGATACGTACGGTTCTTCGGCCGACCGTCATGGACCGGCGTGCATGATGGGATCGCGTCGGCTTATCGTTCGCGGGCGGGAGGGTGCGGCGAGTCATACGAGAAAGGCCGAATTAGCGGAGATGAGGGCCTCGCTTGTCGGCGAGGTTGGGGTTGGGAGGAAGACCAGGACAAGGGAGGGGAACGATCATGACCAAGACGGCCGTCGTGACGGCTCAGCAGCGCTGGGAGTACCTCTACACGGTGCGGCGATCCGAATTGGCGCTGCAAGATGAGTTGAACGAGTTGGGACAGCAAGGTTGGGAGCTTGTCGGCTTCGAATACTACAAGGACGCCAAGGGTGTCATGGGGTGGATCGCGTTTTTGAAGCGTCCAAGCGCGGGAGGAAAGCCGGCGCCTGCCGCCGGTGCCTCCGAGACATCGGAGCACGAGACCGGCGCACACGGCGGTAATCATGCCGTAGCAGAAGACGACGTCTTCGACGTGAAGCAGGAATGAAGAGCGGGCGCATCGCGGATAAGACGCCCTCGCTTTATCCGCAGTGCCGGGATCGTCGCCGTCTTCGCATTCCCCGGATCGAGTCTGCGCCGTGGGGATTCCGAGGCAAAGAACAGCAAAGGAAAAACCATGAAGGGCCGGTTTCAAGGAATGTGCCGCAGCGGTATTGTACTCGCGTCCTTGACAATGTTTGGTGCGCTCCTCTGCGCGGCAACCTCGGCCGCGGGGGAAGAGTCGGGGGCGAAGGGCGGCGCGGCTTCGTACCGTACGATAGAAACTCCGCCCGCCGCGAGGTATTTCACCTGGCCTTCGGATCCGCCGCCGGATTGTCCTCTGCCTCGTTCATTCGACTTCGTGGAGATCGGTTTTACCGGTTGTCACGCAGAATACACCGCGGCTGACACTTGGTACCCTTCCTGGGCGGCTGACGACAGGCTCTATTCCTGTTTCACAGATGGGACGGTGAATGACGTCACGGCCATTTCGGGCAACGGCGATCGGGCCGTCGTGGGGCACGCGGTGATCGTCGGCGACGATCCGCTGCGTCTTCGGGTAATCGACCCGGGCGTGATTCCCGGGTCCGCCCTGCCGTATCACGGTCGATACCCCTCGGCAAACCTCTTTTACAAGGGCGTATGGTACATCGGCACCTACGGTTTAGCGCCCTCGGGCCGAGTCGAACACGAAGGTGTGGCGTACAACTGGCCCTGGCTGGGACCGCTGGTTGGGTTCCACATTTCGCGCGACGGCGGTAAGACCTGGACGCCGTGTCCGCACTCGCCCGCGGCCCCCCTGTTTGGAGAATCCGGGCTGGAAGGCGGGCCGGTCAAAATCGGCGCCGCCCATGTGGTCGACTTCGGTCGTGAACTGGAGCACTCGCCGGACGGCAAGGTGTACCTTGTCTCTCACGGAGCGTCGCGAGGGCCGGAGAATCGCCGCTTTGGCTACAACAGTTGGATCACCGGTGACGAGATCTACCTCATTCGCGTTTCGCCCGGGCCGGATTCTCTCAATGACCCGAGGGCTTACGAGTTCTATGCGGGGGACGATGAGAATGGGCAACCCCTCTGGAGCCGAGACTTTTCGGCCATAAGACCGATCGTGCGTTGGGACGACAACATGGGGTGCGTGACGATCACCTACAACGCCCCGTTGAAGAAATATCTGATGTGCGTGACCGATGGCACGAACACGGCGGGTTTCTTCAACAGCTATGCCTTGGAGGCCGATCGTATCACCGGACCTTACCGCGTGGTCAAATACTTGCACCACTTCGGCGAGCAGGCCTATTTTTTGAATTTGCCCTCGCGATTCATTTCTCCGGATGGTCGCACGATGTGGCTTTGTTACGCGGCCAATTTTGCCCCCAATTGGAATGAGGCCAAGATTCGCTCCAATCCCCCGGGAAGCCGGTACGGTATGTGCCTGCAAGAGATTCGACTGATCTCTTCGAGTGAGCCGCGTGAGGATTCGCCCTGGACTTCTCCTCGCAACGCGGCCCGCCGTGCCAAGATCAGCGTCAGTTCCGTTCATCCCGATTATCGGGCCGAAGCCCTTTGCGACGGTTCGGCGGCGGGTTTTCCCAACAGCCCGGAAACGGAATGGGCCAGTCGCGGAGAGGGCGAGACCGCCTTCCTACGATTGACTTGGGATGCCCCTGAGACGATCGACCGGGTTTGGCTGTTCGATCGGCCGAACGACCTCGATCAAATCACGAGCGGCATGCTGGTTCTCAGCGACGGAACGACCATCCCGGTACCGTCGCTGCCCGACGGACCCGAGGCGGGCCTGGAAATCGCATTTACCCCACGACAAACCACGTGGCTGGCATTCGTCATCACTGCCGTCAAGCCCGAAACGCCCAACGTGGGTCTGGCCGAGATCGCGGTGTTTAACCCTGCAAGCAAAACCGGGGGCGAGTGAAGGACGCTCGATTAGAAATCGTCCCCGCCCTCGGTGACCGCCTTTTCTTTTTCGTCTGCGGTCGTGCAAACGGCCTGGACGACAGTCTGAAACGTGTCTTTATCCGCGTCGGCCGATATTTGGGCCGTGAATACGGCCACCAAATCGCTGCCGGACTTGATGACCCGCCACGCACCGACCTTGACGCGATTGTTTTCTCGCAACAGGTCGAGCAGCATTTCGGCGGAAGCATCCCCGGGTATCTTGAAACCGGGCGCCCAAACCTCTCGAATCTCCATGTTGCCCAATTCTACCGTTTTCCCGTTGGCGTAAACGAGTTGCGTCCGCTCATCGTCGAACCGAAACACCATCTTGTAATCGCCGTCGGAATCGACTTCATACTTCCAACCGATGGCTTCAATCACTTTGCGAACGCGGGCATCGGCCGAGCTGCCCAATTGCGCCCGGGCGACGACCGCGAACATGGATGCGGCGATTATGGCCGCGAGGGCTACCCAGGCCGGCTTGTGACGAGTTGACATGGCGAAATTCCTTTCGCTGAAAGAGTCTGAAAACACGCGGTTGCCCGGGCGGTCCGAGCATCGAAACGGTACAAACGAGAGGCCGCACAAAAAGCCATCGAAATCACCTGGACTTCCGTGACGTCACGAGGCAGTGTAACCCCGTCGCAACCAAAAAACACTAACCATTATTGGGGGGTAAACCAGTGTTGTCCGAACCGGACGAGAATCGGTAAGATGCAATGCGTTTTTTGAAGGGAGAGAAGCTCGGCGCGCCCGGTCGTCAGGGATGATCGTATGCAGCAGTCGGTATGCTCGCAAGATGCGGCAGCGGAAATTTCCGTGGTGATTCCGTTGTGTAACGAAAAAGACAATGTGCGCCCGTTGTATGAGGAGCTTGTGCAAGCCCTGGCGAGCCTGGGGCCATCCTGGGAGATCTGCTTTGTGGACGATGGTTCCCGCGACGGAACGTGGGAGGAGTTGCTAACCGCGACCTCGCAGGACCCTCGGGTCACGCTGGTGCGTTTCGCGAGGAATTTCGGCCAAACCACGGCTTTAGCGGCGGGGATTCGTTCTACGCTAGGTCGCATCGTCGTGACCCTGGACGGAGACTTACAAAACGACCCCGGCGACATCCCACGCTTACTCGAAGTCTTGGAGCAGGGCTACGACGTTGTTCACGGTCGGCGATGCAAGCGGCAAGACGGTTTTTGGACCCGCCGATTGCCCTCTCTGGCGGCCAATTGGCTGATTCGCCGCATTATGGGCACCGAGGTGCACGATCTGGGTTGCGCTTTACGGGCCATGCGTCGAGAGTTGGCCAACCGCCTGGAGTTGATCGGGGAGATGCATCGTTTCATTCCCGTCTTGGCCGACTCTCTGGGAGCGAAATCGGTCGAAATTGACGTAAACCATCGTCCACGAACGTCGGGGCGGACCAAATACGGGCTGGGCAGGACGTTTCGCGTTTTGCGAGATCTAGCCATTCTCGCGTCCCTTGCCCGGGGACGCCGCACGCCGATGAGCCGTTTCTCCCGCACCGCGATTGCGTCCGGTGTTTTGGGAGTGGGGTTGATGTTCTGCGGAGTCGTCGGGATGGCGGGGAGCGCCACGGCTCGGGCGGCGTTTCTTATCGCGGCCGAGGTCGCGTGGTTTTTCTCGCTGGCGATGTGGAATTTGGGGCTACTGGCCGAACAACTGGTGAGAGTGACGGGCTGGGAGAAAAACGCCTTGCCGTTATACCGAACCGTCGTTTCCGGTCGGGAAGCGGTTCAGTCAGTCGCACCCGCCTCGGTCGCGCCGACGGTTTCGGACGGCCCGCCGTCGCCGCCCGCCGTCATACCATTTCCGCAACCGAAGACGCTCCACATTCCGGTAGCGGAAACGCCCTTGGAATCGCCGTTGGCCCGCACGGGCACTCGGTGTTAGCGCATCGCTTGCTGCGGACCGAGCGGGCTACACGCTGGTGACCGTCCCGGACCATTTCGGCTGATGCTCCGCGATGACAGGCTGAAACCACAGGCATCCGAAAAAGTGCGCAGGATAAGAGGACTGCGGCGTCCGGCAATCAACGTTGATCGTTATCCCGGGGATCGGTATGATCCAAGCCGGCGGGGGCTTCCGGATAAGGGAAAGCTGCGCTCGAGCGAAACATTGCGTTCCGCCCGCGGTTCGGCGCGTCCGTTCGGCGGTTTTGCGAAACCAACGATCTGGTGTAAGTACCGACCGGACCGCAGCGTTCTACGAAAAAGTCGTCGCCTGCCGTAATGATCCCTTCCGCCGATGGTGAACGCCATGAATAAGCATTTCGGCTTACTGACTCTTGCGGTATTGACGGTCGTCTGCTCGGGACGTCTCAGTCTCGGCCAGGAATGGGCGACTGCCATGTTCGATCACACGCAGCACGATTTCGGTATGGTGGCGCGGGGCGCCAAGGTCGAACATGTCTTCACGTTGAAGAATCTTTACGTCGAGGACGTGCACATCGCGAACGTGCGAACCAGTTGCGGTTGCACGCAACCCCGTTTCACCAAGGACACTTTGAAGACGTATGAAACCGGGCAAATCATTGCGACGGTGGACACGCGAGCGTTTATGGGCCGAAAGGACGCCACGATAACCGTGACCTTCGATAAACCCTTTCCCGCGGAAGTGCAACTACATACGTACGTGTACATTCGCAGTGATGTGGTGTTCGAACCGGGCGAGGTTTTGTTTTCCGGCGTTCCCGCAGGCACCGCCGCCGCCCGTAAGGTGCAACTGAGCTATGCCGGTCGCAACGACTGGCAAATCGTCAAGGCCGTCCCAAGCGTACCATTCTTGGATGTGAAACTGGTGGAGACTGCTCGCGGCGGAGGGCAAGTTCGTTACGAAATCACGGTGACGCTGCAACCGGACACCCCGCCGGGCTATTTCTCGGAACGCATCGACCTGACCACGAACGACGTCCGCAGTGACGCCCAGCGTGTCAGTTTGCCTGTCGAAGGTTCCGTCGTGGCCGCTGTCAGCGTTCAGCCTTCCCAAGTGCTGCTGGGCGTGGTTCGGCCCGGCAACACCTTGGCACGCAACATCGTGATCCAGGCTCGCGAACCGTTTCAAGTATTGGGAGTGGACGGTCCTGATGATCGATTCCGATTCGTGATACCGAACGGCAAGAAGAGCGTCACCGTCATTCCGATGACGTTTGAGGCCGCGAGCCAAACCGGAGAGATTCGCGGCGAAATCGTCGTTCGTACCGACCTGCCCGGCTACGAGACGATCCGCGTGCCGGTTCTAGGGAAGGTCGAGTAGGCGGCGACTGCCGAGATTGCACGCCGAAATCCGGCGATTACAGTCGGGGCCGAGGAATTAGGGTCCGTGGGTTGCGACGTTGGATTCCGCCATTGCCTTGACCGCGAACAATCGCGTCAGCGTTGCCACGTACAGCACGCCGTTCGCCGCGGTCGGGGTGGATGCCGTGGGGCTTCCCAGATCGATCTCCGCCAAGATGCGCTTTTCTTTGTCGGCGGCGAAGACGTAGAAATCGCCGCGCCGCGATCCGACGTAAATCTTGCCGTCGGCCGCCATCGTGGAACCAAAGGCGTCCCCTCGCATGTTGTGCGTCCAATAGGGTTGGCCGGTTTCCGCATCCACACAATGGACCATGCGCCCGCAATCGGCGACGAAGACCAAGCCGTCGACAATCGACGGAGTGGAGCAGCAGTGTTCTTGGAGAGGATACGACCACAGCAGCGCCGTTTTCGTGACGTCGCCCTCTTCCCTCGCCTCGATGCACTGTAGCCAGGCCTCCCGTTTTCCCCACCAAATATCGCCGCCCACGGTGACGTAGATGCGACCGTCATGAAAGACGGGCATGCTCTTGATGTTGCTGGGACTGACACGTCGGTTGGTGATGTATTGATGGACGTCTTCCTTCGGGGCTTCCGGGTCGCAATCGAAACGCCAGACGCGTTGCAAAGTCCGCACCGGCCCCTCCGGAAGGTCCTGGGGCAGCGCCTCAAAGCCGTACAGCACACCGTCGCCGCCCGCAAAAAACACGACCCGCTTTCCCCCGATTTTTCCCAGGGCGGGAGAAGACCACGTGGCGTGGAAGATTCTCGGGCCGATGCGTTCGCCGTCTTGAGCCACCAATCGACCCGTTCGCTTGTCGAGCACGATGAGGCTGGGGGCGTCCGGCGCCCGAATCTTACGATGCGTATTGTCGACCCCGTTGCCGGTGTTGATGTACAGAAAGCGACCGTCCATGAGAATTGACGCGTGCGCACCGTCGTGCGGATAGCTGCCGACCTCTTTCGGCATGTCGAAGAGCCAAATGATGTCGGCATCCTTTTCGGTGACCTCTGGGGGCGGTTCGTCGAGGGCCGCCATGTGCCGGCCCTCATCTTGATAAGGGCCGTCGTTTCCGTCGCGTTGTCCATCCACGTCCAGGCATACGACCTCAAAACGATTCGTGACGGTAAACAAGCGATCGCCGTCCACGGTGGGCGGGGAACACATGCCGATCCGCGGCCAATCGAGATACGGGTCCTCGCCCAATCGCGGCACGGCCAATTGCCATTGCAGTTCCCCCGTCGCTTCGTCCAAGCACAGAAGCACGGCCCGATCGCCTTGGATGCGAGGGTCCCGCGGCCTGGCGTTGTTGGCCCCGATGTAGACTCGCCCTTGCGCGACGATTGGCGACGCATAATTGTCCGTGCCCAGGTCCACGGACCAAAGTATGTTTTCCCCGCTTGGGGGATCGAATCGCGCGGGCAGGTTCGTTTCCGCCGAAACCATGTTCCGGGTAAACCGTTCACCCCATTGCGGCTGATCGGCGGCAAACATCGGGCCGTTTAGATAAAGAATCAGCAGAAAGGAAAAGATGCCGAGGCCGTGCTTGGACGAGGACTTGCCGGAGTTGCCGGGAGGAATACCGGGGGGGAGCATGAAGACACTCCGAGATGAAGGCAGGAAAAAGCTTGGGAACGTGTTCCCTCAGACTACGCGTTTTGGCGGCGAAATCAAGAGTCGATTCGGGGCGGGTTGGCAACAGCGCACCGCACGGTTCGTGCCGCCGCGGTTCCGCTTGGCCGATCTTCAGACCTTCTGCTGGAGATCGGGATTGGGCTCGGTAATCGGCCGGTCGATCATCGCATCAGCCCTAGCGCTGCCGAAGAATTGCTCGCGCTGGGCGTCCCAGCGAAGCGTTTCGCCCAGATTGACGGCCAAGTGTCCCATCACGAGCGCGGCCGTAACATGGTTTCCCACCTCGGCCGGTTCGGAACTCGGGCGGCGACTCTTCACCGCGTCGAGAAAGTCCCGCTTCTCGCTGGTGAAGCGAGGTTCAGGTTGGTCCACCAACGGGAATGGCTGCGTCTTAAGCTTGTCGTCACTGGCTTCGAAAAAGTTGAATCCGGCCTTGATCCAACCCTTGTCGCCCTCGAAATACATGTAGGGGCTTTCCGTAAAGTATTCGATCTCGACGCCGCCGGGATACTTGTAGGTGATGTGGAATTTCAAGAGCACGTTCCAAAAGCTGTCGGCGGGCGGATAGACGCCGGTTCCGGAGATTTCCAGGGGCCAACTGCGATCCAAGCCGAGGCACCAAAGCGCCCCATTAAAAAGGTGCGTTCCCCAGTTCGTCACCATGCCGTCGCAGAAATTGAGCTTCCGCATCCATCCAGGCCGACCGCTCAGATCGTGCCGCGGATGAACGCCGTTGAGCGTGTATGGGATGGGCGGCGCTTGGGTCTTTCCCGCTCCCAACCAGCGATCGTAGTCCAATTCGTCGGGCACAGGCATTTCCGGTTGGGGCGGGCAACCGACGTCACTCTCGGGCACGCCGACACGAACCTTGCCGATCTTGCCCAGCAAGCCACTTTGGACGACCGAATAGGCCCGCCTCGCCGGTTCTCCCACACGAAATTCACTGTCAACGCGAAAAATCCGCCCCGACTCTTGCGACGCCTTTTGAAGGCGGCGTCCCTCCGCGATAGTCCGTAGGATCGGCTTTTCCAGGGCGGTGTCTTTCCCGGCTTGCATGGCCTCCATCGCCATGACGACGTGCCAATGATCCGGGGTCGAGATCATGACTGCATCGATGTCGTCGCGTGCCAAGAGGTCGTGGTAGTCGCGATAGGCGGCGCAACCCGCGGTCATGCCGTGTTTTTCGCGGTTGTATTCGTCCACCAACTTCTTCGCTTCGTTCATGCGCCAAGCGTCGACGTCGCAGACCGCGAGAATGCGACAGTCGGGTTGCCGTTGAAATAGCGGGATATTCTTGTGGTAGCATTGGCGCCCCGTGCCGATCATTCCCATGGTGACCGTATTGCCGGGTGCGCTTTCGCCGAAGACCGTGGCAGGTACGACGGTCGGAACGGCAACGGTCGCACCGACGCAAGCGGACCATTTCAAGAAGCGACGTCGCGAAGACCTTTGCATGGGGAATCTCCTCTGGTATCGGTTCGGGGACAGTGGGAAGGGCCATCCCCGCCGTTCGTCCGCTTACGCCGGATCGTATCGAGTGCCGTCCGTAAAGCAACAGGGGGCGCCATCGGGAATGAGGCGGCTATCGACCGTCCGCCGTGTTTCGCTGCTCGTCGTGCATCGCCTTCCATGCGGCCAAGGTCGCCTCCAGCAACTGCTCGGCGGGGGTTTGGATGTTGTACAGTTGAACGTACACCGGACCGCCGTAGCTCAAATCCCGCTCCAGGAAGTGCATCATGCCCGCTACATCAAAGCTGCCCCGGCCGAGCGGTTGGATCAATCGATCCCAGTTCATGGATTGTGTATCTCCGGTGTCGGAACCATTGATGGTTACCGCCTTCAAGAGCGGGCGCGCCGTCCGAATCGCTTCGCGAATTCCGTCGGGCGAGTGTTGTTTCAGGTAGTGGCACAGATTGAAGCAAACGCCCAAGTTCGGCCGATCCGCCGCCTTGGTAACGGCGAGGGCCGATTCGATGGTCGGAATGCGGTTGCCAACATGGGGATAGATTGCCACGGTGACGCCCTCCCGACTCGCGCGATCGGCAAGTTCCCGCAATACTTGAACGATCCGCGCGTCATCCGCCTGGGGACCTTTGTTCCCCGTTACATGAACCAGTGCGATACCGCGGCCTTTTAGGACCGCCAGGACATCCTCGATTGGAATGCTGAAGGCGACGCCCTCCGGGGTGACGGCAAGGCCGACATATACCGCCGTAACTTCGACGCCGTGAGCGCGGTATGCTCGAACCGAGTCGGCCAATTGATCGGCCGGACAACTGAGTGCCACGTAATGGTAACCCTGCCGCTGCATGATTTCCGCGACCGTGGTCGGGGGGAGACGTCGGATGTCGATGCTGTTGGCCATGACGCCGAATTCACCGGCGATTGCGCCGATCGACGGCACCAGGCACGCGGTCATCGCGAAAAGAATAGACCGTGCAATGCCGATGCCCGTGTGCTGCCGAGCATGCGTTTCCATGAAGTCACCTCCCATGCGTGAGAGAAAACGCGGCGAGGGCCCCCTCTTACGCCGCTCTGCATATCATGATCCGAAAGGTGCGTGGGCGAAAGACCTAGCCCGCAGCGTGGCCATATCCACGCGTCTGCAGGTCTGAGTCGGGCCCCCCCAAAAAACGCCTTCGGTTGGGAGAGGGGCTTCGCCAGGTTGTATTCGCAAAGGCTACTTGCCCGACCGAGCGATCACGACGCGGACAGGCCCGGTGAAGCAACCCCGAAAAACCGCATCGGCGATCTAGGCGGCGTTGTTCGTCTTCACCGTTTAGCCTTGCATCTGAGGAAATCTCATAGCAATGAGATTTCGACTTCCCGGGTTGTGCCTCACAGGGGTCGGCGCGGGCAAGCAGAATGAATCGTTGGATATTTTCGCAGCGATCTACGAAAAACCGTGCTCGAGAGACGACGAGCATGGACTCTCGCTTCCCGTAAGTGGGACACAACGATCCGCTGTGCCTTTTGTGTCAGGATTCACTGCAACTTAGTGGCTGGTCTGTCGCCAGGTACGATTAGTGCGCCAAATAGAAAACCCCTTCGGAAGCGAGCTAACGAGGAGTTATCGGCCGCGATGAGGTGCGGGAATGGACGACGTGGTGCGGGTGTTTTTGGCGAACGGGCAGCAACTTCGGCCGATCAAACGCCTGGGGTCGGGCGGGTTTGCCGAAGCCGGGGAGGTGGAATCCCCCAGCGGGGTCCGCTCGGCGGTGAAGGTTTCGCTGCAACCGATCAACGGGAAGAATCTCGCCCTGAAAAAGGAACCGAATAACCTCTCGCTCATCAAAGCCATTCCCGGTCACCCGCACATTGTGAGCCTGCTGGACTATTGGGTAGTGATGGGTAGTGATCGATTACCTCGTGTCGCGCTAGGCACTGGCCACGGGCGGCGACCTAATGGCGTTGTGGATGCGTCATTTCTAGCGTATTCGCTTTGAGGTCCTATTTGCGGTAGCGAGATGAGCTCTCTTTACAAGGCCGGACCTGACCTTCCTGAAACACTCGACAGGGATTTCTCGCGGCCTTCTTCCGTTTGCGATTTCACTCGCTAAAATAGGCTCATAAGAAAGGAGCAAACCGCCGAACTTGGGCTATTCGGCGAAAGGATTCAGCGGTGTTTTCTAAAAAAAAGGGGCCGCAGAATGAAACACCTCACGAACGGGGCAAAGGGGTGGAATCGCTTACCTGTATCGCGCCGATGCCTTCCGAGCTTATGTTTGCTGGGTTGCCTGTGGATGCTCGGGTGTTCTCGCGAGGCCGTAGAAAGCTTGCGGGCTTCGCCGCCCACGCCTCAGGCGACGTCGCAGCAAGTCAACACGCCGGAACAAATCCCGCCGCAACAGACCGTCGGAGGACCGGTGGGCTTCTTCGTGCATCGACCCGCTCAAGGCGAATCCGAGACGAAGGTAGTGCCGCCCGGTGGAAGCAATTCTTCCTTGCCGCTCGGTGCTTCGGTCGGGGAATCGTCCGGACCTACGCTCGGCGAGATCGCACCGACGATTATCGCGGCGGCCCAACCCTCCGGTTCCGCGACGGGTTCTCCAACCGTTCGATGGGTGGATTTGACGCTGCCGGTTTCCCTGCCGCAAACGGGACCGGAGGGAACGATCATGAGCTTTGGAGTCGAGTATCGTCTCCTCCCCGAGGCCCCGCGCGACCAAACATTCGCCTGGGTGATCCAGTCCCGCTCGGGAAAGATTTTTCGTTTGGACGGCCTGCAACTTGACCAGCAGGGAAATCTGATGACGATTGTCGCGGAATGGCGACCTGAGGATGGTCCGTTTTGCTCATGGATCGAAGATGCCGTAGGGCATGCGGTCTCGCGGAAACTCGATTTTTGACGCCCCAAGGACTGCGTTCAGCCTGCCGCTGAACAACGACGGTACGCACTCGGGGAATCGACCGCCGTTATTGACTTTAGCTTCGCTGGAAATTGACCCCGGGGCATGTTGACCGAGCACGAAATCGAGATTCGCGTCCGTTATCCCGAGTGCGACCCGGGAGGTTTTTTACACCACAGCCGGGTTTTTATCTATTTCGAGATGGGGCGGACCGAATTGCTGCGGGCATCGGGCGGCAATTACCGCCGGTGGGAGGAAAGCGGGCTGTACGCGGTCGTGGTGCGGGCCGAATGTCGCTATCTCAAACCGGCTCGGTACGATGACTTGCTCCGTCTCCGGACCATCGTGCGGCGGGTCACCGGCTTCAAGATCGAGCACGAATACCTGTTGTACCGCGATCAAGATCTTCTTTGTACCGGACGAGTCCTTTTGGCGCTGGTGGACGCCCAAGGGCGTGTTCAGCCCATTCCGGAAGAAATGCAGACCGCCGACGGCACGGTCCGCCGGAGCGACCGCGCGGAGTAGTCAAGCCGCTGTGAGAACCGCGATCCTACTGGTGGGCGCCCCGTGCAAGACGGTCGGTCAGCCTGCCTCGCGGTAGGCTGGAATCTCCGGGGAACGGTCATTGCTCTCTAAAGCATCCCGCGCGCCCGATTCCAACCAGGGAGCGAGCAACGCCAGCGTCCGATCGACGGCCCCTCGATGAGAGGCAACCAGGTCCGCGGCCCGTTTACCCAACTCCCGGCGGTACTCCGGGTCTTGCAAGCATTGTGTGACGAAGCGTTCCAATTCGAGCTTATCACGCACGACGACCGCCGCCTCGGCCGCCAAGAAATGGCGGACCACGTCGCGGAAGTTCCAGGTGTTCGGGCCGAAGCAAACCGCCGCCCCATAGGCCGCCGGTTCGATCATGTTTTGCCCCCCGCGGCGTCCAAAGCTCCCGCCGACCAGAGCGACGTCGGCCATCCCCCACCATGCCGCCAGTTCGCCCACGCTATCGACCAGCAATATCGGTAGACTCGGCAAGGCGCCACTCGTCGCGCCCTCGGGCGACGTAGCGGCGTGTACGCGCGTATCCGGACCATCTCCCAACTGCGAGCGTCGCAACCAGGGCATCCCGCTCCGGGACAACATATCCGCGACCGCATCGAATCGTTCCGGATGCCGCGGCACGACGATCAGTCGGAGTTTCGGGAACCGTCGGCTCAGCTTCTGAGCCACGGAAAGCGCGAGGACCTCCTCTTCCTCCTGAGTGCTGCCGGCGATCCAGACGACTTCGTCCCGCCCGATTCCCGCAAGGTTCCGAAGACGTGCGGTGGCCGGATTGTCGCGATCGCTCTGCGCTCCGTCGTACTTCATGGAACCGGTCACGTGGACCGCGGCGGCATGGGCACCCAGTTGCTGGAATCGCCGCTTGCCTTCCGCGTCTTGAACCGCAATCAGATCGATCGCCGCGAAGATCGGTCGCAAAGCGAATCGAGCGCGACGATAGCCCGCGAAACTCTTGTCCCCTAATCGTGCGTTGATGATCGCCACGCGAACGCCTCGCGCCTTGGCCGCCCTGATTAGATTGGGCCAAATCTCCAGTTCGGTCAGCACCAAAACCGAGGGACGAACACGGTAAAAGACCCTTGCGACTGCCCAGGAAAAATCCAGCGGAGAGTAGAACACCGTGAGGTCCGGAAACCGCTTGCGTGCCACCTCCATTCCGGTTTGGGTCGTCGTGGAGATGACGACATCCCAATGCGGATAGGCCCATCGCAACGCCTGAACCAGCGGCGGCAGGAGATGGACCTCACCCACGCTGACCGCGTGGAACCAGATGCAAGGACGCCGACTCTTTCGGTACGGCACCGTGCCTAGCAACCGCTGCGCCCAACCCCGGCGGTACTTTCCTGCGGTGACGGATCGATAAATCAGAACGGGGCTGACCAAGATCAGTAGCGCGAGATAAGCGATGTCGAACAAGATCGACATGGGGAATTCCTTTTCCCGCAAGGCGGTCGCTGTGCTCAGACCCGCGTGGGTATCGAGGTGCGTTCCCCGACACGCGTGCGAGTTCACGCGACGCCGCGCTTCTTCATGCAACAGTGCTTGTACTTTTTGCCGCTCCCGCAAGGGCAAGGTTCATTCCGTCCGACTTCCTGCGTTCGTTTGCGGAAGGGTTGCTTTTTCTCGGATTGTTGCGAACCTTCGATGGCTTCCTGCTGTTGCTGGGCGATTTCGGCGACCGCGTTTTTCGACGACTCTTTCTGCGCTTCCGTCTCTTGCCACATGGAGCGGACGAATCGTTCGTCCATTTGCTCCACGCGGAAAACGAGATCCGTGATCCGGCGCGCCGTGGATTCCCACATCGCCTCGAATAGCCGCATCCCTTCCCGTTTGTATTCGACTTTGGGATCGACCTGGGCGTAACCGCGAAGCCCGACGCTGTTACGGAGATGATCCATTACTAGAAGATGCTCTTTCCATGCGCTGTCGAGCGTGTGAAGAAGCAGGAATCGCTCCATCTTCCGCATTTCCGGCGCATAGCGATGATTGAACGCATCGCGGAACTTCCATTCCAGATCGCGGCGTTCCATCCGCGCCACATCATCGGGAGTCAGTTGCAGATCGACGTGCTCCGCCGTCCATCGACAAAACGCATCCAATTGCGGATGGTCTTGGGGAACCTTGGCTCGGGGATCGTCCGCCATTCCTTGGAACAAGGAACGGAGCAAGGCCGTGCCTTCCTCCCGAAGTTTTTCGGCTTTCTCGAACTGCCGCTCGGAAGCCTCCAGTAGAATGTCCCAGATCTCTTGTCCGGACTTGTTCTTGAGATCGTCCTCGGACAATTCCACGTCGAAGCGACTGCGGGCCCAGGCCAGGAGACCTTCGCGATCGTAAACACGATGCCCCGTGGCATCGCGACCCGAATAGTAGGCCAACCCCGCCCGCAAGGGGAACTCGATTTCCTTGCGGCGATACGCCTCCAGGGCCTTTTCAAAGACCAAATCCTTGACCGCCGGGGGCTCCAAATCCCGAAGTTCGTCCAGGCTCAGTTCGATGCCGAACTTTCCCCGCACCCAGTTGATGCTGCTCTTCAGACCGAAGTCGGGTTCCAGGAATTTCGCCCCCTCCTGAAGATCGACCTCGCGAATCGCGGCCTGGACCTTTTCCAGAAGCGCATCGAGGAGTTCCTCCCGAGGAATCCTGCGGATATCGCGTTCCTTGACGTCCACCTTCCAACGAGCGGAGATGGACTTCGCCAAGGCTTCCCAGTTCCAATCCTCCGGGTCGGCGTCCTCGGGCAAATTCTCCTCGATGAGATCGAAGAGTTGGCTTTCCGCCATGCGCTCGGCTTGATCGCGTGCGAACGCCTCCGCCGTGGAAAACTCCATGCCGCGGAAATCACGACCGCGGAATTCCGTGGAGAGTTGTCGGCCCGCCCACTCCGCGAACATATCCGCGCCGAACATTTTGGCCAAGCAGATGTCGAGATGATGGTCGATCTGTTCCCGAATCATCCGCGTGACCAGCATTCGGCAATCGGCCCCTTCGAGGATGTTCTGCCGGTAGCTGTACACGCGTTTCCGCTGCTCGTCCATGACTTGGTCGTACTCGAGCAGATTCTTGCGGATTTCGAAGTTGCGTTCCTCGACTTTTTTCTGCGCCCCCTCGATGCGACGCGTGACCATGCGGCTTTCGATGGCCTGACCTTCCTCCATGCCCAGGCGAGTGAGGACGTTCTTGACCCAATCGCCCGCGAAGATTCGCATCAGGTCGTCTTCGAGCGACAGGTAGAATCGGCTACTGCCGGGATCGCCTTGACGCCCCGAACGCCCTCGCAACTGATTGTCGATGCGGCGGGCCTCGTGACGTTCGGTTCCGATGACGTGCAACCCGCCCAAGGCGACGACTTCGCGTCCCTCGGCCTTCATCTGCTCGCGCTTCTCGATCTCATTGACGAGGGCGTCCCACTCTTCCCGCGGAACGTCCAAACGCGTGGGGTATTTGTGCTGCAAGACGGCCCAAGCCATCGCCTCCGGATTTCCTCCGAGGATGATGTCCGTACCGCGTCCCGCCATGTTGGTGGCGATGGTCACCGCTCCCTTGCGTCCGGCCTGAGCGATGATTTCGGCCTCGCGGGCGTGATGCTTGGCGTTCAGTACCTGGTGCTTGATGCCCCGCCGGCTTAGCATCTCCGAGAGCATCTCGCTCTTTTCCACCGAGACGGTGCCCACCAAGATCGGGCGTCCCCTGCGTTCGATGTGATGCAACTTGGCCTTGGGCAGAATCTTCCGCTCGCCTTCCTTGGTAATGAAGACGATGGAGTCGTCGCTCTCTTGTTTGACCTCGCCGATCTCGTATTCGTAACGCGTAAACCAAACCGTATCCCACTTGTGCATCCGTTCGATTTCTTCGACGATGGCCTGGTATTTCTCACGGGCCGTCCGATAGATTACGTCCGGATGGTTGACACGCCGGAGGGGCCGGTTGGTGGGAATCGCCACGACCTCGAGTTTGTAGATCTTCCAAAACTCGTTCGCCTCGGTCATGGCCGTACCGGTCATGCCGCAGATCTTGTCGTACAAGCGGAAGAAATTCTGGATCGTAATCGTGGCGAGGGTTTGCGTCTCCTCCTTGATCCGCACGTTTTCCTTGGCTTCCACGGCCTGATGAAGACCGTCGCTCCACTGCCGACCGTGCATCAGTCGCCCGGTGAACTCATCGACGATTACCACCTCATCGCCCTGCACCACGTAATGTACGTCGCGTTTGTAAAGGTGATGGGCCTTCAGCGCGTTGTCGATGAGATGCGGCCATTCCAAATTGCCGGCCGTGTAGAAACTCTCGACGCCGGCCAATTCCTCCGCCTTGCGAATACCCTCCTCGGTGAGATGACAGGTACGATCCTTTTCGTTGATTTCGAAGTGCGCTTCCGGTTTGAGTTGCCGCGCGATCTGATCGGCGCGACGGTAGCGCGAAATGTCGTCGTGAGCAGGACCGGAAATGATGAGCGGCGTTCGCGCCTCGTCGATCAGGATGTTGTCCACCTCGTCGATGATGGCGTAGTGCAAACGCCCCTGCACCTGCTGCATTTCGGCGGGAAATCGATCGTCGCCTCGCGCCGCCAATCGCATGTTATCGCGGAGGTAATCGAAGCCGAATTCGTTGTTGGTCCCGTAGGTGATGTCGCAGGCGTAGGCCTTTTGGCGTTCCCGGGCGCCCATGTCGTGCTGAATCGCTCCGACGGTCAACCCGAGGAACATATAAAGCGGCCCCATCCATTCCATGTCGCGCCGGGCCAAATAGTCGTTCACGGTGACGACGTGAACGCCCTTCCCTTCCAGGGCATTCAAGTAGGCGGGCAACGTGGCGACCAGGGTCTTTCCTTCACCGGTCACCATCTCGGCGATGCTGCCGTTGTGCAAAACCATACCGCCCATCAGTTGGACGTCGAAATGCCGCATTCCCAACACGCGGCGCGACGCCTCGCGGCAGACGGCGAAGGCCTCCACGAGGATGTCGTCCAACGACTCGCCCGCCTCCAATCGCTTGCGGAACTTCTCCGTCTGCTCCCGCAGTTCGGCATCCGTCATCTTCTGATAGCGCGGTTCCAAATCGTTGATCGCCTGCACCTTCGGTTGCAACCGGCGGACATAGCGAGCGTTGGCGGAACCGAAAACGGCGGTAACACTGCGATCCACGGTCTGCCCGAGAACCGTAAAGGTGTCCGTCACCGCGTCCCAAAGACGTTCCAATAGCTCCATCAGAGTACAGCCCTAATATGAAAGACGGCGCAGATTCCTAGGGAAGGGGTGTTACCACCCGGTCGGGTCGGTTTTGTCAAATAGACAGGTCAATACGCCAAAACAGGCGCAAATAGAGATTGTAGCAAACGCCATGCCCGTACAAAATGACAGGCTTGCGCACTCGGCCCGTCCGAGCCGCTTCACGAGGCCTAAACCGCAAATTGAGCGCCGACCGCAATTTAACGACTAGGCCCGAAGTCGTCAATCACGAACACGCACACTAACCACTATTGCGGGTGGATTAAGTATTACCCATGAGTGTACACAAACGTTGGGCCGTGACCTTGGCGGGCCTGAGCGGCCCCAAAAAAGCTTGTAACCGGGGATTGGCGGATGGTTGTCAGTTTGCGTCCAGAGACGCCGAACGTCCAATCATTCAGGTCTCGGCAAGGATGCCCTCCGGCACTCTTCGGCCGACGTCGTCGATTCGGTTATATTGGAAGGGTTCGTCGAGAATCCCTGACCTATCGGCTTCCGGCTTCGGGAGAAATAGGACTGTATTTCCGCCCCGCAAGAACCGAATTTCCGCCCTGCTAGACCAAATCCATCAACCGTGACGAAGATACCGCCAGCCTCGCTATCCTCGGGAGAAATCGCGTTTTTGGGAACCGGCACGTCGCACGGAGTGCCCCTGATCGGTTGTCGCTGCCCGGTCTGCACCAGCGACGACCCCAGAAATCGCCGCACCCGGTGTTCGCTGGCGGTGGGTTTGCCGGAAGGGACGGTCTTGATCGATACTCCGCCCGAATTGCGTTTGCAACTTTGTCGGGAGGGCCTTTCCGACCTCCGCGCCGTGCTCTACACCCATGCTCATGCAGATCATCTCTTCGGCCTGGACGACTTGCGGATCATTTCCCAGCGACGCAAGACCGCGGTACCGGTTTACTGCGAGGCCTACGTGGAAGCCCGAATTCGCAAGGCCTTCGATTACGCCTTCGAGGAGAACGCCCCGGCGGGTGGGGTCCCGCAACTCGAATTCATCACCATCGACACCGCGCCTTTCGAGCTTTTGGGTACCCGGGTGATCCCTCTGCGACTGAAGCACGGACCGTGGGACGTGCTGGGGTTCCGATTCGGTGACGCCGCGTATTGCACGGACGTGAAAGAGTTCCCCGAGGAGACGCTAAAGCGTTTGCGAAACCTGGACGTTCTGATCCTGGATTGCCTGCGCCACGAACCGCATCCCACGCACCTGTCGGTCGAAGAGGCCTTGGCAATCATCCGTATCGTTCGGCCCCGCCGATGTTACTTGACGCATCTTTGCCATCGGTTGGACCACGCCACGTTCAGCGAGCAACTGCCCCCCGGCGTCGAACCGGCCTACGACGGCCTGAGAATCCGAACCGAGATCTCGCCGCACCCAAGTAGCGCGGATGAGGTCACCCTGCCCAGCGTGGAAACGTAGTATCACGGGTCTTCAGCGAGTGACGACGGGTTATTCCCGAATGGACGGAGTGGAAACGATGATACAAACGGATCAACGCGAGTACTGGCAGCGCCGACTGCGGGAGTACGGCCAAGAGCACCTTCTGGCTGCCTGGGATGAGTTGCCGCCCGACCGACGCGAGGCGCTCGCGGCATCGCTGCGAGCCATCGACTTCGAGCTTATTCGCCGCCTTTATGAGGGTCGAGACAACAAGCCCGACATCGCCTCCCTATTGCAAAACGCCACATCCCCTCGCGGACCGAGATTGAGCGATCGGGCGAATGCCTCACGGCGCAGGGAGGCCTTGGAGTGCGGCGAAGAAGCCCTCCGCAGCGGAAGCGTGGCCTGCGTCCTAGTGGCGGGCGGCCAAGGCTCTCGGCTGGGGTTCGAGCACCCCAAGGGGATGTTTCCCATCGGTCCCCTGTCCGGACATTCGCTGTTTCAAGTGTTCGCCGAGAAGATTCGTGCCCGGGGAAAGCGCTACGGAAGTCGCATCCCGCTGGCCCTGATGACCAGTCCCGTAACCCACGCCGAAACGATCGACTATTTCGAACGTCACGAACGGTTCGGACTGGGAAACGATTTGCACGTCTTTTGTCAGGGGACCATGCCGTCGGTGGACGCGAACACAGGGAGGATTTTGATGGCCGGACCGGACGCCCCGGCCCTCAGTCCCAACGGTCACGGGGGGATGGCGGCGGCGATCCACCGCGACGGAATCCTGGAACGCTTTCAGCGGCAAGGTATCCGGCACCTATTCTACTTTCAAGTCGATAACCCGCTTCTGGATGTGGCGGATCCGGAATTCATCGGCCATCACATCCTGGCCGGATCGGAGATGTCCACGTTGGTGGTCGCCAAGCGGACGCCGTTCGACAAAGTCGGCAATGTCGTGCAGGTGGGCGACCGATTGCACGTGGTCGAATACAGCGATCTTCCCGACGACTTGGCGACAAAGACCGGTCCGGACGGTAAACCGCTGCTTTGGGCGGGGAGCATCGGCGTGCACGTCATCGAGGTGGATTTCCTCTCGCGTGTCGCCGATTCGGCGGAGGCCCTGCCCTTCCACGTGGCATTCAAGAAAGTGACGCATTACGACCCTATCACTCGATCCCTCGTACAACCGGAGACGGCGAATGCAGTGAAGTTCGAGCGTTTCATCTTCGATCTTATCCCGCATGCCGCCAATGCGATCGTCATCGAGGTGGACGAAGACGATCAATTCGCGCCTCTGAAAAACGCCGCCGGCGCCGAACGCGATACCCCGGAATACGTCCGAGACCGCATGGCGATCAAATGCCGACGACTGCTCAGCGAAGCCGGTTGCGAAATCGTCGGCGATCCGGTGGTCGAAATCAGCCCTCTTTTCGCCATGGATTCGTGGGAACTGTCGCAGAAACTGCCGAGCGGCACCCGGATTAGTGAACCCGTCTATTTCGGCCCGGATGGGCCGGTAACGGTGAACGTCGCCGACGAAAGGCAAGGCATGGATTAGTCTTCGTCACCGCCGAAGCTCGAAGGGAGCGGAAGTCAGCGTCATTGGATCGGCTCAAGCGCAACGAAGCCCTCGCATCTCAACTTGTGTCAAACGGGAATACGCCATCATGTTGCACGCCGTGATCTTGGCCGGAGGAACGGGAACAAGACTTTGGCCGGAGAGTCGCGCGGCCGCACCCAAACAATTGCTGACCCTGCGCGGAAACCGCACGCTGATTCAAAACGCGGTCGACCGCCTGGGCGACCTCGTACCTCTGGATCGAATCCTGATATCCACGACTCGGGATTTGGCCGGCCTGCTGCACGAATCGTTGTCCGTCCTGCCTCGCGACGCCTTCCTGTGCGAACCCTATCCGCGGAATACGGCGCCGTGTATCGGCCTGGCGGCGATCCATCTGTTGCGACGGGACCCCGATGCCGTCATGGTCGTCATGCCCGCCGATCACATCATCGAACCTCCGGATCGCTTTCGCGCGGCGCTGCGGACGGCCCATGCCCTGGTGAGCGAGGACCCGACCCGACTCATCACGTTTGGCGTGCCGCCCACCTATCCGTCGCCGTCTTTCGGGTATTTGCAGCGAGGCGAGGCAGTGCCCTCACCGGCCTTGGCCGAGTCGGAAATGCCGTCGCGAGTCTTTACCGTGGCGGGCTTCCGCGAAAAGCCCGCTTCCGAAACGGCCCGCGAATACGTCGAGTCCGGACGATTCCTTTGGAACGCCGGAATCTTCGTTTGGCGTGCGGATACCATCTTGCAGGCACTCCAACGCTATCGTCCCGCCGTTCATGAGCGTTTGCAAACCATCGCCGCCGCGGTCGATTCGGTAAAGTTCGCCGAAATCCTGGACCGCGAGTTCGAAGCCGTGGAAAAAATCTCCATCGACTACGCCGTCATGGAGAAGGCGGACAACGTCGTCATGATCGAGGCGGATTTCCTGTGGGACGACGTGGGCGGATGGCGGTCCGTGGAACGCCTCTATCGTCAAGATTCCGGGAACAACACCATCGCCGCCGACAAAGCGCTGCTGATCGAGGCCACCGGGAACATCGTCCGCTGCCGTGATCCGCACCATCTGATAGCGGTGTTGGGAGCGCACGACTTGGTGATCGTCGCCACGCCCGATGCCACGTTGGTTGCGGACAAACGTCGTGAAGAGGAAATCCGCCGAGTCTTAGCGAAGCTGGAGGAACTGGGCTGGAAGGAATTCTGCTAGCCCCCTATTCTGAAGTCGTGTGGCGATCGGACACCCTCTCTTCGCGGTGTCTCCCTCCACGGATGGCGAAGCATGGATTTTCGCGTACAACTCGATGTCTTCCGCGGGCCTCTGGACCTCCTGCTCTATCTCGTCCGTAAGAATGAGCTGGAAATCACCGAGATCTCGGTGGGCCGCATCGCCGAGCAATTCTTAGAATACCTCGATTCCGGGGTGCCTTTGGATGTGGACACCGCGGCCGAATTCCTCGCCATGGCCGGTTGGTTGGCCGAGATCAAATCCCACGAAGTGCTGCCGCACCAAGAATCGGCGATCGAGGTCGAGGAACCCGCCCGCGACGAGCTTGTTCGCCGGCTTTTGGAATACAAAAAATATCGCGATGCCGCGTATGAGCTGGAGGAAAAGGCACGCGCCTGGCAACAAACCTTTCGCCGACTCTCCGATGACCTGGGCAGCGTAGAGCGAAACCCCGCCGAGGAACCGCTGCAAGACGTCCAACTATGGGACCTGGTCAACGCATTCGTTCGCATCGTCAAAGAGTTGGACCGAACGGCCACGCCGGCCATTGTGTACGATGATACGCCGATTCGCGTCTTCATGGAGCGCATCTATCGCCGTCTGCAAAAGGAGCGGCATATCGCGTTCAGCCGCCTCTTCGAAAAAGGGATGCACAAGTCCACGCTGATCGGCATTTTTCTGGCTTGTTTGGAACTGGTGCGGCACGGTCAGGTCCGACTCGAACAGGCGCAACTGTTCGGAGAGATTCACTTGCACCTTCGGGAAAATGCGTCCGCCGACACCTCGTGGCAGGATGTTTCGGACTACAGTACGGGATCGCAACACGGGGATTCGGACGCCGCCGTGCCGCCGGATACCGACGACGAGGATTCCCGCGGCCCGGAGAAGGCCGACGACGACTCCTCGCCTGCTTGAGCGTCGACCGTCGAACCCAGCGTGAACATTCGCCGCGATTTCCACGACTCTCGCACAGGTCGACGCATTCCGAACGAAATTGCGACGGCGCGCGTGCCCTTATGGACTTTCGCCGCGGTGGGGGCTTAAATGAGTGCTGTCCTTCCTGCCCGGTTCGGCTTCGTCTCAGTGGGAGACGCCCCCGGCATTATGCATTCCGAAAAGGAGAGATCCATGAGTGCTGCCAACAGGACCAGTCGGCGGAGCTTCTTGAAAACTTCAAGCGCCGCCGTTGCTTTGCCCTATATCATCACGACAAAGGCCCTCGGCGACGGCGAGACGCCGCCCGCCAGCGAACGGATCGTGATGGGCGGTATCGGTATCGGCAACATGGGCCGGGGAGATTTGGGAGCCTTTCTCGGTCGCCCGGATGTCCAATACGTGGCCGTGTGCGACGTCCGCAAGAGCTTTCGCGAACAGGCCAAAGCCAATGTTGACAAGCACTATCAGAACGGCGACTGCAAGGCCTACAACGATTTTCGCGAAGTCCTGGCGCGAACCGACATCGACGCGGTCCACGTAGCCACGCCGGACCACTGGCACGCCATTATCGTCATCGAAGCGTGCCGCAGCGGCAAGGACGTTTATTGCCAGAAGCCCGAGACGCGGACGCTTCGCGAAGGCCCCTTGATGGTCGAGGCCGCCCGGCGCTACGCCCGCGTCGTCTCCGGCGGCAGCCAGCGCGTGCTGGAGGACTACCGCGACGTCGTAAACAAGTGCTGGGGCGGCGAGCTTGGAACGATCAAGTGGATCAATGTCAACGTCGGCCCCTTATCGCAGCCTTGCTATTTGCCCGCCGAACCCGTTCCCGACGACATCGACTGGGAAATGTGGCTCGGCCCGGCACCTTGGGCCCCGTACAACAAGGCTCGTTGCGACGGGAACTTCGGCACCGGTGGGGGAAGTTGGCGATCCTACATCGACTACTCGGGCGGAGGAATGACGGACTGGGGCGCCCACCATTTCGGCGGCGCCACCTTTGCCGTGGACGTACGGGAATTGCAACCCCAAGAGGTCATCTACCACAACGAGAATGGCCGCGAATTCCTGGAGTATCGCTACCCCAACGGGATCGTGCTTTATCACAATCGCCCCGATACGGGCAACCTCCAGGTGGAGGGCACGCCGGGTGAACGCCGCGATCCCAAGCCCGTCCCCGGATACAAAGGTTCCGGCGGCATTTACGGCGATTTCATCGAGTGTGTGAAGACTCGCGAAAAACCGTTCCGCGACATCGAATTGGCCATCAACACCATGGCCGTCTGCCACTTGGGAATCATCGCCTACACGCTCAAGCGGTCGCTGAAGTGGGACGCCGCGGCCCAGCAATTCGTGAACGATCCCGAAGCCGATCGATTGCGAGACCGCGCCCGCCGCGAACCGTGGGTCCTGTAGGCTTTCGTCGTACCGAGAAAGGGACGGCTTCGCTTTTTTCGCACGGCGGCGACTTCGTCCGCAACAACGTCTCTCGAATCACAATTTTCCCTAGCGAGGATAAGCCATGTTGGAAGACGCCTTTGAAGCCTTGAAGACTTTTGATTGGGGTTCCGACCCCAAGGTGCTGAAGCCCATCGACGACGCGATCGCCGCTTCCCACGGGGACGCGGCGGCGCGCGGGGAATTGGAGACGAAACTATTGGACCTTCTCCAAGGCGGGGTTTCCCGCGCGGCCAAGGATTTCATCTGCCGCAAATTGACGATCATCGGCACCGTCGCGAGCATCCCGGTTTTGGCCGGATTCCTGGGAGACGCCGAGAACTCGCACATGGCCCGATACGCACTGGAGCGCATCCAGGCACCCGAAGCCGCGCAAGCCATGCGGGAAGCCCTACCGAATTTGAGCGGCAAGCTCAAGATCGGCGTCATCGGTTCGCTTGGCGTGCGTCAAGACACGGCGTCGGTGCCGGTCCTGGCTGCGCTGCTGAGCGATTCCGATGCAGACGTCGCCCGCGCGGCGGCCTTCGCCTTGGGTGATATCCGCACTCCCGAAGCGGCCAAGGCCTTGACCTCGGCCACCGTGGCTGAGAGTGCGCGATCGGCGGTCGCCGATGCCGTGCTCGCCTGTGCCGAAGCCCTCCTGGCCAAGGGCGAAAAGGTCCAGGCGATCGCACTGTATAGGAAACTGACGGGCGAAGATCAGCCGAAACAGGTCCGGTTGGCCGCCACCCGGGGAATGCTGGCCGCCGCCGGCAAGTCCCAGTAATCTCCCCGTGGAGTTGTTTCTTAACCCGTGGAAGACGGGTGCGACCGACCGCTACGCCGATTCTCGCCTTTCTTCGTCGCCGCGGAATAGGCCGTATCCGTCTTCCCCCTTGTGGTCGTTTCCTACCGGGAGCCTCCCCTGATGTCGCGATTGTTCTACGCTTGGCTTTTATTACCATGTTTAACGCTTGCGGTCTTGCCGCGTGCTTGCATGGCCGAAGAGGCCGGCGGTGCCGAGTCCGAGGCCGTGCAGATGGTAATCGAGTTCTTGCGGGATTCCGATCGCGAAATCCGCGGACTCGCGCTGGAGCAAGTCCGCAGCGAGTTGAAGGGGGAGGCGTTCACGCGGCGATTCGCCGAAGAACTCCCGCGACTGGCTCCCGAGGCTCAAATCGGTTTACTGGGTGCTCTGGCGAATCGGGGCGACAAAGCCGCCCGACCGGCGATTCTTTCGCTGCTCGCGTCTGACAAGACCCCAGACGTTCGCGCCGCGGCGATCCGTGCGTTGGCCTTTCTGGGCGAAGCCGACGACGCTTCAGTCATTCTGCCTTCTCTCCGATCGGAATCCGAAGCCGAGCGCACCGCCGCCGGCTTCGCTTTGACCAGGCTCCCCGGCGATCAAGTCGGAAATATGATTCTAAGCGCGGTCGATACCGCCGCTGCGGGCCAAATTCCCGATTTGATCAGCCTCTTGGTCGAGCGACGCGCCTCGAATGCCGTGCCTCGCCTGCTGACTTTGGCGGCGGGGCAGGATGCCGTGCGACGCACCGCCGCACTCTCCGCCTTGGGTGAATTGGCAGGCCCGGAACATCTGCCCTCCATGCTGCGGATCGTCCTCGGTTTGACGGGCCGCGATCGGGAAACCGCTGAGAAGGCCGTCATGTTCCTCTGCGCTCGCATTCCCGAACCGTCGCGAGACGCCGCCCTGTCCCAGGCCGTGGACGGATTCAGCGAGTCCGACCAACGGGTCTTGCTCCCTACTCTCGGCCGAGTCGGCGGGAAAACAGCGCTTGCGAAAATCGAAGCCGCCCTACGATCGCAAGACTCGGCGTGGCACGAAGCGGGCATTCGCGCCATCGCCAATTGGCCCGACGGATCCGTCGCCGACCGTCTCATCGACTTGGCCGAGCGAGATCCTCACGCCGCCCATCGCACGACATGCCTCCGCGCCTTGATTCGGGTCGCCCCTTTGGCCGCCGACCGCGACAACGTCGGAAAGCTCGAACTCCTCAAAACGGCCATGAAGCTATGCACGCGCGACGAGGAGCGACTTCTCATCCTGCAACGGGCCCAGGCCATTCGGGATGTGGCGACACTTAGATATCTCGTCACATTCTTGGATCAGCCCGCCTATGCACAGGAAGCGTGCGGTTCCATCGTGGAATTGGCTCACCACAGGGAACTTCGCGAGGCGAACAAGTCCGATTTCGACAAAGCACTGGACGCCGTCATTCGCATCAGCAAAGATCCCGTCGTCGTGGATCGTGCCAATCGTTACAAGAAGGGCCAAACCTGGGTGCGACCCAAGGCGTCACCGTGATTTGCGGGCCGGAACGAACCGCGGGGCGGCATCGGGCGTATCTGCCCAAAACGTCTTACGTCCGGGCCGTTGAAAGGTGTATCCCATGGACCGAAACGCCACTGGTTTGATTGCGACTCATTCTTTTTTGGCGGGCCGACTCGTGCTGAAAGCTTCTTTGTCCGCGGCCGCGCTGCTGTTCGCGGTGTTCCTTTCGGGCTGCGAATCCCGTCCGCCGCTGGAGGAACTCGGCGAACTGGAGTTCTCAGTCCCCGATCTCCCCGGCATGGGGGAACCGTTCGTCCTACCCAGCGGCGAAAAGGTTACGCCGCGGACCGAGGAGGATGAGATGCGGGAGGCCATGATGCGGCAAAACCCGAATTTGCCGGTACCCAAAGCGCCCACCGCAGACGCCCCGACATCCGGCGAAGCCCCTTCATCGAGTCCCCCCGCCCCCGATCAGAATGGTCAATCCGACGCCATCGGCGGCGACTCCCAAGCTGCCGCGGGCGGTTGAGACTTGGAAGCGGTTACCATCCGCATTCAACGCGCCCGTCAGTGAATTTGAATTCCCCGAGTTCCGCAATTAGCCTGGAGAAGAGACGGGCTTCTCGCGCTAGATTCTCACTCAGGCCCTTGGCGGGACGGGTTCGATGGTACGCTTTCGATCGATGACGCCGTTGCTCCTTGCCGCGGTGTTCTCTCTGACGGGTCTTGGCGAGGACGGAATCAGACCGGTATTTGGCGGAGAGTATTTTGCCGGAAGATGCTCCTTACGGCCTATCCCGGACGTCCCCTCGATCCACCTGCTGCGTGTGCCCGCCGTTCCGGGGCATCCCGCCGGCCTTTGGCCGAACTTTACCGATGAGTACGATACGCGGCCCTACTTCGTGAGGTATCCCGTCACGCAGTACGGATATCGGACACTCGTGTTGGGCCGAGGGATCGTATATCGCTCGGATGCCGCCCGCTTATGGGCGCCGGGACGCCTCGCCTTTTTCACCTCCCAACGTCCTTGGTTTGCCTCCGCGGGCTTTGCCTGGCCGCTCGACCGCCGCCCTGCCGCGCTTCCCGCACGGGAGATGCGTGCGACCCCGCCTCGTCCGACTCCCGTCTTGGTTCGCAATCCCTTTGCGACTCAAGCCCCGGCAAACACCCTCGAAGAGGCCGAGGGCGTGCCGGCGGTCGCCGGGCAGTCGATACGCATTCTCAGCGAAAACAGCGACGGGCTTCGCCCCCTGCGTATCGCCAACTCTCATCTACAGAGTGAGAAGTGAACCGACTCGCCCCTCTGTTTGCGGCATCGGCAGTCCGCGCGGCGTCCGCCGTTCACAGCCTGCTGCGACCGGATTCTCGAATCGTATTCAAGACGGTTCGTAGCCGAGATACCGTGTCGGGCCGGGTTAAGAAGAGGTTGTCTTTTTCGCCAACGTCCTCGCGAAGGTTATAAAGTTGGCCCGCGGGTGCATTGTCGGGCACGCGATTCTCCGGCAAACTCCAACCGCCGGAACCGCGGCAGTCGATGAATTTCCAATCGCCCTGACGCACGGCGAATTTGCCGTTAATCGAGTGCATCACGACGGGCGGACGATTGACCGTGTCGGCTTTACCGGCCAACAGCGGCAAGAACCCGAAGCTGTCCTCTCCGCACGTCTCGGGCAGCGTATCCCCCACGATCTGCGCGAACGTCCCCAGCAAATCGGTCAGGCAAATCGTAGCCTCGCAGGTCGTCCCAGGCTCGATCCGGGCCGGCCACCTCGCAAGGAACGGGACGCGATGCCCTCCTTCCCAGGCATCGGATTTTTGGCCGCGAAAATGATAGTTCGTGTCATGCTCGTACTGGGCAAAGAACGGCCGAATCGTCATCGTGGAACCGTTGTCGCTGGTGACAATGACAAGGGTGTTCTCCCGGAGATGTAGCCGGTCCAAGGTCTCCAAGATGCGTCCCACGGCCCAATCCGTCTGGATCACGAAATCTCCGTACTCCCCCGCCCGGCTTTTTCCTCGGAACGGTTCCTCGGGCAGCACGGGGGTATGCGGGGCCGTCAATGCGAAGTAAAGGAAAAGCGGCCTCTCGGGATCCTCGCCCCGTCGGTCCGCCAACCATTGCTCGGCCTTTTCCGTACACTTCCGCAAGACCTCCTCGTGCCGAAAGTCCGGAGATCGTTTGCCGCGGCGCCAATTGCGCGGGAAGGCTTCGCCCTCGGTATCCAACGTCGGCGGTTGCACCACGCGGTCATTTTCGATGTAGCAATAAGGCGCCATATCGAGCGAGGCACTGATGCCGAAGAAGTAGTCGAAGCCCACCGTGAGCGGCCCTTCCGTGATGGGCATCCCGTAATCCACGCCCGGATCGTTCGTCGTGCCGTCCCGCTCCGTCACCGGTCGCCCTTGGTCATCCTGCCACCCCAGACCGAGATGCCATTTCCCGACTGCCGCCGTGGCATACCCGTGCCGTTTGAGAAACGACGCCACGGTCTCCCGTCCCGATTCGATGAGCGGACGATCGAAACCGAGAAGCACGCCCGATTGCAAACGCGTCCGCCAGGCGTAACGACCGGTCAACAGTCCGTACCGCGTCGGCGTACAAACCGCCGAGGGCGAATGCGCGTCGGTGAACGTCATGCCCTCACGGGCAAGCCGGTCCATATGCGGAGTGTCGATCTTCGATTTGGGATTCAGGCAAGAGAGATCGCCATAGCCGAGATCGTCGGCCAAAATGACCACAATATTGGGCGGTCGGTCCGCGGCGGCATCCGAGGCATTCGCGACTTCCGATCGCGCAACCGCGCCGGCCCACAAGAGCAGCACCGCAACCGGTGCGAAAAGCACCCGCGAGAGCGTCGTGGCGCAGCCTACGGCGGCATCGCAATTGACGCCGTTCCAGCCCGGTCGGCCCAGCATTCCCGACACACGTAAGTACATCAGAAAACGGGCCGAAGTACGATTACCCGCGGTGGAAGTCATCACCTGATTCTCCAGTTCCAAGCCCAGCAGATTTCCCTTCGCATCGAATCGCGGCATGTCCCCTTGTTCTACAACGCACTGCGAATACGGCGAGAAACCTCTTGACCGATACGCCTTCAAGCCTCAGCGGCTTTTGCCCGCCGGGACTCCAACATTTTGATCCACGGCCCGATGTAATAACCATGATCGTGATACGTCCGCCCGCTCACCAAGTTCCCGTCGATCACGCACGGTTCATCCACAAAGATACCGCCGCACACCTCCAGATCGAATCGGCATTTGGGAACGGTAGCCATGCGCCGGCCTTTCACGCAACCGGCATAGGCCGGGATTTCGACCCCGTGGCAGACGCACGCAATCGGCTTCGCCGCCTCGAAGAAGTGCCGAGTGATGCGGACCAGGTCGGGGTCGTACCTTAAATACTCGGGTGCACGCCCTCCGGAGAAAAAGATGCCCGCGTATTCCTCGGGGCGAACGTCTCGAAAGGCGATGTCCGCCTCGATCGTGTAGCCTTCCCACTCCTTGGTGATCGTCCAACCCGGCTTCACTTCGTGGAGGACCATTTGATAGCGTCGTTTCTCCGGCGCGGCAACGACGGGACGAAAGCCTGCCTCAATCAGACGGTAATAAGGATAAAGCGTATCCACTGTCTCGGTCGCATCGCCGACAACTATCAGCACTTGATCCATGTAACGAGTCTCCCAATGTTCGATACGCCCGACTCGACCGTCGGAATGAACCGTCTCACGCCCACCGGCGCGGGAATCTCACTACGTCAGGCATCGCTCCAGGTACTCTTTGGCTCGGTTCACCTCGTCCGTAACATCCGCAACGGACTCTCGAATCAGTCTTCCGCGCGGATAGGGGTGCATGAAAATCGAGGTAAAACCCGGGTAGTTCACGTCCCGGAGGGCGTGCAGCAGCGGCCGAAAGTCGAGCGGTCCTCTGCCCGGCATTTGCAAAAGCTCGTCCTCCGGCGGCATGGCGGTCATGCAACCCTTGCCGTGCTGCCAAGCGTAGAAAACGGCAACCTTGTCGCTTAGGGCACGTATCAACTCGGCCAGCAGGGAGGAATCCTGCGGAAGGTGATAAGGCGCGAATGCGATCGCCAGATGAGGAGACGGAGCCATCTCGGCCAACCATTTCATCGAGTCGGGCGACTCGATCAGGCTATTGCCGTGATTCTCGATCGCCACGGTGACCCCGCAGCCCTCCGCAACCTCAAGGTGGGATCTCATTGCTTCCGCGAACCGAGCGACGGCCTCTTTCAACTCCGCGCCGGACAATCCCTTCGGCCCCGCGGCACCCGTCACGACCAACGCGCAGCCCATCCGTGCGGCCAACTGCATCTCCTCTTTCAGCCGAAACGGTCCCAGATCGTAGCGAGTCAGACAACCCAGTTTTACGTCATGTTGTTGCAATAGGCCGCGAAAGCCGTCCTCTCCGATTACGTCCAACTGCTCGCGTTGACTGCCGTGAACCTTGGGCCACAAGTCGATGGATCGTGCGCCGGTCTTGGCGACCTCCGGCAAAACCTGCCTCACGTCCGTATACCCGTAGAGACAGGACGCCAAGAGATACTTCAGACGAAAAGGCGTGGAAGGGGAAGGCTCCGCCGACGCCGCTTTCACCGTATCGCAACTCCACGCGGAGCTTCCGATCGTCAGCCCGGCGACCGACGCCGCCGTGAACTCGCGCCTCGTCCACACTTTCCCGTCGTGCATAAAATCACTCTCACCGCATCCACAGGTTCGGATTTTTACCCCGCCGCATCGAATTGATCTGCGAAAGATCGCGCCGTCTGCGGCACAATGCGTGCCGGTTCCATCTTAGTCCCCGCCGCCGCGACGGTCACACGACCTCGAACCCCTTCCGTTGCGGGCGGGATAGCATGCTATTGGCTTCGTCGTCGCCTACGAAGGCCTCCGCTTGGGCATCCCACCGCAAAGGCCGTCCGAGACGAATCGCAAGATTGATCAAATGGCAGGTCGTGGCGCTGCGGTGCTGGCTCTCGCAATCGGAGATAGGCCGCTTTCGCTCGCGGACGCAATCAAAAAAGTTGCCCATGTGATTGACGATGGCGTCCAGTTTTCCGACCCGCTCCGGTCGCGACAGATTGTCGAAGTCGTAAAGGCGGAATTGATCGCGAGGCAGAGGGTCGTCCTTCAGTGCGTCCACGGGCGTTCCCGAGATGCTTCCCCGATTGACGAATAGCCGCCCCTGCTCGCCCTCGAAAAGGACGCCCACCCGACTCTGTTCGTCCACCAACAGCTCGACGCCGCTGGGATAGCGAACAATGCCGCGGAAATCGACCGGGACGTTGTACCCATTCGGGACGTCGGGGAGCTTGCCTTGCCCCTCAATCTCGCTCGGCAACTCGTTGATTCCCCATTGGGCGATGTCCACGTCGTGAGCCCCCCAATCCGTCACCTTGCCCCCTGCGTATTCGAACCACCAACGGAACGTATAATGACAGCGTTCCTCCACGTAGGGCACTTCCGGCGCTTGCCCCAGCCACAAATTCCAGTTGAGAGCCCCTGGAACCGGTCGCTCGGGAAACGGCCCTCCGGTCGGATTGGGACCGACCCCCACCGAAACTTTCCGCAGGTTTCCCAATCGTCCCGCCCGAACCAATTCGACCGCTAACCGATAACGGGCATCGTTCCGTTGCCAGGAGCCGACTTGGATCACGCGACCGGTCTCTTCCGCCACACGGCGAATGATCTTCCCTTCGTCGATCGTCAAAGTAATCGGCTTTTCGACATAGACGTCTTTTCCCGCTCGACACGCGTCGATCGTCATTTTGGCGTGCCAATGGTCGGGAGCGCCGATGAGGATGACGTCCACATCCTTGCGATCCAAAAGTTGCCGGTAATCCTCGAAGATGAGCGGGGTGCTTCCGAAGCTCGCGCGGGCCTGTTCGCGCACATTGCGATCGACATCCGCGATGCCGACAACCCGACCGTGGTTCTGAGCAATCAGGGTAATCACCGTGCCTTGATAGCGCATTCCGACGGCGCCGATCCCCGGTCGATCGTTCGGCGAACCGGCCTCGGTCATGCCCAAGGTGCTTGCCGCGATGAAACGAGGCGGTACCAAAGACCCGGCGGCCAAAGCCCCGGCCTTCACCAAGAACCCGCGTCGGGCCGTCTTGTAGCGTTCCATGATTGGTTCCAACCTAAGATCCAAAAACGTAGAGGAAGGTGTCGTCCGCCTGACGACCGGCGTCCGCGCGATCTCCGCTGTCGCCGGCGGGGCTTGTCTGTCATACGTGCGGCCATATTATGTTCCGGTATCACGATCCCTGTCAACGAATCGAGGTGATCGAAGCGAGGACGCCCACGCCATTCGCGATGTCCCCGCGACGCGAAACACGCTACACGAAATAATCAAGGGCACGCCGCAGCGTGGCTCAACGTGCCGACCGTTTCGGAACCATGCCAAGAATCGCGCTCCCGGGATGCGACTTTTCCCAAGTTGTGATATCGGTACAAGTTCAAGACCGCCGCGACTGTCGTAATCAAGAGAGTGGCGCTCACCCGATGAATCGCGCCGGTTCCAGCTTCATTCCGCAGTCGATTGCTTTCCCAATTCCCATACCTACGCTTTTTCGAGTTTGAACATGCCGCGGGAAGTTTACTCCCGAACGCAAAGCCTCAAGAACTTCGCCATGGAGTTGGGCTTCGTCGCCGTCGGGGTAGCGCCGGCAATCACCCCACCGCACTACCATGAGTTCCTTACCTGGTTGGAGGCGGGCTACCACGGCGAGATGGCCTATTTGTCGCATCACGCCGCCGCGAGAGAACACCCCCGCCACGTGCTGGACGGCGTCCGCAGCGTCCTGATGGTCGCCCTGCCCTACAGTCCGGTTCTCCCACCCGTGCTTCCCACGGACGCCGCAACCGCACGCTACGCCCAGGGCGAGGATTACCACCGCCGGGCAAGGCGACTGCTTCGCGCCCTGGCCGAACAAGCCAAGCGATTGTTTCCGGGCGCTAACACGCGCGGCGTCGTCGACACTGCGCCGCTGTTGGAACGCGAGTTCGCCCAGTTGGCCGGACTGGGATGGATCGGCAAGAACACCATGTTATTGCACCCCAAGCTGGGAAGCTGGTTTACGGCGGCGGCGCTGCTCATCGACGTCGAGTTGGCCTACGACGCCCCGTTTGCCGCCGATCATTGCGGTCGTTGCACGGCCTGCCTGGACGCCTGTCCCACCGGTGCCCTCCTTCAACCTCGCGTCTTGGATGCGCGACGCTGCATCAGCTATTGGAACATCGAATATCAAGGGATGGCGTCCGAGCACGTGCGTGCGGCCATCGGAGATTGGTTCTTCGGTTGCGACATTTGCCAGGAGGTCTGCCCCTGGAATCGCAAGGCCGGAGACCCCCGTGCAGTGCAAGCGTCCGGCACGAATACGACCGGAAGTGTGGCCCTCATTGAACTTTTCAGACTGTCCGAAGAAGCGTTCCGGGAGTTGTTTCGGCCCACATCTCTGTGGCGGGCGAAGCGCCGCGGCTTGCTTCGCAACGCCGCCATCGTGTTGGCAAACCGCCGGGACACGAGCGCCCTGCCAGAGTTGACGGCGTCCACCCGAGATCCGGACGAAGTGGTCCGTTCCGCCGCCGCTTGGGCCGCCGCTCAAATTCGAGGTACCGCCGCGCCCGCGACATGACCCGAGCATCCGCGGCGATGAATCGCTTCCTTCGTTCGCCGCACACTCCCGGTGCACCCTTGTAATCACGTCTCCGCTCGACTCGGGCACCGGGCTGAAAAGGCCGCCCGGCGGGTTAGACTCCAGCTCGCCGCCGGGTGCCCTCTCAGACGGAGAGGTCCGCGACCTTTTCCTCTTCGATCGCACACGAAGTCCCCTGAGGCGCCGGCAAGGGCTTCCGCAGGCCGGGCAAGTCTTCGCGATACCAACTCCGCAAAAGCTGGTCCCAGTCGCTTCGTGTCTTCATGGAAACCAGAGCTTGACGAAGGGCATCGCCGCAGGGGTGAATCTTGGCGTATTGGAACAAGAAGTTACGCATCACCGAGACCGCTCGATCAGGACCGTAGGCCGCAACGGCCAAAGAGAAATGCTCTTCCAAGACGCGTCGCTGCTCGAACACCGAGGGCGGAGGCGGCAAAGGTTGGCCGTTGAGCACCGTCTGCAACTCGGAAAAGAACCAGGGATACCCCACCGCTCCGCGGGCGATCCACAGGCCGTCCACGCCCGTTTCTCCGGCCATGCGGCAGGCCGACGCCGGAGTATGCAGGTCGCCGCTGCCGAGGATCACCCGGTCGTGCCCGCGTCGCCGGAGTCGGGCCAAGAACGTCCAATCGGCTGACCCCTGGTATCGCTGAAGCACGGTCCGCGGATGCACGGTGATCGCCGATACCCCCAGGTCCCACGCTCCCTCGACAATGCGATGGAAATGCTCTTCGGAGGCCTGCGTATGATCCAATCCGCGGCGCAGCTTCAGGGTCAAGGGCATTTCCGGCGGAATGGCATCGCGGACAATCGCCACGATGCGCAACGCTTCCGCGGGATGCCCCAGGAACCACCCGCCACGACACTTCCCCAACACTTTGCGGACCGGACACGCGAAGTTGAGATCGATCCAATCAAACCCGCGGGTGGCTAAAGTCTTCGCGGCTTGGGCGAAGACTTCGGGATCGTCGCCCATCAGTTGTGCGCCGCAGGGATGATCTTCGTCGTCCACGCGGATAAATCGCCCGGCCTTGCTCCCCTTCGTCACCGAGATGACGAACCGATCGAGGAGCACCTCCGCCACGGCGAACCCCGCCCCGAAACGCCGACAGAGTACGCGGAACGGCCAATCGCTGTAACCCGCCAAGGCTCCCAGTCCGGCGGGGAAATCGATGGCGACGTTACCGATTCTCAAGGGCCGCTGCAACACGGTCTCGATCTCAAATCACAGGGCTTTGAAAGGCTTGCACGCGAATTCGGCAGGCACAGCGAACCGGACGGCGTCCCGATTCAAACGGCGGCGGGCTAGATCAGAACCGGACACACGTTGAACCACGTCCGCCCCTGACGGTGCATCCACTCCTCCGAATACGGCGGTCCCCAACCTCCGGCCTCGTACAACTCCAATTGCGGCGGTCCGCCCATGTCCCACGCCGCTTGAATGGGGTCGATGATGCTCCAAGCCAGCTCCACCTCGTCCGCGCGGGCAAAAAGGCTGGGGTCCCCCGTCATGACGTCCAACAACAGACGTTCGTAGGCCTCCGGCATTTCCCCGGCGAATTTCTCGCGAAAATTGAAATCCAGATCGGTCAACCGCATCTTCATGCCCGCATCGGGGACTTTGGTTTGAAAGTGAATCTGAATCCCCTCCGCCGGTTGAATTTGAAGGACCAAGCGATTGGCCTCGTGAATCCGGCGAGGTCCTCCCTCGAACATCATGTGCGGCGGTTCCCGAAACTGAATCACAATCTGCGTTGTGCGGCACGACATCGCCTTGCCGGAGCGGAGATAAAACGGCACGCCCTGCCAGCGCCAGTTGTCGATGTACAATTTGACGGCGCCGAACGTCGCGGTCTCGCTCCCCGGAGGAACATTCGGCTCATCCCGGTAGCGGCGATACTGCCCGCGGACGGTCCACAAGGCTACATCCTCGGGCGTCAGGCGGCGCACGGCGCGCAGCACCTTGACCTTTTCGTCGCGAATGTCGTCGGCATTGACGCGACTCGGCGGTTCCATCGCGGTCAGCGTCAGCAATTGTAATAGATGGTTCTGGAACATGTCGCGCAGGATGCCCGCCGATTCGTAGAACGCCGCACGGTGCCCCACCGGCAAATCCTCCGCCGCGGTGATCTGCACATGGTCCACGTAGCGGCGATTCCAAAGCGGTTCGAAGATGGTGTTGGCAAAACGCAGCACCAAGACGTTGCTGACGGTCTCTTTTCCCAGATAGTGGTCGATGCGATAGATCTGGCCCTCGGAAAAAACCTCGTGGACCTTGGCATTGAGTTGTCGCGCGGAAACCAAATCGCGTCCGAAGGGCTTCTCGATCACGAGGCGACGCGGAGCCTCTTGCTCGGTCGCCATGCCCGCCGCGCCCAAATGGACCACGGTCGGTTCGTAGTACTCGGGGCTGAGCGAGAGATAGTACATGCGAGCGTGAGGGCGGCCCTCTTCCAGTTCCCGCAAATGATCTCCCAATTGCCCAACATCGTCCGCATTCAAGACGTCCCCGCGGTGGTAATAGACATGCGGGGCGAATTGTCCCCATAACTCCTCGGAGAAATGAGAACCGGTGAATTGAGCGACGTGCTCCCGCAACGATTCCCGCCAACTCTCGTGCGAGAACGGACTGCGCGAAAAGCCGACGATATGCGTGTTGGGCGGCAAACGACCTTTGCGAAACAGTTCATAAAGGGCTGGGATCAGCTTTCGCTTGGTAAGGTCGCCCGAAGCCCCGAATATGACGACGGTGTGTTCCATGCTCGATTCTTTCAACTAACCGCCCTCCGCCGGATTCTGATCCCGTCCGATCTCATACCAATCGTACGAGGAAAACGCTTTGTGAACAGTCCCGCGCGATCGCCGGCGCCCATGCCCGCCGATCCGGTGTCTTGGTTCCGAGCCCCATCCCCGCGAATGTCAAGGCCCTTCGTCGGGTTGAGAAAGCTTGGTGGGAGCGGCGGCAGGCTCGGCCGGCACCGCCCGAGACGCCTCGCCGGCTACGAACTGAAACGGATTGGAATAGAGGGGCAGGTGGCGGTAGTAGACTTCCAGGCAATAGATCGACAGACAGGTGACGTAGAGTCGCCCGGCCTCGTTGGCCCATGCGTCCTCGGTGGGTCTCCGCGGATCCCAACTCCCCGCCTCAGGGCCGGACTTGACTTGCTGCTCGGGAAGGATCTGCCGCATCACGCCGTTCCATCGTTTCCAGTGCTCGCCCTCCATATGATGGCAGGCTTGCGCCGCGTAATACCAATAGTAGACGTCTCGTTTGTTATCCTCGAAACTGATCAGGTTGACGGGCTGGGTGATCCAATCCAAGCCCTTGATCATGCGGTCGTCGGTCCTTGGCCACCCCAAATATTGCCGCATCAGCAGCGCCTCGGCGGTCATGGCGAGGGTGGCTTGACGCCCTTTCTGGTACGGGTATTTCGCTCCGTTCTCCAGCGCCACCCGATCGAGAAATCGCTCGACCCGACGCAAGTTGTCGGACGGAACCTCCAGACCCGCCATGCGAGCGCTTTGCAGGGCCATCACAATCCAGCCCGTGACGGAGACGTCGCTGTCCGCGTTGGGACTGTAGCGCCACCCGCCCTCCTCGCTCTGCGAGCGCAAGAGGTGGTCGATCGCCTTGATCGCCGGTTCGCGAAACCGTTCCTCCCGCGTCATGCCCAATATCTCGCACAGGGCGATCGTGCACTGCCCCTGCGTGTAGTAACGATGATTGAATCCGCCCGAGTGAAAGAAATTCCCCTCGTTGTCCTGTTGTTGCAACAGCCAATCCCAACCGCGGCGAACATTTTCGCGGAACCGGCCCTGTTTGTGCGTATTTCCGGCCCCCTGGAAGGCCAAAAGCGCCATGGCCGTCGCCGCGGCATGATTCTCTTCCTGCCCGCCCGCGCTGTACGGACCCTGTAGGCTCCACGACCCGTCCTTCAATTGCTGCCGCGCCAGCCATTCCAGCCCGCGATTGACGGCGGCTTCCGTCAAGGCCGTCCCGCCGTAGGCCGCCAGGAGCGACCGCTTTCGCCCCTCCTCCCTTCCCTGGAGGGCATATCCGATCGCGGACGCCTTGATATCGCTGGTCGCCGTGACGCCGTTTTGTACCATCTCCACGGAGGGCGGCGCAGCGAAAGGATTCTCGACCTCGGGCAAGTCGCGCGGCGTCAGTATCGGCTCTTCCACGTTCTCGGGATCGTTTCCCGCAAATGGGGAATCGAACTCCAACTGCTCACCCAATTTTTCGGCATAGATTTCCGCGGTCAGTTCCACATCTCTCCGCCACATTTGCGGCAGCATGATCAGAGCCAAGATTACCATCAAGAGCGTGTGGAAAATCGCGCTGACCAACCAAGGCGGCGCGTATCGAACCGCGGCATCCGACAGATCCTCCTCCTCATCCGCCGGGTGAGGAATTCCCACCAAGTCCCGCCACGTGCGGCGACGTCGCGGTTGCTCCTCCGGTCCCTGACCGACCGCAGCGTATTGCCCGACCCCGTGGACGCCCCGCTGCCGTCCAACGAACGAAGGTGTCCCAGCCCCCATGGGCGGCACGGACCGCCCTTGGCTCTGCTGAAATTGAGGAACGCCGCCCCCAAAAGGGTTTGCCAACGGCGGCGGATCCGGACGATCCCCGAGCGAACCGCCTTGTCCCCCAGCTTGAGTGAAGGGGTTGGAAGCTCCCGGCGGGCGGTTCGGTAGGATCGGCGATTCACTCGACATCGCAAGACCGGAAAACAGACGAGCTGACGGAACGAAAAATTGAACCGAGATTTGGAACGCCCAAACCGAAGTTCCAAGCCACGCCAACGGCAAAGTTAAATTGGGGAACTTGCCGCAAATTCGAAGCCCCGAACGGCGAGACAGGCAAATCCTTCAACCGCTCCGATTCTCCATTGGGAGTTTACCACACCCCAACGCACTCCACAACGCAATTCCACGTGGATCCGAAACTGCACAGCCAAGACTTACCAACTAGTGCGTCGCCGACCCCAACATTGAAAAATAGCACCATGGAGTGGATCGATATAACTCTAGAGGACTTCATCCGGCCCTCTCTGCGAGAGAAAATCCCCTGGCAAAAGCCGCTCGGCTTGATACAATTGCCAAAATTCAAGTATCCTTGCTGTTGAAATTCGGGATATCATTCCATTGAGACGCGCCGATCACAACAGCGCGCGGTTCTTTGATCGTTTTTTGCCGACCGCCGAGAGTCTGCGTAACGTATAAATCACTTAGGGTCGCCCTTGACACGCGGTAAGCGACGTGCACCATGCTTTCGCGGAAAACTGCAAGACGGCGCTGCGGCAAACGGCGAGGCGACCGGCATCCTGATATCGACAATTCGTCAACCGAGTCGTTACCCGAGGTCTTCGTGAATGGACGGGCGAACGGTATTCATTGAGCGCGGCCCCAATGGGACCATCCTGGTTCGCGTGCCCTCGCGCTCCATCGGCAATTATCAACCGCCGGACGCGGTCTTCACATTTCGCTGCGGCGACCCGCAGTTCGAGTATTGGATGACTCAACTCGGCCACCAAGAATCTCAGGTGCGAACCGGCACCGTATCTTCACCTTCCTAAATCTTCTAACGACCCGCCCCTTCTCGGCTTCGCGAACTTCGCGGCCTTTTCCGCAAATCCGTACAACCGGAACCATCGGGCGGTCGCTCTCGCCGCGACTCTCGTTTGTGAGAGTTTTCGCTTGACTTGCGGGAGCCATAACCCAGGCTTTAGTAACGGAAACGCGGCTGCGTCATGCGCCGTCTCGTCCCACTTCGGCTTTCTCACCCCCGTGTTTCAGGGCAGGAGCATCCCGCCCGCGGATGCCCTGCCCGCCTTATTTAGCCCGGGCCCTCTTCCTGCCGGAATCCGATTCGGCGGTTGCACTCACTGCGAGTCGCCGACCGCATCGGGGAAATTCAAATGGCGCCGCAAGAAGCGGAAAGTCCCCACGCCGTGAATCATGTGCGGTCCGGGAAACCATTCGATCTCCGTCCTTTCGGGTATTCCCAATTGGACGTAGAGGAGACGCACTTTGGCGTATTCGTAAGCCACGGCCTCGTCGCTGGAGACGCCGTCAAAATGCCCGCGTTCCACCATGAACGGTCGCGGGGCAATGAGGGCGGCCATCTCCGCGTAATTGAACGTCTCTCCCAAGTCGAATTCGAAGATTTCGTACTCCCCCGTCCAGACATAGCTGTAGCGACTGCTGGTGGAGGCATTCTTCCAGATCCACTCATTGAAGTCGGCGGAACAGATCGAGAGACAATACTCGGGCACCAAGGCGGGCACGCGCATGGCCGTCTTCCCCCCGTAGGACAACCCGTAGAAACCGATCCGACTCGCGTCCACGTACGGCAAACCGCTCAGCCACCGCAGGATTTGGCGATGCTGCGGTACGATGATCGAGAAAAGCGTCTTCTTCAGGGGATACGCCTTTCTCTGCAACGTGCGAAAACGGTCGCCGAAAATATAGGGGTTCTGCGGTGCGAATACGACGAATCCCTGTTCCGCCAACCGCGCCGCATAGTCGTGATAGGCCCGGTGGTCGCCCGTAATCGTGTCTTGCGGCCTGCCTTCCAGCCCATGCTGACACACGACGACCGGCCTGCGATCTCCCACCGGGATGCCTTTGGGGACCAACAGCACTCCGTAAGCGAAGACCTCGCCGAATACCGGGATGACGACCTCGTAACCGGACCACGTCGGCATATCGTAGGCAAGACGAGATCTGGCGGTCGGCGGCGCGAGAGCGTCGTCGAATTTCCCGACCACTTCATTCTCGAAATAGGCTCGGTAGCGTTCCACGGTCTTGGCATGGCTTTCCAACGAAGCACGGTCCAATCCGGCCCAAAACTCCCCCCGCGTTTCGGCCGATCGCGCCAAGACTTGTTGACTGTGCCGATCCAGTTCATAGATTTGTCGCGTCAAACGTTCCGCGGGTTCGGGAAGCGGTTCATCGGTCCGTTGCGCCGTCCCTTCCTCAGCCGGACTCTTCGCGCAGCCTAACAGGGCCGCAAACTGAGCGAGGCACTCCGCGGTAGCGTACGGGCCGCGACCGTCCCCGCTAACAACGAGATGCCAATCCTTAGTCCAGGCGGGATCGACCCAGAAGTCCTTCGCGCGACGCCATTCCTGCCTCACGGCATCCGGATCGGGGGTGGCAATGCGACCGGGGGCGCTGCCCAAGCCCGGCGGGACCGTAAATTCCGGAGCCCGGCATGCTTCCACCACGCAACCGCGTCCTGCCAGCAACCGCAAAATCTCGGCGTCGCCGAAGCGATCCAGCCTCGCGAAGACGTTACGATCGATCGGTTCCTGCCACATCCCTTCGCGCGGACCAAAGTACCCGCTGATGCAGACCGCATCGATGCGCGGATCCACCGCCGCAGCGTACATCGCCAGCATTCCACCCTCGCCCCAACCGATCAAGCCAATGCGAGCCTCCGACGAGGACACGGCGCGAAGATAGTCGATGCCTGCCAATATCTTCTGCACCTCGTATCCGATCACATGGCGTCCAAGCTCATATGCCGGTCGATAAATATATTCGCGATGCGTCAGGCGAACGTTTCTTCGCTGAGTGATCTCGCGACTGATAAGCGTCGGAATCAGGACGCGGCATCCGGCGGCAGCCAATCGGGCCGCATAGCGGCATTCCGGGGGCACGCCTTCGACCAACCCCGTCAGCATTTCCGGTGTGACGTCGGCGTCCGGCACCGCCACCACGCCCGGCGCCGAATCCTTCCGGCCATCCGTCGGGACCAACCACAAACCCTCGCCCGTTACGTCCCCGAAGGCAGGCCAACGCACCGCATAGATTTCATAGCCAGGCCCGACGCCTGCTCGACCCGAACGACCGGGCGGAGCAATCACTTGCAATTGCGGAGACTCGACGCGAGCGTCCTTCATCCCCAGAATCTTGGCCAGTAGCGTCCTCTCTTCAGCGAAGGGATCGCCATTTCGCGCCACCGCTCCCGCTGCGCCGATCTGCGCCCCCTGCCAGGCCTCGTCCCGGTGGGCTCGGCTCTCGGTCGTCTTTCGCGTCAAAAAGGCGTCGATCGCGTCTACCATGCGCGAGGCGATATCGTCCGACCAATCGAGTGGCTCCGTCCCGGGCAACGCTGCGCCGGACGCCCCCGCCTCTTCGCCGGCCTCATTCGCCCAGGCGAGCCGGAACCGATCCACGGCTGGAATGGCGAGCGATGCGATCGCCGCGATTGCGACCATGCCGGCCCAAACCGCTGATCGGTGCGGCATTTCCAAAGGGAAAGCAGCCCAAAGAACCCTACCCCATCGTGATTTGAGAATACGCATGGAAACCCTCCTCTCGCGGATCTCTATCGTTCGTTTCGCGTCCGTAAAACGCCCCGCGGACGACGACGCGGCGTTCGGTCCGGCACGCCGGTTCGGAACCACGCCCGGCGAAGGTCGCACCTCGCCTCGCTGCCGAATCCCGGAGCGTCGCTATCGTTCGCTGCCCCGTCGGTGTGAAATTGTGCCTCGGGCGAAGGGACATTGGCAAGCCGCCGCCGTGTCGTTCGCCCAAAACCGCTCGATCATTGACGCCGCGCACGGACGTGGGTAGCGTATATCTCTGGCTTCAAGTCCGTCGACGGTGAACCGCCCGACCGTTTCATCGCGACGTCGGTTGGGCAAGGGTGTCGCACCGTAGCTTCGTGAACTTTTTGATCGGGGAGGTCTCGACCGTGTTTTACAGAACATTCGGCGCAGGATGGTTCCTAGCAGCCATCGCGTGCTGTTGGTTGCCTTGCACGATTCGTGCCGCTTCCGCGGCGGAGTCCGACAAGCCCATCCATTCCGACCGGCCCAACGTCGTGATGATCATTTCCGACGATCAGGCGTGGACCGACTACGGTTTCATGGGCCACCCCGTCATACGGACGCCGAACTTGGACCGCTTGGCCGCCCAGTCGCGACTCTTCACGCGGGGCTACGTCCCCTCATCCTTGTGCCGCCCTTCCCTGGCGACGATGATTACGGGCCTGTATCCGCACCGGCACGGCATCACCGGCAACGATCCGACGCTGCCCGATCCGAACGTCAACAGCATGACGGGGCGCCGCCAGCCGAAGTACGCCAGGTACTACGAGACTTTGATGCACCGCATCGAAACCCACCCGACGCTGCCCCGACTTCTCGCCGAGCGGGGATACGTCTCGTTTCAGAGCGGGAAATGGTGGGAAGGAAACTTCTCGCGCGGCGGGTTCACCGAAGGAATGACCCACGGCGACCCGAATCGCGGCGGACGGCACGGTGATGAGGGACTAAAGATCGGCCGGGAAGGCATGGAACCGGTCTTCGATTTCGTGCGTCGAGCCAAGGCGGACCAAAAGCCGTTTTTCCTTTGGTACGCTCCCTTCATGCCGCACGCTCCGCACACGCCGCCGAAACGCATCCTCGATCATTATTTGGCGCTGGTGCCGAGCGAGGCCGTGGCCCGATATTACGCCATGTGTGAATGGTTCGACGAAACATGCGGCGAGCTACTGCGATTTCTCGAAAGTGAAGGACTGTCCTCCAATACCGTCATCGTCTATGTCTGCGACAACGGATGGATTCAAGACCCCGACAAACCGCATCACAATTTCATGCCGCGTTCCAAACGTTCCCCTTACGAAGGCGGCATCCGTACGCCCATCATGGTCGGCCTGCCGGGCAAGATCGAACCGCGACGGGATGAAAAGACGTTGGTGAGCAGCATCGACCTGGCTCCCACCATTCTGCGACTGTGCGGGGTGTCGGTGCCCGCGGACCTGCCGGGCGTGGATTTACTGGACGATCAGGCCCTCGCCGCCCGATCGACCGTCTTCGGCGAGATATACGACCACAACGTCGCCGACGTAGACCACCCGACGAAGAGCCTGCAATATCGCTGGATCATCCACGGCGACTGGAAGTTGATCGTACCGGCGGACCCGGCGACTCCGGCCGAGTTGTACAACGTGATGAAAGACCCGCATGAAGAGCACCCCGTCACGGATGCGGATTTGGAGCGACGACTCCGCGGGGAACTCGATGCTTGGTGGAACGGGGAGGAACAATAGTCGGCGCGAGGCCGCGCCCCACTAGCCTCGTACCTTTGCTGCTCAAGGGCCGTTTGTCGCTACCGATGCTCGCGACGAACGGCCTTTTTGCTTCGGGCTTCCTTTCAGCCGGAGGCGTATCCCTGCGGATGGCGAGCGAACCAGTTCCAAGCCGTGGCGACGATCTCGTCGATGTCGCGGTACCTCGGCTCCCAACCAAGTTCGGCGCGGATTTTCGAGGCGTCGGCATAGAGGACGGCAGGGTCGCCGGGCCTGCGGGCGCCGTATTCGATCGCGACAGGCCGACCCGTCACGCGCCGCGCCGAGTCGATCACCTCGCGAACCGAATACCCCTTTCCGATGCCCAAGTTGTAGATGCGGCGGTCCCCCGGTCGCAGCGCGGCCATCGCCGTGACGTGGGCCTCGCACAGATCCTCGACGTGAATGTAGTCTCTGATGCAGGTGCCGTCCGGAGTGGGATAATCCGTGCCGAAGACGGTGATCTTTTCCCGCAACCCCAAAACCGTTAACAAAACCGAGGGAATCAGGTGGGTTTCGGGGTCGTGGTCCTCTCCCAAAGAACCGTCGGCCGCGGCGCCTGCCACGTTGAAATAACGCAAGGCGGCATAGGCGAATTGGTCGTCGGCTTCGGCCTCGTCAGCGAGAATTTGCTCAACGAAATACTTCGACCGCCCATACGGATTGATGGGACGCTGCGGCAACGTCTCGACGATGGGTACTTGCTCCGGTTCGCCGTACGTGGCACAGGTGGAACTGAACACCATACGCCGAACTCCCGTTTGACGCATGGCATCCAGCAAACTGATCGCGCCCGCCGTGTTGTTGGCGTAGTATTTCAACGGTTCCGTCACCGACTCGCCCACATAGGCCAAGGCGGCGAAGTGCATGATGCACTCGATCTCGTGTTGGGCGAGAATCCGCCGCAGCGTCGGACCCTCGGCCAAGTCGGCGTGATAAAAGGGGACATCGGGGGGCACGGCCTCGCGGTGGCCGCGATACAAGTTGTCCAACACGATCGGTTCATGGCCCGTCCGCCGCAGCACCTCCACGGCGTGCGACCCGATATAGCCGGCCCCGCCGGTCACGAGAACTCGCATTCTGAAATACTCCCTTCGTTTCCCATTCTTGCCGCGCGGCTCTCGCCTCGCGGTCCCGTGCGGAGGTAATTTCTAAAAGTCTAGCTCCTATCCGACGCTCGGAAAAAGGGATACCGCGGGCCGGCGTGCGCCACGCCATTCTCCAAATGGACGCCAAGTCCAAAGGGAAAACAGCTCTACGCCCCCGCGGTAAATGGAACACCGACGTTGCCAAAGCCGCTTGTCTACGGACACAATAGTGTCGTCTCTATGCCATGCTCGAAACCAAGAGTCGTGGGCTTCGGAGATAGCTGCCGCCGCCCAAGCAATCGCAACTCGGAATAATCCATCGAAGCGTATCGACCGCGGGAAATGCGTCGATGCGATGCTTTGTCAACGGTGTCACGAAGGCTCACCGGATGCGGCACCGCATCACGTGCTCGTTTTTCTCGTCGTTTTCATCGGCGATTATTGCCTGACAGGGCCCGAAGTCACATTCAGCAGACTTCAGAACCACGAGGTGCGAATTGATGGACCAGGTCTATGAGATGGTCAACGCCCCTAGCGCCGAGCAATATGTTCAAGCGCTAACGACGCTACAACGAGAAGGACGCGTCAGCGACCTGCACCAACTTCTCTTCCAACTTCACTACCAAGCCCCCGATCGCACGGTAACGGCAACGCAGTTAGCCGAATGGGCCAAGCTCCCTAGTCGCGGAATCGTAAATCTTCGATATGGCAGTCTCGGGCGCAAACTTTGCCGGCAACTCAAGATTGAGCCCAAACTACGTCCGAAAGACAAGTATCTGTATTGGTCGGTATGGTCACGTGGCTGGAAGGATGCCCAAGGCCATTTCCTGTGGCAGATGTTGCCGCAAGCGGCTGCGGCTTTGGAGCAATTGGGCTGGGTCGCCACTGCAACCGATTTCAAGCTGCCGGATGAGGTGAGCGAAACCGATCACTTCATCGAGGGCGCGGAAAGCCGAATCTTGGTCAATGCTTATGAACGTAACCCTGGAGCGCGCCGCCGGTGCATCGCCGCGCACGGCACCGCTTGTGTGGTCTGCGGGTTCAACTTCGGGACGCAATACGGTCCCGAAGCTGGAGGCTACATCCACGTGCATCATATACACCCGCTTTCCTCGATTCGCGGGCCCCACACCGTTGATCCCGTGAGGAACTTGCGACCGGTGTGCCCTAACTGCCACGCGTTTTTGCTTTTGGGTAAGAAGGACCGAAAGATTGAAGACGTGCAAAGACTTCTCAGGGAACGACGGAAGAATGGCGGTTTACCGCCTCATGATTAGCTCAAGCTTGATTCCATCGACGCTGCTCACTCCGGTTCGCTGGGTGCGGACCACGGTATTCCACTGCACGAGACCCGGCTTGACGTCGAAGCGCCGTGCCGTACTGGCAATGTCGAAAAATGGGGACGTGATACGTCGTCGGATCAGAGGAGGGTGGCGGCATGATTTGCCCTCGCTGCAAGCAAACGCTGGAAAAGAGACTTTCACCGAAAGGCTCATTTTTCGAGTGCCCCGCGTGTCGCGGACGGGCGATCAACTGGTCCGTGACTCGTAGTCGAATTCAGAAAGAGGCCGCCAATCGAATCTGGCAAAAGGCCCGGGAAGGCGGCCCTTCCGCCGCCGCGTGTCCCGCCTGCGGTTACTTCATGCGTCTCGTCGCTCTCGGCGATGCAAACGATTCCTTGGAGCTTGACGTTTGCATGCGATGTCTCTTGGTCTGGTTCGACCGCGAGGAACTCGAGCGACTGCCCGCACGACCGCAAGCCCCCGCCTCGAACCACGAACTACCACTCAAGGCGAGGGAGGCAATCGCGCTGATGGAACTGGAAAAGCTGCGTCTCCGCGAGGAAACAGAGGTCGCGTCGAACTCCCTGCCGGAGGACCCGTTCCTGTGGCCGCCGTTGATTCTAGGCTACCCCGTCGAGATCGACGCCCCGAGCGTCCGCTCATTGCCGTGGATCACATGGGGACTCGTCGCAACCTGCGTCGTCGTCTTCTTGCTAACGTGGCATGATACGCTCGGCTCCGCTCAGGCATGGGGCTTCACGCCGGCCGAGATGCTCCGTCGGGGCGGTGCAACGATTTTTACCGCGTTTTTCCTCCACGCGAATATTTGGCACCTCTTGGCGAACACGTATTTTCTGTTGATCTTCGGCGATAACGTCGAGGATTTGATCGGTCGCCTCGCCTATCTCGGACTGTTGTTAGTCGGACAGCTTCTGGGATGCCTCGCCCATGCGGTTTGGGATCCGCACGCTACGGTCCCCTGCGTTGGAGCGAGCGCCGCGGTGTCGGCCGTCATGGTCTTTTACGCTTTGAGTTTTCCGACGGCCAAAATCGGCATCCTCTGGCACTGGTACTGGGTCTACATTTCGTGGGTAAAAATCCCCGTCATCGCCTGGCTTGCGATTTGGCTGCTTGCTCAAACGGTTTTCGCGGCCTTCCCCAGCGAAGGCGGACCGGCCGTGGCGGTGGCGGCCCACCTGGGTGGAGCGGTTGCCGGACTGTTATCGTGGCTCACCTTCCGCATCCTCCACTTCCGGGATACCGAGGCGACGCAGGCGCGATCACCACGCCCCTTGCCCGACCACCGGTCGCCCTGATCTCATACCTGGGCGATCACGTGCGGCACTCCGGTTGCGCAAAAGACGCCTCAGGTTTTCTTTCACCGATCTTGTCAAGGCCGCTTAACGACGGACACAATGGTAGCGTCCACAACGGCGTCGCCGGCATCGCGCGTCGCATTCGTTTTTCTCGGACACGACGCCGAAAGCCGCGGACATTCCCGTTGCGGCGAGTCGATCGTAAAAAATCGAGGATTCAAGAGGTCTGCCATGGGCAAAGATACCGACGTCCGCGTGGTTTCGGTGGACACCGCCGTGGAAGAGTACGCCTACCGCACGCCGATGAAGTTCGGCGGTCGCGTGGTGGAGGGCGTGATTCTGCGCAACGTCCTCATCGAGGTGGAAACACGCCGCGGGCTCCGTGGACGCGGTTTCGGCTCCATGCCTGTGGGAAATGTCTGGGGTTGGCCTAGCAACACCTTGACCGCCGACGAGACGCTGGCCGCCATGACTCGCATGGGCGAGCATCTGGTCTCTCGCGTCGCCGAATACAAAGGTTGGGGACATCCCCTCGAAATAACGGTGGATTGGGCGGGGTATTACGATGACGCGGCGACTGAAACCATCCGGGAATTGCGATCGCCGGAACCGATGCCCAAGCTCGCACGTCTGGTCGTGGCCAGTCCGTTCGAGGCCGCCCTCCACGATGCTTACGGTAAGGCCCTCGGCGCAAACTCATACAATCTGCTGGGCAAGGAATTCGTCAGCACCGACTTGGGGCGTTTTCTCGCCCCTGAATTCGCGGGCGAATACCTGGACGCCTATACCTTGCGGCAACCGAAAGATCGCATGCCGCTGTACCATCTGGTAGGCGCTTTGGATCCGCTCACCGAGCAAGATATTCCTCAGCGTCTGAACGACGGTCTGCCCGAAACGCTTCCGGAATGGATCACCGCGGACGGCTTGACCCATTTGAAAATCAAACTCAACGGCAATGAATTGGATTGGGACGTGCAGCGTGTGGTCGCCGTGGATCGAATCGCCGAGGAAACGCAGCGGCGGCGCGGTTGCGACGCTTGGTTCTACTCGGCCGATTTCAACGAGCGGTGCCCCTCCGTGGAGTACGTCTTGGAATTCATGGCCAAGGTGCGGGAACAATCGCCGCGGGGATTCGAGCGACTGCAATACATCGAGCAACCGACGCACCGGGATTTGCGTGCCCACATGGAAAACAAGATGCACCGCGCGGCGGCGGTCAAACCCGTGGTCATCGACGAATCCCTGGTCGACTACGAAAGCCTGCTGCTCAGTCGTGAATTGGGCTATTCAGGCGTGGCCCTGAAGGCTTGCAAAGGGCAGACCGAAGCCCTGCTGATGGGCGCAGCGGCCCAAAAGTTTGACCTCTTCTTGTGCGTCCAAGACCTGACGTGTCCGGGCTATTCCTTCCTGCATTCGGCCTCCCTGGCGGCGCGAATCCCTACAGTAGCCGCCATCGAGGGCAACGCTCGGCAATACTGCCCGGTCGCCAACCGCGGATGGGACGAGGCTTATCCTTCCATGTTCCGTATTCACGACGGGACGGTGGGCACCGGCGTTCTCACCGGACCGGGGTTAGGTTTCGAACCGATCTCGGCCGACCTTCGCTGACGCCGAGCCTGCGGCAAAACGCCCGCGGAGCGGCGCGGCCTACGTCTCGGCGGCGTCGCGGAGTCCTTGCCGCTCCAATTAAACCGCCGCACAGGCCGCGGGAACCGGCGTCAGCCCCACTTCCAAGGTGAGCGGCCCCCAGTCCGTTTGGAAATTGATGCAGATCGGCGTAACGTTCGAGGGAAAATGGACTTCGTGGCCTTTTCCCGTAACGACATTGGGTAGGCTGACGGCCAATTCGTAGGTCTCCAGTTGAGCTTTCGCCCCGCCGGCCACCATGTTGGTCAACTCCCCGACGGCGTCGAGGACGTCCCCGTCAATCTCCGTCGTCTCCGCCAAGAGCAGGATGGATGCCGCCTTCAGCGCAACCTCACGCGATAGGCTTAAGACCACCGTCCCCACCGCCTTGCCGGTCAATCCGATCACGCCGCTGATTTCGTGCGACGAGCGACCGTCCTGCTTCAGACTCAAATCGCCCCGCCTGACCCGGCAGTTCAACATCATCTGAAAGGTGTTGTTCAGCGACGTGATGAACGGATTGATGAATTCGGCTCGCATGAACGGGATGCTCCACAATATCGCTCGCGTCCGCGTGTATGGATCCGTAAGGCCGGTTTCGGTCTATCGGCTACGGTGGAATCGGCTCCCGCCCCTATGCTGCGGAATCTCCGTCCCGCATATCGAGGCAACTACCGAAACAACAGCGGGTCCGTTCAGCCGCTCATTCCAGTCGCGGTCAAAAACCGTGCGACGCTGCCCGATTCTTCGCAAGCGTAGGTTTCTCTCGCCGGGGAGTCAAAGCCCTCCGAATGAAGGAAGTCATCTCGGGCGAAAAGGTAACCGCGAAATCGCCAGAATTCGCACAATCGCACCGCCACTTGCGGATCGGATGGTGCGACTTACGGCCTCAGATTGCCTCGTGAAAATACCCCTCCCAAACGGCGGAGAAGGCGTCCGACTCGAACAGTTCCACCCGCAGACGGTTGACCGCCGTTGTCGGGAATTCCGGGGCTTCTTGAAGGGCCGAACGAACGGCCTCGCCCAAATAGGCGACCAGGTTTTCCGCCGTAGTGTTGGGTACCGGCAAGAGGCAGCAATCCTCGCGAGGCAGGCACCACCTCTTTCCGGCAGAGGCAAGTCGGACCTCGCCGTCCTGTTCCGAGACGTGAATCTTGGAGGTATCACACGGAATCAGGACGCGGTGATCGAGGGGGAGCAAGATGTCGCGAACTATTCGCTCCAGATGGAGAAAATCAAACAAAAGACCGGCCTGCGACGGTCGGCCGGTCAGTTCAACTACGACCCGATAGTCATGTCCGTGCAAGGTTTCACACGAACCGTCGTCGAAGCAAATGAAGTGCGCGGCACTGAACCGGAGGTGAGGCGAGGCCGCCTTGATGGTTACCAAGGAAGCGGAATGCGTCACGAATCCTCCCCATCATCTCCTTCACCGGGCCAAGGTGCGGGACGCCGCGTCTTACGCAGTGCCCGCACCCGCCGCACCATGCTGCCATCCGGCTTAAGCCTTCGGCAAACGTAGCGAACTCAATCCGAATCGGGCGGCGTCTCCGGAACACTTCCGGCGGGCGTCACGCCCTTTCGATCCCGGCGCTTCTCCAATTCCCGCCCTACGACCTGGCTCAAGCGGTCCGCCGCACGGTTGATCACCGTGACCAAATCGGCGTCTCGATCCTCAATCTTGATGAGCTTGCCTCCTTTCAGAGAAACCAGAACGCGACACTCCTTGTCCACGCCCCCTCGCGGACCATTCACGTCTTCGAGGACGACTTCCACGCTGTTGATCCACCCGTTGAACTGATCGACGGCGAAATTGATACGCCGCTCAACTAGTTCGTGCGTGGCCTCATCCAAATTGACGCGACGGGTCAAGACGCGGAGATCCATAGTACCCTCCTCTCAAACCGCGAGAAAACAAGGACGTCCCCGCCGGACGCCCTGACGGTTGCGCAAAAGAAGAAGACTTCGGCCCCGAAAAACTGAAAAGGATGGAAATCTCTTCGATGGCGGATGCCGCATCGAATCTCCCGATTCTTTCCATCCCACTTGCATGGGCACCCCCTAAGAAGAAGAGTTTTGCTTCCCTGCCTCAAAGTCGAATCCCTGTGTGTGAAACCAAGGGGGCCTCTTGGTGTCACGAAATCGTCATCCATATCCTAACCGTGTTTCGGCCACAAACAAGCCTTTACCCTAATTGTAGTACGCAAAAGGCCCCAACAACCCCAATTCTCCACCACTTGAGGGGGGCATTCCGATTCGTCACACAGGCAATCTCTGATTGTAAGGACGTCGGGAGCCTGCCGACGGTTCGGCCCTTCCAATGGCCGCGGTGAGATCGTTCGTGTCGCCACAGTGCGCTCGAAGCGATCCAATCGGTCCAACCTGCCGCGAAAGGCTACCCCCACACATTGTCCCGCCCCTGCCGCGATGCGCAAACGCGGCGCCACGCCTGCTGCTCGAACTTTCCGCTACCTGCGAAACCGCCGAGGTGACTGCGGTGTATACTGTTACGCCGGGACGAGAGCAAGAGTCGGTCTACGACCGATCACGATTTCGCAACCCCGTCCATGTAAAGGTATTGATACGCGTAATACGATTTTTTCACCCGTCGAGACGGACCCGATCCATGATGGTTGCTACCCGCGGATTCTCGTACATCGTCGTGCTGCTCGGACTGCTCGGCGCGGCTTGGACGCCGCCGTCGTCCCTGGGAGATCCGCTCGATTGGGGACTTGTTCCTGAAGATTGGAATTGGTGTGCCCATCTGGATGTCGAGAATTTGAAAAAGTCGCCTTTGGCCGTTGAAATCATCGACTATCTCGTGGAAGAAAACGCCGATCTCCGCAAGCTCCGTGAAATCCCGATCATCGGCTTGAACCCCGGCGAAGACATCAAGAGCGCTACCATCCTGGGCACCGGGTTCAATCCCGAACAAGGCATCGTTCTGCTCCGCGGAAAGTTCGACCAAAAGCGTTTGACGGCTTTGGTGTCCCTTTCGCCGGGCTACGAGACGCATTCCTTCGAGGGCAAGACGCTGCATCGTTGGTGGGACCGCGATCAAAACTCGCACATGGTGGGTGCGTTCCTGAGCGACGATCGATTGGCATTCGGTAAAGATGAAGCCGCGCTCCGTGCCATCATTTCGGCGGGCGCGGCGAAGGGAAAGACGGCGGATCCGTTTTTCGTCAACGATCCGCAAACGTTTTTCGTCTTCCACGCTCGCGGTTTGGACGAGTTACCCGTTCCGTTTGCGTCGCCCATTGTGAAGCGCAGCCGACGCCTGAGTCTGGCGATCGGTGAGCGCGGCGATCGGGCATTTGCCGTCCTGGCCGCCGAGTTTCAGTCCGCGAGTACCGCTGCCGACGTGCGAGATGTCCTGGCCGGCTTGACGGCCTTTGGACGCCTGCAAAACGCCGATCAACCTCGAATTTATGAGTTGCTGCAACCCGCCCGATTCACCACCGCGGGAAACATTGTCCGCGGTGAGTGGGAGGGTTCGTCCGCGTCCCTGCAAGCCGTTTGGCAAAAGGACGTCGTTCCCAAGTTGCCCTAAGAACTTTACCTCGCGGCGCCCCGGGAGAGATTGCATCACAGGATGTCCGCGGTGCAAGAATCGGAAATGCGATGCGGCCTCCAATCGCTGTCCGATGAGCAATTGGCTCATCAGGCACAGCAGGGGTGCGTCGCAAGCTTCGAAGAGTTGGTGCGGCGCTACCAAGTTCCCATCCTGCACTTTCTGCGGCGCAAGGCTTTTGCCGTCAGCGACGTGGAGGATATGACGCAGGAGACGTTTTTGCGTGCCTATCGCAAGTTGCGACACTATCGCAGCGACCGGGCCTTTCGGCCGTGGCTGTTTACGGTGGCCTTTCGCGTCGCCTTGAACGCGGCCCGCGACAAGAAACGGGCGGAACAGGCCAAGGCGATGGGAGACCTCGTGATCGAAGCCCCGCCCTCCGATCGCGGCAGGGACGATCGCGAGACCCGCCTGCGATTGTGGAACATCGCCGAAGACGCCTTGAGCGAACCGCAATTCACCGCATTGTGGCTGTTTTACGTGGAACAAATGAGCGTACGGGAAATCGGCGACGTCCTGGGACGATCGGCCGCATCCGTCAAGACCACGTTGTTTCGCGCGAGAAAGCGACTGGAGCCTTACCTCCAGGAGTTCACATCGGAGGGATGACGACCGAGATCGCACTGTGCGGCAAGTCTTGCCGCGAAAGGAGAGGCGGAGCGGCGACTGCCGAGACCATGTTTCCAATACATTCTGATGATTCGTGTTGACGCCGTCATACGCCGCTGTTGTCGTTCGTCGTTGTTGATGGTTTTGCAAGGGGATTTCCCATGTGGGACCCGACTTTTTCCAATACCGATCGCGAACGTTTCGCGGACTCCCGGTTGGGTAAACTCCTTCGGGAGGAGGCCGTACGAGATCGCCCGACCTTCTCGCCGTCGCTCCACGCGCGGATCATGGAGGCCGTCGAAAACGATCCGCCGGAGGAAAAGCGAGAACTTCGCCGACTGCGAAGCCACGAAGCGGGCGGCGGACTACACTTGCCGGCGGTTACCTGGGGCATGGTTGCCGCGACCCTATTGATCGGCTTGGCCGTTTGGTGGTTGGCCGTCGAGTATCGCAAGCCCGGCGAGATCCCCGCCCCGACAACGGGCGAACGTCATGTCGCGCAGGATTCCGCGCCGTCCCAACCGGACATTGCCGCGTCGCCTCCCGATGTTTTGGAAACCGCTTCATCACTCCCCGATATCGCGATCCGTCAATTGCAGTCAACGTTAGTACAGGTTCAGGATCGAAAGTGGGCTTATCTGGATCGCGACGCCGTGGCGGCCAAACGTTTGGTCGAGAGCCAGTTTCCGACCGGTTTGGCGGCGGCCGACATGCCCTGAACGCAATCCAACGATGTGCTCGGTGTGTCATCATGGAGCGGGATGCGGCAGGGTGCGCAGAGTGACACTCCGTCGCAGGTCCGATCGAACATGCTCGTCGCCGTTGGCGCCACCGGAACCTTTAGCGACGGGTTCGGCTCGTGCGGAGACGGTCACGGGGCAAATCGTGCATCGCCACGGCGGTTGTGTGAGTTTCAAGTTCGGTGTTGTTCTTTCACTGGAGGAGTCGTGTGATGAGAAGTAGAGTGTCGTTGCGGTTTTTGGCGGGCGCCGTCCTATTGGGCGCGATGGCCGCCTTGGCGCCCTCGGTCGCCGAGGAACCGATGGGCGTTGTCCGAATCGCTTCCCTCGACAAGTGGAACGCGATCCTGGACGGGATTGAGGAGGTGAGCGGGGATTCCGCGGTCGGCAAGGCTTTGGGTCCCGCGCGGATCGGTCTGGCGATGGCTCGCGGAAGCGGCATCGACGAAGCCCGCCCTTGGGGCCTGGCCTGCCTGCCCGTCGGCGACAGCGCCGGCGTGGTCCTGATCGTGCCGGTCAAGGACGTGGATCAACTTCATCAGACGGCGAAGCCCGCCATCGAAGAACTCGAGGAACTGGGCGACGGTATCTTTCGCGTCAAGATGGGCGGACGTACCCTGTTCTGCTCGTTGGGCGCCGGTTGGGTCTACGTTTCCGAAAAGGCGGAGGTCCTGAAACAGGTCCCCACGGACCCATCGCCGTGGTTGGACGCCGTCAAGGGTGAGGGCTTTGTCGTAGCTCGCGCGAATCTCTCCGCCGTGCCCCGCAAGCAGGCCGACAAGGTGCGCGATTGGCTGCGCAAAGAAGCGCGCCGGTCTCTGCACCAAGAACCGGGCGAGAGCGACGCGGTCTTCGAACTTCGCAAGGCCGCGGCAAAACGCATGGAAGGTCTGCTCTGGGATGTTCTGGAACAGACGGAAACCGTGAGCATCGGTGTGAACTGGGATCGCTCGGGAGGCAAGGTCATTCTCACCAGCCAATGGAAGGCCCAAGACGGGACGGAATTGGCGGATTGGTTCCAGAAGCAGCAAGGATTGATCAGCCCGCTGCCGCTCTTGCGTTCGTATCCCGGAACTCTCTGCTACATGGGTTGGAACTACGTCTTTCCGGCGGCCTCGCACACCGAGCTGGCCGCGGCGGGTCAGGTCATTCGCGATGAATTGCACGCGCAAATCGACCGCAAGCTGCACGATCCGGCCGAGGCGGAATTCGCCAAAGGCATGCTGGACGATCTGCTGCGGCTTCTGGGCAAGGCAGCCGAAAGCGGCCGCGCCGAAGGCGCCACTGCCGTGTTGGGTCGAGGCGATGAACTCTACCTGATCGCCGCCGGTCGCGCCCCGGATCCGCGCGGAGTCGAGGAACTGGCGGGCAAGATCATCGAGGCGATTCAGGCGAAGGCCCCGCAGGCGGTGGTCTCCGTTCAGCCCAATGCCTTTTCGAACGAAGACTTCAAGATTCACCTGCTGACGTTGAACATGCCGGAGGATGCAGCCGACAACCCGGCGGTGCAGCGCATGTTCGGACCCACGCTGAAACTGGCCATGCTCGTCTCGAAAGAGTATGTCGCGGTAATCGTGGGGAAGGACGTCGGACCGATGCTGCGATCCCTCGTCGAGGAAGCCGAATCGCTCGGCCCGCAGGTGTCGCCTGCCATGGAGATGCGCATCAACGTCGAGAAGGCGGTCGCCTTCGCATCGCAATTCGCGCCCGAGCATGAAAAAGAGAAGCTCTCCGCGGTTCTGGAACTGTTGAATAAGACCTCGGATGATGACGGGATTCGGGTAAGGGTCACGTGTGAAGGTTCCGAGGTCCGCAAGACCGTCGAGATCGACCAGACCCTCTTCCTGATTCCGCGCGCTGCCAGGTAACGAGGTTTGCGTCGGCACCGCTCTTCGCGGTGCGCTCATCAAACCTTGGTAGGCTTCCCCAGCCCGACTTCGGCCTTTGCCGTGGTCGGGCCTTTTGCTTTTGCGTGATCAACTCGGCCCCCCAAGCGAAGCCATCGCAAGAGCCTCGCTCCGGCGGCAGACACCAATAATGCGACGCCCTCTTCCGCCGGAAACCGCTGTTCCCCGTGACATCTCCGCGCCTTGACCCCTTGGGCCATTACAACTATGCTCGTGGCGTCGAAGAGCAATGCTGCGGCAGGGAGGGATGGCGATGTGCCCAAGAAGGTTCGTCCCGGCGATTGTTCTTGTTCTTGCTTTCTCGGCAACAGCTTATGCAAATGCTGGGACACCGCTGATGTGGGTTTCAGCTTTCCACCTGGTTGTAGGCAACTTGTTTTTGGGCATCCTGGAGGGGCTGTTGCTGGTGTGGTGGTTCCGCGCGGGTGCGTTGAGTGCCATCCTTTGCATGATCGCGGCCAACTACTTTTCCGCATGGTTAGGGGGTTATCTTCTTTTACTGGGCCTGGCCAAGGCGCCGGATATTAACCTGAGCAATTACTGGTCTTGGTTTTGGCTTTTCTGGATTGCGGCATTTGCAATAACGTGTGCTTTGGAGTTTCCCTTTGTTCTTGCCGCGTTGTGGAAGCGTAGTCGGGGCTTCGGCAGAATTGCCCTTGCTTGTTTGCTGGTGCACGCCGTCAGCTACCTTCTGCTAACGGGGTTGTATCGGAGTGCCAGCAACGTGACACTTCTGACCGAGTTCCATTTGGTTCCTATCCAGGAGATGAATACCGAAGGTCCCTATCATTTGTTCTTTATAACCGCGGATGGAAAACACGTGGTCGAATCGAACCTGTCGGGATCATTCCCGCGCCCCGTGTTTTCGATTCCCGCTGCGGATCAACCAAGTAGGCTTTCGGCAAGGCCGAATGAAAGAGGTCGATACGATCTGTATCTTCTCTACCATTCGTCGGGGCCCGAGCCGTCGTACGAGATGATTCAACCGGATTTTGCCTGTCAAGCACCCCTGAATTTTCGTTTGAGTTTGTATGGCGAATGGGACCCAAAGGACGCTTTCTGGCCCGACTTATTTGTCCCAGCGCTGGAAGAGCCTTCGTTATGGGAATTCCACCTTGGTTTTTGGGCTGTTGAAGGGATCCTTGCCACGAACAGGGTTACCGGCGCTACCAGATCGTGGGGGGTCGAAACGCCAATGGTCCAGTGGCTTGTCACAAATGCCGTTCAATTGGATCGAGATCGCTTGGTGTTTCAGTTAGGACGGGATCAAATCTGCCTGCTTGAGCCTGAGACACGGCGGATTGCCCTCATCGCGCGCGGCTTCGGGCCTCTCGTTGCAAGGAAATGTCCTTCAGAGTGATCCCGGCACGGCGCCAACGAGCCGTTTCCGCTGTTACTCCTCTTGCGGCTAACTCAGTTCGAGGTTTAACAAAGTGGGCAAATCGAGTAGATTTGCAAAAGTCACCCGTGTGTGACTGCGGGACAATGGGAGGAGTAAAGAAGTGCTTGACAGGCCGGCAGGTAAGACACCTCTCGGTTCAGCGTTTTGCATGACCTCCAACGTTCCCTCCACTCAGACCGCTCTCCGGCGACACACGCTTCGCAATCGAAAGATCTCGGACCAGTCTGCCTAACCGGGATCAACCCCTTGGATAATCGACGCCGCACGGTTTTCGAGGCACTCCATTCAGAGCAGCGTCAGCCTAGGCCTACTACGCCGCAAAGCCTTGCCCGGAAACGATTTCCGCCAAGGGGTCGTTTCTATACGGACGCGGTACGCCCGGGCGCGCATCATCTTGACCACACTGGGGATGCGGCATACACTGTCAACAGGCTTTTCGACCCCGGCGACCGGTTTTTCCAAGTCCATCCCCCGATTGGTGATCCGACATCGTGAAACGGGCTATCATCAGCGACATCCACAGCAACCTCGAGGCATTGCAAGCCGTCCTCGCCGACATTCGATCCCAGGGCATCGAAGAGGTTTATTGCCTGGGCGACATCGTCGGGTACGGCCCCAACCCGCGCGAATGCGTCGACCTGGTCATGAATTGCCAGGTCTGTTTGCTGGGAAACCACGATCAGGGCGCCCTCTTCGATCCCGAAGGCTTCAATGTGGGCGCGGAACGCGCGATCTTCTGGACCCGGGAACAGTTGGAGGACATCAATTCGGCCTCCCCGGCGGCCTTCAAGCGATGGGATTTCTTGGGAGAACGTCCTCGCGTTCACAAGGAAGGGCCGATCCTCTACGTGCACGGGTCCATCCGCAACCCCCTCAACGAGTACGTGTTCCCGGAGGATATCTACCAGCAAAGCAAGATGGAAAAGATCTTTTCCATGATCGAGTGGATATCTTTTCAGGGGCACACCCACGTTCCGGGCGTCTTCACCGAAAACCTGGAATTCTTCTCGCCGGAGGAGTTGGATAACCAGGAGTTCCACCTGGACGAAAATCAGAAATTGATGATCAACGTCGGTTCGGTGGGACAACCGCGGGACGGCGACCGCCGTGCGTGCTACGTCATCCAAGAGAACGGACTGGTCCGCTTCCGCCGCGTCGAGTATCCCGCCGAAATCACGCGAGAAAAGATTCTGGCCATCCCCGAGTTGGATAACCGCCTGGGAGATCGGCTTCTCGAAGGACGATAAGCGGCAGGGTTCGAACTTGGCGGGATGCGTCTTCGCCCCAACCCCTTGCCTGGCGGTCTATGATATAGAGTCTCAATTCCCACCCGACCGGGTTGAAGCGGTGCTTCATCGGGTGGGAACCCCCCCCGGTTGCATTTTGCTACCCCTAACGGAAGGAGCTTTCCAGCATGTCGGACATCACGTTGGAACAGGCCCAACAGGTTCTGGCCGCCGCCCTGAAGAAGTCCCAGGAGATGGGCGTGAAGATGGACATCGCCGTGGTCGATGCGGGCGCGAATCTCAAGGCTTTTGCACGCATGGATGACGCCTGGCTCGGTTCCATCGATATTGCGATTCGAAAGGCGAAGACGGCCCGATTCTTCGACATGAATACCGGGGAAATCGGTAAGTTGTCGCAACCCGGCGGTCCGCTCTACAACATCGAGCATTCCAACGGCGGACTCATTTCCTTCCCGGGCGGCGTGCCGCTGAAAAACGCCGAGGGGCGAATCATCGGGGCCGTCGGCGTGTCGGGCAGCACCGTAGAGGACGATCACGCCGTAGCTTTGGCCGGCGCCGCCGCCTTGAATGGTTGACGACGGCCAACCGCCGCCGCCAAGCCATGCTTCGCCCCGTCCCAATCGATGCCGAGTCGGTTTACGTCGACGGCATTCACGACGGGGCGCTCATTCCGCGAAAATGCGGCGAGGAGCCCATTCTCCGCCGGTCTAAATAGCACGGCATCATTAACCGTCAGCCGGTTATGTCTGAGGGGCGCCGCTCGTTTGGGGTAGGGTCCTTACGCATCGGCCTTCGACTCGGATCCGATCTTCGGCCAAGAGTTGCAAGGCGTCCCGCAAGGCCAAGCGCTCCTCGTACAAGATTCGCCGCTCCAACTGTTCCACGGTGTCATCCACGGCAACCGGCACCGCCCGTTGTAGAATCACCGGTCCGCGATTGTGCGACTGATCCACGAAAAAGATCGTACATCCACTCACTTTGACGCCGCGGGCCAAAACGGCCTCGTGGATCCGCCTTCCGTATAGAGTTCGATCGGTAAAAGCGGGTGCAAGGGCCGGATGGGAACTGATGACGCGGTGTCGGAAATCCTCCGGAATGGTCAAATGGACGCTGAAGCCCGCCATCACCACGATCTGAACTTCGTTTTCCCGGCAAAGGCCGAAGATGGCCTTGCTGTACTCTCCGCCGTCGAGAAAGCCCGTCCGCTCCAGAACCTCCACCGGAATTCCGCGAAACTCGGCGTGCTGTAATCCCGATGCGTTTGGGGTACTCGCCAAGACCAACCGCACGTCCAGGTCGATCAAACCGTTATCCACGTCATCCAAGAGGTCATGGAGCGTGCGACCGCTGCCTGAGATCAGGAAAGCAACCCGCAACGGCGGTCGTCCGGAAGCATCGCCTTTTCGGTCATCGGAATCGGGCATTGTAACCGCTCCTCGCTACCACCCTCGCTCGCTCAAGGCCGCTTGCGGATGCGGCCTCGGACGCCCCCCACGGAATCACTTGTCCCCGTTGGGCCGAGTCGCCTACCGCCAAGAACCTCGCGCGATTCTAGTCGCAGCCGAACTCTCCTGATTCTATCGTTTTTTCGGCCGACCTTGGGATAGCGTCTCACGGCGGATCCCCGTGAAATTTCCCCCAATGACCCGACAAAACCTCCGGAAGAGGCATAATTAGGGAACTTGCGGGAAATTCGTGTCCGATTTTTCGTTCCGGACGGGGATAAGAAAATAGGGGCCGGAACAGAACCTCCCAAGCGACTCGTCCAGCCATGGAGAGAATCGAACGAGGCGATGCCGCCGAAGCGGGTGAAGAGTTCGTCCGACTCTGGACCGTCGCTCAGAGGAAGGTGTTTTTGTCGATTTTCGCTTTGGTGCACAATTTGGCCGACGCCGAAGAGATTCTGCAACAGACCAGCGTCGTCCTGTGGCGAAAGTTTTCCGAATATCGCCGCGACCAAGATTTTACGCGTTGGGCCTGCGGTGTCGCGCGATACGAAGTTCTGAAACATCGACAGGCGAAGGGAAAGGCGGCTTTGCCGATCTCCGAAGAATTGCTCGATCGATTGTCGACCTCCGCCATCCGTGAATTGGACGGTCTGGACCGGCGCCGGGAAGCCTTGCAACAGTGTCTGGAGGAGTTGCTGCCTCAACATCGAGAATTGATCCGGATGCGTTACCAAGAGGACTGCCGTCCCGAGGGACTGGCCGCGCGATTGGGCCGGACCGCCGACGCGATTCGACGCGCCCTTCACCGCATCCGCATGAGGCTGCTGGAGTGCATGGATCGAAAGCTAGCCGAAGAAAGAACCTAGCGTCCGACCGTCCGCCGTCAGGCGTGCCGGTGCGGTCGGTTGCATCCTTAGCAAGGCGAATGGAGGACATCGGGTCTTGACCGGGCGAACTTCCCAGCCATCGACGCACGAAGAGTTGGGGCGATTGGCCGCCGCGTTGTGCGATGGCGAATGGACCGCGCAAGACTCGCTGCGTCTCGACGAACTTACGCGCGACCCGGAGGGTCTGGCATTCCTGACCCGCTATCTTTTCCTGGTGGGCGAACTGCATTGGTCGAGCCTGGAAGCGCCAAGCCCGGCAACATGTTTGCCCGGGACCACCGCACGGCTCGGAACGGGCCGACACCCGCTTTCGCAATCCGATCAACCAACACGCGATTCACGGACCGTCCGGCACATCCTGGGTGTCGTCACGGCGCTGGCGGCAATCATCATGCTGGGTTTCTTGTGGTGGGTTGCGCCCCGCCGCACCGCTTCTTACGAATCCGGGGTCGCGCAGTTACTCGGTTCGTTCTCCGCCGGGCAGTCGTCGGGAACGGCATCCGCTGCGTCCGATTGGACCTGCGGGGAAATCAAGCGACTCGACCGCGGCGTCGCGGCTTGGAGCCTGCCCAACGGGAATAGCTGGATACTGGAAGGCCCCGCCGCTGCCGCTTTGACATCCATTAATAGCCTGCGACTCGATCAAGGCCGGGCCGTATTCCAAATCACGTCTCCCGGCGAAGGCTTCTGCGTCGAGACGCCCTTCGGGCGGTTCATTGATCGCGGCACCTCGTTCGCCGTGACGGTGGATGAACGGGGAGCGGAATTGCACGTCTTGGAGGGAGAGGTAGAGTTCCGCCCCAACGACGACGGCAAGACCCCCGCTGAACGCGACACCGGCCCGCAAACCGCCGCCCGCCGAATTTCCCGCGACTTGGTCGATCCGGGCAAGGTGTTGCATGCCGGACAGGCCGTGCGATTGGACGGCAGGGGACGTTGGCGACCGATCGCATTCGCGGCGGGGCGTTTCATTTGGCAATTGCCGCGATCGGGAAGTTCCAGCGCCCTCCAATTCGCCGCCCTTCGTGCGGAACAGGTATTGCGAGTCTTTTCGTTCGAATCTTCGGATGGTCGATATCGCGAGCGCATCACCGGCGAGCCGCTGCTGCGAACCGTGCTCAAAGGGGGCGGCGATACGAACGCTCTTGGCATCGAATCGGGTTGGGGTATCGGCTCCGAGGCCGTTCGAATCCGGCGCGGCGTGGGTAACGCGGTGGGGGCGGCCTTGCAAACGGAGGACATCTTCAACCCGCCCGGCCTTTTGTCCCTGGAGGCGGTGTTCCGCTACGATGGCTTCGACCTTCGCGACGGCGATGATGCCGTGGGGAGCTTACTCGCCACGCGCGGGGATCGCAATCGCGCCAGTTTCTTTTTGGCGGCGGCCCACGACGGCACGCTCATGCATCTCTTCGATGCGCGCGAAGACTGGCTGATCACGGAGGGCCGATTGAAACCGGGACACTGGTACTACGCGGCCGCTACCTTCGCAGAGTGTAACGGCCGCATCGTGGTGAACACGTGGTTGGCGGACCTGAACCTGGGGCAAAAACGGTTGCGACAAGTCCTCCGCCGAGGTCAAGCCGTGGGTGGGATGGCTTCCGGCGTGCTGGCGATCGGAAAGGGGTTCGATGCCGGCGGCGCCCATGCCTACGCATTTCCCGGCGCCGTCGACGAAATCGTTCTTTACAATGGAATAGTGGAAGAAAACGTGTTTCAAGGGCATCTCAAACTGTTGGCGGGTGATGCATCCGCCGTACCGCCCCTGCCGGGCGTCGCGGCGGAAGTTACCACCGGTAAACGATAGAACGGAAACTTGAAGAGCAATCCGGAACTCGAAGAAGAGGTGATGCCATGTTCCAACCGAGAGACCGCAAACACTCGCGCCGCCGATTTTTGGAAACGATGGGGGTCAGTTGGGCGGTCGGCCAGGCGGGCGGACTGGGCGTGCCCAGTCTGCTCTTCGGCGAGGAGAACTCCGGCCCGATCGATTGCGGCCCGCCCCCGAAGGCCGCTCCGCAACACCGAACGGGCGGCGAATCCTTCCCGCCGTTACCGCTGCCGGTCACGCCTCTACGACGCTCGGAGAAAAAGCGTCCTCCCAGCCCGCCGGCCCTGGTCGGCAAGATGGCCCTCGGCCCCGTGCGCTGGGTCACCCGCGAGGGCCAGCGCGTCATGTATCGCGACTGGATGACCGATCCCGCCGACGTGACGACGCTGCTGGAATGGACCAACGAAAAGTTGGGCATCAACTATCGTGCCATGGAGACCGACTTCGCTCATTTCTCGTACGATCCGCGGGAGTTGCCCGCCCTGCTATTCTCGGGCCACAATTCCTTCCAATTGACGGACGACGTTCGAGCGAAGCTGGCTCGTTACGTCATGGACGGCGGGACGATCATCGGCGACGCCTGCTGCGGTTGGGACGACTTCGCGCAGGCCTTCCGCCGCGAGATGGAACTGATCTTTCCCGGCCGACCGCTCCGCAAAATGCTCCCGGAGGAACCGCTGTTTTCGTCGTACTACCGTCTGGGTTCCTTCACCTACCAAAAGTCCGACGGTTCGCAGTACGATGAAGCTCCCTGCCTGGAGTCCATCGACTTCGGTTGCCGCAGCGGAGTGATCTTCTCGCCCGCCGACATGAGTTGCGGTTGGGACGGTCACGACCACCCGCGGGGACTCCGCCTCGTCATCGACTTGGCGCGGCAGGTCGGAGCCAATCTCATTACTTACATTCTGGGCTCCTATCAGTTGGCGCGGTTCCTCAGCACCACGAAGGTGTATTACGAGGCCGACGCCCCCTCGCGTGACGATTTCGTTTTCGCTCAAATCATGCACGACGGCGACTGGGACCCCGACCCCTCGGCCGTGCACAACCTGCTCAAATTCGCCCGAGACAACTCCACCCTGGAGGTGAAATTCAAGCGGCAAAACGTCCGATTGAACGACCCGCGGGTGGCGACCTATCCCATGCTGTACATCACGGGCCACCGTGAGTTCGTTTGGAGCGATGAAGAGGTCGCGATGCTCCGGCGTTACCTCAAGGCGGGCGGTCTGTTGTTGGCCGACGCCTGCTGCGGTCGCGTCTCCTTCGATCTCGGCTTCCGGAGAGAGATCGCCAAGGTCTTCCCGGACGCCCGATTGGAGCGTATCCCGCTCGATCACCCCCTCTACCACAACCTATTCGACATCCAGCGCGTGGAATATACGCCGCGTGTCCGCGAGGATTTCGGCTCGCTCGAAGCCCCGGAACTGGAGGGCATCAGCATCGACGGTCGCTTGGCCGTAATTTACAGTCGCTTCGACCTCGGAAACGGTTGGGAGCAATTTCCCCACGCCTACGCCTACGGACTGAAGGACGAACCGGCCCTACAGATCGGCGCCAACGCCATCGTGTACGCCGTCACGCACTAGGCGGCAATACAGCGACTCGCCGTGACGATCACGGAGCCAGCAGGACCTTCATCAGCGGCTCACGGCGGTGGTACAGGATGTCGAACCACTTCGGCCCCTCGTCGAGTGGGGCCGTGCGACTGATGAGCGGGTCCACGCTGATCCCGCCTCCGGCCAGGAGGTTTAGGCAGCGAGGGTAGTCCGCTTGTGATGCGCAGCAGCCCAAAAGGGAATACTCGCGCGTCACTGTGGCTTGCAAAGGCAAAGGGACTTGCGGAGCAAGGTTGCCCACCAAACCGCACGTCCCTCCCTTCTCCAGCAAGCTGAGGGCGAGGGCAAGCGATTCGGCCGTTCCCACGGCGTCGAAGACGATTTCGGCAAGCGGGCCGCCCAAGCGTTCGCTTAGGCGTTGCGGCGAGGCTTCCGCGGGCGACCACGCCGCTGCGGCCCCCAACTTGCATGCCAACTCTCGGCGGTATTCATCCGGTTCGATCACCACGATTTCGCCGCAACCGGCAACTCGGGCCGCTTGGGCGACGAGTTGCCCGATCATCCCCCCGCCCACGACCACCGCCGCATCGCCCAATCGCGGTCTCACACGGTCTACGGCGTGAACCGCCACGGAAAGCGGCTCAATCAAGGCCGCTTGTTCGAACGTGACGGCATCGGGAATGCGATAGACGATATGCCCTGGCACGGTCACCCACTCGGCGAACGCTCCATGCCTTCGATACTCTCCGCAGGAAACTCCCAAGACGCGGCGATTTTCGCACAGATTGACCCGACCGCGGAGGCAGAAACGGCAGCGTCCGCAGTAGATCGTGGAATCGAACGTCACGCGATCGCCGGGCGCCACGCCGGTCACCTTCGCTCCGATCCGCTCCACGACCCCGGCGGCTTCGTGCCCCATGATGATCGGCGGGATGCGCCGACCCGTGCTTCCATCCATGCCGTGGACGTCGCTGCCGCAAATTCCGCAGACCTTGACGCGAATCAAGACCTCGTCCTCCGCCGGATCGGGCGGCGGAACATCTTGAATCTCCAAGTGTCGGTATTCTTTCAGCACGAGGGCTTTCATGCAAACCTCTTTCCTGCTTGTTGAAGACCGGCCTCAGCGTCGATTCGGCGCAAGTCTCACGCCGTAAGTCCTTCCAGATGTTTCGGAAGCTCGGCGAAGCGCCCCAGGCATCTCCCGGCGTCAATGCATCCCGCCACTCGCGTCGCACACGCCGCACGAACCGTCTCACCGAATTTGCGGCCGATTGACGTCGCTCGTTGTCTCCCCCGATGATAGACTCGTGCAAAGCGTGGACGGTATCGTCACGGTCAGTGGAGACATTCGTGGGAAAACGGTTGCTTTTTTACGGGGCCTTGACGGTCGGCGGACTTCTGCTTGTGCTCTTGATCGTGGGCGGGGTGCTCTTCCACCTGGCAACCCGCGTGCCCGCATTTTACCCCACTGCCGCGGCCGACCCCAAGACCCAAGCGGCGCTCAATGACCGGTTCCTACAAAAGGCATCCACTCTTACAAGCGACTTTCAACGGGCGGGACGCTGGGACCTGCGATTGACAGAGGACGAGGTCAACGCCTGGCTCTCGACGGATTTGCCGAGAAATCACCCCAACCTACTGCCACCCTCGCTTCACGAGCCGCGCATTCGTATCGGACGCGAGGAATTGACGGCGGCCTGTCGCACCGAATGGGGCGGTCGTTCGGCAGTGCTTTGGGTCAGAATCCAGGTGCAACTAGCGAGGACGGACGTGCTCGCGATTCGTTTTCGCAAGGCAGGCGTCGGACTGTTGCCGCTCTCGACGGCATCCGTCTCGCAGCGACTGGAGGAAGCCCTGCGTCGCGCGGGCGTGGATGTCGGCCGCGAAGATGTGGACGGCGAGTCGACGCTGACGATTCCCCTTTCTGCAAAGTCCCCGGACGGGCGACGCCGCGTTCACGTGGATGCCGTGGATTTCACCGACGGGCATCTGTTCATTTCGGGCACGACGGATGAGGCCGGCCATTGAGCCCGCTCTCACCGCACACCCGCGGATGAGGTCGGCAGGAACGTTTCCGCCAATGCCCGAACCTCAGGCGACTCGTCGCCTCGACACGAGGATATGACCCAGTCCCGAACGGCATCGTTGGCGATCGACCCCAGTGCCATCAGGGCGTCACGCCGCACCGCCGGGTCGGGATCGACGGCTAGCTCGAATAGAAAGGGCAAGGGATCAATGTCGGGGATGGTCCACAATCGGGCAACCGCGTCCCGCCGACGTTGCGGCGATGGATCAAAGACCAATCCCCCTGCCTGAATTACCCCGGGTGACCGTACGCGAACTCGAAGGGCATCCGCGGCGGCGCGTCGCTCGTCGAGCGGACCGGAAACCATGCGCAAAAACAGCCCTCGAATCTCCGCAGGAATGGCGAACTCCGCCGGAGGTTCTCTTCGTCGCGAAATGCCGCCGGTGAATGGAATCGATGATAATCGTGGATCCGCTTGGGTGCGCGGCGATCTCCCCCCGTCCTCCGGAATCCCTCTTTCCGCCGAGGCGCGATCCGTCGGAAGCAACCCCTCATGTCCCAAAACGTCGCTCTCGCCGGCCGCCGTTCGAACGGCATTTCTCCCGCTCGGTCCGAACGATCGCGGTTCCACCACGGAGGACGAATCGTCGGCGTACACCGCCGGATCGACCCCGGTCACCCCGTCCGGAAGGTCGGCGCGCGGCTGTACATTCTCGGCTGATGATTCGCCGTTCCAAGCCGGGCTAACCACGGAACGCGTCTTCGTTCCTTCACGTCCTAACGCCATCCCCGGCGTCAAGTCGGCGCTCCCAGCGAGCACATGATCGCGTTCCGGCAAGGCACCCTCTCGTAGCCCGAACCGGGAACCGCTTTCCAGGCGTACCCGGGCGGACTCGTTGGGCAACTCAATTCTTGCTTGGTCGCCAGTCTGATGGGTGGACGGAGACGTCTCGTCGGCAATTTGCTTCGCAAAACTCTTGGACGGAGCATCTCCACCCTCCGCGACCCCCGCTCCGTTTTCCACTTCGACCGCCAGGGCCTTCAGTTGCTTCAAACGGCTTGGCGAAAGCATCGCGGCTTGACGGGGAGAATCCAGCAACATCCGCAGCAAGGGGTAAGCCGCTAACCGGGTCGCTTTGTGCCACCGGGGATAGGCGGCGAGCATCGTCCGGGCCACGGCGTCAAGACGAGCAGGACGCGATGAAATGTCATATTCGGTATACAATTCTCGCCGGATCGCCCTTCGGGCCGCTTCGGCCACGCGGTCCTCCGAACTGTCGAGTGCACGAACAACTGCGGGCAAGCCCACCGGCCCTAACTCAACCAGTTGGTCCACAATCCGCTCGGGCTCTCGGCAAGGCGGCGTGAGGAGCCTTTGTTCCAGCGATGCCGCCCGCGTTGCGTCCCAAGATTCCGGAAGCCGCGTGAGAACCGCCGCCCAAACCAATGCGAAACCGACCCACGCGAGAAAGAGCACGACGCCTCGACGCGTCGTCCGTGCCGCCGGCGGACGGGCATTACGTTGTCTTGCGTACTCGGCGGCTATCCATGCTTTTCGCATCGATTCGAGATCGTATCTTTTCGACTACTCGGCCCCAGGCTCCCACGACGGACTTCGAGACCCCATCTCAGCCCAACGAGCAAGGCGCCTTAGCGATTCGCTTGTATGGGCTTGTATGGGAGGGCGGCGGATTATCCCAAGCCGCTGACACCTCCTCAATAGTGAATCGAAATGCCCGGGGGGCTGTTCGAATTGCCAACACAGCGCAGTCTTCCCATCCACCCGGTGCGCACCGCAGGTTTTTGTTAGCCGGAAAAGCCTTCCCATGCCGAATAGAATCCGTAGGCCAAAGATCAAGCACCTTCCCGACATGCTTGCGGGAAGGCGCCGTACCTGTCCCGATGGAAAGACCTCGCCGGTGACCGCAAACCGCCTTACTAATATGCCTTGCGCCATCAACGCTGCTTGCCCGACGCTTGGAAGGTTTCTCCCATTGCGGTCACCGCCACGTCCATTGCGACTCTTCGGTCGCAGCCTATGGCGACTTGGGACGGCGATAGCGACCGCCATTTTGAGCCTGACGGTTACCGCTCACGCCCTCGCGGCGGATCCGGAAACGTTGCAGCAGCAGAGTCCTCGGACCGGGCAGACTGGGGAGTTGGAGCTAACGCGCGGCTCTTCGGACCGCGACGTTAAGCGTGCAGCGATCGAGCAAATACCCTGGGAAAAGCTGTCCCCCCAATACCGTGAGCGTGTGTTGGAGGTGGTCAATCGCTCAGCCATGTTCCGCAGAATGCCCAGTCGCATCGTCCAGTGTGAACCGGACTTCTACCAATTCCTGGTCGAGAACCCCGACGTCGTAGTCGGAATCTGGCAGGTCCTCGGTGTGACCAAAATGCGTCTGGAACGGCGCGCAGACGGCGATTACTTCATGGACGACGCGGCGGGCACGTTGGCCCGTCTGCAATACATCTTGGTTTCTCCGAACTGTCACGTAGTTTACGCGGAGGGCCAATATAGCGGCCCATTGATGCTTCGACCCGTGCAGGGACGGTGCATCGTGGTGCTCAACAGCAGTTATATCCGCGAAAAGAATGGTACGGCCTACGTCTCCGCCGATCTGGATTTATTCGTCGAGATCGACCGGGCCGGACTCGAGTTGCTCACGAAGGCGATGAACCCGTTCTTCGGGGCCATGGCGGAAAACAACTATCGGCAGACTTTCGCCTTTCTGGGATCGTTGTACCGCACGGCGGAAGTTCGCGGCACTGCCATGCGACATCTCGCCGGCCAATTGACGAAGGTCTCCCCCACCGTCCGGGAGCAGTTTGTGCAACTCATCGCCGACGCTACCCGACGCGGGTCGCAAGACCCCCTCCTCAACCCGGAAAACAATCCTCAACCGGAGGTTGCCGAGACCCCTAATTCGGAGCATGACGGACCCACGATTCGTTGATTTGCGATCGCGCAGTGCCCGTGATTCGCATGCATCCCGGTTTTTGCAGGACTGCGGCAAGCCAAAACAACACCTTCAGGCAAAATATTACCCCTAAAAAGTGTTGATTTCTCTTTTTTTGAACCTGTATGTGCGTACTTACGTATGTACGTATATCCTGGTATAATAGCACTGAATTGATTCTTTAGCGGATACAGCCATGCTTCCCACCGACGAATGCAATCTGTTGGTTACACTCTTTCGCGTGCTCGGCCATCCCACGCGGTTGCAGTTCTTTTGTCTGCTTCGCGAGGGCGAAAAGACCGTTACCGAGTTGGCGCAGGCCACCGGCGTTCCTCAACAGAACGCCTCGCAACACCTTCGGTTGATGCGGGAATGCCGGGCCGTTCGCACTCGACGGCAAGGACAGCAGGTGCTGTACCGCCTCGCGGACAAGCGACTGGTCGAGGCCACGGAGATTCTCCGGGATGCCGTCCTAGGTGCCGTGAAAGACGATCTTCCAGCGGCGCTGCGGACGGAATTGACCGCCTCCGCCGGCAACCTCGATGAGTCCGTGAATTCTTTTTCGCACGACGACGCCCAATCGGCCCCTACGCCGAGCGGAACGCCGTCGCTGAAGTGACGAGACGTACGCAGCAGCAAAACTTCAAAACAAAACGGAGTCTTGAAGCGGATTCCGTTTCGGCCGTGGAGGCGACCGGGCATGAATCTCGCGAAACTTTCGGCAGCGGCCGCCGTGGTCGTGGTGCTATCGGGACTGGCTTGGGCCGCCTGGCGATGGTCGTTTCCCGCCGAACGCCGCCCGGTCGACCAACCCTGGCGACACGTACCGCCTCCGGCGCGGCACGTGGATCATGCGGCGCTCATTCCCGACGGACTGCAATCCGGTCCCGACGTGACGAAAACCTGCCTTTCCTGTCATCCGAACGCCGCCAAGGAGGTCATGGCCACGACCCATTGGACATGGGCGGGGCACCGCGTTCGTGACCCCCAAACCGGTCAAATGCAAAGCGTGGGAAAACTCAATCTGATCAACAACTTCTGCATTGCGGCATTACCGAATATCCAAGCTTGCTCAGCCTGCCACGCAGGTTACGGATGGAAAGACCCTGCGTTTGATTTCTCCCGAGAGGAAAACGTCGATTGCCTGGTTTGCCATGATCGCACCAACACGTACCAAAAGGGTTTGGCGGGGATGCCCAAACCGGACGTCGATTTGACGACCGTGGCCCGCAGCGTGGGTCGTCCCACGCGCTTGAATTGCGGCCAATGCCACTTCAAGGGCGGCGGTGCGGATGCCGTGAAACACGGCGACTTGGACGGCACCATGTATTTCCCGCCGGAACGCATCGACGTGCACATGGGCCGCCTGCGTTTCGAATGCGTCGATTGCCACCGGACCAAAGAACACCGCATTGCCGGTTGCGCCATGTCGGTCTGCATCGAGAAGCCCGATCGCGTCTCCTGCACGGATTGCCACAGCGATCGTCCTCACGGTGATGATCGGTTGGACTTCCACACCGCCTCGGTCGCCTGCCAAACTTGCCACATTCCCAAAATGGCGATTGACGCTCCCACCAAGATGTATTGGGACTGGTCGGCGGCGGGACGCGACGACATTCCCGAGGATCCGCACGTATACCTCAAGCAAAAGGGCAGGTTCGTTTACGCACAGGACGTAGCTCCCGAGTATTACTGGTACAACGGGCGGGCCACACGCTACCTAACGGGCGACAAAATCGATCCGTCGAAAGTGGTCTTGATCAACCGTCCGTTGGGCGGTCCCGGCGATCCCGACGCCAAGATTTGGCCGTTCAAGGTCCACCGCGGCCGGCAAATCTACGACCGCAAGTACGAGTACCTTTTGACGCCGCGAACTTGGGGACCGGGCGGATATTGGACCGAATTCGATTGGGATAAGGCCTGTCGCCTGGGAAGCCGGGACACCGGCTTGCCTTATAGCGGGGAGTACGGGTTCGTAGATACGGAGATGTACTGGCCGTTGTCCCACATGGTCCAGGCCAAGGAGCAAGCCCTGCAATGCGCCGATTGTCACGGCCCCAACGGCCGACTCGACTGGCAGGCCTTGGGCTATCCCGGCGATCCCATGTATCGAGGCGACCGGCGCGCCGCCGGTCTGCTGAGTCCGGACATCCACTGAGCTTCGCCGTCTTCACTTCCAACAAGATCGCCGATTCGACTGCCGAAGGAAACCTGGAATGCGACGCCCTGATTGTCCGCTCCGCCGTTCGATCGGCGTCATTTTGCCGAGCCTCGCCCTGCTCGTCGTGCAGGGACTCGGGATCGCCGAGGAACCGTCTGCTCCGGTCGTGGGAGTACGTGCACACCGAAAGGATTTCCATCCTCCCCTGCTATTGCTCGACGACCAGGGGCGCAACGTCCTTTCGACGAACCGACCTGTTTCCGCCGCGAAAACCTGCGGGGCGTGCCACGACACGGACTACATCGCCCGACATTGCTATCACGCCGATCTCGGCATCGACCGGCGTTTTACCCCCGGATCGACGCCTCTCGCCCGCCATGCCTGGGACTACACATTCGGCGGAGTCGGAAGCTGGAATCCGTTGAATTACGAGCGACTATCCCCGCCCGGCGACGACAAGCCGGATCTGGGATTGGCCGACTGGCTTCGACTGTTCGGATATCGTTACACGGGCGGAAGGCTCGGCACGGCGGGTTTCGGCGACACGCCGTTGGCGACACGCCCCGCAAGCGCCCCAGAGAAGACCTCCGCAACCACTACCGACAGTTGGGACCCCGACTTACAGACCACCGACTTGGGGCGTGTCTCCCCGCGTCCATGGGATTGGTCGGCCTCCGGAACCTTGGAGCTGAATTGCTTCCTCTGCCATCTCCAACAACCGGACAACTCCGAGAGATTGCGGGAAATTAAGAGCGGTCGATTCGGTTGGGCGACGACGGCCACCTTGGCTCGTGCCGAGATCGTACAACGGCAAGACGACCGCTGGACGTACGTACCCGAGGCCTTCGACGCGAGCGGACAAGTGTCCGCCGCGGCATTCCGGTTGGAGCGTCCGACCGCCCAACATTGCGGGCAGTGTCACGGCAAGGTTCACACCGGCGACCGACCTCTGGAGTTGGACGTGACGATATCCGATTGGTCCACGCTCACCAAAGGTCAGGTCTTTTCCGGTCAACGGATGTCCGATTCGGCGGTCAATCTGCGAGATAAATCGCGGCTCTCGCAACCGTGGGACGTGCACGCCGCGGCGCTCTTGGACTGTCGCCACTGCCATTTCTCGCTCGACAACCCGGCGTTGTTCGAGCCTCCCTCCGGCGGTCGCCCGGCGCACCTCGCGTTCGAACCCCGGCGGCTTTCCTTTGGAGAATATCTGCGACAGCCGAGCCATCAATTCGCCAAGGGAGATACGCCGCAAAGCGGCATCGCCCCCCAGTTCTCCGGAACGATGCGGACCTGCCGAGACTGCCACCGTGCCGACGCGACGCACGACTGGCTGCCCTTCCGAGCAGTACACATGGCTCGTTTGGAATGCGAAACGTGCCACATCCCCGCAGTTCACGCACCTGCCGTCCGGTCGGTCGATTGGCTGGCCCCCCGAGACGGTCGACCGGCTATCGAGTGGCGGGGTTGGGAGCAATCGCCCGGCGAAGCACTGCCGACGATCACAGGTTTTCAGCCCGCCATTTTGCCAAGGCGATCCGCGGACGGGCGGCTCCGGTTGGGACCCTACAACCTGATTCTCGCGAGCTACTGGCAGGAGAATGGAACGGCGGCGCGGCCGGTAAGGACGATCGATCTCGCTGCGGCACTCGGTTCCAGCGCTTCGCGGGACGTTTCGCATGAAGACGGCGGTAGCGGCGAGACGCCGCTGGAATTTGCCGCCGGTGCGCCCAAGTCAATCCCGACCCCGAACGCCGCGCCCATCGAACCGGCGGAGGTTGCGCGGCAACTGCACGCGGCAGGCGTGCAATCACCGACCGCTCGGTTTGAACTATATCCCTTCGCCCTTCATCACGGCGTCCAACCGTCGCAATCGGCGATCCGAGAATGCGGGGCTTGCCACAGTTCGCGGTCCATGCTCGGCGCCGCCTTCCCGCTGCGGTCGAACGAATCACCGGATGACCAAGCCCCCGCTATGGTATCCCAAACTGGAATCCCGAGTGCCTTCCAACTGGTGACCGGCGCCGGTGCAGGTGAAGGACTGTCGTTGCGACCAATCCCCGAGAAGGCAGGGTTTTACATACTCGGCAAGAGTCGGCATCTGTGGGCCGACATCCCCGGAATGGCGGTGTTATTCGGCGTTATGATCGCCATCCTGAGCCACGCCGCTCTGCGAGCCCAGGCCGCCCGAAGATCACCGCCGTCGCCGCGGACGACCGACGAAGCTTCCCAATGTTCGTGAACCCCGCAGGGCGAATCGAGAACGTCCCGAATTCAGTCTTAGAAAGCAGCGGACCGCCCATGGCACGAATGCGCATCTATACGCTGTACGAACGGGTGTGGCACTGGTTTCAAGCGGTGTGCATCCTGGGCCTAATCGTCACCGGATTTCATATCCACTATCCGGACGGACTGCGGCTATTGTCCTTTGCCGGGGCGGTCTACGTCCATAACACGTTGGGCTGGATTCTGGTTCTGAACGCTTTCCTCGGCTTCTTCTACTACCTCACCACCGGAACCATTCGCCAACTGATTCCGGAACCGCGTGAGTTTCACATCCTCGCTTATCGGCAGCTTCGCTATTATCTCTACGGAGTATTCCACGGCGAACCACATCCCCTGGAGCGATCACCCCTGCGCCGGCTCAATCCTTTGCAACAAGCAACATACCTCATCATCCTGAACGTGCTTTTGCCCCTGCAAATCCTCACCGGGCTGGGGCTTTGGTTCATGCAATTCTCCCCCTGGCTATTGACGCGCACGGGCGGCCTGAGCATTCCGGCGGGCATCCACATGCTGGGCGCCTGGACGTTCACCGGTTTTCTTTTGGCCCATGTGTATCTCGGAACCATCGGTCCCACCCCCTGGGCGCACCTGGCGACCATGATTACCGGATATGAAGAAGCCGAAGCAACCGCCCTCGCCGCCGGCCATGACGGATCACCCGACGAGGAAGGCCGGTGATCGACCCCAAAGCCGATGAATCAACCCTTCATCAGGAATGACTGTGCCATGGAACAACCGCAAACCATCGACAAGAAACCGACCCCGTACTGGAACCCCTATGTCGCCGGCATTGCTCTGGGCGCGGTTTTGTTCACGGCGTTCCTGGTTACCGGAAGCGGCCTGGGCGCGTCGGGCGCCATTGCGCGTTTCGTCGTCCAAGGCCTCAAGGTCTTCGCCCCGTCGATCGTGAATCAGAATCCCTACTTCGTCTCCATGGGGGGAGGCGCGGCCGATCCTCTCAATAACCGAATCGTTTGGATGGTCTTCGGCGCTCTGGCGGGAGGGTTCGTCTCCGGCCTCTTCTCGGGACGATTGAAAGCGGATATCCCTCGCGGTCCCCGAATGACGCCGGTCCTGCGATTGGTCGCGGCCTTCACCGGGGGGACCATGATGGGTTGGGGGGCGGCCATGGCGCGCGGATGCACCTCCGGACAGGCTCTCTCCGGGGGCGCCGTCCTCTCGCTCGGCAGTTGGGTCTTCATGATGATGATTTTCGCGGTCGGGTACTTGTTGGCCTACCCGATGCGTCGATTGTGGCTTTGAGATTCCGAAGCCTTCTCAGGGAGAATCCACGATGTTCCCGCTTCATTTGTCCGGCGCCATCGATGTGGTCACGACCGTGCTCATCGGGTTTGCCTTCGGATTCGTGCTGGAAAAGGCCGGCTTCGGAGACTCCCGCAACCTGGCCGCACAGTTCTATCTTTCGGACTTGCGCGTATTGAAGGTCATGTTCTCGGCCATCGTCACGGCCATGCTGCTGGTCTTCGCCTCCTCGGCCCTGGGCTGGGTCGATTTCGAGCAGATTTTCGTGCCCCCGACCTACCTGGGTGCTTCGGTCGCCGGCGGGGCGGCGTTGGGACTGGGTTTCATCATCGGCGGATACTGTCCCGGCACGTCGCTAGTGGCTCTGGCCACGTTCAAATGGGACGGCCTCGTCTTCGCCCTCGGCGTCGCCTGCGGCATGTTCCTGTTCGGTTTGATGTCGCCGAGTTTGATGGCGTTCTGGACGACCGCGGGCGCCATGGACCGCATCACGATTTTCGAATGGCTCGGCGTCGATGCCGGAATCGTCGTCGCCGCCGTCCTTCTGATGGCGATCGGGGCCTTCTTCTTGGCCGAAATCGCCGAGGCTCGCATCGCCTGGGCCAAGCCCCCCGTGTCGGGCCGCCCCAATTCGCCCGCCTTTCTGCGAACCGCCGTCGCCTGCGGCATCGCCGCCGCCGGCATCGCCCTCATCCTGGGCCAACCCGACGCCGAACGAAAAATCGCCTGGAACCGAACCAAGCTCAACGAGCGGTTGGAGTCGCGGAGCGTCTTGATCGATCCCGCCGAACTTCTCGATCTGATGTATAACAATCAAGTGGAGCGTCTTTTGCTCGACGTTCGCGACGAAAGCGATTACAACGCCTTCCATCTCAAAGACGCCATCCGGACGACGATCCCCGAGATCGATCGAGTTTGGGCCAAGAAAATCCGCCCGGAGCAGGTGGTCGTGGTCATGTCCAACGATGAAGCGCGGGCGGTCGAGGCGTGGAAACACCTCGCCGTTCACCGCGCGATCAATGCCTACATCTTGGCGGGCGGGGTGAACCGCTGGTGCGAAATCTATTGGGCCGGTAACTTCGAAGCGCCGGGGCCGGAGTTTCCCGCGGCGGGAGATGATCGTTTTCGCTTCGCCGACGATTTCGCGAAAAGGGAGCAAAGCGGGACGCCGCAAGTCACGCTGGTCGGATTCGCTCCCTCGCTGGGAGATCGCGCGGCAGCGGCCCGCCCCAGTGCCGAGTATCTTGCCAAACGCAAATTCCAACCCAAGATTCGACTGCTCCGCGCGGTGAAGGCGCCGGGCGGCGGTTGCGGCGGTTGATGCCTCCTGATTCGCTTTGCTCCGTCGCGCTTCACGCTTTGCGACTATTCCCGGCGACACAAGAGATGGCAAGGTCCTTAAGGGCCTTGAGGTCCAGCTTCCCCGTACCCAGAACGGGCACGGCCTCCACCCGGTAGAAATCATCGGCCGAAGGTATCCACAGCGGCGGGAGATCCGTCTCCTTCAAAGTCCGCACGATCGCATCGGGCGAATTGCGAAGCTGAGTAAAGAGCACCACCAACCGCTCCCCTTTTTTCTCATCGGGGACGCCGGTGACGGCGAACGTCAAGGCGTCCTCTTCGCCGCTTTGTTCGACCTTTCCAATTCGTTCCTCCACGGCCAGGTGGGGCACCATTTCTCCCCCGATCTTCGAAAAGCGACTCAACCGTCCCGTGATGGTGATGAATCCGTCCGGGTCCAATTGCGCCAAGTCGCCGGTGCGATACCATCCGTCGCGGATGACGCTCGCGGTTTGTTCCGGTTCATGCAAATAGCCCTTCATCACGTTGGGGCCTTTGACCCACAACATGCCGGGCTGACCCAGCCCCAAGTCTTCGTCCGTCTCCAGGTCTCGGATCTTGACGGCCACGCCCGGAATCGGTCGCCCCACCGTGCCGGCCTTGGATGCCGCAAACCATTCGCAAGCGATGCGGGATTCGGGGATATTGGACGAAACCACGGGCGACAGTTCCGTCGTCCCGTAGCCTTCCAGCGGGCGAATGCCGAATTTTCGCTCGAAGGCGTCGGCCACTTCGGGCGGCAGCTTTTCCGCCCCGGTGATCAAGACCTCCAGCGACGCGAAATCTTCACGGTCGCATCGCCGGATATAGGAGCGGAGAAACGTCGGCGTCGCCACCAGGATGGTCGCCTTGTGTTTGCGGCACAGGTTCCCCACGGGACGCGGTTCTAACGGGCTGTAGTGGTAAATCACCTTCGGTGCGAGTTGGAGCGCCGACCACAACGTCGTGGTGTATCCGAACGAGTGGAACAAGGGAAGGATGCCGCACAGGACGTCGGACCGGCGGAGATGCAGAATCTGATCGAAGGCCGTCACATTCGAACCGACGTTCCGGTGGGTGAGCATCACGCCTTTAGGCTTGCCCGTCGAGCCGGAGGTGAAGATGATCGTGAGCACATCCTCGGGATCGATCGTGTGCAATCGCAATGCGCGTTCCAGCAAGAACGACGGCACGAATAGGGCCGTCAGTAGCGAGAGGAGTTTATCCCCCAAGCCAATTTTCGGTCGGACGTCCTCCAAGCAGATGATCTCGGCGTCGAGATCGAACGAAAAGCGATCCAGGACCCGACGACTGGTCAACACATGTGTTAGGCCCGCCGTGTGGATGCAGTGGTTGAGCAACTCGGACGACAGCGTGTAGTTCAAATTGACGGCGGTGCGGCGATCCAGCGCCAAAGCCGCGTTCACAACGACGCCGCCCACCGAGGGCGGCAGGAGCACGCCGACGTTCGCTTCATCGGGCGACAAGACTTCGCGCCGTAGGACTCGCCGCAAGACCAAGGCCGTAGTCAGTAGCGAGAGACTGCGCAGCTCCACGCCCGAACTGTCGGCGACCTTTTTCTTCCACGGCGCCGATCGCGCGGCGCGGAGGAACCGTCGCACCGGGACGATGTGCCGGGGTGATTGTCGCCGTACCGCCTCCCCGCTCAACTCTTGAACGGCGATTTGCGCATCGAGTGGCGAGTTGCAGTCGAGCAGCGGCTTGCCGATATACACGGTGACGCGACTCGCCCGGAGTCGCGGAATCTTGAAGAAAAACCGGCCTCCCGAATAACTGAAAATACTTCCCCACAGTCCGTCGATGTAAACGGGCACGATCGGAACGTTTTGGCCGCGTGCGATCTTGAGGAACCCCGGCTGAAAGCCTCGCATTTGCCCCGTTCTCGAGATTCCGCCTTCCGGAAAGATGCCGACCAATCCGCCCGACTCCAGGGTTTGCCTAGCTTCGCGCAATCCGGCGGCCAAGCTCTTCGAGCCCGGGACGATGGCGATCACTCCGGAACTGCGTCGCAGATAGCGAAGCAGCGGCGTATCGACGTATTTGGCGTGCGCGATCATGCGGATCGGTCGGGGCATGGCCAGAATGATGAGGATGCCGTCCAACCAACTGATGTGATTCGACACGATGACGGCCCCGCCCTTGGCCGGGATATTCTCCAATCCCACCACGCGCCAGCGGTAGCGCAACTTAAAGGCCCAGCGGAAGAGCACGCGAAGGGTATCGACCGGCGTCAATACGACGATCGTGAGAAACACCGGCACCGTCAGAAGTCCCGCCGCCACGAACATCTGCCGCGACGACAGCCCCAGCCAAGAGGCGAGGAGGCCGAACACCGCCGAACCCAACAACATGCCGGAGAAGCTCAAGAAGTTGTAGGCCGCCAGAATCCGACCTCTTTCCTCCGGGGGGCTTTCGTACTGAAGTGTCGCGATCAAGGGAATGTCGTAGAGCCCGGCGAATGAGCCAAGGAGAAACAGGAGCAAGCAGGCGAGGAAATAGGGAGGCGAATTCCAGTGCCCCGTCCCCGGCGGCAATAGCGCAAAGGCCAGCGACGTCAGCAAAATGCCCAATGCACCAAAGGACACCAACCCCCGTTCGATCGTCCCGTGAGACCAGACGCCGGCCAGCAGGCTCCCCAGTCCGATGCCCAAGGTGAGGATACCCAGCATAGGCCCCACGTAGGCTTGCCCCTCACGCCCCACCAATTCGGGGACGGCCAGTTTGTCGATGGTAAGCTGGAGGATCAAGCCGAGCGTCCAAAAGTAAGCGCTTCCCAGTCCGGCCAACCAGAGGATGCGATGCCGGAACATCTCGCGGAGATCGCGAAAGGCCTGGGCGAACGGTTGCCAGGGAATTGGTCTGCCCGGATCGGCGGGCGCCAGCGGTGCCACCATCAAGCTCGCCAGCCAGCCCGTGGTCGCCACGCCCAACAAAACGGCGGCGTGAATCCACCAGCGATACTGTCCCGGCCCGGAACCCAGTTGGGCGGCCAAGGCCTGATCCGCGCACGTAGTCAGCGAATAGAGCCAATTGCCGAGGGATCCGCCGATGATGACCGCCGCCATGGTTGTCAGGCCGATGATGCCGTTGGCGGCGGAAATGTAGCGCGGAGCGACAATCTCGGGAATACTTCCATACTTGGCCGGACTAAAGAACGCGCTCTGCGCCCCCATCAAGAAAAGCACGCTCACCAGAAAGATCAAGTTGCCGGTGAGAATGGCGACGACTCCCATGCCCATCAACACGATTTCGGCAAACTTGGCCCCCACCAAGACGCTGCGCTTGCTGAAGCGATCCGAAACGCAGCCTGCCCAACCGGCCAAGAGGATGAACGGCAGTAAAAAGACGAAAGATCCCACGGCCCGGGCGACGTCGGCCGATTGCTGCAACTGGCTTGCGACCAAATCTTTCCCGATCGGAATCAGCAACCAACGGAAGATGTTGTCGTTCAGCGCCACCGTGAATTGCGTGACGAGGAGCGCGACAAAACTCCGAGACCACATCCCGTCCTCGGAGGGTGATGCATTTCCCGTGGGGGTCGAACCGTCTTTCGCGTCGATCATGCGTAGGCAGGGAATCAGGGCCTTAGGGAAAAGGGGCGGAAAGAAAGCCCGAAAAATCGGCTCAAAACCTTACGCATCCTATCAGTAGCATTTTTTTCGGGCAAGGGCTGCCCAATCGCACGGCCGACCTGTTCCACCGTCCTTCAACACGCCGCCGCGACACCAGCTGCAAAACCGCGCCCCTGAAGATAAACTGCAAGCATGTCCTTCCTAGGCTTGCGATTGCCGGTCTGAACCGACCACCACCACGAGAGGAATTACGCCATGAAACGGACGGTTTTATCCACCATCACCCTGCTTGCCTACCATCTCGTCGCCGCGCCGATCTTGTTGTCAGCCGACCGTCCCAAATCCGTGGACGACATCGTACCGCCGGGTACGGAACCCCAAGTGCTGGGCGAAGGTTACGGATTCTGCGAAGGTCCCGCCGCTGATGCCGAGGGAAACGTCTACTTTTCGGACGGCAAGAAGGACTCCATCCATGTGTACCGCCCCGACCGCGGCGTGGAACTTTTCGTCAGCGACAGCACGGACGCCAACGGCATGATGTTCGATGCCAAGGGACGTCTCTTGGTCTGCGAAGGGGCCGCATTCCGTGTCGTGGCCTTCGACGTGACGACGAAAAAGAAGCAAATCCTAGCCTCTCAAATCGACGGCACCCGGTTCAACGAGCCGAACGATATTACCATCGACCGAACCGGGGGATTCTATTTCACCGATCCGAACTACCGACACCGCGGCCAAGAGACCGTCATGAAGGAAGACGTCTACTACGTCGATGCCGAAGGTCGAGTCCGCCGGGTGTCCACCATCTGCGTCAAGCCCAACGGCATCCTTTTGACTCCCGACGATCAGACGCTTTATCTGGCGGACAACGGGACCGGCACCATCTACAAATACCGCGTCGCCGCGCCCGGCGTGCTCACCGAAGAAACCAAATGGGTCGATCTCGGCGGACCGCGTCCCGACGGGATGACGCTCGACGAATCCGGCAACCTCTACATTGCGTGCGGCGGTGCCGGCATCAAGGTCTATTCCGCCGACGGAGCACCGCTGGGCACGATCCGCGTTCCCTACGCATCCAATTGCGTGTTCGGCGGTCCGAACTTCACCACGCTGTACGTCACGTCGCGCGACAAGTTCCTCGGCATCCCGACTCGGGTCAAGGGAGTTCCGCCGCTTTGCGCCGAAAAGTAAGTCCGGAATGCTTGGTTCGTGCGAAATCACCCCGTTTGCCGCGGGATAGCGTCCGGCGAACGGACATCGTTCTAAGCCCGCAAATAGGTCGGTCAGCCCCAAACGTCGATCGTCCTAGCGGTAAAATTATGAGGATCGTTATCTCGCGGCAACTCGCCGATGCGGCCCGGCCTTGGTCGTAACGCGGGGTGTCATGCGAGACGATTCGGAAGATAGAGACTCCATCGGACCGGCGAACGACGTGTGCGAATACCGACGAGGCCGTCGTCTAGGGAGCCGTCACAACGCCGTCGTCATTTTCGAGGACCAACCGGGTGTCATTGATTCCAATTCCCTCTTGGTGGAAGCGCTGGAGCGAGTCCCTCCGCCCCGGCGTCCGCGAGCGAGTCCTTTTCGAGGACGCGCTGAAACTCTTGCACGACCGCCAGTCGGAGGGCTTGCCGGCAAGCGCGGGCGACTTCGCGAAGTCGCTCGGCGTGTCGCGTCAAAAGGCCGAACAAATCGTCGCACGTTTGGAGCAAATGGGGTTGCTGACCCGAGATCCGGGAGGCAACATTCGGGCGACGGAGGAGGGCCGACGCGAAGCCATCCGCATCGTGCGGGTTCACCGCCTTTGGGAGCGCTACTTAGCCGATCAGACGGGGTTGCCCCCCGACGATTGGCATCGCCGCGCCCATGAATTGGAACACCTGACGAACGACGAGGATTTGCGGGAATTGGAACGCAGCTTGGGGTTCCCGCAATATGACCCCCACGGCGACCCGATCCCCTCGGCAGGCGGCACGGTCCCGCCGCTTCGCGGTGATCGCGTCGAACAGGCGCGTCCCGGCGACACCCTAATCATCAGCCATTTGGAGGATGAACCGCATGCGCCGTACGCGGAGTTGCTGTCGCACGGCCTGGCCGTCGGGATGCCGATCCGTTTGGACCGCGTGGGCGAGCAATCGGTTCGTTTGCAGTCGCAAGGCCGAAGCGTACAAATCACGCGTGATGCCGCGCAAAACCTTTGGGTCCGCCGCGCGGAATTACGACCGGATCAACAAGCCATTCTGGACGGAAGAACCTTGGCCTCCCTCGAGGTGGGCGAATCCGCCGTGGTGCGCGGCATTTCGCCCCAAGCGCGGGGGTTGCAACGCCGACGACTCCTCGACTTGGGGTTCGTGCCGGGCAGTCGCGTAACGCCCGAGTTCCGCAGTCCCGGCGGCGATCCCACGGCCTTTCGAGTGCGGGGCACGTTGATCGCCCTGCGGCGGGATCAAGCCGCCATGATATTCGTGGAACCGCCCACTGAGAACGATTAGCCGGGATTCACGCGACCGCACAAATTCCAAAAGATACGTGCTTCGATTCACTTTGACCTTAAGGATACGATTGCTGCGTCCGAACGGATCATGAATAAAACCTCTTGCGGAACCTGTCCACAATCTCGCCGCCCCCAAATTACACGGTTGGGAATCGACTTGGAGGGCTGCGATTACGTGGCGGCCCTGGCCGGCAACCCCAACACCGGCAAGAGCACCGTATTCAATGCCCTGACCGGACTCCACCAACACACCGGCAATTGGCCGGGAAAGACCGTCACCCGTGCCGAAGGGGCCTTCGCCTATCAAGACCGCCGTTTCAAGTTGGTGGACCTGCCCGGCACCTACTCCCTCATGGCCACCAGCCTGGATGAAGAGGTGGCACGCGATTTTCTCCTCTTCGGGCAACCCGACGTCACGATCATCGTCGTGGACGCCTCGCGACTGGAACGGAACCTCAATCTGGTCCTTCAAGTGCTGGAAATCACGGATCGGGCGGTCTTGTGTTTGAACCTGATGGACGAGGCGCGTCGCCGCGGCATGGACATCGACACGGAACGACTGGCCGCAGAGTTGGGAATCCCGGTCGTCCCCACGTCGGCCCGATTCGGAAAGGGAATACCGGAACTCATCCAGACCGTTCACGACGTGGCGACCGGCAAAATCCCATGTCAGCCGAGGCGGGTCGGCGGGCAAACGCCAGGCTTGCAACGAGCGGTTCAAGTCATTTCCGGACGACTGCGAGAGGTCTTTCCGCATCTATCGAACGCCGATTGGGTGAGTTTACGCCTACTGGACGGCGATCCGCGGGTGAAAGAGGCAGTCCGTCGCGGTGAGTTCCGCGAACTGAAAGACGCCGAGACGCTCTTGGGAGAGACTGTCGGCCCGCACGCCTCCGACGCGGAGGAACCGGAGATTCCGGAGCCTTTGCGGCAAGGCCTCGAGGCCATCTTGGAACAGGCGGACAAACTCCGCTGGGAGGTGGGCATGGACTTCCATCAGGTCTTGGTGGAGGCCGTCTACGCCGAGGCCGCCCGTATCGCCGGCAACACCGTCCACTTCCGCCGCGAACCCTCCGCCGAAGATTGGGATCGGCGTCTCGACCGAATCCTCACCAGTCGAGTTTACGGCTACCCCATCATGATTGGGCTTTTCCTGATCGTGATCTGGCTCACGGTGCAGGGTGCCAACTACCCCTCCGCTCTCCTCTCCGCGCTGCTGGTGGACACGGTGCATCCCTTGCTTCGCGATGCGGCCCTGTGGGTGGGACTGCCGAACTGGATTCGGGGGCCGCTTATCGACGGCGGTTATCTCGCCATGGCTTGGGTCGTCAGCGTGATGTTGCCGCCTATGGCGATCTTCTTCCCGATCTTCACGTTACTTGAGGACTTCGGCTACTTGCCGCGGGTGGCGTTCAACCTCGATCGGCTGTTTCGTTGGGCCGGCGCTCACGGCAAACAGGCATTGACCATGACAATGGGCTTCGGTTGCAACGCGGCGGGCGTTGTCGCGTGTCGCGTCATCGACAGTCCCCGAGAACGACTGCTGGCCATCGTGACGAACAATTTCTCCCTGTGCAACGGTCGCTGGCCGACGCAGATTCTACTGGCCACGATCTTCCTGGGAGCGTTGGCGCCCGCCTATTTGGCCGGTGTCGTCGCCACGCTCGGGGTCATCGGCGTCGCCATGCTGGGCATTCTGTTCACCTTTATCGTCTCGTGGTCGCTGAGCCGAACCGTCCTCCGCGGAGAGGTTTCCACGTTTCACCTGGAGCTTCCCCCTTATCGCCCGCCGCGGTTACTGCAAACGTTATACACATCCTTCATCGACCGCACGCTGATCGTGCTGGGCCGCGCCGTCATGTTCGCCTTTCCTGCGGGGATCGTCATCTGGCTGGTCGCCAACATCACCATTGCCGATCGCTCCCTGGCCGAGCACGTGATCCGCGCGCTGAACCCGCTGGGTACCGCCGTCGGGATGAACGGCGTGATCTTGTTGGCATATATCATCGCCATCCCCGCCAACGAAATCGTCATCCCCACGGTCCTCATGCTGACCGTCTTGACGACGAACATGTCGAGTGTCGGGGCCCAAGCGGGCGTCTTGTTCGAACCGCAAGACATGGCCGCCACGGCTGAAATCCTGCGGCAAGGCGGCTGGACCACGCTGACCGCCGTCTGTTTGATGCTGTTCAGCCTGCTTCACAACCCTTGCTCCACCACCATTTACACCATTTATAAAGAGACGGGCAGCGTCAAATGGACCGCCTTGTCCACGTTATTGCCGATCGCGCTTGGGTTCGCCGTCTGCTTTGTCGTCAGTGCGTTGGCCAAGTCGCTCCTGCCGGGATTGTGAGCCGAGTTCGCCGTCCTCGCCTCTTGTCATGCCTCGATGCGAAGCCCGGCCCCGGCGCGGGTTCCGACCGACCGGCAATCGGTGGCTCGGATCTTGGCGGCGGTCGCATCGCGGGTGTCGCTTCGGCGTCTGCTTGCCGCGCGCCCTGCGCGATGATAGAATGCACGACACTGGGATTTGTGGCCGCTTGCAGCCAGCTCTGCTAAAGTGCCGGCGTCGCTCCTCGAGGCTTCCCGGAGCAACGATCCTACACCGATCCAGAATAAGCCGCGACGGCCCGGTAGTTCGTCGCGGCTTTTGTTTTGGTGGATCGGTGCGGCGGAGAGGCTGCCGCGGTTGTATCTCTCGGGATCGTGCACCATCCATACCCTTCATCCGGCAAACATCGAGGTGTGAACGCTCATGTCCGACTTCGCGAGTCCTCGTTCCCAATCCACTCCCGACTCCCCTCGCTTGGGCACCCTCTGCGTCCACGGCGGCGAGGACCGCTTCAAGCCATGCCATTCGATCACGGATCCCGTCTTCTTCACGGCCACGTACACGTTCGAGAACACTGCGGCCGTTTTGGAATACGTCGGGAAAAGGCTCCCGCGCGACGAGTACGGTCGCTATAGCAATCCCACCGAGCGCGTCTTGGAGCAAAAGCTGGCCGCGATCGAGGGCGGCGAGTCGGCTGTTGCCTTCGCCACCGGCATGGCCGCCGTCACATGCTACTTGATGAGCAAGGTGCAAGCCGGCGACGAAATCGTCTTATTCGACGAGTGCTACCATCGCAGTCGCGAATTCTGCACCAAGGTCCTCGGCAAGTACGGTGTGGTCACGCACCAAATTCCGGCGTGCGATTACGAGAAGATGGAAGCGGCCATCAATCCCCGCACCAAACTGCTAATCAGCGAATCGCCGACCAATCCGCACCTGAGCGTCGTCGACCTGGAGCGATTCGCCGCGATCGGCAAAAAGTACGGCGTGGAGACGATGATCGACGCCACGTTGGCCACCCCCTACAATATCCGTCCCTTGGAATACGGCGTCGATTGCGTTCTTCACTCCTGCACCAAATACCTGGGCGGACACAACGACCTGTTGGCCGGCGCCGTGATCGGTCGGCGCGAGGTGCTGGAACCGGTACGAAAGCTTCGCGGCGTGATGGGTGTCAATCTGACTTCGCAATCGGCCTACCTGCTGCTTCGCGGACTAAAAACCTTCGAACTGCGCATGCAGCGGCACAACCAAAACGGGCTGGCCCTGGCCCAGTTCCTGGAGCGACATCCCCGGGTGGAAAAGGTCTATTATCCCGGACTCCCCAGCCATCGCGATCACGAGGTCGCCCGGCGGACGATGCGCGGTTTCGGAGGACTGGTCACGTTCCTCGTTCGAGACGCGGATGCCGACGCCACGGCGCGGATCGTGGACGCCGTTCGTATTCCGCACATCGGTCCCAGCCTGGGCGGCGCCGAGTCGCTCATCGAGCAACCGATCTTCATGAGCTACCACGATTTCACGATGGATCAGCGGCGAGCGGTAGGTATTCTCGACAACATGATCCGCGTCTCTTGCGGATTGGAGGATACCGAGGATCTGATCGCCGATTTCGCCCAGGCCCTGGAACGCTGATACGCGATGGATCCGTGACTCCGAAAGGTCGTCCATTAGGGTAAACCCCTGTTCGCGGCGGCGTTCGGCGACCGTTGAGCCGATCGGGCAACCTCGCGGACTCGCAGCTTCTCGAGCGCAAACCATGCATTTTCGAACCAAAGCCATTCACGTCGGCAACGAACCGGATGCCTTGGGCGCCGTGGTTCCGCCCATCTATTTGGCCGCCACGTACGTCCAGCCTGGGGCCGGTGAATGGGGAACCTTCGATTACTCCCGCAGCGGCAATCCGACCCGCAAGGCCTTCGAAACCACCCTGGCGGCCTTGGAATCCGGTTGCGGGGCCTTGGCCTTTTCCTCCGGTATGACCGCCGTACATAGCGTGACGATGCTGCTCCGAAGCGGCGACCACATCCTCGCCGGACGAGATCTGTACGGAGGCAGTTTTCGCCTGTTCCACAAGATCATCGACCGCGCCGGGATCGACGTCACGCTGGTTCCTACGGAGGATTTGGACGCGGTCCGTGCGGCCATTCGGCCGAGCACAAGGCTACTCTGGATCGAGTCGCCCGGCAATCCGTTGCTCACCATTACGGACATCGCCGCCTGCGCGGAGATTGCACATCGTCACGGGGCCTTGCTCGCCGTGGACAACACGTTCGCCACGCCCGTCCTCACCCGACCGTTGGAACTGGGCGCGGACATCAGCATGCACTCGGTGACCAAATACATCGGCGGGCACAGCGATGTGTTGGGCGGCGCTTTGGTCGTCCGCGACGAAGACCTCTTGCGGCGTTTGTATTTCGTCCAGAATGCTACCGGCGGAGTCATGGCTCCACTGGAGTCCTATCTGAGCGGTCGCGGACTGAAGACCTTGGAACTTCGCGTTCGCGCCCAGTGCCAAACAGCCGCGGCCGTGGCAGCCTTTCTTGCCGCCCACCCCCGAGTTCGAAGGGTTCTGTACCCCGGCTTGGCCGATCACCCCGGCCACGACGTTGCGAAAAAACAAATGTCAGGCGGCTTCGGAGCGATGATCAGCTTCGAGCTAAAAGCCGGGTACGACGAGGCCAAGCGTGTCGTCGAATCGACTCGCTTGTTTCGGCTGGCCGTCAGTCTGGGGGCGGTGGAATCCCTCATCGAACAGCCGGCCTCCATGTCGCACGCCAGCTACGACCCGGAAGTCCGCCGCGCTAACGGGATCAGCGACGGATTGATACGTCTGTCGGTGGGATTGGAACACCCCGAAGATCTGATCGAAGACCTAGATCAAGCTCTATCCGCCGCATAAGGAAGCCAGCGTTAAAATCGGCTCATCTTTTCCAGCCTGCTCATATCATCACATATGGAACAAATCGGAGCGACTTTGCCGCTTGGCTAAACTTTTCCGAAAGTTTCGACTCTCCCGGTGACGATCTCTTTTCCGGCACATCGCGGCACGACATGCCCTTCCGGATGGCCGAAAAGACGATGGACTCCCGTATACCGAGAGAGATCGAATCATGATCCGACCCTTGCACATCCGTCTGGCAACAGGTTTCGCCCTTCTGATCGCGTGGGCTGGCCTTGGAGTGGGCCAAGAGACGGACTATATCGCCCGAACACAGAGTCGCTGGGCCGGACGAGTCCTCCGCTCCAATACGTCGCACGAGAGCGTCGGGAATTACGCGACGTCGGCACCGAGTGATTCCATTCCGCCGGGCGCGAAGGTTATTTCCGACCGCCCCGTCTCTACCGGCGCTCGATACCTCCGCGTGTCTCAGGAATCCGGATCAGTCGAAACGATCCCGCCCGGCGAGTTGCTGGAAGGCCCGATCCCTGACGACGAATCGGCCGTGCAGTACGAAGAAATGGCTCCCGCGTGGAGCGGTCCGGCGGGCTATCGCGGTCCCGGTTGTTGGTATCCCGGTTATTTCCTGTTTCAAGGCGCCTGGATCGACGGTCTGAGCATTCATGCGGGCGTCCACGGATTCAAGGGGCCCATGGACTTGGGTGGTAACGGCAATTTCGGCTTTCACGAGGGTTTGAACTTCGGCGCCCCGCTCGGCGGACCGTGGGGAATCGGCTATCAAGTCGGCGCCCAGGTGACGCACAGCGATTTCGCCGGCAACCAGGCATTGACCCTTTTCGATTCCACCGCCATCACGGATCAGGACCGCAATCAGTTCTTCCTCACCGCCGGAATCTTCCGCCGCCCGGACTGCGGGCGATGGCAATGGGCGGTCGCGGTGGACTGGCTTCACGAGGACTTCTACGAGGACGCCGACCTTTTGCAACTACGACACGAAATCTCGTTCGTCTTGGACGACTGCCGTGAAATCGGCTACATGGGGATGTACGGCTTGAAGGATAGCGAAGTCACCGTGTCGCAAGGCGGCATTCAAGCCGCTCGCACCGTGCTCGACCTCTCCGTGCTGGATCGCTACGCATTCTTCTACCGACGACAATTTGAAGAAGGCGGCGAAGGCCGCATTTGGGCGGGTTGGTCGGGCTACGGAGATGCGCTCGTCGGTGCAGATGCCGTTGTGCCATTGGGACGCAGTTGGGCCCTCGAAACCAATTTCGCCTATCTCGCTCCTAAGACGGGAAGCGGTCTCGACGGTCAAATCGACGAAAGCTGGAGCCTTAATATCGGACTGGTCTGGTACCCGCGTCGTCCCGTGCAATGCGCACTGTCCGACCCCTACCGACCGGTCTTGGGCGTCGGCGACAACACCAGCGTCATGCTCCGCGGACGCACACGTTAGAACGAGGAGTTGCAATCCAACTAGACATCGCGGAATAAAGAAGGCCCCTCTCCTTGCCGGAGTGGGGCCTTCTTTCGTGCCGCCAAAGTGCATGTTCTTGTGCCTCCGGCACGACTTCGATGGCCCTCGGTCGCTGTTTTCCGCATGCTCCCCGGTTGGGCATGCGTCCACAATCAATCCGATTCGCCAACGAGTGCGTGCCGCCTCGTCAAGGTCGGCACAATCCGGGAACCTGGCAAAACGTCTGGATTCGGCCTCGAAAACATGCGTCCCCCCTCGCGGACGTGCGTTCTCGTGCTTCGACCGTCCGCGGCACTATACAGCTCCCACCATGCCGCCGGCCTTCCACGGGTCACAACTCCGCAATTTTGCTTGAACCTCCTATCCTGCCAAGCTAGACTTATGAGACGACCTCAAGTTTCTGTCTCAGGCCGTTTGGTTTGAGATTCACGCGGTTCAGCCGGCGGGGCGCGATCCACTCTCTCTCGAACAACCGACCCTTTGGGAAGATCGCAACCGTCGTCGGCGGAGTTCAGTTTCCCACACATGGGAGGAGGGTAAGAAGATGCGATCCAGTATGCTTTGCTTGGCCCTGCTGGCCTGTGCCGGCGTTGTTGCGGCAAGACCGGCATCCGCCTGTAAGTTGTTCGGCCATCGGTTTGCACGGCTGCATTGCCCGAAGCTCGCCTGCTGCGTTCCTATAGATTCCTGCATCCCGCAGGATTGCTGCGTAGCGCCTTCGGCCGAAACGGAAGCCGCGCCGGCCGAGGCTGCGACTTCCGCACCGGCACCCATGGAATCACCATCCGACGTCGCCCCCGAGGCTCCCGCACCTGCTCCGGCCGAAACCCCCGCTCCCGCCCCGGCCCCTGCCGAGACCCCAGCTCCTCCGGCACCAGCCGAAGCCCCGGCCCCGCCGGCCCCTGCGGCTGAAGCGACTCCCGCTCCGGAAGCCCCTGCGGCACCGGCAGCCGAAATGCAGGCTCCCGCTGAGGCTGCTCCACCCGCACCCGCCGAGGCTCCCGCTCCTGCTCCGGCCGAAACTCCCGCCCCCGCACCGGCCCCGGCCGAAACCTCAGCTCCTCCGGCACCGGCCGAAGCCCCGGCCCCGCCGGCCCCTGCGCCTGAAGCGCCTCCCGCTCCGGAAGCCCCCGCGGCACCGGCAGCCGAGGCGGCACCCGCAGCGAACCAGAGCGGTTACCGAATTTGGACGGACGACACGGGGATGTACCACGTTACCGCCCGCTTCGTTCAAACGCTGGACGGTGCCGTCGTTCGCCTGCGGACACCTTCCGGAACCTTTGTCCGCGTTGCCTGGGACCGGCTTTCGCAAGCCGATCGCGATTACGTGATCGGCCTGACCGGCGTGGCGGCGAATGTGCGCTAATCCACACTCTTAAGTTACGTCGCATCCGGCAATCATCGGAAACCGATGTAGCCGCAACCTTTTACGAACCGCGCCGAGCCTCACGCGCTCGGGCGCGGTTCTTTTTTCGCACTCACCCGATTACTGCTCGCGATTGGCCGGCGGCGACGGCTTTTTGAATCACCTTTTCCCTTCGAGGCCTCATTGTCCCGCAGCGCGTCTCGGTCATAAAATCGACATTGTTCGCTCGGGACGCAAAAGTCGCCTCGGGCCTGACATATCATCACCGGTTCAACGAGGAGGGTACACGGTGACGAAAGCCGACGCACCGCAGCGTATTCACATCATCGGGATCGGAGAGGACGGCCTGGCGGGCCTCACGGAACATGCCCGGCAGTTAGTGGCCTCGGCCGACCTGCTGATCGGAGATTCGGATTGCTTGGCCATCGTCAAGGACCTACCGACGCCCAAGTTGGAAACCTCGAATAGTCTGCAAGAGATCGTCAACCAACTCGCCGCCCACCCGGAAAAGAAGGTCGTCCTTTTGGCCGAGGGCGATCCCCTGTTTTACGGCGTCGCCCGTTACCTTTGGGAAAAAATCGGCAAGGACCGTTTCGAGGTCGTACCGCACGTCAGCAGCATGCAATTGGCCTTTGCCCGCGTCAAGGAAAATTGGGAAGACGCCTATTTGGCCAATCTGGCCGATCATGCGTTGGAAGACGTGCTCTCGCGCATCCGTTCGGCGGACAAAGTCGGACTGTTCACGACCGAAGAACTTCCGCCGAATCGCGTGGCGGAGCAACTGCTGGCCTGCGGGCTGGACTACTTCTCGGCCTATGTCTGCGAACACTTGGGAGCGCCCAACGAACGCGTCACGGCAGGGGAACTGCAAGATATCGCGGCGCATTCCTATTCTCCGCTCAACGTGATGATCTTGGTCCGGAAACCGGACGTCCCCGATCGTCCCCTGAAGCAATGGGGCAAACGATTGTTCGGCAATCCCGACGAGACGTTTTTGCAATCGAAACCGAAGCGGGGACTTCTTACCCCGGCGGAGATCCGCGCCATCGCCCTGGCCGAACTGGATGTCGGCCCGCGAAGCATCGTGTGGGACATCGGCGCCGGCAGCGGATCGCTTTCCATCGAGGCCGCGCAAATCGCCCGCGAGGGTTCCGTCTTCGCCGTCGAGATGGACGCCGACGACTACGAACTTCTCCGCGAGAACGCCCGGAGATTCGATGTCCCGAATCTACGACCGATCCTGGGACGGGCCCCGGAGGCCTGGGCGGACCTCCCTGATCCGGACTGCGTCTTCGTCGGAGGCAGCGGACGTCAGGTCGTCGACCTGTGCCAAGCCGCCTTCGCTCGTCTCCGCCCCGGCGGACGCTTGGTGGTGACGATGGGTAGCGTGGATAACGTCGCCGAGTGCCAACAACGGATCCGCACCTTGACGCCGCACATCGAGGTCCTCATGGTCAACCTCGCCCGAGGTTACTATCAACTGGACCGTGTGCGGTTTCAAGCATTGAATCCGACGTTCCTTTTGGCGGCGGTCAAACCTCTTCCGGAAAACCGCAAGGGCGGATAACCGCTTCGCCAATCCCCTGCGTTGCCCCCTTCATCTTGGCGTTTCCTGCGGAAAGTGGGAAATCATCGCCGCCGTCGTGAATGAGCACACGCGCAGTCCCGCAAATCCCTTGCATCGACGAGAACGGCCGAATGAACGCAAAGAAGACCTGGGATGTTCGAGGAGAGGATGCCCCGTTGGATGTACTCGCCGTCGGCGCTCACCCGGACGACGTGGAAATCGGTTGTGGAGGAATCGTTCACTCCCTGGCACGTCAAGGCTATCGCGTCGGCATCATCGATTTGACGGATGGCGAACCGACTCCTGGTTCGCCTGATCCCGAGACCCGTTTGGAGGAAGCGACGATCGCCGCGCGGACGTTGGGGGCCTGTCTCCGCGTGACGTTGGACCTGCCGAATCGCCGTCTTTTCGACACGTTCGAGTCACGATGCGCCCTCGCGACGGAGTTTCGACGCTACCGACCGAAACTCGTTCTGTGCCTGGGCGGCGACACCCCTTTCGCCTCTCCCGATCACGACGCCGCCCGACGCATCACCGAGGCCGCGATCTTCTATTCCCGACTCTCCAAATGGGAGGAGTATTTTGAGGGTTTGCCGGTCCACTCCATCCCGCATTACCTGTTCTACTTCCTTTCGTTACGGCAACTGGCGCCGCCCGCCGGAAATTTGCTAGTCGTAGATATTTCCGAGAGCCTGGATGCCAAACTCGCTGCCGTGGCGTGCTATCGAACCCAGTTCGCTCACCGCCCCGAAATTCTCGATCGCATCCGAGACGTCAATGCCCAGCAAGGCCGCACGTGCGGCTATACGGCGGGCGAGGTGGTTGCTCATCCCACGACCTGGGGCACCCAAGACTTGATGGCCTGCGTACTCGGACACCCGGTCCGACCCGTTTCGTAGTCCCGCGCCGCGGTGAGTTGCCCGATGAGTCGCTCATTCACCTGGCGGAGTTCCCCTGAGTAAAACCCCGGGCGGATGGCGCGCTACAGCCCTCGGCCCATGCCACGCTTCCAAGGGCGATATTCGCGAAGCATCTCCAATACGTGGGCCATGTCGCCGGGCAGAGGAGCCTCGACCGTCACCCGTCTGCCGGTGCCGGGATGATCGAAACTCAAGCGATGGGCATGGAGCGCCTGCCGGGCCAGAACGGTCTCTCCGTCCGGAACGCCGGAGACTAGTTCACCGCGCGTGATTTCGGCCCGACCGCCGTACTGACGATCGCACAGTACGGGACACCCGATGTGCGCCAAGTGGATGCGAATCTGGTGCGTACGCCCCGTCTTGGGGTAGGCCGCCACCAACGCGAAGCCCACGAAGCGTTCCTCAACTTGGTACAGGGTCTGGGCCGATCGAGCATCGGGATCGTGGCGGCGAACCGCCATTTTTTCCCGTTGCCGCGGATGCAATCCGATCGGCTCCTCGACCCAATCCGCATCGCGGTCGGGAACCCCCGCCGTAATCGCCAGATATTGCTTCTCCACGGTACGGGCGGCGAACTGCTCGGCCAAGTTGCGATGCGACAGGTCATGCTTGGCCACCAAGATCGCCCCACTCGTGTCCCGATCCAAACGATGCACGATGCCGGGACGATTCGGTCCCCCCAGACTGCTCAATCGGCCACCGTAGAGATGTTGGATCGCCCCGGCCAACGTCCCGGACCAATGCCCCCGAGCGGGATGAACGACCATCCCCGGCGGCTTATTGACGACGGCCAGCCAGTCGTCATCATAGATCACATTGAGCGGAATCGGTTCCGGCTTGGGACATTGCCGCGGCGCCTCCGGCAGAGTCACCGTCACGACTTGTCCGCATTTCAGGCGATAGCTCGGCTTGGCCCCCTTCTCGTCCACCGTCACGCCGCCCTCGGTGATCACCCGACGAAGCACCACACGGCTATAGGCGGGGAAATGCAGGACGAGAAAGGCATCCAGCCTCCATCCGACGTGCTCCGGACCGACCGCTAGACGGATCGGTCCTGTCTCGGGTGAGTACCCGGTCGTCATGGCAGGCAGGCCTATACCATCGCAAAGGCCGGAAAAGAATCGTGGAGCCGAAATCGTAAAACAAGGCCCGGGCTTGCCGACTCCTACGGGTTCGACGAATCGCCCGTCCCGCCGTTCGGAGAATCCGAATTCGCGGGGACCGCCGGGGTATCTGCGGGCTTCTCCGGTTCACTCATCGGCGGTTGAATGATCGGAGTCGCCGGCGCGGCGGTCGATTCGCCGGGGGTTTCCTGAGGCGCGGCCCCCTGAGGTTCGCTCTCGCTCGCACCCGGGCTCACCGCCGGCGTCGATCCGGCGGCGGGAGGCGGCGGCAAAGCGCTGGGATCGAACGGCAAATCACCCGGAGAGAATCCGCTCGGCGGGCTTGGAGACGGTTCGTATCGCGCAAAGAAATCGTAGAAGCCCTGCACGTCCTGGCGTTCCAACTCGGCGGCGCGACGCTGCGCCAGTGTCGCAAAACGCCCATCCGGAAAGCTTTCGGCGAGTTCACGGTACAGTTTGACGGCGCGTTCCAGTTCGCCCTGCCCTTGCCGCGAACCCGCCAGCGATTCATAGGCCCGAGCCAAACCCCAAAGCAGTCGCTCCTTCAGTTCCGGCCGTCGCACCTTGTCTCGCACTGCAAGGTACCCGTCGATCGCCTTTTGCAACTCCTGCACGGCGTCGGCCTTGTTGCTGAACAATTGAGCGCACCCGATCTCCAGGTGGATATCAGCGGCGGCGACCTGCGCCCACATCGCAGCCTCGCTTCCGGCATACTGCTCGGCCACGGCTTCCAAATCGGAGGCCGTCCCCTTTTGCATGGCCTGATAAAGTGCGCCCCAGGCGGCCTCGCGACTTGACCGCGACCGTTGGGAAAAGACGTACCATGCCGCAACGACCAGTACGATCAGAAGGACCGCCAGGGAAACGGCCCGCGCGTAGGGCGCCGCCTTTTCCGTCGCCTCGGCCAACCAACGGGCCAACAAATTATCCTGCAACTCGTGACGCCGTTCGCGTTTCATCGCTTTCCCGTATCATTTCGAGGAACAAGCTCCGGCTATCGGCCCACTTCCGGGAGCGGTCCCGGCAGCCGGAAAAAGCGTAAAGCTAGGAAAGCCTTGAATATAGGTGAAGCCCGTCCGTTTCGTCAAGGCAAGGTCGGCCTCCATCGATGGGACACCGCCCATTGTCGCACCCGCGGCGTGCCGCGCCTCTTGATTGCGTTTTTCAGCTTGCGCCGCTATACAATGAGATAGGGACGGCAAGCGGGCCCACCCCTCTGGCTCCGGGTACAAAACCGGCGGGGCGACCATGGACGATCCTTGGATTCTTTTGACGGCGGTAGCCGCAACGTCGCTCGCGATCGTGGGCGGCGTTCGCGCCGGTCGCCGCCTGCTGGCACGCGTGCGCTTTTCCGAGGCCCGACGTCGCTTCCACCGCCATCGCGAGAGCCTCGAAGCCCGTTTCGCCAAGACCGTCGCCGCCAACCTGGGATTGGACGATCCTGCCGCCTTCGACTTCGATGATGAGGTCACCTATTTTCGCGATCGCGGTTCCGGCGGCCTCACGGCCATCGTCGCCGTCTCTCTCGTTTGCAGCGAAGATTGGTTGCCGCATGAAGACGAAGAGGTCAGGCGTCGAGCGGGAGTCGCACTCTTTCGATACGATGGGCGGGCGTGGACTCCGGAGAACCGTCTCTTGCTGAATCTCACCCCGCACGAAGCCTTGGAACGACTTGCCGGTCGCATTCAGGTCGTCCACCGCGATCAACGCCGCCGGTCCGACTTGATGACCTGAGAGGCTCAACTCCGCCTCGGCGGTTGCGTTCGCGAATCTCGTTCCATGCCTCCCGCTCCGGCACTTCGCTTTATCCGGATGAGGGATTGCGCCGCCGACTCGCTACCTGCTGAACCAGTTTTTCGAATTCGGACGGGTCCAAGTATTGGTTCACCAGTCGCCTGACCTCACCGAACATTCGGTTCACTTGTTGTTGAGCAGTCGGTTCCGGGCAGTAGATTCGCTGCTGCAACTGCATGATCTCGCTGGAGAACACCTCCCGCGACTTCAGCTTTCTTATTTGATCCAACAGATCGGCGGCCTGGTCCCACTTTTCTTCGGCCACCCTCGCGCGGACCTTCGCCAGCAATACCGTCCGCTGAACGACCAGATCCACGAGTTCATCTTGAATGCCGCGAAGGGCTGCCTCGGCTTCCAATCTGGGGTCGTCGTCCGGGAGCGAAAGGGCCGCCTCCGAGACCAGACCGGGTACCAGAGGCACTTTGGCCAGCAATCGGGTTCCGTGTTTGATCGCCAGCACCAGGGGCGTCCCGTCTTGGTCGGCCACCGACAGGCTTCCCTGCCAATCCGTCCGTCCCACCCAGCGAAACGTCTCCTCGCCGGGGGTTTTGGCGAAGACATCGTAGTCGGCAAGGGGTTTCTTGTTTTCATCGCGCGATAGGAGCCTCAAAACGGTCGCACCGCCCGGCGGACGCTGCCCCCAGGCCAACAGTTCCACGCGCCCGCGGCGCCGCGCCGTCAAGGGATTCCGAACTCCAGAGATCACTTCGCATGGAAGCCCCGCCCCGTCCTCGCCCGCTTGCGGGAGCAGCAGCGTCCACGGTATGGTCAGTACCGCCCTCGCGTTACCGTCCCGATCCTCGTATCGGGCCAGCACGTGGTAGACGGGAGTCCGTTCCTCGCCCTCTTCCCGACCTTGCGGCGTCGCCAGGTTCACTCCCCGCCGGTGAAGCCGAACGCCGCCATCCTCCAATACCTGGATGGAAGCCAGGGGGACATGACTCTGCAAGATCGCGCGGAGCATCGCTTCCGGGACGGTCGATACCTGGGAGACGGCCGTTTGCGTCAACGGTCCCCAACGTTCGGCTCGCACATCCCACTGCCGCGCCGAGACGCGAAGCCTGTCGTCCGCCGTCCCCAGCCTCACCACGATGATCTTGTCGGCGGTCTTGAGCCTTCGCCATTCCGTGGGCAAATCCTCGGGCGGCAGGGCTGGAAGTTCCGGCAGCAACAACCCGCCCTCATCATCCGTAAGCGCGGACACCCGAGGTTCCCAGCGTGCTCCCAACCGATATTCCAACCGCGATTGCAAATCCCGCGACAAGCGGTCCACATCGGCATCGCTCAGTTCCGGGCAGTCTTCGACGGCTAGACGGATCTCCACGCGATAGGGCGTCCACTCCCAAAGCGACTGGGCGACGACCGCGGACTGGAATGGAGCGACGGCGAATCCGAGCGATAGAATCCACGCTAAGACCAAGATTCCACTCAACCGGCGGCGAGAGCCCATCCGCCCCGAGCGCCGCCCCAGCGGGCAATTTCGTCCGCCCGCCCCAGCCCAAAGCCCGGCAGGCTCGGAAAAGAAAGGCGATTCCGACGATGGCCTCCTGCCGACGTCGCGGTTCCGCCTTCGCAGTCGAATTGTCTCCAATCCCCAACGCCGCATAGCACGAAATCCCTCATGCCCCGGGAGCGAATCCCCTCACTGCCTGGGAACGATGCGCCAATTCTCGACGTCTTGATACAAGACGGCGGGCCGCGGGGGAACCGCTTCGATTCCCTTTCGTATCACGAAGTAGTCCTCCAGTTGATACAGCGGCAATACCGCGACGTCATCGTGCACCGCCCGATGCACCGCCCGCAATCGGGCCGACATCTCGGGCCAGTCGGCGGCCTCCATCACCCGGGCCAGGCTTAGCGTCACATACGGGCTCAACCGGTCGTCGAACATCGGCAAGGAAAACAGTCGAAAGACGTCGCCCGCCGGTTCCCACATGGCAGCCTCGACGTACATGAAGTCCCAAGCATCGGACGCGGGCGTCGAATCGCCGGGAGACGCCTCGATCAAGAGCACGTCCAGCCCTAACAATCGCCACTGACGCGCGATCTCCCGGCAGGCTTCGCGCGCGATTTCGTGGGGCGGCAATCGCAGATGGATCGCGTTGCCCTCGGGTATTGGACGACCCTGCTTGCGGGCGGTATCCCTCGCTTGAGCAGCGGCAACTTGTACCAGGGCCAAGGCCGCCGCGGGCTGATATGCGCGCGGCTCGATGTCGGCGTCATAGGCGTAGCCCAACGGATCGGCCCGCTTGGTACCCACGGGAAACGGTCCGCTGATAACGCGGCATCCCTCCTCGGAGCGACCGTCCAACAGCATCCGCAGAATCCGCTCACGATCGATGCCCAACAAAAGCGCCCGGCGAAAATCTCGATCGGCGGGCAGAGGTCGGCTGAGATTGGGAACCAGCATGTGGACCAACGGCGCGGCATACTTCCGCAATTCCAGGTCGGCCTGTCCCTCCACCAAGCCGCGTTCCCACGGGTTGACGCGATCGACGGCGTCCAAATCGCCGCGTCGCAGCGCCGCCAAGGCGTCCCGGCCTCGGGCGAACGGCACCTCGTCGATTTCGGCCGGTCGCCCCGGAGTTCGCTCATCGTAGGCGTTGTTGGACAGGAAAACCGCGACATCTGCCGGCGGGTTGGCCGTCGCGTCCGAATCAAGGACGTACGGCCCGATTACCGCGAACCTCTCTCCCAGTTCGGTCACCGCGTCCGCCCGCGAGGTTGCGGATTCTCCTTCATCCATTCCGGTCCGCGTCGTCGACGCATCGGCCGCAGCATTCGCGGTCGCGGCCCAGCGGCATGTGACGGCCTGCCGCAGAAAGACCTCGGGCCGAACATGCGGACGGCGCAATTGCACGATCAGTTCCTCACGCGGACCGGCGGCCAATTCTTGCGCAAGATCGGCCCACGGCAGAAAGAATCGACGATCGTCCGCGCTGCCCATCGCCCAACAAAGCTCCGCCAAGTCGGACGCGATGGGGCCGGAGCGGATCGTTCCGCGATCCGAAGCCGCAACGGTGAAGACCAACCGGCGTCCCAAATCCTCACTCCGCATGGCGTGAAAAGGGGTCGCGTAGATGCCGCCCTCCGGGCCGATGCCGGACCACTCGGCCCAGCAACGGGCAACCAACCGTCCGCTGCGGCGAGCCGACCAATCGGTGAGCGATGCCGGATCCGGATCACTGGCGGCGAGCGTTACGCCGACCCTCAATCGCGGGTAAGCCGTCTGTACGCGACGCAGGCAATCTGCTGCGCCCGGCAATTCCGGCCACACCGCCATCATGCGGCGCGCCGATAGATCGGCTTGACGAAAGTCTCCGTGTTGCAGGGCCGCCTCCGCCTCCGCCAAAAGCGACGCCGCCTCCGCCTGGAATTGCTGACGGCGACTCGCGACCACGGGGTGCTGCGGAAACAAGGCCGCCAAGCCGTCCACGACCTGACGCGCGGCCGCGTAGTCCGAGCGTTCCAGATAACGATCGACCAGGCCGTCCACGGCACGCCCCGCGGCCTCGCTCAGCCCCGGATAGTCGCGGTTTTCCGCGAATAGATTGCGAAGATTCCCGTAGGCGCGATCGAATTGTTTCTGCTCGATCAAAGCGGCGGCCTCTTCGAACCAAAACCGTTGCCGCAGCGTCTCCAAACCCTGAACGCGGGGGTAGTTGGCGTGCAAATACTCGATGTAATCCCAAGCCGCCGAAAAATTGCGCTGATCGATCAGTCGCCCGGCCTCCTCGACCAAAATCTCCTCGAACAATTGGATGCGAACGATTTGAGGCCAAGCGGCGCGGAACCGTTCGCCCGGTCGGTCGAACAACTCGACCTCGAGAAATCCCGAGCGAGGCAAGGGAGAAGGCGTCTTGCGGTCCGGAAAGGGAAGCGGAGAAACTTTGAGCACGGCGTTATCGTTCGCGGCGTTCAGATAGATCAGGTCGTAGGGCGGTTGTTCATAGAGGGGAACGTCCGACGGCGAGGCATCCGCTTGTTTGGCTTCCTCCGCCAAAGCGACGACGTCGATCCGCCCCAGCAACGACGCGGCGACAATCAGACAAAACCCCGCCCATCGCTCCGCGCGGAGTCGACCGAGGTTTTTCCGCTTCGCCGGTATGCCCTGGATCGCCACGTTCAAGCTCTCGTGTTCGAAACGAGCCTCGAAACAGCACTTCGCCGAGATCGTCGCATTCGCGTGCCGATGATGCTTCACCATGAAGGACGCCCCGCCCTTGCCCATCTCACGGACGAGCTTCGGCCAACCGGTCCAATCGTACCCGTACCGTCCGACCGTCCCGCATCCCAACCATCAGCCAATCTTGCCAAATCCCCGGACCGGCAACCGGTCTTCCGCTCAAGGTCACGCGATCGACGATCGTTCGCAAATCGCCGTCCCACAGCAGAAGTTCGCCGCGACTCGAGGCCGTCAAGAGGTAATTCCGCCATGCGACCGGCGGACCCACCCATGGCATATCTTCCACGGATCTGCGATCGACGCGCTTGGGTTCATCGTCCCAAGCGAGAATACTCCCCTTTGCGGTACCCAGCCACACGCGATCGGCGAAAGCAAACGGACCCCAGACCGCCCGTTCGTCCAAAGCCTCGCTCATGGCCGTTTCACCGGTCTGCAAGTTCACGGCCGTTAGTCGCCGTCCGCGATCCATCGCAAAGAGATGAGTCTTCAGCACCGCCGCCGGCGGAATGAGCGGCGCCCGCAAGGCGATTTCGCGGTCCGCCGTCCAGTCGCCGTCTCGGACGGATAGGAGCCAAAGGCGACCGTCCTCTCGCGACGCCGCCACGCGGTTGTCCGGCAAGGGGAACAGCGCCGTCCAACGCACGGGCTTGCCCGGAGTTACCGGGGTCTGATATGGGTTTCCCAACAATCGCCCGGAGACCCAATCGACGCGAGCCAGCGAACCGTTGCGAAGGGGCACGATCAATTCGCTCGCTAAGAGCACGATTGGCCCGGCGATCTCCATCGGCAAGGGCACCCGCCGAACCTTCACGGACGCCGCGTCGGCTTCTCGGATTTCGACTTCGCGATCGCCCTCAACCGCCGCCGCTTCTATTCCCGGCGACGAGAGGGGCACGCGATGGATCATGCGATTTTCGCGAGACGCGGCATCCGACGTTTCATCGGGCGTCCGCGCAACCATGCGGACGGGCATCACCCGCGAGGTCCCCGCCGGCTCTTCAAGCGGCAGAAGGCAGACGGCGCCTCCGACCGTGGTTGCCCGAAAAGCCCCGTCCTCGGGACTCGGGGGACGCGACAGCGGATCGGCCAGTCGCGTCTCCCAATAGAACGAACCATCTTTGACGGAGATTGCGGCGACGAAGACCCCGGCCTGCCCCACCCGCCGGTAAACGTGAAAAATCGCATCTCCCACGATTCGCGGCGGTTGCACGGTCGGCATGTTTTCGGCCGCCACCCATTGCGGCACGATCCTTCCGGCAGCGGTCTGAAGGTCGAATCGCGTCAAGGCGGTGTCCGCGGCGATCAGAATCCCGGATTCCAAGAGCACGTAGCGCGGCACCTCCCACTCCACACCATCTAGCGACTTGGGCGAGGCGGTCTTGCCCTCGGCTATGCGCACGAGGGGCGATTTGGGATCGCCGCGCAACTCGAAAACCAAGACATCCGCGCCGGCGGTCTCGAACAACAACCGGTTTCCCGAGACTTGCAACGGTCCGGCCAAGCGGCCGGGCACGGCAACCTGCTGCACCGACTCGGCGCGACCGTCTTCGCTCCACCGCCAAACCCCGATCCTCGTTGCGTCGTTGCTCAATACCTCGGGAAGCAGCAGGTAACGATCCATGACGACGGGCGGCAGGATCAGCGAGCCTTGCTCGTGCCCCGTGTAAATCACCCCCGCCGTCTTGCGCCCCGACTCGGTCAAGGCGAATGTGTACGAGTGCTCGGCCGCGGCAAACCACAGGGAGCCTACAGCATCGCCCGAAGATGAGGAAACGGCGGGAGACACCCGGACGGCCACCGGGAACCTTATCGTCCGCAGTCCCTCCCCGGTCGCCGCGTCCACGACGAACCATCGCGCGTCCGCACCGCCGACCAAGATCATGTCTTTCGCGCCGATCGGCCCCCACGCGGTTTCGCCGGGCATTTTGACCGTGCGGATTTCCTTCCCCGTCGCCAACTCGATCCAAAGCAGTGCATGGCGACGATGATCGAGGATGACGGTCGACGGCACGCCGCCCGCTTGGACCCGCGGCAACTCCGTCGGCGGCAGACCGTGGGGCGCCCCGGTTCCCACATAACGTTGCCAAATCAATTGTCCGGTGGTCCCCGACAGGCAAAAGACGCAGCCTTCGGCTTCGACGAGAATGAACTGATCTTCCGCCACCGGCGCCCGACCTTCTCGAAGTTGGGCGAAAAACGCCGTCTCCTCCCCCCTCTTCTCCGTTTCCGCCTCCGCCGAAACGGAAGGCAAGTCCTCCCGTTCCACGCGGTCCCGCAGCGCGTCGCACATCGCCGACATTTCGGCCGCCAATTCAGGATCGTCGGCCAATTGCGGAAATTGGCGGACAAGCTGCCTGCGAGTTTCGTAGGCCTCATCCGCCGCACCACGCCCGCGCGCCTCTTGCAGTTTGGCGAGCGCGGCGGCACGCTCCTGGTTCAGAGTGATACGTCTCTTCGCCAATTGCAGCGTGTTTTCGATATCCGCGATCTGCTTACTGGGCCGATTTTCCCGAGGTACGTACCGACGGATCGCGGACAGTACCTGCTCCGCGGCCTCGATCCTTGCTGCGTCCGCCCGCTCGAATGCCGACGCCGCCAAGCCCTCGCCGATCGTTGGGAGAATCGCCGTCAATTCCGCATCGGCTTCGGGGTGAAAATCGGGCAAGCCGGCAATCTCATCCAAGACGCGACGGGTGTTTTGCCAAACCTCCAACCAATCACCGCTCAAAGTTTGCCGGATTTGCGCCAATCCCACTCTCACGCGCGTGACGCCGGCCTGCGGATGCTTCGGAAAGTCCTTGAGAAAGCGTTGATACTTGTGGATCGCCTGCGTGTACGACCCGGCCCGATAATCGGCCTCCGCCTCCGCCAACAATTCGTCGCCGCTGCGTCGATTGAGCGAGAAGAGGACGATCACTCCCACAAAAATCAGCAGCAGCAACGCCCCGCCGCCCAAAAGCAAGAGCGGCGAGTCCCACACACTCCGCCGCCGCGGCAACGAGGCGAAAGGATCGGTAATCGGCGCCGTCCCCGCGGGTGTCGGACCGCCGGGAAGCGGCAAATCTTCGAAAAGATTCTCCGGACCGACGGGGAGCGAGGCGTCCGGCTTTTGCCGGGCGTCTGGGGCGACGCTGTAGCCGGCCTCGGATGCGGCTTCCCGTCGTTTTTCCCCGCTAGCGGAGGCATCCTTTTTCTCGGTGCCTTCCTGCGAATCACGCTGCCGTCGGGCCTTTCGCTTCGGCGCGGTTCCAAACAGGTCGTCCGCCTCGTCCAGAGGCGCCAGTTCCAAGACTTCGTCCTCGCCGGAGCCCGTCCCGTCGTCCCCCTTTTTCTGAGGCGGTTCGACCTTCTTCAAGACGACCGGTTCGGGACGCTCGCGCTGAGTCTTCTCCGCATAGGCCTTCTCCACAGCGGTCATCAGACGCTGCGCCAGCAAACGCGAGAGATACCCTTGATCCACCAGAATCTTGGCCGCCATCGCGGCGGAAAGCGGTTTGGGCGAGCGGGACGCATCGGACGCCTGCTTGCGCAACTGCTGAATCACCTCCGGAGGAACGAGGTCGCGTTCTTGCAACAATTTGAGCAGTTCTTCAGCGGGAATCATGCAACGTCAATCCCGGAGGAATCGATACCCTCTCGCGTCGTCTCGCGCGGCATCCGCGGCGCGAAGGGAAACCGCTTCGCCGCCGGGCGGGAACCACGCGAGGTCAAAACTCCGTATCTTCCACGGTCGCCAGTCGAATGCGTTCCATCCCCACGGCGTTTCCGGCGTCCAAAGCCCGCACCACCGTCTCGTGCCGGCAAGCCGGATCCGCCAAAACCAACATTCCGGAGCGACCCGCCCGCCCGTTCGCATCGCCGTTCCGAGCCTCTCGCAATTTCGTGAGCAGGTCTTGCTCGCTGCGGGCGTCCTGTCCCTCGACGGTCACCACATCCTCCCGATCGATCCGCACAATCACGAAATCGTTTTCGTTTTCCAACTCCTCCAAGGTCTGGGATTGAGCCGTCTCGTCTTTGGGATCGGGAGGCGGCACTTCCAGCGATTTTTGTAGACTGAACGCCGCGGTCATCATGAAGAAGATGAGCAGCTGAAACACCACATCCACCATCGGAGTCATATCCATGACGTCCTCAGGCGGTTCAAACCGGGGAAAGGTCACGGCTTCGCCAAGGCCGTCCTCCACCGGGTCCGAAGGTTGAGGCTTGGCCCCCCGCGAGCCTTCGCGCACTCCTTCTCCGTGCGATGCTCCGACCAAATCACCCCGACAGACCGGGCAGACCATCCGCGATCCGGTGGGCATTTCCGGGGCCGCAATCTCCTGACCGCAATGAGGACAGCGAATTTTCACCATGCTTTACGTTCGGTCGTAGCCTCGGTCTCACTCTTCGCGCTTTTCCTCGAACGTCTCCCCCTTACCTTGCCCGATTCTTGGCCGGCGCCGAGAGTCGGGCAGGGACGCAACGATCATTCCCGCTCCAAGACGCCGATGTACAACTTCACGCCCTCCACTTGGGCGGCATCCTCCATGATCCGGGCGACCTCTCGATGCCGCAAGGATCGTTCCGCCTTGATCAGCACGTTCGACTTTCCGCTCTGCAAGGCGTCCGTAACGGCCTGTCGAATCATGTCCCGCTGCGTTTCCGGATCATCCGGCAGCGGTTCGCCGACCTTTCCGTCGGCCAGATAAACGGCGGGAGGCGCGTTGCGCCCCCGATCCGCCACCGTGATGACCAGCGAACCCTGCACGCCGACTCCCTTGCCGAACTTGGCCGGCGGCAGGTCCACGGCCTTGGCGGTCTCCACGGTCGCCGAAACAAGAAAGAAAATCAACAATAGAAACGTCACGTCGATCATGGGAGTGATATCCAGATCGACTTCCTCTCGCTTGGGACGACGAAACGCAATGACCTCGCCCGCAGCACCTGGTAGCGCCACGGCCAATCGTTGGTCGGTCCGACTCATTTGCGATTCCTGTTCCATTGCCGCGGAAGTCGTCCCCCGCCCCCCCTGCTCGGCCTTCGCTGGATTGCCGCTCCCCGCTACGAGTCCGACCGAAACACCCTCTCCGCCGATCCGCCGGGCGGTGGAAGCGGGACGTCGCTCCGAACGCCTACGCTCCGCAGGATCTCCAGCAACCGAGTCAGGCCCGAACCGACCAGATCCTCCAACTGGCGGATTCGTGTGGTGACGGAGGCCGTGCAGAGGACCAGGGGAATCGCGATCGCCAATCCGACCGCCGTCGTCACCAGGGCCAGGCTGATATCGTCCGCCAATTGCGTGGGGTCCACCTTATCCCCGCCGGACAACTTGGCGAAGGCCCCCATCATCCCCAACACCGTCCCAAACAGCCCCAGCATGGGTGCGCTTTTGATTACGGTGTAAATCCACGACAAGCGATAATCCAAGTCTCCCAGCACATCCCGCTGGAATCGCTCCACCAACATGGTGCGAAGCCGCTGCAACCCCAATCGGCGGTTGAGCACGGCTAATCGGATAAGCTGCGGCAAGGCGCGACCGTCGTTCTCGCATTCCGCGATCGCGCGATCGAACTCTTGACGCTGGAGCATCTCTTCGATGCGATTCAAGAACTCTTCCTGAGCGGCTTCGGAACGAAACCGCGTTTGGGCGATTCGGCGCAGGACCATCACCACGCAGAAGGCCCCCCACACCGCCACCAGGGCCAAGGCCACGTAGTCCGCGTTTCCCAAGTAGTACGTGATGCTCGTCAGATCCAGCTTCATGATCGTGCTCGATGGCTTCCTGTCGATTCAGCCTGCGACCGCCCGCGGTCTAGCGATAGGTTTGTTCCAATACGAAAAAAGCAAAGCCGCCGCCTTGGGGACGAATGCCGAAGCGCGTGCGGAGGATTTGATCGGCCTTGGCGCCGGCGTGCGCACGTTCCAGCGCCGCGAGTTGGGCCTCCAATTCCGGGGGAAGGAATTTGAGGATGATTCGCCGTCCTGCGTCCACGCCCGCCTTCGCGAGCAATTGCCGATCCGCCTCCTGCAATTCCCCTTGTTGCCAAGTCAAATAGAACCGCTTCTCCGCCTCCGCGGGACCATCGCGGACCAACGGCGCCGGAGATGAAAGCCGCGAAACATACCGAACCTGATTTCCCGGCAACAATACCCCCAACTCGATTTTGAAAAAGTCGAGTTGTCGCGCATAGGTGTCGAGCGTATTGCCCTTGTCGAACATCAATTCCCAGCGCCGAGGGACACCGGAACCGCCGGTACCTCCGCCGCCTCGCACCGGATCGCCTTTGGGCCCGCCCCTCTGGACGGAATCCGGGTCGGCGATGATGGGGTTGTCCAAATCCGCGAGCTTGGCCGCCACAATGTCGCTGACCGAGGCCAAACTGTCTTGCAATACCGGATCCTCCAGTTCCTCCTCTTGGCCCGGGTTGTCGGTCTCCACTTGCAGATCATCCCCCAGTGGCGCGCCGCCCGTACCGACGGCCTGGAGTTCCACGGGTACCGCGACCTGCGTACCGCGGATTCTCCCCGTCCACCATATGATGACGAGCGCCAGCACACAAAGTCCGACCACTACCAATAGCGACAGGACCGCCCCCACCGCGCGATCGAAGGCCGAGACGCGGAGTTGGTAGCCCGCGTCCTCCCAAGGTCGAACGTGAACTTCCGCCTGGTTACTCACTGCCTTACCGTACCGTCACCGGATCGTTCGATTCATGAGACTTCCACACTCCGGCGCGAATTCGCCGAACCAACCGGGGTGCGGCCTTCCCGTCTTGCATCATCGGTCGAATTCCGCGTCGGGCGCGACGGCTTGATACCATTGCTTCCACTCGCGGATACGGAGTTCCCGCTGCGTATCGCTGAAGCCGGGAGCCAGCCCCTCGCCCGGACGCCGCGTCAATCGCCGTAAAGCCCGATCGGCGGCTATGGCCATGTCCGGGTCGGGATCGCTGAGAGCGTCGATGAGCACGGGCGCCAAACTCAAGTCGCCCCCGTTTCCTATGGCTGCAATGGCGGCCAACTTGGCGTCGCGCGAATCCCCTCCGGCCAATCGCCGCAGGGCATCCGCGTTCTTCGCCACGAACAGGCGTGCCTCGTTTCTCGGCATGGACTGCAAGGCATCCAGGGCCGCAGCAGCCCGTTCCGCGTCGGGTGATTCCAGCACCGCCGTCAACTCCTCCACCGAAATGCGTAGCGGCAAGGCCACGACTTGCCCGTTCTTCACGACGGCCGAGTCCGTATCCTTAGGCAACCCCCGCCCGCCCACTAGGACCCCCGCCCCGAAATCCCTCACCCGTTCCACGCTCTGTTTCGTGGAGCGAACGAGAAACAGAATCCCAAACGCCGTGTCGCACACGGGGCCGCACTGATGGTTCCAGCTTCCGTCGGCGGCTTGCGTCTTCAGCAGGTAATCCACACCCGAATCGTACCACGGAATGCGTTCTTCCGCCTTTCCTTCCACCAACCGGCGAAACGTAAAATAACGCTCCACGGAGTAGATATAGTAGTAGTTGTACATGCCCGACGGCATTTGGAAAGTTCGTTCGATATAGGCGTTGCCCCTTTGGATCGTTCCCCGCAGCGCCGCCGCCGAAATCGCCAGGCGCAGTCGTCCCGCCGATCGTTCCTCCTCGATCCTTTGCAGGGCGGGGGGCAAGCCTTCGTCTTCATCGGTCGAAAGCCTTCGCATTTGGGCCAAGGACGCCAAGACGTACACGCTCGACATCCCGGCGATCCCCATGCCGATGCGCACCCCCGACTGCGGAATCAACTGGCCGCCGGGGCCGACTTGCCCCTGATACGCGTAACCGCCGCCGGGATCCTGCGTGCGAATCAACCAGTCGGCGACTTTGTTCAAGACTTCGCCCGGCACCGGAATCCCCGCCTGCACGGCCTCCCAGCAACCCAGCACCGCGTATTGCGTCATCGAGGTGTCGCCGGTCAATTCGTGCGGGCTGCCGGCGGGATAGCCCCATCCCCCGTGCGGCTTCTGCCGAAAAACCAAATAGCCGAGGATAGCCTGAATGTCGTTACGATAGCGGACCGGATCGTACGAACAGAGAAAAATGAGCGATAGCCCCGTGCTGTATATGTCCCAGGTGCTGATGGGAAAATCCTGCGGTCGGCCTGAGGGCGGAACCCGTTTGCGAATCTCTTCGGCGGAGCGAACCAGGAGCGGATGATCGGCGGGGCGATGGCTCTTGAGCAGCGCCAGTCCGATCAAGGCCCAGGCCCCGGTTCGCGACTCGCTTGCCGACTCCTGCGATTTCTCCAGATAGGCCAAAGCGCGATCCACCGCTTGCACCACCTCGGGCGACTCCGGCGTCCATCGCTCGGCGGCGGATGTATTGCCAACCAAGAGCGTCAACCCGACCACCACAAGACCGACGATCGAAACGGACGCCGCCTTGCCGAGAGAGTCGCGACCGATGGGCACGTCCTGATCGGATGATTCCGATTCGAATGCATCCAATCGCTTTGGATCAGGCCGTAACCGCAGCGCCATCGCTCCGCTCCCAAAAGAAAAGCAAGCCGGGTCGCGCAACCGCTCGGCGTGGATTCCATGCCGCCCCGAATCCGCCCGCAGATACCCGATTTCCCGTCCCTAACCTTCCGTCATTTTAGCGGCGGTCCGGAATGCCTACCACACATCGATCACCGTGACTCGGCCGCGCGGTGCGGTCCTGCTCTACCGAAGATCTAGCCGAGAACGGAGGAGGGCCGGCCTGCGGTTCGCCCTCGCAAGGCCCCCTAAAGCAGTCGGGACCCCGCATCGTGCGGGGTCCCCAACCGCTTTCCGAAATCGGGAGGCGTCCTTGTTTAAGCGACCGCGCGGAGATGGGCGGTCGCGTCGTCCGCGGAGCTGAACGCCGTTGACCGGCGTCGTCCCCGCGGGTCATCCGAAAAAGCTGACGGCGATCAAGTCTTGAAACCGGATACCAGTTGTCGCAAGGCGTCGGCCTGGGCGCCCAATTCCTGGCTGCTGGAAGCCATCTCTTCACTGCCCGCGGCGGACTGCTCGGCTACCAGCGCGATGCCTTCGATGGCGCGACGGACCTCGTGGGCGGCCGAGTTTTGGTCCGCCGCCTTTTGGGCAATGACGCCGATCTTGGCGGCGGTCTCCTCCACGCCTTGCAGAATCCCCCGCAAGGCCTCGCCCATGCCGTCGCTCAATTCCGCGCCCTCCTCGACCAAGCGCGTCGACTCGCGGATCAATTGGGCGATCTCTTGGGCGGCGTGATTCGATCGCTCGGCAAGCTTGCGCACTTCATCGGCGACGACGGCGAAGCCCATCCCGTGTTCACCCGCCCGGGCGGCCTCGATCGCGGCGTTCAACGCCAACAGATTCGTCTGCCCGGCAATCTCCGAGATCACTTGAATAATGTCGCCGATCCGCTTCGAGCTTTCCCGAATCGCATTCATGGCCGTGATCGACTTTTCGACCGCCGTGCCGCCCTCTTGGGCCGAATGGCTGCTCTTTCGGGCAAGCTCGTCCGCCTCCACGGCCAATGCTCGCACGGCGTCCACGGAGCGACTCAATTCCTCGATGGCCGCGCTCATCTCCTCCACGCCCGCCGCCTGCGTTTGAGCGCCCTGAGCCACCGTTTGAGAGCTTTCCGCTACAATCTTCGCTCCCTCCGTGAATTGCTCGGCACTCTCGATCACTTGGCGAATCATCTCGCGCAACTTGCCGATGAACGCATTGAACCAGTGGGCCAGTTCGCCGATTTCATCCTTGCTGTGGATATCCAATCGCTTGGTCAAATCCCCCTCGCCCTGGGCGATGTCCTTGAGCATATCGACGGCGCGATGCAACCCGGCCACGGTCCTTCGGGCCGTCCACGCGGCGAAGCCCGCACAGACCAACAGCACCAGCGCTCCACCGCCCACCGTCCACCACAACATGCCGTTCATGGCCGCATCCACGCGCTGCAAGGCATCCTGGAAGTCGTCTTCGTAGGCTCCCACGCCGATCACCCAGTCCCACGGCTCAAAGTAGGTGATGGCCGCCACCTTCCATCGCGCCGATGCGTCGCCCTCGTTCTTCCACGGGTAACGCTCGATTGCGCATTCGCCGGGCTTGAGTTTCAAGGCGGACTCCACGATCGTGCGGATGAAGTACCGGCCCTCGGCGTCTTTGGCGTCCCAAATGCTCTCTCCGTCCCGCTTTCCGCCCTGGGAAATAACGTACTTGCCACGCCCTTCGCCGCTGCCCTGCAAGACGTACACGTAGCCCGATTTGCCGACCTTGATATTCATGATCGCTTGTCGCAACTCGGCAATCTCGTCGCGAGGCACACCTACGTACAGGCATCCCACAACGTTTCGATTCGCGTCGATAATGGGTTTATAGGTGGTGACATACCAGGCGTTCACGACGAAGGCCTTTCCCGTATAGGTTTCGCCGCGGAGTAGCGTCGCGACGACCGGATTGGGCGTACCGCCCGGTTCGACCGCGGGAATGTAGGTACCGATCGCTCGCTTACCCTCGATCGTGGCCACATTGGTGCAGATGCGGAGCATATCCCCTTGAGAATTCATCCTCTGAAAGATCGTGCAGGTAGCTCCGGTCAACTCGCGAACCTTGTCCACAATCGGCGAGGGTACGGCGGGGTCCGTGTTCGCGTCGATCGGCGTCTCGCCGATCCGAGCCTGCGGCAATTCCACGGTCTGCCTCGCCTTCGTGAATTGATTGACGGCCTCCCACTTGGCGGTCTCTTGCGAAAACTGAAGCCCGCCGGCCTGATTCACCAGGTACTCGGCTGTGCTCAACGACCTGGCAAGGTTCTGCAATAACGTCTTGTGATACACGTTGAGCATCTGCTCCACGTCGAGCGCGATTTTCTTGCACGAATCCTGCCCCAAGGCCGTCACTTCGACGGAGACCTGATCGCGCAATCGCCCCTTATTGAGAAGCAAAAGCGCGATAATCGCGGTTGCCGTGACCGCAATGCCCCCGACACTCGTGGCGACGACCTTGGTTTGAAGTCTCATGGTCAGGTTCCTCCTAGTCCCTCTGCGATTGAAACAGCCTACCGAAAGCGTAGCCGGCTACAGCGCCGGCGGCATCTCTACGTTGAGAAAAACGTTTTTGCGGCATGTCCCTGCCGCACGCCCCGGGGCGAATGGTGGGGGCTCTTGGTGAAAAGCATTGTTCGAACCGCACGCGGGAAGTCGTGCCTTCGACTACGATCCTCGTGCTGCGCGCGGATCTTCGAACTGCTTGCATCCAAGCGTAAACCACCGTTCAAGATACCGTAGAACGCCGCTTTGCGAATGCAAGCTGAGTGCAACGAAAAAAATAGAAGAAAAACACGTACTTTTGGACGACTGGGCGACGTGTAACCTTTCTGCTACTTATGCGGATGGTACGGTCCAGGCAAGGCTTCGCGACGATAGAGTTTTCGCGGTTTTCCGGATCGCACCGTCGGGCAACATCGTTTCAAGCCCTCCCAACCGCATACCGATGGTGAGAAAAGGGGGTTCTCGACGAGTTTGCGCCGCCCGTGACGGCGCCGCCCGTGCGTTCTCGCTTCGCATTCGGAAATAAACCGCGCCATGCCGGGAGACATCCGCAAAGCCGCCATCCTGCTGATGAGCCTGCCCCGCGAGCAGGCCACCCAACTGTTGACGCGGTTGGAACCGAAGCAGGTCGAGGCGGTGACGATCGAGATCGCCCGCTTGGGGTTAGTGTCTTCGGAGGATCAGGAACAGGCGCTCCGCGAGTTCGCCCAGGCCAATCCCGCCTCGCTGCCGGGCGGCAAGGGCGGACTGGACGTCGCCAAGGAATTGATCGAGCAGGCCCTGGGCCGCGCCGCCAACGCCACGTTGGAGACGGTGCGGCAATCCATCGAGGCCCTCCCCTTCGCCTTCCTCCAGAAGGTGGACAGCCAAAACCTGCTTACGTTTCTGATCGACGAACATCCGCAAACGATCGCCTTGATCCTATCTCACCTCCCGCCGCAGCACGCTTCGGAGATCCTTCGCGGCTTGCCGCCCGAGAGGCAGGTCTCGGTCATCAAACGCATCGCCACGATGAGCCAGACCAGTCCGGACATCATCCACGAGGTGGAGGCCGGATTGGAATCGCGGATGTCCAGCGTCATGAGCCAGCGTTTCGAGAACGCCGGCGGCGTGCCCACCGTGGCCGAAATCCTGAACGTGATCGACCGCGCCTCGGGCAAACACATTTTGGAGAGCCTGGCGCAAGACGATCCCGACCTGGTGGACGAGATTCGCCGCTTGATGTTCGTCTTCGAGGATATCACCAAGCTCAGCGATCGCGACATCCAAACGCTGCTGAAGCACGTGGAAAACTCGCAGTGGGCCATGGCTTTGAAGGGGGCCAGCGAGGAACTGAAGCAAAAAATCCTCAAGAATATGTCGAGCCGAGCGGCCACCCTGCTGCAAGAGGAGATGGAGTACCTGGGTCCGGTACGAGCCTCCAACGTGGAACAGGTTCAGCAGCAAATCGTCGATATCATCCGCCGCCTGGAGGACATGGGCGAGATCACCGTCGCCGTCAACCAGGAAGAGGAGCGACTCATCCAGTAGCCGGGAACATCCCGGAAAACTGTCGCGTCATCAGCGTCCCGTCATCAGCGCCGCAAAGCGCGTCGTTCGCCCTCGGTGCATCGAGCGCGGACCTCTCCGCCTCAGCGCCCGAAGCGGCCTTGCCGTATCCGGCGGTTTCCCTGAGTTTCACGCCGCTTTCGGACTCCCCTTGAGGCTTCCCACGCGGTTGCTAGCATTGACTTGATGAGCGAAACCCTGACCCCGATGATGCGGCAGTATCTGGAAGCCAAGAAGGCGTGTCCGGACGCCATTCTTTTGTTTCGCATGGGAGACTTCTACGAACTGTTCTTCGAAGACGCTCGGATCGCCTCGAAGACGCTCAATCTGGCCCTGACCAGTCGCGACAAGGGCGAGAACGGCACCCCGATGGCGGGCTTCCCGTACCACCAGTTGGAGTCGTATCTGGCCAAGTTGATTCGAGCGGGCTATCGCGTGGCGGTATGCGATCAGGTCGAGGACCCCCGGCAGGCCAAAGGATTGGTCAAGCGAGACATCACCCGCATCGTCACGGCGGGCACCCTGACCGACGAGGCCTTGCTGGACCCCAGGGAGGCCAACTATTTGGCCGCCGCCGTCGGCGACGATCCGGTCGGATTGGCCTGGGTGGACCTCTCCACCGGGCGATTTCAGGCGGGAACCTTCCCCCGATCCCAATTCGCGGACGCGCTGGCTCGCATCTCGCCGGCCGAGTGCCTGGTCAGCGAAGAATCCGATCTGCCCATCAAGGAGACCTCGGAGGCGACCCTCGTCACCAAACGTCCCGGTTGGGCGTTCGGTCCATCCCATGCGCTGCCGATCCTCGAAAGGCATTTCGGTACGCGGGGCTTGGAGGGCTTCGGTTTCGCCGACACCGCCGAAGACATGCCGGCGGTGGGTGCTGCCGGAGCCATCTTGGACTATCTCCAGGAGACCCAGCGGACCTCGCTCGCGCACATCGACCGGCTTCAGCGATATCAGCGGGGGACCTACCTGGAATTGGACGAGTCGGCACGCCGCAGTTTGGAGGTCCATCGCACGCTTCGGGACGGACGCCGCGAAGGATCTCTCCTTTGGGTGCTGGATCGTGCCGTTACCGCGATGGGTTCGCGCCGTCTTTCGGAATGGCTGGCCTCGCCCCTCATGCAATTAGAGGCCATCGCCCGGCGCCACGACGCCCTGGCCGAATTACTGCGTCGGCCCGACATCCTGGAATCCGCTCGCGACGAACTCCGCGCCGTGCACGACCTGGAGCGCCTTTTGGCTCGGATCACCACGGGACGTTGCAGCCCGCGAGACCTCTTGTTCGTCGCAAAGACGCTGTCTCGCATCACCCCATTGAAGCACCTCCTCGCCGACGCGGGTTGCCCGTTGTTGCGCGAAATCGAGGCTCGGTTGGACCCGTGTCCCGAACTGCAAGAGGAACTGTCCGCCGCTCTGGTCGATCCATGCCCGCTGAACGCCACCGAAGGCGGCCTGATACGCGACGGCTATCGCGCCGATTTGGACGAATGGCGATCGTTGGCCCAGGGCGGAAAACAATGGATTGCCGCATATCAGGCCAAGGAAATCCAACGGACCGGCATCCCCACGCTGAAAGTGGGGTACAACAAAGTCTTCGGGTACTACATCGAGGTCACCCAGGCCCATCAAGACAAGATTCCCGGCGACTACATCCGCAAACAGACGCTGAAGAACGCCGAACGATTCATTACGCCGGAATTGAAGGAGTACGAAGACAAGGTCTTGACGGCGGACGAAAAGGCCAAGGCCCTGGAGTACGAGCTGTTTCTCCAACTCCGCCAACGCGTCACGGAATTCCATGCCCGAATCCGCGAAACCGCCTCCGCCATCGCGGATCTCGATGCCCTGGGGGGGCTGGCGGACCTGGCGCGCCACCGCAACTACTGCCGTCCGGAGTTGACCGAAGAGCCAATCCTTCAGATCGGCGAGGGGCGGCACCCCGTGCTGGACATCACGCAACCGGAGGGGACCTTCATTCCTAACGATACGCGGTGCGGCGGCGAGGACGGCACCATCCTTTTAATCACCGGGCCGAATATGGCCGGAAAAAGCACCTACATTCGCCAAACCGCTTTGCTTGTCCTCATGGCGCAAATCGGCAGCTTTATTCCGGCCAAGAGTGCCGTCATCGGAATCGCCGACCGTATTCACGCCCGGGTAGGCGCCGGGGACGAACTTTCCCGCGGTCGCAGCACCTTTATGGTGGAGATGATCGAGACGGCGCGAATCCTCAACACCGCCACCCCGCGGAGCCTGGTGATTCTCGATGAGATCGGGCGAGGCACCAGCACCTACGACGGGATGTCGCTGGCCTGGGCCACGGTGGAATACCTGCACCAACGGGTCGGTTGCCGGACGCTGTTCGCCACCCATTACCACGAACTGACCGACTTGGCGGAGGTCCTGCCGAAACTTCGGAACCTGAACGTCGCGGTCCGGGAATGGCGCGACGAGGTCGTCTTCCTCCACAAAATCGTGCCGGGAGCGGCGGACAAGAGCTACGGCATCCACGTCGCCCGATTGGCGGGCGTACCGCGACCGGTCATCGAACGGGCGAAAGAGATTCTGGCCCAACTCGAGGACGAACATCAACGCCCACCCCGATCTCTCCTTGCCGAGGAGCCTTCGTCCAAACCCGGCCGGGAAATCCAATTGACACTTTTCGAAGCCGTCGATCACCCGATCATGGATGAGCTTCGCGAACTGGATTTGACGCAATGTACGCCGCTCGCCCTGTTCGACAAGGTCCGAGATTGGCAGAAGCAACTTCGGGCCGAACGAAAACCTGCGCGGCCCCGCCGCCCCCGTTGAGCGCACCCGAAAACTCTTATCTGTCTCCTCCATCTCATCCACCCCACCTACGCACATAGACACGCCATTTTCTCTAAATATCGCGATCAAGGACTAGGTCGCGATCTCAATCGGCAGTCTGTACCCCTCATCCATCCTCCTGCGAAGTTTTTCTGGAGATATGGACAAAGTTTGCCGATTCTTCCGCTTGCGCGGGCTGTGCGTGTGGCATGGAGTTTTCCTACCAAGGATTGTTTGACGGACCGGAAACCTTCGTTTTTCAGGCGAGATCGTCCCTATGATCCAACATGCTTTTGCCACATCGCACCAAGCACGCCGATCCCATCTCGGCTGGAAGGCCGTCGTCCTGCTGTGTGCCGCTTTGACGACGCCGTGTGCCGCGGGCGACGACGCCGCCTTCCGCGCGTACAGGCTCGAGCATGTCACGCCGCGCCAGGCGGAGTCCGCATTGCGGGCGATTCTCCCCGCCGGGAGCGAAATCATCGCGGACGAATCCGGCAACCGCGTTTTGATCGGCGGCGGCGATGCCGCGCAACGAGTGGCGACGGATGCCCTGCGATCATTGGATCGCCCCGCCTTGCCCCCTCCGCCGACTCCCACTCCTGCCAATGCTGCGCCTCAGATTGCCGAACTCAAGACCTACCCCCAGCCTCCCCAAGCGCTGGAGTCCACCGCAGCGGCCCTTCGGGCCAAGTTTGCGAACGATCCTCGCGTCAAAATCGTCACGGACGCACGAACTTCCCAGATTCTGGTCGTGGGACCGCCGGAGGCTCAGGCGACCGCCGCCCGCCTCCTGATGGAGGTCCCCACACCCAAGGCGGCTCCCCCGAACGCCGCACCGACCTCCACCTCCTCCGCCGGGCAACCCGCCCAGGCCGATGAAATCCGGTTATGGAACGTTTCGGCCTCCGCGATGGAATCGCAACTCCAACTAATGCTCGGCAATCGGTTGGCGGCCACGGGGACCGGCGGTTCCCTCGCGCAATACCGCCTTGCCCTCCGTTCAGGGGAGACCCTGCAATTCGAGGTCAATCGCGCCGCCAACACGTTGCGAGTCGTCGGGCCGAGTTGGGCCATCCCCTCATTCCGCCAACTAGTCGCCGCCCTGGATGCACCGGCAATCGCGCCGGGAGTTACGACCCGTTTGGCATCCTTGAGCAATATCCCGGAGGATAGTGCGCGACGTGCCGCCGACGCCGTCCGCATGGCCAATGGAGAACCGACCGGACCTGCAGCCGATGCGGCGGAGAATCGTCCGCGACTCCGCCTGGCTCAAACAACCGAGGCGGAATCGCAAGACGCGAATGCGGCCCAACCGGAAGCGTCGCAACCCGCACAGGACGGCCAACAACCGCCCGCCGACGAGGGTCAACCGGGAACCGGCGCTGCCGGCGAGGGCGGCCTGATCGGCCCGGTGCAGATTGAATTCCTCGAGGGCCTTGACGTGCTCGTCGTCCGCGGTAATCGCCGCGACGTGGAACGCGTCATGCAAATCATCCGACAAATCGAGGAATTGAGCACGGAAACGGAACCCGAAATCCGGGTCGTGCCCATTCAGCACGTGGATTGCCAATCGCTCATCGACATCGTGAGCCAGGTCTATCAGCAGGTTTTCGCCGCGCGCCGCGGGACCGTCAGCATGACGCCGCTGGTCAAACCGAATGCGGTCCTGCTAGTCGGTCGTCAAGAGAGCGTCCGCACCGTACTCGATCTGATCTGGAAACTGGACAAGCCCGTATCCCCGGAAACGGAATTTCGCGTATTCCCGCTTCGGCACGCCTCCGCCACGGCCATGGAGCAGCGACTGACAACCTTCTACCAAAACCGATCGGGCTTGGGAACGCAAGTGCAGGTCACGTCGGACTTCCGCACGAACTCGCTGGTGGTTCAAGCCGCCCCGCGCGACATGGAGGAGGTCGCCGCGATGATCGAGCGATTGGATGTCCCGTCCGCAGAGGCCGTCAATGAAATCCGAGTGTTCACGCTGAAAAATTCCCTGGCCACCGAACTGGCGAGCGTCCTCCAGCAGGCCATCGCCGGGCAATTCGGTACGCAGGGGGCCTTGCGGCAAACCGCCACCGGCCAGGTGACTACGGCACAGGGAGGCGGAGCGGGGCAAGGGCAGCAAGCGAACGAAGCCCGCTCCACACGACTGCGATTCCTGACATTGGACGCCGAAGGCCGCAAATTGCTGGAGTCCGGCATCCTCACGGATGTCCGCATCACGGCCGACACGCGTGCCAACGCCGTGATCGTCACGGCCCCGGCGGACAGCATGCCGCTCATGGAGGCCCTGGTCACGGAATTGGACCGACTCCCCTCCGCAGAGGCCCAAGTCAAAGTCTTCACCATCGTGCACGGTGACGCGCAAACTTTGTCCGACATGCTGCAAACGCTGTTCGGACAACTCACGACCCAAACCGCCGCTCAGCAACCGGCGTTTCGCACGGGCGCCCAAGAGGGTGAAAGCTCCCTGATCCCCCTGCGTTTCGCCGTCGATCCTCGCACCAACAGCATCATCGCCACCGGTTCGGCGGGCGATTTGACCGTGGTCGAAGCCATTCTGCTCCGTCTCGACGAATCGGAGATTCAGGAGCGAACCACGCGCGTCTTCCGCCTCAAGAATGCTCCCGCCAACGACGTCGCCACGGCCATCAACAACTATTTGACCAATGAACGGCAAGTGCGGCAGTTGAATCCGGATATCTTGAGCACGTTCGAGTTCGTCAGCAAAGAGGTCGTCGTGGTCCCCGAACCGGTCAGCAACAGCCTGATCGTCAGCGCGACGCCCCAGTATTTCGATGAGATCGTCGGAATCGTGGAGGACCTGGACGAGCGCCCTCCCATGGTGCTGATTCAAGTCCTCATCGGCGAGGTGCAGTTGACCGACAACGATGAGTTCGGCATCGAATTGGGCATTCAGGACTCCGTGCTCTTCAATCGAAGCGTGGCGGGAGTGCCGGGATTCCTGTTCAACTCCACCGGACCGCTGGGCAACAACACCACCGCCCCCGGACCCGACATCGTGGGTGCGCAGGCAATCTCCAATTTCGGCGTAGGCCGCGGCAACTCCACGCTGGGCTTTGGAGGCATGGTCCTTTCGGCCTCCAGCGAAGCAGTCAGCGTGCTGATCCGCGCCTTGCAACAGAATCGCCGGTTGGACGTCCTCAGTCGTCCGCAAGTGATGGCCCTCGACAATCAGGCCGCTTTCATCCAGGTCGGTCAGCGAGTCCCCACCATTACCGGAACCTCGGTCACGCAAAATACGCAGGTCAACAGCGTCAGCTTTACCGATACCGGCCTCATTCTCTTGGTTCGACCGCGGATCAGCCCGGACGGCCAGGTCGTTTTGGAAATCAACGCCGAAAAGTCCGACGTCGGCCCCGAGTCGGAGGGCATTCCGATCTCCGTTTCGGCGTCCGGCCAGATCATTCGTTCGCCGCGAATCAACACGACCCGTGCCCAGACCACGGTCAGCGCCGCGGACGGCCAGACGATCATCCTCGGCGGGCTGATCACGAAAAGCGTTAGCCAAACCAAACGCCGGATCCCCGGCTTGAGCGACTTCCCGATCCTGAAGCACCTGTTCCGCTACGATGCGGAGGATTGCATCCGCACGGAGCTTCTGATCGTGCTGACGCCGCACGTGGTCCGTTCGGAGAGCGACGTGGAGCGCATCCGTCAAATCGAAGCCGCCCGCATGCACTGGTGCCTTGCCGACGTGGCGGCATTCGAACCGGACATCGTCGCCTCGGTCTCCAGCGTTCCCACGCCGGCACCCACTCCCGCCGCCGTTCCGGGATCGCCCCAAGAGATGTATCTTCCGGCCAACCCGGGCGAAGTCCCGCCGGAATTAGTACCCATCCCCAGCCCCCAAGCTCCGGCAACCACGCCGCGGAATCCGACGCCCTTCCAACCGGAAACCGCACCGGGATCGTCTCGTTTGATGCCCGGTTCCGTGCCGAACCCTCCCCTCGGCGGTGCCAATGCGCCCTCGGCCAACGGGGCGGCGTCGTTCCAAGCTCCCTCGGGTTCCAGCACGGTCGTATTCGAAGATGAGACGCCCGCGTTCGTCTCTCCGCAATCGTTTCCACCCGCTCCCGTTCCCTCTCCCGGATCGGCGGGCCCGGCACCAAACCGGTAAGCCTGTGAGTCCGACCGGGTTGAGATTCGAACCGGAGACCGTGCCCTAAGCAATCATCGGAAACGAAAGGGAGAAGTATCATGCGGGCCGAAGGCAGCCGATACCCCATGCGAACAATCCAGGCAACGGCGCTATTGCTCGTGCTCTTACCGGGTTGCGCCCGCTTCGACTTGCGACGCAACATCCCCTGGCAACAAGAGCCTGAGGGACCGCCGGCTTCGGTGGTCGCCTTTTGGACGGATGCCGTGCTGGAGAGGACCGGCGGACCGCCGTACCGCGGTTTCGGAGGACGCATCCTGTTCTACTCCCGTGACCTCACGCGCTCCATTCGCGCCAGGGGCACCCTGGTGGTCTATGCCTTCAACGACGATCTCCCGCCACCCGAGAACCTTAAGCCCGTCCGCAAATTCGTCTTCACCGCCGAGCAATTGGCGCAGATGGAATCCGAATCGAATATGGGCCCGTCCTACAGTGTGCTCGTCCCGTGGGATCAATTCAGCCCGGAACCGCAACGACTCAGCCTGATGGTGCGACTAATTCCGGAATCGGGAGGGTCGGTCATCAGTGAACAAGCCCGAGTCTTTCTCCCCGGCTTGGCCAACCCCGACCTGGCGTCCCCCAAGACCCACTCGCCCGACACCTATGCCGGTGTGCGTACCGCGGCGGGGTTCACGTCGAAAGACTCGGCGGGGCGCAATCATATTCAGCAAGCCTCCTATGCGGACGTCAACCCCTTCCACGGCGGAACTCTCAACGGGTCCGACGCGACTTCCTCTCTAAGTCGTAGCCGATCCGGAACCGATGCCGGTCCGCGGCGCCGCATGCAGACTATGACGCTGAATCTGGGAAGCCGTGCACCGTTGGGGCAAGTTACGGAACCCGGTCCTGCAAGCCCGCCTCGCACGAGTACCGCAGCATCCGACGCCACCCGTTCTAAAGAGAATTACTCGCTTGGCGTCCGGAACGCCGACTTCGGGGCGAACGCCCTTATCTCGATGGAGTCTGCGTCGGAGGCGCCGCACCAACCCCCCCCTCGATGCGGGAATGGGAGAACCCGGCCGGAGGCTTTACGACACCGCCCACACCGGGGCAAATGATCATGGAGACGGTGCAGCGACCGTCAAACGATTTTCGACCCGCTCAATACCCGGTTCCAACAGGGCTAGCCGCTCCGCCACCAATCGATCCCGGTCGGATGGGACAGTCCCTTGGAGCACCGCGGTTCGACCTTGGACGCTGATCTCCACCGCTGCGCCGGGCATTCGCGATGCCGCGGAGGCGAAACTCTTTGCGGCGGCCGCACTCACCGTCGCGGCCTGATCACCGCTGCCGGTTTCCAATTGCGGCACGTCGAACCCAACCTTCAAAGCGCTGCGGATGGGGTCTTGCTGATTCCGCCCCGATCGGGATCGCGAAGTCAGGCCGCGGTTTGTGGTGCGGTTGCGACTGCCCGTCAGCCCGCTCAATCCCCGCGTGTTGAGTCCGAACGATGAAAGACCGCCGGTATTGCTCCGCGTTCCGGTCCGCCCGGAAGTCCCTTGCAACATGCTCATGACGTTGCTGATGTCGCTGCTATCCGCACCTACGAACCCCTGATTGCTGGTCGTGCCCAACATCTGGGAAGCCGTATTCACGTTGCCCAGGTCCATGAATTGGCCCGACGTTGAGCCGACTCCGGAAGTCGCGGACAGACCGCCAAGACTGGACGACCGCGAGCTACTTTGACCGCCGAGTCCTGAGCTGAACCCGCTAAGATTGCTGCTAAGCTGAGCGAGCCCGAACTCAGCCGAAAGGACTACCCACGCCGCAGCCAGCGCAAGACCGGGCACCAGCGTCCTTCGAACCCTATCGCACCATCGCATGGCAATCGACTCCCTTGACAACCGGGGCGGCCGGGAAGAGCCGCGTGGGGACAGCTACCGATAGGAACCACCCCCAAATGCTAAACACTCGTCGGGCCCAAGGGTTCCGTCACGCTCCAACACGAAGCAACGACCATCCCCCACTAGAATAGTATCGGAGACGCCCCCCCACCGCGCTGAACGGTTCCCGGCGGGGCGGCATTCCTATCCAAGTTAGCCACCCAAGACGGATCGCCATTTCCAGCTTGCCCCACGAAATGGTCACCTCGCAAAGCTTGTTCAGTCAACCGTAGAGCTGACGTAACGCCTCTACGCAGACGGCATATTGAGGATGTCGAGCAACGAGCCGAATGTTGCGACTCGTCTCGGCAGCTATCTCCAAAAAAACATCGAGCCTTTCGGCAGGCAGAAAATCCAACACCCGATCGGCCCATTCGATCGCGCAAATCCCCGATCTAGCGAAATACTCCTCCGGCCCCAAATCGACAAACTCAGTCACATCTTTCAACCGATAGGTATCAAAATGATACAGCCGCCGCCGACCCGGGTACTCTTGGATCAAAACGAACGTCGGACTGGTGACCGCTCGCGGGTCGTAACCGCATCCCTCGGCCAGGCCTTGCACCAGCCTTGTCTTGCCTGAGCCTAGTGTGCCCACCAGGCCGACCAGTGCCGGATCCGGCAGCAGCCTCGCCAATTCTCGCCCCAGTCTTCGCGTGTCATCCTCGCTGTGAGACGCGATCACCGCCTCCGCCGCAACGGATCGTTCGCGAGAGTCTTCCGCAACCTTCGCCATAAGCAGTCCTCAAGATGGCAGTCTTCTTACTGCAACAAGTGAACGAAGCCTTTCGGTTCCAAGACGGTTCGCTTCTCACCGGTCTGCAACCAAAGGCCCTGTTCCGCAACGAATTCACCGATGTCCGTGAGCGGCACGGAGAGGGGTTGATCTTGCAGCATCCGCTCCGCCTCTGCCGGGGGTACGGCAAGGATCAATTCGAAATCCTCACCGTCGTGCAGCGCGCGATCCAGGGCCTTGCCTCCTTTGCGTGACGTCTTGGCCAGGTCCTGGGCCGCCTTCGATATGGGGACCTTCTCGGAGCGAATCACCGCCCCGCAATGGCTTTCCACCAAGATGTGCCCCAAATCCGCGGCAAGACCGTCGCTGACGTCGATGCCAGCGTGGATTTCGTAGGCCCGGTACAGATAGATGGCCTCCCACACCCGCGGTTCGAAATCCAAGTGCTTCCCAAGGATGGAACCGCCGAACTCGCCGGTCACGATGATGCGGTCGCCGGGTTGCGCTCCGCGGCGTCGAATCCCTCCAAACGGCGGAGGCGTTCCGATCGCCGTGACGCTGAGAACCAAGGGACCGTCCCAACTGTTCGTATCCCCGCCCGCGACGCCGACCTGGTATTCCCTGGCAAGCCCTAGAATACCCTCATAGACCTTCTCTGCGATCTTTTCCCCTCCCTTGCGCGGCAAAACCATGCCGACCAGACAAGCCTTCGGAGAAGCAGCCATCGCGGCCAGGTCGCTCAAATTGACGGCCAGGGCCTTGCGTCCCGCCTTTTCCGCCGGAATCTCCGACAAAAGGAAGTCCACGCCGTCCATCAAGACGTCCACCGTCACGACGCCGTGCTGTCCGGCCAGGTCCAAAATGGCGGCGTCGTCCCCGATCCCCAGACGCACGCAAGGGTAAACGGGAGTCCGCTGACGAAATCGCTCGATCAGCTCGAATTCCATGGTTTTCCAGTCCGACCGGACACGTTCCCGAGGACATCTCGCCACGCTCCCTCTTATTGTCGCAGCAAAGGGAGCTTCCGGCTATACCGTGCCACTGTCACCGCCGAAGAAAGACGAACTGTCTCTTCGCCGACGTTGCGACCGAGACTTGGCCGCGAACCGCCCCTTGCGTACGATAACAGTTGACCGAGGCGCAAAGCCGGCGGGTCGGTAGTTCCCTATCCCGGCATCGCCGAACAGTTGATGAATGAGTACGTTTCTCGCCGAGTTTCACCCAAAGGACATGACGGAGGTTCCGAAAACATGGCAGTGTCTTTAACTCCCACCGCAGCTTCGGAAATCAAACGCATCTTCGAACAGCAGAACATCGAGGACGGAACCGTCCTGCGGATGGGGATCAACGGCGGGGGCTGCTCCGGCCTCCAGTACACGCTGGGGTTCGATACGGAGTACGATAGCAAGCTGGACGCCCGTTATGAATGCGACGGCGTACCCCTGGTTACGCGAAAGAAATACGCCCTGCACTTGGACGGGACCGTCATCGATTTCATGAGCGGCCCAATGGGCAACGGTTTCGTCATCAATAACCCCAACTATCCGCGCGGCGGCGGATGCCCGGGTTGCGGGGGACACTGACCGGCCCTCTCGCCCCCCGCCGCCCTCTTCGCGGATCGAAAAGCCGTCCGCATTGCGCCGCTCTCGGTCGCCGCGATTGCCGATCGGGAGCGGCTTTGTTCTGCGCCGAACCGCCACCTCATCGAGCAGCAGGCTGAGCTTGGGGAAAGATCATCGCTTCGGCGAATGCCCAACGAAAGTCGGGATCCAGCGACAGATCGACGTGCTCCGTCCGCGCGGCGATGGACTCCACCTCTTCCCGCGCGTCGAGCGACAACAGCGTCATCCTCGCCCCCAGAAGCGAGGTATTACCGCGGTATAGAATTCGGTCCCTGGGGATGTCGGCGGGAAACAACCCGATCCGCTGGGCATTCCGTCGGCGGATGTAATTCCCGAACCCTCCCGCCACATATACGGCCCGCAACTCATCACCCCTGATTCCGGCCTGCTTGAGCAAGATGGTAATTCCCGCCCGAATCGCCCCCGACGCCAATTGCAGTTGTCGAATATCCCTCTGCGTGAGAACGATCGGCACGCCCCGACCGCGTTGAGAATCCCAACTGACCACGAAGGCGGGTTGCCCGTCGACCGATGTGATCCGCTGCAAAAACGCGGCGGAAACGTCGTCGCGAGGACCGGAGTCGCCCGACAAGCGACCGTCGGAACGCAGAACACCGGTGTCCAGCAGAACGGCCAAGAGATCGATGAGGGCAGACCCGCACAGGCCGGACGGAATGCCGCCGCCGATGACTTGGAATTCTATGTCCCGTGTTACGGGGTTCCAAATAACCCGCTCGATCGCCCCTTGAGCCGCTCTCATGCCGTGGAGAATCCTGGCCCCTTCGAACGCCGGACCCGCCGCAGTCGCCGCCGCTCGCAGGCGGCCCCCGGCAAACAAAACGATCTCGCCGTTGGTGCCGATATCGACGAGGACCGCAGGCGACTCGCCCGCAAGCATTCCCGAGGATAATATGCCGCCCGCCGTATCCCCGCCCACGAACCCCCCGATCACCGGCATGACGTAAACCCGACCTGCCGGATGAATCTCCAGCCCCACTTCGGCGGCGTCCACGGACAATCCGTGCCGTACCACGGGCATGAATGGGTATCGCCCGAGCGCCGCGGGATCCAATCCGCAAAACAAATGCTGCATCGTGGTGTTGCCGCTGACGGCGGCGGCGTAGATGCGATCACGCGGAATGTTCTTTTTCTCCGCGAATTCGCGCAGCATTTCGTTGAGCGAGTCCCTCAACACTCCCTGCAAGCGCCGCAAGCCGTCCTCTCGCTCCACGGCGGCTTGGATGCGCGACACCACATCCTCGCCGAATTGGATTTGGGGGTTGATCCGTGCCGCCACCGCGAATTCGTCGCCGCCGTTCAGATCGACCAAGGAGGCGACCAGCGTCGTGGTCCCCAAATCGAAGGCCGCTCCGAAAGTCGCGCCGCGCGTGTCGCCCGGCTCGATCGCGACCAGACGATCCTCCACCACCACGGCGGTCGCCTCGTCACCCACGGCACGGATTTCACCGAGCAAACGTCCGGCATCCGCCAATCGTTGAATCTCCGCGCCCGCCAACTTCTCCGCGCAGCTCAGTTCCGCCGAGGCCCCTCCCCCTTCGCCGGTTCGGCCGCTCGCACACGGCGGACGCACGGAGCCAAAGAACTTGCGAACCGGCGACCGTCCCTCGAACCGCGAAGAATCCACGACGGCGGTAAGGATCTGGTGCGTCGATTTGAGGAGCGAATCCGCGGGAATCTCGACCACCGTAGGAACGCAGATTATCATTTGGCAGGCTAGACGCACCCCCCGGCTCAACTCCTCCGCCGACAGGTTATCCCGTTCCACGTCATTCGGCGGCGGCGCTCCTTCGGCGACGATGACCCGGCACTTGCCGCAAACGCCCTCTCCCCCACAGGGCAAATCCAAATGGATTCCGGCATCCAGGGCCGCATCGAGAAAACGGCTGCCGGGTGCCACCGACAGTTCACGTTCCAAGGGCAGCACGCGTAAGGGGACGGGATTCCGCACAGGCATACCGCGACCTCATTTGTTGCCCCGTCGATGGCGAACGCTATTCCGGCATGGTAAGGCAGGCCCGCAGGCCGGTCAATCAATATGCTTGTTTCAATGCTAGCCGCGAATAGAAACGTTCCCTGATTCTCACGAAGGAAAATGTCCTCGGCTAGGGGTTCAAGAAACCGCCGATTCCGGCTACCCGTCGGGAAGGCGATCCCATCACAGACGCCGAATACCCTTGCCACAGCGCGGCGGTCGCCGGCAAATCGGGCAATTTCACTCGACTAGGGAACTTCAACGGATCTCGCGATTTTGGCCTTTCGCTCGCGGTTTCGCGGATTCTGGCCTTTACGCAACCGCTTTCAGTCGGCAGAATACACCGGCCGAGACGAGCACGGCGGGTGCGCGTTCTCGGACGGCCTTCGGAATCGCATGGCGGTCGCTTTCGAAGCCGAAACCCGCGGCTGGACGCCGGAAAGGATGCCGCGTCCCGAGCCTCAAAGCGTTCCTTCCCGCCGAGACGTTCCTTGCAAGCCTTTTTCCAAGGAGGGAAAAAGTGTCCAAGACCAAATGGATGGGAGTCGGAATCCTCGTCGTCGGTATCTCGCTGGCCACCATGTGGACGCTGGGAGCACAGCAGCCCGGCGTGCCGGCCCCGCAAACCCGCACCGTTCCCATGGTGCGCAATGTAGCCGTGGTGGACATCGACTACATTTTCAAGAATCACGCCCGACACAAGCAGCAAATGGAGGCGATCCGCGCCGAGGCGACGGCGGCCGAGCAATGGGCTCAACAAGAGCAGGCCTCCTTGAAGGCCCTGGCCGAGCAACTCAAGGACCACCAGCCTGGTACGCCGACGTACTCTCAGATCGACGACACGCTGCTGCGACGTCAAAAGGAGTTCGAGGCCGACGTCCTCAAGAAGCGAAAAGACCTGATGCTCCGCGAAGCCAAGGTGGTGTATTCCACGTACCAAGAGATCGTGGGCGAAATCCAGTACTTCGCCGCCGCCAACGGGATCACGATGGTGTTTCGGTTCAACGGCACCGAGCCGGACCCCAACAATCCCGAAGACGTGCTCCGTACGATCAATCGTTGGATCGTATACCAGGGCGCGGAACTGGATATCACTCCTATCATCTTGCAGCGGCTCAACGCGAGGGTTCAAACGGCGACCGCCCCGGCAACAACCGGCGGAGTGGCCCCCGGTGCCGGTTACGTGCGCCCCGGCTCAACCGGACTTCGCTGAGCGGCCTTTGGCGGATGGAAAAGACAGGCGAAGGGAGGTTTCGCCGCGAAAGATTTGCAACCCTCCGGCGCGGATTCGGAACCTCCCGCCTGCGAGAACCTGATTTCCTTGCATTGGATGGCAGCGCTTGATGTTTTCCCAACGCAACCAACAGACGATCTCCGCTCCCGCCGCCGTGGAAGGATTCGGTTATTGGAGCGGTCAAGATGTGCGGGTGGAATTCCGCCCCGCCCCCGTCGACACGGGGATCGTGTTCGTGCGGGAGGACCTCCCTCACCAACCGCGAATTCCGGCCCGGTTGGAATACCGCATCGAACAACCGCGGCGAAGCACCTTAGAACTCGACGGCGCTCGCGTGGAGATGGTGGAACACGTCATGGCGGCGCTGGGCGGCCTGCGAATCGATAACTGCGAGGTCCGCGTTACGGCAGCCGAGATGCCCGGTTGCGACGGCTCAAGCCTGCCCTTCGTGCAGGCCTTGCTGCGGGCCGGAATCGTCGAACAATCCGCACCCCGAATGACGCGCAAAGTCTCCACCGTGGTTCGGATCGACGAAGATGCGGCATGGTTCGAGGCTAGGCCCGGCACCGGCGGCGAGCTTTTTGTCCGTTACCTCTTGGACTACGGCCCGGGCGGGCCGATCGGAAGACAGAGCTTCGGCCTGCTCTTAACGCCGGAATCTTTCTGCAAGGAATTGGCCCCCTGCCGCACCTTCATGCTCAAGTCGGAAGCCGATCAACTGCTGGCCATGGGCTTGGGCCGACGCACCACTCCGAAAGACCTGTTGGTTTTCAGTGAGCACGGCCCGATCGACAATCAACTCCGATTTCCCGACGAGTGCGTTCGCCACAAATTGCTCGATATGGTCGGGGATTTGACGTTATGCGGTTGCGACCTGATCGGCCGGTTTTGCGCCTATCGGGGCGGGCACCGGCTTAATGCCCGACTGGGTACCGTACTCCTTCAAACCGCCGCGGAAATCCAGCGCGTGCGTCGTTGCGCATGAACGACCGCAGGGCATCAACGCCCGAACCGCCGACGGGAGAATCCTGCGATCCCCCTCGGCTCACCCCATCAGACCGTGAGGTTGCTTTCGTGGAACGGTTACGCGTCATCGTTGTTGGCGGCGGTAGACTGGGACGATTCCATGCCGCTAAGTTGGCGGCCCGCGCCGACGTAAGCTTGGTCGGTATCGTGGAACCCTCGGCCGAAAGACGCGAGGAGCTGAACCGGGAGGGCTTTCCGGTCTTCGCCGATCCCGGTGAGTTACCAATTGCCGTGCACGCCGCGGTTGTCGCCGCACCGACCACACTCCACGGCCCAATCGTCCTTTCCTTGCTGGCGGAGGGTGTGGACGTCCTCGTGGAAAAGCCGATCGCTTCGTCGACGGCCGAAGCCCGGCAGATGGTCGCCCTGGCCAAAGCCGCGGGCCGCATCCTTCAAGTGGGGCACATCGAACGATTCAATCCCGCCTTCACGGTCGCCCAGCAGAGCGTGAACAGTCCGTGGCTGATCGAAGCCGTCCGTTGCGGCCCGTTCACGGGCAGGTCGCTCGACGTCGGCGTGGTCTTGGACCTGATGATCCATGACCTGGACCTGATTCTGAGTCTTACCAAAAGCTTTCCGACCGCGGTCACGGCCTCCGGTCGCGCACTATTGGGTGGGGAAGAGGACGTAGCCGAGGCCCGCGTCGAGTTCGACAACGGGTGCACCGCGATCGTGCAGGCTTCGCGTATCTCGCGAAAACCCCGGCGGGAGATGAAAATCTGGTCGCGCAGCGTGATCACCGAGGTCGATTTCGCCGCAGGCAGGGTGTCGCTGACCCGCGTTCATCCCGAGATCCAAGCCGGTCGATTCCGGGCCGCCGAGCTTGCGCCGGCGGAGTTGCGGAGAATTCAACCGCAATTCCACGAGACATACCTGCCGGAAGAGACCATCGCGTGCGAAAAGCTGGACGCCCTAGCGGCCGAGGTCGCGGACTTCGTGGAGTGCGTCCGCACGCGACGGCGTCCTCTCGTGGACGGCGCAGCGGGTTTGGCCGCCCTTCAAGTTGCCGAAGCGATCCGTCAAGCCATCGCCACCGGCGAGGTGATTCGGCCCGCGCACATCCCGGTCATAGGTCCGATTGGCGTTCCGAGTCGCCATTCCGAGGCGGCATAGCGGAGGTCCGCCCCACCGCAGCGGCGGCGCACGATGCGGAACCTAATCCCGGGCCCCGAGGTCTCGAATGTAAGCCTCTTGCACCAAGTCGTTCTCGGCGTGCTCGTGCCGACTCAAGTCGTTCTTCAAGGCCGCAAAACCGCTGTGGACGCGCTCCCACCACTCGGGCACGGTCTGATCATCCTCGCTCGCGGTCGCCGCAAGCGATTTCGCAGCGTCCACCAGCGGGGTATGCTCGGCAAGAATCTTGTCGGCCTTGGGTTGCAGATGCGGAGCTCGCAACATTCCTTCGTCGAAAAATCGCCCGGCCTCTTCGAAGGAGAAGTGCGCCTCCAAATGCACGGGCAACTCCGACAACAATCGAATCACTTCCTTCGGCGGTCGATCTCGCTTGGCAAGCGCCGTCTCCAGTTCCTCCAAAAGGGCTTCGATGCGCTCGTGCTCTTCAAAGAAACGTTCCGTATCCACGCGATCGTACGGATTCACCATGACGATTCCCCTCGCATACTCACCACTCCCGGAAAAGAAAGGGCACGTATTCCCCGCACCCACGGTCTACCCAGATTTCGTCTCATCAACGACGCCGTCCATTGCCTACAAAAGGCGGGCGCACGCCTCCCATCAAATTGGTAAGACCTCACCTGTCATTGTAGAGGATTCCACCGTCGAAAATAAACCCGGCGCGTCGGTTCCTGGACGCTCGCAGTTTTCGTCCCTGGTGTACGCCGAAAGCCGCGAGCTTGGGAAACCGTGACATCTAGACAACGTGAGAAATTTTCTCGGAATAACCGATGATTGCTGGATGCGGTAAAAAGGATATACTAACTACTTCCCGTAGCTCGCGCTGCCGATAATCCTTAGGAGGGGTTGGGAACCTCCTGTGGCTTCTGAGCGCCTCAAGCCCGTTGGGCCGAAACGACTCGTTCCAACCCGCCGACCACGTCAAGCCGCAGCGAATAATTCATTACACCGTCGAGACTTAGGATGCCGTTTCGCGAGACCGTCATTACCGGGATTGGAATCGTATCTCCCATTGGGATCGGTCGCGACGCATTCCGCAAATCCCTTCTCTCCGGTACCGGCAGCACTAGGCCGATCACACAATTCGATCCCGGGGGGCTTCCGGTCCGGTCCGCCGCCGAAGTACGGGACTTCAATGCCAAGCAGTTCGTCCCGCAGCGGAAGAGTCTAAAAGTCATGGCTCGCGACGCCCAGTTGGGGGTGGCGGCTTCTCGCCTTGCCTGGCAGGACGCCGGACTCGACTCCGCATCGGTCGATCCGGATCGGTTCGGGATCGTCCTGGGCGCCGACCGCATCTGCGGTTCGCTGGAAGACAGTGAGGAACCCTACCGGGCCTGCATGGTCGAGGGGCGTTTCGATTTCGCGCGCTGGGCCGCGGAAGGCATGGCCGCCACATTCCCGCTGAGTTTTCTTAAAGTCCTGCCCAATATGATCGCGTCGCACATCTCTATCGTGCTCGATGCGAGAGGCCCCAACAACACGATCCACCACGGCGAAGTCTCGTCGTTGCTGGCCCTCATCGAAGGGACTCTATTGATCGAACGCGGACTGGCGGACGTAGTGCTGGTCGGCGGTGCGGCATCGGAATTGACGCCATTCGATTGCACGCGGTTCGCCGTGCTCGGCCGAATTTCGGCCCGAGCCGATCAGGACGGCCGATCGCCGCGTCCTTTCGACCTCCGGCGAGACGGCGAAGTCCGAGGAGAAGGGGCTGCGGTTTTCGTCTTGGAAAGGGAATTGCACGCCGTCGCGCGGGGGGCCGGAATTCTCGGCCGGATTCGCGGTTGCGGTCGCGTTTTCCATCGGGGCGAGCAAGGCCGAGGAGTCACTGCGGCCGTAACTCGGGCCATTCGCCTCGCCCTGCAAGACGCCGACGCCGACCCTCGGTCGCTCGGGCATGTGAATGCAGACGGGAGAGGAACACCCCGGGAAGACGTTTGGGAAAGCCGCGCCTTGGCCGAAACCCTGCCTCAGATTCCCGTGACCGCTCCCAAGTCATTCCTCGGCAACGCAGGCGCGGCGACCGGTGCTCTGGAAATAGCCGCCAGCCTGGTCTTGGCAGGGGAAAAGACGGTTCCGCGGACCCTGAATTACGAATTCCCCGATCCGGAATGCCCCGTCGAGGTCGTCACCGCCGCGGACTATCGGACGGAAAAGAATCTCTTCTTGGCGGTCAACTACACGTCTGCGGGTCAGGCGGCGACTGTGATCGTCGAGACCGCCGGGTAAACCACCGGCGCCATGACGCTACCGCGGACGGATCGCGCCCGGGTATCCCACTGGTAGCGACTCAACTCGATCGCCAAAACGACCACTGCGATCGTCAACGCCAAGAGCGACAGGCCCAGCATTACCGTGAAAATGCTGGTCTGTTTGAGTTGCGCAAACAGGCCGGGACGACGCGGTTTTTCCGCCGCTTCGGCCGATCCCTGAGGGGCGGCAGCCTCGCTCGCGGTCCCCAACCCTGCCGCCACGCCGTCCGCGGTGCCGGCAGCGGGACCGCCGAGGTTGAAATCGTCCAAGTTGAACGGATTATCGCCTGCGTTCGACACGGATAGCCCTCCGAAAGAACCGGGATTGCATCGGTCCCCCAGGCCTGCCACGAACCTTGCCCGGCCGAGTAATCGGCCGCAGATCAGACCGGAAGCCTGGAAAACGTCGGTCCCCGCAGTCGAGTCACGTTCGCGGCGCCGACCGAAACCTACTTCGAGTATAACTTCAAACCACGCTCGGCGCCAAAGAAAGTCCCCCGAAAAACGGGGGACGCGGCGCAAGAGGGCATTGTTGGGCCCGCCCACGGTGCAGGACGCGGCTATTCGGCTACCCTCAGAATGAGTCGCCAATTCACTTTTCGCCGCCCGCTCGGGCGATGGCGAAATACCCGTAGAAGGTCTCGTTGTCCCTGAGGATGAAGAATTTCAAGGGCAGAAAGCTATCGAAATCGGGCCGCTGGATGATGTACTGCACGTTTTCGAGGGACACCGTTTCCCAGAGATGCATCCCCACCAAGACGTCGCCGGGACGCAACCCCTGTGCAGCGGCAGGCCCGCCCGCCCGGACCTCCGTAATCAACAGACCGCCTCGGTAACGGGTATTGTATTTGGCTTGAAACTCTTCCGCCGAAATGGGTTGCAGTCGCAGCCCGACCAATTCCCAGATGCGATCGGTCTTCTCGCCGCCCGCCGGTCCGCCCAGGACCAGGGTCACCCCCTCCTCGGAACCTCCCGAACGGAGGACGGCCATTTCCAACGATTCGCCGGGCCGACGCTCCAAGAGGGCTCGCTGAAAATCGAGTTCGTTCGCGATGGTCGTTTCATCGATGCTCAGGATGGTGTCGCCCGGCTTCAATCCCGCCTGAGCGGCAGGGCTGTCGGGAAAGACCTCCGCGATGGACAGCGAGGACGTCGTTCCGCCCGACGGAGCAAAACGAAGCCCCAGCAAGATGCTCTTCTGGTTGATCTGCGCCAGCAGCCGCGCGGCCGCTTGTACGACCCGATCCACGGGGATGGCGAAACCGATTCCTTGCGCTCCCGCCCGAACGGCGACGTTGACCCCCACCATCTCTCCGTTAATGTTCAGCAACGGTCCGCCGGAATTGCCGGGATTGATGCTGGCGTCCGTCTGGATCAAGTCTTCGTAGAACTGGGAATCGCTGACTTGCACGGCGCGGTGCAGGGCGCTCACAATGCCTCGCGTGGCGGTGTGCTCATAACCGTAGGCGTTGCCCAAGGCGATCACCGACTCTCCGGGCATTAGGTCGGACGACGTGCCGATGCGGATTGTTTGCAACGGCCGATCCGCATCGATTTTGATGATGGCGAGATCGGTCTCGGAATCTCGTGCGATCAAGCTCGCGATGTAGCGACTGCCGTCGTAGAGGTAGACTTCGATCTCGCGGACGCCGTCCACGACGTGGTGATTGGTGATGATATAACCGCGTTGATCGATAATCACGCCGGTCCCCATGCCGTTCACCCTTCGTGACGCATCGGGCCGCGAGGAAGACGCCCCCGCCGTCGTCACCAGGGTCTTTTCGCCGCGGATGTTGACGACCGCCGGGCGGGCGTTGCGAATAGCGGTTACGATCGGAGTTTCACGCAAGTCCTCCGCGACCGAGACGGGCGCCGGAATCGCTAACCCCAACATGGTGCATAGGACAACGCATCGTGCGATCGTTCCAAAGCGGTGTGTGGATGGCATAGCAGGGCAGGCCGACGGTCTTGGGTTGAAGGTCCGCGCAAACGCTGTGACCGCACCGGAATCGGGAGGCGTTTCCGGCCTAGAATCGTTACATCGGAACGAAGCCGTACAGCCTTGACCACGGCAACCCCCTCCGGAAAACTCGAACGATCTTACCCCATCAATCAAATCCACGCAGAGGCCGCAATGTGCGAAACATCCCATTGTCATTCGGCAGCCATCGGTTGTGCCCGCCACAATTGGGGCCTTTGCCAACCGTGCCACGCGACATTGCGGCATCAACTCACATCGCGTCTTGCGGGCGCCGGCGCGACCTCGTGTGAACATGGGATTCACCGAAAACCGTTGGATGGCCGTTGAGATGGCCTATCTGGAGAAAAACCCCCGTGTGGAGACACGGCGATGGAGAGAACGGCAAATAGAATGACGCTTGCCGATTTTGACGTGACTTCCTTGGCGTCACGACCGCGAATTGCCCACGCACCGAAACGTCAGCGGCGGACGTTGTCCTGCCGTCGCCCCTGAGCGTCCGAATGATCGACGGAGACGGTGACCTGCGGGCCGCCGGCAGTGGTCGGCGAGGCTGGAAGAAAGACCCAGGCTGGGTTACCGCTCGATTCAGACGTGCCGTTCCTCGTTTTGCCTGACGCGCTCGTCGAGGCCGGCGATGAGACATCCGCTTCTCCGACGTCACGGGCGGTCCGCCAACCTTCACTATCCCAAGCTTGGGGATCGCGCGGAATTCCCTGCGACGATCTATCTTCGGGTAACCCGGGCGCATCCCCGGGCGGCAACGGCGCAGGAGCAGGGATTACTTCCGGTTGGGCACCCTCCTGCACGGCGGCAGCGCCCCGCCGCTCCGCCGACCCCGCCTTTCCCGGACCGCGGGGAGGAGGAGCCGTTACTTTGGAACTCTCGCTCGAACCGGGTGCCGACTTGCCGTGCCCTCCTGCGGATTGGATAGGGTCACCTTGATCGTGGGTCGTACTCGGATAGAAGACGGGACGAGTGGGCAACGGGAACAACTCATCCAAAATGGGCGGCGGCGTAGGTCCCGGAGGAATATTTTCCTCAGGACGACCCACAATGCCTTCTCGAATGACCCAACGGACGTCCCCCAGAACGCCGTGCAAACGGCAGCCAAGCCCCCAAAGACGGCAACGTACACTGGGGCACGGTGTTCCACAATCACTCGACCCGTCCGCCTTGGCCACACAGGCCGAAGGAGCACAGCTTCGACAGGGATAGCCCCCACTTCTGGGAGCAAGACATCGATGCGATGCGCAGCCTCCCAGCCACATGGCCAGCAGACACGCGAACCACACCAGAGGAATTCGGGGCGGCGAATCGGGCACGATACTTGCGTCCGCTTGGAAAACCCCCACTGCCGATGGGCTCGGTCTTTACAATCGGACTTCCCATCAAATATTGCATCGGCAAACGACTACGCGAAATCGAAAGAACCGAATCAATCGATATAATCAACTCCACGCACTCAAAACTCCTAATCCACCCAATCAAACTACAACAAGCAAACCAGCATCCTTTTCAACGATTGACCCCCACCGGTTCGGGCGCATCGTTTTGATATCTCTCCGCAGCGTTCAGCCTGAGCATGTTTCGTGCCGCGCCCAACATGCGCGAAACATGGGAAAGCCTTAGCGATTCCGAAAAAAGTTGCGGTCATTACGGATATTCTGCCGAAAGATTTCTGGGAACGCCTGCCCACGGACCGGGAATCGATGGAACGGCGTCACCCCAACGAAAGGCGGCACCACGGCAAATCGGCCGATCGAGGAGAAAACCATGCAACAGAAGATCTGGCTATATATCCTTGCCACCTTGATTTTCCTATCGGGCTGTCGCATGTGCGCAAGTCCTTACGACTACTGCGGGCCGACGTTTTTGGGCCGCGCCGGGGAGGGCGGTTGCAACTCTTGCTCGCCTGTCGCGCCGCGCGCCGGGTCCGCTGTGGCACCGGCCTCGGATGACGTCTTGCTCTCGGCTTCGGGCACTGCAACCGATGCCCCCGTCGTCGAGGATCCTTCGCTGCCGTTCGAACCGGAGGAAAACCGCCCTCTGTTATCCACCGACCGACCTGTCAAGCTATCCCCGCCGTATGCACGATCGATCGAACCGGTGATTGATTTCGGGGTTCCACCGGAAAACATCATTTCGATTACCGATCGCAAATTGGAGGACGCTCCCGACCTCGGTTCATCGCCCTCGCCGGCGGCACCCTCGTCCGCGTCGCAAAGCACGGTCGCTGCACGTACCGGTTCGAGCGACTCCCCCCGTCGTACGATCCCCGCCCGAACCGTTTCGGACGACGGTTGGACGGCGCGAGGAAATCGCCCAGAAACTCTGCGGTAGCGCCCCAACGGGATACTCCATCCAAAGCGAGACCGCCGGGCGGGAACGCCTCTCCGACGGTAACCAGAAATTCACGCATTGGCGCCCGACCGGATTCAGAAACGCCCTCCGGCGTCAACCTCGACGTCGCCGGCACATTTTTGAATGGCACGTGTGCCGTGGTTGCGTGCGCGGAGCCTTCCGTGCAAAGATAGGGGCGTCTTTTCCGCCGCTCGCCGAGTTTCTTGCGGCGAAAAAAGCGGAAGAAAGGGAACGGCAGTTCGGCGCTTCACCCCTATCGCGCGGAGTTCCGCCCGTGAGCGATTCCACCGCCTCCTCCGGCGTCATCCCGCCTGATTCGTGCGTGCAATCCCCACCGACGAGGTTCGGCCGCATGTTGCTCAGCATGGGACCGGGGATGATCATCGCTGCGGCGGTGGTCGGTTCAGGCGAGTTGATAGCCACGACGCGGACGGGGGCCGAGGCCGGCTTCGCCCTGCTCTGGCTCATCATCATTGGCTGCGTCAGCAAGGTCTTCGTGCAAGTCGAGTTGGGCCGTCACGCCGTCGTCAGCGGACGGACCACGATGGCCGCTCTCAATTCCCTGCCCGGACCGCGAGTCCGAGTGCACTGGATGCTTTGGTATTGGGTGGTGATGTTCGTCGTGAGCCTGGCTCAATTGGGCGGCATAGCGCACGGGGTGGGGCAAGCCTTGGCAATCGCGCTACCGTTGGACGGCAGCTATCAACGTCTCCTCGATGCGCAAGACGAATGGGCGAGGCAATCGGAGGCGATTCCCGCTGAAGTCGGAAGCCGGGAAAACGATCAACCCAGCGCCGAACCCCGCGGCGTCGGGCCAAGTCCTCCCGCGAAGCGCCCGGATTACGGTTCGCAGGGTTTTGCGTGGACGGATGACATCCTCTGGGCGGCGATCATTTGCCTGGGCACCATCCCGATCTTGGTCCTGGGGCGATACGGAACCATCCAATGGGTGTGCACGATCCTGGTAGCCGCTTTCACCGTGGCCACCGTTTGGTGCGTGATTGCCCTGCAATTCCGCCCGGAATGGGCCGTCTCCCTCGGCGATCTCATCTCCGGCCTCAGTTTCCGCCTGCCATCCGGCATCGATCGCTGGGCGGCCTTCGGCACGGCGCTGGCTACGTTCGGAATCATCGGAATGGGCACGAACGAGCTGATCACCTATCCCTATTGGTGCCTGGAGAAGGGCTATGCCAAGCACGCCGGCAGGCCCGATCATTCGCCCGACTGGACCCAACGCGCCCGGGGGTGGATGCGCGTCATACAGTGGGACGCATTCCTTTCCATGATCGTTTACACGTTCGCCACGGCGGCGTTTTATTTGCTGGGGGCAGCGGTCCTGTTTCGCGCGGGACTGAAGCCCGAAGGCTCCCGATTGATCGTCACGCTCAGCGAGATGTATGCCCCGGTCTTTGGGACGTGGACCCAGGTTTTGTTTCTGGCGGGCGCCGTGGCCGTGTTGTATTCCACCTTCTTCTCGGCCACTGCGGGCCACGCAAGGGTGGCATCCGACGCCCTCCGCCTGTTCCTCGGCCGGGAATCTCACCCCGATCAACCGCCGCCGACTTCCTGGGTGGTCGCCTTCAGCGTCGGCTTTCCGCTCTTCAGCCTGGCGACCTGCCTGCTCTATCGCGAACCGGTTTCTCTGATCATCGCAAGTGGTTTCATGCAGGCCATCATGCTGCCGATGCTGGCCGGCGCCGCCATCTTCTTTCGGTATCGCGCCTGTCCGGCCGACTTGCGACCCGGTCGGTGGTGGGATGTTTTCCTGTGGATTTCCGCTGCGGCGTTATTCGCGGCGGGAATTGCCGGGGCCTTTTTCGCAATCCGTCCCTGGATCATGCCTCACTGAAAGCCCGATGCCTCGATCGGACTTGAGACAACCTGGATAAGAAGCCGAGACCGTCCTCGCCGCAAGAAAACCCGCGGTCGCCGAGATGACATCGGCGATTCCTCAGGTTTCGTTCCGTAGATCGAGGACCCGTCGCGCCTTGCCCTCGCTTCGCTGGATGGTGTGCGGTTCCACGAGCACCACTTCGGCACGAATGCCGATCACCCCCTCCACCGCCCGCATCAACTTGCGGCGTAACTCCTCCAGTTCCCGAACTTTGTCGCTGAAAACGGCGGAGGTCACCTCGACCCGGACTTCCATTTCGTCCAAGCCTTTCGCGCGACGCAAGACGATTTGATAATGTGGCAGCGTGCCCTCGACCGCCAAGAGGGCCGTTTCGACTTGCGACGGAAAGACGTTGACGCCTCGGATGATGAACATATCGTCGCTGCGATGAGAGATGCGGGCGATGCGTCGCAGGGTACGCCCGGAGGCGGAAGGTTCCGTCAGAAACCGCGTGATGTCCCGCGTACGATAGCGGATCATCGGCATGGCCTGCTTGCTGAACGTCGTGAGTACCAGTTCGCCCGGTTGTCCGTCCGGAACCGGGTTGCCGGTCTGCGGATCCAAGATCTCGGGATAGAAGTGGTCTTCAAAGATGTACAAACCGTCCTGCGTCACATCCTCCGAAGCCACTCCCGGTCCGATGATCTCGCTCAGGCCGTAGATGTCGTAGGCTTTGATACCCGTTTCGTCCTGGATGCGCTGCCGCATATTCTCACTCCACGGTTCGGCGCCGAAGATGCCGGCGCGCAGCGGCAGGCTTCGCATCTCCACTCCCAACTCCGCGGCCCTCTCGGCGAGGTGCAGGAAGTAGCTGGGGGTGCAGCAAATGGCGGTGACTCCGAAATCCCGAAGGATCATGATCTGCCGGTCGGTATTGCCGCCGGAGGTCGGGATCACGGTAGCGCCCAAGCGTTCCGCCCCATAGTGGGCCCCCAAACCTCCCGTAAACAATCCATACCCGTACGAATTCTGAATGATATCGTTTTCGTTCAGCCCGATCGCCGCGAAGGTCCGCAACATGACCTCGCTCCAGGTCTCCAAATCGCTCTTGGTGTATGCCACCACAATCGGCTTGCCGGTCGTGCCGCTCGAAGCATGCAGGCGGACGATGTCTTCCATGGGCCGAGCGAACAGACCGAATGGATAATTGTCCCGCAGGTCGTTTTTCACCGTCGTGGGCAAGCGGACGATGTCCTCCAGCGATCTGACGTCCTCGGGAACTATTCCCAGTTCATCGAACTTTCGGCGATAGAACGGCACGGAAGTATAGGCCCGATGAACCGTCCTCTTGAGTCGCTCCAATTGCACGGCACGGAGCACTTCGCGGGGCACGAAGTCCATGGCGCAAGCGGGATGAATGGCCCGCGACGTACCAGTATCCGAATGGGGTAAATGATTCATCGCCACGACTAGCTCCGCGATTCTCCAGCGGTCGTTCCGTTCACGCCCCCCGAACCGTCACGCGTCGTTTCCTCACCGTCGCCGCCCGCCTTCGATCGACCCGGCAATCACTGGATCGCTCGAAGGGCTTCGCCTTTTCGGCGTCCCAACTCGAATGCAGCCAGATTGACTTCGACCAATTCCGGCTTGAACTGCCGTCGCAGGGCCTGATGCCAACAATCCGCGGGAATGCGGTCGTCCAAGAATCGGCTGAGAACGCCAAGGAGCGCCGAATTGACGGCCTTCCGATGGGGCAACTCGTCCTCCCGCACCACGTCCGGCGCAATCAACACGCCTCCTTTTCGCAACCGTCCCGTATTCGGCTCCACTTGATCGGCGGCCAAAACCACCAAATAGTCGGCCTCGCCGGGCGGGACCATGGGGCTGAAGACGCGCGGTCCGAACCGAACATCGCTGGTGACTCCGCCGCCGCGCTGGCTCATCCCGTGGACTTCGGCTTTCTTGACGTCGTAATGCGACAAGAAGGCCGCGTCGGCCAAGACGTCCGAAGCCTTGATGACGCCTTGCCCGCCCAAGCCCGCAATCACCACGTTGATGACACGCTCCCCGTTGATCTTCATGGCAAGTCGCCCTATTTCACTCATTCGATTCAGCTTGGGACGGATCGCCCCCGGCAAAAGGATTCCACGCCGCCGGACGACGCAGCATCGGCCTTGCCCCCACGTTTTCGTCGCCTCGCTACGGCACCGGCGTCACCGCATCGCAGGCGGTCGATTTCTGAGCGGCGGCCTCGTACTGACGGATTTTTCCCGCCGCCAAGAGACACGTTCGCCGCACGATGATGACGGACAAGTCGTTACTCGCCAAAGCGGTTCGGATCGCGGTTTTCAATCCCTCGCGATCGCTCAGCGGATCGATCGTGCCGACATTCTCGATCCCCAGGGACTTGCACAACTGTTCGAAATCCACGCGTCCGGTCGGTTCATGATTCAGCGTTCGTCCCGTGCCGGGATGCTCCTGCATGCCGGTCATGGCCGTCGTACCGTTGTCCAAGATGAGGACCAAATGGCCGGTCGGCGGCGGATTGTACACCATCTCCACCACGCCCGGGATTCCCGTGTGCACGAACGTGCTGTCGCCGATGATGCTCACGACGCGACGCGCCTGCTCTTCGGGCAGGACGTGCCGCAACCCCAAACCCATGCCGATGCCGGCACCCATGCAGATCAGAGCATCGATCGCTTGAAAAGGCGGTAGGACGCCCAGCGAATAGCAACCGATGTCTCCCGCCACAATGCAGTCCAATTCCCGCAGAATCTCCATCGTGACGCGGTGCGGGCACCCGTTGCACAATTGCGGCGGCTTTACCGGCGGCGGCACCGGTTCCGGGGAGATATCCCCCGCCGCGATCCGTCGCACTCGCGCCACGTCCAATTCTCCAAAGCGGTACATCTCGGGCTTGTCTTCCACCGGGATCCCCGCCGAGCGAATCTGCTCCACGAGATACGGATCGCCCTCTTCGACCACCAGACACCGTTGGAAGCGGGCGGCAAACTCCCGGATGGCTTCGAGCGGCAACGGGTACGTCATTCCCAGCTTGAGAACGGCGGCCTCCGGCACAGCCTCGCGGACATGCATGTAGCTGATCCCGGAGGTGATGATCCCCAACTCCTCCGCCCCTGCGTCCTCTCGCACAAACCTCGGCGATTCACTGACGGCGGCCAAAGCTCGAAGCTTCTCTCGCAATCGCTTGTGCGCCCGGCGCGCATACGCCGGTATCATCACGTACTTTTCCATATCGCGGACGAACCGCGGCGAGTCGGGCAACTTGCCGACCTCACGCGGCACCACCACCGTTTTGGAGTGGCACACCCGCGTCGTCATCCGCAAGAGGACGGGTGTTTCCCATTCCCGCGACAATTCGATCGCCGCCAGCGTAAAGTCGTACGCCTCTTGCGAATCGGCAGGCTCCAGCATGGGAACGCCGGCAGCCACGGCGTAACGGCGATTGTCCTGCTCGTTCTGGCTGGAGGCCATGCCGGGATCATCCGCCGAAACGATGACCAGCGCCCCCGGCACGCCCGTGTATGCCACCGAAAACAAAGGGTCGGCAGCCACGTTCAGCCCGACGTGCTTCATGGTGACGAGGGCGTCGGCCCGTCCCAGTGCGACGCCGATGGCCACCTCGAGCGCCACCTTCTCGTTGGGCGCCCATTGGGCCTTACCGCCCAACTCGGCGAAGTTCTCGAGTATTTCCGTCGACGGCGTCCCCGGATAACCGGTCCCAAGCGAGACGTGCCCATGCTTGGCGGCCAGCGCGACCGCCTCGTTGCCGCTCAAAAATAAGCGAGAATTACCTGACAAATTATCCTCCCGGAACTGCTGGATACCGCCCCGACCGTCCACTGGGTACGCCGCATCTTGCAGTCCATACCCCGTCACCGGTCAATCGACCCGGCCAAGAAAACGAAAACCGTGATTTTACAAAGGTTGCAGCGGGTTCGCAACGAAAAGTACGGACGGCCATAACATAGACCGCTTGAATAAAGATTACCGATTAAATGGTCGATAACACTTCCACCCTACGATCGGAGGGGTGACGTTGCGCCCTCGCTCGGTGCAATCCCAAGCAAACGGCCACCAAACATCGACACCCGGACAAGAGGCGGCAACTCATGGCCTCACTCGACCTCGCTCCCCGCCAAATCGCCGGCGGCCTTCGCTCCGTAATCCATCGTCAGCGACGGAGATTCTCCGTCCTTGGGGTCGTGGTCGCTTGCCTATTCGTTCCCCAAGCCACGGGTCAGACCGTCGAGTTTCAGCCAAGTTTCGCGAGCGGCAACGGAATCTTCGGCACGATCCCGGCGACCGACGCCGAACCGCCGATCGCGGGCTACTCCCCGGCCGGCAGCGACCCGGCGGCGACTCTTTCGAACCAGAAGACCGCCTCGCTGCGCGAACTTGCCTCGGTTGGACCGTCGTCCTCGCGGAACGAGCCGATTTCACACCCCAACACGGCGGCATTCCCTTACCTCTCGGCGTCAAGCGATCCGCCCGACGGTGCGCCTCCCGTGTCATGGCCCGAATCATCGCTGAGCGGACCTCCTCAAACCGCTGAGGCGTATGATCTTCAAACCGCCGCCTACGAATCGCCTTATGTGACTCGCGAAGAATTGCAGCAACAGTTGCAAGGGCTGGCCTGGCGTAAGGGTGCGTTCCAAATTACGCCCTACGGACGCATCACGGTCAGCGGCGTGTACGAAACGGAGCGAACGTATTTGGGCGATTTCGCCCTGTGGGTGGAATCCCGCGATGTCCAGGGAGAGAGCGGGTTCTTTTTCGATGCCAAATCGACGCGACTCGGGTTGGATATCGTCGGCCCGTCGCCTGAGAGTCGTCCCGACATCAAGCTCGGAGGCAAGATCGAATTCGACTTCCAAGGCGAATGGGTCCTGAAGAACAAGTCCGGCGTGCTCTTTCGCCAAGCCTACATCGAGGCGAAAAACGAGCAGTGGCGTTTCCTGTTCGGGCAGGCGTGGGATTTGATGTCGCCCCTTTACCCCGGCATGCTCAATTACGTACCCGGTTCCGGCGTGGGCAATTTAGGATATCGCCGCGCGCAACTGAGGCTGGAACGCTATTTCGACCTGTCGGACTTCCTCCTTATCACGGCGCAATGGTCGGCCAATTCGAACATCATCATCAACCCGCCCGCCTCCACGAACGTCGTAGGGACGGAAGGCGGTTGGCCCGACTTCCAAGGTCGGATCGCCTTCACGTTAGGCGATCGGGAAAATCCCGGTTGTCGGCCGATCACGCTGGGTGTCTCGGGACACATCGGCGAACAGAACTGGGACTTTCGACCGCCCAATCCCGATCCCGTCTCCAACCTGTCGCGCAAGACTTGGTCTTTCAGCGTGGATTTCGATTGGCCGATCACGGAGCGACTGGGGTTTCAATGTGAGTTCTTCACGGGAGAAAACCTGGCGGCCTACATGGGCGGAATCTTGCAAACCATCGATCGCGGTACGCGTGCGCCCATCCTCTCCAACGGCGGTTGGTTCGACGTGCGCTACGACTGCACGCCGCGCTGGCATTGGCATGGGGGCTTCTCCATCGATGACCCGCTCAATCGCCGCATGACTTCCGGTCGTTGCTATAACCACGTCTATTACTTCAACACCGTGTACGACTTCACCAAGCAATTCAATTTGGGATTCGAGGCGAGCTTTTGGAAAACGCACTACATCGGCCTCGCTCCCGGCGAAACGGCACGCTTTGAACTTCAGGCCAAGTACGCCTTTTGAGCAGGCAGTGACCTCGGCCTCAAGAGGCCCGGCGCTTACGGCGGCGGTTTCCGGGACCGTCGCGATCGCACCTCTCGTCTCTCGTTCGAGCCTCCGCGGACTCCGGCGGGGTCGGCGCAAATTGCGGCGACCGATGGTACACTAAAGAGGTACTTTGTTCGCAGTATCCGACCGACCAAGAACCGGATTCATCGACCGAATCAATCCGAAGGTGAAGCGCGCGACAAGCAGAGCAGGTACAGCGCCGTTGGGAGCGATACCATGAGCGAATCCGCCGAAGTGCCCGAAAAAAAGGAAACGCCGGACGCGGAATCCCCGCAAGAGTCCGTTGCGTCGGACCTCTCGTTGCGTGCCTCCCGGGAACGATCGGACGCCGACGGAACCGACGAAGAAACCGCCAATATGCTCTTGGAACTTCCCGAGGACGAGTTGCTCGACCTACCCGAAGCCGAGGGCGTCACCGTGACAAATCGAACGCAGACCGTCGGCGATGTCGAGGCGACCGACGTGTCGCCCTCGCCGACAATCGAGGAAGACGTCCTCGATCGAACCGACGCGGATTCGGCGGGCGACACGGACATCTTAGCGCGCGACTCCGTGGAAGCCGATGAGTCGCAAACGCCGGTCGAGGAGTCTTCGTCGGAAGAATCTCTCGCAACGCTTTCCGGAGACGAGAGCACTTCGACTTCGCCGCTCTCCGAAAACGCCGCGTCCGCAACCGCGGACGAACAAAATGCCGACGCTTCCACGGAAGCGGTTCCCGCCGCATCCGAATCGACGGAGGCCCCGATCTTGGTCCGCGCGCCGGAGGGGGCCGACGTCTTCGCCTTGAGCGAATTGATCTTGGAACCGTCGGGCCGACCGTTAGGGCCGGTCGCCGCGCGCTGGATCGGCCGCCTCTTGGAAAAATTGGAGGAATCCGCAACCGCGACCGGCGAGACGGATGAGCCTGCCATCGCCGCCTGGATTCGCGAGACCGCGGCACCCGCCATCCGGACGGGAGAGGCTCCCGCGGAATCCGAGGAAACCTTCGTCTTCGCCGGGCCCGATGCCGCGGAGGAGACTTCCGTACGCAATCGCCTCAAAGGCAACGGGAAGAAAAAATCCCTCCTCCGCGAGTTGGTGGGAATCGTGTTGGGCGGACTGGGCGGGCTGTTGATCGCGTACTACGCTCTCAACTGGTTCGGCGGGCCGCAGTACGATTTCGCGAATATTCCCCTGCCGGGCGTCCGGCACACCTATCGGCACGCTCCGCCGTGGTTGAAGCCGTACCTTCAGCCCGGTAAGAGCTCCCCACCGGCAGGCGCCGACGACCCTTCATCGCAAGAACTCTAGATGTCCCGCATCTCCGTCGGACGATACGAGCCGGTAAGGCCGAGTCGTCACACCTCGGCCCGGTCGGGAGATGACGTCTCCCGGCGACCGTTCCGACATTCCAATTCGGTGATCTTGCGAATCCGTCTCAGATGGCGATCGCCTTCGAACTCTGTGCGAAGCCAAATATCGACGAGGCGGTCGGCAAGCTTTGGGCCGAGAATATCGGCGGCCAGACACAGCACGTTCAAATCGTTGTGCCTACGACTCACCTCGGCGGTGATTTCGTCGTGGCACGGCGCCGCCCGAACCCCGGGAAACTTGTTGGCCACGATGGCCATTCCCAATCCGCTGCCGCAAATCAAGATTCCGCGGTCCACGGTCTTCTCGCTGACCTGACGAGCTACCTGCGCGGCTATCTCCGGGTAATCCACGGCGTTGGCGCTATCCACACCCACGTCAATGACATGCGCGCCTAATCCCTCCAAGAAAACGATCACCTTATGGCGCAGGGCGGAACCGCGGTGATCGCTGCCGATCGCAATTCGCATGTTGTCGGAAGCCGTTCCAATCAAAACCATTCCCTCCGGAAAAACCGGGGAAGTCGAAAGCGGAAGGATTCGTCGCGGACGCGGTGGATCAGCCGATAATTCAATCTATCCCTTGCGTCGCCGAAGGGCAATGCAAAAGGCCCTCTTTACCCCTCATATAGGTTAACTCTCTCAAGGGGATTCGTTGGTAGAAACGACCATCCGACCGTGATGTCAATTCCTACAGTTTTTTCGCGACTATTCCGCCTCCTTTGATTTCGCGGGGCACCTTTGCGCGGCCTCGCATGCTGTGGCGGTCACCGGTCGCAGGAAAACTACCGCCGCCAGCCCGCTCTGCGAATCCCGCCGTCACGGGTGTTTCGCGTCGCGATCGATGGCGACCGCCTCCGCTGTGACGGCGGCCAATTCGGCGGTCGCTCCGTTCGCTTCCGTCCCGATCGGGTTCTCCCCCGCCGGTGCAATCAGGTGAAGCGACCCTACGCGCCCCAATTCCGGCCACAGCTTCATCACCGCGAGGACGGAGAGAATCGCCCCGAATCCGCCGAACAGCACGGAACCCACCGGACCGAAAAGCCGCGCCGTCACGCCCGATTCCACCCCTCCCAAGTCGTTGGAAAGAACGATGAAGACCGTATTGACGGCGGAAACTCGCCCTCGCATCGCGTCCGGGGTCAACATTTGGACCAGAGTGTGACGCACCACCACGCTAATGTTGTCGAACGCTCCGATCAAAAACATCATGGTCAGCGACAGGGCGTAGTTTTTCGACAGGCCGAACACGATGGTCGCGACTCCGAACCCGGTCACCGCCAAGAGCATGTTGCGACCCGCTCGTCGCATGGGAGGGAGGTGCGCCAGCAGCATCGCCATCGCGATGGCTCCGACCGCTTCCGCCGAACGGAGCATTCCCAAACCGGTCGGCCCGACGCAGAGGATGTCCTCGGCGTAGACGGGCAAGAGATAGGTGACGCCGCCCAACAGCACCGCCAGGAGGTCGAGGCTAATGGCGCCGAGGATCATGCGACGACGCAACACGAAACGCAACCCATCCCAAACGCTTCCCGTCGATGCGGCCTCCGATGCGGCGTGGACCTGAGGTCGCGGGTTCACGAATATCATCAGCACGAGCGAGGCCGCGCGAAACCAGACCACGGCGGCCAAGGCCGTGGCGGCGTCCTTACTCGCCCCCATCAACAGACCTCCCAGGACCGGACCCGTCATCGTCCCCAGTTGAAAGATGCTGCTATTCCAGGCCACGGCATTGCTGAAATCGGCGGTGGGTACGATCAGGGGGAGGAGCGAGGCGCGGGCGGGAGTGCCCAACGCTTGGGCCGCTGCGGCGGCGGCCAGCAAGGCGTAGATCCAGCCCACCTGCCCGTTGCGGACCGCCGACCATATCCCCACGCTTGTCAGGGTAATCACGGCGAGCGTTGCGATTACCAACCATTTGCGATTGAAGCGATCGGCGAGATGCCCGCCCAGTAGCGCCAACAAGATGACCGGAAGCGCCTTGGCCATTCCCAACCAGCCCAATGCCAGGGGGTCGGAAGTGCGGTCGTAAACGTACACGCCCAAAGCCACCAACTCGATCTGCGAGGCGATGACCATCGCAAACCAGGCGGGGGCGTAGGAACGGTAACTGGGAGAACGCCACGCGGCATAAGCGTCGCGGCGGGTACTTTCGGGCGCCGACGAGGGCATGGGGTTTCGTGTGGTGTTTTACGGCGAAGAAGGCTTACGATCGGCAGCGGACGCGAGGACGACGGACCTCGCCGCGCGGCGAGTGGAACTCAGGCGGTCGAGACATTGACCGCGTTTCCGATCGACAGGGCGACCGTTCGCCCGGCGCGGCGACGCCAATCGTGCATCATATCCGCGTTCGTGAAAATCGTACACCGCCCCGCCGAACCGCCGGGGCGACACGGTCCACACGAAACCTTAAGCCCGGCGCCTCAATGAAGGATGTTGCGATCCAGCATGCGGTACTGAACGGCCTCGCTGACGTGGACTTCGCCGATGTCATCGCTTCCATCCAGATCGGCGATGGTTCGGGCAACGCGGAGAATCTTGTCGTGCGCCCGGGCGGAAAGTCCCAACTCCGTCATGGCCGTCTGGAGGAGCGATTTGGCGGTCGCCCCCAACTTGCAATGCTTGCGAATCTGCTGGTGCGACATCTCGGCGTTGCAACGGGCTTTGCCGCCTTGCAAGCGTCGCTGCTGGCGCCGTCGGGCCTCGATCACCATCCCGCGTGCATCCGCGCTCGAGGTCCCGTCCCGCCCCGCCGACAATTCCTGAAAGGGCACCGCCGGGACCTCCAAGTGGATGTCGATCCGATCCAAGAGCGGTCCTGAGATCTTGGCCATGTAGCGTTCGATCTGCGGCACCGTGCAGTGGCATCGTCGTCGGGAATCGCCGCGGTATCCGCAGGGGCACGGATTGAGCGCCGCCACCAGCATGAAATTGGCCGGAAAAGTGGTACTGAAACTCGCTCGGGCGATGGTCACCGTTCTTTCCTCTAAAGGTTGGCGAAGCACCTCCAGGGTTCGACGGTTGAATTCCGGCAACTCATCGAGGAATAGGACGCCGTTGTGTGCCAGGCTGATCTCGCCGGGCGTGGGCGTGGAACCGCCCCCCACCAGTCCGGCGTCGCTGATGGTGTGATGCGGCGCGCGAAACGGTCGAACCGCCAACAGCGGCTTGTCCGGTTGGACCTTGCCCAGGGCACTGTAGATGCGGGTGGTCTCGATGGACTCGGCCGGCGTCAGATCGGGCAAGATGGTGGGCAAGCGCCGCGCCAGCATGCTCTTGCCCGACCCGGGCGGTCCGACCATGAGAAGGTTGTGCCCGCCCGCCGCGGCTACGATGAGCGCCCGTTTGGCCATCTCCTGACCGCGGACGTCCGCCAAATCGTCCTCGTAAGCGGCGCACCGGTGGAACAGTTCCTCCAATCGCGAGGGAAACGGGGGAATCTCCACGTTTCCGCTCAAGAACGCCACGGCCTGAGTCAAGGAATCGACGGGGATCACCTCGATCTCCTCGACGATGGCGGCCTCGGCGGCGTTATGCCGAGGGACGACGAGGCCGCGGCACCGCCCCGACTTCGCCAACGTCATGGCCATCGACAAGGCTCCGCGGATCGGTCGGACCGTGCCGTCCAGGGCCAATTCTCCGACGACCGCATAATCAGCAGGGCGAATGGAATCGAGTTGTCCGCCCGCCGCCAGAATGCCGAGAGCGATCGGCAAATCGAAGGAGGCCGCCTCCTTGGGCAAATCGGCCGGCGCCAGGTTGATGATGGTGCGGTTTTCGGGCCGCTCGAAGCCCGAATTCACGATCGCGCGGTCCACGCGATGGGTGCTCTCGCGGACGGAAGCCTCCGCCAATCCGACGATGACCGTTTTGGCCAACCCGGAGGGCGAAACGTCCACCTCCACCTCGACCGGGACGGCGTCGATCCCCAGGAGGGTCAATGTCGTAAGCTTTGCCAGCATATTCTCACAGCCCCGGCGGGTCCGAGCGCAAAATCCAGCCGGTTATTCTGGACCTTTTTTCGGGGCGGAACAAGTCGCGGGCCGCGATATTTCCGCAAAGAGCGGCCTCCCGAACGGAAGGGGAGCGGCGGCGAAATGCAATCCGTCCCGCCCGGACGCACGGCGCCCGGGTGCGGCTTGGATCGAATCCCCTCGCCTGTCGGAGTTCCCGCTCGGTTGGCTACGGTCGGCGCGGACCGGCAATCCACTCCAGATCGGTGATGCCCGGTTTCGGCAACGGGTAGTTGCCCGTCGCGTCCGGCAAGGTGGGCGGGTCCATCGTCAGGGAGGCGTCCTCGGGCAGCGGGCGATAGGCGAAGTCCATAGCCGCCACATCGTCGAATCGCATGGCCTGGCCCGTGTAAACCGCCAACTGTCCCAGCACGGTGACCATCGTGCTCTTGGCCATGTGGTAGCCGCTGTTGTAGGGCTGCCCCTTGCGGATCGAATCCATCAGCGTATCGATCTCGGTTTGATAAGGATTGTTCTGCTTGCCCTCGAACTTCCAGTTGGTCTCCCCTTCGATGCGTTTTTCGCCCAGGTAGCAAACGCCCTTGCTCCCCATGATGATGTCGGTGGAATTGCCGTAGGTTCCGACTTGGGTGCGGCACATGGCATAGACTCGGGCACCGCTCGCGTATTCGTACACGACGGTCTGATTGTCGTACATGTCGCCCAGTCCCTCCCCGAACGAGGCCGCTCGTCCGCCCAACCCGAACGCCCAGGCCGGCATCTCCTCCTGAAGCGCCCAGGTGACCCGATCCATGTTGTGGACCAGCGATTGCGGCACGTCATCGCCGGAAAGCCAGCAGAAGTGGTACCAATTCCAGAATTGGAATTCGAGTTCGGAATGCTCGGGTTTGCGAGCCATGACTTGGTACGGTCCGCGGAGAAACATCGCCTGAACCGCAACGATATCGCCGATGATGCCGTCGTGAATCCGTTTCATCGTCTCCTGCCAACCTGCGTCGAACCGGCTTTGCAGGCCGGAGACGAGGCTGAGCCCCTTTTCCTTGGCCAGATCGCAGGCGGCTTGCATCCGCCGCACCCCGACCGGGTCGATCCCATGCGGTTTTTCCACGAAGACGTGTTTGCCGGCCTTAATCGCCTCCTCGGCGTACATAGGATGGAACTTCGACGCGCATGCAATGAGGACGACGTCGGAAGCCTCGATCACCTTTTTGTAGCCGTCCAGGCCGACGAAGCGATGATCGGCGTCCGCAATGACGCGATCCGGCGCTTGGGCGTGAAGATTCTGATATGCGGCATCGACCTTGGCCTGGAAGACATCCGCCATGGCGACCAATCGGATGTCCGGTCCGGCATTCAGGGCTTGCGCCGCCGCGCCCGAGCAACGCCCGCCGCAACCGATCATTCCCACCCGAATCACGTCGCTCCCGGCGGCATGGACGCTGCGGGCCAAGGCCGCGCCGCTCAACACGGCGCCCGTTCCCACCGCCGCTGTCTCTAAAAAGGAACGCCGGGTCAAAGAAGGCTTGCGGGATGCTTGTTGTGTCATCGTTTCAACTCCGGTAAGGAAAGTTATCCAATCCGACTTCCGATCCATTGATTCCCGAACCGACGATTCGAGGGGCGTTTGTCCCGGTGGGGAAATACCACTGTCTATGGTCGATTCCGGAATGGCGAAACTCGCTCGCGGCCCGTGTCAGCGGGTCGGCGACTCAGACTCTTCCGGAATGCCCAACTCTTGGAGGGTGTTCCTCAACCACCGCAGGGATTTTTCGATCATCGGCCCGCCCTGCCCTTCGCATTCCATGCTCAAGGGACCGTTATAGCCGTGATCGCGGAGGATCGTGAGCACTTCGCGAATGTTGGCGGCATTCACGCCCTCGCCGATCGCGCAATGGCTGACCGCGATTCCGGTCTCTTGGCCCCGGACCGCCGCGGCCAGCGACTGGCTTACGTCCTTGACGTGAACATGATGGATCCGCGAGGTGAACCGCCTCGCGAATTGCACCGGGTCTTGGCCCGCGATGAAGGAATTCCCCGTATCCAGATTGAGCCGCAAAAAGGGGCTATCGCAGAAGTCCAGCATCTCGGCCAATCGGTCCGGATTGGTGGTAAAATACCCGTGCACTTCGATATTGATCGTAATTTCGTAGGCCTCCGCGGCCTCAACGATTTGCTCGTAACTGCGCCGCATCAGGGCCATGGCCTCGTCGTCGGAAAGCCCTTCCGGACGATCCAGGCCGTCGGTGGTGGCGATTCGGGGGCAACCGGCCAACTTGGCCCAACGGATGGCGTTGAGTACGTACGGCACTCCGTAAAGCGGCCCATCCTTGCCCGACAGCGGGTAAGCTGCGTCGATCTGCGAAAACGCTACGCCGTACTTCTCCATCTTGCGCCGCAGCAGCAAGGGGTCTTCGTAGAGGGCCACGTGCGGTTGATACCCCAACCCGTGAATCCAACTCACGCCGTCGATGACGCCGCACTCGATGAGATGCACGTCGTGCGCCTGGGCCCATTGCAGGCACTTTTCGAAGTTCCAGTAAGAGGAATTGAAAGCATCCGTGTGGAAACTGATTTGCATTTTCTCGCCGCTCCTCGAACCCCGTGCCGAATACGTTCCTCACCCTTTACCCGGCGAACAACAGGAACCGAACTTGCACCTACCGCCCAGCCGACCACAAGCACGCGCGACGGTACAACTCCCGCACGCTGGAATTGTTCAGAGCCTGGACGTCGTGCCCCAGAACGCAATGAAAGACTCGGCCCCTGCCGACGTTCAAACTGAACGCCATGGGATAGGCGCGACCGTCCACGCGGGAGACGGCCTGCGCCAGCACATGGATGGGCGTCTCGCCGGCCAAACACGTGTAGAGTTCGTCGACGGTCTCGAAATCCTTCAGTCCCCTCGTAACCGGATGCTCCGGATCCGTGATTTCGACCCGAAACGCCCCGTGGGGATCGTGCCCGCGCAGCGCGGGATCCCAAACGCGACCGGCCAGCTTTTCGAAATCGCCCTTGAATTCTTGAAACGCCCCGCAAGCAAAGTGCACCAACACCAATCCGCCGCCGTTCTTGACGAAACGATTCAGTCCGTCGAAGGCCGCTCGGCCCGGCACATTGGGGTCGTAGTTCTTGAAGTGCATCACGACGGTATCGTAACGCGACCAGTCCACCCGGTCCATTTCCGCGAGTCGATCCAGCACTTCTACGCGGATGTCGCCGCCCTTAGACAAAGCTTCCACGAGAACCGGCGCGGTCTCTTGCCACTTATGGCCGGGATAATCCTCGCCCGTGATCAGCAGGCAGCGAACCGGCGAAGGGGAATGCGATTCGACCTCCGCTGGGTTCGGGGACTGTTGCAGCGTCTCACCGGCCCAAGAGGTCGAAAACCCCAATATCAAGACCGCGCCAAGCAGACGCGTCGCGGTTTGTGGGAGGCGGCATTGCGGGGAGAAAAGCCCGAGCTTAAGGCAAGACATGGCAAGCGGTTTCCTCATCGGCAGGATGCGTACGTCGCACTCGCGTGCCAACGACCGCCCTTAGCATAGCCGAGAGAAAGCCGCAGTCAAGACTGTGGAGTGACGCATTGCCTGGCGGACGAGAGACACAGACCGACCGCACGGTCGTGCCCGCAGGCACTTTTGCCGATCGTCCGGCGCGGGGCAAACTCGGGCCATGGGAGGCGGCGGCAGTCCATCGCCGCTGCGCGCGACGCTGAGGAGTAAACGATTACTTGCCCCGTGCACGACTGAAACGCTCGCTACGCCGGTTTACCGGACCGCAACGCCTGCATGACGCGATCGGTGATGGCCTGGATCAATGCTTCGCGCTCGTCGTCCTGTACGGCTTTTCCGTCTCCGTTCGAACCGGCGGCGGAGGATGCGCAAGCCCCCTCCCGAAACCGCGGGGGATGGAACGCCTGCTGATCCACGCCGCTCTGCTTCCAACTGTCGCGAAAGACGTCGTTGGCGCACAGTTCGCAGTTTTGCAACTCCGTGCGCGGGTCCTTATAGCCCAGCTTTTCTTTCAGATCCAAAAGGGCCTTGGCTTCGGGTTCCGTGAAGTAGTTGACGCGCCCCAGGCTCTGCGCGAGCATCAACATCCGGCAATAGGAGTCGAGGATTTCGGTGTACCAATAGGCTTGTTCCACCGTATTACCGAAGCTGACCGTCCCATGATTTGCCAGGATGATCACATTGCTCTTCTGGACGAAGGGGAGAATGGTGTCGGCGAACTCCTGCGATCCCGGCGTGGCGTAGCGGGCGATGGGGACTTCGCCCAAGAAGATCTCCACCTCGGGCAGAACGCACATGGGCACGGCCTCGCGCGCGATTCCAAAGGCGGTGGCGTGCGGGGGATGGCAATGCACCACGGACTTGATGTCCGCCCGCGATTTCATGATCGCCAGATGCAATTTGATCTCGCTGGTGGCCTTTCGCCTTCCCGCAATCTGCTTGCCTTCCATATCCACGATGCACAGATCGTCGGGCTTCATGAAGCCTTTGCAAATCATGGTGGGCGAGCAAAGCACCTCGTTCTCGCCGATGCGATACGAGATATTCCCGTCGTTGGCGGCGGCAAATCCGCGTTTGTACAATCGGTCGCCGATCTCGCAGATTTCTTGCTTGATCTTATGGACGTTCAACATGGTTTCTTATCTCCGTTTCTCCGGTTTCGCCGCCATCCCCGTCGCGTCCGTCATTCCGGCAAGGGGCGGACCTCGATGTGATCCAGGATGGCTGCGGCGTAGGCGTCGATGGGCTTCGGTTCGTCAAAGGGCTGAGCGGCCTCACGCCCTTCACTGAAGGCCACGAAGCAACCCTCGTGCGACGACGTCTCGTCGTACACGACCAACTCCTCCGCTTGCGCGGGCAGCTTATTCAGCAGGTTATCCAACGACAAAGGTACCACCAGTTTCAAAACCGCTCCGCGCAGGGAGGGATGCGCCCGGTTCAAGGTCACCTTGCCAACCACTCTTCCCACTCGCACGTCCAACCCTCCCTGGGGCGTCTCGTCGCTCGGTGCTCAGCTCAAATGTCGGGCGAAGGCCTCGGGGCATTGGAGAGGCGACCGCGCGAACTCCGCGATCATCCGTTTGATTTGAAACACGCCCTGCCGCGCGTCCGCCACGAGGACGTTGGCTCCCACCGCCGCGGCGTCGATGGTGACATCGTTCGGTCGCCTTCCCGCCACCGCTCGGACGCCCTCCAAGCGATTGGCCAAGCACACCCCGGCGGCAACGTGCGAGGTCACGATCACGGCGCGACCGCCCGGTCGGCGAACGGTTTCCGCCGCCCGCTGCGAGGCTCGGACCATGCAGTCCAACTCCTCCGGCACGACCCTCACGTCTCCCGCGCGAAACAGACCGCTGACTTGTGCGGGCGAAATACGCCGCGTCACCAGGATGACGGGCATGGCCCGGTCCGCCGTCCCGCCGCTCGTTTCGGTCCCGGGCCCGCCCGCAGGACGGACCGACGTAGAAACCGGACCGTACGTCACTACGATGCCTTGCTGCCGCAAAAGGTCCCGAACCGCGGGCGTCAAGATCGCTCCGGGCCGGACCAAGAGACGACGAATCCCTTGCAACCGACCGTCTAAGACGGACGCGGTGACCACGCGTTCCGGGATGGATAGCTCTCCGTCGCGTGTCGAAACGATTCGGGCCTTGCGAGTCTCGGTAGTAGGCGACGCCTCGGTTACGATTGGGGCCGAGGGTGTGGTCGCCTTGGTCGCCGTCGCACCATCGTCGTTCGCGCCGCCCTCGGGAGTTTCCGCCCCCAGCGCAGCGAGCACCTCGCGCACGATGCGCTCCAAAGTGGCGCTGTCCGGCATGTCCTGGAACTGTTGCATCAGTCGGCAATTCCGATCACCGCCCAACGGACGGGAGTTTTCTTATCGTTCAAAACCGATTGCGTGTGCTTGCCGTCGCTGGAGATGATGACCTGGTTCCCAATACCCGCTCCCAGGTGATCCACCGCCAGAACGGGGTCGCCGTCAGGGGATCGACCGTCCGCGGCGATGGGTTGAACCAACAGCAACCGCCAACCCTTCATGGACGGGTGCTTGATCGTCGCCGTTGCCGTTCCCACCACGCGTCCCGCCAACATCCCCGAACCAGTGCCTCCGTTCCTATTCTTTTCTCATCGAATGCCGCGGTTCCCGTACGCGCTTCGCGCCGCCGCCCTCAGCGCCCCAAGATTCGCAAACTGTCGATCATCGCGCATCGACGTTCGCGCGTGAACGTCAGCGGCGTGGTGATTCCTTCACCGGTCGGCCCGGCGATGGAGAAGGACAAGTACCCTTCCCCGCCGAGTCCCAACCCCGCCATGCACGGTCCGTTCTTCACAAAGATTGTGGTATCCAGGGCACGCCCCATCTTCGTCATGTTGACCACATCCCGCGAATGGATGATGGCCGTATGCCGAAAACCGTGTTCGCTGATCCTCGCCATTTCGATGGCTTCGTCCACGTTTCGGCAACGGACGAAGGGAACGAACGGCATCATCTGCTCGATCTGAACGAACGGGTGCTCGAACGTCGTTTCGCCGAAGATCAATTCCACGTCGTCGGGAATGCGTCGTCCCGCCGCCCGCGCCAGGACCGCGGCATTCTGTCCAATGAATTCCTTGGCGGGGACGTCGTGCCGATCCTTGCCCTCGCCCACGGTCGTGACGACCTTGGCGGTCAACGCTTCGATCTCCGAAGCGCTGAGGCGGACGGCGCCTGCCCGTTCCATCGCCGCCATCAGATCGTCGAAGATGCTCTCCACGGCGAACACCTGCTTCTCGCCGATGCACAGGAGGTTGTTATCGTAGGAACCGCCTTGGATGATGCACCGGGCCGCGCGATCCAAATCGGCCGTGTCGTCGACCACTACGGGCGGATTGCCCGGACCGGCGACGATCGCCCTCTTGGCCTGCTGCAAGGCGGCCTTGGCCACGCCGGGACCGCCGGTCACGCACAGAAGCGAGATGTTGCGATGCTTGAAGATCGCGTTGGCCGTCTCCAACGTCGGCTCGGTAATGACGCAGATCAGATTATCCACGCCCAAATCGCGATAAATCGCCTGGTTGTACCGCCGCACGCCTTCCGCCGCGATGCGTTTTCCGCTGGGGTGCGGATTAAAGACCACGGTGTTGCCCGCCGCCAACATGCTCACGGCATTCCCCGTCAGCGTAGGCAACGAATGCGTCACCGGCGTGATGGCCCCGATGACGCCGAAGGGAGCGTGTTCGATTACCGTCAAACCGTGGTCGCCGCTGAAGACCTCGCTCCGCATGAACTCCACGCCGGGCGACCGTTCGCCCAGCGTCTTCAGCTTTTCGATCTTATGGGGCAAACGCCCGATCTTGGTCTCCTCCATTTCCATCGTTCCCAGTTCAACGCACTGCTCGACGGAAATGCGACGAATCCAGTCGATCGCTCGCTTGCGCTCTTCGATCGTGCAGCGCGAGAGCCGGTCGAAGGCTTCCGAGGCCGCGGCCACCGCCTCGTCCACGTCCGTGAACAAGCCCAGGCGTCCCTGATAACTGCGAACCGCCGGACCGGGCGCCGCCGGCAGCGTCGCCGAACCGTTGCTCTTCAGTCGGTGAATCACTTCCTCCACGACCGAACGCACCAGATTCTCATTGATTTGCATCGCACCGCTCCTCACGGAACTCGCCGCACAACGCGGCGATCGAGATATTGCATACTTTTCGTCATCGCCTTAGGGATGGCTCTCCAAAACGACGTCTCCTTAGAAATCCATTCCCATCGACGCCGCGCCCTGCCGGGCCGCACCAAACCGCGACATCCTTCAGGCCTCGCGTCCCCCGTCCTTGCTGTACACGCACGCATCCTTGACGTGCACCTGATCCACGATCGCGATAATGACCGTATCCACGGGAAGGTTTTTCGTCTCGGGCGTCAGGCGGGCACTGGATCCTTGAACGATCAAGACCAGTTCGCCCTCACCCGCCCCTACGGTATCCACGGCCACGAAAGTCCGTCCGGTCCCTTTCAGTTCCGCCCGCGTTTCGGGGTCGAGGCGATACGGTTCCACAGTCAACAGCTTGTGGCCGACCATCGCGCCGACCTTTTGCGTGGCGACCAGCGTACCGGTAACTCGGGCCAAAAACATGCTCAGCCTCCCGCCTTCAGCAGGTCGCGGACTTGTCGAGCCACCATGAGTTCCTCATTGGTCGGCATGGTCCAAATCCGGGCGCGGCTTCGCGGATCGCTGATGTCGCACTCTCCGCGCGCTTCCCGGTTCTTGTCCGGCGCGAGCACGATGCCCAGTTCGTCCAACCCCTCGCACACTTCCGCTCGCAATTGCGCGTCGTTCTCGCCGATGCCGCCCGTAAAGACGATCACGTCCGCTCCGCCCAATTCCACCAGGCAGGCCCCCAGGTAGTGGCGGATGGAGGCCGTAAACACGTCGATGGCCAGGGAGGCCCGAGCATCGCCCTGCGCCGCGGCTTGGCGGATGTCTCGCATGTCCGTGCCCACGCCGCTCAACCCCAGCAATCCGGACTTGTTGGCCAACGCATCGAGCGTCTGCTCCAGCGTCCAACCGGTCTTGGCCATCACGATCGGAATCGCGAAGGCATCGAAATCGCCGACCCGATTGTTGTTCGGCAAGCCCGTCTGGGGACTCATCCCCATGCTGGTGAACACGCTTTGCCCGTTACGGATGGCGCAAAGCGAACTGGAACCGCCGAGATGGCACGAAACGACCCGCAGATCATTCCGGCCCAGCAATTCCTCCGTGCGAACGGCGATATAACGGTGACTCGCGCCGTGGAATCCCCAACGGAGCACGTGCCATTCCGCCCACTCGTAGGGCACGGCGTAATGCCGGTTGCGATCCGGCACCGTACGGTGGAAATCGGTCTCGAAGGCGGCCACCATCGGGATGCCGGGGAGCTTTTCGCGCAGCAAACGCATCGCGCGGATGTAGGGCGGATTGTGCGCCGGGGCGGTGGCGGACATTTCTTCCATCGCCGCCAGCACGTCTTCGGTAACCCGCTGCACCCCCGAAACGCGTCCCCCATGCACGGCCTTGAAACCGATGGCCGACACCTCCGCTGCGTCCTTCAAACACCCCGTCTCGGGATCGGTGAGTTGTTCCAAGCAACACCGTACGGCGACGGCATGATCGGGAACGGGCAGCCTTTTCTCCAATCGCTTCCCGGCGATCTCGGCCGTGACGGGGCTTTCCTCGGCCCCGATCCTTTCGATGCCGCCGCGCGCAATCTGCCGCTCCGACTCCATGTCGAAGAGCCGATACTTGAAGCTCGTCGATCCCAGATTGGCCACCAAAACCTTCATGCTCCGTCCTCCTCCCACGACATCCTATCAAGGGAAAGCCGACGCCTTCCGCGACGTGAGACGCGATGATGCCGGCGAACGACCGCGACGCACCCGGCCTACGCCGAGGCAAACGCGGCGCGGCCCCACACCGGGGAAACGCGCGGCATCAGCTCAAGTAAGCGGCGATCACGCCTTCCGCCGGACGGGGAATGATGTGGCTGGCGACCAATTCGCCCACCTGCGACGCGGCATTCGCGCCCGCCTCCACGGCGGCCCGAACGCTCCCCACGTCGCCGCGCACGATCGTCGTCACCAATCCGCCGCCGATCTGCACGCGCTTCACGATCTGGACGTTCGCGGCCTTCGCCATTGCGTCCGTCGCCTCCACCAAAGCCACCAAACCCTTCGTTTCGATCAATCCAATGGCGTCTTGCATGGGGACTATACCCTTTCTTTTCTCGTTGGTCCTGGTTCGCGTACTCTTACGGGGCGTCATGAGAGGTCAATCCGCCTTGGATTCCTTGACCGCGGGCGCCGGCAGAACGGCCGAAAGCTCGTCGTGCGGACGAGGAATGACCTGAACGCTAATGACTTCGCCGATCCGCGCGGCCGCAGCGGCGCCGGCGTCCGTGGCCGCCTTCACCGCCGCCACGTCGCCCGTCACGAACACGCTCACCAAACCGCTGCCCACCTTGTCCCAGCCCAAGAACTGCACGTTTGCCGCCTTGAGCATGGCATCGGTGGCTTCCACCAGGGTCACGAAACCCTTGGCCTCGATCATGCCTAAAGCTTCCATTTGTTTCGCCATCGTTTTCTACTCCAGGGGTAGGAACCAAACCGAACTCTGATTTTTCAACCGGAACCGTGCGGCCGAGTCGAAAGCCGCCCGTCTCCCTCACCTTCCCAAACGTCCCTTTTCCTCGCCGCTTGGACTCACGGCTTGAACAATTCCACGCGAGCGGCATGGTCGATGTCCGCCGCGTTGCCTTCGTCCGTGTCCAGATGCACCTCCAACTTGCTGGTCTCATCCGCCCGAACCAGCAAACCCTCGTACACCGTCGTGCAGAAACCGGATTCGATCCGCAGCGACATGCGATCGCCGTCCTTCACGCCGTAATACTCGGCGTCGCGGACGTTCATGTGCACGTGCCGCTCCGCCCGAATCACCCCCTGCTTCAAATCGACCACTCCGGCCGGGCCGACCAGTACGCAACCGGGCGTGCCGTCGATCTTCCCGCTGGGCCGCACGGGGGCGTCGATGCCCAACGAAATGGCGTCCGTAAAGGCCAACTCGACCTGACTCCGCGATCGCGTCGGGCCCAGGACCCGAACGCTCGGCAGCATCCGGCGACGCGGACCCACCAGCATCACGGTCTCCTCCGCGGCGTAGAATCCATCCTGGTACAACGGTTTCATCGGCGTCAGTTGATGCCCCTTGCCGAATAACGTCTCGACATCCTCTTGGCTCAAATGACAGTGCCGCGCCGAAATACTCACCACCAGCTCAGGCTTGCCCTTCGGGCCGCCCAGTAGCTGCACCACGATTTCGCGAACGATCTTTTCGACCTGCGAACGGTCGATCGGAGGTGCAATACTCATGGTCCGTCCGTTCCCTTTTCATGATTGCGGGCAGGTCATCGCCGGAGCGTCTCGCACCCGTCGATCGCCGCCGTGAATGCTCGTAATCCGATTCCCTGAGAGCTTGTATTGCGTTTTGCGCAGCGTGAAATCCGCGTTCTCAACCGCTTCGCACCGGCGAATCGACCTCTCCCGTCTCCTCCCCCAAAGCGGCCAGAGGCGTCGCCAATCGCTCGTGCACCGCCGCCACCGTCAACCGTACCCCTGCCGACTCGATTCTGGCGCGCCAATCGGCGGCCAAGCCGTCGTCGGAAACCACGTGCTGAACGGCCTCCAACGGGCAGACATGGGTCAAGCTACAGTGCCCGAACTTGGAGCTATCCGCCACGACGATCACCTCGTCGGCGACATCCATCATGCGGCGCTCCGTCTCTACCAGCAAAACGTTGTTATTGAAAAACCCTTGCTCGTTGACCGCCGCCACGGACAGAATCGCCTTGCGAACCCGCAACGACGCGATCATGGCGTCGGCCAGCGGTCCTTGCGCCACTCCGCTACGCGGACAAATGCTACCTCCCAAAAAGACTAGGTCACTAATCGGGCTGGAAGCAAACAAATTGGCGACGGGAAGCGAGTTGGTGACGACGTGCAACGGCACCCCGACCAACAACCTCGCCACCTCATAGGTCGTGCTACCCCCGTCCAAGAGGATCGAATCGCCCGGGTGGATCAACTCGACGGCCTTTCGGGCAATGGCTTTCTTTTCCGCCCAGCGCATGGGCTGCCGCATTTCGAAATGGGGCAACCGGGGCGAACTGCCCGTGTACAAAACGCCCCCATGAATGCGTCGTGCCTCGCCTTCCTCCTCCAAAGCTTCCAAGTCTCGCCGTACTGTGGACTCGGATACCCCCAGCACGCCGGTCAGGTCGTCCAAAGTGGCAAAGTGCCGCGCGCGAATCAGCTCTAATATCTGCTGCCGTCGCTCTTGAACGGTTAAGGCTGAATGACTAGGCGGCATGACATCCTTCCGGCACCGCGGATCGAAACCCCCACCCCAAGCACGCAAACACAACCCAAACAACCCTAATTATGACACGATGAAGCAAACCTGTCAATCAAGTGAACGATATCTTTCATATTTTTATCCACGATGGCGCAATTCTTTCATCCGAATCTGCAATTAATCCGGCACGCACTCGCACCGTGCCCTCGCCCCCGGACCGGAGCATTCGAACTTTTCCGCAATTTCCGAATAATCCTCAAGGTTTGCCCATATTTCGGCCGATTTTTGCATCCAGACGGTGGACCGCGTAAATGCGCGGGCTCCATCCGGAATTCCACTCAGCCGTTCACTCACCAAAGCGTAAGGCCTATGAACGAGCAATCCAATCGTCGCGGCGAGGTCTCCCAAACGGAATCGTCTGCTAATTTCGGCCCGAAGACCGTAACGTCGGGGCCTTGCTCAGTCCGGGTACGATCCTCCTCGGATGCCCGAGCCACGGTTCCCAGCGTCCTCACCGAACTACCGGATCTCAGTCGTCCGGAAACCGATCTCGATGAAATTGGAACCATCTCTTATGGAGGTTTTGCCATGTGGGAAAAACCGGTTTGGCGAGGCATCGCCCTGGGAGGCGTGGTCATCGTCCTTCTGGCGGCGGTCTGGTTCTTCTCCGGACGCGGACGGAACGACTCGGGTGGCATGACCGACAGCGCGGGACGCTGGCAAGTTCCCGTCCCTCAGCCCGACGCTCCCGAGGCGCCGCGGTGGGACGCGAATGCAGCTTCGCCCGGGAATTCAGCTCAAGCGGAGGCCGGGCAACAAGCCTGGGGCGGATGGAACCACTCCAATAATGCCGCTGCGTTCCCTCAGCCTGAGACACCTTCGAAGTCTCCGTTGGGTTTCGATCTCCCGCCGGGAAACCGCTGGGGAGACTCGACGGCAACGAACGAAGGCCAACTTCCGACCGGCATGACTCCGCAGCAGTCGTATGCTCAGCCCGGCGCCGCTTTGCCCGTGCCCAGCTATCCACCGCAAGGCATTCCCGCCGGTTCGCAGCAGACGGCTTGGAGCGGTCCGGGCTCGCAGCAACCGGAGTTTGCGCAAGCTCCGCAACCGAGTTGGGCCAACGCCGCTTCAAGCGGTACTCGTGATCTCCAAGCGAACGGGAATGCGACGGCGCCCGCTCAGGACGGCCAACCCTACACGGTTCAGAACCCGTATTACCAACCTTGGGCAGGGGCGCAGACCGTAGCCCAATCCCCCGCCGGGAACGGTGAGGCCGCACCGTCCGGCGCAATGCCGCCTGCCTCCACCTGGCCTGTGCCGTCATCGCAGGCCGCCCCGCCGAACATGCCGGCAACCTATCCGCAAAGCCGATACGCGCAAGCGAACACGCAAACCTACGGATACTCCGCACAACCTTCGTACGCGTCGCCGGGGGCCGAGGAGCGCGTTGCCTTTCGCGGCGGCAATGGAGACTCGGCACCGGCAACTGCGGGTTACGTCCCCGCCTATTCCCCCAACCTGAACCGCCCAGGCGCACCGTCTTGGAACGCCGACGCGGCCACGAATTCGGCGTATCCGGATTCAACGAGCGGAGCCCCCGCTTGGGGTCAGCCGACGAATCCGTCCCTGCCCGCCGCCGTGCCCGGATCGCAACCGCAGGTCGTGGATCCCGCCGTCATCCGCGCAGACTATTCCCGAACCAGCGCGCCCACCGCAGGGGCATACCCTTCGTCCCCGACTGCGACCGGCCCGGCCTACGCCCCCGCGGCGTCCGCTAATCCGTCGCCGTATTACTATCCGTCAACGAGCGGAAATGCTCCCGTCTATCCGCAGACTTCAACCTCGACGTGGAACACTTACCGCTGATCCGAAAGTCCCGTCGGGCAACCGGAATTTCGGCAACGCCCGATAACCGCCGGTGCTCGACCGGACCTCTTTCGATGAAAATCGCCGGCAACGCCCGGAATTAGCGACGCCGACCGGACGCGGGAGAAAGCGACGATGACAAGGATCGATCAGGCGTTCCTTCGCTCCATTTCGCCGTGCGATTCTCAAACCGCGCCCGCCGTCGTGGAATCACTCCCGGCCAAGGGCGAACCGACCGAGCCGCGCCCTCCTCGACGGAGTCGCGTGTCGGCCCCCCACTTCGCGATTCGCGGCGGCCCGGCGTCCGAGAACAAACCCGATACGCCGCAAGCACCCCCGGGACCAACCGTTCCCGAAGCAAACGCAAACCACGAGGAGGCGCCGCCTTCCTCATCGTCCCACACGGAGACGCCGCCCATGGCAATCGAAGCCCGCACCGAGACGCAAGATATCTTGCCCCTTCCCTCTTCCCAATCGATCCCCGGTCGCGGAAACTCCGGTTCGGCGTTCGTGCCGTCCCTCGAAGTGGATGCCTTTCTCGTGCCCCCGATCTGTCGCAAGATGGTCGACCGGTTGGGACCGACGGCACTCGCACCGGTCGCTCAGACCCTGGCGTCGGCGGCACGACGCGGTTGTTGCCTCGGCGGTTTCTTGGGCTGGGGCGCTGCAAGCGGTTGTACCACGACCGCCCTCAGCACGGCTTTGCTTTTGGCGGATCGCGGCAAACGTGTCTTAGTCGTCGACGCCGCCGACAACGCCGCACTGACGTCCATGCTCGGGCTGGACCTGGAGCAGGGTTGGGACACGGCCCCCGATCAATCGCTGCGCGAGTTGGTGATTCGTTCGCTCGAAGATCGCTTCGACCTCTTGCCGAAATCCACGGCGGCGGCCCCAAGCGCATTTCAACCCGATGCCGTTCCTGAGACGCAGACTCGGGCACCCAACCCCTTGTGGCGTCGATTGGCCGAATTGACGACCTATTATGCCTTCATCCTGATCGACTTGGGTGGCATGTCCCTCGAACGCGATTCCTCTACACGAATCTCTGTAGCGAACGCCGCACCGGCACCGACCGCCCGAAAAACGACCCAAGAGACCGACCTGGCCTCCGCATGCGACGTCCTCTTTTACGTCCGCGACGCGCGGCGACGCCTCGCCGACCTCGCCCCATCGCCGGGCAATTCGCCGACGCTCACGATGCGCCCGCGGAGTTACATCATCGACAACTTCTCGCCCAACGTTTGATCGAGCCAACCACGAACGACGGAAGACTTCGCGGTCTTCGCCGTCGGCCATGCATGAGGTGCGATGATGTACGAGAGCTACTGGGGGTTGCGAGAAAAGCCATTTCGCGACGACGCATCGGGGGAGTTTTTCTTCCCGGCCGAGACTCATCAGACGGCCATGCTCAAACTGCGCTACGCCATCGACAACCGCCATTCGGCCGTCTTGTTGCTCGGCCCCCCCGGCATGGGCAAGAGCTTGCTGGTCCGGCGATTGCGTCAATCCTTGCCCGAAACGTTTCGCCCCGTCATTCACCTCGCATACCCGTTCCTGACGCCCGCGGAACTGCCGCAGTATATCGCGTGCGAGGGCGGTTGGATTTCACCTGACGCGGGTTCCCCCGCCACTCCGGTCCTGTTGCATGCATTGGAACGCGGTCTTCGCGAGGTATCGCGGCGCGGCGAACGGGCCGTCGTAATCTTGGAAGAGGCTCAACTTTGGACTTCCGGCAGATACTGGGAGACGCTGCGCACCCTCATGAATCTCCCACCCGCCGAAGAATCCGCCTGGAGCTTCGTCATCTCGGCCCAACCGGAGATTCTGCCGGTCCTGCGGAGCCTGCCGCACCTGGAGGAACGCTTGACCCTCCGCTGCCGCCTGAAACCTTTCGCGCCGGACGAGACGCGGCGCTACATTCGACACCGTTTGACGGCGGCGGGATCCACGCGTGATATTTTCACCGAGGACGCCGCAACCCTGATTCACGATCTCTCCGGCGGCATCCCGCGGCGCATCCATCGTCTTTGCGACTTGGCCCTCTTTGTCGGCTTCGCGGAAAAGCTGGACGCGATTCGGCCCGAGCATGTCGAGGCCGTTCACGAGGAATTGACCGCCGTGACGGTCGAATAGCCGCCGTGGATGGTGAATCGAATGCAATCCGGCGGTCGTGCCCTCCTAGGATTCCCCCAAGGCCGCCGGCCCAACGCGATCGAATCGGCGCGCTATACTCAAAGAATGCATCTCTGCCGTTACGCCGCCATCCCGCTCCGCCGCATATGGCGGGTTCGATCAGGTCGGACCGCAGGCCTGACGGGTGCCGCTTTCGGTGTGCTCACGGCAGTAGTCCTTATCTCGACGTCCCCACTGCTCCCGATGGTTTGGGACGAAGGTGACGCCTTGGACCGCGCCGACGCCGTTCGCGCTTGGTTGTCCGCCTTGAGAAACCAGGACCACCTTCCCCGACCGCTGACGTTCGAGGGACTTCGCCGAGGCTGGCCCTTCACGACGGTAAGAGAGGGGCACCCGGCGTTTTACGGCATTGTCATCGCGATGGGACGGGAAGCGGCGCCGAGCTTTCTCGATCCCCTCACCCGCTATCGCTTCGGTCCCATGCTGCTGTTCGCCATCGCCTGCGGCGTCGTCGCCGCCAAGGTCACCAAACATTGGGGATGGCCCGCCGCAGCAACCGCCGTGCTGGGAATTCTATTGCAACCCCGCTTGTTCGCGCACGCCCATTTCGCGTCGTTCGACGGTCCGCTCACTTCTTGCTGGCTGCTCACCTGGACGGCCTTGCCGTTTCCTTGCCGCCCAGCCCGGCGCGAGCCCTCCTCCCGGATTCGCTCGCGAGTGGGTTTCCTCGTACTCTGCGGCGCAGCCCTCGGTCTCACCATGGGCTGCAAGGCCAGCGGACTGCTTGCCGTTTTTCCCGTAACCATCGCGCTGGTCCTGATTTTCGGCCGACGCGCCTGGATTCCCATCTTTATTGTGCTGGCAACCGCGGCGGCGGTGTTTTTCGCGGTCAATCCTCCGCTCTGGATGAACCCGGTGGAAGGTTTGAACCGCTTTTTGTATCTCAACCTGCACCGAGCGGACCAACCCGGTCTCAACATTTCAACATGGTTCGCGGGGCGCATGTACAATCTCGACCATCCCTTGCCCTGGTACAACACCATCCTTTGGACCGCGATCGCCGTTCCCGTCCCTATCTTGGTCTTTTTCCTGATCGGCCTGATCTCCATTCTCATATCGCGGTCACGCCGACGCGAAGGTGTCATCTTGGGCCTATTCTGGCTGACGCTGGTTCTCGCCCGGACAGTCCCCGGAACGCCGCCGCACGACGGCATCCGCCAATTTCTGCCCGCTTTCGGCATCCTCGGCATCATCGCGGGAATCGGACTGTCCATCGCGTATCGGTGGTGTCGGTTCGCGATCCTTCGCGGTCGTCACGGGCGGTCGCTTCGACCGGGACTGGGAATTCCGTGTGCTTGGCTCGACGCTCTTCTTCGAAAGTGCAACAACAGCCCGATGGAAAACTCTCCGTCGCAAAGCGAAACCGCAATCCGTGCCGCCGCACCGCCCAAGAGGCTTCGAGTGACCGCCGGTGTGCTCTCATCTACGCTTGTTTTGTTTTATCTCTCTTCCGGATATTCCCTCTTCATGTACACTCCGCAGTGGTTGTCGTTCTACAACCGTCTGATCGGCGGCGTCGGCGGGGCTTGGCGGGCAGGTTTTGAAGCAACCTACTATTGGGACGCATTGGACGACGAAGCGCTCCGGTGGCTCAGCGACCATGCATCCCCCGGCGGAAAAGTTTTCTTGGCTACCTATCCGAAGGCGAATCTCCGCCGCTTGCGGGCATGGAGACCAATCTATTGGGACGTTGCTTCGGACCCCGAGCAGGCGGATTGGTACGTCGTGCAAAACCGGCCCAGCGGTTGGAGCGAAATCGATCGCAGGCTCTTTTTCGAGGGTCGAGCGAGCTTCGAGAAGAGAATTCGCCGACTCGGCCCCGCATCGCCCGTCCTACTGAAGGTATTTTCGCGGCGGGAATATTTGCGACTGAGCCGGGCCGCGACGCAGTTCGGGTCGGGAGGCACGGCGGCGTCATTCAATGGCTCAAGGCCGCACTGAGAAATCGCTGCTCCACGAATTGCGTGATCATGCGTGCCCCTTCCTGCAGCGCGAATTGGCGATCGACGTTTCCCTCGACGTAAGCCACCTTGTTCATGCCGTACACGTCGGAAGTCGCCTCATCCTGGCCTAGCACGTAACCGCCCGCCGCGCGGATATCCCGACAGCCTTGAGCGCCGTCCCGCCCCATGCCGGTCATGATGACGCCCAGCGTGTTCCTACCGAAGATTTGGGCCACGCTCTTCATCAGGACGTCCACGGACGGTTTGTGCCCGCTGACCGTTTCACCATTGAAGACATGCAGTCGGGCGGTGCCCTTGCGTCCCCGCACGGCCATGTGATATCCGCCCGGGGCGATGTACACGTGATTGCAACGGAGGGGGTCCCGATCGCAACCCTCCGTCACCGTAAGGGCCGAGCAGGCATTCAACCGCCAGGCAAACGGTTTCGTAAACTGGGCCGGCATGTGCTGCACGACCACGATGGGAGGCATAGGTGGTCGCAACGCGGACAGTAGCGAAGTTAGCGCCGGGGGCCCGCCCGTGGAAATGCCGATTGCGATGCAGGCTTGAATGAGACCGGGCGGTTCGCTCCCCGCCGCGGGCTTGGGCAGACTCGATCCGGAAGTCTGCGAAGCGGGCGTACTCGAACTTCGCGGGACCATGCGCCGGCGATTGCGTACAATCCGTTCGATATCGGCGGAGGCCGCAAAGCGGATCTTGCGAACCAACTCGGCGCCCAACACGGAAGAGGCCGCCATGCCGTTTTCGGGCTTAGAGACGTAATCAATGGCGCCGCACTCCAGAGCGTCCAGCGTAATGGCGGCGCCGGCCTGGGTCAGGGAACTGACCATAATCACGGCGGTGGGGCGGACCTGAAGAATGGCGTCCAATGCCCGCAAACCATCCATTCCCGGCATTTGAATATCCAGCGTCACGACCGTGGGTTGAAGGCGGCGGACCATCTCCACGGCCTCACGCCCGTCGGATGCCGTGCCCACGACCTCGATGCCGGGGGCCGATCTCAAATGATCCGTGATCATCTTCCGCATCAGAGCGGAATCATCCACGACGAGGACTCGGATTTTCGCGCCGATCATCGCGTTCGTTCCCTTACCTCCGAAAGCCGCTCTCGGTACGGGAATCGCCCGGAAGGCGATCTCCCTGCCTGGTATCTTCTCTTGCGAGCCGCATCGGAAAGGAGCGGCCAACCACGCTACTCAAGCATGGCTTTGGAATCGCGATCGGTCGTCGGGTAGAGGCCCTCGACGACGGATTCGGGCGTGTCTTCCGCCGTCACACTCTGCGGACTCGGCGGAATCCGAACAACCGTCATTCCGGCGGCAAGTGGAACAGGCCGCGCAAAGCGTCCAATAGGGTGTGCGATGTACCGCGGCGGAACTCTTCCTGAAGACGTCGCAATGGCCGATGGAGCAGCTTGTTGAGGATTCGGTCCACCGTCTCCTCGATCTCTCCGCGACTTGACTCCGGCAGATCGGGGAGTTTGTTCCACAGACGCTGCAATTCGTCGCGTTTGATCTTCTCCCAATCGCGCCGGATGCCGCGAATCACGGGACCTGCTTCTCGACCGTGTAAACGTATCAGCAGGTCCTCAACCTCGTGCTCCACGATGCGGACGGCGGCGGGAATCTCACGATCGCGGAATTCGCGATTCCTTTCGCAAGCCTTTTTCAAGTCGTCCAGACAGTACAAATAGACGCCCGACAATTGCGCCGCGCTCGGCTCAAAATCGCGGGGAACGGCCAAGTCTAAAATGAACAGGGGCCTCTCGGGACGGGCGGATACGGCCGATTGCAGCATGGCCCTGCTGACGATGGGTTGCTCCGCGCCGGTCGTGCTGATGATCAGGTCCGCGTCGGCCAATAGTCGAGGAAGTTCCTGCCATCTCTCCGCGCTTCCTTGCCAGCGCGCCGCCAAATGCTCGGCTCGATCTTGGCTCCGGTTCACGACCGTGATCGTTTGGGCGCCCTCCTCCCGGAGATAACGCAGGGTCTCCTCAGCCATCTCGCCCGCCCCGATCACAAGAGTCTTCTTATCGTCGAAGCGTTCGAAGACGGCGCGGGCGAAGTCGCCGATCGCGACGCTGGGGATGCTGGTCTTCCGAAGTTGGATCGCCGTCTCCGTGGCGACGCGTTTCGCGGTCTTGGCCGCCGCTTGAAAGGCCGCATGCAGGATGGGACCGACCGTCCCCTCCTGAACGGCGATTTGATAGGCCTGCTTGACTTGCGATGCGATTTGGCTTTCACCCAACACCATACTGTCCAAGCTGGAGCAAACGGAAAAGAGATGCTCGACGGCCTCTCTGCCGACCAAGTGGTAGATTCCGCCTTCCAAGCTCTCGACCGGAACATTGTGAAATCCGGTCATGAGGGAAATCATTTCCTCGGGCGAGGGACCCTGCGGCAGATCCGTGGCCGTGTACAATTCGACCCTATTGCAAGTGGAAAGCAGCACCGCCTCCAACAGATCGTACTCGTCCTTCCAGCGCGCTAAGAACGCTCGCGATTGCTGCGGACTGAAAGCCAGTCGCTCCCGCACCGCGATCGACGCCGTACGATGGTTGCAACCTACAACCTGTAGGATCATGCCGAACGATGGATCGGCGAGGCACCTGCCGTCGCCGCCTTATGCCAAAGGAAAATCGCCGCCGGTCGCTCGCGGAACCCGCGGAACGCCATGCCGCCATGCCCGCCGCCGGTCGCAACTTCGACCCGAGGCTGTTGCTCCAGCCCCCGCATCCAAGCCGCGTCCAAAGTGCCGTCGCGTGGCACGAGCCGAGAGGACCGCGTTGGCGCCGACCGGGATGCGGGACGCTCCTTGCCGTGCTGCGTCCAACCGGAGAGCATGAGCGCCAAGGCCAACACCAAGAACACAAAGCTCAAGAAGGTGAAATAGGCGACCTTTCGTCCCTCTCGCAAGGGTCGATACACGGCGCCCAGCAGAACGGTCCCGGCGAGCCAGGCGAACATGGCACAGGTGCTCACCACGACCGGATCATTCCAGGGCAAGGCGGCCTCGCCCGACTCCCCCGCGACTGCATTCAGCACGATTCCGGAAAAAATGCCCAGCGTCAAACAGGCGATCGCGGCCAAGACGGCATGAGCGTTGGCTTTTTGCAACCACTCCAAACTGGGCGGACGAATCCGGGCGAAGCCCACAATCCCCTTTTTGACTCTGCGAACCTGCCAAAGATAGACGCTGCCCGCCACGATCGCGACCAAAATGCACAGCGTGGCTCCCATGAGGGACAAACCATGCACGAAGCCCCACACCTTCGAGGCCGCGCCCCGCTCGAACGGGACCGGATCCGCCAGAAAGAAACCCACCCCCAGCAGAATTAAAACCAAGGGCAGGAACAGCGCAGCGAACGGAAAGCCGGGCCGAAACGCCATCCACGCCAAACAGACCGCCGTCAGTCCCCAGGCCAGCCCGAAATACCAATCCTGCTTGACGGCCAGGAACGCGCCGGCGCTTTGCAACTGATTCCAAATCACCACCGCGCGATAGCCCAGGAACGCCGAATGCACCAGGAATCCCGCCAATACCATTCCCACGGCAAAACCGCGGGCTTGAAATCGCAAGTTCGGCCGAGCCAATTCCAAGGCCAGCGCCAAGGCGTAGAGCAGCGTCACCCAGCCGACCAAGATTTCCATCATACGCCACGCCCTTTCATCACTCCGAAGCCCGACTTCGCCGGACGCACCTCAGGGGTAGTGAGGATTGCCGCGCGGCGCGTCCTCCTGCCCTTTGGGATCGGCCAAGCCGTATTGTCGCAGCTTCTTGTGCAGGGTGTTGCGATTCATTCCCAACCATGCGGCGGCCTTGATCTGAATACCGCGACAACGTTCCAACACCTGGGCGAGCATCTCCCGTTCCAGCTTTTCCAACATCCGCTCGTAGATATCCCCCGCCTCCGGATCGGCTTGTGCCAATACGGCATCCACGAAATCCCTGGCGATCGACTCCACGGTGCGGCGGCGCGCACCGAGTCGCGGCCCTCTGCGACCCAGGACGGCGTGCGGCAACAGTTCCGTGCCGATTTCGTCACCGCGGGCCAAAACCACGGCGCGCTCGATATAGTTTTGCAACTCGCGGACGTTGCCCGGCCAATCGTAGTTTTGCAAGGCCTCCATGGCCTCCGCCGTGATATGCGGAACGTGTCGGCGATTCTTTTCGTTGTACAGACGGAGGAAGTGGCCGACGAGGAGCGGGATGTCCTCGCGCCGTTCGCGCAACGGGGGCAAGTAGATCGTGACCACGTTCAAGCGATAGTAGAGATCCTCGCGAAATCGCCGTTGCTCGACCTCATCCAGAAGATCACGATTGCTGGCGGCGATGACGCGGACGTCGACGCGGACGGTCTTGGTGTCTCCCACCCGCTCGAATTCGTGTTCTTGCAAGACGCGCAGCAGTTTGACCTGGAGCTTGGCCGTCGTGGAATCGATCTCGTCGAGAAAGATGCTGCCGGTGTGGGCCGCCTCGAAACGCCCGGTGCGGTTTTCGACGGCGCCCGTGAAGGCCCCGCGTACGTGGCCGAACAGTTCGCTCTCCAATAAACTTTCCGCCAAGGCCCCGCAATTGACGCGGACGAAGGGACCGCTGCCTCGCGGGCTGAGTTGGTGGATGGCTCGAGCGATCAACTCTTTTCCCGTGCCGGTCTCTCCCAGCAACAAGACGGAGGCATCCGAGTCGGCCACCTGTCGAGTCAAGCGATAGACGTCGCGCATGGCCGCCGATTCGCCGATCAATTCCGGGATCGGCGGCGTCTCGTCGTTTCCGTCCCCGCCCAATCGCCGCCCGAGGCCGCGCTCGCCTCGCAAATGGATTCGCGAATCGTCCAGCATAGTCGATGTCCGGCAGGTTCCCCGCCCGATGATCCTCGCGATACGGGATTGCACGTTGCGTAGTGAGCCGACAGTCGGAGGCGGCCGGCGCCCCCGGTCCTCTCCCCGGTTTCATTGTAGAGAATCGAACTGGAGAAGGAGAAAGGGGAGCAATCACCCTTCGCCGCCGCAACGTCGAAACCGATTCGGTCCAAGCGGGCCGCGCCGCCCCAGGTTCCGCCGATCGCTCAGGGGCGCTCCGCCGTGGTCGCGGGGCGACCTTGGCTGGGCATCTCGATGTAGTCGAGGATCAAGCCCAACAGCTTCTGCGTCACCCGGTCCAACCGCTCACTCCGGTTATAGCGGTCGTACTGGCGAAGGATCTGCTGCCGGGTCAATTGGAGACCGCGGCGCATGACCGCCTCGCCGAACGCGGAAACGGCCTCGGCGCGGAGTTCGGGCGGCCATTCCAGGCGAGATGCGGCCTCGATCAATTCCGTCTGAGCGCGGGGAGTACCCAACTGCCGCAGAATGGTCAGCCCGGCCTTCTCCGCCCCGGACGTATACAGGGCACGAACCGCCAAATCCTCTAAGTCTTGAATGGACACGTCGGGGCCGGGATTGCCGGCCAAGGCCGAAATCCTCCGCATCGCCAAGGCGGCCAGCGACTTCCGCAACGTCGGATTGCCGCCGTCGAAATTCGGGAGGGATTGCAGACGCTCGGCCATATTCGCCACGTCATCCGGACGATAGGGTTGGGCAAACGATATCACCATGGGATCCGTCTGCGCCAGGCGATCGGCCTTCGACAACAAGTCGGGCAAGGCGTACACCCCGACGGGCAGGCGGGCGGTCCGCGGATCCGCTCGAAGACGCTGAACCAAGAACTCGACCCGAGGCTCCTGGATATCGGCCGAGATCAGCACGAAGACCACGTCCGGATCGTCCGCGACCGACCGCAGAAGAGCGTTACCGTCGGCAGCGGTATCCACCACCTCGATGCCGAGTTGTTTCAAATCGCCCACGATCCGCATCGCCCGCGACTGGGATCCGTCCGTTACAATGACCCGCCGCAACCCGCGCGAGGACGCGAAATAGAACAGTTCCCGCATAACGGTGGAGGAATCGCGGAAACTCGCCGGAAGCTCCAAATCCATCGCGGTCTCCACTACGGCCCAACGGACGCGACGATCCGGAAAGCGGAGCGCTTTGCTGAGCGGCGAAATCTCGGTAAACGCCGCTCGAACGCGATCGGTCGGCGCATTTTTTGCATACCACACAATGCCGGCCCAAGCGCCGCCGGCCCACTTGCGATCCAAACAATAGTCGATCGCCTTCAAGGCCGAATCCAAGGGATCGGTGGTCAATTCTTCGAATTCGGCCAAAGCCGCCGTGACGAGCGGTCCGGCGTTTACGGCCGAGAGCGCGGGCACGGCGCTTCCATCCGCAGTCTGGACCGCCGGCGACTGGCCGTCCGCCGCCGTCGGAAGCAATTCGAATCCGATTTGTTCCAATCGAAAGGCCAAGGCATGCACCGCCGCCTCTTGGTCGCCCGGCAAAAGCTCGCTCGCCTCCGCCGCCAAGCGTGCCGCCGTCCGCCGCCGAACCGCCCCCGGCGACAGCGTCAGTTCCTCCACGTTGGACGTCCGAGGATTCCAGTAATAAAACGACTCCGTCGAACCTTCGTCGGGAGCCGTCATCGCCAATTTCGCCTCGGCTTCGGCGGCAATCAGTCGTGCCGCCTGCTCGGCCGTGGGCACGCCCGCCTGCAAACGCAACAGGGCGCTCTTGGCGGCCTGGCGCACCGCGTCGTCGCGGCGATCCGACAAAGCGGGCGCCAACAGGAAGATCGACGCACCCCGTCCGCCGACCTCACCCAGCAGTTCGGCCGCCGCTTTTTGTTGCGCCGGATCCCGTGCCTGCAAGAGAGCGATCAGATAGCGCCCGGCGTCCGCACGCAGTCGCTTCAATACGAAGACGCATCTCCCCCGCAATTCCCCTTGGGGATTCTCCGTCGCCGCTTGCACCAACAGGGGAACCGCCGCCTTTCCAGCCTTGGATAGGTCCTCGGCTGCCTGGTACCAACTGTTGCCGCCGGACCCAAGTTGCTCCATCCACGAATTCAAAACCCCGGCATCTTGGTAACGGCGATTGACCGCGGCGAAGATCATGTCGGCGACCTGCCTGCCCGAGGGGGCGAGATCCCCGTCGGAACCGAATCGAAACACGACCGCCGTACCCAACTCTTGATGCAGTCGCAGCAACTCCGCGTCATCCGGCGCCGCCGCGAGAAACTTCTCGAGCATTTGTTTGGCCAAGTCGGGCCTTTTCAGAGACGACAACGCGGCGGCGGCACGAAGCAACTCGCGCGGCGTCTCCGGTTTGGCCGCCAGTACCATCGCGACTGCGGGATCCTCGGGCAGAGGCGGGACCTCGACCTCCGCTGCGGGCTTTGCGGCATCCGCTTGCGGCGCGGTCGGCGCGGCACCGCCCGGCGCCGCGAAGGGGTCATCCTCCGCATGAACGAGAACAGCCGCGAAGGCCGGGAAAATCGCGCCTAAGAAAAATGCTGCAATCCCCGCAACGCGGGCTACCCGTCGGCTGGGACTTGGGTCGATGGACGGAGACATGCACGCTCTTCCGGTTGCTAAAACCAGTACCACGCAGGGGGCAATCGTAGCACGAATCAAGCGTCACACTCGGCAAAATGCTGACCGCTCGCCCGAGCGCGGCGCGTGGCGAAAAACCCAACAAAGGATCCCGACACAGGCCCCTACCCACGGCAGGTGCGCTCATCCGGGATGAACAAACAAGCTACAGCTCTTATCTAATTTAACTCGATTTTACCGAGATTTCTGCCCGAAACCCTGCCGCATGTCGAAAATGGGGCCGTTACGCCTTTTTCCAACACGAAAGTGCAGCTCAATGGAGAGTAGCTGCAACAAGCCGCAGGCCGCTAATTCTCCAAACTTGCGCACCTTTCGCCTTCCTCGCCAACAGCACCCATTCCAATCACGGAACCGCACCACCCGAATTGGCTATACGGCGTCGGATTGCAGGCGTTTCTTCCAGCCGTCAATTTGCCGCCGCACCTGTTCGGGGGCGGTGGAGCCGAAACTTCGCATCCGCCGAATCGCGTTTTCCGGCCCCAGGATTTCCCGCACGGACTCGTCCAAAGAGGGGACAACCTCTTGAAACACGGCAAGCGGCAAATCGATCAAGCGGCAATTGCGTTCCATCGCCGCCCGAACCAATCGCCCCACGGCTTCGTGGGCCGACCTCTGCGGTACGCCCTGCAAGATCAGATACTCCATGAGCGTCGTCGCATCGAGATAACCGCGATCCAGTCGTTCCTCCACTGCCGGGCGGTTGATTTCAGTCTGGGCGACCACGGGCGCCGCCAACTCCAAACAGGAATGCACCGTGTCGAAGGCGTCGAAGACGGTCGGCTTGTCCTCTTGCAGATCGCGGTTATAGGCCAAAGGCAAGCCTTTCAGCAGGACGAGCATCTGCTGCAACGACCCGATGACCCGCGCGGTCTTGCCCCGAATCAATTCCAGAACGTCCGGATTGATCTTCTGCGGCATGATGGAAGACCCGGTACAAAAACCCTGCGGCAACCGCAAGAAGTTGAATTCGCAAGTGGACCACAAGACCCATTCCTCGGCCCAATGGCTGAGGTGCACCGCGATCAGGCTCAAGCAGAAGAGGAATTCCGCTGCGAAATCGCGGTCGCTGACCGAATCGAGGCTGTTCGCAGTGGGGGCCGCAAACCCCAAAGCCCGGGCCGTGGAATCGCGATCCACCGGCAGGCTGGTTCCGGCAAGGGCGGCCGATCCGAGCGGGCACAAATTGACGCGCTTGCGACAGTCCAGCAACCGATCGCGATCCCGTTCGAATTTCTCGCAGTAAGCCAACCAGTAATGAGCCGCCAACACCGGCTGAGCACGTTGCAAATGGGTATAGCCGGGCAAAATGCAGTCCGCGTCTCGGTCGCAACGTTGCACGAACGCCGCTTGAAGCCTGCGCAACGAGCCTAACAGAAGGTCAATCGCGTCCCGGACCCACAGTCGGAAATCCGTTGCCACTTGATCGTTGCGGCTTCGCGCTGTGTGGAGTTTGCGCCCCACGTCGCCGATCCGGTCGATCAGCGCCCGTTCGACGTGCATATGGATGTCTTCCAACTCGACGCGGAAAGGAAAGCGTCCCTCGGCGATCTCTCGCCCGATCTCGTCCAATCCTTCCGTAATCCGCCGGCATTCGTCCGCCGTAATCAGGCCCACCTCCGCCAGCATCCGGGCATGAGCCTTCGATCCGGCGATGTCTTGCTCGGCCAACCGGCGGTCAAAGCTAATGCTTTCGGTAAATAGCTCGACGCGTCGATCCGTCGCTTCCCGAAAGACTCCCCCCCACGCTTTTTCGGTCACCTTAACCCCCATCGCAACCAGAAGAATTCCGCCGCAGACTGCGGCAAGTCGCGCTGCCGTTCCGGCGCGCCGAGCGTTTTACGACCACGCCCGCAACTCTCGCACGTATCCCTTACCACTCTAAGAAGAGCCTGATGCGGCGTCAACGAACACCGAGCGCCCGCAAAAGCTTTGAAAAACCCTCTGCTATGACGGCGGATACGGAATTACGGAAGCAGTTGCCCCCTTTCGGCGCACAAATGCGGCACGGTGCACGAGATTGTCGAAGAAGCGGACCGTACCCTGGGGTGGACTGTAATTGGGCCCTGGTTTCCGGTAATATGGGTTTAGTGTCTGACTGAAGGTGGAGCGCGCTCTGCGTATCGCAAGAAGGCCTTTTTCGGCGGCGATCACAACCCCGTGAATCGCCGTGAATCGGCCGGGGTTCGGCCGTAATCGATTTTTGCGCGCGGTTCGGTGCGCGCTGCGCTCTCGAAGTCGATGCCCGTCGGTCTTTTCCCTCCCGCCTTCCGACTGAACCCATTCGTGCAAGGAACACAGGAGAACCCTACACCGTGCCACGACGAGACGACATCCGCTCCATCCTCTTGATCGGTTCGGGGCCCATCGTCATTGGGCAGGCTTGTGAGTTCGACTATTCGGGCACGCAAGCCTGCAAGGCGCTACGGGAGGAAGGCTATCGGGTCATCCTCATCAATTCCAACCCGGCCACCATCATGACCGACCCGGAGATGGCGGACCGCACGTACATCGAACCGGTGACATGGGAATTCGCGGCCAAGGTCATCGAAAAGGAGCGGCCGGATGCCCTGCTTCCCACCTTGGGAGGCCAGACCGGCTTGAACGTGGCCATGGACCTTTTCCGCCACGGTGTGTTGGAGCAGTACGGCGTGGAGATGATCGGCGCCAACTCGCAAGCCATCGCTAAGGCGGAAGAGCGCGATCAGTTCCGGCTGGCCATGCAAAAGATCGGACTGGAGGTTTGCCGAGGCAAGACCGTCCGCTCTCTTGCCGAAGCCCACGAAACGGTCAAGGAAATCGGACTCCCTTGCGTGGTTCGCCCCAGTTTCACGCTCGGCGGAAGCGGTTCCAGCGTGGCCTTCAATCTGGAACAGTTCGTGGAGAAAGTTTCCTGGGGATTGACCGCCTCTCCCATTAACGAAGTCTTGCTGGAGGAGTCGATCCTGGGTTGGAAGGAATTCGAGATGGAGGTGATGCGCGACGCGGACGACAACGTCGTGATCATCTGCTCCATCGAGAACTTCGATCCCATGGGCGTGCATACCGGGGATTCGATCACCGTCGCTCCCGCTCAAACGTTGACGGACAAGGAATACCAACGCATGCGAGACGCGTCCATCGCCGTGATTCGCGAGATCGGCGTGGACACCGGCGGATCGAACATCCAGTTCGCGATTCATCCGCGAACGGGCCGGATGGTGGTCATCGAGATGAACCCTCGCGTCAGTCGCTCCAGCGCCTTGGCATCCAAGGCTACGGGATTCCCCATCGCCAAAATTGCAGCCAAGCTGGCCGTCGGCTACCGGTTGCACGAATTGGCCAACGATATTACGCGGCGGACTCGGGCATGTTTTGAACCCACCATCGACTACGTCGTAACCAAGGTCCCCCGCTTCGCCTTCGAAAAGTTCCCGGAAGCGGACTCCGAACTGGGAACTCAGATGAAAAGCGTCGGCGAGACGATGGCGATCGGGCGATCGTTTAAGGAATCGCTGCAAAAGGCCTTGCGAGGACTGGAGGTCGGCGCCTTCGGGTTGGGGTGCGACGGCAAAGACCTCTGGGGGACACCGCAGCAACCGTCGCTAGAGGAAATCCGCTTTAAGCTGGCACACCCCAACGCCCAACGCATTTGGCATATCCGTTACGCCCTCAAAGCCGGAATGAGCGTGAACGAAATCCACGAGTTGACCGCGATCGACCCGTGGTTCCTGGAAAACATTCGGGAAATCGTGGATCTGGAGAATGCGTTACGGACTTTTTCCGACATCCAAGAGGTCCCCGACGACGTCCTACGGCAAGCCAAGCGCTACGGATTCTCCGACCGGCAACTCGCCCATATTTGGAATCGTGCGGAGGCGGAAATCCGCGCCCATCGGAAGGCTCGGGGCATCGTGCCCGCGTTCAAGGCCGTCGATACGTGCGCGGCCGAGTTCGAGGCTTACACCCCCTACTACTACTCGACCTACGAGGACGAGGACGAAACGCCCCCCAAACAGCCCGGCAAGAAGCGGATCATGATCTTGGGGGGGGGGCCGAATCGCATCGGACAGGGTATCGAGTTCGATTATTGCTGCTGCCATGCCAGCTTCGCCATGCGCGAGCTTGGCATCGAGTCCGTGATGGTCAACTCCAACCCGGAAACCGTCTCCACGGACTACGATACCAGCGATTTGTTGTTCTTCGAACCCTTGACATGCGAAGACATCCTCAACATCCAGGATCGCGTTCAAGCGGACGGCGTGATCGTTCAGTTCGGCGGGCAGACGCCTCTCAACCTGGCGCGAGCGCTTCAGGTCGCCGGAGCGCCCATCATCGGCACGAGCGTCGATACCATCGAGGACGCGGAAGATCGGGAACGGTTCGCGGAGTTACTGAAGCGATTGAACCTGCGACAACCGCCGAACGCCACCGCCCGGACCATGGACGAGGCGAGGGCGGCGGTCAATCAGGTGGGCTTTCCCGTCCTCGTCCGTCCCAGCTTCGTCTTGGGTGGTCGCGCCATGGAGATCTGCTATGACGATCAACAATTCGAGCGATTTGTAAAAGATGCCTTCGATGCTTCGGAAGGCCAACCCGTGCTCATCGACAGCTTCCTCGAAGACGCCGTGGAGCTGGATGTGGACGCCATCTCCGACGGGGAACGGGTGATCGTGGCCGGCATCATGGAGCACATCGAGGAAGCCGGCGTGCATTCCGGAGACTCGGCCTGCGCTCTGCCGCCCTTCAGCCTGCCCCAGCCCCTTCTCCAGGAAATTAGCGAAGCCACGAAAAAGATGGCCGCGGCTTTGAAGGTGGTGGGCTTGATGAACGTTCAATATGCGGTCAAACGCACGGGCAATGGCCACGTCCTGTACGTCCTGGAGGTCAATCCCCGAGCCAGTCGCACGGTTCCCTTCGTGTCCAAGGCCGTCGGCAAGCCTTTGGCTCGGGCCGCCGCCAAAGTGATGGTCGGCGTCACCTTGGCGGAACAAGGTTGGACCCAAATTCTCTCGCCGCGACACGTGTCGGTCAAAGAGGCCGTTCTACCGTTCATCAAGTTTCGGGGCGTGGATATCGTGCTGGGACCGGAGATGAAATCGACCGGCGAAGTGATGGGCATCAGCGATCGGTTCTCGGTGGCCTTCGCGAAAAGCCAGATTGCAGCGAGTACGATCCTTCCCGCAAGCGGAAAGATATTCCTCAGCGTGGCCGATCGCAACAAGGGCCATATTGCCGACATCGCCCGCCGTTTACAGACGCTGGGCTACGAACTCCTGGCGACCAAAGGCACGGCGGATTGCCTGGAGGCCGTCGGTATTCGCGTGGAGCGACTAAAGAAGATTCAGGAAGGCCACCCCAACATCCTCGATTACATCCTGAACGGGACGATCAAGCTGGTCATCAATACCCCCAGCGGCAAAGGGGCCAGGACCGATGAAGGGCAGATCCGTGCGAAAGCCATCGCGCACGGCGTTCCCTGCATCACAACGATCCCCGCCGCCGAAGCCGCAGTCCGCGCCATGGAGGCCATACGGGAGGGCGTTTCCTTCGACGTGACGGCCCTCCAGGACCTGTTTCCCGACTACCGCCGCTCAACCGGTCCGGCGATGAAGCCCGCCGCAGGTTAGACAAAAGTCTCGAGGCGGACCTATTGGGCGACCAATCCGCTGAGGAGTACGGACAGTAACGCCGCGACCCTCTGAAAACCGCCCGCTCGCATTTGATCCCGGCCAACTCCCAAGAGGCCGGCGCAAATCGGCCATTCGATCTGTTCCCAAAGCGACGAAAGCGTTACCATGACAGGCGGGTGAGGAACCCGACGAACGAACGCTTTTCCGGTTATCTCCAGGCCTGCCTTTTGAGAACTGTGCGAAGGGGAGACAAGCCCATGTTACGCCGAGTAGGACCTTGGCTCGCGGTTTTTGTGGTGGGAACGGTATTCGGACTGTCGGCCGCGATGCTTCGACCTCAGACGCCCGTACACACCGTAGCCACCGATCGCGCCTCCAACTTCGCCATCGCCACCGGATCCTTGGACAACGGGGTGGAAGGCTTCTTCTTTCTCGACTTCCTCACCGGTCAACTCCGCGGGGCCGTGCTCTCCAATCAAACGCGAAGTTTCCAAGCCTTGTACGAGGCCAACGTGTACGGGGACTTGCTGTCGTTCATCCAGATGAAAAACGCGGAGATTCAGGCGGCCAACGCCCAAGCCCGACGTTCCGGCGGCACGCCGCGTCCCGAAATCCAAGTGCCCCAGACGCCGAACTATCTGATCGTGACGGGCCTGGCCGACATCCGTCGCGGGCCGTCCGTCGGCGTACGACCCGGGCAGTCCGTCATTTACGTGGCCGAGACGAACACCGGGGTGGTCTTGGCCTATGCCATCCCTTGGTCGCCGGAGAGCCACTCCGCCAATCGCCCCTTCAGCAGCCCGTTGCAACTCTGGGCGGCCGACCAGTTCAGCACCGTCGTACTGCGGACCGAATAGCCCGCCGATTGCACCGCGGTCCTGACAATCACGGCCCGCGCAATGCCCGACGCTCCCAGTCCGCGCCCTCGGGGTCCGTTCGCTCGCATCGAGCGCCGCGACGGCTTTGCCGCGCACCGAGAGCGCTGAAGCTCCGCCCACGCGGTATTGGCGGCACGCTCCCCCCCGGACCGCGCTAGGCTCCATTTTTGTTAGAATGCGTACAATAGAACGATCTATGGGAGTCGATTTTCCCTCGCTTTTTCACCCCGAATCGACGCGCCGCATGAGCGAAAACATTCCCACCGTAAATATATTGCTGAACGGTGAAGAACGAGAGATTCCGGCTGGAATCACCGTCGGCGAGTTGCTGCGGCAACTCGGCTTGGCGGGCAAACCCGTCGCCGTGGAACGGAATTTGGAAGTGATACCGCTTGCCAAGCATGCCGAGACTTCGCTTCAGGCCGGTGATCGCTTGGAAATCGTCACCCTTGTGGGGGGAGGTTGAATCCCGTCATGACAGAGATCGCAAAGGATGGCCCGCTTACCATCGGTTCGCACGCGTTCGGCAGTCGCTTGATCGTGGGCACGGGCAAGTACTCGTCCTACGAAGTGATGCAACAAGCTTTGGAACTGTCGGGAGCCGAGTGCATTACGGTGGCGGTCCGGCGCGAGCGGCTTATGGATTCGGCCGGGCGCAACATTCTCGACTTCATCGACACGCGGCGGTACACCATCCTACCCAATACGGCGGGGTGTTTTTCCGCCGAGGACGCAGTGCGCGTGGCGCGGCTGGGGCGCGAAATCCTGTCGCAACTGAATAACCCGGGCGCCGATTGGGTCAAGCTCGAGGTCTTGGGCGACAAAAAGACGCTCCTGCCCGATCCCGTCGCCACCGTGCAGGCCACTGAAATCCTAGTGAAGGAGGGTTTCCAGGTGCTGGTCTACACGACCGACGATCCCGTCACGGCCAAGCGATTGAAGGAGGCGGGGGCCGCCAGCGTCATGCCGGCGGGCAGCCCCATCGGATCGGGACAGGGCGTGCTAAACCCCAACAACATCCGCATTTGCCTGGAGTATCTCAAGGAAAATGATCCCGGCTATCCCGTCATCGTGGACGCGGGCGTGGGCACCGCCAGCGACGTCACGTTTGCCATGGAATTGGGCGTGGACGGCGTCCTTCTGAACACCGGCATCGCTCATGCCAAAGATCCTTTGCGGATGGCGGTGGCCATGAAGTACGCGGCGGAAGCCGGTCGCTTGGCCTACTTGGCGGGCCGCATCCCCAAACGACTGTACGCCACGGCCAGCAGCCCGACGGAAGGCGTCATCTCCGCCGGCGCCTGACGGCCCGTGACGCCCCATCTCCGCCCGTTTCGCCGTTTTGAGCGCATGTTATGTCTTCCGCTCAAGAAATCCTGGGGCCGCAGGGCCGCATCGCCGCTCGATTGACGCGGTACGAAGCCAGGCCGCAACAGATTCAAATGGCCGAGGCCGTCGAGCGTGCCATCGGTGAAGGTCGGCATCTGGTGGTCGAGGCGGGCACGGGCGTCGGCAAGAGCTTCGCCTACCTCGTCCCCGCCATTTTGAAGGTGTCTTCCGGCGGCGACGCATCCGAGCGATCCCGACCCGTCGTCATATCCACGCACACCATCAGCCTGCAAGAGCAACTGCTGCACAAAGATATCCCGTTCTTGCGCAGCGTCATGCCCTACGAGTTCACGGCGGTGCTGGTCAAGGGTCGCGGCAATTACTTGAGTCGCCGCCGTTTGGCCAACGCCGTGAAAAGGGCGCGGACCCTGTTCGCCGACGAAGAGGCCGAACAACTTCTGCAAATCCGCCATTGGGCCGAAACAACGCAGGAAGGCTCCCTCTCCGACCTTCCCTTCCAACCGCTACACGCCGTGTGGGATGAGGTCGCCAGCGATCACACCAATTGCCTGGGTACGCGCTGTCCCAACTTCGATGAATGTTTCTTCTATCGCGCGCGGCGCCGGATGATGCACGCCCAGATTCTGATCGTCAATCACGCCTTGTTGTTCACCGACTTGGCGCTCCGCCGACGCAACGTCTCCATCCTGCCGGACTACGACGTGCTGGTCGTGGACGAGGCCCATACCATGGAATCCGCTGCCGCGGAGCAACTAGGCTTGCATTGCTCTTCGTCGCAAATACTCTACCACCTCAATAAGCTGTTCAACGAGCGGACGGGCCGGGGACTTCTGGCTCGTTCGGGCATGGCGGAATCGCGGCGGACTGTGCAAGACTGCGTGTACCGCCTCGACGATTTCTTTGCACAAATCGTGGATTGGTACGAGAACCAGCGACCCGGCAACGGTCGCGTGCGTTCACCGCAAGCCTTCCGCAACGCCCTTTCCGAGGGTTTGTCGCACCTGGCCGGCACCTTGACCCGCGAGATTCCGACGGACCTGCCCGCCGAAGAGAAACAGGATTTTATTTCCGCCGCTCAGCGACTGGAGGACCTGGCCCTTACCGTTACCTCCTGGATCGAGCAACGCGAACCGCAAACGGTGTACTGGGTGGAAGTGGAACAACGCTCGCGACGTCCTCGCGTCACCTTGGCCGCATCCCCCTTGAACGTGGCCGACATCCTCCGCGAACAACTTTTCCAAGAAGTCCCCAGCGTCATTCTGACCAGCGCCACGCTGACGGTGGGCAAGCAGGGTTTTGCCTTCTTTCGCTCCCGCATCGGACTGGGAAACGTGGAAACCTTGCAGTTAGGCGGGCCCTTCGACTATCAAAAGCAGGCGTCGTTGATTCTCGTCAAGGATATGCCGGACCCCGCCGTGGACGCGACCGGCCATCAAAAGGCCCTGGTGCGACTGCTACCTCGGTACGTCAGCCGAACGCAAGGCAGAGCGTTCGTTCTGTTCACCAGTTACGACATGCTCCGCAAGACCGCAACCGCCCTAGCCCCGTGGTTCACCGAAAACAACTACTCCCTGTTTTCCCAGGCCGAAGGTCTTCCCCGCCGAATGATGCTCGAGAAATTCAAGGTCGCCGAACGGGCCGTGCTATTCGGGACCGACAGTTTTTGGCAAGGCGTCGATGTCCCGGGCGAGGCCCTGCAAAATGTCATCATCACGCGACTTCCCTTCGCCGTACCGGACCGTCCTTTGATCGAGGCCCGCTTGGAAGCGCTTCGCGACGCCGGTCTCAATCCCTTCCAATCCTATCAACTGCCCGAGGCCGTCATCAAACTGAAGCAAGGCTTCGGACGTTTGATTCGCACTCGCGAAGACCGCGGGATTGTGGTCATCCTGGATCCCCGCATTTGCACCAAACCGTATGGTCGCGTGTTCTTGCAGTCGTTACCGCCGTGCCGCATCCTTGAGGAGAGCATCTTCGACCCGCAATAGCGTCGTCCGCCCGACGTTGGCAATTGCGACACTTCTGTTAGTAAACCAAGTGGAGGCCACCGAGACCCGTCGCGGCAATTGTTCAAAGGGAAGCAGGACGCTACATTGCCGGGTAATGCGTCGCGGCGGATTTCCGCTTCTCAACGCCCATCGGTCATGCCGGTCGGCCGCACGCGGCGGTTCGCCAAATCTCGGAGGAGCCGAATATGGAATGGTTGTTCGGAGATCCGACCTACCTCTACATCGGACTTCTCATCGTGGCGGCGATTCTGGGCGGAATGTTCATATCGACCGTTAGAAAGGAGTTCTTGTGGGGCGTCGTCGGCACCATCGGCTTGGCGGGACTGGTATTCCTGGCCGACTACCTGGTGACGACCGACCGCGAGGCGGTACAACAGACGATCGACGCCGGCATTGCCGCCTTGGAGGCAAATGATTTGTATTCGGTCCTCGACCTCCTTGCGCCTTCCGCGGAAGCCACGCGACAGCGGGCAAGTTGGGCCTTGGATCAGGTTCGCTTTACGCGAGTCCGCGTGTCGGGCGTCAAGATCACGATCCGGCGCGATACCGATCCGCCCACCGCCGAAGCCCGATTCTTCGCCGTCTTTCGATACGTGGATCGATCCGGTTCGAACGTGTACGGAGCCTATGCCGCCAACTTCCGCGTCCTCTTCGAGAAGGTGGACGACCGCTGGTTATTGACGGACCATTACGAATGGCAGACCGCCGGATTGTGACGAGCAAGCCCCGCCGTCGCGACCACCGGGATCTTGCGTGAGCTACTCCGCCTTGGATTCCTCCCGGTCCGTCTCGGCTACGGGAATCTCCGGGAGTTTACCGAGCGCGAATTACTCCCGTTGCGATGCGGCACTCGGTCGGGCGGCGGTGACGGGACCGGAGATGAACTCCTCTTCGAAACGCGTCGCGTAATGCAGGCGACTGGTCTCACCCTGAAAGCCGACGACGGATCGTTCCAAGTTCATCTCTTGCGACACGATGCGCCCGGCCTCGATGTCGAAGCGGACTTTGCCTTCATTGATCCGCTGGATCAATTGCACTTCGACCAAAGGATCGTCGATCGGTGTGAGTACGACGGTCTTCAAGCCGATCTCGGCCACGCCGGACTTGACCGACTCCAAGGTGAATTTTTGCTGCACCTTGACCCGCTTGATGACGCCCGAACGAAGAGGCACTTCCACTTCGTACGGAAACGACCACGAAGCCCCGACGGCGACGGGTTTTTCCGGCAGCGGGACGGTCAGCAGTCCCGGCGTCTGAAAGGCCTCGTTTTCCAACTGTTCGCGATGCAGGACTTGGCCCTGCGTGTCCAGCGTGATTCGGGCGAGGGGTTTTCCCACCGTTTTGGCCACGCCCTCGAACCCGACCGGCGGCGGATCGGATGACGTACTGTCGAACCTCACCTCGCTTCGTCCGGTCAACCGCTGCGACATGCGGACGTCCTGCACCGATTGCTCGAAGACGCAAGATCCGTCCGGACGTACTTCCCGAATTCGCCAAATCTTCGTGGAAACGCTGTTGGTCTCCGCTGCCTGCTCGACGTCGGCGACGGTCGTCCGCACGTTCGCGCGGTGCGTCACTTTCCAGTGCAACATTTCGCCCGGGCGAAATTTGTACCGCAGCAAATAGGTCGGACCGGTCGCCTCTTCCGCACGCAGACCTCCACCCGGCAAGCTCAAGATCAATGCCGCCGCCAACCCGGCAGACAGTAAGCGGCGAAGTTTCGCCCTCAAGCAAGCGGCACAGCCATAGCGGTTTTCCCAGCGATCTCGACGCAACATCGGAATCGTCTCCTTTCGATTCCCCGGGTCAGCAAGCCCCCCGACTTTGACAATCGCACACTCTTCGGTATTAGCCACCGGTTGAGCGGGCATGGAATCACACACTTTTGCACACTTGGGCCGTCCCCCATCGGGCGGCACCACCGTAGCCGACAATTGAGCGCGGCGACTCAAAGGCACTCGGCCCTTGTTGGGGTTATAGGAAGAACTCACGGATTAGAAAAGACCACTTATCCCCGCCGTCGAAGGGGATGCATTGCAACCAAATGCAACCAAAGTATGGATGCCGACCGCTGCTATTCGTGCCACTTCGAGCGAATGCGACCGCCCCAACCGAGTTTCTCGCGAAGCGTTCGATAATAACTGTGGCCCGGCGGTCGCACCAAACGAAACCGAGGCTCCGCCCGAGAGACCCGCACACGATCGCCGAGCAGGACCGTTTCGGCGGTCCTACCGTCCACCACCAGCATCGTGTGCTCCTGCGGTCGTCGTACGGAAAACTCGTAAACCCGGTCGGCCGAGTCCACGACCGGGCGGTTCGACAGCGTGTGCGGACTGATGGGGCAGATCAGAATGGCGTCCAAGTCCTTCCGTAGGATCGGCCCGCCCGCGGACAACGAGTGCGCCGTCGAACCGACGGGCGTGGCGACGATCAGCCCGTCTCCGCTGTACACGGTCGCCGCTTCCCCATCCACGGTAAACTCCACATCCAAGATGCCGAAAGGAGGTCCGTTGAGAATGGCGGCCTCATTCAAAACCAACTCCTGGAGCACCGGTTCCCCGTTCCTTATTAGGCAGCAATCCAACATCAAGTGTTCGACCACGGGGAGCGGTCCTTTTTCCGCCAAGGCCAAGACCGGTTCCAATTCGTCGGGCGACACATCGGCCAGGAACCCCAGCTTCCCCAAATTGACCGCGATGACCGGCAGTTGGCGGCGTCCCATCTGTCTGGCTGCTCGCAGGATGGAACCGTCGCCGCCCAAGACGATCACGAAGTCGGCGGGCAACTCCGATAGATCCACCTCGCCCCCGAAGTCCACTGCCAAGACTTCGGCATAATGTTCGATGACGGGCAACAACCGCTCGGCCTGAATCCGTACGTCTTCGCGCCCCCCAAACCCCAGCACGATTACCTTCATGAGAGGGTTCCTTCGCCCACGGAGGTGACGAATCACCGCAGCCTGATTTCCGACTTGCGGCCAAGCACCGCGGCGGTCCGAAGGGTTGCCGAGCCTCGGCCTATTTCAAAGAATCGCTTCCGTGCGGGGAGTCGGGCGGAGTACGCCACGTTCCGCCAACATCCGAGAACAAACATCCGCGATGGCTTGCGGAGTCAGCCCCAATTCCTCCAATTGCTCGGCGCGTTCGGCGTGTTCGATGTAGCGGTCCGGAATGCCCAATCGCCGGATGTGCGACGTTTCCAGGCCCGCGTCATTCGCGGCTTCCAGGACCGCGCTGCCGAATCCGCCCTGAAGCACGCCCTCTTCCACCGTGACCACCACGGGGAATTGCCGCACGGCATCCAAAACCAATTCTCGATCCAGCGGTTTGACGAACCGAACATTGATCAGACCGCACTCCCAGCCTTCGCTCGCCAAAAGTTCGGTCGCTTTCACGCAAGCCCCCAACAGCGCCCCACAAGCCAGAATCACGCCGTGGCGTCCGGAGCGGACCCATTCGCCCTTTCCATGCCGCACCGGGTTCACCGGTCGCGGCACGCGCTCGGCCTTGGCTTTGGGATAGCGAATGGCGACCGGACCGTCGTGCTGCAAGGCGAATTTCAACATGGGCAGCATTTCGGCGGCGTCTCCCGGCGCCATGACCGTCAGATTGGGGAACGGGCGGAGGTAGGCGATATCGAACACGCCGTGATGGGTGGGGCCGTCGGCGCCGACGACTCCCGCCCGATCCAACAAGAACACGATCGGCAGGTTTTGCAGCGACGCCTCTTGGAAGATTTGGTCGTACGCCCGTTGCAAGAACGTGCTGTAGATATCCACGATTGGTCGCAAACCGGCCTTGGCCATACCGCAGGCCAAACCGACCGCATGAGACTCGCAAATACCCACGTCGAAGAACCGCTCGGGATAGCGGTCCCGAACGGGTTCCAGCATATTGCCCTGACACATCGCCGCCGTAATCACCACGACGCGATGGTCGGACTCCATAGCGGCCAGAACGGCGTCGCGCGCGGCCTCCGTGTACGATACCGAGGACCCGTTGCGGAACTGCACCTCGCTGCCGTTGACGCGCTCGAAGGGAGCGGGAGCGTGGAACGTCCGCGGGTCTTTTTCCGCCGGCGGGAAACCGTGCCCCTTCTCGGTGATGACATGGAGCAGAACCGGACCGGGATACTGCTGGACCATGCGGAGATACTTTTGCAAGGACGCCACGTTGTGACCGTCCACCGGTCCCACATAGTGGAATCCCAACTCCTCGAACAGCATTCCCCCGAGCATCCCCGCTTTCACCGCGTCGCGGAGTTGGTCGAAGAGTTTCTCCATGGAGTCGCCGACCAGCGGAACTTTCCCCAGTAAGCGATAAAGTTCATGCTTTAGACCCGAGTACAACGGCATCATCCGCAGGCGGTCGAGATATTCGGCGACCCCGCCGACCCTTTGGCAGATGGACATCTTGTTATCGTTCAAGACGACCGTCAGCGGCTTCTTCAACCATCCGGCGTGGTTCATGGCCTCGAACACAATGCCGGAGGGAAACGCGCCGTCGCCGATGACGGCCACCACATGCCTTTTTTCGTCGGGCCGCAAAAGATCGTCGCCGCACTTCAATCCCACCCCAGCCGAGATACTGCATCCCGCATGGCCGGTCACGAACAAGTCGTAGGGACTTTCAGCGGGATTGGGATAGCCCATTAACCCGCCTTTGGTCCTGATGGTATGGAAGAGCGGATATCGGCCGGTGACCATTTTGTGCGGATAGATCTGATGGCCGGTGTCCCAGATCAATCGATCGCGTTCAAAATCGAAGACTGTGTGCAGGGCCAGCGTCAATTCGATGACGCCCAAGTTCGAGGCGAAATGGGCCGAGCGCGTCCCCAACAAGCGGCACATCGCCTCGCGCATTTCCGCCGCCAACTGCTGGAGTTGAGCGACCGACAGTTCCTTCAGGTCCGCAGGCGACTTGATGCGAGAGAGCAGTGAATCCATCAACGTTTCCGCTCCGCGATATAACGAGCGAGGGCCGTCAGGTGTCGAGCATCCGCGCCGAGACTTTCCGCGGCCCGGCAAGCCTGCTCGACCGCCGCCGCCGTGCGGCGACGACTTTCTTGAATCCCGAGCAATCCCGGAAACGTCAGTTTGCTGCGGTCTCGATCTTTTCCCAGACGCTTTCCCACGACGCCCTCTTCACCTTCTACGTCGAGGAGATCATCGGTGATCTGGAACGCCAACCCCAACTGCCGCCCGTACTCCGCCAAAGCCTGACGACGTCGACCGTCCGCCTCGGCAACGACTGCACCCAACACCAGCGAGACCTCGATCAACGCCCCGGTCTTCCGCCGATGAATGCGTTCCAGCAACTCCAGCGAGTGCCCCCCCTTTTCGGCTAGAATGTCGTCCACCTGTCCGCCGACAAGTCGACAGGCACCGGCGGCTTCCGCTAACAGAGCACAACACTCCCCCGCCTTTCCCTTAGGGGAAGTATGCTTAGCCAACACCTCAAAGGCAAGTGTCAAAAGCGCATCACCAGCCAAAATCGCCGTGGCCTCATCGAATTGGCGATGACAGGTCGGGCGCCCCCGTCGCAGATCGTCATCATCCATGGCGGGCAGGTCGTCGTGGATGAGGGAGTACGCGTGAATCATCTCCACGGCACACGCCGCCGGAAGGGCGTCGGCAACGTTTCCCCCGCAGGCCTCGGCGGACAACATCACCAACAGCGGGCGCAAACGCTTTCCCTCCGCCAAGAGACTGTAACGCATGGCATCCTTGAGCCGAGGGGGGCACTCGTCCGGCAGTTGGGTAAAGCCGTCCAGCGCCGCATCGACCGACTTTCGCAACTCTTCCATGTGGAGTTGCGTATCTTCCCAACACACCGTGCCGGCCATCATCCCATCGCCTTCCCGATTCCTCGATCAGCGCGGCCTCGACTCGCTTCCTCTTTATCGAACGCGGGCGCTCACGTTTCACACACTCAGCCCGGTCTCGGCTCTCCGTGATTTCGCGACTCCGTCCACGTCCGCGCATCCCGGCGTTTACTTCGCGTCTCCCGCTTTTCATCCAAGGAGACATCCTCCTCGCGGTATGTCTGCAAAACCGGCTGTCCGTCCGCGTCGCTGCCGGTCACGATTTGAATGCGTTGCTCGGCATCCGCTAGAAGACGATGACACGTCCGAATCAGGCGAACCCCTTTTTCGTACTCGGCCAACGACTCCTGCAATCCCAACTCCCCGCTTTCCAATCGCCGGACGATTCGTTCCAGATCCGCCAAAGCCTCCTCGAACGAGGGTCGCTGCTCTTCGGACGGGTTTTGATCCGCCTCGGGACGATCTTGGACCACCGCGTGCTCCTCCCTGCCCTTGAACTGTCGTCGGAAGTCGCCGCCCGACAAGACTCACTCCCACTCGATGGTCGCGGGCGGCTTAGAACTGATATCGTACACCACCCGATTCACGCCGGAAACCTCATTGATAATCCGCGTGGCGATCCGGGACAGCAAATCGTACGGCAATCGAGACCAATCGGCGGTCATGAAATCCTCGGTATCCACCGCGCGTACTGCGACCACGTCCTCGTACGTACGGGCGTCGCCCATCACACCCACCGACTGCACCGGCAAGAGCACGGCGAACGCCTGCGCCGTCTTGCGGTACCAACCCGCGTGGCGAATCTCCTCCACCACAATGGCGTCCGCGCGGCGGAGAATCTCAAGGCGGTCCTTCGTCACCTCCCCCACGCAACGCACCGCCAAACCCGGACCGGGAAACGGATGCCGCCAAACGATGTCCTCCGGCAACCCCAATTGCAGGCCCAACTGTCGGACCTCGTCCTTGAACAGGTTGCGTAGCGGTTCGATCAATTCGAAGCTCATGTCTTCCGGCAAACCGCCCACGTTGTGATGCAGCTTGATCGTCGCCGCCGGTCCGTCCCGCAGACCGCCGCTCTCGATCACGTCCGGATAGAGCGTCCCCTGGGCCAAGAATCTGGCGTTGGCGATTCCGGCGGCGGCCTCGCTGAAACACTCCACGAATACCCGACCGATAATGCGTCGCTTTTCCTGGGGGTTGACCACGCCCGCGAGCGCCCCCAAGAAACGGTCCTCAGCGCGGACCACATGCAGATCGGTACGGAAATGGGTCGTGAATTCCCGGATGACGCTCTCCACCTCTCCCCGGCGGAGCAGGCCGTTGTCCACCAGGATGCACGCCGCTCGATCGCCAATCGCCCGCGACAACAGCGCGGCCACGACCGCGGAATCCACGCCGCCCGACAACCCGCAAATGACGCGATCCTCGCCCACGCGCTCGCGAATCTCCCCGGTCACTTGCTCGGCGAAATCCTCCAAACGCCAATTCCCGCCGCAACCGCAGATTTCCCGGACGAAATTGCGCAAGATTTGCCCGCCCACGGGCGTATGCGTCACTTCGGGATGGAATTGCAATCCGTACAAAGGCCGCTTTCGGTGGCGAACCGCTGCGAGCGGGCAACTCGGCGTCGCGGCCAGCGGCACAAAGTCCTCTGGGATCGCCGTGACTTGATCGCCGTGGCTCATCCAAACCTGGAACTCCTCGGGCAGACCTCGCAGCAAATCATTCTCGTGAAGCACGCGGCACTGCGCTCGCCCGTATTCACGACTCCGCCCGCTCTCGACCTTCCCTCCCAAAGCTTGGCACACCAACTGCATTCCGTAACAGATTCCCAAGATCGGAATCGGCAGTTGGAACAGGTCGGGATCGCAGCGGGGACTATCCTCTCCATGCACGCTGGCCGGACCGCCCGAGAATACCAAGCCGCGCGGCGCGATCTCGCGGACCCTTTCGGCCGAGATGTCATGCCGCACAATCAACGCGTACACATTCTGCTCGCGAATTCTCCGCGCGATCAGTTGCGCGTATTGCGACCCGAAATCCAATACCAGAATCTTTTCGTCGGTTAGATCGGTCATGGACAAGAATCACTCCGCTTGGCCGGGCACGTTGGCTATTCCCGAAGCGGCAAGGAAAGGAAAAAGGGCGAACCCGCGGAGGGTACCGCCCTTGCTGCTTCGTCACGCAATCGGCTCATTCCGGAGCGCGCGGCGTGTGGAACCTCGCGTCCTTTCGCACCTCGCCTCAACGTTTCGGGAACAGATTGCCGCCGTAAATCGCCGACTCGCCCAGCATTTCCTCGATCCGCAAAAGCTGATTGTACTTCGCGATGCGATCCGTTCGCGAAGCGGATCCGGTCTTGATCTGACCGGTTCCCAAGGCGACGGCCAAATCGGCGATAGTGGTGTCCTCGGTCTCCCCGCTGCGGTGGCTGATGACGCAGGTATAACCGGCGCGGCGCGCCATGTCGATGCAGTCCAGGGTCTCCGTCAACGAACCGATTTGGTTCACCTTGATGAGAATGCTGTTGGCGACCCCCAACTCGATCCCTTTAGCCAACCTCTTGGTATTGGTGACGAACAAGTCGTCGCCCACGATCTGTACCTTGTTTCCCAATTGCTTGGTCATCAAGGCCCAACCGTCCCAGTCATCCTGTTCGCACCCGTCTTCGATGGAGCAGATCGAGTACTTCTCGATCCACGAGTCCAGCATTTCCACAACGGCGGCGGCCGAATACTCTTTTCCACCGAGCTTGTAAACGCCCTTCTTGCCGTCCACGGCCAATTCGCTGGCGGCTACGTCCAGGGCAATGAAAACCTGCTTGCCCAATTCGTAACCGGCCCGATCGATCGCTTCTTTGATGCACTTCAAGGCATCCTCATTGCTCTTCAAGTCGGGAGCGAAGCCGCCTTCATCGCCGACGTTGGTGGATAGTCCGCGATCCTTCAACACCTTGCGGAGGTTGTGAAACACCTCGCAACCGCATCGGATCGCATCGGCGAACGAACCGAAGCCCAGCGGCATGATCATGAATTCTTGGATGTCCACGTCGTTGTCGGCGTGGGCGCCGCCGTTGATGATGTTCATCATGGGGGCGGGCAGAACCCGGGCACCGACCCCACCCAAGTACCGGAACAACGGCAAACCGCAGTAATCTGCGGCGGCGTGCGCCGTGGCCAACGACACCCCTAAGATGGCGTTCGCGCCGAGCTTGCTCTTATTCTCCGTCCCGTCCAGTTCCAACATCCGGGTATCAACGCCGACCTGGTCCAGGGCGTCCATGCCGCAAATCTCGTCCGCCAACTCTTCATTGACGTTCGCCACGGCCTTCTCGACGCTTTTGCCGAGGTACTTGGCCGGATCCTTGTCGCGAAGCTCCAAGGCCTCGTGCGTGCCCGTGCTGGCTCCGCTGGGCACCGCCGCGCGTCCCAACGACCCGCCCTCCAGGACGACGTCAACCTCGACGGTCGGATTTCCGCGACTGTCCAAAATCTGCCTAGCCCGAATGTCTACAATGGTGGAACTCATGCCTCGTCCTTTCTGATGCCCTTCGGAAGCAAACCCGAAGATCGACTCTTGACCCCGGTCCAAGCGTCCGCCCTCCCGGCGGTAAAACCATTATTATGCGGTTTGCCGCCGCGGCCGAACAGGGTGTGCCCCTCTCTAGAAGGAACCCCTGCCCGCAAAAACAACCCCGTTCAGGGGGAGACGAACTTCGGTCCCAAGGCGCCGCGAAAAAATAAACGCGAGCGCCCACCCTTCGGCGGAACGCTCGCGACTCACTTGCAGGCTGCAAACGCCCGGACCGCGGAAGACACCGCGGCACGGCCGCAATCAATACTCGCGGGTGGTGGTGATGCCCGGCATCGGGACGGGATACTTACCGTCCGGACCGGCTTGCAGGGGGGCGGGCGAATCGTCCGTGAGCTGATCCAAACCCGGCGCCATCTCGTGGTCGCTGTTGAGGATGTCGTCGTAGGTGACCTCTTGGCCGGTATGGGCGGCCATGCGGCCCATCGACGTCACCAAACTGGCGCGAACGCCCCGCTCCACCTCGTTATGCGGCTGATCCTTCAGAATCGCCGCGATCAGGGCGTTCCACTCGTTCTGATACGGATCCTGCTCCTCCGGCGCAACCTGCGATTCCCAGATCTGCTGGGTACGATCCGGCAACTGCCCCTTGAAAATGGCCGAGGGCATGCCGCAGTCGCCGTTCCGAGACCCGATCGCCGAGCCTTTCGATCCGTGCAAATAGCTGGAATAGATGTCCTGGCAACCCGTCATGCAGCGACCGTCGAAGGACATCTTGGTGCCGTCGGGATAGGTGTACTCGATCGCATAGACATCGAAGTTCTGATCGATGTAAGGCACGCCCTCCGGGCCCATGCGGTAGTGTCGACCACCCAAACCCTGCGCTTTGATCGGCCAATCGTTCTTGAGCCAAGACAAGTGATCGATGATATGGATGTAGAAATCGCTGTAGCAACCGCCGCTCGCCCAGATGAAACTGTGGAACCGCTGCACCTGATACTTCAATTCACTAATGCCCTCCGGTTTCGGCAAGGAGGCGAAGAAACCGACCGGGCCGTGCATCCGATAGCCGCGTTGATGAATGATATCGCCGATCTCGCCGTCGTGGACGCGTTTCGCCAACTCTTGCAGGGCACGACTGTGACGCGACATCAAGCCGACGCCGACCTTGAGGTTCTTCTCCACCGAGCGTTTGGCCAACTCGAACATCCGACGACTGGTCGGGCCGTCCACCGTCACCGGCTTTTCCATGAAGACGTTCAAGCCCTTCTCGATGGCGTACGTGAAATGGACCCAGCGGAAGGCCGGCGGCGTTGCCAGGATGACCACGTCCCCCGGTCGCAAGCAATCCATGGCCTTGCGATAGGCGTCGAAACCCAAGAACTTGCGATCGTCCGGCACATCCACCTGCGATTCGAAACGCTGGCTGAGACTGCCGAAACAGCCCGCCAGACGATTGGGAAACACATCGGCCATGGCCACCAATTTGATGGGCACGCCCTTGACGGACATGGCGTTCGCCGCCGCTCCGCCTCCCCGCCCGCCGCATCCGACAAGAGCGATCCGAATGGTGTTGTCCTCGGCGGCATGAACGCCCGAAAACGCGGTGCCGGCCAGGGTCGAGACCGCGGCGATGCGTCCGGTGGTCTTCAGGAAACTACGGCGTGACGCCCCGGAAAGAGGCTGACTCATGGGGAAACCTCCGACAGATGGAACGTGCGAGCGGTAACAACTACGGTGGGCGCCGGCCAAACACGATGCTCGCGGCGCAAGCCCTATTTTGACACGGCCAGGCGCGATGTCAACAGACCGACCCGCTTGCGCTTGAGCGATTCACTAAGGGACGCGCTGCGGTGATTCAGCGCGGCTTCGCGGCGAAGCACCCCATGACCGCCTCTTCGAGATCGTGGAAGGCGGGCAAGGTCGTGCTCAGACCCAAACGCTCGATGAGCTTGCGATCCGCATCGGTCAACCCGCAGAGTCGCAGCAGACCGCCGCGACCGTCCACGAACCGATGCACCGCCAAGAGTTCGTTGATCAAGAAGGCGCTCAGACCGTCCAATCCCGTCAACTCCAGGACCACGCGCTCGGCGAGGCAACGATCGATCAACTCGCACAATTCCCTGGCCAGGGGCGTCCGATCGGTGCGACGATCGGGCGGAAGACACTGAATCACGAGCCAGCCCTCGCCCCGCCCCACCTCGAAATCCCAACCCGTACGTACGGTTTTCATCGCATCCTCCCGCCCGACTAAAGGAGAGAAACGGCGGTCTACGCACGAGCGAAGGTGCTGATCGGAGAAGATGATCCGGTAGTAATTTTAGCCGCAGTCCGAACCAGGCCAATAACCCAAACGGGTTGAGGGTCGGTCACAGCGGCAATTTCGGCCTTTTGCCGCGAGTCGGTGCATGCAGTGACGACGGCGACTGCATGTGGCGGCGCGGACTCGCCGGCAAGATACCGACGAGTGCGGCCTCTTTACCCCTCGCCATCCGCTCACGTGCCGTCCGGAAAGAACGGGAAAAGCTTGCGGATTTCCTCGCGGGAAGGCTGCCGACCGTACTCGCAAATCTCAAAGGCTTCGGCATACTGCACGCGGGACCCGGCCTCTCGGCCGTAGAGTTCGATCAGCTTGTCGCGGAATCTCTCCGCGGTGGCCGCAAAACGCCGCCGAAAATTCTCCCGTGCACGCTGCCTCGCCTTCTCGTACTCATCGGGAGTTTTGGGGGCCGTTTCCACCGATCCTAAAGCTCCGCCCTCCACGAATTGCGACTCGATCGCCACCAAGGCGTCGAGCTTCTTTTCAATCACGCCGTCGATCGCGACGACGATGTCGGCTCGAAAAGGATTGGGAGTTTGAAAGCGATCCTCGGAAAAGAGAAACACCGGATTGCTCTTCAGCGGCGTCACGTCCGGACAGAAGAACGGCACCGCCACCATGTAGGCCGAATCCTGCATCAACACGCCCGTGTATCGATGGTCCGGATGATAGTCATTCGGCCGATGCCCGATCACGACGTCCGCGTTCCACAACCGAATCAGCCGCGTCACGGTCCGACGGTGCTCCAGGGTCGGCATCAATTCGCCGTCGTGGATGTCGAGGACCTCGGTCGTGATCCCCAAGATATCCGCGGCCCGTTGCACTTCGCCGATCCGTCGCTGGGCCAAGGGCCCGCCGGCCATCCCCCAATGTCCGATATCTCCGTTGGTCATGGAGACGAACTTGACGGCATGGCCCTTCTCCGCCCACATGGCGGCAGCGCCCCCGGCCCGAATCTCGCAATCATCCGGATGAGCGCCGAAAACGATCACACGTATCGGTCGCGGTTCCTCCGCCGCCAAGGACGATGACCTTTCCAAGCCCAGCGCGAATAACGCCGAAACCGCGACCACGACCCCGGCGACCGCCCGGTTCGCGACCGCAAGTTTACAACCCCCAACAAGCCAAGCGATTACGGTATTTGGACGGTCGTTCCAAGCATTCATCCCAAGACTCTCCTGTGCGACTCGAAGCGGAAATTGAACTCATTCGCCGACCGAAACGCGCCTTCGAGAAACCAATCTACCCGCCGGGGCGCGTCGCGGCAAACTCTTTTCCTTCGCCGGGGACCCCCGCAGAAGGCACGACCACGTCCAATCGGGACTCCCTGCACTCCGACGACGAATCGAAGTCGCGAGTCTTTCGGCCGGATTGCCAACCGCCGCCGCACACCTTACGCTGGCTTGCCGATCGGCAACTCCCAGTCACTAGCACTCAGCCTGAGCGACTAACCGATGAAAAACCGTTTCCCCGTGACGAGCGATGGCATGTTTGTTCGTTGCGTATTCCTGATCGCCGCCCTGGCGGTTTCCGCCGCTTGTGCCGGATCGATCGAAACCACCGTTCGGGCCGATGAGAACACGAACCTCCCCGACATCCTGCAACCGCCGCCGCGTCGCGAGTCGCCGACTCTTCGGCCGCCATCCCGGTATCGCCGGGACGACCTCGGCCCGAACTCCCTTGCCGAACTAGGCTTTCTGGATGTCACCGCGGCGCCGTTCCTTGCCGATCCCAGCGGCAAGAAGGATTCCACCGAAGCCATCCAAGCGGCAGTGGATTTCGCCCGTGAAAACCAACTGGTCTGTTACTTTCCGGCAGGCGACTATCTTGTTTCGGACACGATCGTTTGCGAGCAGTACCGCCGCTTGCGTCCCGACGGCGTCTCCCGGTTCGGCGACCGCAACTATCCCTGCGTCTTGATGGGCCGGCGCGGCGGCGCACGACGACCGCGTCTCATCTTGGCCCCGCACAGTCCCGGCTACGGCGATCCCGGTTCCCCCAAGTATGTGGTTCACTTTTGGGCGCCCGGCGCCGGGCGCGAAGCTCCCATCGATCGACCGCAGCCGAACATCTCTATGAACCAAATGTTCGTGGGTATCGACATTCTGATCGGAGAAGGGAATCCCGGCGCGGTGGCCATTCGGCATCGGGCCGCGCAAGGATCCGGCGTCCAAGACTGCACGCTCGACGTCCGCCACGGTTACTGCGGCCTGGAGGGCGGCGCCGGGTCCGGAGGAAGCCATGCCGGAGTCACGATCCTGGGCGGTCAAATCGGCTTGGACCTCCGCGAAACGCAGCCTGCGCCTACCGTCACCGGATTCACGTTGATCGGCCAGCGCGGGGCCGCCGTTGTTTGCGCGAGTCGCCAAACGTCCGTGCTGGTGGGGTCGATCATTCGATTTGCCGGCACCGGCCCCGCCGTCATTTCGGGCGATCTCAACCGAGGCGCCCACCACGGGCAACTGTGCATGATCGACAGCATCATCGAACATGAGGGCGGACAAGGCGACACGGCGATTGGGTCCGGTTCCAGTCTCTATTTGAGAAACGTCTATTTCCGCGGGTTCGCAACACCGGTCGTCCAGTCGGGAGTCGCCGCCCTTCCCTCGCCTTCCCAAACCGCAAACGATCGGCCCGCATGGCGGCACATCACCGAGTTCACCGCGGGCACCGCTCAGACCGCCACGGCATGGGGCTGGAACCGGCGGAAATACACCTATCCCTCCCCCATCTATTTGGACGGAAAGAAACAGGCTGATCCCTGGTATTTGAAGAGCGAGGATGCGACACCGCCGCCGGGCGACCTTCAGGCTCGGCACCTTTGGGACCACGACTTCCCGCATTGGCAAATCTCCGGGGCCGTCAACGTCAAAACTGCGCCGTACGGAGCGCGAGGAGACGGCGTGACGGACGACACCCTCGCCATCCAACGGGCCGTCGACGAAAACGACACCGTCTTTCTGCCCAAGGGTACCTACGCCGTCTCCAAAACCCTGCGTCTCCGCCCCGAGACGCGGCTTATCGGCGTCCATCGCTGCTTCACTTGGTTGCAGCCGGTCTCCGCTCCCGGCGGCGATTTCACCGATCCTCAAGCCCCCCGGCCGGTCGTGGAAACAGCCGACGACGCGGAGGCCGCCACCATTTTGGCCGATCTCGGCATCCGCACCGCGGCGGATTCGCAGGCGGCCTACTGTCTCCACTGGCAAGCGGGGCGGCGGTCGATCTTCCGCGACGTCAATATCGAATTCGCGTTCCGCTCTCGACCGCAGGGGCTTCAATGGCCCGAAGACGAGGCCGAACTCGCTCGACTTTTCGACCACCCCCTGGTCCTGGTGGACGGCAACGGCGGGGGACGCTGGTACAACTTTCACCAGGAAAGCTCTTCGGGGCACGGTCCGGAGTATCGGCACATGCTGATCCAAGAAACGCGGCAACCGCTACACATGTATCAGTGCAACCCCGAACATGCCCGCGGCCTGGCGAATCTGGAGATCCGTCGCGCCGAAAACGTATTCATCTACGGCCTCAAGGGCGAGTATTTCCGCCCGATCGTGAAAATCACGGAAAGCCGTCGCGTCGGGATTTTCGGCTACGGAGGAGTCGCCGCCGCCGAACCGGGAAAAGCGCTGTTCACGGTCGAGAACTCGACCGACTTCGTATTGGTCAGTCTGGTCGATTCGCCCCGCTTCCCCAGCGGCCAACCCGACACCTTCTTCGCGGGCGACGGAGTCGATCCCGAACTGTGGCACATGCTCATCGAGCGGACGGCAAAGGGCGAAGAGATTCGCACGGAACCGCTGGAACGCCCGGTCCTGTACAAGCGCGGCGATTGGTAACCCTCACGCCTTGCCCGGCGCTATCGCCTGCACCGCAACCCGGCCTACATACGATCCACCGTTTCGATTCCCAACAGTTGCAAGCCGCGGCGGAGAACTCGCCCCGTCACGTCGCACAAGAGCAATCGACCTGCGCGAACGTCCGGCGACGGAGCCTGGAGTACGGGGCACTCTTGGTAGAAGGTGGAGAAACGGTTGGATAGCTCGTACAAATAGGCGGTAAGCTGATGCGGCCGATAGTCCTCCAAAACCAAGTCCACCGCCTCGGGAAAACGGAGGATCTCCAGGACCAGCGCCCGCTCCGCCGGATGCGTCAAGCGAATCTCCTGCCCGCTTACGCGCAAGGCCGCGATATCGACCTCGCCTTTGGCGAAGATATTTTGGATTCGGGCATAGGCGTACTGCATGTACGTTCCCGTGTTGCCCGTCATCGCCAGCATCTTGTCGTAGCTAAAGACGTAATCGCTGCTGCGATTTTGGGACAAGTCGGCGTACTTCAAGGCGCCGATGCCCACGACTTCGGCCACGCGGCGGCGTTCCTCGGGCGAGAGTTCAGCTCCCTGCGGCTTGGCGTCGTCATTGGCGGCGACGATCTCCGCCGCCCGGCGCACGGCCTCATCCAAGAGCGACTCCAAACCCACCGTATCGCCGGCACGGGTGCGGAACGGCCTGCCATCCTCGCCCAACACCGTACCGAAACTCACGTGCTCCAACGTCACGTCGCGGTAGCCCAACATCCGCGCGGCGGCGAAAAGCTGCCGAAAGTGCAAGCTTTGGCGATGATCGACCACGTACAGGATGGCGTCGGGGTGCCAGTTTTCCATCCGCCAACGCAACGTGGCCAAATCGGTCGAGGCATAGAGAAACGCCCCGTCCTGCTTCCGGATGATCATGGGGGCGGAGAGGTCATCGAAGAAGATGCAGACGGCGCCGTCGCTGACACGGGCAATTCCACGCCGCAATAGCTCCTCAGTCAGGCCCGGCAATTGATCGTGATAGAAACTCTCGCCCAGGGTGTGATCGAACGAAATGCCCAGTCGTCGATAGATGCGTTCCATTTCATCGCGACTGTGCGGCAAGAATTCCCGCCACAACCTGAGATTCTCCGGATCGCCCGCATGGAGTTTCGCCGTTTCGGCCAACACGGCCTTGCCGATATCCGGGTGCGCGGCGGCCCACGCGGACCACTGGGGGTCTTGCTCCACCTCTTCGAGCAAAGCCCTTGCGGCTTGCAAGTCTCGCTCGGCGTCGGCCAGCGCAACCTCCGCGCGCCGAAGTTCCTTCTCCCATTTAGCTCGACTTTTCTCGTCGGCGGCGGCCTGTTCGCGGAGTTCGCGCACCGCTGCGCGTCGCCGCTCGACTTCCGCTTCCCGGGCGGGCAGCGCCGCCCTGCCCTCGTGATAATCCATCAACCGCCGCACCACGCGGTAGATCCTCGCCAACTCGGCAACGGGATTACTGCGGTAGGCCTCCTCTTTCAGAAAGTGGCGGAAGCCGTAGAGGATCATTCCGAATTGCGTACCCCAATCCCCGATATGATTGTCGCTGATGACGCGGTGCCCGACGAATCTCAGGGTTCGGCACAGCGAGTCGCCGATGACCGTGGAGCGAATGTGGCCGACGTGCATGGGCTTGGCCACGTTCGGGGCCGAATAGTCGAGGACGAACGTCCGCGGTTTCTCCAATAAGGGCACACCCAATCGCTCATCGTGGATTAGGGCATTCACGCGGCGGGCCAGGTAGTCGTTCTTCAAGCGTAGATTGATGAAGCCCGGCCCAGCCAAATCCGGCGGTTCCGCCAAGTCCGCCACGTCCAACCGAGCCACGATTCGGGCGGCCAAGTCGCGCGGCTTGGTGCCCAATCGCTTGGCCAGCGGCATGGCCAAATCGGCCTGATAATCGCCGAAGCGTTCATTCTGGCTGCGATGGATGAGAGCCAAATACTCCGCCGTGGAATCCGCCAGGCCGCTCAGCGCTGCTTCGAATCGGGCGCGAAGTTCGCCCAAAACACTCTTGCCTCCGGACACGCCGCACTCCTTTAAGGCATTGGGGGGGATGACGGTGATGATGGAGAGAAGTCCACGCGCCGGGCGTCGGCCCAGAGGTCTTCCAGGGCGTAATAGGCCCGCAATTCCGGATCGAACAAATGCACCACGACGTCGCCGTAATCCAGGAGAATCCAGCGGCTGTCGCCGACCCCTTCCAGGCCGATTCGCTTGGCGCCTTCACGTTTGGTTAGGACGTCGTCGATGTTTTCACTCATGGAGTGGAGTTGCCGACGACTGGATCCGGAGACGATCACGAAGTAATCGAAGAACCCGGTCTGTTCCCGCATGTCGAGGATGACGATATCCCGACCTTTCAGCTCCGCCGCCGTTTCCGCCGCCGCCAATGCCCGCCGCAGCGATGCCGTCCCGGCATCGCCCTCGTGAGACACCCTTTCCGCGAAACTCACCCGGCCGAACTCCTTCTTGAATGAAAACTTGCCATCAAGCGCCGATCTTGCTCAAGGCTTACGCACGTCGGCAGCATGAAGTCCAACGCGACTCCTTCATTCTAGCCGCGGCGCACTACCCGGAACACGCGGGGCGGACCCTGCGGAGCTATAACCGCTGCACCATGGTGCCGCCTACCCGCCGCACCAAACGCCGCATCTCCAGCACGCTCAAGGTGGCCAGCACCTGGGAGGCAGCCAAGGCCGTCGTATCGATCACGCGGTCGATAGGCGTCGGATCGTCATCCAGGGCCTGTAAGATTTGTTGCTCGATGGGATTGAGCGTCAATTCGACCGGTTTTCTCACGACGGCGTCGCCTGTCTTGACCGGTCGGACCAACGGTCCCAATTGCGACAGAACATCCTCCGGCGTTTCCACCAGCGCGGCCCCGTCTCGCAACAACCGGTGGCACCCGCGGGCCTGCAAGTGATCGGCACGCCCCGGCACGGCAAAGACTTCCCGATTCTGCTCCATCGCATGCCGCGCCGTGATCAGCGCCCCGCTCTTTTCACCCGCCTCCACGACAATAACGCCCAAGCTCATACCGCTGATGATGCGGTTCCGTTGCGGGAATCGGCCCGCGTGAGGCGCCGCCCGAGGCGGAAACTCGCTCACCAAGGCCCCTCGCTGGAGAATATCTTCGGCCAGGTCGGCGTGCTCGGGTGGATAGACGTTGTCCACGCCGCTGCCGAGGACCGCCACGGTCCGTCCCCCGGCGGCCAAGGCCCCGCGGTGCGCGGCAGCGTCGATCCCGCGTGCCAAACCGCTGACCACGGTCAGGCCCGCGCGCGCCAAACCGCCGGCCAATCGTTCCGCCATGGTCAAGCCGTAGTGCGAGGCGTGCCGCGTGCCCACCATGGCAATCGCCAACTCGTCTTCCGGCTTGAGTTCCCCGCGAACGAACAAAAGGGGCGGCGGATCGGGAATTTCCCGCAGCAATCGCGGATAGCCGGGATGCTCATCCCAAAGCACGTCGATCCCGAGACGCACGCACTCGTCCAAGACGGCGGAGGCTTCCTCCATCGTGGGCGGACTGCGAATGCCGCGAATCAACCGGGGCCCGACGCCCGTGACCGCCGCCAAATCCTCATCCGATGCTTGAAAGACCTCCTCCGGAGAACCGAACCGCGCGACGAGCAGATGATAGGTTCGCGAACCGACGCCCGCCACCAGCGTCAACCGCACGACGGCCAATAGTCGCCTGCGGTAGGCATCATCGGAGAGAAAAGCCGGTTCCATTGCGTGCGTCCTGCCGTCCCTCGGGGCGCTCTCGGTAAGCCGCCCCGATCCCGACGCCTCGGAACCGGCAAGCGCGGCGGCGTGACCGATCTCAAGCGACCATTCTACGCACGGTGAGACGATTCCGAAAACGGTCGGATCCCTCACGCCGGAAACATTTCACCAACTAAGCCTTCGACCTCTTTCAACCATTCGGCCCGCTGCTCCGGACTGCTCATCACGATCGACTCGAAATTGCGACGGCGGAAATCGTGCAGGCCGCAAAAACCGAAAATGCAGTTCTTCCAAAGGTTCTCCAAGGGGTCCCCATACAACCGCAACTCATCGTCGCGCGGCGTGTTGGAGGTCGTTATCACCAATGCCTTTTTGCCCCGGAGGTACCCGACAACTCCCTCCGCTGAGATGTCGTAGGCCACGCCCTGACGGAACACGCGGTCCACCCAGCCTTTAAGGATGGCCGGCGGTTGCCCCCACCAGTTGGGGTGGACAATGACATAGCCGTCCGCCGCCGCCAATTCTTCGCAGTGTCGGCGTATCTCCGGCGGCACCTCGGCATTTTTGGGAATCTGTTCGTGAGGCAGGATCGGATCGAATCGCTCTGTATAAAGATCGTGATAGACCGTTTGGTGCCCGGCCCGTTGCAGTACCGACAGCGCAGTTTGGGCGATCGCGTCGCAAAAACTGCCCTGGCGCTGATGTCCCAGAATTACCAAAACATTCATGTTTCCCCCCTCAATTCTTGGTTGCCGGAGACGGCACACGCCTACCGCGTCGTCGGCGATTGAACCGCATTTTCTTCGTGGGCGGCGACCGGGCTGATAGCAACTTCAAGGCAACCGGCCGGGCGACGATGCAACGGCGGGGGCCTGCACTGCTGCGTCCTCGACGCAACGACGTCGGTTTTGGTCGACGCCCGGCGTAAAAGGGGGCACCTCCTCCCCCGCGGCGACAAACGCGTCGATCACCTCTTGGGGAATGCGGCAAGGCTTGCCCGTGGCATACGTCACGTAGGCCCAATGCGTTTCCGCTCGGGCCAGCAGCAGACCGTCCCCCGCACGGTAGATGCGGTACCGACGCACGGAGGTCACTTTCTTGAAGCTCGCCACCCAGGTCTGAACGACAATCTCATCTCCCGCCCGCGCCGGTTCCAGGTACTCGATGTAATGCGATCGCACGACCCACCCGCTCCCCACGACCAGATGTCGCCGACCCGGCCAGCCCTGGGCCTCGGAATGGGCGACGGCGGCGTCCTGAAGCCATCGGACGTAGACCACGTTGTTCGCGTGGCCCAACATGTCGATCTCGTCGCTCTCGACTCGGTGGCGATACAAAAAGACTTCCGGCATGCGTATTCGAATCCCCAATCCCTGCGCGGCAACGACCGCGCACAGTCCGGTGCGAAGGCGACCGGTCGGGCGTCATGCTCCCCGACTCGCTTGAACGACGGCGAGCGGCCGATCTTCAGCCTAACGCGGCGCTGACCCCGCCCGCGGCGGGAAGGTATGATAGTCTTACGTAATCCGCGACCATTCGGTGCGCGCTGAATCGCCAGGCCAAGGAACTTATGGAGTTCATCATGCGCCGGAGCCATTGCTGCGGCAGGCCGTTCTCGTCCACGTCGTAGAACATGGGAATGACCATGTTCTCGAGGACTTCGTAAAGGCTTTGGGCGTCCCGGGCATCGGTCACGTTCGGGTCCGAGTGGCTGGTTCCGGAACCGATAGCGAAACCATTCGCTCCGTCGTAGGCCTCCGCCCACCACCCGTCTAAGACCGACATATGCAAGGCCCCGTTGAGGACCGCCTTCTGCCCGCTCGTGCCGGAGGCCTCCAACGGTCGCCGCGGATTATTCAGCCACACGTCCACCCCTTGCACCATGTGCCGACACACGTTGATGTCGTAGTCCTCGATGAACACGATCCGATGGGCGAAGCGCGGATCCTTCCGCAGATTGGCGATCCTCTGGATCAACTCTTTACCGGGAACGTCCCGCGGGTGCGCCTTGCCCGCGAAAATGAACTGCACGGGCCGGTGCGGATCGTTCAGCAGACGATTCAACCGCTCCTCGTCGCTCAGCAGCAACGTCGCTCTCTTGTACGTGGCGAAACGCCTTCCGAAACCGATCGTCAACACCGTGGGGTCCAGAACGCTCCGCGCCATTTCGATCACATCGTCCGGTTCCTCGCGACGGCGGCATTGGCGACTGACGCGGCGGCGGACGAACGAAATAAGCTGCGTCTTCAAGGTCAGGTGCGTTTCCCACAATTCTCCGGGATCGACGCGGAAAATACCTTGCCAAACCTCCGGTTCACCCATCCGTTGATACCAGTCCGGCGAGAAATAGCGGTCGTAGAGCAGCTTCATTTGCCAGGCCAACCAACTGGGGATGTGCACGCCGTTGGTGATGTGCCCGATGGGAACTTCGTCCTCGATCCGCCAACTGTAGAGCCGCGACCACATATTGCGCGTGACGCGACCGTGCAGCGCGCTGACGGCGTTGGCCTTGTGCGAGCACTTCAGAGCCAGCACCGTCATGCAAAACGTCTCGCCGCCGTCGTTGGGATTGACTCGCCCCAAACCCATGAGCTGATCGTGAGAAATTCCCAGGGCGTCGCGTAGCGGTCCCAGATGCTCTTCGATCAAGCCGCCGTCGAAACGGTCGTGCCCGGCGGGCACGGGCGTGTGGGTGGTAAACACGGTGCTGTGAGCGGTTTCGCGAAAGGCATCGTGAAAGCTCAAACCGTCATCCATCATCCGCTCGCGCATCACCTCCAGCACGGCGAAGGCGCTGTGCCCTTCGTTGAGGTGATATACGCCCGGTTTGATGCCCACCGCCCGCAGCGCTCGAACGCCGCCCACGCCCGCCACCAATTCCTGGCGAATCCGCGTGCGATTGTCGCCGCCGTACAGTCGGCTGGTGAGATCGCGATCCTCGGGACTGTTGCCGTCCACGTCGGTGTCCAACAAATAAACGCTGACCCGGCCCACGCGCATCAGCCAAACCTTGGCTCGCAACACGCCGGTCCGCGTCTCGATCTGAACGACGATGGGGTTCCCTTCCTCGTCCGTCGCCAACTCCAAGGGAAGCTTCTCCACGCGGACGTCGATGTACTCCTCCTCCTGCCAACCCTCGTGATTGAGGTGCTGTTTGAAGTAGCCTTGGTCGTAAAACAATCCGACGGCCACCAACGGGACGCCCAAATCGCTGGCGCTTTTGCAATGGTCGCCCGAAAGCACGCCCAGACCGCCGGAGTAAATCGGCACCGATTCGTGAATGCCGTATTCCAAGGAGAAGTACGCAACCGGCTTCGACCCCAGGACCCCCGCGTGCGTCCTGGCCCAAAGCGGTCGCTCGCTCAGGTATTCCTTCAATCGCCGATACGCCTGGTTGATGCGACTGTGCAGCGAAAGTTCGGAAATGCGAATATCCAAACGCTCGGGCGTGATTTCGGATAGCAAAGCAACGGGGTTGTGATCCAATTGCCGCCAACGAATCGGGTCCAGTTCCCGAAACAAATTGATCACGTCGGGCTGCCAGGTCCACCACAGATTCCGCGCCAAGGTCAGACATTTCTGGTACATCGTCTCAGCGGAAAGCGAGGTCGATATACCCTGTGCACCCGTCTTGGACGCCAAAGTTTCCATGGGACCCATCATCCTTATGCTCCTGTCTTTCTGCCGCTTGCAAGGAACCCAGCGGAGAGGACCTGATATGTCTGATTGTTACGGCGATCGTTGCTTGCGTGAACGACGTGATTCTATCATATCAACAGGCACTCCCCATAGGTGGGGAGACCCAAAACATGAAAGCATCTTGGGATTGTACGAAAAAGCAGGCGGAAACTCTATACGGGAAGAGGCGAATCTACGCCGGTCTCCGGTGACATAATCCAGACGCCGGCATCTTGCCGTAAGGTTCGGACCGTATCGGGTCCCGCAACGACGCCACAGAGAGGGGGCGGAGCGCAGCGGATCGCGGAATGCCGCGCCGTCATTATGACGCGAAAGCGGGGGCTGTTTTGGACACGGTCGGGACGGCATCTTCATGCTACACACGCAAGCCGCGCCGTAGTCGAATCAGCTCGCGGATGAAGGAAGCCGTCCGTTCTGGAGGCGAGATTACTGCCGCAAAAGTGCGAGGACGGCCTGCGGGTTCTGATTCGCGATGGATAGTACCGACACGCCGGACTGAACCAAGATTTGGGCCCGAGTCAACGCCGCGCTTTCCGCCGCGAAGTCGGCGTCGCGGATGGCGCTCTCCGCCGCAGTCAGATTCTCGAGGGCGTCGTTCAAGGAGTTGATGTTGGTCTCGACTGTGGTACGCTGGAACGCTCCCAACCGCCCTCGAAGCGTCGTGATCTGGGCGATCACCTCCTCGACGACGGCGGCCGCGCCATTGACGTCGCCGGTCAGGGATTTCGGTCCGCCGGAACGCAATTCGAACAGTCGCCCCGCCACGCCGCCCAATTTCGCGGTATTCACGCTCTGAACACCCAGTCGGGCCTGCTGATTGGAAACGACGTCCGGACCCAATTGGAACTGGGCGCCGCCGCCGACGATGCGGAAACTCGTCGTGACGCCGTCGGTCAGCGTTTCGAAGATCGAAAACGTCAGGTCCAGGGCCGCTGTGTTGATGGATGCCTGCAAGCCCTTTCCCACGGCCCGAATTCCATTGACGAGAACGTCCACGTCGGTCCCGGCGTTGCGAGTCGTCACATGATTGTCTTGATCGGTAACGGTGAAACTCGTCCCGTTGAGTGCCCGCACCGAAACGAACGCGTCGGACCCGTACTCATTCGCCTTGAAAACGAGTCCGGTCGTGGCGGAATCGCTGTTGCCCAGCAAGGCGGCGCCCCACTGGCTGCCGGCGTCCACGACGCCGCCGGAGAGTTCGGCGTAGTCGGAGATCGTCACCGCCGCGGCGCCGGTACCGCCGGTGCCTACGTCCGCCGTGAACAAGGCCGAGGCCACGGCGTCGTTGTTGATGGCCGCGATCACCTGGTTGGCCGTGCTCACGCCCGACTGGATGCCCACCGTTAGGGTCTTCGTGGCGGCATCCCAGGTCACCGTCTCGGAACCGGCCGTGGCCGTGTCCTCGAAGACCAACCGCACGCCGTTGTAGTCGGCGCCGGGTTGCACCGCCGTCAGCTTCACCCGCGCGTTGGTGCCGTTCACGGCGTAGGTCGTGCCGGAGGCCTGCGCGTCTTGCAGTTGCGTCCCCGCCGTGGCAAAGGCCAGATCGCTCGTCGTGGGCGCCAACAGGCCGGTGCCGTCGCTCCCCTCGGCGTTGCTCACGCTGATGCCCAAGGGGGCCAGGGCCGCCGCGTTGGCCGGATCGTTGAAGTAGTTGATCAGGTCCTGGGCCGTGGTCGTGACCACGCCGTCGGCGGTGGTGGCCAAGTGCACCAGGATCGTGCCCTCGCTGACCACGCCGCCCGAGGTGGTGGCCAAGGTGCCGGTCATCGAGGCGGCGATGGTGCCCGTCCCGTCGCTGGTGCCGAAGTGCTCGGCGCGGAAGAACTTGCCGGCATAGCTGTCGTTATTGAGCAGGTTCACCACCTGCGCCGCCGTCACGCCGCCCGTGATGTTCACATTGAACGTGAGGGTCTTCCCTTCGGCGTCCCAGACCACGGTGTTGTCCGTGCTGTCGTTGAAAACGATGTTGACGCCGTCGTAATCCTCTCCCTTGAAGCGGGAGGTGATCTGGAACGTACTGTTGGCGTTGACGCCCTGCACCAGGGCCGAGGCGAACCCGGTGACCTGCGGATCGGTGGCCAGATCGACGCTCAAGGCCTCGCCCGGCGTGGAGACGAAGCGGATGTTGCGCGAGCCTTGCGGACCGAGGAATTGGAGGCGATTGTTGGCCTCGGCGGTGCCGTAGTAGGCGTATTCCTGGAAATCGCCGACCACGCCGTAGCCGTTGTTGCCGGCGGCCAGCGAGGCGGTGACCACGGCGGAGGCGGCCGAGGAATTGATGGCCGCGACCACGTCGTTGGCGGTGGCGATCACGTCGCCGCCGGTGACGCCGCCGGAGGTGGTGAAGCCGGCCCAGGCCGCGTCGCCGTTGGTCAGGGTGCCGGACCCGTCGGACTCGCCCACGTTCGCGGCGGTGAACAAGGCCGAGATCGCGGCGTCGTTGTTGATGGCGTTGACCAGGTCGTTGGCCGTGGTCGTGCCGCTATTGATGCCGATATTCAAGACCTTGGTGGCGTGGTTGTAGCTGAGCGTGATCGCGCCGCCGGTGTCGGTCACGTTGAGCGTGACGCCGTTGAATTCCTCGCCCTTGATGTTGGCGGTGAGGCTGATGGCGTTGTCGGTGCCGGCGGGGTCGACCTGGCCCGAGGCCGCGACCCATTGCCGCGTGCCGAGTTGAACCTCGAGCAAGGCAGGCTGCGTCCCCGTAGCGGCGGTGTACGTCGCGGTCGTGGCCGCGGAGGAGCTTTTGACGTATTTCACGCGGATGTCGCCGGCAGCCTGACCCGCCTGATTGGCCGTGATCACCACGTCGTTATCCAAGCCGAAGCTGGACGTGGTCAGTGCGCCCTGCGTCGCCTCTTGTTGAACCTCGGCCATCACTCCGGTCGCGTCGGCTACCAGGTTGATGGCCCTCGCCATATCCTCGACCTTGCTCCCGGCGGCGAAGCTGAAGGCCTCGAATCCCTGTTTCCCGCCGACCTCCAAGACCACATTATCTGCGACGGCCCCGAAGCCGTACCTTAGCTGTGCACGGGTTGCCTGCCGCACTACCGTGACGTTGACGCCGATTTCGTTATTGGAGCCGAAATTGGCTTGGTCGATTTGAAGGTCCTTCAAAACGTTGGGATCTAATCCCTCCGTCACGAAGTCCAGACTGCCGTCCAGCAAACGCCGCCCTTGGAATTGGGTGACCTGGGCGATGCGGTCGATGGCCTCGAGCGAGGAGTCGATCTGCAACTGATTGGCCTGAATCTGCTCCGCCGACATCGCCCCCTTGTTGGCGGCCTCGGAGACCAGCCCGCGAATGTCGTTCAGCAGGGAACTGACCTGACCCAAGGCGCTGTCCGCCGTGGCGATCATCTGATTGGCGCGTTGACTATTCGTAATCGCCCGTTGAATGCTGGTAATGTCGCTGCGAAGGGCTTCGCTGGCGATCAAACCCGCCGGGTCGTCCTTGCCGGTATTGATCCGTAGGCCGGTGCTGAGTCGCGTCAACGCCTCCTGCAATTGGGCCTGAGACCGCGCCAACGTCTTTTGAGCAGTAAGGGAGCTGACGTTTGTATTGATTCGGGTCATAGTGGAACGATCCTTCCTTCGATGCCCGTACCCTCGCGTCGATCGCCGTATCGGCTACCGACGACCGAAACCGATTTCACCCAAACGGAGAGGGTTATGGCGTGGATTCCGGTCCGGATTCCCCGACGCCGTAATCATGCCGCCATGCGTTTTCGCGCTTGTGCAGCCCGAAACCGCCCTCGGCTGGAGGAAACGGAACGCGTGCACACAACACCTGCTTACGGTTTTATCGAAAAGAAGCGAAGGTAAGATTGAGCACAATCATCCGGGTTTGCCGATATTTCCGATCATTTGCCGGTCATTTTGAGAAAAGGGGCAAACCAAGAAAGAGGTGACGGCGCATTCCTTCGGCCGAGCGTCCCTACAAGAGAGGACTCAAAAGTTTCGCCAAATTGATCCAAAGACGGCGAGGCCAATGAAGGTCGGGGAGAGCGTCCTCCCTCAAAAGTTGAGACGAGGCGAGATACCGCTCTTGCAGGCGGACCAGTTCCGCCACGGCGGCGGGAGAGTACAGAAGCAGGTTCAGCTCAAAGTTCAGCAGAAACGATCGGATGTCGTAGTTGGCGGAACCGAAGATCGCCAGTCGGCCATCAATCGTGGTCGTCTTGGCATGCAGCAGCCCCGGCAAAAAGTAATGGACGTTCACGCCGTCGCGGGCCAGTCGGGAATAGTAAAAGGCTGCGGCGGCATCCACCACGGGGTGATCACTCTGCTTGGGAATCAGCAAATCCACGCGAACGCCCCGGTAGGCCGCCAGTCGCAGGGCCATCATCAGGGGTTCATCCGGAATGAAGTACGGCGTGGTCAGAATGATTCGTTCTCGGGCCAGGAACACCGCCTTAACGAAAATGTCTTGAAACAGTTCGCCCGGCATGTCCGGCCCGCTGGGCAGCACCTGAAGCACCGAGTCGCCGCCGGCATCCGGCGGGGGAAAGTAGCGCGGCAGATCCAACCACTCGCCTGTCTCGTGGAACCAGTCTTCCAAGAACAATAATTGCAGGTGATGAACTGCCGGACCGACAATCCGCGCTGTGGCGTCGTGCCAACGTCCGGCCTTCTTGTGTCCGTACGACGGTTCCACGATATTCTGCGAGCCTGTGTACGCTACGCGACCGTCGATCACCGCCAACTTGCGGTGATTTCGCAGGTCCAATCGGGCGAAGGGAATGCGATACAGTCGCACGGGCAAGGCGGGCAGCAGTTGCACCCCGTGTCGGTGAAGTTCCGCCCCCAACCCCCGGAACATTCGCCGCGACCCTACGGCATCCACGAGGACCCGGCAGACTACCCCGCGTTTTGCGGCCCGAATGAGTGCATCGCCCACCCGCCGCCCCAAATAGTCGTCCCGAAAGATGAAGAACAGCAGATGCACATGGTCTTGCGCCGCGTCGATTTCGGCGACAAGACGATCGACCATCAATTCGGCGTCGCACAAGAACGCCACCTGATTGCCCGACGAGACCGGCCAACCCGTGAATCGCTCCACAAGCGACACCATCGGTTCAAGGTCGTCCGGGATGAGCGGAGCTTCCATCGACAACTCTTGGGACCGGAAACCAATGGAACCGTCGTCGTCCTCGACAACGGCGACTCCCGTGCTTCCCGCCGCCGGGACGGTCAATGTCCGTCGTCGGGTCCGCAAATCGGCGAAGCGACTTCGCCGCTGCTTTACCCGTCTGCGCCCCAGGCGGTTCTCTCCGATCAGCAGGTAAACGACCAGTCCCGGCCAAGGAAGAAACGAGACCACGGCCAACCAGGCCAAACAGGTACTGGGACGCGTCTTGCGCAGGACGATGACCGGCAGCATGATCAATCGGATCAGCCACTCGCTCGCCATCCAAAAGAACGTCCAACCGCCCCAATCCATAAGAGTTCGTCCGGATTGTCCTAAGCGGTACGCGGCGGGGGTGTCATGACGTCGAGACGGTTCGCCTAACCGGAATTCGCGACGGTTCAATTGCCGTTTGAAGAACGCCCGCCGCCATCTCTCCCTTTCGACTGCGGGTTGTCCTCTTTTCCGGCACTCGATTCGGATGAAAGCTCGGACGGCATCTCGGGCAGCGTTACAAGGACCCGCTCGGGCGGGGCGTAATTGGGCCAATCCTTGCGGTCGTTGGTCCTGAAGGTTCGATCCGGACTTAAAGCCGCTCCCTTAACGCGAATACCCAATGGGCCGACGTTTTCCGGAAGGCAGGTCTCTGCGTCCGCGCGACCTCCGCCAATCCCCCCCGACACATCTACGACGTCCTCACCACGGTTCGAACCGAGATCCTGCGACGGCGTCTCTTCGGACCGATTTGGGGCACATCCGATCAGAAATACCCCCGTCACCACGACAGTCGCAATCCAAACCGGAACCAACAACTGACGCATCACGCGATTACCCATCCTCGCCCCAAAGAAGTCCCGTCGATGTCTCCACAAGTCGGTTGCGACGAACGCCCCCTCTTTCTAGAGGCTCTTGGTTAATCTCGCGGTCGACTACGAGGCCGCCCTTCCGGAGTCGATCAAGTCCGACCGACTTGAGTTTAACCCAAGAACAGCCACACCGCGGCTAGTCCCGCCAGGAAAAGGATAAGGGTGTCGAACACTCGTTGTGAAAATCGATGGAAAGCCCACCGCCCAAGAATCACACCCACGACCGTCATGGGGATGCCGAACAAGGCGAACGTCAGCGTTTCCCGAGTAATCATCCCTTCGAAAGTATAGGGCACCACCTTGATAAGGTTAACGGTAAAGAAGAAAACCGCACACGTGCCCATGAAGCGGTCTTTGGGCAACTCTTGACTGAGCAAATAAAGGGTCATGACAGGACCGGCGGCGTTACCCGCCATCGTCCCGAAACCGGCCAATACCCCCACGCCCGAGGTAAATGCCCAACCGTGCGGAACTTGATCGGAATTGAAACGACGGCGTACCAACTCGGCGACGAACATGAGGGCGACAAGCACCCCCAGCACCGGCCTGAGTTCATTTCCCTCAACCAGGTGCAAAACGCCGAATCCGATCGCCAGTCCTACCGAAACGGCGGGGAATAGACGCCACAAACGCGACCACGAAGTATGCCGCCAATAGCAAGACACGGCCACGACGTCGCCGACCAGCAGAATCGGCAACATGGCACCGACGGAAAGCTCGGCGTTATGCCGAAAGGCCTGCGCCATCAACGCCACCGCCAGCACCGAGGTGCCGGGCATTCCGGTCTTCGCGAACCCCATGCAGACAGCAGCGAGTCCGCCGAAGAGGTAGAACATCCATTCCGGTGGCATGAAACCGCCCCACAGCATCAACTGCCAGCCATGGCCTGAGCGAGAATTTGGGCGGTACTTTCGCGCATAATTCGCGGGTCCACGGGGCGATTCTCGCGTAGCGCAGCCCGAATCTCCTTGCCGGAGATCGAAACCGGCTTTTCGTTCGGGTGATTCTCCATCAAGTCGACCCGTCCCACGGATTCATAGTAGGCCGCGAAGCCCACGCACAACGGACGAATCTTCAAATCCCCCTTCAGGTTCTCAAAGATATGCTGAGCGTCGAAGTCCCCCCAGATCGGCGTGCCGTCGTGGTAAGGGGCATCGGCATGCTTTCGCCCGATGATGATGTCGGTAAACCCGAAATTTTGCCGATAGATGGCGTGCATCACCGCCTCTTTCGGCCCGGCGTAGAACATCTTGATATCCAATCCCAAAAGGATCACGCGATCCGGAACGGACTCGTTCCGCGGTCCCCAGAGCGCCGGGTCGCTGTCGCCGTCGCCGAGTGCCCGCCGCGAAATGAGCGCCTCGTACGTTTGCATCCGAACCTCGGCAGGGACGTCGTCCCCCTTCGTCTCGCCGATGAGGGGATTCAAGCAAGCGCCTGCGTTGTAACCCTGTCGCAAAAGCTGCTCCAACCCATAAACCAAAGCGTATTCGTGAGCACGGTGGAGGGGGTTCCGAGTCTGGAATGCGACGACGCGCTCCCAGCCTTTACTGCGCAGCAGTTCGCGGACTTCGCTCGGTCGAAGAACATACTTGCCGAACCGGGAATGCTTGGGTTGCGGCAAGACCCGGATTTCGCCGCCGATCAGGTAATCCTTGTCAGCGTCACCTTTGAGGACCATATCACCGCCCGGGTGATCGGTGCGCTCCGTCAGATACACTCGGGCAAGGTACTTCGACTTGTCCCACGGATAAACGTCCGTCACCTTGAGGATGGCGACCGCGTCGCCTCCATTCGGAGCGAGAGCCACTTCGTCGCCCGGTTGAATCGACTTGGCCAACTCCTTTGTGACGGGAAACGCAAGCGGAATCGTCCAGGCAAACAGCTTGCCCTGATACTCGATGACCGACTCGTCGAGAACCCGATCGTAGGTCTCGCGGTCCATGGGTCCGGTCAAAGGGCTGAGCGCACCGTCGCCGAAACGATACACCGTCGAAAGGTCGGCATCCGAAACCGGCACTCGAACCAGTTGTTTGGCTCGGGCGAGGAATGCTTCGCGCTCTTGTTCCGGAACAGTGCAATTGACGGGCTCCGCAAGACCGCCGTGGACCTCAATCAAGTCTGACATTAGGACCCTCAGAACTTCATTACGATTACATACAAACTCAACATTAACCACCCGACGACCGCTTATTTTACCTAGAACGGGCGGCGATTTCGATTCGGCAAACCGCGCACGGTTCCCCGCCTACTTCCGATGCACTCAACCGTGCATCCACATCCAGCGGAGGCCGGATGCCGAAAACCGCGACGCGACACGATAGGAGACGGCCCGAAAGAAACCGCATCGGCGGGTACCAAGTAGCGCCGGGACGGTGCAGACTAGCCCGCCTGGATAGCGGCGATCTTCACCCGCAAATAGATCTGGCGATGGCCGCGGCGGCGGCGATAATTCTTACGCCGACGAAACTTCTGAATGTAAACTTTGGGACCCATCACGGTTTCCACGACGTCGGCGGTGACTTCGGCGCCCTCCAGAACCGGATTGCCCAACCGCAAACCGTTGTCGTCACGAACTGCAAGGACTCGGGTAAACCGAATCTTTCGCGGTTCGGCCTCATCTCCCGTCGGAGTTACCGGCGACTCATCCGCGCGGTAGTCGATATCGAGGACTTGCCCCTCTTCAACCTTGTACTGTCGGCCGCCGTCTTCAATAATCGCGTACATATTTTCTTCCTCAAAAGGCTCGTTCCGGCCCCCCAACAAAAGGGCAAGCACTACGACCCGTCTTTCTCAATTTAGCCTCTGCGCCCCCGGCTTTCAGCCTGCGCGCGAAACACATCGCCCCTCCAGGGGGGAACTCACGCAGCCATCCGCTTCACGCTTTCTCCGCAAGAAAGTGATGACGGTCTTCGAAAACTTTCGAGAATCTTCATTTAACCCGGTCCGGGGACACTCTTCAAGGGCGTGCTCGACGCGAACCCTGCCCGTCCTTGGGGCCGTCTGCACCTGAATCGACCGTTGTGTTGGACGGAAGCGCGGCCGACTGTGTCAAGCATGGGACGCGAATATCGATCGCGATTCCGCCGCGAGATCGTCGCAAAGCAACGGATCACGCCAAGGAACATTCAGACGCGGCCTGTACCGCGGTTAACGGCTTTCTTCGGCGCCGGATTCCTTTTCTTCTTGACGCAAATCGTGAGATCGGTCGTCTCTTAGTTCGTCGCTCTCGGTCGCCGTACCGCCGTGCACGGGGGGCACTTGGTGCAAAAAGACCTCGCGGTGCGGGAAAGGGATTTGTATCCCCGCCTCGGCCAGCTTACGGGCAGCCTGTGCGTGCAACGAGTTGATCGCTGGAAGCCGATTCTCCAAGCTGGGCAGGTAGGCGAAAAGTTTGAAATTCAGCGAACTGTCCCCGAAGCCCGCAAAAAGTACCGCCGGTGGTATGTCCTTCGTCACGTAAGGGTTCTCTTCCGCCACCTGCGTGAGTATCTCGATGACTTGATCCGGATTGGTGCCGTAAGCGACTCCGACGGCGACCTCCACCCGGTTCACAGCATCCGAAAGCGTCCAATTGAGGATGCGTCCGGTGATCAAATCCTTGTTCGGAACGATCAACTCTTTCCGCTCGAAATTGAGCAACGTCGTGGCCCGAATGCGGATCCGCGATACGACGCCCGAGTATTCCCCCAGCGTCACCACATCGCCGACTCGGATAGGCCGTTCGAACAGCAGAATCAGCCCGGAAACGAAGTTGGCGAAGATTTCCTGCAACCCGAAACCCAATCCCACGCCCACTGCGGCTACAAGCCATTGAACCTGCGTCCATCCGATACCCAGGCGCCCGAAGGCCCAAATGATCGCCACAATCGTCACGCCGTATCCTGTCAGCGTGTCAATTGCATAACGAAGTCCGGTGTCACCGCGAATCTTGGGCGGCAAGGCGATTTCCATCAGGCCGGAGATGTTTTTCGCGGCCACGAATCCGGCAGCCAAAATCAATCCCGCCAACAGCATATCTCCCAAGGTGATGGCGCGTAACACCGGCACGTTCACCAACTCGGCCGCGCCATCCGCTGCCGTCTGGGATTGCTGGATGGATCCGGCGATATGCCAGAGCGTAACTTGCCGCAAAATACCCAGGGCCGGCAAGACATCGCCCCAAATCCACCCCAAAACAACCACCGCAATGACGATTTGCGCGGTAGAAAAAAGCTTCTGCGTCTGCAAGCCGATCAGCGTCAGGTCCGGTTCCGGTTCGGCCGGAATGGTCAACGGCCCGCCCTCCGCGCCTTCCGACGCGACCGGAGCGGAGGCCGTTCGCCGCCAACGATCGAGGGCCAGTCTTCGCTTACGGACCAGCGTCCAGCGAGAAAAGAGGCCGCCCGCTACGCCCAGCACGACGGGAACCAGCAGGGTGTTTCGCAATCGCTCGGCCAATTGCATGGCGGTATAGTGATAACCTGCCAAGGACGCCGCCCCCAAAAACGCTATCGACAGCACCGCGATCGCGAACAATCCCACCCGAGAGCGATAGATCCAGATTTTCGTATTCACCGCCCCCACCGCACGAATGAACTTGCCGCGAGGATGCAGCAAAAGCCCCAACATCACTGCGTACAAGACCAAGAGGGCCGCGAACAGCAAACGTCCCGGTCCGTTCTGCCAACGATCGTCGCCCGCCGCTTGCACCGCCCGCCAAAGAAAGACCAGGATGGTTCCCAAGGGCACGAACCAGCGAAGTCTTCGATAGACCCAGCGGGTCGCGTCCTCGGGCCAGCCGAAATGGGCTTCGGCCAATCCCTGACCGCGGCAGAGATGTCGAATCCAATCGAATAGGTAATAGAACAAGCCCGCGTAGCCGAGGCCCACGGCGGTCGGCCAGGCCGTCGGTACGACGAACGAAGGCGCCGCCAATCTCCAAGCCAAGAACCACAGCGGCAAGACGACCGGAAACGGCAAAAGACAGGTAATCACCAGCGCCTTCCACGTGGGAAGAAACCCGCGGTAGGTGCTGCCCGCCGCCTGCTTGCCCGCCTCTCGCAACTTTGCCCGCAACGGTCGGTAGACCAAAAGCAGCAGGAGATAAACACTCACCGCCGCGGCCCAAAGCCCGACGCGGCCGACGACATCCGCCAGCAAGACACCCAGCAAGTCTTGAGCGGAATCCGGCCCCAGCAGCAAACGCACCACTCCCAGGGTCAAACGGAACTGTTCCACAAAGCGTTCCGTAACTGCCGGCGCGCTGCGAATCCACAAAATATGCTCATCAATGAACGAGGTGTATTCTCCCGCCCGGCGGATGATGCTTTGCTGGACGTTATCCAGCTCCACAAGATCGTCCAGGTAGTCTTGGTACAACCGCAACTGTTCTTCGATCAAACGATATTGCTCTTGCACCAATTCGTCGATCAGCGGCCACCACCGCAGTCGCAAGTCGTAGTCGGCGTCGGAGGGTATCCGATTCCGCCACTGCTCGACGGTCTGCTCGATCGGCGGCAGCGCGGCGTGATTCTCGCTCAATTCGATCGTCTTCCACTGTATCTTGCGTATTTCCTCCTGACGGTCGGCTATCTGCTTTCGCAACGCCCTAACGTCCGGGAGCGATGCCTTTTGCGCTTGCAACCAGACGCCCAAAGCGCCCGTCAACCCGACTTGCGTCATCCGCTCCTTGGCAGTGTCGAACCGGCGACGGATATCATCCAGCGTGGCCCGAGCGGCGCTAAGTTGTTGCTCCGTTTTTTCGACTCGGGCGACCATGTCCCTCACATCGCTCGCCAGTTCGCGGTTCTTCAAGGCGGGACCACTCAACTGCGGCGGCAGTTCCGACAGGCGGTCCTTGCTCTTACTCAACGTCTCTTCCGCGACTTCCTTGCGACGCTTGGCCAGTTCCTCCTTCAAACGTCGCACCCACTCTTCCGCGGCGGCGTACTTTTGGGTGGTGACGCGCCGACGCAACGGCAACAACGTTTCATTGGCCCGATCGTAAAACAACACTTCCTTTTGCCGGGCATCGATCTCTGCGGCGGCGGCCTCGATTTGAGCCTGGCGCAGCCAGCGTTGGGCCTGAGTCAGCGCGGCCGGACTATCCGAGGCGGGCGGTTGAGCCAGTTGCTCCCGCGCCGTTTGCATCTTCTTCTGGGCAGCCTCGATCAAGGCCGGCGTGTCGCGCTTCACCGCCGCGCGTCGGGGTCCTTCCATCTCCACGGCGTCGCGAGCGGCACCGGCCTCCGCGAGTGCCGCCTCCGCCTTTTGCAGGAGCGATTCCAATTCGGTCGGCGACGCCTCCGACGGAATGTTTTGCGGCGGCGCACCAGTCGCCGCCAACTCCGCCTCCCAACGCTCGATCTCGCGGGGAAGTTGCTCCAGTTTCGCTTGAAACGTCGCCGCTTGAGCCCGAAACTGCGACGCCGCATCGAGTTCCTTCAGCGTTTGCTGGAGGGCTGCTTCCGCCTGCGCGCGTGCCGTCTCCGGCAACGACATATCGGCTCGCACCGTTTCCAGGAAAGTATTCACGCTTTCCGCGCTGAGCGTCACCGACGCCGTCGGGGCGACGGCCTCCGCCGACGGAGGCATGGGCAAAGGGAGGAGAGCGGGTTCCGCCGGGGTTTCGGCCGTATTCGCAGTCTCAGCCGCACCCGGCGAAGACGGCGCGGGCGCCACCGACTCGGCCATCGCCGCCGCATGGAAGCCCGATTGCACCGGCAGCACCCAACCGAGCAACCACCCGCAAATCGCGGCTCGCACAAACTTTATGGCAACATGATTCAACATGACACCTTCATTTCACGAGTATTTCACGAAAACTTGCATCGGCAGCCTCCGTCGCCGGGGTCTCCCGAAAAGCCCCCGTACATCGGTTCCACGAAGCCGCTTGATTATACCCCCGCGACTCATCCGCACGAACGCCGAATCATCGGTCCATCCATCCGATCCACCCTTCGACCCCAAATCGAGGGACCCGGCGGCCTACCCTCGCGACACTGAGCCATACGCGCTATAATTCCCACGATTCGCCCGCCTTTTCCAAAGTGCAATTCACTTTCGACCTTTGCCACCAAGGCCCAACGTGAATCGAATGCGCCGCCGATTCTTCAGCCTCGCTCTCGCCGGCACGATGTTGGTCGTCGCCCTGGCGGACGGTCTCGGCGTCTGCGAGGAGACCGCTCCGTTGCGTTGGGCGGCGGACGCCGAGGGAGTCGCCCCCTACATTTTTTACGATCCGCGGGATCCCGGTCGCGTGGTCGGCTTTGAAGTGGATTTGGCCGAAGCTCTCGAACAACGCCTCGGACGGCCCATCCAATGGATGCAGTACGACTACGCCGGCCTGGTCAGCGGTCTGCAGCGGGGAGATTTCGATTTCGCCATGAACGGTTTGGAGGTAACTCCGGACCGTGCCCAGGCCTTGCGGCTTTCTCGGCCCTACTACGTCTACACTCTGCAAACAGTCGTTCGGGCCGACGATCGACGCTTCACCACGCTGGACGAACTCTTGAGCCTGAACGGTCGGGTCGGCACCCTGGAAGAAACCGCCGCCCAGCGTCTGTTGGAGGAAATGGGGTTTCGGCCCGTCCTCTACGGGAATCAAACCGAACCCTACCTCGACCTCGAGATCGGAAGATTGGACGCCGTGGTGATGGACCTGCCGATCGCGGTGTATTTCGCTCGGCCCAACCCGCGTCTCCGTTTTCTCGGTGAACCTTTCGGTCAAGGTTATTACGCCATCGCGTTCCGCAAGGAAGACGAGGCTCTCGCAACTCAAGTCGATCACGCCCTGGGGGAATTGGTCCGCTCCGGCGAGTTGCGGCGTATCTACGAGAAATGGGGACTGTGGAACTCCGCACAAGATTCGTTGGAAGCATGGGAAGCGGTGGATGTAGCGGCGGAGGCAGGCCGCAACTGGACCCCTTCGCGCTACCTGCCCCTATTGCTGCACGGCGCCGGCGTGACGATTTTCCTCACGATAACCAGCATGGCGGCAGCGGTCGCACTCGGCCTACCGATCGCGCTGTTGCGACTCTACGGCCCACGACCCCTACGTTGGTCGGCCACCGCTTACATCGAGTTCTTTCGGGGCATTCCCGTCCTTCTTCTGCTGTTCTTCATTTACTACGGTTTGCCCTCCTTGGCCGAGCAATGGGCGTTGCCGTTCTCCCTGCGGTTCAGCCCGTTTCAGGCCGCCGTCCTCGGTTTCGGGTTGAATTACGCGGCCTACGAGGCGGAGATTTACCGCTCCGGCATTGCATCGGTTGCGCACGGTCAATGGGAAGCGGCGGCATCCCTGGGCATGAGCAGGGCCGTAACCTTTCGCCGCATCATTTTTCCGCAGGCCGTGCGAGTCATTTTGCCGCCCATGACCAACGACTTCATCGCCTTGTTCAAGGACACCAGCATTGTCAGCATTGTCGCGGTGGTAGAATTGACGAAACAATACCAGATTTTGGCGAAGTCGAGCCTAAAATACCTGGAGATCGGTGTCGCCACGGCGGCCCTGTATCTCATCATGTCGGTCCCGCTTGGTTTGCTGGCCCGGCATTTGGAACGGCGTTGGGGAAAGGGTCTTTGATGGCAGCCGAGTTGGACATCGAAATCCGCGGCCTGCATAAACAGTTTGCGGGGCGTCCCGTTCTCCGCGGCGTGGACCTGCGGTTTGCGGCAGGCGAAACCGCCGTCGTGATCGGTCCGAGCGGCGCCGGAAAATCCACCCTTTTGCGATGCCTCAACGGGCTATGCAATTTCGACGCCGGCGAAATCCGGGTCATGGAGCATCGCCTCCGCCCCGGACTGCGTCCCGCCCCTTTCGCCGTACTGCGCGAGGTCCGCCGGACGCTCGGCATGATTTTTCAGGATTTTCAATTGTTCCCCCATCTCACGGCCATGCAAAACGTGATGGAGGCCCCGCGGCAAGTCCTCGGCCTGTCGGCACGTCAGGCGGCCAGACGGGCGGAAACGCTGCTGGATCGCGTCGGGCTGTCCGATCGCGCTCACGCCTATCCGCGGGAACTGTCCGGCGGACAAAAGCAGCGGGTGGCGATCGCCCGAGCTTTGGCGATGGAACCTCGCGGCCTGCTCTGCGACGAAATTACCAGCGCCCTCGATCCCGAACTGAAGGTGGAAGTCTTGACCGTCCTCGAGGGGTTGCGAAATGACGGTATGACCTTGATTATGGTGACTCACGAACCGGCCTTTGTCCGCCGCCTGGCCGATCGCGTCATCGTGTTGCAAGGCGGTCGGGTCACGGAAGACGGCCTACCCGCCGATGTCTTCCGCGGCCGATACGAATCCGTCCTCGCGGAACCGCAGGCGATTCCGCCCTAGATTGCCGGGGAATTCGCCGCATGGCGTGGGAACCGCATCGCCCGGCAAATCGCCGCAGCTCTCCGCGCCGTGCCTTTCGCTCGTCAAGCCGTGAGTGGAACTCGACTCGCTCAGCCAATTCGATCTTTCGCGTCACTTGACCCAAATTCGTCAACATTATGAACATCGATCTTCAGCCCACGCCGAATCCGCTTCCAGCCAGAAAACCCACGCGTACCGTACGCATCGGCCCCGTCCGCATCGGCAAAGGCCATGCGATCGCGGTACAAAGCATGTGCGCGACTAAGACGCAGGACGTCGCCGCCACGGCGGCCCAGGCCGAGATGCTGCGGCAGGCCGGCGCATCCGTCGTTAGAATTGCGGTGGATAGCGAGTCCGACGCGCAAGCGCTGGCCGAGATCCGCCAACGGACGGAGGCGGCCCTGACCGTCGATCTGCAAGAGAATTATCGATTAGTGGTTCAGGTGGCGCCGCTGGTGCAAAAGGTGCGCTACAACCCCGGCCACCTGTACCACCATCAAAAGGACGTGCCCTGGCAGGACAAGGTGCGATTCATCGCCGAGACGGCGGCCAAGCACGGTTGCGCATTGCGGGTGGGCGTCAACTGCGGTTCGGTGGACCCCGCCGTTCAGCAGAAATTCCCCCCGCACGACAAGCTCTCGCCCATGCTGGAATCGGCCCTCCTTCATTGCGAACTGCTGGATCGCTTGGGCTTCGATCAATACTGCGTCTCACTGAAGGATTCCGATCCGGCCAAGGTCGTGGAAATCAACCGCCGCTTCTCCGCCCAACGACCCGACGTGCCTTTGCACCTGGGGGTCACCGAGGCGGGTATGCCGCCGGAAGGCATCCTGAAAACGCGGACCGCGTTGCTACCGCTGCTCGCGGAAGGTATCGGCGACACCCTCCGCCTGTCGTTGACGTTGCCCAATCCCAGAAAACACGAGGAGGTCACCGCCGGACTGGAGATCGTCCGCGACGCGGCGGCGGGACGCATCACGGTGGAGCCTTGGACGCCGGGACGCCTGAACATCATCAGTTGCCCCAGTTGCTCTCGGGTGGAGAACTCGGCCTTCGTGGAGTTGGCCGAACAAGTTCGCGACATGACGCGATACGCCGCCGAGGCCGACGTCACGATCGCCGTGATGGGATGTCGCGTCAACGGACCGGGTGAGACGGACTCCGCCGACCTTGGCCTTTGGTGCGGCCCGCGCTACGTCAATTTGAAACGCGGATCCGAAACCCTGGGGAGCTTCAGCTACGAAGAGATTTTGCCTCGGCTCAAACAGGAACTGGATGCCATCCTCGCCCACCGTGCCGCGGAAGGACGTACCCGTTCGGCGACGTAACCGTCGCCCGAGGCCGAAGTCCGCTGCGACGGGCATTCGACGGAGATCGGCACCCATCCACAAACCGCGGCCAAACGCCTATCGAATCGGAGAAGGAAGACGACAGGGCCGCCGCGCTCCCTGCGCGACGGCCCTTTCTCGTTATTGTTCACTCTCGGAGCTTGACCCGACCATCACGATCCCATCCTTGCGATGCGATGGCGGGAAGAAAGCCGTAGCAACCGGATCAGCACTTCTTCTTGGTTGCTTTCTTGGCGGCCTTCTTCGTGGTCGCGGCCTTCTTGGTCGCAGCGCCTTTGGCAGCCTTCTTTGCCACGGTTTGAACCTCCGTCCATTGGCTTCACGGTGAGACGGCTTCGACCACCGAAGCCGATTCGAAGGGCCACCTTAGCTCACCGTGTTTCGTCCCCAATCCTTCAGATCGTTCCCCGCGGACGCCGCACTCGCTTCAGCTCGTCGATCTCTCCGATGTCCCAAGCGTCCGACCGAACGTTACAACCGTGTTCGTCGCGGCGACGATGTCTCCGCCGTCCCGCCGACTTTCGCGGCATCTTGCCGACGATGATCGTATGCCGCGTAAACTCTCCTCGAATCACCGCATGCATCGCTGTCATCGACTCAATAAAGTTATATCGGTCTCGTGAAAAATTTCAATCGGAAAAAGCACCCTTTTGTGCAAATTTCTCGCCGCGGATTGCGAGTTCGACATCGCGTCCGCCGCTCGATCATTAGCCGTCATCATCTGCCGCGTCATCGACGGGTCCCGGCCGAATCACTTTGACCGCCGTCTTGATCCGCGGGCGAATCGCCAACCAATCCACGCCCTGAAACTCGGGATCCGGAATCTCGCGAATCTCTTCCTCGCCGCGATACGGAGTCATGGCATCGACCCAAGCGATGATCCGCAGCAGACTGACGTCGTCCACCTTGACGCCGTAGTGTTTCCCGCTCGCACAAAGTTCGACCAACGCGCTATTGTACGACAACGCCGTCATCGGAGGCGGCGTGCGGTAAGCCTGCGGGTCCGTCGTGGCGTAGCCCTCCACGATCAACGGATTGGCGATACCGAAACCCGCCGGAATGACCTCCGGTTTGCGATACGGTTGCCCCCAAGTCGGTCGACCGATCAGCAGGAAATACGGTTCAGCAAACCCCAGAAAGCCCGGTCGCGGCGTCAAGTCGAGCACGGCCGTCGCTTCCCCTTCTCCCTGATGACACGAGCCGCAATAGCGATCCAAGACCGGTTGCACATATCGCGGATAGCTCACGGTACGGTCTTCCCATGGCGGCGGTGTGATCGTCCGCGGCGTGGCGCGCAATGCCAAGCCCGACGCGTCCGGCATCGGGGCACGACTGTGCGACTCATGGCAGCCCAAACAACCGCGGGTCTCTCCGGGCATGACGTTGGCGAAACTGCGCATGGTTTGGAGGGCTCGTTGTCGCTCATCCAAAAGTTGAAAGTGCAGCGGGATGCCGGAAGGAGCGTAGAACGCCGCGGACCCGTCCGACTCCAACGGGACGGTTCCCAGCAGTCGCTTGACCCCGTCGGATTGCAAGGCGGAGACGACCGGACCGGTCGAGATATACGGTCGCTGGTGCCAATAGGTGTACGTCTTGTGATCAATGGTCCAGACTCGCAAGAACTTGGCGCGACCGCGAAGTTCCGGCGGCGCATTCTGGTACACGTTGCCCGTGTAAATAATCCCGTCGGCCGGATGATCCTTCGTCGCACGCGTCGGCCAGACCACCGACTCGGTAAGAACCTGCGGGCGTTTTCGAGGGCGGAGCGGCATCGCGTACCAGATGTTGTGCGTCCCCTCGTATATCAACTCGCGATTGCCATCCACGTCCATCAAGTAGAGAACGAACTTCCCCTCGCGCAGAGCCGAGACCAAGAAAAGCCGCTCGGAAAGCGGATACGGCGAGTAATAGGCTTGGTATCGACCGTAGGATTCATAGTCGTCGGACTCGCCGGGATCGACCGGACCGTTGCCGCATTCCGGCCAGGGCAATTCGCGCGTCACCTTGGTCAGACCGTGCGGAAAGTTGAAGCCGCGATCCGGATCGATGATCCCCACCGCACCGGAAAACCAATCGTGGTGCGCGCTGCCGGTGAACATGACGCGGCGACTTCCCGGAATGACTCGGGCATCCTTGAGCAGGTCCGGCCACACACTTTGATTGCCCCAAAAGACCTGCGTCTGAGTGCCGTCGGGGCGGACCGTCCACAGGCTTTGCGCCCGCCAAAGCGGCTTGTCGGTGTACTCCCATCGCGTGTACAGGACGCGCCCGTCCGGCATCAAGCTCGGCAAATAGTCGGGTTCGTTGTTGGCCGAGATCAAATAGATGTTTCGGCCGTCACGGTCGCAACGTGCCAAAATGAACGCATTGGTCGGGGGCATGCATCGCACGTACGTGTTGCCCCGCGTGGTGGAAAACAGAATGTGCTTCCCGTCCGGCAGGTAGATCGGATCCAAATCGTCGTACGGCCCTGCGGTCAATCGGCGATAAGGCCCGCCCTCCGCCGCAACCTCGTAAATATGGAAAGACTTTTCGTTGTGCGGTTTGAAGCAGAACAAGACGTTGCGACCGTCGAAGTCCACGTCCGGCCGCCAAAAAGAACCGTGCAGCGGGGCTTGCGGGGCCAATTGCCGTAACGTGCCGTCGGGCCCGAGACCTTCCAGCACCAACAGTCGCCCGCCCGGCACCGCCATATATCCCAGGCGATGCCGCGTTTCATGCCGCCATTCCGAACCTTGCGGGAAGGGCTGATCGATGAAGACGAGGCGATCGAAGTCGAGGGTGGGATCCAAGAACATCAATTCCCGCTTCAATCGCCGCAGACGGAAATACAGGTCCGGCCGTTCTCCCGCCTCCGGAATTTCCGCAATCAAGGCGTCCATTTCGCGCCGGCATGCCTCGATGCGCGAGAGCTTATCCTCAGCCCCCGACGCGGGCAGGGTAGCAACCGTCCGCTCCGCCAGACGTCGCGTTCGCTCCAACTCACGGCGGATGCGATCCGCCGCGGGGTTTCCCCCGACCTGGCACAACCAATCCCGCTCCAACACCGTTCGCGCCTCCGCCTCCGTCAGGCTCCGCGTTGGCGGGGTCTCGGGCAAAACGTACGGCGCCACAGCCTCTTGGAGTCGAGGTCGGCGGCGAATCTCAGGACCGGCCTTCAGGATGAATTCCAGCCAAGCGGGAGAATCATCCGGGGTTTTCGTTTCTACCAAGTCGCGATAACCGCGGGCGACCTCGTCGATTTGCCGCCAGTACTCGCGATCCGCGTCGGACGCCCGACGCCATTGCTCGTCCGTGAGGGGACGATATTCGATCAGCAGGGCATGCACGCGATCCGCCGCCTTACGCCAGGTATGTTCGCCGGACGGCAGCACACAGAACTCCGGCGGCAGTTCTGCGAAACGGCTCAAAGCCTCGATTTCTTGCGGAAAATCGGCCTGGAGACACCGAACCAAAAGCGCATGCGCGTCGGCGGTCACGGGTTGCGAGACGTCCTTCAATCGCCCCTGCAAGCCCGACAAGGTTTGCAGGAACGTACCCTCGCGGTGATAGACCCTTTGCACCCATCGGGCGGCTTGATCCTGCCGCGCCAAGATGATTTGCAAGCCCGTGCGATGCAGCGCGGCGATTTCCTCCGCATCCGGCGCGCGATCATAGATGCGGAGGTCGTCGAGTCGCCCCTGAAAATTCTCACCGCCGTTGAGAGATCCGATACACCCCGGCGCATCGCCCCCGCACGAGATCGTTCCCGGGCGTTCCAACTCACCGATCATGCGCCCGTCGAGATAGACCCGCATCACGCGACCGTCGAACGTGGCCGCGCAATGATGCCAGCGGCCATCCATCACGTCCTCAGGTCGAATCGGCGCGTCGCATTCCACATAGCCGCCGATGTTCAGTCCCAACGACAAAATGGTGCCGTCGTTTTGAAAGGAGAAGAGCAACCGCCGGTCGCCGTCCTCCTTGCGAAAGATTTCGCGATAGCCGCGGAGTTCGGTCGGCATCACCCATACGGAAAATCCGATTTGCTCGGTGGGACGGCGGGGCATCGGGCCGACGGTAGCAATCTTGTGCTCGCCTTGCAACTGCAAGCAGGTCGCAAACAGTCCGTCCCCCAATCGCACGCCGGCATTGTCTTGGCCTGAGTGCTCGGCGTGCCATCCTCCCTTTCCCGAATCGAGGCAGACGGTCGCCTCGGCATCGTCGAAGGTCCAATGATACAGCGGCGACTCGCCGTGAACCGCCGGTTTACCACCGTCGCCGGAGATTCCGCCCGGTGATGCGCCGTTCTCGCACCAACCCGTGCCGCCGACCGGAATTGCCGCCGCCAACGCCGCCAACACCCAAGTAAGCCGCATATCGCCCTCCCGACTCGGGCATGGACGAAGACGCCGCGGCACACCCCGACATCGGGTTGCCGGACGCATCCTCAACGATCCAACCGCATGCTCGACGGTCCCCCCGGTTTAGCCGGACCGCTGCGGCGATTTCCAAAGACCGGTTCGTATCAAAAAAGGTCCGCGTACTTTTCGGGCGAGTAGAAGTTGAACGCCACCTCCCGAATGTACTCGACGGGACCGGTGCGACGTTGAACCTCCACCAAGACCTCGATCTGCTCTTGACTGGAAAAGGCGCGAATGGCGCTTAACTTGCGGTCCAAGAAATCGGGCGGCGCCACAATACGTATCTGCGGCGGCGAGGCGAAATCGCAATAAGTGGCGTATTCGTAAACTTGCGGCACTTGGGCGATGGGTTGGCCGAGTTCCGGCCAGATGTTTCCCTGGGCATGGAAAAGACTGATCAACGCCTCTTCGTAGACGATGCGATGGTCCGGGTGCAGGTCGGTGGGAGTCGGCAGGAACACCCGGGTAGGCCGGAGACGCCGAATGATATACGGAAACGCGTTTTGCAAGCCGCTGGCCCCCTCCATCTCCGTCGGGTCGCCGATCGTAGTGAAATGACGACCGCGGTAGGGATTCAAGTTGCAATCGGGAAAGCCCAAGAATTCCAATTGCTCCAAAGGCAGGCCGAGGGTTCGATAGGCCTCGCGAGATTCATCCGCGCGAATGCGGGTAATGGTACGGCGCTGCGGCAAGCGGCAGTAACCCATCCGTCCGTCGGTCGTTATGACGACGTGCGCCGCCACGCCCTCGGCCAAAGCGGCCTGAAGCGTAATCCCGGCGCCAATGACGACATCATCGTCATGCGGTGAAATGAAGAGCCAAGTTTCGTGCTCCGCATTCCACGATGAAAACGCGTCCGCTATTTCACCGCTGTGGCGAGGCCCTTCCGGTGTTCGCCTGCCATAGATGATGCCGCCAGCCATAAAAGACCGCCTTTTTCGAAAACCGCCGTACGACAGCCCCCCTCGATTCCTCGCCGCTTGGACTCTCGAGCAAGCCCACTCCCCGAAAGCCGCGCGTCAAGAACCGGGAAAGGCGTTGCCGATTTTACGCGCCCTCTCGGCCTTATCCAGATTGATCCCCAACGCCACGCCGACTTCGACCAGAAGATTCCACCCGGCCAGGAGTTGTAACACGGTGTCGTAACCGTCCACCTGAGGGATGCGAATGGTGGGGAAAGGCGTCTCCTCGGCCGAAACCGCAAGGACCGTCATGCCTACCCCCTCCGCCAGCACCTCTCGGAACTTCTCTATTTCCGACGGAAAGGGATCGATCAGCACAACGACCTCGTCCGGTCGCATGACCTCCTCGATTCCATGCACGGCGTACGTGCCTTCGAGATAATCGCTCTTTTTGTGCGTGATTTCGTTGGTTTTGAGCGTCAGTTCCTCCGCCACTCCGGTATTGCGACCGGCAAAGTAAATGAGCGGGGCCGACGCCAGGCGTTCGATCAACTTACCATCGAGAGGCATCTCCAGAACGGACCGCGCCGCCTCGGCCGCCGATTCCTTTTGACTTGGACTCAAGAAGGGAGAATCCGTTTCGGTCTCCGCCAACATCGCGCGGTAGAACAGCGCCTGCTCGACAACGCTTTTCGTAGCGGCCACCGCTTCTTCCGAACCGCACGTCAGGTAATAGCAACGCACCGAGACTTCTTCCAGCTTCACTCCGCGGTGGGCCGTCAATCCGAACCGCCGCTCGTGGCCTTCCTCCGCCAACTGCGAGAAAAGAGCGATGACCTCTTTGGTGCGTCCGCTATTGCTGGCCCCAAAGACCGCAAAACGGCTCAGTTCGTACTCTTGGGCTTGGCGTGCCCCTTCCGTCACGATCTGCCACGGACAGCCCAGCTTGAGGTTCTCATAAATTGCGTTCTTGGCCGGGAAAATTCGGCTGGACCCCTCTCCGGTCAACAACAACCGCCGCGTCGCATGCACCTCCACCGCGGCCTCCTGCGCCGCAGTCGGATCGAACCGGCGGATCCCATCCGGCGTCTCCAACATCTCCCGCACCAGAGCGAAATCTCCGTATCGCGGATCACGTAGGTTCATCGCTTCCTCCTGGAATGATCGTCCCCCCTCAGGCAGGCTCAGCGGCGTCCGGTCCGGACGGTGTTACCGGCCACAGTCGTCCCGCAAGCATTCTCCGCCGCCCTCTTTCTCGTCGGCAACCTTGAACTCGTACTGAGTATAAAGGACCGTTCATCCTCCAACAACACGCCGCCGGAAACCGCATGGACATGCGGTCCCAACCGCCCAACCGGCGACGGCGAGTCGGCAACGACCTATTCGCAGTACAAAGGCGGGCTTTTTGCCCCGTGCTGTCGGCCTACCAATGAGCACATCCCCTCCTCCGCGTGATTGGACCGCGACTGTCCAACCGGGGTCGATAGACTCGTAAGAGTAAACAAACGGGAAACCGCCCTTGCATCCATCGCATGCGGCGTGAGTTCACGCACAGGCAGTCATCACTGAAGAGGGCCCGAGCATGAGTATTTCCAATCCGGAGTCGATCGATCACGCAGGCGGCATCCTCGGAATCGCCTCGCGACGACACGTCCAAACCCGGCGAGCGGGGATCGCACGCGCTCTCAACCTCTTGATCAAGGCGGGCGCTTCCGTTCTTGCCGCCGCGATCGGAGTCAACGGACGCTGCTTGGAGTTCGGGGCGTCCGGCTATCCCGGTTACGGCAGGCCGCGATTGCCGGTCGTTCCCGTGTCCCAGTACCCGGGCCAACCGGTCGGCCCGGAAGCGAGTTGGATCCGCATCACGTCCATGCGAATCGAGTTTACGTCCTTCACCCTCCCCCTGAAGGAGCAGGAAATCCTCGTTCGTCCCCAGAGCGTGGTTCCCAGTGTTTCCATCGACGCCCTGGTCGCCCGCGTCGATACCACTCTCAAGTTCGTGCAAGCCGGGCTTAGCGGCAGACCAATGGTTGCCACCCAACCGCTGGTGTTCGTCTTCGCCGATCCGGAATCGGATCAACCCGACGCGCCGATTTTGGCTGCATCCTTCTTCCGCGGATATCTCCACGGACCTCTTTGGCTGTTGCATCCGAAGAACGGCAATCCGCTTTTCTTCGGGGAGTATGAAAAGGGCTTTCGATCCGGACGATTCCTGGTCTACGATCCCGAAGGTTTGGAAGGCCTACGATTCTACGGCGAGTACAAGAATAATCGCAAGCACGGCGTCTTCATCGTGCTGGAAGAGGGACGCCCGACTTATGCCGCCTTCTACCAAGCCGACATTCCGCAGGGCGAATGGTTGGTGGAGTGGTCCGGAGACGAACCGCAACTCATCGCCGTCGCGGACATACCGTCGGACAAGATGGAAGTCTTGCGCCGCTGCCAACGCACGACCAACTGGGCCGAGCATTTGATTCGAGATGCCGAGCCTCCGATCAAACAAGTCGTCGTGCAGATCTATCGCAAGATCGACCAGGCGATCAAACGATTGCTCGCGGCATCCTACAGCGTGGCGGCCCGTCAAAGAATCCTGAATCGCTACGAGCAGCTTTCAGCCGCCCAAAAGTCCTTTCACGCTACGGTCTTGGAAAACGCCACCGCGGGCACCGCAGGTTCCGTCATTTACGGCGGCATCGCCGCCCAAGCCCGAAGCGAGATGGCGCGGGCGTCCATGCGGAATATGAACGAAGCCCTTCGGACTTTGCTCGACAACACGGAGGTGCTGACGTTGGAGTTTCGAGAGACGGTTTTGGTCGTGATTCAAAAAACGCTGGTGCTGCTTCAAGAAGACGTATGAGCAGTCTCCGCTGGTTCCCGTCGAATTCATTCTCCGGCGGGTTCCAAGTCGCTCAAAATCAGACGCACGAAGTCGATCCGCTGATAGGGATGGGCCTCGCCCGTTTCGAAGATCAGGCAAATGGTCCCATCCTCCAGGACCGCCAGGTCGCTGTACGCTGCGGGGGCCTGTGAAATCGTGCGAGCGTAGGGCCAGGTTTTCCCTTGATCGTAGCTGACTCGCAACGTCATGCCTGCCCGTCCCGGTCCTCCCGGCCCGCTGTGCAGAAGGACCTGCGGTTGCTCGGTAAAACCGATGATGGCGGCCTGGCAGACCGGGCAATAGACCGTTTCATTCCACACGGGCTGCGACCAGGTTCGGCCGGCGTCCTCGCTGACAGCAAAGGCGCGACAATTCTTGCCCAAGTAGTTGCGCATGTCCAAGAGCAAGCGACCGTCCTTTAGTTCCACCGCTTGACACTCGTTCATGCCCCAATCCGTCGGCTCACCGCGCTCAAAGGTCGCGCCCCCGTCGTCACTGAAGATCACATGAGAGCGTCCGCGACGTTGCCAGCTTCCATCCCCGTCCCGCACCCGGTGATCGCACGGAAACACTAATCGGCCCGCGTGCGGCCCGAACCGTAATTGGATGCCGTGGCCCGGTCCCGTGGCGTACCAGTCCCAGTCTTTCTCCTTCACGTCCGCCGTGATTTCGCGCGGCGCGCTCCAGGTCAAACCGTCGTCTTGCGTGGAGATCACGAAGACGCGATCGTTGTTGCGACAAAACGCCAGCCAAAGGGTACCGGTCCGAGCGTCCAGCACCGGGCAAGGATTCCCGATCGTGATCGGCGCGTCCCCGCCCTCCTCGTAAACGAGCGTCGGTTCGCTCCAAGTTCTTCCCCCGTCTTCCGATCGGCGGAGCAAGAGGTCGATATCGCCGTCGTCTCGGGCGCTGGTCTTTCGGCCCTCGCAGAAGGCCAGCAATGTGCCCTTGGCTCCAACCGCCAAGGCCGGAATGCGGTAGGTGTGATAACCGCCCTGTCCGGAGCGAAAGAGGACGGCGGCATCGGGGATCGGGCGTTCGCCGGGCTTCCACGGCACATCGCGCGACGCCGCGATATGCCGCTCCAGCAACTCCTGCATCAGGCGCAATTCCTCGGGTCGCCGGTCGCTCAAATCCGTCGTTTCCCTCGGGTCGGCGGCCAAGTCGTACAATTCGTCTCGGGCCGGGCGATCCTTGGGCGGTAAAGGCCGAACCAGTTTCCAATTCCCACGGCGCGCCGCCCAAATCCAGCGTCCCTGCTCCAGTCGCACCCAAAACAGGTCCCGCTCGGGCGTCTCCTTGGCGTTACCCGTCAAAATCGGCATCAGGCTGACGCCGTCCGCCTCCGGCGGTTTAGGTATCCCCGCCGCATCCAGGACCGTCGTGAAGAGATCCATCGTCAGGGCTACGGCGTCACTCTGGGTCCCGGCCGATATCCTGCCGGGTAGTCGGGCGATCATGGGTACGCGAATCCCACCCTCGTACACCGTTCCTTTGCCATCACGGTACGGTCCGTTACTGGCCCCCACGTTGAGTTGTCCGCCGTTGTCGCTCGAGAAGAGAACCAGCGTTTTCTCCTCCAACCCCAGTTCCCGGAGCGTATTCAACACCCGGCCGATACCGGCGTCCATGTGTTCGATCAAGGCCGCCAAACCGGCACGCTCGGCCGAGGCGTCGGGGTGGCGGTGCCGATACGCCGCGAGGGCTTCCGTGGGGGGCTGTATCGGCACATGGGGGGCGTTGTAGGCCAGATACAAAAAGAACGGCCTGCCGGACGGCGATTGCTCGCGCGCCGCCCAGGTCCGCAAGTAGTCGCAGGCCCAATCACTGAACAAATCGCTCGCGTGCCCGGCGGGATCGATGACCCGTTGATCTTGCCGCATGTAGTTCAGGCCGTGGCGACGATGGGTCCAATAATCGTCCATCATGTCGCCCAAAAAGCCGTGAAAGAATTCGAAACCTCGCGAGTTGGGATCGTCGCCGGGAGCCAACCCCAGATGCCATTTCCCAACGATCGCGGTAGCGTACCCGCGCTCGGCCAGAATTGCCGGCAACAACTTCGCGTTGGGATTCAAACTACCCCACGAGTTGCGCGGATGCGTGCGGATAACGCCCGGCACGCCGACGCTTTCGGGATACCTGCCCGTCAAGAGCGCGGCGCGGGTGGGAGAGCAAACCGGGCAGTTTGCGTAGAAATTGGTCATCCGCATCCCGCCCGCGGCAAGCCGATCGAGATTCGGCGTGTCCAAATCCTTGGCACCAAAGCAACCGAGGTCGCCCCAACCTTGGTCGTCCGTCAGAATTAGCAGGACATTGGGCGGAGGTTCCTCCCCACGGCAAGACCCGGAGGTGCCCAACACTATTCCAATCGCCACAAGCCCGCTAACCAGCGGAACGGACATACAACCCAGCAGCGCGATTCGATGCAATCCGCACTCCTTTGCGATTCTTCGTGCGTGACGAGGTTTCTCCGGCGAGAGGTTGGCGGCGGATCGCATCGGTGTCTCCTTCTTGTATTTCAAAAACGCGGGCGGGCGCCGCTCATGCTTTCGCCTGCGACTCGAGCCAAAGCTTGAGCCTCGGCTCGAGTTCCTCCGGCCTCGCCGTTCCCGTCGTTGCCAATTGCTGGACGGTGATCGAGGCTGCCAGATTTCCCAACAGCGCGGCCTCCGGCAGCGACGCTCCGCAGGCCAAGGCGGCAACCGCCGCGGCGCTGGCGCTGTCGCCCGCACCGGTTGGATCCACAGGCCCCGTCACCGGCACGCCCGGGACCCAAATCGGCTCGGGATCGCTGACCAACATACCGGCGGCCCCCAAAGTGACGACGACCGGCGCCTCGTTGGCCTCCCGCAAATCACGCAGCGCCGGCAACAGCGCGTCCCAACAGGGTTCCGCCGCGTTCGTTGACGAGGAAGCCCCAAGCAATTCGTGCTGATTGCACTTGGCGATCAGACCGCGAAATCGGCGAATGCGGCGGCGACTATCGGCCCAAAAAACCACGCTCGGCCAGATCGCCGCCCGTTCCGTCAAAAACTGCCGCATCGCAGCGGTGACGACGCCGCAATCCTCTTCCTCGACTTGATCCAAGACGATCAACGCATCGAGGGTGGGAAGCAGATAATCCACGGATTGGGCGATCCGCCGCAAGACCTCCTCCGGCAACGGATCGCGATTCTTATGATCGTACCGCGAATGCTCGCCTTCGAGCGCGGGATCCCCGGCGTCGCGAGGCTTGGTGTACGTCGGCGTCATGCGATCCGGAACGACATGCAGATGCCGCGTGGAGCATCGCAAGGCGGTCAAGTCTTTCCGAAGATCGTAGGCCTCACCGTCGTCCCCCGTGAATCCCACCGCTTCGATCGCGCCCACTCCCAGGGCCGACAAATTGCAGACAACGGTGCCCGCCGCACCCGGACTATGCCGGACTCGGATCACTTGATGGGCCGGCTTTCCCGTCTCCAGGCTGGTTTCCTGCAAGGCCGGATCGATATCCAGGTACTTATCTAGGAAAAAATCGCCCAGCACGCCGATGCGAAGGCTGGGAAACCGATCCAACCATTCCCGCAAACGGGCCTCGTCGAAACCGCCGAATCGCCGCATGGTCTTGTCCACAAGTCACCGACCGTGCCGGAAAGGACCTCAGGTTCCTACCTTGGCCTGGGCCGCCGCAATCATCCGCCGCCAAACCTCTCGCTGTTCCTTCAATGCGGCGACGCGATCCGGGGGATCCGTACGGCATTCCAGCAGAATCCACCCCGCGTAGTCCATGCCCACGAAAAGATTCATCAACTCTTGATAGGGGTAATCGCCCAGATTCAATTCCCGAACATGGACCGTATCCGCCAAGCGATTCTTGACCAGGTTGAAATTGTACTCCAACCCTTCGCCCTGCAAATCTTCGGCGTTCGAGTTCCAACAGACGCCGACGTTCGGATGGGTGGCCACGTCCATAATCTGCTTCATGATCGGCAACCGAGCGCATCCGCCGTGGACCTCCAACCGGATCTTCTGCCCGTAGTCCGCACCGAAGGCCGCCACCTCATTCAGCGCCTCGCCGATTTGCGCAATCGTCTTTTCGGGCGGCACGTTCTTGGGTAGATCGTTGGGTTTGACCTTGATGCCCAATCCGCCCACGTCGTGACTGAGCTTGATGAAGGCTTTCGTGTCCTCGATGGACTTTCGCAAAACAGCTTGATCAGGGTGATGATAGTCTTGATTGGTTCCCAACCCGACCAGCACCACGGAACTATCCGCGAATCGCTTGCGGACCTCGGCCCGCTCATCGGCCGACAGGTTCGGCTCGACCTTGTGCGCGTGCTGCGTCCGCAATTCCACGCCTTCCATGCCCGACCTCTCGCAATTGGCTATCAGGGTCGGCAGGTCCCAGTCTCGCCCCCACAGGTAGGTGACCAGCCCCAAACGCATTCTTTCCCCCGGCGCCCCCCAGGCTGCGCGCCCGGCGGTCCAGACCGCACACGAAGCAAGCCCCGTGGTCACTAAGAAGCTGCGGCGTGAATAGCGATTGTTCATACAGCGTTCCTGCGATGGATTTCTCAGAGAACGAACTTGCTTACCGAAACCAAGCGATGGTTCCGCGTCTTGCCAAGAGGCGCAAAGCCCCGTCCGCGCCGCGGTCGCCGCGCAACGAAAAAGGCGCCGTCGTGCCGTCGCCAATCGTGCCGATTACCAGTTTAACCGGCATGGGCGACGACACAAGCGCCCGGCGAAGGGGATCGCACCGCTACAGCGGCAATCGCACCGCCGCCGAAGTCCCGGAATCGGGCATCGCTTCGGCGTAGTTGGGTCATGAGGGAGCGCAGCGGCACCGTGCGGGTGAACCGGGCTTAGGAGAAGAAAGTTTTTCGCCGAGAAGGTCGCTCAGCGGACGACTCGCCTTACCCGGTTGCCGCGCGGCGGAAGCGCTGTCGGCTTTGGTCGCGACTTTAGAGTTCCGCGTCGAGATGGGCGTCCGGCGTGCTCTGTCCGCGGGCCACCAAGGCATCCACGAAGCCCGCCAATTTGCGAGAGCGCACCGGATGCCGCAACTTGCGGATGGCCTTGGCTTCGATTTGACGCACCCGTTCGCGCGTGATCTTGAAGATTTTCCCTACTTCTTCCAGCGTGTAGGCGTATCCGTCCGCCAGACCGTAACGCAAGCGGATGATTTCCCTTTCGCGATAGGACAGGTCGGCCAAGGCTTCACTTACCGACCGCTTGAGCAGGTCCATGTTCATCTCGTACAGCGGATCATCTTCGCGGTAGTCGGCCAAGAAGTCGCCCAAATAACTGTCGTCGTGTTCTCCCACCGGTTGATCGAGCGACAAAGGTTGGCGGCTGATTTGCATAATGCCGCGAACGTCATCCGGGTTCATTCCCATGGCTTCCGCCGTGGCGTCCAGCGTGGGCGCGACGCCCGTCTGCTGGGTCAAGCGCCGGGCGGCAGACTGGATGCGACCGCACACGTCGATCATGTGCACCGGCATGCGGATGGTCCGGCTTTGATCGGCCACCGCTCGCGTGATCGCTTGCCGAATCCACCAGGTGGCGTAGGTGGAAAACTTGAAGCCGCGGGCATACTCGAACTTATCCACCGCCCGCATCAGCCCCGTATTCCCTTCCTGAATCAAATCCAAGAAGCTCATGCCGCGATTGCGGTACCGTTTGGCGATCGAGACCACCAGGCGGAGATTGCCCGCCGAAAGCCGTCGCTTGGCCGCGTCGTATTCCTCCGCATATTTTCGCACGGCGTAGAGGAGGTTCCGCAGCGTGGTCGGACTTTCCAACGTCATGCGCATCAAGTAGCGAAGCTCTCGCCGCAACTCCTGGGCATAGGGCGTGGAGCGACCGTCTTTCAAGGCGTTCAATTCTCGCCCGATATGGTCCATTCGGGCGGAAATGCGGTTGAGACGATCCAGCAGGGGTTGCAGCTTTTGCGTCCGCAGGTCCAACTCCTCGATCAGCCGCACGGCGCGATAACGGCGGCGGACCAAGCGTTCGCGCGCGGCCCGGCGCACGTCCGTCGGCAATCGCCGATTCATCATCACCAGGAAGTCGGCGCGATTCTTCTTCTGAATGGCGCGGAGCGTGGTCAAATTCGGCTCCAAAAGCCGCATGATACGGCGCTTGCCCCGGAGGTTCGTCACGGAGACGTCCACCGTGCGATCCAAACGGAGTTTGCCGTCGCGAACTTTTCGCAGCAGTTCGACTGCGGCATTCAATACGAAGTCGGTCGCCAGCATGGCGTAGCGAAAACGACGTCGCGCGCGTTCGATGTCGCGGGCCGCCTCCCGTTCCTCGTCTCGAGAAAGCAGAGAGATTTCACCCATTTGCATCAAATAAATGCGAATGGGATCGTCGATCCGGTCGTCCTGCCCCGTATGATCCACATCGAATTCGGCATCATCGAAAGCGGAGGATTCTTCTTCGTCAGCCTCCGAATCGGAATCCAAATCCAAGAGATCGTCGTTGTCATCCTCGTGGCGAGCGTCGCCGGCAAGGAGGGCATCGCGATCCTCTTCGTCTTCCTCGGAAAGGGTCGCATCCAGTGCCGCCGACTTACCCTTGACGGGGAGTAACGATGTCCCGTCGTAACCGTTGGTGCCTCCATTGCCGTTCACCTTGACTCCGCCGTTCTTTCGCTTGGAAGATGCGGCGGAATTCCCATCGCGAACTACGGTGGTGGTTTTGCGGACGGATTCGACGCCTTTTTTCGTCTTGGCCAAGGTGGTGTCCCCCAACAGGCGGTGATTTCGAGATGCTTGCATTTGCCAAGTGCTGCCTGATGTTTCTGGGAACGCACATCCTGTGCCGGACTCCCCTCCTTTCGGGGAAACAATCTTAAAGTCTTATTTCACAGCTACTTACAAAAAAAGATCCGTTCGAGAATTGCCCGTGTGCCAGGGGCGATGTTTCAACAACGAAACATGCCGGGCAACATGCTGCCCTTCCTCGCCGTAGAGTCGGCCCTCGAAAACCTGCGACAAATCGGCAGAGGCCCGATCCGCTCCGGTCCGCCGCGAACATTCGCCTTCCAATCCCGTCGGAATCCAACCTTCGACCCAGAGCAACCGGAATATCTGGATCAATTGACAACTTCGGGAAATGCTAACAATTTGATTAGACTGGGTCAATTAGGGCAAAGAGAAAAACCGTCGGACTGAGTCTCAACGAAGCACTCGGTCGCGATGGTATCTCAATCCGGTGGCACAAGCCGGACGGGGCAAGCCGCGGTCAAGTCCTCACTGGCAGCACTGGAAAAGACGACAAGAAACGCCGACCCCGCGAGCAACGTGCCCGCGGGGTGCGACGGGTTCCTTCAGTGGAGGTGTCGGAGTCTCGGATATTCGCTGAGGCGAGTTGAAAGTCCCAGTAGCGGGCCGAACGTCGCGAAAATCGGATCGACGTTCAGCCCCAGAGTGGTACTGCGTCAGAACCGAATCTCAGCTCGACCGACCAGACCGTCGAAGGTGATCGTATCGTTCAGGTCACTGAAGTTATTGGCCTGTACGCCGCGAATGAAGGTGTCCGCGTCCACGGCGTTGAACCATGCGCTGACCATGTAGCCGGCGCTGAAGAAGCATCGACCGCTGGGGCTGGTCCAGCCGACCCCTAGTTCCAAGTCCAAAATCGGCACGACCTTGCCGGTCCGCCACGACACATCGACCACGGCGGGGTCGAAGGTCTGGCTTTGGGTGTAACGGGCGCGGAAATCGCCCGCTACAAAGCTCGCGGCGCTCCGCCCGTACACCAGCCAACCGCTATTCTTTGCATGACGTTCGCCTTCCAATCCCAAGCGGATGCCGCCGCCGTAAAACCGAATGTCCGTCGCGACGTTTTCCGTCCCGTTATTTTGGTAGGTCGCCGAGAAATCCTGCTCCAATTGGGCATATCGGGCACCCACCAACCAATTCAAAGACCCGTAGCACGAGGACCGAAAGACGTGGCGGTAATCCGCGTCGATCAACTGGAAGTCGACGTCGTTGCTGGCCGTACCTCGGAGAAAATCAGCCGCGGCGCTGGCCGTGGCGGGATGCGACACCAAAGACCGCAGCACGAGCGGCGCCTCGGTCTCGATGGCGTCGTCGGTGTGGCTCTCGAAGAAGGTGTACGAAGCCCCGACGCTGGAGCATTCGTCCAAGGCTCGACCGACGCCGAAGCGGAACCCCATGTTGTAGTCGATGTCGGCGTTGGCCACGCGTCCCACTTGCACGGGAACGCTGCCGCCGGTGATGGCGCCGTCGATCGGCACGGCCCAGGGAACGTCGGCATCGCTGGGTTTCAGGTAGAGGACTTCACCCCAAACTTGCCAAAGCGGCATACAGGAGTCGCATGCAGGAGGGCAAACGTCCGGCTGAGGAACCGGTTGCGGCGCGGCGCCCTCTTGAAACCCGGTTTGAACGACTCCGCCGTAGCCCTGCCAAGGCGGAGCCATCTGATAATCCGGATTTGACCATTGGGCGGAAACCAGGCCCGCCATACCGGCCCAAATCACAACACAGGAAACCAGTTTGATTCTCATGCCTCGCCTCATCCTTGAAAAGTCGAACCTTCCTGGGAAATGAACCTTCCAAACGCCGCGCGATGCACGCTCGCACTTGCCGCTTGTATCGGATGTATCGCCGCGGACAACTGACGACAGCCAAGAAATACCGAAGCATCGGCAGAGTTTACGCATCCCTCCCATTTCTACGCACAAATCCAGGACCGACCCAAGAGCCCGACAGTTGCAATCGTCTACTCGCCCGGCGTCGTGACCGCTCTATCCGTTACTTTTCGCTCACAATGCCCATCATGCCGGCTCAAATCGCCAAACATCGGCCCCGCCATCGTTTGACAATCGCTCGGTTTGACCTAGCTTTTCCCAGATGGCGGTGAAGGACGGCCAATGATTTCGGCAGTCCTTCGCCCTGACTTTTCGTTTTGGCTTGTCGCCGAGAACTTTTCGAGAGGCAGCGGCTTTCGGGCAAAGGCGCACGATTTCGATCGCACGACTTTTCCCAGCCCACTGCAAAGGTTCCGTCTTTTCAAAAGGAGGTCCCATGAGCGCTCGCGTCTTAGTCGCCGACGACTCCAGCACCATGCGCAAAATCATCATCCGCTCGCTTCAAGCGGTCGGCGTTCCCGAAGCCGTGGAAGCGAGCGACGGCAACGAGGCCGTCAACCTCTTCCAACCGGGCAAGTTCGACATGGTGCTGACCGATTGGAACATGCCGGGCAAATCCGGGCTGGAGGTGATTCAGAGCATCCGGTCGCAAGACCCCAACGTGCCGATCATCATGATCACCACTGAGGCGGAAAAAAGCCGGGTGCTTCAAGCCATCCAGGCGGGGGTTTCCGACTATCTCGTCAAACCGTTTACGGCGGACACCCTGCGGGAAAAGCTGGAAAAGCACGGTTGCGGTTGAAGTCGGGTTCGATCTCGGAAAGCCTTGGCGCGAATGGACTCGAGCTTCGCCTTAGGTTTACGTTTCCTCGTTACACAGAGTTGTTTTTGATGACCTATGTTTCAGTAACCGCCGATTTCGGTCCGTAGTGCCGACGAATTTCGCCGGGCGGCCGTGTCGTCCAAGAAAAGGAGAGGTCCATGAGCACTGCCCTTCATGAACAAGAGGCCCTGGTCCAAGAACTCGCCCATCGCGAAGGCAGCGGAACGCTGCAATTGGTCAGCTTTCGTTTGGGGCAAGAGGAATACGGAGTGGAAATCACCAAGGTGCAGGAAATCATCCTGATGGGTGAGATCACCAAGGTGCCGCAAACGCCCGAATATATCAAAGGCTTGATCAACCTGCGAAGTTCCGTCATTCCCATTGTGGACCTTCGGCTGCGTTTCGGCCTGCCTCCTCAAGACACCTCGGACGAAACGCGGATCATGGTCGTGAACGTCCGCGGCAAGACGATCGGCATCATCGTCGATGCCGTGAGCGAAGTGCTGCGTATCAACAAGGACCAAATCGCTCCGCCGCCCCCGACCGTCGCCGGCCTGGGTCGTGAATATCTCACGGGCCTGGTCAAGTTGGACAAACGCCTGCTGATCCTCCTCGACATTGAGCGCATTTTGGATGAGCAGGACGGTTCCTTAGGCGACTTCTAATCGCGGTTCGCCCCCCGGCGCCCGCGGTTTCTTAGCCCCTGGGACGAGAGGCTCCCGCGCAATGAACGCAAAGCAGCGCGTCGGCCCGCGGTCGCGACCGTGCGGCCGACGCCCTCAGCCATCGCGGGACGGACTCCACACGGTGATGGGACGCCGCGCGGAGCGGTCCCTGAATCCGCCGCATCCCAGGTTTATTCAGCAAGAATAGCGGATTCGTCACGACGACATAGGCTGGTCTGCGCGTCCCAACGGAGGGCCGCCGTAGCATGGAGGCAATGGAGGCCGCCGCTACTCTCAGTCGCGCTGGCATAAACCGGATGGGAAGGCAACGCCGACGCGAGGACTAGCGTAAACGACGGACAATGGTTCCTGGAGAATCAAAAAGATGCCCCTGCCGCCGAAACCGACTACGACGCCGAAACCCAATTCGACTTGGAAGCCGGTTGCCCCCATCGTCGCCCCCGCCCCTTTGCGTCAAGTTACGGACGAGGAGTTGCGGCGGTACGCGGACCTGATCTATCGGCGAACCGGGATCAAGATTTCTCCGCAGAAAAAGACCTTGCTCTCGAACCGTTTGGGACGTCGCCTCCGCGAGACGGGCATTTCCGGCTTCGACGAGTACTACCGTCACCTGACCGCCCTCCCCAACAACCATCCGGAATGGGACGCCTTCTTGCAAGAGATCACCACGCACGAAACCTTCCTCTTTCGCGACGAGGGACAGTGGCGTTGGTTCCGGCATCAATTCCTGCCCGCGGTCGCCGCTTCGCAACCGGATGGTATTAAGCAACTCCGCATCTGGTCGGCGGCGTGCAGCACGGGCGACGAGGCCTTCACCGCGGCCCTTTGTATCGCGGCGACCTTTCCCGACCTCAGTCGCTGGCGGGTGCAGATTCTAGGTACGGATATCGGGGTCGGGGCCGTGCAACAAGCCCGCACCGCGACCTTCGGCGAACGCGCTATGCGTTTGGTACCCGACGATTTCAAGTCCCGTTATTTCGATAAGCTGCCCAACGCCGAGGTTTGGCGCGCGAAGCCCAAGCTTACGGCCATGACGACGTTTCGACAACACAACTTGATGGAACCGCTTCGCGAGCGACCGTTCCATCTCGTGTTTCTTAAGAACGTCTTGATCTATTTCGACCCGCCGTCCAAGCGGGTCGTGCTGAATCACGTCAAGAACCTGATTCTTCCGGGCGGCTATCTCGTCGTCGGCGCGGCCGAAGGAGTCGGCGATCTGATGTCCGACATGAAACGCATCCAACCTTGGCTGTACCAAAGGCCGGCGGAATCCCAGGCGAAGAGCCTCGTTAAGCCGATCTCTCCGGCTTTGGCCCGTTGATGGGCTTTCACCTCACTATTCCTCTTCACCGCCATCCGACGATCTGACCGAGACCCGGCAGCCCATCCCGGTCTCAAAGCCGTTCGAGCCTCGGCCCACGCTTTCAGAAAAGCGTTCGCCCGCCGGCAAATCCGCGTCGGGACGTCGCGCCGCCGTTCCGCTTCCAAGCTCCATCATGGAAACAGCATGACCGGCGGAATTTTTTCTCACGCCGTTTGAGCGTGAGCTAAGTTTCCGTAGAACGGATCGGCTCCACGTCGTCCGTTTTGCTTGCCGCCTTTGCGGGCGACCCCTTTGCGTGTGTTCCCGCTTGGGCGACTCCACCCACCGAAAACCAACCGCGAACTAGGCCTACCGAATTCCTCGGCAAAAGGATTGTTCATGGCTGCAACGGATCCCCTGCCCCGCGACGAGATGTTCGAAGCCTTGCTCGGCGATTTTCTCGACGAGTCGAGCCAACACCTCGATCGGTTGAACGAGAATCTCCTGCTCCTCGACGAAACGCTCCGAGAGCAGACTGAGCAATCGCAAACCTGCGATGTCGAAGTCTTGAACGAGATGTTCCGAGCGGCCCACAGCCTGAAGGGGCTCTCGGCGATGCTCGGCCTCACCGACATCAATCAACTGACGCACAAGGTGGAAAACGTCTTCGACGCCGCGCGCAACGGGCAATTGAGGATCGATCGCGAGGTGATCGACCTGATGTTCCGCGCGGTGGATCGGCTTTCCGCCATGGTGGACGCCCTTCGCGAACCGCCGGAAATCCCCATCGACGCGGACGCCGAAGTGCACGACATCGCGGGGCTTCTGCGACGGGCGGGATGCGAGAAAAAGCAGAGTTCGCAAAGCGACGCCGAAAAGGCTCTGGCCGATCTGCAACGGGCGGAAGCCGCGGTCGCGGAGGCCATCCAGGCTTCGCCGCCTCCCGGCGCCGAAGAACCGACCGCGACTTCAAAAAGCATCCCGACTTCGTCTCCCGAAACATCCGCCCGGGCTCAAGCGGAACGCCTATTCGCCGATGTTCGCGACGACGGCGACGTGGATCCGCAGTACGTCGCCATTTTGGCGGACGAAGTGAATCAAGGAATCGATACGCTGACGGAGACCCTGCTGCGCGTGGAGGGCGGCGGCAGTAAGGAAGACCTGGAATCGCTGCTATGCACGGCGCATCGCATCAAAGGTTCCTCCGCGGCTGTGGGCTTCCAACGCGCGGCCAAGCTCGCCCACCTCATGGAGGACCTCCTCCAAGAACTGCGCGAGAACGGTAAGCCGCTGCTTCCCGAAGTCAACGACGTACTCTTGCGGTGCACGGACGCGCTGCGGGCATTCGCCGCCGACCTCCGCGGCAACGGCGGGGAAAGTCCCGATTTCGTCGAGGCCGCCGCCCGATTGATCGCTTGCCGACAAGGCGGCAACTCCGCGTGCTCTCCGCAAACGGTCGAGCCGCAAAAGCCGGGCATCGACGAAAACTGGATGCAAGCGGTCGCCGAAGCAAGCGGAGACGCTCGGGCCGTCGCGGGCATCGTTCGATTCCACGCCGATCTGCCGCTACCCGGATTGAAAGGCCGTTTGGTCTACGAAAAGCTTTGCCATTTGGGCGGCGTGTGTCTATTCCAGCCCGATCCCGCCAACCTGGATCAACTGGAAAAACTGGAGTTCGTCAAGTTCGGGCTAGTCACCAATCAGGCACCGGAGGCCGTTGAGCGGGCGGTGCGAGTGGGCGGCGTTACGGACGTAACCCTCACGGTCATCGGCTCGCCCTCGACCGACGAAAACGCTTCCGGTCTCGGCGAAGTCTCTGCTCCGGGTGAGGACAAGACCCCGATGGAAGCAGCGGTCGCTCCCACCGTCGGCGTCCCCGTCGAAAGCCCCTCAGGCGCCGCGCAACCCGGCGGTGATTCCCTCTCGCCAACGTCGTCGGGCGCAAACCCATCAGCACCTGAAGTCGCTCGAAAGAGCACCTCGCCCGCGGTCGACAAGAGCCCACGACCGGATACGGGTGGTAAGAACAAGCCGAGCGAGGCGACGAAAACAAACGAAACCCTGAGAGTCGACATCGAGCGGTTGGACGACCTAATGAACCTGGCCGGCCAATTGGTCATCAGTCGGGCACGGTTCTTCGAATTGGGCGACAAGCTTAAGGCCCGCGCGGGAGACATGCGGGCCGTGCAGTTGCTGCGCGGCATTCAGGACACGCTGGCGCGCGTCCTTGCCCGCGACAACCGCCGCGCCGCCGGCACCGCGGACGCGGAAACCCACCTCCGCCGAATCGAAAAAGATTTGCAAGCCTTGCATGAGGAGTTGTCCTCGCTGCTGGAGATTCGCACGGCGGTCAATCAACTCTCGGAGGCCATCCACCAGTTCGATCGCATCACCGATGACATCCAGCGGAGTGTCATGCAGACTCGCATGGTGCCGATCGGTCCCTTGTTCCAGCGATTCAAACGCGTGGTACGCGACGTCACGCGGGCCAACGGCAAGACCATCCAGTTGGTCATCCGCGGAGAAAAGACCGAATTGGACAAGCGGATGATCGACGAACTCGGCGATCCCTTGATCCATCTGGTCCGCAACAGTGCGGACCACGGAATCGAACCGCCCGAGCAACGCAAGGCGTCGGGCAAGCCGATGATCGGCACGATCACCCTGGACGCTTACCAGCGCGGCAATTCGATCATCATCGAAGTCATCGACGACGGCAAAGGCTTGGACGCCGACCGCATTCTTCGAAAGGCGGTCGCCCGCGGCCTGGTGTCCCAAAGCGACGCGGAAAAACTGAGCCGGCAAGAGATCTACCAAATGATCTTTCTGCCGGGCTTAAGCACCGCGGAAAAGGTCACCGAAGTGTCCGGTCGCGGAATGGGCATGGATATCGTCAAAAGCAAGATCGAGGAACTCAGCGGCGTGATCGAGTTGGACAGCACGCCGGGAGTGGGCACCAAGGTTTCCATCCGCCTGCCGTTGACCCTGGCGATCCTGCCGAGTTTGTTGGTGGAAATCGGATCCGAAATCTACGCCATGCCGATCGAGGTCGTGCGCGAGATCGTCTGCGCCCGGCAGGAAAACATCCTGACGGTGCACGGATTGCGTACCGCCCGCATTCGTCAGCGCGTCATTTCTCTGGTCGAACTCGAGGAATTGTTCCAAGGGCCGGGAACGCGGCGAGATTCCCGGCGCGACCCCCCGGAGACGACGCTGGTGGTGCTGGGCGACCAGAACCACGAGCTAGGGTTGGTCGTCGATCGCGTGATCGGAGAGCAAGACGTCGTCATCAAGTCGGTAGCCGAAAACTACCAGAACGTGCCGGGCATCGCCGGCGCCAGCATCCTGGGCAACGGGCGCGTCTCGCTGATTCTGGACGTGGGCGCCCTGATGCAGGCCGTGGTGCGGCGCGGTGCGGGGAATTTCGCCGCATAAGAATGCACACCGAGTTCACATCTTGCTTCGACAAACAACCTTAATTGGGCAACGTACGTTACGTTTCTAAGATGCAAAAGGATCAGCGACCATGACCACGCTTACCAACAACAGCCGCGCCGCGGCTCTGGAACCGCTCTTCGCGGCGGCCACGCACGAGGCCTCCACCGCCATGTGCCGATGGACCAACGGCGAAATCCAACTCTCTCTCGACGAGGTCTTGGAGGTTCCGTTGGATCGCGTGACCGAAGTGCTCCAGTTGGGCGACGATCTCTTGACGATGGTCGCACTGGACCTGCTTTCCGATTCCGGGACGGTCATCCTACTGATCTTCGACGAGATCAACGGTCGGCAATTGGCAGCCACTTTGCTCCGGGAACCGTGCAATCCCAACACCGAGTGGTCGGAGATGGAGAAGTCGGCCCTAACGGAAACGGGCAATATCCTGGGCTGCGCCTACATGAATGCGCTGACCAAACTGGTGGGTCGGCCCCTAGTGCCCTCGCCCCCCTATTTCATCCAGGATTACGGCGCCAGCGTCGTTCAGCAAGCGCTGATGGCGCAAGCCATGGAGTCGGACACGGTTTTGGTTTGCCGAACGGGATTCCACCGTCGGGATGAAGATTTGAACTGGCACGTACTTCTGCTCCCGTCCGTTTCTTTGCGGCAGAATCTCGAGCGAGTAACGACTCGCACACCTTCGAAAAACGACTGAGACGATTTTCAACTCGCCGGTACAGTGTCCCGATTGACGGCCATAACCCAAGATTCGGGCCGCAATTCGCAAGGAGCCATCGGAGATTCAGGAGTGGAACTCATGTCGACTTCCGCAACCGTCGCCGCGGATGCAAAGCAAGTGAAGACGCTGTCCGTGGGAATGGGTCAAGCGCTTCCCGGCGACCGACAGACACAACTGACGGCTATCCTCGGCTCGTGTATCGCGGTCGTGCTGTGGCACCCCCGCATGAGCCTTGGGGCCATGGCCCATGTGGTCCTCCCCGACTCGCACGGAAAGACCGAGACGCCCGGGAAGTTCGCCGACACCGCCGTCCCACACTTGGTGCGCATGTTGGAAGGCAAAGGCTGCAACCGAAGCGGGTTGACGGCCAAACTGGCGGGCGGAGCCTGCATGTTTCGAGGCGGCGGGCCGCTCCAGATCGGCGACGACAACATCGCGGCCTGCCAGGCCCAACTCCGTAAGCTGGGAATTCCCGTCGCCGCGGAAGATCTCGGCGGTACCAGCGGACGCAAAGTCACGATGGATTTCGCGAGCGGGCGATTGACCGTCGAAATCGCCGGCAAGGTAGCTCGCGTCATCTAATCCACAACAACCTCATCCCATAACCGCCTCGGTCGTGACCGCCGCGCACCGAACGAATCGGTGGGATGCGACTCCATCGCCGGTCGGCTGAGGCACACCGAAACGCCGCCTGCACCGAAGGGTCGTCTCCCTTTCTTCGTCCAATGCTGCAATCATTGGACGATTCTTCGGGTCAAGCTCCGGGGATGACCGGACCTTCCATCATCGAATACGGCAGCCCGATCCGTTTGCTGCTTGCAACGTCGTCCCCGGTCCGCAAAACTGAAACGTGTTTCGCTGCGGCGATCGTCCCGCAATGCACGTTTCGGATGGAGAAACCCATGCAACACTCTCCTTCACGACGCGATTTCTTAACCCGGACGACCGGTGGATTGGTCGGCGCCGTGGCTATCCGAAGCGGCGCGACCGCGGGTGAGATGGAGTTCGCCGCAAAAAGCGATGAGCCGGTGCCGCCCGGATTCTTTCGAGAACCTTCGCGGGACATTCCCATCGTCGAGACGGCAGACGTCGTGGTTTGCGGCGCAGGTCCGGCGGGGGTCAGTGCCGCCATCACCGCCGCCCGCGCCGGCGCCCGCGTCCGACTACTGGAGGTCCACGGGTGTCTGGGCGGCGTTTGGACGTCCGGGTTACTGTCATGGGTCCTCGACTACCGCAATAAGTCGGGCATCATGAGGGAAATCGCCGCGCGACTGGAGAAGCGGCAAGCCGCCGTTCGCTATCCCGAGGGGGCCGGCGCCGCCCTGGCCTATCGCCCCGAGGCCATGAAACTGCTGCTCGAAGAAATGTGCGAGGAATCCGGGGTGCAAGTGCAACTCTTCACGCGCGTTTGCGCAGCGGACGTCGATGAGAGCAAGGCACTGCGTCTAGTCGTCACCGAATCCAAGTCCGGTCGACAGGCCTGGCAAGGCAAGGTCTTCATCGATGCCACCGGCGACGGCGACCTGGCGCAATTGGCGGGATGCCGCTTCGATTACGGCGGAGAAAACGGCGGTCCGGCCCAGCCCATGAGCTTATTGGCGATTCTCACCGGGTTGGATCCCGAGCAGGCGGCCCCGTTCGTCCGCGGCTTGGCGGAACCCCTCGGTGAGCGGAACCCGAAGGCTAGGTTCCTTGCCGAGATTCGACGCGGGGGAGTCGATCCTTCGTACCAGGCGCCGACCCTTTTCTGCTTGGGGCACGGGTTCTTCGCCATGATGGCCAATCACGAGTACGGCGTATGCGGGTTCGACGCCGCCCAAGTCACGGCGGCCACGATCCGCGCCCGGCGGGAAATCCACCGGATCATCGACGCCCTGCGAACCTTGGGAGACCCTTGGAGCAACGTCGAAATCGCGGCCACCGCTGAACAAATCGGCGTCCGTGAAGGGCGTCGTCCCTACGGGCGATATCGTGTCACCGCTTCCGATTTGATCCGAGGCACCCGACACGAAGACGCGGTATGTACCGTCACGTTTCCGGTAGACATCCACTCTCCCGACCCGACCAAGAACAAGGCCATCGAAGCCCGAGGTTTTCGCGCGCAGCCCTACGACATTCCCTTCCGCGCTCTGCTTTCGGCGGATATCCAAGGGCTGCTTTTCGCAGGCCGCTGCATCAGCGGGGATTTCACGGCACATTCCAGCTATCGCGTTACCGGAAACGCCGCGGCGATGGGCGAGGCGGCAGGTGCTGCGGCGGCCTTGGCTGCCGCTCGCGGAATCCCTCCCCATGAACTGGCCTGGCCGGATGCAGCACAACTGCGAAGCGAACTCGCCCGATCAGCGGAAGAGGCCGGGTAGAATCCGCCCCTCGCTGTCGGCCGTGCTCGGAACTTGCGGCACGCCCTTGGTCCCGGCGTTGCGCTCCAAGGCTCCGCGGACGCCGAGAACCTCGGGATGCCGCGCGATCTTGTCGCTGAATACCCGCATGTCGCTGATGATCGGACGCAAGTCTTGCGTCAGTTGCTGGACGTTGCCCATCGTGCGATCGAGTTTTTCGTACAACTCGGGGTCGCGAATCAACCGTCCCAGTGTGCCGTCCTCTTGATTCAGGTTTTGGCCGAAAGTCTCCAATTCCGCCATCAACTGATCCAACTTCTGCAAGCTGCTGTCCAGTCGCTGAACGATGACGGGACCTCGCTCGGAAAGACTATCGGTAAAACTTCGCAGATTCTCCAGGTTACCCCGGGCGGCGCCGATGGTCTGATTCGTTTCGTTCAACGTCGCCCGGATATCGTCCACCAAGCTCGGGATGCGGTCCAGGGCCTCTTTGAGTCGCGCCTTCAGTTCCGGATCCCCCACCAGGTCATTGGCGTTTTTCACCGTGGATCGGGCCTCGAGAACCGTGTCGTTGGCATTGCGGACCAAATCCGCCACTGCCTGCCGATTGTCGTCGATCACGTTGCTGACGGAGCGGACGGTTCGCCCCAATTCGTCGCTTGTCCTCGTTACCGAGTCGATCGCCGTGACGAGACGCTCTTGGAGGTTCGTAAAGACCACGACGGGATCCGGAGGAACGATGCCCTGCATCACGTCGCCTTCGCGGACGGGATCCGTCGGCGCGTTCGGGTCCGGCGACAGGGCGAATTCCAGCATCGAGTCGCCCAAAATGGCGCGGTTCAATCGGCACACCTCATTTCGTCGCAACAGGTATTGGCGTTCGATCCGGGCCGTCACCATGACCTCGCCCTCCGGAGTCAGTTTGACGTCCGTCACGCGTCCTATCACGATTCCGCTCTTTCGCAAGGGAGAGCGCTCGGCCACGCCGGGGGCTTCCGCGAACTTGATGTAGATCGTGTATTCGGAGGGAAAAGGCCATCGCCACTCGCCGAAGGTGACGACCAGAATGGCGGCGATCATGATGCTGGCCAGCACCATCACGCCGATCCGAAACTGCATCAGGCGTTCATCCATGGTCGGCCTCTCCTTGCGCGTTGCGTCGGCGCCGCATTTCCATAAGCCGTTCGCCCGCCTCCCCCCGAACGAATTGGATTACGCGGATGTCGGCCGCCTCCTCGATCGCGCCGGGCGGGCCGTCATAGAGAATTTGGCCTTCACCCGGTTCCAAGCGCGGCAGGGGATACAACATCACGACGCGATCCGCCACCTTGACGGCGGTCCGCATATCGTGCGTCACGATAATGCTGGTCACGGAGTGCGCCGACCTTGTTCTCAGCATCAATTCGTTAATGACGTCACTCATGATCGGATCCAAGCCGGTGGTCGGCTCGTCGTAGAGCATTACCTCCGGTTCCAGGGCCAAGGCCCGGGCCAGTCCCACCCGTTTCCGCATGCCGCCCGACAACTCCCCCGGCTTTTTCGTCAGGACCGATTCCGGCAATCCCACTTCTGCCAAACGCCTTAGGACGACGTCGGCGATCTGCTGCGGACTCATGGCGGTATGTTGCCGCAGCGGAAAAGCGATGTTTTCCCCAATCGTCATGCTGTCGAACAGGGCGGCCTGTTGGAAGACGAAGCCGAAGCGTGTCCGCTGCCGGGCCAATTCGGCCGCCGGCAATTCCTGGAGATTCCGACCGTCGAAGAGCACGCGTCCCGCGGTGGGCCGCTGCAAACCCACGATGGTCTTTAGCAGCACCGTCTTTCCGCAACCGCTCTCGCCGAGGATCGCCACCGTCTCACCGCGGCGGATTTTCAGGTCGATATCGCGCAGCACCGTCTGCCGGCCGAAGCGGACGTGCAACCCTTCGATTCGCAACAAGGGCGAATCGCCGTCGGCCGACGTCGTCGTGGCCTCCGCCGTGGACACCGCCATGCGTCAGCAAACCCTCTCCCGTCAAAAAGCGTCACCGCCGTCTCGATATTTCTACACCAAACGCGGAGCCGTGGACCAAAGCATGCCGTAAATCGCCTCCAACATGATTCCCAAGATCAGGTCAAGCAAGAGAATCGCCACGAAAGAGTGAACGAAGGCGTAGGTAGCGGCGCGACCCACCCCCTCCGCGCCCGGTTCGCAGTGAAACCCGTGGTGGCAGGCAATTACGGCGATGGAGGCACCGAAAAAGAGGGTTTTCGCCGTCCCCGCCGCCAGATCGAACAGCCCCACGTATTCCGCCGAGTTTTGCAGATAATAGTACGCGTCGATATTGAGGACGTGCACGCTGTAGAAGTAGCCTCCCACCACGCCCATGAAGTCGGCCATCAACGTCAGCGCGGGGATCAGGAAGAGGCAAGCCAGAAACCGCGGGACCACCAGATAATGAATGGGGTCCGCTCCCATCACGGTCAAGGCGTCGATTTGCTCCGTCACCCGCATGGTCCCCAATTCGGCGGCCATGGCGCTTCCCACCCGCCCGGCCAACATGGTAGCGGCCAAGACCGGCCCCAATTCGCGGACCAGCGACATGTTGATCACCGCTCCCAGCCGCGTCTCCAGGTTCAGCATTTTGAATTGGGCGTAACTTTGAACGGCCAAGACCATGCCGATAAACATGCCGGTCATCGCGACGACGGGCAGACTCAAGACGCCGATATGATAGAAATTCCAAATGATCGTCTCGCGCTGCGGGCGCTTGCTGACGAGCCAACGCAGCATCCGTCCGGCAAAGATCGAGACGCTCCCCAGGGCGACCAACCAATCGATGGTGCGATCCCCGACATCCGCCACCCATTGGGCGAGGTCGTTGATAAGGGAACCGGGCGCCCCCGGCAGACCATCCTTGTTAACCTCCGTTCCCGAACTCATAGGGTATCGTTTCCTCGGCAAGTCCCGGCCCAGTCGCCTCGGGCAAATGGTGCAGCCCTTCCGATTGCGCGTCATTAGCGCAGCACGGACCGGCCGGGTACTCTTTACCAAGTCATTCTTCGTCGTATCCGGCGGTTCGACTTGAACCAATCACACCGGAATAATCGAATAGCGCGAAAAGGAAATCTGGGCGGGATATTGCCACACGATCCAGCGAATCAACGCGATTAGAACCATCGCAATGAGAAGCCTTCGGTCTGCGTTGAAACCTGGGAGGTCGATCATCGACGGCGCAAGGCTGAGATGTGCGCCCCCCGCTCAGGCGTATTCCTGATAGAGCGGAGTCATGATCACCTCCCAAACATGCGCCCGGGGAGGCAGTTCCGCGATGGTCGCCACCACTTGAGCGATATCCTCGCCCTGGAGCATGGCAGCGCGGCGCTCCTCGGGAACCGGGGTTGGACGCTGTTCCAAGATGGGCGTATTGACCTCGCCGGGACAGATGTTCGTTACCCGAATCCCGTTCTTGCGTTCCTCCAAACCCACCGCGTAGCTGAGCGCGGTCAAGGCAAATTTGGAGGCGCAGTAGGCCGTTCCCGCCAACTCCAGCGCCCGCTTGCCGGCGATCGACGAGATGTTGACGATCAGGCCGTCACGCCTGGCTCGCATGCCGGGCAAAACCGCCCGAATGCAGTTGTACGCCCCTGTGGCGTTGACGGCGAGGACGCGGTCCCAATCCTCGGGAGCCAACTCCGCCATCGCCCGGCGGACTACGTTGATTCCCGCCGCATGAACCAAGATCGCAATCCCGCCCAATTGGCGCGTGACGGACTCGACCACCCGCTCCACGGCGGCGCGGTCGGCAACGTCACAGGGGAAGGGATGCAAGGGCCTATCGGGAACAGTCGACGCCGCGAGTCGTAATTTGTCCGCCGATCTGCCGACGATTGCGACTCGGGCACCGCGTTCGGCCAAACATCGAGCGACGGCCAGGCCGATGCCGCTCCCTCCCCCCGTCACCAACACCGTCTTATCCTTCAGAGTCATCGGCGCCGGTTCCTTCTCCGGGCTGATTCCGAGGCCGGGCGAAACACCGCAAGCGCTCGGTCGACCTCCGGCAAATAACGGTCAGCGGCACCGGGCGCGGCTTCGCAAGCGTGCGATCCATCGGGCCAAAAGTCCGCAACGCTTCGACGGGGCGGAGGCCAACGTCGTCAAGTCGCGGACCCAAACGTTGCGGAACTCGACCAGATGCCCGTGGTTCTGCACCGAAATGTAACCGCATAAGGGCTTGTTGCGAATCTCCTCGATTTGGCTCTGATCGACGTCCTGCACCAACTCGCCGTTCAGGACCACGCGAATCCTCGTCCCGCGGGCCGTAATCTCCACCACATTCCACTCGCCCGCCGGCTTGATGGCATTCTTCTGCGGGGCTACATAGCGATAGAGCGACATGCTGGAGTGGACATCCGGCGTCTTTCCGGCGTCATCGAAGATTTGGACTTCGAATCCTGACATCGAGGGGCGCGTGTCGGGCTTCTTGGGGTTGTACTTGTCGCCTCGAATGCCGATCCCGCTATTGCAATTGGGGGACATCCGGAACTCGAGGTGGAGCGTGAAATCACAAAAGGTACGGTCGAAGCGAAGGAACCCGAAGCCCTTGCCCGCACACACGATCTTGCCGTCCTCTACGAACCAGTTCGGCTTTTCCTGATCACCGTCCTTGTAAACGGCGGGACCTTCAACCACCCAGCCCGACAGGTCCGATCCGTTGAAAATCGCTTCCCAGGCAGGCTGGACGAGGGTCCCGCAGCGCGGCCTCGCCTCGGAAATCGTCCCCAACGAGATCACTGCCGCCAGCGCAGGCATTACTCCGCAAAGCCATGCTCGATACATCACGGTGCCGAATCCTTATGCTGAAAAAATCGAACCAAGCGCGCTCCCAAGACGATGCAGGGCGCATCACTTCACTATAATTCGTTGCGACCGCCAATTCTCGGGTCGACCTCGGACCGCATCACGACGTCCGCCATCACGTCCAGCGCCCGGAGGACTCCGACGGCGCGCGATGCGCGAGTCGGTCCTCACGCCCGCGCCACGGGTGAGAAGCGACCGCTTCGCGTGATCGTAGCCTGAAGGTTTTTCAAAAGCCGGACCTCGCGCGACACCGTTTCGACAGCCTGCTCCGGGGTCAGCTTGCCCAGCGCCTCGTTCTCGATGCAGAGGTCGTTGGAATAACCGGCCTTGCGGAGGATGGCAAGCACCCGACCGAAGTCGATGTCGCCGCGGTCGATCGGACAATGGAACTCGGCGTAGCGGTATCCCATCGGACGCCGACGCTCGCGGTCCTCGGGCGGATAGCCGATGCTCTTGCAGTGCGTGTGGAAGGCGCGAGGGGCGAAGGTCTCGTAGATTCCGTACAACTCGCTCAAGGGATGGCCGAACCAATAGAAGTTGCCGGTATCGAGCGTCAGCCCCAGATTCGGCGACCCCACCGCGGCGAACAGATTCTTCAGAAATTCAGGATCATTGGTCGTATTCCCGTGGTTTTCGATCGCCCAGCGGACTCCGGTCTCAGCCGTGGCCGAGGTGACCTTCTTCATCATTTCCGCAGCGAAGGCCGGGAACTCTTCGCGGGAAAGTCGGCGTGGAACCACGTCAATGCGGATGGCCGGAATGCCCATCGCTCGCGCCGCCTCGGCCGTCCTGCGGCACCATTCCAACTCATCCTCGGGGCGCTCATCGAAGCGGTTGTGCATGCACAAGGCCGTGATCCGCCGACCCGATTTTTGCAACGCCTCGCGAAGCTTCGCCTGCTGATCGTCGTCGGCCAGGCCGTGCGCGAGGTCGCCCTCAAAAAGATTGGGGAGCTTCAATTCCTCCGTAACATCGCATTCCACGCCGTCCACGCCGAAGGCCTCCATCGCGGCCCAGCAGTCGGACTTGCCGGTTCGGCGGAGCATTACGTCGCGGCACGTGACGGGCCAGACCTTCGCCTCGCCGCCGCTCGCCTGGGCCGTCTGCCGCGTTTCCGCCGAAGCCGCGCGGCCCGCCCACACTGCGTATGCCGCGGCCCCGCACGCCGCCGACGCAGCCCAAAAGTCGCGCCGAGAAATAACTTCGGATTTCACACGAGTCGATTCCGCACGGTCCATGCTCTTCATGGTTGCGATTCCTCGAAGGGAGGGAGTGGAAGATCGCCGACATAGCCGACAGCCCCGCGAATATAACTGAGCCTGCACCGACTCGCGTATCGCTTGGGCCGACTGGGGTCCTCTGATGCCCCATTATCGTTGTGCCGCCAGCACAATCAATAGGATCAGGCCGCCCACGGTCACAATCGCCGCCGCGATCGCCCATTGCAGCCAAAAACGCGCGGCACGCTCGGCTTCGCGGGACGCCCGTTGCTCTTGTTCTCGGCGATGCTCCAAACTGTTCCGATATTCCAAACGAAACACTTGGCCGCAAAACGGGCACATGGCATCGCGTCCCAACATATCCTGGGGGGTTTCCAGGACGTGCCCAGCGGGACAGGGGATGTGCAACGCTTCCGGTCCTACCGCCGCCGACTCCAACGGCGGCCTATCTCCAAAGAAGCTCTCCGCGCTGCCCGATCCAAGCTCCGTAGCCCCGGAATCCGCCGACGTTTCGCGATTGCTCCCCGAGCCATCGTCCGTCCGCGCTGCGGTCGCCTCTGCGTCCAATGCGAATTCCGGAGGCGGTGCGTCCGGACCGGCGAAGAACATCGCTTCCCTTGCCTGCTGAGAGGGCGGGCTTCCATCCGCGACCGCCGTCCCATCGGTAATCTCGCCAACCGGTCGCGAAGATTTCCGTGCCGCAGGGATGCGGAGCGTCGTATTGCAGTACGGACATACCGCCGCCCGACCAACATGCCGCTCGTCGGCTTGCAAGAGATGCCCCGTCGGACAAAAGAAATGAAACGGCATGGTCGGCCCCGCCTGTGAAGACTCCGAGCCTCAACGCTCACTCCATCGCCGCGTTCGGATCAAAGCGTCTCCTCCTCCGCGACCTTAGCAGCGTCCTCCAATTGCAGACGCTCGCGGACCAAGGCCAAGACCCGATACACGGTACGCTCGGAGCACTCCATCCGGTCGCTGATCTCTTGGATGGAAAACCCGGCCAAACGCAACAGACAAATACCCCGCTGGGGCTCGTCCAACCCTCGGGTCACGTACTCGATCACGTCTTGGGCCGCCGCCGTCTCATCCGGCAAAGGCTGGTCCACTTGAAACTCGTAGTGCCGCTCATCGGGATACGCTCCCGCGAGCTTTTCACGGCGAATGTCGCGTCGCTGGGAATAAAACCGGCGGCGATATTTGACGCATTTCCTCCTCGTCAATCGCGCCAGCAGTCCCCACAATTCGTCGGTGTTTTCCAGTTCAGGCCGCTTTTTGGACTGAATCTGGGCCAAGGTGGCAAAGACCGATTGAAGGATATCCTCTTCGTCCACCTTGCGACGGACACCCCGCCCCAATTTCCGCCTCGCGAACGCCAACAAGCGCCGCGCGAATCGCTGGAATATCCGGCCGATCCCGTCGCCGGCCTTTTCCGGCGGTTCGAGGTGCGGTTGACTCGCACGCCTCTGTTCCGACACGCGCACTCCCTTTCTCATCCAAAGCAGCCCAAACCGGGAAGCAAGGGAACTCCTCCTAGTCAAACCCCAAACCGGTCCAAATTCCACCCCCCCGAGGGGAGCACTGGGGTTTTTCGGGGATTTCGGCGGTTTTGTGGCAGGTTCTTGCCGTGTTTTGCCATTAAAGAAGAGGGCGGCATTCCAGTCCGCCGTTCGATCAACAAGCGAGGCCAAAGGCGAAGATGCCACACAGGGCCGCGATCTCCTAACACCTGTTCTCACGATCGGGGTGGGGGCGGGGCAGGACGGGTGTTAAGGACCGCGGCCTTTAATTTTTGCGCTCTTGCACGCAACGCGGCAAGCGGCCGAATACTGGGAGAAAACCGGGGCATTGCTAAAAGATTTCGTGGGCCTTTTCCTCCCACGCCGCCGCCAATTGCGCGTCCTCCGCCCGCCGCAACAGGTCGTAGTACGCATAGGGGTATTTGAACACGTGCCCCAAACCGACGGAGCGATCGCCGCGATTCTTCCAATACACGGCTTGGTTCGGCCGGAGTTTGCTCGGCGGATGGTCGGGGATCCGCCGCGCATCGGCGTCAGGCCCCCGCCGCGTGACCGTGACGTACTTCCGAAAGGCCGTGCGGCAACTCTCGGCCCAGCGAACGTCGCCCGTGGCGGCCAACTCGATCAACGCCTGACCGAACGTCAGCATATGCCCTGCGAAACCCTGTCCGTATCCGCGAAATCGGTCCACCGCCGCGAGCGCCTCGCGCAGGACGAACCGCGCCGCCTCGCCCGCATCGGAAAACGGCGGCGGTTGGACGTCTTCGTCCGGATCCACGTCCCGCCACGGTTGGAACGCTCGGATCATTCGACAAACGCCCTCGACCCGTTCCACGGTGGCGGCTTGCGGTAACAGGCGAAATCCCTTGATCGCCAGCATGGCGAAAATGGCGTTGTGCCCGACCTGCCGGAGCGTCTCCCCGCCCTCCGCCAACGCTTCACCGATTCGGCTCAGTCCTGACTCATCCGCCTCGCCGTCCGGAAACGATTCGCAAAGCGGCGTGGATGACCAGTTCTTGTCGCAGATTTCCACGATCCGCGCGGCGGTTTCATCGTCCAAGGCGTTGTCGGCGCAAAGGCAATGAGCCGATATCAGCGCGGCGCCGCGATGCCCGTCCGCGAAGTAGTCGAATCGCCAGGCACGCGCCAGGGCGTTTAATCCCAGCAGAACCAGTCGTTTTCCCGTGATATCCGGGTTCTCAGTGACGGCTTCTCCGCCGCACAACACCGACCCGGCCATCAGTCCGCCGGCGACACACGAGGCTTGCTTCACGAAGTCTCTTCGATCGATCGGTCCGGTCATGATGTTCCTTTCCTCCATCGCGAGTACGGCGCCCGCCTCGGATTCGAAATTGCCGCCGCCCGAAAGTGCTCACCGAGCTATTTTACGTCATTCCGACGACTTCTTCATGCAAAGGCCCGTCCGCACCGTTTGCGAACCTTTAAGATGCGGTTCGCGGCGTTTTGGCCTCCAACCCCCACCCCCTCGCCCTTGCGATCCGCCACACGTCGGCTACGATGGTTTCCATTCGATGCCGCATACGCTCGATCGCTTCCGCACGACCGTGAGGGACTTTCCATGACCGCCGCCGCCCCATCCGCCTCGTCGCCTCCGCCGTTTGAAGGCAGTTTGCCTTATATTCTGCTCCTGACGGTAGTCGCCGCCCTGGGCGGCCTGCTGTTCGGCTACGATACGGCGGTGATCGCCGGCGCGATCGATTACTTGCAGGAAAAGTTCGCTCTCTCGCCCGGCATGAAGGGCTGGACGACGTCCAATATCCTGCTGGGGTGTGCGGTGGGTGCCGCATTTGCGGGGCCGCTCAGCGATGCGTTCGGCCGCAAACGAATTTTGATTCTCGCCGCCGTCCTATTCGCCATATCCGCAGTCTGGTCCGCCGTTCCCAACACGCTGACGGAATTCATCTTCGCGCGATTCCTAGGCGGCTTGGCGGTCGGCGCAGCGGCCATCGTCTCACCCCTGTACATCGCGGAAATCTCGCCGCCGCATCTTCGCGGTCGACTGGTCGCCCTCCAACAGATCGCCATCATTTCCGGGATGGTCGTGGTCTCCATCGTCAATTGGATCATCGCGCTTCAAGGTGATCACGCGTGGAACGTGGAGACGGGGTGGCGTTGGATGTTCGGGTCGGAGACGCTGCCCGCCCTACTCTTCCTCCTTTGCCTGCTGGTCGTACCCGAAAGCCCCCGCTGGTTGCTGAAGCGCGGCCGCGAAACGGACGCCCTTTATGTGCTGACGCGTCTGGGAGGCAAGCTGCGCGCGGCCTGGGAGGCTGCCGACATCCGCCGTACCATCGCCGAAGAAACCGGTCGCTTGGATGAGTTGCTCCGCCCCGGCTATCGTCGCCTGCTGGTCATCGCCGTCATCCTGGCCATCCTACAACAAGTGACCGGCATCAATGCCATCGTCTACTACACGCCGACGATTTTCCGCAGTTCGGGCAGTACCGACGCTTGGGCCTTGTTCTGGACCATCATCACCCAGGCCGTCAATTTGGGTTTCACGCTGATCGCCATTGCGATCGTGGACCGTCTGGGCCGGCGACCGCTCCTGCTGCTCACTTCCGCCGCGATGGGCGTATCGCTCGTGCTCTTGGGCGCCGCCTTCTACGCAGGACTGCCCCAACTTTGGGTGGTGGCGTTCGTCTTGCTCTACATGGCCTCCTTCGCCGTGGGAATGGGTCCCGTGGTCTGGGTGGTTCTGGCGGAAATCTTCCCCACCCGTACCCGGGGTTTGGCCATGGGAATCGCCACGGTCGCCCTATGGCTGGCGGACTTTCTTATCACGCAAACGGCACCCATGATGTACGCCGCCTGGGGACCGGCTTTCGCCTTTTGGAGCTACGCCGTGATGTGTGCGGCGTGCCTGGTCTTCGTGTCCGCATTTCTGCCCGAAACCAAAGGCAAGACGCTGGAGGAAATCGAGCGGATGTTCCTCCACCGCGAGGCCTAAACGCTCTCGGGATTCCGTGCGCAAGAGCGGCCGCCAGCACCGCCAACCGGCGGCACTGCGACCCCGAGTTCCCGAACGCCGCAGCGGCCATCTCAAGCGATCTGCGGCAACTCCGCCAAGGCCTGCCGGATGCTCTCCTGCGGCAACTCGAAATCCTCCAGTTCGCCGCTGAAATAGCGGTCGTACGACCCCAGATCGCAGATGCCGTGACCGCTGAGGTTGAAGAGGATGCACTTCTCCTCGCCGGTCTCCTTGCACTTGAGCGCCTCGATGATCGCGGCGCGCACTGCGTGGGACGTTTCGGGGGCGGGAATGACGCCTTCGGTTCGGGCGAACATCAGCGCCGTCTCGAAACACTCCCGCTGATGCAAGGCCGTCGCTTCGATCAGACCCAACTTGGCGCCGAAACTCACCATGGGCGCCATTCCGTGATAGCGGAGTCCGCCCGCGTGAATTCCCGCCGGCACGAAGCTATGGCCCAAGGTATGCATTTTCAACAGCGGCGTAAGCATGCTGGTATCGCCGAAATCGTAGCGGTATTCACCCCGCGTCAAAGAGGGACAAGCCTTGGGTTCCACGGCAACGAAGCGAATTTCCTTCCCGGCGATCTTGTGCCGCACAAAGGGAAAAGCCAAGCCTGCGAAGTTGCTTCCTCCGCCCACGCATCCGATGACCACGTCGGGAAAGTCGCCCGCCTCTTTCATCTGCTGCTCGGCCTCCAAGCCGATGACCGTCTGATGCAACATCACGTGATTCAACACGCTGCCCAGCGTGTAATGGGTGCCGTCATCCTTGAGCGCCACCTCCACGGCCTCGCTAATGGCGATCCCTAGGCTGCCGGGGCACTCGGGGTCCTTCTCCAAAATGGCGCGACCGCAATCGGTCTCCTGGGAAGGACTGGGACGCACGGACGCCCCCCACACGTGCATCATGGAGCGACGATAGGGCTTCTGGTAGAAACTGACCTTGACCATGAAGACCTTGCACTCCAGATCGAAGAAGGAGCAGGCAAAGGCCAGCGACGACCCCCATTGCCCGGCACCGGTCTCCGTGGAGAGGCAGCGAATCCCTTCCTTCTTGTTGTAATAGGCTTGGGCCACCGCGGTGTTGGGCTTATGGCTGCCCGGAGGACTGTGACTTTCGTCCTTGAAATAGATTCGGGCGGGGGTTCCCAAGGCCTTTTCCAGGTTTCGTGCGCGGACGAGCGGGGTCGGTCGCCAGATGGCGTAGATTCTGCGCACCTCCTCCGGAATCTCGATCCATCGCTCCGTGCTGATCTCCTGACGCACCAATTCCGCCGCGAAAATCCTCTCCAAATCCCGGGGATTCAGCGGTTGCTTGGTTGCCGGATGCATCGGCGGGGGAAGCGGTTCGGGAAAGTCGGCCAGCAAATTGTACCAGGCCGTCGGCAGGTCTTTTTCGCCCAACAAGATGCGTTTTTCACTCTCCGGCATGTGTCTCACCTTCCGCTACGGAATCCGAACATTGAAGGATTGGGAAGCTTCCATGCCCGCAAAACTTTCGGCTGCCGGTCTCATCGTGTCGAGATCGACGGACAAGACGATTTTCACCGGCGGCGGGAGGGTCCGACTCGCATCCTTGGTCGTCCGCCCGCATGGCCGATATCTCGGACGATGCCCCCTGTTCCGCAAACCCTTCAGCCTAATTGAACGCCCCGAGTTTGTCGATTGGGTGGCAAGCCGCCGCGAGAACCGGTGGTACCGCGACCGCAAGCAACCTCGGCCCCCAAGAGAGCGGCCTTTCGCCAAGACCGAGCGGACAAGATGGGTGGAATGGATTCCCGCCGGGGCGAATCAAACCGTCCGTTGCGGCGGCAAAGACGAACAGCAGTTTTCGCCGGGCCGTAGAATAACAGGGTTCGTTCACTTGTGCGAAAGACGGTCCTCCGTTCAAGCGAGAAAGTCCATGTCCGCAACCCGCCAAGCCCCCAAAAGCTTTCGACTCCATATCGGGATTTTCGGTCGACGGAATGCCGGAAAGTCCGCGCTCTTGAACATGTTGACCCGGCAGTACGTCTCCATTGTTTCCGACGTACCCGGGACGACGACCGACCCCGTCGAAAAACCGATGGAGATGCTGCCGCTGGGACCGGTGTTGTTCATCGACACGGCGGGCGTGGATGACGAAGGAACGCTGGGTGCCGCACGCGTCGCTCGCACCCGCCAGGTCTTGGAGCGTACTGACTTAGCACTGCTGGTGCTCGACGCCGGGCGTTGGGATGCCTTCGAGGAGCAATTGCTGACGGAATTGCGCGGCCGAGGCCTTCCGGTGATTGTGGTCTGCAACAAGTCCGATCTGGCCCCGCCTTCGCCTCAACTCGTCGCAAGACTGGAGTCCGACGGAATACCGTGGGTCCGGACCGCCGCCGCGACGGGACAAGGGCTGGAAGATGTGCGATCGGCCCTGGTCCGCTGTGTGCCGGAGGAATTCATCAATGCTCCGCCCTTGATCGCCGACCTGGTGAAACCCGGCGATACGCTAATCCTCGTCATCCCGATCGACAAGGAGGCACCCAAAGGCCGGATCATCCAACCTCAAGTCTTGGCGATACGCGAACTGCTTGATCACGGTTGCCTCGCCGTGGTGGTTCGGGACACGGAACTGAAACAGGCGCTGGACCGCTTGACGGTTCCCCCCGCCCTGGTCGTCACAGACAGCCAGGCCTTCCACCGCGTCGCCGCCGATACTCCGCAAGAAATCTCGATGACTTCGTTCTCGATCCTCATGGGCCGCCAAAAAGGCGACCTCACCCAATTCGTGGAGGGAGCTTTGGCCATCGACGACCTGCGACCGGGCGACCACGTCCTGGTGGCGGAATCCTGCTCGCACCACCCGATCGCCGACGACATCGGTCGTGAGAAGATTCCGCGATGGCTGCAAGAGTACGTCGGTGGAACGCTGCATTTTACGACCGTTCAAGGCCGCGATTTCCCCGAGGACCTCTCGCCGTACAAACTGCTTGTCCATTGCGGGGCCTGCATGTGGACCCGTCGCGAAGTCCTCAACCGTCTGCTTCGCTGCCGAGCGGCAGGCGTCCCCGTGTGCAATTACGGCGTCACCATCGCCTACACGCTGGGCCTGTTCGAAAGGGCCTTGCGACCCTTTCCCGAAGCGGAGAAGGTCTACCAAGCCGCCCAACTTCGGCGTGCCGCTTCCGTTTCGTCGCGTGCATGACGTCCGCCGAAAGGGTTGCAATAGCCCGTTACACGGTTCACCCGACTCGCGACGCCCACGACGTCCTTGCCCGACTTGCCGGGGCGACCGCTTTTCCGCCGCGTCGATTCCCGATAGCATCAACGTGATGGAGCGCGTGGCCGAGATCGGCGGCCCGCGGCAATCACCGGACTTCATGAGTCGCAGGAGACGGGCTTGGGGCGATCGGTTGTGCCCAACCGCACCCTTGCCTGGGCATTCACGCGCCGACACCTTCCTTCGCCGCCATTTTGTCGCATCGCAATCGAGCATCGAGGAGTTTTCCATGTTTTCCGGAATCGTTGAGGCCTTGGGAACGGTCGCGGACATGCTGGTCGAAGGGCCGGGCTGCCGACTCGTCGTTCGAGAGCCGCGCATCGCCGCCGAAACAAAAGTCGCCGACAGCATTGCCGTCAATGGTTGCTGTTTAACCGTCATCGACGTCGCCGGCGACACATTCGCCTTTCAGGCCGGTCCGGAAACGTTGCAGCGGACCAATTTGGGCGACCTGAAGCCGGGAAGCAAGGTCAATTTGGAACGTTCCCTCAAAGTCGGCGATCGCTTGGGGGGCCATTTCGTCACCGGCCATATCGACGACGTCGGCTACTTGGCCGATCGCCGCGACCACGGGGAATGGTCGTTCTTCCGCTTTCGCATCCCGCAACGCCTCAGCCTTCAAATGGCATCCAAAGGCTCCATCGCCGTGGACGGCGTCAGCCTTACCATCGTGGACAGCGAACCCGAAATGTTCAGCGTCGCGCTGATCCCGTACACGCTTGCAGTCACCACGCTCGGACCGCTCAAGGTCGGAGGCAAGGTCAACCTCGAAACCGACGTCCTCGCCAAGTACGTTGAGCGTCAACTTCAGGGCCTGGTCCGTCGTTCCGAAGGCTGAACCGGACCGTGCCCGCGGAGCCTCGCCTTCCATGTCCGAGACGCCCCCGCCCAACTCGCCGCGACAAACGCTGACGTTCCTTCGCGAACGCTTGGCCGCCGAAGGCATCCGCCCCAAGAACGACCTGGGTCAAAACTTCCTCATCGACTTGAACCTGCTCGACCTGCTCGTGGACACGGCGGCGGTCGGTCCCGACGATATTTGCCTGGAAGTCGGCACCGGCACGGGCAGTCTCACCGCATTGCTGGCCGACCGCGCGGACGCGGTAATCTCCGTGGAAGTCGACCCTCGCATGCACCGGTTGGCCGCCGGTTTGCTGGGAGACCGCCCCCACGTGCAACTGGTGCTCCACGACGCGCTCCGGGGCAAGAATCGCTTGCACCCGGCGCTGCTCGAAACCTTGGACAAGGTTCGCGCCGAACATCCCGACAAGCATTTCAAGCTGGTCGCGAACCTGCCGTATAACGTCGCCACCCCCTTGATCGGCAATCTATTGACCTTGGACCGCCCTCCCGAAACGTTCACGGTCACCGTGCAACGCGAGGTGGCCGAGCGACTGACGGCGCGACCGGGCACCAAGGATTACGGAGCCCTCAGCGTCTGGGTACAAAGCCAGTGCACGGCGAGCATCAAAAGGGCTTTGCCACCCCAGGTCTTTTGGCCCCGACCCAAGGTCTTTTCCGCGATTGTACACCTCGAATTTCGACCGGCATGGCGGGCAAGAATCCACGACGTCTCCTTCTTCCATCGCTTCGTCCGCGAACTGTTTCTCCATCGCCGCAAACTTCTCCGCGCCCAACTGGCGGCGGTTTCGGGCCGGCGATTGGAAAAGACCGCCGTGGACCGAATCCTGGCCGATGCCGAACTCGATCCGCTGTCCCGCGCGGAGGAATTGGGCGTGGAAGACCTGATCCGCCTGTCTTCTCGCTTTCAAGCTGCGCTGCACATACCCTCGCCCGCGGCGCGGACCGTTGACGACGCCGATTCGTCCAGACTAAGGTAGGAGTTATCCGCGGCAGGGACGATGGGTTCTATCGCTGCCGGATCGAGACAGGTGAGTTTCCCCATAGGGCACGGCGAAGCCATGCAGTTTATCGAAATGTCGGGAAGGCAATTGTTGCGTCTGGTGACGGAGGGAGGCCCCTCCCCTGAAGAGTTAGCTCAGATCGGTCTGAAAGACGACAGCGTCGTTCGCGTTAATCGGCAAGGCGATATCGAACTTCGCCGATCGGACCGCTGGGATCTGATCGGCGGCTTGATCGGAGACTTCGAGACCCGAATCAAGCGCGAGACCGGCCTCGACTGGGTCTAATCTTACGTTTACCGCTTATACAACCGAATAAGCGCTGTTTGCCCAAAAAACCAGCTTGACCCATACAACACGAAATTGGCATGTTGCCACAGATCCGGCTCGCTGCGGGCCGATGAACCCTTTAGGCAACCTTATTCCGGCGTTGCCGTGAGGGACGCGAGCTTGCGTCCGTTCTGAATCGGCTATTCCAATCCCGTTTCTTCCGCCGTCTGCGTCCACCACCGTCATAAGAGCGATTCTCTCTTCAAGCGGACGCGCTAAAACTACGCAATGAGTCGCGTTGTGGCTCTAGCGTCTTCCCGTTACAATACCGGTCGCCTGGAAGGGCTTGGTGCGCCCTCCGGGCGCAGGATCGGCGCTCAAGTTCTGTCTTCACCCCGCGATCAAGGATGGATCGTCGATGGGCACGGATGCGGCACGCTCGTTACACTCGCCCTTAGAGCAGATTCGCTTCGGACGGGATGTCTTGCTCTACGAGAGCGGTATCCTGGCCGATCTTGCCCGGCGGCTTGACCTGTCTTTTAGCCAGGCCGTGGAATTGCTCTTCGCCTGCCGGGGCTGCGTGATCGTCTCCGGCATGGGCAAGGCGGGAATCATCGGACGCAAGATCTCGGCCAGCCTGGCATCCCTGGGAACGCCCAGCCACTTCCTTCACCCCGCTGAGGCCGTCCACGGAGATTTGGGACGCATTCGTTCGGAGGATGTCTCCCTGATTCTTTCGGCAGGCGGCGAGACCGAGGAGGTGTTGCGACTCCTGCCGATTTTGAAGAATTGGGGCGTACCGATTATCGCCCTGACATGCCGGGCGGGGTCCACGTTGGCCCAGCAAGCGGACGTCACTCTCTGCCTGGGTGAAATCGAAGAGGCGGGACATTTGCGTTTGGCTCCCAGCGCATCCACCACCGCCATGCTTGCCGTGGGCGACGCCCTGGCCCTACTCCTCAGCAAACTACGAGGATTTCAAGCGGAAGACTTCGCGCGTTTCCACCCCGGCGGCAGCCTCGGTCTCCGGCTGAGCAAGGTGGAGGACCACATGCGACCGCCCGCCGAGTGCCGCACGGCGTCCGAGGACGCCACCGTGCGCGAAGTAGTGGTCGCCACACGCCGTCCCGGTCGCCGGACGGGCGCCGTCATGCTCGTTGATTCTACGGGGCGACTGACCGGACTATTCACCGACAGCGACCTCGCTCGGATTTTGGAGCGCAGAGACGAAAACGCACTGGATCGCCCGATCAAGGATTGCATGACGAAAGATCCCATTTGTGTGACCGCTGGCACCTTAATGTCGGAAGCGGTCGGCATCTTGGCGCAGCGAAAAATCAGTGAATTGCCGGTCGTGGACAGGGATCATAGGCCGGTGGGAATGATTGACATCACCGACATTATCGGCCTGTTTCCCGATCATTTGCGGGCGACGGATCGCGAGGAGCGTTCCGAACCAAACCTGCCGTCAAATCGCAAGAGGTACAAAAAGATTGGAACCGAGGAGGGGGAAAGGTGGCGAATCCGCATCCCTACCCGTGAAGGCTCGCACCCCTCCGCGGACGGCGGACCGGACCCGGACGCGGGGGCGTAAAACCGCGAATCGGGGCTTTGCGTTGACCGCGCAAACGCCCTATTACCGCCGGTGCCCCAACGTTGCAAGCAGAGTGCTGATTTGGCCTCGGCGACCAAAGTCGTTGTTCGATAGGAATCTTGGATCGCAACCCATCGCCTGCTTCGAGTGACGGGAGAGATTTTCATGGACGTCGTTGCGCGGTGCCGAAACGTCGAAATCATCCTCTGCGACGTGGACGGCGTTCTCACGGACGGACGGCTATTCTTCGACAATCAAGGGATCGAAACCAAGGCTTTTCACGTTCGCGACGGTATGGCGGCCCAACTCTGGAAGCGGGCGGGGCGACGCATGGCCTGGATTACCCAGCGGAGTTCGCAAATCGTGCGCATGCGCGCGGCTGAATCGGGCGTCGACCTTTTGCGGCAAGGCGCCGGAGACAAATTGTCGGCCGTCTTGGAGGTTTTGGCCGAATTGGGGTATTCCGTCGATCAAGCGGCCTATTTGGGCGACGACCTCCCCGACTTGCCCGTCCTCCGCGAAGTCATACTCAGCGTGGCCGTAGCGGATGCGGCGGAGGAGGTCCGTGCCGCGGCACACTACGTGACGCGAGCGCCGGGCGGAGGGGGCGCACTCCGCGAGGTGGTCGAATTGATTCTCAAGGCCGACCGTGTGTGGGAATCGGTGATTTCCGCGTACCAAGGCCGGTGGGTACCGACGGGCGAGCGATGAAGCGACGCGGGATCAGGGCCGTCATCAGCTTCGCGGCGGTCGCCGTGTGCTACACGGCGTACGCGCGGCTCATCGTCCCGCTCATCGAACCGCCCCTCGATCTCGCCGCTCGCAACCTCGGCCAACTGGAGCCTCTCTCCGATGTCATCCTCGACGCCCGGTTGGCCGAACTGGCCCCGCTGTTTCCGCGGCGTCCCGACATGCTAAAGAATGCGAAGCTCTTGGAAAGCGATCAGGTCAAACTTCTATTGCAGGATTACCGCAACCTGGGCGACGGTCGAGTCCTCATCCGGCCTTGCGTGCTGGTCATGTACCCCGATCGCGAGACCGCGGCGGGCGGTACCCAAGCCTCCAGGCAAATCATCATTTTGGAAGCCCCCGAGGGAGCGGTATTCCAATTCGATCGACCCTTTCAATTAGGCGCGGGCCGCATCGGACGCTTCGTCAGCGGCCAACTGCAAGGGGCCGTCGTCCTCCGCAGTGCAGGAGGCCAACCCGGCGAAGATACGGCCATCCGCGTCACCACGCGCGACATCACCATCACCGAGCGACGCATCTGGACCACGCAACCCGTCGAGTTCTCTTGGGGACGCAACCGCGGGAGAGGTTCCGGCATGGAACTTGTCTTCGCCGGCGGCAGCAGCCTATCGCAGGTCACGGACGCAGGCTGGCACTCGTTGGGTTTGGAGCGATTCGTCCTTCGCCACGTCGATCGCCTGCACCTGGAAACGGCCCCCTCCGGCGACGTTGCCGCGGACGCACCGGATCGCAATATCGGCGACGCCCGTCGGATTGTGGAAGCCGCATGCCGGGGACCGCTCTCCTTCTTTCCGCAACAAGGCACGCTGACGTTGCAAGAGGCCGTCGAGGTGGGATTCAGTCGCGGCGACGGACCGAGCAACCGTCTGCAATGCGACCTGCTGACCGTCTTTCTGACGAAACCGCCGCCCCGACCGTCCGCGACCAATCAAGGGACCGCGTCCCCACCCTCGTCGCCCCCCCCTTCCCCCGCGCAAGCCGCTGATTGGCAAATCGAAGGGGCGGTAGCAACGGGAAGTCCGGCCGTCGTGACGCTGGGACTTTGGAACGCCGAAATCCGCTGCGACACGCTTCGCTACGACGCGATCAGACAAGTCATTCAGGCCGAGGCCGCGGACGGCGTGCAGTTCACCCGGTCGGGCAGTCGTCTCCGCGCACCCGTCGTCAGCGCTCAATGGACGGAAGCCCCCGAAGGCCCGACGCTGTCCCGTGCCGTCGCGGAAGGCGGCGGTGAATTCCGCGTGGAACTGTCTGGGAAGTCGGGCGACTATGTCGAAGGCTCGTGGAAGAAACAATTGTCGGTCCAACGCGAGGGCGACGAGTTTGTCTCCTGGATGTCGGGCGACGTCCGCGTGGATTCATCGTGGGGCAACCTGGCCGCGAACGATTTGTGGATTTGGCTGGGCCGACTTGCCTCACCTTCGCCCGCCGCATCTGCCGCCCTCTTGCCCGATCTCTCACCGCGGCGGATGCTGGTTCGCGGCGACGTCACCCTGCGATCCCCGCGATTGGACGCCGACGTATTCGAGTTGCAGGCTTGGTTCGTGCCGCCCGCGCCAAATTCCCCAGGCGGCGAACTTTCGAAGTCGAACGGTCCCGGATCCCAATCCGCCGCCAACCTGCGGGGGTCTCCGACCGCGCCCCCGGGCCAATCGCATTACAAGACGTCGGGGCGTATCCTCCGCGCCGAACTCGCGCTGGCCCCCGCGACGGCGATCCTCAACGCCGTTTCCATGGACGGCGACGTGCGAATCGAGGAAGACGTTCTGCCTTCGCCGCAACTACTTCCCATCCGCCTGCGCGGCGAACACGTGGAATTGACGGACGTTTCGGGACCGTTCCTCACTTTGTCGATGACCGGCGGGCCCGCCGCGATGGAAGGCCGCGGCTTCGCCCTCAGCGGCAACCAAATCTTTTTCGAGCGGTCCAGGAATCTGCTGTCCGTGGCGGGTCCGGGCGGCATGCGGTTGCCTCGCACTCATGCGGGGAACTCCGGCGCGATAGGCTTCCTCGACTTGGCCTGGGAGGAGGGGATGTCGTTCGACGGTCGCATCGTCTCGGTCCGCGGAAACGTTCACGGCAATTCCCCGCCGCAGCGTATATCGGCCCGATCGCTCGAAGCACGGCTTCGCGAGACCGTTTTCCTGGGGGACTTCGACACCGCGCCCAAGCCGCAATTGGCGTCGCTCTCCGCGGACGGTGATGTGCGTCTGGAAAACGAGCGAATGGACGAACAAGGCCGCCGCACGGCGTTGGACATCCTGGATTTACCCCGCGTGGAACTCGACATGATCAGCGGGGCGGTCGAATCACCGGGACCGGGCCTGCTCCGCACCCTACGCGACCCCAACGCCATACCCGCCTCGATGCCGCCTATCCCCGCGACCGGCACCGTCGGCGCCGACGCTCAGCCAAGCCCCCCGGCGACACCGAGCGGTTCGCCCGTGCCGGTCGCTCCCTCCGGCGAAGTCACCGCCCTGTTCGTCCGCTTCCACCAAGCCCTTCGCGGCAATCTCTTACAGCGCGAGGTCACGTGCCTGGGACGCGTGACCGTGACCTATGGCTCCGCGCCGTCGTGGGAAACCACCGAATTGCCGAGCGATCCCGCGCAACTCGGACCTTCCGGCATGATTTTGGAATGCCGCGAACTGACCGCCCGGCAAATCCCCGACCCGGCAACGGGGCGACCGCACTTGGAACTCGAGGCCGTCGGAAACGTGACGGCGGAGGGCACGACGTACACCGCCCGCGCGGATCGCGCCGCCTTGAACGAATCGAAAACGCTCCTGATCTTGGAAGGCGGCGGTCAAACGGCGGCCGAACTGTTCCGGCAGGAGTACGCGGGCGGACCGGTCCAAAAAACAGCCGCAAGACGCATCTTTTACTGGTACGGCACGCGGACCGTAAAGATCGACGGCGCCCAATCCCTGGAACTGAGCGGCTTTTCCGAACCCGATCGGTTCTCGCGCTGAACAAACCGCCACACCGCCCGGGCGTCGCGCACGGCAAGATTCACGGAAGCATGCGACCGCCGGAGGAATCCCACAGCGACCGACCGGCCGAACGCGCGACCATTCCTCGCGCCACGTTCAAACCGGCCTGAAGGATCGTGTCCTCGCTCGGCGACGCAGCCTCGTTTCGGTCCGTCGCGGCGTTTTCGCGCCCCGCTCCGATGGGTCGCCACCCGTCCACGGGACGCGCCGCCTGCTGGACGAGCACGTCCGGTTCCACACCGCGATGGGCGTACGGCCGACCCTTAGGTGAATAGAACTTGGCGGTGGTCAGACGCACCCCGGCTTCCGAATTCGCCAGCGGGAAGATCCCCTGAATGGAACCTTTGCCGTAGCTGCGAGTTCCCACCACGGTCGCCCGACCGTTCTCTTGCAAGGCCCCGGCGAAAATCTCGGCGGCGCTGGCGCTCTCGCGATCCACCAAGATGACCACCGGGAATCCCCAGCGGGCCGGTCCTTGCGCCGAGTAGGTCAGATTCTCTTGCGGCACGCGACCGTTGGTGGCGACGATGATGCCTTGCGGCAAAAACCGATCGGCCGCCTCCACCGCCGCCGTCAAGAGACCGCCGGGATTCCGCCGCAAATCGATGATCAAAGATTGCATCCCCTGCCGCGTGAGTTCACCGATGGCTTCATCCATCTCCTTCGGCGTGCCGCGTTGAAAACCGACCACGCGCATGAAACCCACGGCAGCGGCGGAATCCAACATTCGCACGTCGGTAACGCTGGGGACATCGACGCGGGCACGCTCCACGCGCACCGACTTCGAGGATCCATCGGCCGCCAGCACCTCCAATTGCACTACACTTCCCTCGGGACCTTGCAGCATGTTGGCGGCCTGGTCCGTCGACATTTGGTCCAACGGTTTGCCGTCCACCGCCACAATGCGGTCGTCGGCCCGGATACCGGCTTGCTCCGCGGGACTTCGCGGAATGACCCGCACGATCAAGAGGGAGCCTGCGTCCGCCTTCAATTCCACTCCCAATCCCACAAAACGCCCCTCGATCTGCGAATAGACCTCGGAGAGTTGGCCGGGCGTCAGATAGGCGGAATAGACATCCAGGGAATTCGTAGCGCCGCACAGATACTCCAGAACGGTCGCCGAAACGGGCAAACCGATCCGCTGATGGAGTCGCCGCGCGATCTGGGCCACGAACTCGCGTGCTTCGGCCCGATTGCGAACCCAATCCGCGGACGCCGTCCGCCGCAATTCGTCGGCCAAGGCCATCGTCGCCGCAGGCTCCAGCTTCAAACCGTTGCTGGACAGAAACTTCGGTTCCAGAAGGGCCAACTCCAATTCGTGGGTACCCTGCTCGACGAGATAACGCCACCGAGGTGCTTCCACGTAATGGGACTGGATTTTCAGCAGCACTTCGTCGTACAAGCCAAGGGCGGCCGATTCGTCGATCTCGCCTATCAACGACAGAAAAGTGGGATCGCTGTAGCGTCGCGCCACGTCGTGCCGCAACCGCACTTCGTGGAAGCGGCTTTGTAGCACGGGGCTTTCGGGAAACTCGCGAAGGGCTTCCTCGTACATCCCCAACGCTTCGCCCCAGCGCGATTGTCGCTCCAACCGCAATCCTTGGTCGATGACCGATCGCACTTCCGGAGGCTCACTCTCATCGAGCGACGGAATCGGCGGCGTCGGCGATGACAGCGAGGGAGCGGCCGCCTCGGAGGAAAAGACCGGCGGTAGCGGCGGCACTGCGCCCTGCTGCCCCGCCGCTTGCCAACCGCGGGTCAAGATCAGCCCGACGGCGATCGCGATCCAGAACCGCATCCCTCGAATCCCTGTCCAAGCCGCGGTGCGTTTGCCTATCATCACGGTGTCAAATCCTTCGAGGTCACGGCGATGAATTGGGGATGAACTTGGCGTTGAATCCGGTCATGCAATGGAGGGACTGCAAACCGGCGAGAGACTTGAATCCGGGCGATCAGCGACTCATGCGTCCTTCACCGGCACGCATCATCGCGCAAGGCTAAAAGATGAACCGGGAACCGCGTGCAGTGTCCCCCGGGAATATAGCCCACGGTTCGCGCGCGGTCAAAAAAACGCCGTAAAGAATCCGCCCGAAACCTCCCCGCGATGCGTAAATCCCCACCCCATCGGATCGCTTTTCTCGGACGGCGCAAAATGTAACGGGCGGTCCCGCGCTATGGCCGCCCGGATCCGCCCGATGCTCGCGAAGGAAGAGGCCGGTCGGAGTGATGGATCGCGACCGGACGACTGCGTTTCGTCTAGACTTTGACGGGCCGCCGCTTGACGATGGACTCCGTTTGCTTGTGCGCCAAGAGCAGCGCATCCCGAGCCAGCGTGCCGTCCAAGAATTGCGACGGCGTACCGTCCTTGACACAACGAACGACCTCGGCCATTTCCGCGGCGAAATCGTCCACCGGATCGCGAGCGGGGATCTTCGGTCGCTTGACCTTGCCGTCCTCGGTCAGCACGGTCACCGGCATATTCATCCACGAATCGAAGACCAACGTGGCCTTTTCCAGATGAATCTCGTAAGCGTTCGTGAACGGTCGCCCTTGCTGCCGGATGACCCCGCTGGTCGCCGACACCGTCCATTGCGGATCGTCGTACAGGAAGTGCGAGTTGAAGAACTCGGCCACCTCGCCCCGCATCCTGCCCACGGACTGCACGCTCTTGGGCATGCCGAACAACAGACGGATGAAGTGGGCGTCGTGGATGTGGAGATCGACCGCCGGTCCGCCGCAGACGTTGGGATCATAGAAATCCTTCAGCCAAAGCGGATCCGAGATGACCCGAGTGAAATGCCCTCCCAACGGTTTGCCGTACTTGCCGCTCGTGACCGCTTCGTAGGCGAAGCGATAGGCCGCGAAAAAGGGCAAGACATGACCGATCAACAGCATCTTGCCTTTCTTCTTGGCGGTCTTGACCATCGCGTCGGCGGCGGTCGTGGTCAGGGCGATCGGCTTTTCGCAGAAAACGTGTTTACCCGCTTCCAGGCCCGCCACCGCGGCCTCGGGGTGCAACGAGGGCGGCAGGCACACGTCCACCACATCGACGTTGGGATCGGCCAAAAGCTCGTGCAAGTCGGAATACTTGGCGATACCGGAAAGGTCCATCTTGCGACCGGCAGGACCGAAATTGCCTTTGATCCCGCGCCAATCGCCCGCCAAACGCTCGGGAATCTTTTCGCAGATGGCCGTGACCTTGACGCCGCGCACCTTCTGGTACGCCAGATAGTGGATCATCCCCATGAAACCGATGCCGACGATGCCGACGCGAACCATGCGTCACCTCCTTTGCACGTGTGCACGTAACCAATCGTTTCCGGACCGAATCCCAATCGCGGGGCCTCCGCCGCATTCCTCATCCCTGGGAGGTCTTTTCCAGAACTTCCAAGAATCGCGGGTAGGCGTCATCCCAGGCGGCGGTATTGCGGGGCACGTATTCCTCCAAGGGGAAACTCTCGCGGATGACGCTGCGAGCCTGGGCGATGTCGGCGACTTCGCCCGCCGCCACGGCCTGCATCATGATGTTTCCGATGGCGGTGGCTTCGACGGGACCGGCCAAAACTCTCCGCCCGCACGCATCCGCCGCGGCCTGGCACAGAATGCGGTTCTTGGTCCCACCGCCGACGATATGGATGGTTTCCAGTCGGCGCCCCACCAAGTCCTCGCACATACCCAATACGTGCCGGAACTTCATGGCGATACTGTCCAAGGCGCAACGGAGGACCTCCCCTTCCGTGGCCGGCACCTTCCCGCCGGTGCGTTCCACGAACGTCCGAATCGCCGCCGGCATATCGGTGGGAGCCAAGAACTCGCTCGCATCGGGATTGACGAACGCCGCCAACGAAGGCGACCGCTCGGTGAGGGCGTTGAGGTCCTCCCAATCCCAGCTCTTGCCGCCTTGATTCCAAACGCGCCGGCACTCTTGAACCAGCCACAACCCGGTGATGTTCTTGAGAAGGCGAATCGTCCCGCCCACGCCGCCCTCGTTCGTAAAATTCAACTCCAGCGAGCGATCGTTGATGATCGGTTCGGGAACCTCAACGCCCATCAAGGCCCACGTCCCCAGGCTGATGTAGCACCAATCCAATTCCTTGCCCGCGGCGGGCACGGCCATCACGGCGCTGGCCGTATCGTGCGAGCCGGGCAGCACGACCTTCGCCCCCGTCAGTCCGTTTTCCGCAACCAGACTTTCCCGCAACGGACCCAAGACCGTACCCGGCGGGACGATTTCGCCCAGAATGCGCGTGGGAAGTCCGAGTTGCTCCAACAGTTCCACGGCCCAGCGTCGTTCCCGCGGATTGTAGAATTGCGTCGTGGTGGCGTCCGTGAATTCGTTGACCTTTTCGCCGGTCAGCATCCAATTGAACAGGTCGGGCATCATCAAGAGCCTTTCGGCCGCATCCAAGAGCGGCGACCGCGACGTCTTCATGGCCAAGAGTTGATACAGCGTGTTCAATTGCATGAATTGAAGACCGGTCTGGCGGAAAACCTCCTCCCGAGGCACGGTTTGGAACGCCAGTTCCATCATGCGGTCCGTGCGCCGGTCCCGATAGTGATACGGATTGCCCAACAGTTCGTCATTGCGTCCCAGCAAGCCGAAATCGACGCCCCAGGTATCGATTCCCAGGCTTGCGACGGCGGATCCGAATCGGGCCCCGGCGGCGTGCATCCCGTTGCGAATGTGCGTCCATTGGGCGAGCAGGTCCCAATACAGCCTGCCCAACACCTCCACGGGACCGTTGGGGAAGCGATACACTTCCTCCAAGCGAAGACGTCCGCCGCCCAGGGAACCAACGACGTGCCGCCCGCTGGACGCTCCCATGTCGATCGCTAAGAATGCCTTGTCGGCCATAACCAACCTCGCATCGCGACACCGTAAAGATAATCCCCTCGCCCAGCCTGCCGCCGTCGCGTCGCCGCGGCGGCGCTCGGGTCGGTCCACAACCCCTGCGGCGTAGCACTAACATAAAGAAAAGCATGCCTCCGCGAAAGCCCTACCCAATACCGCGCACGCACAATCACCCTTCAAACCGGTTGTCCGTCGCGCCGCTCGATCCCGCATTCGACGGACGACGCCGCGCCGCCTTCCAGCGGCGGCTCATCGCATGGTTTCGCCGCCATGCGCGGTCTTTTCCCTGGCGAGAAACGCGGGATCCGTATGCAATTTGGGTCAGCGAGATCATGCTCCAGCAAACCCAGACCGCCACGGTGGAGCCTTATTTTCGCCGGTTCTTGGCACGGTTTCCGGACGTGGCAACGCTCGCGAACGCCTCGCAGGATGAAGTCCTGCGATATTGGGAGGGGCTGGGTTATTATCGCCGCGCACGATCGCTGCACTCCGCGGCGCGTCGCATGGTCGAACTGCACGGCGGGCGCGTACCGGATGATCCCGAGACGTTGCAATCACTTCCCGGCATCGGACGTTACACGGCGGGGGCCATCCTCAGTTTCGCCTTCGATCGAGCGGCGGCAATCCTCGAAGCCAATAGCCGTCGCGTGCTCCGCCGCGTACTGGCCGACCCCGAACGCCCGATCGACCTGCCCGAAACGCTGCTTTGGAAGGCGGCGGAACGCCTGGTCCCCGCCCGCCACGCCGGCGTCTACAATCAGGCGCTGATGGAGTTGGGGAGCCTCATCTGCCTGGTTCGGAATCCGCGGTGCCCAAGCTGTCCGATCCGCGTCGACTGCAATGCCTACCGATTGGGTATTCAAGATCAGGTCGCCGGATCCCAAGCGGCGTCTCGAACGACCGCCGTCCATGAACTGGCGATCGCCGTCCGTCAGGGCCGAAGCGTGCTTCTGCTTCGCCGGGGCGAAGTCGGGCGATGGGCCGGGATGTGGGATTTCCCCCGCCTCGATCTTGCGCGAGAGACCGCTCACGCCGATGGGCAATCGAACCTTATCCCTACTCCGGATCGTGTGGAAGAGTCGGTCCGCCAATCGTTCGGACTATCAATCCGCCTGGGAGCGCACTTCCTCCGCTTTCGATATGCCGTGACACGATTCCGAGTCACGGTCGAGTGCTTTCTTGCAGAGGTGATGCCCCACCGGCGGAAACCGCCCAAAGTGGAGCTTTCTGGACCGGAGTGGACCGAAGCGGCTTGGCTGCAACCGTCGTCCCTGGAGCGTATTCCGCTTTCCTCGCCCGGTCGCCGTATCGCAAATGCCCTGCTCACGAAGCGGCGGACGACAACCGGTGGGACTTCGTAACGAAACTTTGATCCATCCTTTTCGACAAGGAATGCGAACGCCGCCCCGAAGCGCGGCGCAATTACCCCCAGTACGAGAGTTTGGGGATAAAGCTGAGGCAACTGGCCGTCAGTGCCTGAAAGACCCGGTCCAAGGTCTCGAAATCGCGGTCCACCGCTTGGCAAAAAAAGACGAAAGTGCCGCGATCGGTGCTCACCGCCAAGACGCGCGAAACGCACACTAGGTCCAGGTAGAAAAAGTTCATCTCGGCACCGACCATCCGCCACCCTTCCACGCTCCAGGAATACGGTTCCCACTCCAGGGAATCGTATTCCTGACGCATGGCCGTCACCGCAGCTTCTACCATCCCCTTCGGGTCGGCGTGGCGCGGATGGAGACTGACGGTCCAAAAAGCGCCGCTCGGGCTCTGGGCCGTCACCGAATGCTTCCCTTCCAGGTACCCCTCTTCTTCCACGGACCAGTTGCCCGGGTAAAGGAAGCGGATTCCGTGATGATTGAATTCCAGCAGATCGCTCACAATCGTCTCCGCCCGTCGAAAAGCACCCCCATCGGGAGGGCAAATCCGCAACCCCTCGCAGGACTGCTTCCGGCACAAAAGGCCGCCACAAGTCGCCCGGCGCGGTCGAATTTGTTTCAAAAATGAAGCTCGAAAGTCAACTAGCCGGATCGGCCATTCTATGTTACCATCCTGCACCGAACCATCCGGTCGAACAAGCGGCACCCCTGCGCGCGGCCCCCTCTGCACAGGGGATATTCCGCCTGGTCCGCGGAACGCATCGCCAAAGTATTCACCCCCATGCGCCGGCGCGAAACACTTGTGCACAGGACGGCATTTTGGACCGCCCTCGCGGCCCTGTGGCTGTCCGGTTGCAGTCTGGTCCAGCGCCACATGCGACCGGTTCGGGAATTGGAGGTCAGTCGCCAACTAACTCGAGAGGCCAATTTCGCCTTGGAGCGCGGCGATCTGCAAGAGGCGGATCGACTGTTGGTACAGGCCTTGAGGCAATGCAAGACCGACGCTGAGGCTCGCGCCCTTTACGGGGAAGTGCTGTGGCGACTGGGGAAGCGCGAGGCGGCGATTGAACAGTTGAAGTCGGCCGTCGAGCAGGCGCCCGACCAGGCCCCCATCCATCTTCGTTTGGCCGAGAAGTATCTGGCTTCCGGCAACGTCGAACTCGCACAGCGGCACACGGAGACGGCGATTCGTATCAGCCCCGGCAGCGGCGCCGCCTGGCTGATGCACGGCAAGGTCTTGCAGGCGCGGGGGCAAACCCGTAGCGCGATCGCCGCCTTGCAGCGATGCCTCGATTTCAACCCCGACAACGCGGAAGCCTCAGCCCGTTTGGCCGAGTGCTACCAACTCTCCGGACAACCGGACCGGGCACTGGCCGAGTGGCACGCCGCTCTCGAAAAATGCCGGCCGGGTCACGAACCCGTGGAATGGCTGACTGCCGTCGCTCAAGTCTATCAATGGATGGGACGGCACGCTAATGCCGCCGAATACTACGCCCAAGCCGCCGAAAGAGACAACGGCAACCCCGACCTCCTCGTTCAATCCGGTCTGGCGCACATCGCGGCGGGAAACCGCCTCGGCGCGCTGGGCGCCTTGCGTCAGGCGCTGGCGAGCGATCCCCAAAACCCTGCCGCCCAGCGCTTGCTCCGGCAATTGAGCACGGACCAGGTAATTCTCACATCGGGCGAAGAATCGGCTCCCTCGGCCCTCCCCCCAAACCGCTAACGCAAGAGCGAGGAGACGACCCCGGTTCGTCACGATGCAGTAATGCCGGCCAATATCCGTGGGTCGGATCGCACGACGACGGATTCGGCGCACCGCGACAGGCCTCCCGATTCCGGCCGACTTGACGTGCCTTTTCCATCGGATCGCACCCTCCAGTCAACGGCAAAGCCGTCCCTGTTTGACATTCCACACTGCGGGATCGTGCCGATAATGCTTCATAGGGGACAGTGCGCTCGGATGCCTTGAAATCCTGAGACCCGTAAACGCCCGAAAACCGGCCCCGAGGTTGACGCGAACATTGGATTCCAGGCCGCCGCATTCCAAGAAGTTCGAAGAAGAACCGCATCCCGCCGATTCGGTGCAGGGTGCCGACCCTTCCGCGCGCCATCAAGACGACACCATCGACGAGGGAATACAACGAGACATAGCACCCCAGAAACCGCACCCAACCCATTCCACCCAGACATCCGAAAGCGAAAAACCGATCTCGCGAGCGTCCAAGGCGGTTTCCGAAGGCTTGTACGCCCCGATTGCTCCGCCCCAAGCGGGGGTGTCGGGCAATTCTACGCCTGAGCGTTCGCGCTTGGAATCTGAAGGCAAGGCGGGCGTCCCAGAGCCAATGACCTCGCGTCTCGATTGGGAAGTCCTGGGGCGTCCCTGGGTGAGCGGCATCATCAGTGCCGTCGTTCACGCGGCGGCATTGATCGTGTTGGCCCTGATCTCGATTCACATCGAGCGAGGATTGGGCGAGAGCTCGCTTCTCGCGACAAGCAACTCCCCCGAGGGAATCGAAACACCGGCGGAGGACTTGATTTTGGAGACTCGCGAGGCGGCAACCGAACTTGTGAATCCTCCCTCAGACTCCACGCCTTCGCCGACCGACTTTTCCAACCCGCTGGACGGCACGACCGCCCAAACCGACACCCCCGCCGTTGACGACGTGATCACCGAGACGGGCACCCTCCCCATCGATCCGCTTCGATCCTACAGTCGTCCCCGAGGCGGCGGACTGGATGGGCGCTCGCCGGAAAGACGTGCACAGCTTGTTCGCGATGCAGGCGGCACGCCCGAGAGCGAGGAGGCCGTGGAACGCGGCCTGCGCTGGATTGCGGCCCACCAAAGCCCCGACGGCGGATGGACCTTCGACCTGAAAAAAAGCTATTGCGCCGGTCTATGCGCCAATGCCGGCACGGAAGCCAGCACCACCGGCGCCACGGCGATCGCACTGCTGCCTTTCCTGGGTGCCGGTTATACGCATACCCAAGGAGAGCACCGAGAAACCGTCCGCAAGGGCCTGTACTACTTGCTTCGTCGGGGTCGAACCACGCCGGAGGGTCTGGATCTCCGCGAAGGCACCATGTACGCCCAGGGATTGGCCGCCATCGCGCTCTGCGAGGCGTACGCCATGACGCAGGACGAGGCGCTCCGCGATCCCGCTCAGTCGGCGATCCGCTACATTCAGGCCGCGCAAGACCGGCGCGGCGGAGGTTGGCGATACGCCCCCGGCGAACCCGGCGACACCACCGTGACCGGATGGCAATGGATGGCCCTCAAGAGTGGGCAATTGGCCGGTTTACCGGTCTCGCGGTCCACGCTTTACGCCGCCGACCGCTTCCTCGATAGCGTGCAATCGGACGGCGGTGCCCAATACGGGTATTTGACCCCGGAACCTCGTCGCGCAACGACGGCGGTGGGCATCCTTTGCCGCATGTACGGCGGTTGGACGCGAGGGCATCCCGCCCTGGCCCGGGGCGTTTCCCTACTCTCCACCTGGGGCCCCTCGCCCGCCGACATCTATTACAACTACTACGCCACCCAAGTCCTGCGGCATTGGGGCGGATCGGATTGGAAGTTCTGGAACCGCCCGATGCGCGACTACCTCGTTTCCACCCAGGCCGTCAAAGGCCATGAGAACGGAAGTTGGTACTTCGACGACGAGCACAGCCGCGTGGGCGGTCGATTGTACACCACGGCCATGGCGGTAATGATCTTGGAGGTCTATTACCGCTACCTGCCGCTCTACGGCGAAGAGGTCTTCCCACCGTTTTGAGACCGTTTCGGCTCCTGCGCAGACCACAAGCCGACTTCCCAAAAGCGAAGCCTCTCCACGGCAGCCGAGTCCGACGGGAAGATCAGGAGCCTAGCTTCTTCACGGCGTATTCGTGGGGGCGTTTGCGTAACACCTGGGCCGAAATGATCTTGTCGGCTTGCGGTGCGCTCGGATCCTGCGGATCGCGCGGCTCGAGCTTTTCCACCACATCCATACCCGACACGACCCGACCGAAGACCGTGTGCTTACCATTCAGGTGCGGAGTCGGCATGTAGGTGATGAAGAACTGCGATCCGTTGGTATTCGGGCCGCTATTGGCCATGCTCAAACTGCCGCGGTAGTGCCTTCTTGCGTTGGGGGCCGAGCACTCGTCCGCAAAGCGATAGCCCGGATCCCCCGTGCCGTCGCCCTTGGGGCAACCGCCTTGCGCCACAAAGCCGGGAATTACGCGATGGAACGTCAGGCCGTTATAGAATCCCTGCTCGACCAACTGAACGAAATTGGCGACCGTATTGGGAGCTTCGTTCTCGAACAACTCCAGTACAACGTCGCCCTTCGAGGTCTTGAGCAGCACGCGCGGCAAATCGTCGGCCTTAGCCTCGGCGTCGCGAATCGCCTTTTCCTTGGGCCAATCGGCGCCGTAATCTTCCGATGCTTTTTGAAAGTACTTCAATTCTTCCTCCTCGATACCGGCATCAGCGAGTTTCTTGAAATAGGCCTGTGCCTGGCCGAAATCCTCCATCCCAAAAGCCGCCTTTGCCATCGCGAAATGGACGGGCGGCGTATCCACCCCTTTCTTGATCAACTTTTCCGCGAGTGCCTTGGCCTGCTCGAACCGCCCGCTCTCGGCATGATCGACCGCCACGTCGGAGAGTAGGTCCACCAAATCGCCTTGGGTTTGCGGGGCCTCATCGAAGGCCGCTTCCGCGGCGGCGATCAGTTTCGGCAAGTCGGCCTGCGCCTTCTGCACGCCGGCCTCATACTGCGCCCGCAATTGAGCCATCTCCGCCGGGCCCGCCGAACGATACTTCAGTCTCAAGTCTTGAAGTTCCGCCAAGAGGGCGTTCCACTCCTTAAAGATTCTTTGGAATTCCGCGTTCTTCGGACCGGCGGCTGCGGATGGGGCGGGTTGGGACGCCGCTTGAGCCCAGGCCGCATCCGTTTGCATGCCCCACCACACCGCGCCCGCAACCGTGACGCAAGACAACACCGCCGCACGCAACGCAAGATTTTTCATGGGAAAACAACCGTATCCAGAACCGGAATCTCGAACGCCGCGGGGCCCGACCTCTTTTCCGCCTCACGCGGGTCGATCAGGTCGCGAACAACGAAACGCTACGCTTACGCTAACAGATATCCCTCCACCCGACCAGTCCTGCCGCGGGAATTCGCCCGTCTCCCCGCAGCAACCCTATCGCGAAGCGGCAGAAAACCCACGAGACATGACGCGTGAATCGGCTGCTTCCGGCACAGACTCGGCAACTCGCCCAACGCACCAGGCTAGGCTATAATCTTCGAGCATCCGCGGTCGGCATCGCGATGCGGCGGGGCTGCTCCCCGCATCGCCGTCGTTGCCCGCTCAAAATCTCGCGACTATTGATGAAAGGCAATCTCCCATGCAACGCTCCCGCGCGCCACGTCGCACCATCCTACGTCTTGCTTTTGCGCTTTTGTTGATGCCCCTCTTGGCCGCCGGAAGCTTGGCAGGGCCTTGCTTGGCGGAAGAAGTCATTGTGCGGGTGGTGAACCCACGGTGCGAGTATCGCGTCGATCCCGTTGGAATCGATTCGCCGCATCCGAGGCTCAGTTGGCAGATCGTGTCGCCCCGACGCGGCGAGGTCCAGACCGCCTATCAAATCTTGGTCGCCTCCTCGGCATCCGCTCTGGCTGAGGATCGAGCCGATCTTTGGGATAGCGGCAAGGTGGATTCCGACCGATCCATCCAGGTTTCGTATCAAGGAAAACCGCTCACGAGCGGTCGAGCGTGCTATTGGAAGGTCCGCGTCTGGGACCGAGACGGTCGGCCTTCCGCTTGGAGTCCGGTCGCTCGCTGGACCGTCGGCTTGATGTCCGCCGAGGATTGGAAAGGCCGCTGGATCGGCAAAGACGAAAAGGAGGCCGATTCCGTTTTAATCCGCGGCGTATCGTGGATATGGTACGGCGACGATCCCAAATCCCCGCCGCCGGGAAAACGTTGGTTCCGCCGCCGATTCGAGCTTCCGGAAACCACCGCATTTCGTAAAGCGCAGCTTTGGGTGACCGCCGACAATTTCGCCCAGGTCTTCGTCAACGGCCAATCCGTCGGACGTGCCAATAACTTTCGCGCCGCGGCCGATCTGGACGTTCTTGGCTCGCTCCGACCGGGCAAGAACGTCTTGGCCGTGGAAGTGGAAAACGCGGGCGATTCCCCCAACCCCGCCGGCCTATTGGTTCGGTTGAGCGTGGAATTGGACGACGGTCGAACCGTCCTGCTGTTAAGCGATGACACCTGGAAATCGTCGTCCCAAGCGGCGGACGGTTGGCAAGGCATCGATTTCGACGACGGCGGGTGGAAATCCGTCGCGGTGTTAGGAGAGGCGGGGATGGCGCCTTGGGGCGACGTCTCCGCGCCCGAGGCTGACAGTCGTCGCTTGCCCGCCCGCTGGCTTCGCAAGGAATTCTCGCTCCAAAAGCCCGTAAAGCAGGCATTCGCATACATTAGCGGCCTGGGGCTTTCCGAATTGTACTTGAATGGTGAAAAGATCGGCGACCACGTCCTTTCGCCCGGTCTGACGGAATATCCGAAACGCGTCTTTTATGTGACGCACGAGGTCACGCAACAACTTCGACCGGGACAAAACGCCGTGGGCGTGGTTCTGGGAAACGGTCGGTATTTCGCGCCGCGTCTCCGCGAACCGACGCTGACTCTAACCTACGGATTCCCCAAGCTACTGTTCCAACTGGACGTGGAATACGAAGACGGCACGCGCGAACTGATCGTCAGCGATGGAAGCTGGAAGTTGACCGCCGCCGGTCCGATCCTCGCCAATAACGAGTACGACGGCGAGGAGTACGACGCACGGCTTGAAATGCCGGGCTGGAATCGCGCCGGCTTCGACGACGGAAAATGGCAATCGGCTCAACTCGTGGAACCGCCTGCGGGACGGCTCGTCGCCCAAAACATGGAGCCGATTCGCGTCACGGAGACGCTGCGGCCCAAGTCCGTCCGCGAGGTCCGTCCCGGCATGTTCATCTTCGATATGGGCCAAAACATGGTCGGATGGTGTCGCCTGCACGTCGAAGGCCCGCGCGGGCAGGTCGTCCAACTCCGTTTCGCCGAGACGATCCGCGAGGACGGTTCCTTATACCTCGACAATATTCGCGGGGCGAAGGTGACCGATCGCTACGTCCTGAAAGGCACGGGACGTGAAGTCTGGGAACCGCGATTCACGTATCACGGTTTTCGCTATGTCGAGGTCACCGGCTATCCCGGTCGCCCGGACCTGGACGCCCTCGAAGGCCGCGTGGTCCACGACGACATGCCGCAGGCGGGGGAATGGGCAAGCTCCAACGAACTGCTCAACCGCATCTACCGCAACGTATTCTGGGGAGTCCGCGGCAACTATCGCAGCATTCCCACCGATTGCCCGCAACGCGACGAGCGCCAAGGTTGGCTCGGCGACCGCTCCGCCGAATCCAAGGGGGAAACCTTTTTGTTTTTGAACGCGCCCTTGTACGCGAAGTGGTTGCAAGACATGGCGGACGCCCAGAAGGAAAACGGCAGCGTTCCCGACGTGGCTCCATCGTACTGGCCGCTGTACTCCGACAACGTCACCTGGCCTTCCAGCCTGATCATCATACCGGGGACGCTGATCGACCAATTCGACGATCGCGAGGCCTTGGCTCGAGTTTACCCGGCCATGGTGCGATGGATGGACCACATGGCCGGATTCCTGGAAGACGATATCATGCCGCGAGACCAATACGGCGACTGGTGCGTTCCCCCCGAAGCCCCGCACTTGATCCACTCCCAAGACCCGGCCCGGCGGACCGCGAAAGCCGTGTTGGGAACAAGTTATTTCTATCACTGTGCTCGGCTGATGGCGCGTTACGCCCGCGTGCTTGGGCGTCCCGAGGACGCCGCGCGATTCGATGCGTTGGCGGACCGATTGGAACGGGCATTCAACCGGCAATTCCTGGCGTCCGAACGCGATCATTATGACAACGGTTCCCAGACATCTTCCGTTCTTCCCCTGGCCTTCGGATTGGCGCCGGAGGCCGATCGCCCCGCGATTTTCCGTTATCTGGAACGCAAGATCGTGGAGGAGACGCACGAGCACGTCGGCACGGGCCTCATCGGCGGGCAGTGGTTGATGCGGACGCTGACGCGCAACGGACGAGCGGATCTCGCCTATAAGCTGGCGACCCAAAAGACCTATCCCAGTTGGGGGTACATGATCGAGAAGGACGCCACCACGATTTGGGAGTTGTGGAACGGCGATACGGCCGATCCGGCCATGAACTCCCACAATCACGTCATGCTGGTCGGCGACCTGGTGATCTGGATGTACGAACACCTCGCCGGAATTGCGAGCGACCCCAATCGACCGGGCTTCAAGCACGTGCTGATGCGTCCGGAGACGCCGGGCGACTTGGCTTGGGTCCGCGCCGTGCACCGCGGTCCTTACGGCGAAATCGCCAGTCACTGGCGGCGGCAGGCCGAGCGATTCGAATGGAATGTTGTCATCCCGCCCAACAGTTCGGCCACGCTATGGGTACCCGTCGGAACGGGTGAGGTCCTTGAAGGCGGCCAACCCGTCGCTCAGCGCGACGGCATCCGCTTCCTCCGCCGCGAAGGCGACCGCATGGTACTGGAGGTCGGATCGGGCAGTTATCACTTCGAATCGGGAGAAGGCGCCGCAAGCAGCGCGGCCCGAGATTCCGCCCAAGCCCACTCGGCGTTCCAGGCCGCTCCGCCCAACCGCCCCGGCGACTCCGACGCCGTCCGCCTACCTCTGCCCGTCTTGCCGACCGGATTCGCGATGGAGGACGAAACCCATCCCACGTCGCCCGCGGGTATCCGCCTCGGTTGCCCCGACCCAGCGGTCATCGCCGATGACGAAGGGGGCTATTGGATCTTCTCGACGGGCAACGGCATCCCGATTTGGCACTCCAAAGATCTGAAGGCTTGGGAGAACGTCGGTCGAGTTTTCACGGAACCCGTGCCGAGTTGGGCCAAGCGAATCATCCCCGGCGCGCGAAACATTTGGGCACCCGACATCCGCTTCATGAACGGTAAGTATCACCTGTATTACTCGGTCTCGACTTTCGGCAGCCAGCACTCCGTTATTGGATTGGCCGTCAACGAGACGCTGGATATAAGCTCCCCGAACTATCGCTGGGAGGATCGCGGACTGGTGCTTGAGTCGCGACCCAACCGCGACGACTTCAATGCCATCGATCCGGCCTTGTTCGTCGATTCAGACGGAAAGGCCTACCTGTTCTGGGGATCGTACTGGACCGGTATTAAGGCCGCGCCGATCGATCCAACCACGGGCAAGTTTGCTTCGGATCCGCCGCAAATCACCCCCGTCGCCGCGCGTCCCGGGCATAATCCGCCGGCCATTGAAGGGGCCTACGTCATTCGCCGCGGCGACTGGTACTACCTATTCGTGTCCTACGACTCCTGTTGCGACGGCCTCCGCAGCACGTACAACATCCGCGTCGGACGCGCGAAGGCCGTGCTTGGACCGTATGTGGACAGAGAAGGCCGACCCATGCTCGAAGGCCATGCCACGCTCGTCTTGGAAAGCTCCGACCGTTGGCGCGGCACCGGCCACAACAGCTTTCTGAGCACGCCCCAAGGCGACTGGCTGGTACACGCCTGCTACGACGCCGAAGCCCCGCGCCAAGGCCGAATCCTCAACGTGCGACCCGTGCAGTGGGTCGATGGCTGGCCTACGGCGGGCGAACCCATCAATCGCTCCTGACGATCCCGGAACCGGGGTCATATGCGTCGCGATGGCGGTTCGGGATTTCCATCCGAGAGGACAGGCCCCATCCGCGCGAAGTCAATTCCCGGCGAGGACGGTCCGGGACTGCACCAAGTCCGCGCCCGCGGCGACCATCTCCCGCAAGGCTCCCTCCACGTCACCCGGTTGAAGTTCCACTCCGCGACAGGCATCGACGATGACCGCCACGCGATAGCCCAGCGCGAGGGCGTCCAGTACGGTCCACTTGACGCAATAGTCCGTCGCCAATCCGCAAACGTACACCCTGTGCACTCCCGATTGTCGCAGGAACTCGTGTAGCCCCGTGCCGCGCCGCCGCCGGTTGTCGAAAAAACCGCTATAGCTGTCGATGCGGGGATCCGTGCCTTTGCGAAAGATTCGGGCGAAACGACTCGCGTTCAAACACGGGTGAAAGTCGGCCCCCGGCGAATCCTGCACGCAATGAACGGGCCAGAGAATCTGCGGTCCATCCTCCAGCGCGACGACGTCGCCCGGTTGCTTGCCCGGATGGTTTGCCGCGAAGCTGACATGATCGGGCGGGTGCCAGTCCTGCGTGGCCGCCACGAGCGGGAAACGATCCGCAAGGGAATTGACGATCGGCACGATTTCATCGCCTTGCGGCACGGGCAAGGCCCCGCCGGGGCAGAAATCGTTTTGCACATCCACCACAATCAGTGCCGCACTGTCGGAAAACATGCACTTCACCGGATATCCGCCCGAACTCCGTCTCCCACCGACCTCACGATTGCAAACCCAGTCCGTCGAAACCAAGTCTCTCCCACTTGCGGTAGCTCGCCACATTCCAACGATAGCGTCCCGGTTCGGCATCTTTCCGACCGCGACCGGTCGCCCGTCGCAGGAGGCTGTAGCGCAGCAGGCCCGCCAAAAGCTGATTCAACTCCAGCCCGCGACCCAGAACCGCGCGATAGACCCAGGCCAAAGTTTCGGCGTCGAAATCGCCGGACAGCAATTCCAACCCGAAGGGACCGCCGCGCACGGCCCGACGCAGCGCCTGCCACGATTCCCGAACGATGGCGTCATGATCGAACGCCAAAGCCGGCAACCGATGTAGCGGAAACCAACGCGCCGCCTCCGCGTCGTCGCCCGCCGTCGGAGCATGCTCCTCCGTCCAAACCACCGCGCGAAAAACCGCTGAAATCGTGCGACCGCGAGGATCTCTCCCGGGGTCTCCGTACATGCCGAGGGGAACCAGTCGGGCGGGAGCAATGCCGGTTTCTTCCAGCAACTCGCGACGCGCGGCCGGTTCCAGCGGTTCATCGATCTCCACGAAACCGCCCGGTAAGGCATAGCGTCCGGCGAACGGATCGCGGAGACGCCGAATCAAGAGCACATCGAGTCGCGGCACACGTCTTCGCGAAATGCTCCGCGCCGGGGCGGGAATCCCGAACACCACGCAATCCACGCACACCGCGGGACGGGGATATTCATACGTGAACGGCACAACCTCAGTCCTATCCTGTTCCGCCGGCATCGCCGGTCAAATCGCTCACCACTCGCTGCAACTGCCGCAACTCGCGCTCGAATCCGCCGGAGAGGATCGGAAAACGGCACCACGTCTTGGGATCGAGGTTCTCGTCATCCACATGGAACGACGGCGCGTAACGCTCCCGTTTCCACTGATTGCGGCACCACAAGCGGAAGAACCGCTCCACCCAAATCCCCATTTGCGACGGCGCATACTCGGGAAAGTGCGCCTGCGCCAAGTGAAAGACCTCCACCGGCGGCAGCTTGTCCAAAATGGATGCCCGTTCGATGAAATCCAGCACCGCGTAGGGCATCAAATCGCCCTCGTCGGTCTGACCGGATTCGCCGGGACGCAACTCCGCGGTCGGCGGCAATCGATTCACCGCCGCTAAGGCGGGGACGGGATGCAACCCTTCCGGCCCCTGCTTCTCCAACCACCGCAACCACTCCCGCAGATACGTCTTATTGATGCCCGCGATCGGACTCAGGCTGCCGCACGTGTCGCCGTCCATGGTGGCGTAGCCGACGGCAGCCTCCGATCGATTGCTGGTGGCCAAAAGCAATGCTCTCTTCACGTTGGCCAGCAGCCAAACGCCGGGGCCTCGAACCCTGGCCTGAATGTTTTGCAGCGCCAAGTCGTCTTGTTCCCAGGTCAGTTTTCGCCCTAATACCCCTTCGATCATCGAAACGTAACCGCGAACCAGCGCCTCCACGTTCACGCAGGCCATGGACGCCCCCAGAGAGCGAACCACTTCCTCAGCGGCTATCCGAGTGGTCTCGCTGCTGTTGGCCGTGGCCTGGTACACGCAGTGCACCAATCGGCTGATCCGCTCGGCATGATCGTCGGTCCGGCGCAAATCGGGGATATGCGCAAGCGCGCGGCAAAAGGCCTCGTGCCCCAATTCTTGATGAGCCGCCTCGATCGTGAGGCAGGCCAAGCAAGCTACCGCCGAAGAGTCGGCCCCGCCGCTGACGCTGACGACGAATCCTTGCGAGCGACTCTTGCGGAGATAATCGAACAGCCCCAACATGACGGCCCGCGCGAATTCCTCTTCCTTGACATGCGGACCGGTCTCCCAGGCCGCAAATTGGGGCGACTGCATGTACGGATCGATTCGGGGAAACTGAAAGGCCGCCGTCGGATCGGCTCCGCCCGGTGAAAAGTCAGGCTCGAATCCGCCGTTGCGGGCTCGATTCATACGGTTCACGGCGGTGTCGAAAACCGCGCCCGTCACCAGCACGGGTCGGAAGGAAAACCGCGGCCCCGCCGCCGCCAATCGCCCGCCCGTCCCGATCAACACGCCGCCGTCGTAAATGATCCGTCCGGCCTCGTTTCCCAACAGATTCGCGTAGACATATGCCACGTGAAACGCCCGCGACCCCTCGGCCACGAATCGCTTACGGACGTCGTGCTTACCGAAGGCGAAGTGGCTGGCGCTGGGGTTGAGGATGACGTCCACTCCGCGTCGGGCCATTTCTCCGCCGGGACGTTGAGCGACCCAAGCGTCCTCGCAAATCTCGAACCCCACGCGCACGCCGCCCACGTCGAACACCAAGTCGCCGATGGGATAGTTCCGACCGCGAACGGTCGCTTCGTCGCAAACGCCGCGCGGCCAAGGTTTGAACCACCGCGGTTCATAGTGCAGCCCGCTGCCTGCCAAGTGCTGTTTGGGACGAAAACCCACGATTCGTCCGTCCACAATCAGGCAAGCCGTGTTGAAAAGCGCCGTCTTGTGATAGATCGGCATGCCCACGGATACGGCGATCCCTTCGGTTTCCGGAAGAATCTCTTCCAAGATGTCGAACACCGTTTCCTGCATTTGCGTGCCGTGGAAGGCGTCCTCGCACCCGTAACCGGTGATGCAAAGCTCGGGCAGACACAAAATGCTGATGCCTTCCCCCCGGGCAAGTCGGATCGCCTCCTTGATGTTGTGCGCATTTCCCTCCCAATCCAAAGGCGTCTGATTGAGGGCCGCACCTCCCACCTTCACCCATGTCATGGCGTCTTCCTCCGGACCTTCGTCGCGGCGACCCTTCTCCTGCGGCGCACAGCCTCACTCTCCACCACCGGATATCGCTCCGGTCGCCGGAAACGCAAAACCGCGTCCGGCAAAGTCGCGAGTTGCGCCCGGGCATAAGCTCGGACTTCCCCCAGCGGGCGAGCGGGCTGCGCCGGGCGTCCCTCGTTCATCATGGGAACGAGCAGGTCCTCGCCTCGACAGTCGCCGCTACGCAGCAGATATTGCGATCCGACCTTCGCCCGCAAACGCTTCGCCGCGTCCGTCGCCTCCGGCGGACCGTCGCGCCGATCATAAACTACGTCGCATATCGCGCGCTCATCAGCGTAAAAGCGATACACGCCGGATAGTCCCGGCAGACTGCGCTTCGCTCGATCGTCCGAAATCTTCGCGCGATCCTCCCACTCGCCGCGTTCGTTGACGACCGCCGAAAGCTTATAGACAACCGACAACGCCGGTTCATCGTAGGCCGTCACGAGTCGCGTTCCCACACCCCAGGCGTTCACGCAGGCCCCGCGCTCTTTCAACCGGAGGATGCGATATTCATCGAGGTCGCCCGACGCCAATACGGCGACATGGGTCAGGCCGGCCTCATCCAGTCGCCGCCGTGCCTCGCGACTCAACCGCGCTAAGTCGCCCGAATCCAGTCGCACACCTTGAATGCCGATCCCGTGCCGCCGCAACTGTTCGGCAGCGGCCAAGGCATGAGAAAGGCCTTGCTCGGAGTCGTATGTATCCAGCACGAAAATGCAGTTGGCGGGAACGGCGCGTCCATAGGCGGCGAAGGCATCGGTTTCGTCGTCGAAGGCCATCACCCAACTGTGCGCCATGGTACCGCGGACGGGGATTCCAAAAGTCTGCCCCGCCGCAACGTTGGACGTTCCCGCACACCCCCCGATGTACGCCGCCCGCGACGCCGTCAGGCCTGCCAGCCAACCTTGGGCACGCCGCAAGCCGAACTCCACCACGGGATCGTTCCCCGCCGCCCGACAAATCCTCGCCGCCTTCGTGGCGACCAACGAAGGAAACCCGATCAGGTTGAGGAGGGCGGTTTCCACCAATTGCGCCTGTAGTAACGGACCCTCCACTTGCAAGATGGGTTCGTTCGCGAAGACGGCCGTGCCCTCGCGGACCGCTCGAACATCGCACCGGAAACTCATTTCCGTAAGAAATTGCAAGAATTCCGACCGAAACAAAGGTCGCCCGTCTCCGCCCCGTAGCGATGCCAAGTAATTGAGATCGTCTTCACGGAAGCGGAATCTCTCCAAGAATTTCCCGGCGGCCTCTTGCCCGCATGCGAGCACGAACCCTCCCCGAAAGGGGTGCTTGCGAAAAAACAGATTGAATACCGCCCGGCGCTCCGCCCAGCCCAAAAGCCAGTAGCCCTGGGCCATCAGCAACTCGTACAGGTCCGTTGCCAACGCCGGGGGCAGGGTATCCCCCGCGTCCCAAGAAGAACCGGGATGTTCGCCAAATGGCAGTGAATCCGTCATGAACCGCAACCCGCGATCGTGAATCGCTCTGCGACAAAAACCCCTGCCCAATTCTAGAGCAAACCACCCGCGGCTTGAGAGTACCATGGCTGCCGAATCCGAAAAATGACCACCTTGCCGGAGAAAAACCCGATAGGTAGAATAACATGAGCATAATTACTAGTAATGTGATAATATCAGTAATGCTTCATCGGACATGGTGGAAACTAATGGTCATCCTTGAGTCCTCGACGGCACCGGTTGCCAATTCGGGGGGGTGACGGGACAATAGTCGAATTCCGTCCGGCAGAATTTCGCGGCTCAGGCGGACCGCACTGCCGCGATCCGCCGCAAGGCTTCGTACGTTTTGCCATAGACCGTCTCCATTCGCTGTACGTTCGACAATTGCAATCACACGTGTGATCCCGCACACGAACATATTTTTCCGTGGAATACCTCTTTTTCCGTGGAATACCCCATGAGTGAAAAGCCCAAACGCAGTCATGTTGAAGAACTGAAAGAGGCCAGTCGATTTCTTCGCGGACGACTGGCGGAGGAGTTGACCAACGATCAGCCCGCCTTCACGGAAGACACCGCCCAGATCCTCAAACACCACGGATCCTACCAACAGGACGATCGCGATCGGCGGAAGGACAAAGGTCCCGACGGCAAACCGCTGGGCAAAGCGTATTCGATGATGGTTCGGGTCAAGGTGCCCGGCGGAAAATTGACCTGGCGTCAGCTTGTCGCGCAACTAGATCTGTGCGACGAGTTGGGTAACGCCACCGCCCGCATCACCGATCGCCAGGACCTCCAATTGCACGGCGTGGTGAAGGGAAATCTCCGCGAGACGATTCGTCGCGTCAACGAGATTCAATTGACCACGCTGGGGGCGTGCGGAGACGTGGTGCGGAACGTGATGACCTGCCCCGCCCCGCTTCACCACGACGGCATTCGCGAAGAGTTGCAACGGGCCGCTCTGGAAATCACTCGGCATTTTCTCCCGCGCTCAGGCGCCTACCACGAAATCTGGCTTACCGATCCCGACTCGGGCGAAAAGCAGCGAGTGGACGAAGAACCGCAATCGCCCGCCGGAGAGGTGGAGCCTATTTACGGCACGACGTACCTCCCTCGCAAATTCAAATTCGCCTTGGCGCTTCCCGACGACAACTGCGTGGACGTTTACACCAATGACGTGGGGTTTCTGGCCGCCACCGAACAAGGCCGCGTCGTCGGCTACAACGTCCTGGTCGGCGGAGGCTTGGGCGTAACTCCGAGCAATAAGCGGACGTTTCCCGCCCTGGCTCAACCGTTGGCCTACGTACCGCCCGAGAAACTCATTCCCACGGCGGAGGCGATCGTCAAAGTGCAACGCGACTTCGGCGATCGCACGGATCGGAAACGGGCCAGGCTGAAGTATTTGATCGCGGATCGCGGACTGGACTGGTTCCGCAGAAAGGTGGTCGAGTACTTGGGCGAGGAATTGGCGCCGCCCCTGCCGCTTAGGGTCACCGATCACGACGACCACATTGGATGGTTCGCGCAAGGCGACGGCAAGTGGTTCTACGGTCTCAACGTCGAAAACGGACGGATATTGGATCGCGACGGTTTTCGGCTCAAATCGGCGCTCCGCGAAATCTGTAACCGACTGCAACCGGGCATTCGGTTCACCGCCCATCAGAGCATCCTATTCTGCGACTTGGAGGAAAGCGACCGGCCCACGCTGGAGGATATCCTGCGCCGGCACGGGGTCCCGCTGAGCGAGGAAATTTCCACGGTGCGTCGTTGGTCGATGGCTTGCGTCGCCCTGCCCACCTGCCCCCTGGCCGTCACCGAAAGCGAGCGCGTCCTCCCCGAAATGATGGATCACTTGGAGCGAGAATTGGCGGCGCTCGGCTTGCAGGATGAGCGATTCACGGTTCGCATGACGGGATGCCCCAACGGTTGCGCGCGACCCTACAACGCCGACATCGGCCTGGTCGGCAAAACGCTCAACAAGTACACCATCTATCTGGGCGGGCGATTGTTGGGCGACCGACTGGGGCAGATATATCAAGACGTCGTGCCCCTGGACGCCGTCGTCCCGACTCTCGTGCCGGTCTTGCGACTCTTTGCCGCGAATCGACTCCCCGGCGAATCGTTCGGAGATTTTTGCCACCGCCTAGGCATGGAGGCCATCCGTGCCGCCTGTGCGCCCAACGGAACGGGCGAAGCGGCGGTTGTGGAAACCGAGACCGAATGCGAGTCTTGAGCCGCGATCCGACGACGGCCTCGCGTCCATGGTATGATGAAACAGGCGTCGGCGACCGCCGTCGCACGCGATTCGAACCCGGCGGCCCCGGTTTGCGTAAGGATCGCACCCCATCACCGACTTGACGGCGACCCCGGTGGAGCATTTCCCCTTGTGCCGCCGTTCGCCGCGGCGAGCAAAGCAGTATCAACCGCGATCCCACGGGCGCAAGGTGACGATTCATGTCCTACCGTTTGCAGTGCGAATGCGGCCGCGAGCTTTTCGTCGATCTTCACCAAGCCGGCAGTGAAGTTCGTTGTGAATGCAGTCGAACGCTGCTGGTACCCTCGCGACGCGCCTTACAATCGCAGGAGTCCGTCACGGAAAGCCTCGCGGAGAGCGATGCGGAAGACATCAACCCCGCCATCATTTGGGCGAAGCGATTCCGCGCCATGGGTGCCGCGATCCTGCTCATCGCCGTCGTGGGGGCCGTGCTCTTGTTCTTTACGAGACCGAAAAAACCGACGATCCTCGGTTGGACGCCCGCCAATACCTATCGCTTTTTCCGTAGCATTCAAGGCGGCATCGACGGTCCCCTTTTCAACATCGAGGCCGATTACCTCAAACAGGTACGATTTCACGCCGCCATGCAGCGCGTCAATCTCCTGCTGGGCGTGCTCGGTTTTCTACTGGCGGGCGCGGCGAGTCTGGCCCTGTGGTTCGAAAAACGCACCCCGCCGCCGGAAGAGGATTTGGACGTCGGCGAAACAGATTTGGCGGATTGACCTCCGCGAAGAAATCCGGCCGGGACTTTTGCCCGCCGGTGCGTCCGATTGCCGCCAAACTCGAGGAAGCAATACGTCGTCAAGCAGCTTTACGCCAGGAGACCGCGAAGGCGAACCGTAACCTCATCTAACCTCATCGGGTCGAGACCCCGTCGGTTGGGCGATTCGGCGAATCGTAGATCGTCCAAACCGGGATCTCGCGGCGCAGCTTGTCGAGGTACTCGACGATCTTTTCCTTCTCGCGCTGCTCTTGGAGCTTCTCCCGGATTTCAGGCTGGGCCTCTTCGAACGGAATTCGCCGGGCGTCTTCCCGTTGAACGACGCGGACAATATGAAAGGCGTTATCGTCCTCCAAAATCGGGCTGAGTTGTCCTACCGGCAATTGGAATAGGGCTTCCTCGAGGACATGAGAACGCAGGCTGCCCTGAACGGTCCATTCACGGATGCCGCCTTGAACCGCGGTCGGCCCTTCGGAACCGCTTCGCGCCACATCCGCGAACGACTCTCCCGACAACACGCGATTCCCCAAGGCCGCCAATAGATCCCGGGATTGGGCGTCAGGGCGATCCGGTCGTTTGCGGATCATGAGCTGCTCCCATAGCACTTTGCCGGGACGTTCGAACTCGGCAAGATGGGTTCGGTAGTATTCCAGCAACTCCTCCGGATCGACGGCAGTCACATTCTTGGGCTTCTCGCCGCGTTGCTGCTGAAGCCATTGCCTGGCGATCACGCTTTCGATGAACGCGATCTTCTCTTGCTCCAGCGAACTGCCAAGGGACTGCAATTGCTGCTCCAATTGCTGTCGTGAGTTCAGTCCCAGGGACTTTAAGCGCCGCGGGATTTCTCGTTCCTCGAACTCCTTGCCCAATTCCTCCCGAAATCGCTGGAGCGCCTCCGGAGGGATGCTGCGGGCCGCATCTTGATAGATCAGCTTGGCCTCCAAACGGCGGCGGAGCAACTGCTTCATGACCATTTGCTTATAACGCTGCTCTTCGCCGGGAGGAATTCGATCCTTCATTTCCTCCAGAATCTCGTTTGCCGCGCCCAGCAATTCGCCCGCCAAAATCACATCCGAGCCGACGCGCGCCAGGAGCGTCGCCCGTTCGTACGGCACGTACGTTGGAAGCGGCGGTTCCGTGGATAAGGCGAAACGGTCGCGATTTTGGGCGGCGACTCCGTCCTCCGCAACCGCGAAACCGGCGGGCTCGCCCGTATCACCGCCTGCTTCGAAACCTGCCGTACCCACGACGGGATTGGAGGCACCGGATCCGGCATTCCACGCTTGAGGTTGGCCCGCCGGACCGCCGAAGCCGCTCGCACGACCGGCGCTCATCGGCGTCGTGCCCGTTGTCATGCCCGTCTCCGGCGATTCGACGGATGGCCAAGGCGGCGATCCGGACGTAGTCTGCGCATTGGCGGCGGGAAGTACCGGTCGTACCCACGGCGGATCGGGCCGGGAAGTCGCCGGATAAAGCATCTCACCGCCGACGGTAGCCTGCTCCTCCATCGGTTCCTCGAAAACAACCTCGGGTATTGCGGGGTCAGGTTGTCCAAGCCGCGACGGGGACACGGCGGAACGAATTGCCCCACTTTCGACCGCCGGCGCCGCGGGGGGTGGCGAAACCCCCTCGCGCGAAAGTTCGCCCGCACTATCGAAGCGTGGGGGCCAACTCGGGCGCCGCAACATCGTGTCCCAATCTCCGCGGCGGTACGGGCTAGGTGACAACGCCGAACGCTCATCTGTCCCAATGGACCCGGCGGGCACGGCCATTCGGTTTTCTTCGGCACGCGCAGCGGTGAAGATGCCCGGCAGACAGCGCACGGCCCAATCCGGCCATTGGCCGTCTCGTCCAAGAATGCGCAGCCCAAGCCCCGCTGCGATCAAGATACCAGCCAGTAGTATGCCTCGGATTCCACGCACGCCGGAGCACTTCCTAGATTACGGACGAACGTCGGGGTTTCCGACCCGGTTCGTCGCTTTTGTTCCCCGCGCGGCTCGGGCGTCCACCATTCAGCGCTGGATTCACGCTCGGCCGACGGGATTCCACGAATCCAACTTCGGGGCGGGATTATAAGTCGGCCCGCCGAGATGCGGCAATGCCGAATCCGCTCCATCTACGAACTTCCGCGAGGCGTCAACTTCGGATTGCGATCACCGACCCGCGATCGGAATCCCCCCTTCCGTATTGACTTCCCCTCCACGCGATTGCTAGAATCCCGAAAGTTCGGAAAGGGGATCGGATCGTCCCTAAAACGGCGGACAAGGAATGCACGTCCGACGTACGGAAACAGGCTGGGAGATTCATACTCCCGCCAAATTGAATCTCTTCCTAGAAGTGGTCCGTCGCCGCTCCGACGGCTACCATGACATAGAGACCCTCGTCTATCCCATTGATCTTTTTGATACCCTCGTTTTTCGAAGAAATCCTGATTCGCGAATCGAGTTAACGGTGCGATGGGCAACGCACCACGCTTTTACGGCACCGGAAATGTTGGGCCATGTTCCGGCCGACGCCGCCAATTTGGCGTATCGCGCGGTGCAGCGAGTCCGAGAAGCGACGGGCGTCTCCGACGGCCTGAGTCTGGATATCTACAAACGGATTCCGTCCGGCGCCGGACTGGGGGGCGGCTCCTCCGATGCTGCCGCCGCCCTGCTCGGCGCATGCTTGACGTGGGAATTGAAGCACGATCTACTACCGTTACCCGATTGGGCGGCCGAACTCGGCAGCGACGTTCCGGCTTTCCTCCAAGCCGGGCCGTGCGTCTGTCGCGGGCGGGGGGAACGGGTAAAGCCGGCATCGGGCACGGGGCGTTGGCACGCCGTCGTTGTTCGACCACGATTCGGATTATCCACGGCGGAGGTATATCGGGCATGTCGTCCGCCTCAACATCCGCGAAGCGTCGAAGATTGCTTGCATGCCCTGTCGCTGGGCGGACGCGGGCAACCGACCGGCGGCCTTTTCAATCGCTTGCAAGAGGCCGCCGAGAGTCTTGCACCGCAACTCATCGACGTGCGACGCCGCCTCGAAAAGCAAGGTGCCTGGGCGGCAGGGATGACGGGCAGCGGATCCTGTTGTTTTGGACTGTTTCCGCATCGGGCATCGGCTTGGGCGGCCGCACGCCGGTTGCAAGCCGATCCTGATTTCGCCGCCGTTTTTGTCGTCCAGGGTTACTGCTAGTGCTCTCGGAGGAAGGGAGGTCGGCCGTGAAGATCACCGAGATTCGCATCAAGCTCATGGACGAACCGGGGGAACGCCTCAAGGCCTTCTGCTCCATCACCTTCGACGATAGTTTCGTGGTCCGCGATCTCAAGATCATCGAGGGGGCCGGAGGGTTATTCGTCGCCATGCCCAGCCGCAAACTGACGGCGCGGTGCCCCGCCTGCCGCACCAAGAACCACTTGCGGGCGCAATACTGCAACCAGTGCGGCATTCGGCTCAAAGAGCAAACCGTGGCCAAGGACGAGGAAGGCCGGGCCAAACTCTACGCCGACATCGCCCATCCCATCAACTCCAGATGCCGGGAAATGATCCAGACTCGGGTCATCCAGGCCTATGAGGAAGAGAAAGCCCGATCGCTGTTGCCGGGCTACGTCCCGTCGTACGACGACTATGACGAGGAACGCACCGCCGAGGCCGCCGAGCCGATCACCCGTCCGGAATCCCAGCACAAGGCCCACGCCGACGAGCAGGCGGTTCCCCCGCCGCCGCACAAACCGCCGGAGACTTTGCCTCAGAGGAAGCGCGAGGGCGATCTGGGAACCGAAGCATTCGAATCGTAACGGATTCCTTCACGGCAATTGCTCGGGATCCCAGTCGCGGACGGTCTCGATCAGGGCCAGTACGTTCTCCACCGGCGTCGAGGGAAGGACGCCGTGGCCGAGGTTGAAGATATGACCGGGTCGGCCGCGCGTCTCGGCAAGCACTTCGCGCGTTCGACGCCGCACCACCTCTTCCGGCCCGAGCAGCACGGCGGGATCCAAGTTGCCCTGTATCCCGCGATCTTCGCCGATCATGGCCCACGCCTCGGATAGGCGAATTCGCCAATCGACGCCGATCACGGTCCCGCCCGCCTCCGCCTGCAACGGAATCAACGCGGGATTTCCCGTCCCGAAGTGGATAACCGGCACTCCCTCCGGCAAAGCCGCCAACAATCGCTGCGTGTGCGGCAGCACATAGGATCGGTAATCGTCGGCGGACAGACACCCCACCCAACTGTCGAAAACCTGCAAGGCCTGCGCGCCGGCCTCGTATTGGGCGATCAAATAGCGGGCTACGGACCGCTCCAACTTGCCAAGCAAATCATTCCACGCTTCAGGGTGCGAGTACATGAAACGCTTGACGTTCTCGAAGGATCGGGAGGTGCGCCCCTCGATCGCGTAGGCGGCGAGCGTGAAGGGCGCGCCGGCAAAACCGATCAGCGGCATCTCCTCGGGAAGACCGGCCCGGGTCCGGCGGACCGTCTCCCAAACGAAATCCAACGAGTCCGGATCCTCCCATTCCCGAAATCGTGCCACGTCCCGCGGGTCCCGAATGGGGTTTCGCAAGGTCGGCCCTTCATCCGGGCCAAAGCGCAATTCCAACCCCATCGGCTCCAAGATCAGCAGTAAGTCGGAAAACAGGATCGCCGCGTCCACCGGCAATCGCTCGACGGTGACGAGCATGGCCTGGGCCGCCAAACGCGGGTCGCGGCACAGTTGCAGAAACGAAACCTGCTCGCGAATCCGCCGATATTCCGGCAGGTAGCGTCCGGCCTGCCGCATCAACCAGATCGGGACGCGGTCCACGGGTTCGCGGCGGGCGGCCCTCATAAAACGACTTTCAAGCCAGGCGGGGGCTGCCATGGTCGGCCTTTTTTTCCTCGGAGTTCTCGGTGTACCGCGGATTCCACGCCGCCGGAAGCGCTTGCGTATGAACGGACGACGTCGTCCCGCCCGGCGGCCCTTGAACGTATCATACCTTCGCGACCATCCACGGGACAGAACGACGAAGCCGCTGTCAGGCCGCCTCGTTTGCGCATCGCGCCTCGCAAGAAAAGGCCGTCGCCCACGAAGCCGAAGGCTCATGGGCGACGCGTCCGATTTCTCTGAAGCTCACCGGCCCCCTCGTGAGTCAAGGACCGGGGCGTGAGTTACGGATCACGCATCCGGAGTCGGAGCCGCAGGCAGCGGGGCCGCGCCGTTCGAAGGGGCGGCGGCGGGGGCGGGCTGGGCGCCGCAACCGCAGTCGCTGACCGGGGCGCACGCGCCGCACTTGGGCCGCGGGCCGAACACGTTCTTCAGGAAGTTCAGCACCGGCCGATCGCAGCGATCGCCGCAGCTCGGTTCGCAGGCCGGTTCGCAAGCCGGTTCGCAAGCCGGTTGCTCGCAAGCAGGCTCACAAGCCGCCGGGCCGCAGGCGTTGCAGTCGCCCAAGGAACCGATCTTGCGGAGCAGGTTCCGGACCGGTTGCGGATGGCACTTGGGGCAACCGCAGGCCGGTTCGCATGCAGGCTCGCACGCCGGCTTTTCGCAAGCGGGTTCGCAGGCTGCGGGGCCGCAGGCGTTGCATTCGCCCACCGAAGCGATCTTGCGGACCAGGGCCCGAACGGGTTGCGGACGGCATTTCACGCAGCCGCAGGCCGGTTCGCAGGCCGGTTCGGGAGTTACGCACTTGGCCGGTTCGCAGGCCGGGGCTTCGCAAGCCGGCGCGCAACGGCGGCAAGCGAACAAGTCCTTCAGGCCGGCAAACAGATCGCAGCGGTGCCGAGGTGCGCAGACGTCGCAGCCCGGTTCACAAGCAGGCTGCTCGCAAGCCGGCTTGGCGCACGCCGCGCAGCCCTCATCCAAACTCACCATGCGGCCGATGAGATCGGCTCCCTGGCTTCGGCCGCACAGCATAGCGCTGACCATCAGCGCTCCAAGCAGCAATTTCGTCTTCATTGAGCCTTCACTCCTTTACATCTAGGGGGGACGTGGTGTTCCATTCTGTCGGCCCAACCCGAGCTCCGCACACGGCCGTTGCGCGACGCGCTCCTGATCGGTCAGTGGGTTCTCCCATGGGTTAGAACCGACTGGGATGGATTAGGGTCACAGAGCGGGAAACACCCACGTCTCTCCAACCCGACCGGACCGGCGTCAGCGCCGTCGGACCAATCCATGATCCGATGAGAACCCTCGGCCTTCTGACGCGTGCGAGACGGTGCGTTCTTTTCGCTTCTTTCGACCGCTCGCGTGGTTGCCTCAGTAACCGTCATCGGCATTCCAATCGAACCCCCTTGAACGTACGTAAGTGCTTTCCAATAAAAGGTTTAGTATTACGGAAAGGAAGCCTTTTCCGCTCCCGAAGCCTGGGCATGTCTGGCAATCTTTAACGCACCACTACGGCCTTCAAACCGGCCATACGCCCGACGTTTGCGCTAACGTCTTCGGAATCGCTACAATTTCACAGGCGTTCTCCGTCTGCCGATTTCGCCGCTTCGAAAGGTCTCGTTACCATCGACCGAGCAACGCAACGATCCGGTGCTCGAAGAAAGGTGCGTTTCCGTAGACGATTCCTCCCGGCGCGTTCGGCGTTTAAAATGAAACACCATGGAAACGCAACGACCCACTTATCACGTGGTGAATTTTGACGATCTGCCCGGCACTTCCTGCCCTTGCGGCATCGCCCGCCGCGCGTTCACCGAGTTGGCGGACTATCCCGCCACGCTGCACCGCACCCGGATCGACGGCGAGGCGGCGGCGCACTACCATCGCCGCCTGACGGAGTTGTATTACATCTTGGAATGCGACCCGACCGCGGTCGTGGAACTGGACGGGCAGCGCGTTTCCGTCCGACCCGGCACCTGCGTCCTGATCCCGCCCGGCGTGGTCCATCGCGCCATCGGACGCATGACGATCTTGAATTTCGTCACGCCGAAGTTCGATCCGGAGGATGAGTTCCCGGTCGACTGACGCCTGCCGCTTTTCTTGATAATTCGAAAGATCGCCGGCCGCGGCTATCCGAATCGCGTGTTCGCCGCGCGCCGACTTCGATCGCCTTCCGCCGGACGTCATTCATCTTCGTTACGGCGGTCACGCCTACCACACCGGGCCATTACCAAAAGCGCCATTATTTATTCACTTTTTTGCACATTTCGACCGCTCACGCCAGCCGAAGACCTAAATCCATATTTTTTCGAAATTAAAGAAAATTGATTGAACGGCGATTTCGGTCGTTTGAACCCCAATTGGAATTGCGAAATCGATAATTGCCAAAAAAGTTTTAACAGAACTCTAACAAAACCTTAATAATCCCCTAACAATCGACTGCTAGAATGAGCCGCGAAGGAGCTGAAAAAACGCGGCGGCAAAGGCTCAAGCACAAAGCCGAAAGCCGCCTACGAAACCCCGAGGGAAACGTACGAATCGCCGCTTGATCCATCGAAGCCGAACGGGTACGGCGTCGATTTTTCGACCGGAAGATACAAAGGCCGCGGACGAGAAAAGGAGGCCGAACCATGGAGTCTGTACGATCGCGGCGGTTGCGACGCAGTCGCACTAACTGCCCGCCGCGTGCCCGGCGAGCCATCACGCTGATCGAGATGTTGACGGTCATCGTCATCATCACGCTGCTGGTCGCCATCCTCCTGCCGGCCTTGAACGCCGCCAGGGAATCCAGTCGCCAAGCGGCCTGCGCTAGTAACTTGCGGCAAATCGGCATGTCGCTCCAATCGTTGGCGCAGGCCGAACGCGGCTTTTTGTGCACCGGCGCCATGGACTGGCAACGCGACGGCAGCGTGACCGCGATCGGTTGGGTGGCGGACCTGGTCGGCAGCGGAACGCCGGCGGGAAAGCTCCTTTGTCCCAGCAATTCCGCCGTCCTTACCGAGGCCTACAACGACCTGCTGAATCTTGACGTGACAAGCTGGCAGACGGAGGATCCGACCGCCCCCATCACATGGTCCTGCGGCGTCAACCACAAAGGCAAGTCGCCCGAGGCCCTACCCGACGGAAGCCAAAAGCGAGACCCGTGCGAGGAGATCATCAGCCTCCACGCCGTCCCTTCCAGCGACCGCGACGCCTTGGTGCTCGAGCGCATTTATAAGGAACACTACAACACCAATTACACGGCCTCTTGGTTCCTCGTCCGGTCCGGGGTCAAGCTGGATTCGACGGGCAATTTGCCGTCAGCGGGCCCGGGTTGCGAAGTCAGCCCCCTGGCTCGCGGAAGCACCTACGGACCGCTCAACCTCAATCTTCTATCGGCGGGAGCGGTGGCCAGTTCCTTTATCCCGCTGATTGGCGACGGGCAAGTCGCCGCTCGCCTGGAACGCCCCTTCGGTCACTTCGTTGCCGGCGCACCTTTGGTCCTGTCCTTCACCCGCGGACCGGTTACCAATCCCCAGATGCAATTTCTCTCGGTCCCGCCGAATACGCCCCGCGAGGGCGCGAACGGATGGTGGGCTTTATGGAACGCCACACGACAAGACTACCGCGGCTTTGCTCCCGTCCATCGCGGCTTGGCCAACATCCTGATGGCCGACGGCAGCGTGCAATCCTTCAAGGACGCGAACCGCGACGGACAACTCAATAACGGCTTCACCGCCGACCCCGCCAACGGTTATCAAGATTCCTCTGAGGAATTGCCCAGGACCGAATTCTGGAGTCGCTATGAACTGCGGCAACCTTGAACCGCGGAACCAACGAACGACGGGAGAGAGAAATGACCTGATCGGAAGCAACCCCCGCGGACGCACCGCGAGCATACTCGGTGCGACGCCACGAGCCGAGCGACATGGGGACGTCGCTGGGCATACCGGCCTGGAACCGGAAGGGCGTAAGAGGCAGGGAAGCGCAGGTCGACAAGCGGAAGAGGCGCCGGTCCGCCAACCGACGCCTCCCCGGAAAGCACCGAACATCACGAAAGGAGGACCTCTCGCAACATCCGGAAAACTGATGACAGCCTGAAAAAATTCTAGCCCAATGGGCAATCGCGAGCAAGCCGAAAATCGGCGGTCGCATGGGGGTACCGGCGTCGGCCCCCACGAACAAGAATCGGCGCCCACAAAGTTTCAAAGAGTCTGCCGCACGACCGATTGTCTCGGCGGCGGCAAGCAAAGTGAGTTTCACTCTACCAGGAGAAAAGTGATGAGACGTTCTACGCCTCGCAAAGCGTTTACGCTGATCGAGATGTTGGTGGTCATCGGGATCATCGCGATCTTGGTGGCCTTGTTGTTGCCCGCATTGCAGGCCGCCCGCGAGCGTGCCCGCGCCGCCACCTGCCAAAGCAATCTGCGGCAGTTCGGCCTGGGCTTGCACATCCATGCCGATCGCGACCCTCAGGGCCGATTCTGCTCGGGCGCCTACGACTTCCGCCGTGACGGCTGCCCCGACACCTACGGTTGGGTCGCCGACATGGTGAACGGCGGTATCTGCCAACCCGGTAAGCTCCTCTGCGTCAGCAGCTCGCTCCCCGGCCTGGAGAAACTGAACGACCTGATCGGGATCACGGGTTCCAGCAGCCCCTCCGAGGGCGTCATCGTCAGCGAGATGCTGACCAACGCCTGCGGACAGTTGGCTTATGGGACCGGAACGCCCGGTACGGATGGCTACGAGACGGGAGCCATAACTTATTCCGGTACCCCGGACGTTCGCGCCGCCACTATCGCCGACCGCCTCTTGGCCGCCGGTTACAACACGAACTACGCGGCCAGCTACTTCCTGGTCCGCGGTGAACCCGTATTGCAGGTGCAATCGGTTTCCAGCGTGCCGTTCGTGCAAGCCGGAAACGCCCAAACTCGGTTGCCGTCTGGCACCCTTCATAACTTCGGCACAGGCAAGTACAAAGGCAAAGAAGATTCCACCGGCCCGTTGAGCCGCAGCGCCCTCGACGGCTCCACGATCCCCAGCTCCATCGTCCCCTTGCTTGGCGATGCCGGTCCCGGCGACGTGAAAGAAGCCGTCCTGACCAACACCATCGTCGACAAGAACGGCAAGGCCTATGCCAAGCAGGGCGACCGGCTCGCCGAGGCGTTCAACGACGGTCCAGCCTATGTCGATACGCCGAACACCCGCCTCACTTTGCTTTCGCCTAACCAGGGTCTGCAAATGCAGATGGACGCCGAGGCCGGCTTGATCGACCTCGGAAAGGCGGATGGGGTGGCATACTCTAGTTACGTCAAGGACGGTCAGACCGCCCCCGTGGATCAGTACTTCTACCGCCAGGACACCCGAGACTGGTACGCCGTGCACCGCGGTGTGGCCAACATCCTGATGGCCGACGGCAGCGTGCAGGAGTTCGCGGACCTGAACGGCGACGGCTACCTGAACCCCGGTTTCGAAATCCCTGTTTGGGAGAGCCGTTTGCGTTGTAAACTTTTTGGCGGGGGAGTGAGTTAAGAGCGCGAGGCTGGATAGGTCAGGAAGAGTCGCGGAAGAGGGATCAGGTGAATACGTGGGGCGGGGAGTCTTGAAAAGAGGGGACTCCAGAGGCGGGAAGGTGGCACTCGAAGGAAGAAAAGGCGGCGTTCGAGGGAAGAAAACGCCTCAAAGCGGTGCTTTGGCGGCCTTCCGCGCGCACTCCGCGCAGACCGTCATCCTGCGAGACGAGCTCAGCACCGACAAGATTCCCGATTCGTCCGCCGCTCTGGGGTAAAAAACCTAGGTGACCGCTACGGCGGGTTTTCCTGAAGGCTCTTGCTCAGCGGCGGAGCCGGACTCGGGATGTCCCGGGGCGGCAGGCTTGCCGTAGACTCTTTCCCGCAAGGCCTTGGAAATCGGACTGAGCCGCATCTTTCCCAACGTCCCCTCTCGACGCGGGGCCATCGCCAACAGCGTCGCAAACGCGGCGTGCACCACCATCACCGCCCCCACCTCCGCCGTAAACCGCCGGGCCCCGACGATGTTCCCGTCATCCACCCCCCAAAACACCTTCAGCCGGGCATTTACCCGTTCCACCGCCGTCCGCCCGCGGTACAACCGCTCAAACTTCCGCGTCGCCCGGGGTATCGCCGGAAACCGCCGCAAGTCGATCTCCCGCGGCACACGCACCGTCTTCCCGTAGGACTTCCCCGCATTGCAAATCTTGCTCATCAGACACTCCCACCCCTCGTGCTTGGCCGGACACCGATACTTGATCGTCTCCCGCGACGGCTCATACCCGATGTAGGCCATCCGATACCGCACCATCGGTTGGCTCACCCGATCGTAACAGTACACCGTCCCCGCCTCGTCGTAGACGATGTTCGAGTTCCCATCGTGGCCGGGCAACATCCGCTCCGCCTCCTCCTTCCACAAACTCCGATTCTCGATTACCGCCTTGATCCCCTCCCGCGACAACAACTCATGCACCGGATTCGTGTCGGCCGCCTTGTCATAGGCCAGACTCTTGATCCGACCTTGCGGCAGATTCCGTTTCACCTGCTCCAAAACCGCCGGCAACGTCTCGGCATCCCCGGCCGTACTCTCCGTGACCTTGTACCCCAACACCACTTCGTGCTTCACATCCACCGCCAGGTGCAGCTTGAACCCGAACCACTCCACCACCCGCGTCACGTTCCCGTCCTTGTCCGTGTACTCCTTGCGACCGCCCTTGGGTTGCGGAAGACCTTCCGCCTTCTCCTCCTCCGCCGCCTGTCCCTCCTTCCGCCGCGCCTTCAGCCCCGTGGCGTCCCCGGCCAGGTTCTCTCCCAAGTCCGGCACCACCTCGGCCAACCGTTGCACCATGGTGTTGAACATCTTTTGCAGGAGGCTGCGAAACGGTTCCCGGCCCAGCAGCTCCATAAACCGCGACATGTTCCAGGCGTTGGGAACCTGATCCTCCGATTCGATCCCAATCAGCTTCCGCAGCTCCGCGTTCCGCCTCAGTTCGGCCAGGCACGACTCCACGGTCGGATGCCGCAAGGCGATCTTCAAAAGCCACGTCCCCCAGAGCACACGGACCGGGTAGTCGTTCCGCCCCTTGCCCCGGGATCTCTCCAGAGATGTGAGAAACTCCTCGTCGGGAATGGACGTTAGAAATTCCCGCAGGGTGCGAATGGTGGGACTATCTTCCAGGGTATCCCAGGCGAAGAGAGGTCGGAGGTTGGGGATTTGCATAAAGGTCTTCCTGAGCCGCAGGACAAGGGATTCAGCCAACGCTTTGCGTGCTTTGCAGGGAAAGTTCTTGTTCCGCACCACCCAAGGGGCTTTGGATCAAGCCGATCCTTGTGAACGCATACCTTTACTACGCACCAAATCCCCGCTTGTTCGCAGGCTTGGTCGAAAAATCGTGAAAAATCGCTCCATCGCGGGAAAAACCGCCCCTTTTCCGCACATCCTGCGGGGAAGACCCTTTCCAGGCCCTTCCTAACTTCAATCCATCACGCGAGATGGGAACAACGCAAAGGGCTCGCGTCCAGCAGGCCTGGTATGCATGCGCCGCCGCCGGTGATTAGAATCGTGCGGGGCATCTCCGCATCGTCTCGCCGTAATCGTTCCAGCGCGCGAGCCAGATCGTCGTAAGCTTGCCGCCGAAATTGCTCGAGGTGCGGCAAAAACCGACCCAAATCCTCGAGGAGGCGTCGATCGCGAGAATAACGGTCAGCGGCGGAGTAGGTTACTTTCAAACCCTTCGCGATGGTGCGGATCCAGGCCTCGCCCGCGATACCCAGCCCGATGCTTTTTACGAGGCTTGGGGCGACATAGAAGGCTTGCGACGCCGTGTTCCCAATGTCGACCAACAAAAGCGGCATTTCGTATTGCGGCAAATGTGCCCCGTTGTTTTCGCCGGTGGACGCTGGGTTGATCAGCGAGGCTTGCCGGATGCAGTCGGCGGCAAGCCAATTTATGAGGGCGATTGGTTCGGCGGTCACGGCGTCGGGTACCACGTCCGCGGTGTGGAGTCGATCGAGCGCCTCATTGAGGAAGATGCGATTCATCGCGCCGAGGATCGCGCACGTCTGAGATCCGCCGGAGGGGAGGCCCAAGGCATCGTTCCAAGTGCCGAATTGCCAGGTCATGTTTTCGCCCTTATCGGGCAACAGCCGTTTGGCCTCGAAGGCAAGGACGGTCTCCAGTTGGTCCGGTTCGAAACGAGGCAGGACTGCGGCGGTGGTCACGCTCAGAGTCGGAGGAAAGGTAAGGATCAATTCGTCCGCCGCCTCTTCCTGACGGGAGAAGATTTGCTGCACGCCGTCCTTCAGAATGTCCAAGGTCTGGCCGCGATTCGCGGTGTGCGAGAGCGGTTTTTCGTGCGTGACGAGATCGACGTGCGTAAGTGTCAATCCGCCCGCGACGTTCCGTTCCAGTCGCGCGGCACGGATTGCCGTACCTCCGAAGGACACTCCCCAAGCCGATCGTGCCTTGGGTCGCAGCCAGCGCGAGAGCCGATCCATGAGACGCGCGGACTCGGCCGGAATCAAATTGAGTGAGATCGTCCCCGCGCCCAGTGCTTGCAAAGCGGCCCCCACTGTCGATAGGAACGCCCCCGGGTGTTGTCGCAGTAGTGCGCGATCCACCGTATCGGCCGATTCGATGCGGCGGAATTGCGTGATCCACTCCACGCGCGGCCCCAAAGCCGATCGCGGGGCGTCACGGAGAGGCCGCGCCCACGCCTTCGGTGAGTTCGGCGGAGCTTGGAGATCGGCGACCTCCTTTTCGGAGAGAATCGGCGGATGACCGGGCGGCAGAACCGCGGTCAAGTATCCGATCATGTTTTCCAAATAGGGATATGTGTAGTGGGCCGCCCGAACGAGGCCGACGATGCCGTGCAGGCCGGCGAGTCGCTCCTTCAAGGCCGCCAGATCGGACTCCCAACAGGACTCCGGCAGGGTCTCCAGTACGCGGAGAGCGTCGGCGAACCGGTTTTCTTGGACACACTTCTCCACGAGCTTTTTGACCACCGGTTGAAGTTTGCGGACGACTTCCAAGGCGGACTTGTGTTTCGGTTGCAGGGCCAAGAGTTCCCTCGCCACTTCGAGCGTCCGTCGTAAGTCCTTCCGTTGAATGCAGAGATTCAGTTCCGATTCGAATCGAGCGATTGCCGCGAGGTGAGTCTGATACTGCTTCAGCGACGAGATCACCTCCGGGATTTGCATGTCGCGAGGCAAGCCGGCCAAGATTCGGACGGCTTCTTCATAGTTTCCCGCCCGGGCTTGCTCGGCTGCCCGCGCTAGGACCGTCTCGGTCTCCGCTTTCCGTCGCGCCAAGAGCGGAGCCAGCGAGGCTTGCAATTGATCGGCTTGGCGGAGGAGTTGCGCATGTTCGTACCATGCCTGTTTTCCTCGCGGGATTTGTTCTAGGCAGGCGGCGGCATCCCACGGCTTTCCCTGGACCCTCAATTCCTCGGCTCGGGCAAGGAGATGCCGAATCTTGGACACGAATTTCGCTAGTTCCTCGGAGATGAGGTAGCCGCACACGCCGCAGAAGGTCTCGTCGCTGGGTATACGCGACCGGCAACCCGGGCAAACGCACCACAAGCCTGCTCCGCACCGTCCGCAAAAATTCCTCCGTCCCGAATTCGTTGTACCGCATTCCCGGCAGACGACATCGCGAGCGATCTCGTCCTCTGCGTTGTCTCCCGAGGACTTAGCGGCGGGAGGCGACGTCGCGGCGGGTGTCTGCGGCACCGCTTGCAGGTCCGCCGTCAATTTCATGAGGGCGGCATTGAACAGTCGCCAATCGCGTTCGGGCACGCCGTCCGGAACGATGTCGAGGATCGAATTCAGGTAAGCCGCCAAGGCCCCCGGTTCGCGGGAAAGGTTCAGCGACTTCGCCTCATGCAACAGGGCCGCGTGATCGAACGGCAACCCCAAGTTGCGGAGTTGTCGCCATGCCGTGAACAACGATTGCACAATCTCTCGCTGTTCGGGCGCCACACCGTGGGCCGGAACGGACGGGGCATCGGTGGATTCCATGCGTGGATCACTCATCGTGGTAAGCTGATCTCAGGATCGACGACCGCGGCCCAAATCTGAAACTCAAAGGATGTTGCGCCGGGATCATCGAAGGTGACCCTTACCGTCGCGGGGCGACCGCGGAGACGCACGAAACGGGGACAATCGGACGGAATCTCGATGCTCAAACGATAGTTTCCCTGCACCGCGGGGTCCGGTTTCAACGCCGCGCGTAAGTGGGGCGGGTCGCAGACCGCTTCCTTGATCGCTAACGGTCGAGGCAGGTCGCGCGTTCGCACCGACAGCACCGCCGCGGCACGCTTGCCCTGAGGAATTCGGCCGAAGTTCAAATGCCGTCCGCCGCCCAGAAAAGGGCTGTCGATCGTGATATTAGCGGGTGGTGCGCCGGCGAACGGAATCACCAGCGATCGCGTTTCCGCGTCCGCCGTCGTGTGGACGGCAAGCCGCACCTCGCCCTCCAGTTTCTCGCTCGTGAGTGCGGTCGGGACCTCGACGTCCACGCGATAGGCGCTCCGCGCGTCGAGATGCCGCACGGCATCCGCCGAGAGCGGCGTCACGTTACAGGAAACGCCCTCGGGCGTAACGCTTTCGATTTCCAGCCAGAACTCCGGCCACATTTGGGAGAACACCGTCATGCTCCGTCTCGCCGGCAGTCCGGGTGTCATGCCCGAAAAGTCCAATTGTTTGGGATCCACGGCCAAACGACTTTTGACGATCCCGCTGATGGTCAGCGTCACGCGGCGTCGGTCGGGGTCGTTGGTCAGGATTTCGGCGTGCTGCCGAAACGGTCCGAAATGCCGATCCTCCAGAAATCGGACCGTGACCTCGGCCTCTCCGCCCGGCGGGATCGGTTCGGCGGGCACGTCGCCCGTGGTGCAGCGACACGTGGACTCACCCAATTGCAGTTTAAGCGGCGCCGTGCCCCGATTCTCGATCTTAAAGCGGTGGACGGCCTCCTCGCTCAAGTCCACCGAGCCGAAATCGTGCTCCGGTTCCGGGACGAAGATTTCGGGTCGCAAGGCGGGAACGTCTTTGGTCGGGGTGGAGCCGCGTGTTTGCGTCGTCTCCACCGCCGGGACGGATTCGCCGACCGCCGACGTGTTTCCCTTCAAACGCGAGAGTCCCACCGCCAGGCCGAGGGTGCCCACCACCAAGGCAAACCCCGCAAAAACGCCAATCCAACGCAACATCACTGCGACTCCTATTTTCCGCCGTGATCACCGGTCCGTTGTCGTCGTCTCGGCGACGGTCGACTTTTCCGGCGAAGCGACCGCGGCTTGCACCCGCAGGATTTCCACGATCAAGTCTTGCTGTTCCTGAACCGGCTTGCCTGGGGCGACCGCCGTAATGCGCACGTCCACCGAGACGCGGAGATCGCTCTCGTTCGCCGAAGCATCCAGCCACAAGCCGTTCGGCAAGGGCCTTTCCCTCGCACCGGAGATCATGCGGCGATAATACGAAACCACGGCGGCGGGACGTGCGGCGTCGGCCAGACGGATGTAGCTCACCTCCACCAAGGGGCCTTTCATTGAATCGACGTCGTCGGGCCGGGCCGGAAGCGGAGCGAGGGAGACGGCGCAGCCCGGACAGCCGGCCGAGTGCACGGCGAAACCCACCATCGTTTCCGCGTCCCAAGACCGTCGCCGATCCATGATCGCACCCTCGCCCAGGCGATCCATCCAGCCCGCGATCAAGGCGTAGGTTTCGTCCAACCAGGCCTGATATTCCCATCGCGTCTTTCCTTGGGATGCGAACAGGGGCGCTGCCGGCATTTCCCTGGGTCGGCGCGGCGCGGCGCCGCCAGTTTGGGCTCGGGCGGCCGTGCTCACGGGTCGCGGACCGTACCGCGTCACCGCCGAGTCTTGATGCTCGCGGAGAACGTCCTTCATGACCGGGATCAGGCCCGGGTCCGCGTATTCCAGCGACGACAGGATGCCCTGCGGTTCTTCGGTCCAGCGCCGCCGCAGCAGTTCGCCCAGCGCCCACCGCGTTTCAGGGTGAGGAAGAGTGGCGGCGAAACCCACCACTCCCGCCGATTCCCGTAAATACACGACTCGATCCAACGCTCGGCTGGTCTTCTCCGCGACTTCCTCCGTCCACGGTCCGCCGACAAGCACGCCTCCCGAGGCGGCCAAACCGACGGGCGAAGCCCCGCGCCGGCCCTCCAGCAGCAACCGCCATTGAGAGAAATTCCACTCTTGGGCTCTTTCCCACTCTTGTGCTTGCAAATCGGGCGGCAGTGTCGCGATTACATCCAGCAGCAAGCGAATGTTGGCGTCTTCGGCGCGGGTCACGACATTGAGCACGGTTTTGCGTAGCGGCGAGTCGGGGATGGCGCTGATGCGTTCCCAGATCGCTTGCCGCACATCGCCGTCGGCCGACGGCAGGGCGCCGCCCACGGCCTCCGCCAACCACTGGGAATCCGATGAGGGCGCCAGTCGCACGATGTCGTCCGCCACCGCGGAAAAAACGCGGCTCGAGGCGGCGGCCTCCGCCGTGAAGACCGTCTCCAAAAAGACCCGGGCTGTTGCGGCGTCGCGACGATCCACGACCCGACGCCAACCCCGCAACACGGTGTCTTCCGCGACCGCCGTGCGGTTCCGCAGCAGACCGCCGACAATGCCTCGGAGATGAAGGGTGTCGTCCGCGGTACGGGCTGGGTCGGCGGAGGATGCTTTCCCTTCGAAAAACAGATCCATCAGACGTCCCAACTTCTCGGCCGCCGTAGGGTCGCCCACATGCAAGGCCCCTAGCGCCGACACGGCAGGTAGAAAACGCGGGGATTGCTCGCGCCAGGCCTTCTCGAAGTGCTCCATGGTCCAATCGGAGAATTCGGCCGGATACTCCGTCTTGACGGCGGGGGGAGAGGCCGGTGCCGGAGTCGGCGCCGCCGCAACCTCGTCCTCCGCCTCCAACGAGCGGTTGGGATCGGGGCCTTTCGCCTTGGACGCGGATCGGGGTTTCCTTGCGCGCGCGGCCGCAGCCTCAGTGTCCGCCTTTCTTTGCGCGGCCGCCGCCTCCTGCGCGGCTTTCTCCTCCGCCTGCTCTTGTTCCTTCCGCTGTTTGTACTGCGCCAGCCATTCCTCTTGGCCCATCCCGCCCCAAGCTTGAAGGCGCGGATCGCTCTTGCCGCAACCTGACAGCGCGGACGCCGCCAGCGCTAGCGCCAGCAGCAGCCCGATCCCGCGCTTTCCTCGCGGAGCCGAGCGGAAGATTCGGCGGCCCGGTCCAATCGTTCGGCTCATGATGGATTCCTCGATTCGCGGTCGATCGCTCGGGCGCAAGGACGCGAAGGCCGTCCCCGTCCCCTTTCCCAACTCCTTTCCGATCCAGTCGATTCCCATTTACGTATCCTTCGCGAAGACGGTTGACCCGGGCGAATTGTTAGAAATTGGTTAAAGAGCCTTCGGCGTGTCGCGTTCGCAACTAACATGGGATTTGGTCCCGAATCTTCCGGACATCGCCGGGGTGTCGAGTTCACCCCGGTGGGGCGGGCCGTATTCGTGGGAAACCGACCCGCCCATTTAGAGTGCTCACGGGAGGGATGGTCATGCCGGTACGAAAAAAACGTTCCATGCCGATCGGTCCATTGACTGCGGGCGGCATCGCCGCCGTGTCGTTGCTCGTTTTGGTGTGGTTTGTGTTCCTGCGTCCCAAGCCTAAACCGGTCGTCGCGGAGGCCGCCGCGTCGGACAAGGCCGCCGCCACCGCCGCGCCGCCTCGACCGGCAGTTCCGAATCCCGCTCCCGCCTCGGCTCCGGCCTCCGGTTTGGCGGAGCGTGTCGCGCGTTTGGAGGCCTTCCTGCCCGCCGACGCCGAACCGACCGAAGACCTCATATCGCGGTTGAGTCGTTTGGAGGCCCGGATCGAACACTTGCAGTCCCAGCTTGACGCCAAGACCACCGGTTCGATCATCAATGAGTGGCGGGTCTCCGCCCAATCGCCCGATTCCCCGCCCGCCGTGTCCAACGATTTTTTGGTGACGCGGCCGGTGTGGCGGGTGGCGTGCCGGGTGGCGAAGGAGGTCGGCCCGACGCGGCAGGTCTTGGTCCAGGTCTATCTGCGGCAGGAACCCGACCGTGTCATCGCCGAAATTCCCGCCAACAGCAGCATGGAGATTCGCGGCCGACCGGGCGTCTATTTCTTCCGCGTGACCGCCGTGGGCGCCGATGTCGTCGTCGCCTGGGAAAGTTGATCCGCGCCCGACGAGGCAAAATGTCGCACGCTCCCTTGGCGGTTTCCATGCATTGTCGGTCATCGGGGCGGGCTTTTTGAGGCATCGTCCGTTGCGTACGGCGTCTTTGGGCGGTTGAATCGTTTCGTCGAGGCCGCGTGCCGCGTCCGCCAACCTCTCGGTCATAAACCAAGCTTGCGGCGCCGTTACGCCCCCGACCGGGTTCGCGTGTCTGCGTTTTCCGCTCTTGTGATTTATCAGCGGCACTCCCTCTTGCGGTAACGTCCGTGGCAAATCTCTAGCAAAAGGCAAGACCGGGGACTCATTGGCATAAGTCCCCGGCCCGCATTCCCCGCGGTTGCAAGTCCCCGACATATGCGACCGTCCTCGGACGGTGACGATTCAGGTCAACAAGCACCGAGACATCCTTTCCAGGATGAACGGGCCTATCATTCGAAGTTCAGCGGCTTGCCCGCGTTGTTGTTGCGGATGAACACGCCGTTGAAGCAGCGGAACGGTTCCATCTCCACCGGACCGGGGCGGTAACCGGTCTTGAAGTAGTCCTCGGCCTCGCCGGCCGTTCCGTCACCGTCGTCGTCCCAAACAGAGCCCTTTGCGTTGTTCCCATCTCGCGTGATGGATTGAAGTTAGGAAGGGCCTGGAAAGGGTCTTCCCCGCAGGATGTGCGGAAAAGGGGCGGTTTTTCCCGCGATGGAGCGATTTTTCACGATTTTTCGACCAAGCCTGCGAACAAGCGGGGATGTCATGCGTAGTAAATGTATGCGTTCACAAGGATCGGCTTGATCCAAAGCCCCTTGGGTGGTGCGGAACAAGAGCTTTCCCTGCGAAAGCACGCAAAGCGTTGGCTCAATCCCTTGTTCTCCGGCTCAGGAAGACCTCCATGCAAATCCCCAACCTCCGACCTCTCTTCGCCTGGGATACCCTGGAAGATAGTCCCACCATTCGCACCCTGCGGGAATTTCTAACGTCCATTCCCGACGAGGAATTTCTCGCATCTCTGGAGAGATCCCGGGGCAAGGGGCGGAACGACTACCCGGTCCGTGTGCTCTGGGGGACGTGGCTTTTGAAGATCGCCTTGCGGCATCCGACCGTGGAGTCGTGCCTGGCCGAACTGAGGCGGAACGCGGAGCTGCGGAAGCTGATTGGGATCGAATCGGAGGACCGGGTCCCCAACGCCTGGAACATGTCGCGGTTCATGGAGCTGCTGGGCCGGGAACCGTTTCGCAGCCTCCTGCAGGAGATGTTCAACACGATGGTGCGGCGATTAGGCGAGGTGGTGCCGGACTTGGGAGAGAACCTGGCCGGAGACGCCACGGGGCTGAAGGCGCGGCGGAAGGAGGGACAGGCGGCGGAGGAGGAGAAGGCGGAAGGTCTTCCGCAACCCAAGGGCGGTCGCAAGGAGTACACGGACAAGGACGGGAACGTGACGCGGGTGGTGGAGTGGTTCGGGTTCAAGCTGCACCTGGCGGTGGATGTGAAGCACGAAGTGGTGTTGGGGTACAAGGTCACGGAGAGTACGGCCGGGGATGCCGAGACGTTGCCGGCGGTTTTGGAGCAGGTGAAACGGAATCTGCCGCAAGGTCGGATCAAGAGTCTGGCCTATGACAAGGCGGCCGACACGAATCCGGTGCATGAGTTGTTGTCGCGGGAGGGGATCAAGGCGGTAATCGAGAATCGGAGTTTGTGGAAGGAGGAGGCGGAGCGGATGTTGCCCGGCCACGATGGGAACTCGAACATCGTCTACGACGAGGCGGGGACGGTGTACTGTTACGATCGGGTCAGCCAACCGATGGTGCGGTATCGGATGGCCTACATCGGGTATGAGCCGTCACGGGAGACGATCAAGTATCGGTGTCCGGCCAAGCACGAGGGGTGGGAGTGTCCGATGAGCAAGATTTGCAATGCGGGGAAGTCCTATGGGAAGACGGTGCGTGTGCCGCGGGAGATTGACCTGCGACGGTTTCCGGCGATACCCCGGGCGACGCGGAAGTTTGAGCGGTTGTACCGCGGGCGGACGGCGGTGGAACGGGTAAATGCCCGGCTGAAGGTGTTTTGGGGAGTGGATGACGGGAACATCGTCGGGGCCCGGCGGTTTACGGCGGAGGTGGGGGCGGTGATGGTGGTGCACGCCGCGTTTGCGACGCTGTTGGCGATGGCCCCGCGTCGAGAGGGGACGTTGGGAAAGATGCGGCTCAGTCCGATTTCCAAGGCCTTGCGGGAAAGAGTCTACGGCAAGCCTGCCGCCCCGGGACATCCCGAGTCCGGCTCCGCCGCTGAGCAAGAGCCTTCAGGAAAACCCGCCGTAGCGGTCACCTAGGTTTTTTACCCCAGAGCAGCGGACGAATCGGGAATCTTGTCGGTGCTGAGCTCGTCTCGCAGGATGACGGTCTGCGCGGAGTGCGCGCGGAAGGCCGCCAAAGCACCGCTTTGAGGCGTTTTCTTCCCTCGAACGCCGCCTTTTCTTCCTTCGAGTGCCACCTTCCCGCCTCTGGAGTCCCCTCTTTTCAAGACTCCCCGCCCCACGTATTCACCTGATCCCTCTTCCGCGACTCTTCCTGACCTATCCAGCCTCGCGCTCTTAACTCACTCCCCCGCCAAAAAGTTTACAACGCAAACGGCTCGCTGGACGCCATGATCCTCGGTCCCACCCTTTCCCCGCATCCGAACGCCTGACGTTGCTCCGGACTCTTGGGGCAAGCATCCGCGTCGTTTGGCCGCCTCACGTTCGTGACCTGGTTCCCGCTCGAGCGGCGACAAGAGGGCGGCTGGAACGGCAATCGCTTCGACGGCAGCCGCCTGCTGCAAAAGGCACGGCGTGACCGTCGCTCGCGCCGTGCGAGACAACCCGTACCGGCCGCGACCTTCGCAGGCGTCGGTCGCACCCGTGCGGCCTTTTCTTAATTCATAAAAAAAGTCCGGACTCCCAAGGATGTCCGGACTGTGCGAAAAATGGAGCGGAGGGGAGTCGAACCCCCGACCTCTAGAGTGCGATTCTAGCGCTCTCCCAACTGAGCTACCGCCCCGCACAATCTTTTCGGTTGTCCCGCCGAGAAACGTCGCCGAAACTCCGTAAGGAAGCAGCGCGTTTCGCCTTGCGGTCGCCGCCCAAAAGCTTCACGAGTTCTCTCATGCGACCTAGAGACTGATTCTATGTTTTCTCTTACGGCATGTCAAAGGCGGGTGGCGCAAAAGAGCCCTTTGCGTTGTTCCCATCTCGCGTGATGGATTGAAGTTAGGAAGGGCCTGGAAAGGGCCTTCCCGCAGGATGTGCGGAAAACGGGCGGTTTTTCCCGCGATGGAGCGATTTTTCACGATTTTTCGACCAAGCCTGCGAACAAGCGGGGATTGCATGCGTAGTAAGGGTGTGCTTTCACAAGGATCGGCTTGATCCAAAGCCCCTTGGGTGGTGCGGAACAAGAACTTTCCCTGCAAAGCACGCAAAGCGTTGGCTGAATCCCTTGTTCTCCGGCTCAGGAAGACCTTTATGCAAATCCCCAACCTCCGACCTCTCTTCGCCTGGGATACCCTGGAAGATAGTCCCACCATTCGCACCCTGCGGGAATTTCTAACGTCCATTCCCGACGAGGAGTTTCTCACATCTCTGGAGAGATCCCGGGGCAAGGGGCGGAACGACTACCCGGTCCGTGTGCTCTGGGGGACGTGGCTTTTGAAGATCGCCTTGCGGCATCCGACCGTGGAGTCGTGCCTGGCCGAACTGAGGCGGAACGCGGAGCTGCGGAAGCTGATTGGGATCGAATCGGAGGATCAGGTTCCCAACGCCTGGAACATGTCGCGGTTTATGGAGCTGCTGGGCCGGGAACCGTTTCGCAGCCTCCTGCAAAAGATGTTCAACACCATGGTGCAACGGTTGGCCGAGGTGGTGCCGGACTTGGGAGAGAACCTGGCCGGGGACGCCACGGGGCTGAAGGCGCGGCGGAAGGAGGGACAGGCGGCGGAGGAGGAGAAGGCGGAAGGTCTTCCGCAACCCAAGGGCGGTCGCAAGGAGTACACGGACAAGGACGGGAACGTGACGCGGGTGGTGGAGTGGTTCGGGTTCAAGCTGCACCTGGCGGTGGATGTGAAGCACGAAGTGGTGTTGGGGTACAAGGTCACGGAGAGTACGGCCGGGGATGCCGAGACGTTGCCGGCGGTTTTGGAGCAGGTGAAACGGAATCTGCCGCAAGGTCGGATCAAGAGTCTGGCCTATGACAAGGCGGCCGACACGAATCCGGTGCATGAGCTGTTGTCGCGGGAGGGGATCAAGGCGGTGATCGAGAATCGGAGTTTGTGGAAGGAGGAGGCGGAGCGGATGTTGCCCGGCCACGATGGGAACTCGAACATCGTCTACGACGAGGCGGGGACGGTGTACTGTTACGATCGGGTGAGCCAACCGATGGTGCGGTATCGGATGGCCTACATCGGGTATGAGCCGTCGCGGGAGACGATCAAGTATCGGTGTCCGGCCAAGCACGAGGGGTGGGAGTGTCTGATGAGCAAGATTTGCAATGCGGGGAAGTCCTATGGGAAGACGGTGCGTGTGCCGCGGGAGATCGACTTGCGGCGATTTCCGGCGATTCCGCGGGCGACGCGGAAGTTTGAGCGGTTGTACCGCGGGCGGACGGCGGTGGAACGGGTGAATGCCCGGCTGAAGGTGTTTTGGGGGGTGGATGACGGGAACATCGTCGGGGCCCGGCGGTTTACGGCGGAGGTGGGGGCGGTGATGGTGGTGCACGCCGCGTTTGCGACGCTGTTGGCGATGGCCCCGCGTCGAGAGGGGACGTTGGGAAAGATGCGGCTCAGTCCGATTTCCAAGGCCTTGCGGGAAAGAGTCTACGGCAAGCCTGCCGCCCCGGGACATCCCGAGTCCGGCTCCGCCGCTGAGCAAGAGCCTTCAGGAAAACCCGCCGTAGCGGTCACCTAGGTTTTTTACCCCAGAGCGGCGGACGAATCGGGAATCTTGTCGGTGCTGAGCTCGTCTCGCAGGATGACGGTCTGCGCGGAGTGCGCGCGGAAGGCCGATCAAAGACCGCTTTGAGGCGTTTTCTTCCCTCGAACGCCGCCTTTTCTTCCTTCGAGTGCCGCCTTCCCGGCTCCAGAGTCCCCTCTTTTCAAGACTCCCCGCCCCACGTATTCACTTGATCGCTCTTCCACGACTCTTCCTGACCTATCCAGCCTCGCGCTCTTAACTCACTCCCCCGCCAAAAAGTTTACAACGCAAACGGCTCGGCGCAAAACCGCTTGGCGACACCCCTTTCGCCTTAGCCCATTGCGACATCCAACGCCCCGACGACCCCAGCCGAGAAATGAGGCGACGCCGCACTTCCTCGGCTTCTCTCGCTAACTTTTTTCGTTCGACGCCCGCAACGTTTCGCCGGTTTCAGCCAAGCGTCCGAGATTGAAACAAATTGGAGGCTTGACAGCAGATAACTACCGTGGTAGTATTACCACGGTAGACGAAACACGCGGTTCGCTTGCTGACGGGCTATCACTGACGCGTTCTCGGTTTTCCTTCATCATTCATGGAGTCGATCATGCGTCCCGGAAAACTGCGGCTGGGAGACCTGCAGTTGAAAATACTTCGGGTCTTATGGCACCGAGGCGAGTGCGGTGTCACGGAAGTGCATCAGGCCCTGGGGTCCGGGCGATACGCTTACACCACGGTCGCCACGATGCTCCGCAAAATGGAAGCCCGCAAGCTCGTCGCCCATCGTTCGGAAGGCCGCCGGTTCGTGTACTTTCCTTTGGTGCGAGAGGACGCCGTGGCACGCTCCGCCGCGGCCGAATTCGTCGACCGAATCTTCAAGGGCAGCCTGACGGCGGCGGTGTGCCAGCTCTTGGATTCGCGCGACGTCAGTCGCGAGGAATTGGAGGCATTGGAGCGTTTGATCGCGGAGCGCAAAGACCTAGAAACACCCCGGCATCCGGAGTGTTGATAAAGAAGAGAGAGATGGTTGTCCCGGAAGGACCGACGCGAGGAAAGCTACGCCCCCAAAAACGGTGAACGAGGTTTCGCATCATGCAAGCAGCGTGGTACTTTCCCTGGGCGTTCGCCGCCGTGACGGTGGGCATAATTTACCTGGCTGCGGCGCTTGTGGAACGCATGTGCGCCGCACCGGACCGTCGCCGCTTGGCATGGCGGATCGGCGCGACATGCACTCTTGCCCTGGGTCTGCTGGTTCTCACCGGACTGGATCGCGCCGTGGGGGCGCTACTCTTGGAGTATTTTCCGCCTTCCGTGCGGATCGCATCATCGGTATCAGATTTCCAAGCTGATCCCACCCCGGGCGATCTTGTCGGCGACTCCACGGCACTTGCCGTAAAAATCGACGCGACTCGATACGGCGCCGACCGCCCCTTTCCGCCGCGTGCCTTCGACAATGCGACCGACTTCGCGACCGCGAACGTCGTCGAACCGGCAGGCCAAGGCGAGTCACCCACCCCGCTGGAATCGGGAGCCAACGGCGGCGAAGGCGAATTCAACAAGGCCGCCCTGGTCGGCGGCGTCTGGCTGTTGGGCTCGCTTCTGTGTTGGCTGCGTCTGCAATGGGCACATCTGCGGTTGTGGTGGACTTGCAAGCCGACTCGCAAGCTGACCGGCAGTGCGGTCAACGAATTCGTCGCCCGTTGGGCGAAACCCCTGCATCTGCCGCCGGATATTCCCGTCTATCTCTTGCCCATGCTGAAGACGCCCGTGGCGTGCGGTGTCTTTCGGCCTACGCTCGGATTGCCGGAGAGCTTCAATACCGCGCGACCCGATCCGGCGGAGCAGGCGATCCTGCTGCATGAGATGGCACATTTGGCGTCCCGCGATCCGGGGTGGCGCTACTTGGCCGGTCTCGGCGCGGCCGTCCTTTGGTGGCATCCCGCGGCTTGGGTGATTCGTCGCCGCCTGGATTGGGCCTGCGAGTTTGCGGCGGATGAGGCGTCGCTCCTGCTGGCGGACGGCCCTCGCCATCTTGCCCGCGGACTATTGCGCTACGGGCGAATCGTCGCTCCCGGTCTCCGTTCGGCGGTGGCGGCCGGCGGAGACGGTTTCGGCTCGGGTCTGGCTCGACGAGTCGCCAGGCTGATCAGCATCTCGCGTCAACCGACCAAACAAAGTCGACGCAGTTCCTTTCGAACCGCTTCGACGATCACGATCGTTGTGACCGCGCTGGCGGTCGCTTGTACCACGGTTTGGGCAGGGGTCGTTCAGCCGCTGCCCCAAGAAGAAGGAGGAACGGTGATGACCAAGTTTACGGCATCGTGGCGAGGCTCGTTGTCGGCCGTGGCGCTGGCGGCGATCCTCTCCCCATGGAGTTCGGCGACGGCGGAAGAAGGTCGCCGCGAAGGCCCGCCCCCGCCCAAAGATCGGCCGCCCGCGGTGGAACGAGACCGCGATCGGGGACCGGAGCGAGACCGCGGGCCTGAGCGGGATCGTCCTGAAGGAGAACGGGGCGACCGGGTCGAGCGACCCCGCCCCCCTCAACCGGAAGGCATGCGGGAGGAACTGGAACAGGCCATGCGCCGCATTCAAGGAGCGCAGGCTGAACTGAAGGAGCGGGCCCAGGCCCTCCGCCGTGAAATGGAAGGCGCCTCCGACGAAGCAAAGGCGAGAATCCACGAGGCCATGGAGGGGCTGGAACGCGAAATGCGCGAACTCGAGGCCAAGAAACGCGAGGTGATGGAACGATTCGGTTTCCGTCGTCCGCCGGAAGCGGGTCCGCCGGGTCCTCCGCCCGAGGCCTTGGAGCGCCGCTTGGAGGATCTCCGCAAAGAAATCGGCCGGGCGCGTGAAGAGAATCGCATGGATGCGGTCGAACGTTTGGAGCGAGAGATCGCCGAAGTGGAACGTGCCCTGCATGCCGCTCGTGAGGGAAGGCCCAGGCCGCCGGAAGCCGGTCCTCCCGGTCCGCCTCCCGAAGTCTTCGAACGCCGCATGCGGGAATTGCACGAGCAGCTCGAGCGAGCACGACAAGAGGGCAAGGAAGAACGGGTACGCGAGTTGGAGCGGAGAATCGACGAACTTCACCGGATGCTGCGTGCCCGTGAAGAAGGACGCCCCGTTCCCCCGCCCATGCCGCCGGAGAGAATGGAGCGACTGCAACGGGCTGCGGAATTGCTACGGCGCGAAGGTCTAGGTGATATGGCCGAGCTATTGCTGCGGTCGGCCCGCCCGACGCCGCCAGGCCCCCACGGACCTCCTCCGCCTCCTCCGCCGCCCGACGAACCTCGGTGATTCGCCCCGGCTAAGCTACGGACAAAGCGAATCCGCTCTCCGACCCGGAAGACCGGTGTGACGGAGAGCGATCCGGCGATTACCGAAAGTGTGACACCGGGGAGAGGACTTCCGTCCTCTCCCTCCTTTTTGCGCCAGGGTGCCGGGAGGATCGCCCACCGACTCTTGCGATCTCAATAGCAAGGGCAGTCCGGGCGGGGCGTCACCATCGCCTGACCCTCGAACTCGCGATCCACCACCGCGCTGACGGTGAACTTCCTGCCCGTGAAGTCGATCGCACAATGCCTCAGAGCGTTGAGAAACGGACGGTGACTCAGGGAGACGCAAACGGTAACCCGAATCTCGCCCGGGTTGAGGGTCGGCAACCCGCTGATGTCGCACGGTAAATCACCGCGGACTTGAACGGGATTGTCCGACAGGGGGTCTTCCAGAACCAGCGTCATCGCCGGACCGACGCTCAAGCCGTGCAAACCGAGAACGCTGTGAGCCGAGAGCGCCGTGGCGTCGATGTCCGCTCCCTTCGCCGCCTCCCGTGCAGCGACCGTGGCCGCGTGAACGATGGTTTGTTCGACCAGCATCAAGATCCCGAACTGGATAACGGCCAGAAAGGTCAACACCAGGATGGGCAAGATCAGCACGGCCTCCAGCGTCAGCGAGCCGCCGCGCATGCGACGGCGCCAAAGCAATGGTTTCGTTCGGAAACGATGTGCTCCGGTCGACAACGCCGTCGCGGACTGCGGACGTTGCTCCAAAGCATATCGCGCCGAACGATCGCCGGTTTCGCCGGCCTGAGCGACGGATGGTAGCCTAATGTTCATCCTCACGGTCCCGGGCAGATGTATCGGTCCACGCGCACCAAGCGCGGCCGACCTTCGGCACACGAATAGGCGGCAATGGTGAAAGCGGTGATTCGATAGGCCGGCATGTTCAAGCCGAAAACACGGCAGATCGGGCTGGGCACTTCCATCACGGCTTGAGCACGCACGGCATATTCCGTTCCTACTCCGCCGCCGATTTCCACATAGGATTGCCCGTTATTGTTGGGCGAACTCGCGGGAGGGCACGGCAAGTCGGGAATCCCCGATGGATGAACCGGACAGGTCGGCGAGCAGTCGTTCGAAGTCTCGGTGTTGTCGAAGAAGACCCCGGTGACGGGCGGCAGGGGTGTCCCGTTGATTGCGAACACCACCGTCACCCGAACGCCGTCGCGACCGATTCCGTCGCCGTCATCCTGTCCGCTCCCGTTGGAAACCCCCGCTGTCCGGGCCCCAAAACGGATGCGATCCCCCGGTTCGAAGCCCAAGTCTCCCGAGTTCGGGTCGGGGGAAAAATTGATCGTCAGTGTCGGCGACGTTCCGGCGGTCGGCACGAACTGCACCTGGTTGGCGGGATCGGTGAAACCGAAGACGTCCGTTTGGCAGGGCAGGATCGAGGCCGGCGAATCGTCCGAGAGGATCGGCCCCGCCGAGCTGAAATCAAAGACGCCGCTCCCCCCGCCCGCCTGAAGGTCGATGGTCACGGTTTGGATCGTCAGTCCCGGCGGCGCGTTCGGGTCCGGGCGAAAAGCGATTCCCCAGGCGTTATCTTGAGCCAAATTCCCCGGTCCCTGGGCCGAGGCGTCGATCAACACCGATCCGGCACTGCAACCCGGCCGAATCCCCGCGTTAAAGGTCAAAGGACAGTTCGGATCGTCCGTGAGGATCGCGCCGAAGATCAAGTTCCCCTCCGGCAAGACCGCTCCCCCCGGCCTAAAAACCGTAGCCGTGCACGCGAGGTTCTGATTAGGGTTTGCCGGTCCCGCCGCGGGATCGTAATTCAGACCCAAGACCAAGGGATAGCTCCGAACCGTATTGTTGGCGGCATAAGCCGCCCCGACTTGGCGTGGGATGTAGGTGTCCGTACCGCCCGATTCGGCCCAGTTCTGTACGGCAGCCAAGGCGGCGGATTCCAAACCGTTTTCCAATTCGACTCGCGCCACCCACAAGTGCCCCATTTCGAAGACGAAGGCGAACAGAGTGAGGAAAATGGGCAACGTGAGGATCAACCACAACGTCGAGAAACCTCGGCGCCCTCGGCGGGTACCTCCGCCGACGCGCAATCTCGGTCGTTCGCTGCTTCCAGCAACGATCCCAATGGACTCGACCGATCTCATCGAATTCCGAAGATTCATGGGAATACGCCGATTGAAGCCCGATTTCCCGTTGCGACGCCGGTCGCCGATTCACTCCCGCGGCAAGGCCGTGCGTTGTGACGACCTTGGGAAACGCACACAACGCTCACAGGGTGTAATAAAACACGTTGGAAAATGCCGTAATGTTGCCGGGGAGCACCAAATGCAAACCGCAGGCCCGAAGGATGTCCGGCATGACGGCGGCCCGAGGAACAATTACGATCACTCGGACGTAGCGTCCGGGAGGCGGCACGGAGATGGAATCCACGTCGACCGCAACATTCTGCGGCGATTGGAGCAAGACGGGGGCGCCGTCTAGGTTGTGCTCCAAAGCAATGACCGCGCTGTGAATGCCAACACTCGCCAGTTGTTGGGTCACCGCATCCACGACCGCGGCGGGAACGGGACCCCCCGACACGGCGGAAATATTGGGCGTCCGTGAGGCCGCCAAACCGCCGATCCGCGCCGCGAGCGAGATCTCCTGCATGTTGGCAAAGTATTTTCCGAATTGGATGGCCGCTAAGAGCGCGATTAAAATGAGCGGCAGCACCAACACCAATTCCAAAATCAGCGTGCCCCGCCTTTGCCGCGCAGCGCGAAAGGCTGCCACCCGGCGGCTATCCGGCTTTAGGCGACTTTGGAATTCGTGCATCGAAAAGGCCTTTCCTACCGCGTGCCGTTTTCGCGATCTTCGCGCGTTCCGTCCCGGCGCGAACGTCAACCCGAATTGCCACGCAACTTACATGCCCCCAATTGGATGCCCTAAAGGAGCATAGCTTGCGGAGGAAGGACACGCCCCGACCGCCTCAGGCGTTTTTTGCTGTTCCGTTCCGAATTTTATAAACCGTATTTTGAAACGGGCGTCGACCGCCCTTGGTACGGCGGCACAATCGACGTGATAGGGGTCGCTCCGAACCTTCGACAAGCTTTACGGCGTGCGCCGGACCGCTTTGAACCGTCAATTCGGTTTATGCCGGATTTGACAGGCATGCACCGAATCGACAGGAAGATTTCGCCGCGGCCATGTTTGTACCGGAGCGGCTCACCGGAAAAACTGTCGCCCGGAAGCAACAGAAATTGTTGACGAAAGTCGCCGCCCTCAAGCCGGGATACTCACTCTGCCTCCCGTTAAGAAGCCCCAGTACGTCTTCGAAACGTATAATGGGCAATGCGTCCGCGAGGAACTCGCGCGGACTTGCTGATTTGAAAGGAACATCGTCCCTCAATTCTTTAGGATCACATCCCGATGACGCTGCCGTCTCCCTATGACGCCGTTCTGTTGGTCTCGTTCGGCGGACCGGAGAAGCCCGAGGATGTCATGCCGTTTCTCGAAAACGTGGTCCGCGGTCGTCCCGTTCCGCGTGAACGTCTGCTCGAGGTCGCGGAACATTACCATCATTTCGGGGGAAGAAGTCCCATCAACGACCACTGCCGAGAACTGAAGACGGCCATCGAGCGGGAATTGGCCGCGGCCGGGCGCCCTTTGCCGGTTTACTGGGGAAACCGAAATTGGCACCCCTTTCTGACGGATACGGTTCGCGAGATGGCGGACCGCGGTGTGCGTCGGGCCTTGGCCGTGGTCACTTCGGCCTTCGGTTCCTACTCCGGATGCCGTCGCTATCTGGAGGACATCGAAGAGGCCCGGCGCAACGTTGGCGCCAATGCCCCGCAAATCGACCGCTTGCGCCTTTTCTTCAACCACCCAAGCTTCATCTCAGCCTGGGCCGACCGGATAACAGACGCCAAGCGGCAACTGCCCGACGGTCAGCCGATCCTGGTCTTTACGGCCCACAGCATCCCCACTGCCATGGCACGTTCCGGACCGTACGCTGAGCAACTCCGCGAGGCGTGTCGCATGATCGCGGAGGAATCGGGCCTGCCGCGTTGGGAACTGGTGTACCAAAGCCGCAGCGGTCCGCCGCATGTGCCCTGGTTGGAACCGGATGTCCTCGATTTCCTTCGCGATCTGGCCGCGACCCCGCCCGTCCCGCCGGTCGTGCTGGCTCCCGTCGGATTCCTTTCCGACCACATCGAGGTACTCTACGACCTGGATGTTGAGGCGATGGACCTTGCGCGGCAACTCGGAATCCGGATGACGCGAGCCAAAACGATCCTGGATCACCCCCAATTCATCCGCGGACTCCGCGAAATGCTCGAAGAGCGCCTATCCGGGAGTCCACAGCGGCGCAGCGTGGGACAACTGCCCCCCTGCCCCGACGTTTGTCCCGCCGACTGCTGCGCGGTCCGGTAACCGGACCGTACCATGTCGTTTCGTACCGGACAAAGCACGCAAGCATGCGGGGATCGACAAGAAATAAAAAACCCCGATGCGGCGAACCGACATCGGGGCGTATATGCCTAGTAGCGTGCGATGTTGCTTATAGTGTACCGATTTACCGGCTCCATGTCGTCGAGCGTGAGACTCGACTAGCTGAAATCCTTAGAAAGGAGGTGATCCAGCCGCAGGTTCCCCTACGGCTACCTTGTTACGACTTAGTCCCAATCGCGGAGTTCATCTTCGGCACCTGCCTCCCTTTCGGGTTAGCTCGGCGACTTCGGATGCCCCCCACTTTCGTGGCTTGACGGGCGGTGTGTACAAGGCTCAGGAACACATTCACCGCGGCATTCTGATCCGCGATTACTAGCGATTCCGGCTTCATGCAGGCGAGTTGCAGCCTGCAATCTGAACTGGGGCGCGCTTTTTGGGATTTGCTCCCCCTCGCGGGTTTGCTTCCCTTTGTACGCGCCATTGTAGGACGTGTGCAGCCCTGGTCATAAAGGCCATGAGGACTTGACGTCATCCCCACCTTCCTCCGGTTTAACACCGGCAGTCTCGCTAGAGTACCCGGCATGACCCGCTGGCAACTAACGACAGGGGTTTCGCTCGTTAAGGGACTTAACCCGACATCTCACGACACGAGCTGACGACAGCCATGCAGCACCTGTGCACGTTCCACCTCAGAGAGGCGTGGCCCCGCTTTCACGGGGTTAATCCGTGCATGTCAAGACCAGGATAAGGTTCTTCGCGTAGCCTCGAATTAAGCCACATCCTCCACCGCTTGTGTGAGCCCCCGTCAATTCCTTTGAGTTTCAGCCTTGCGACCATACTCCCCAGGCGGAGCACTTAACGGTTTCCCTACGACCAAGAAGTCATGGAGAACTCCTCGGTCTAGTGCTCATCGTTTAGGGCTAGGACTACCGGGGTATCTAATCCCGTTTGCTCCCCTAGCTTTCGTGCCTCAGCGTCAGAAAAGACCCAGTGAGCCGCTTTCGCCTCCGGTGTTCCTTGGGATATCAACGCATTTCACCGCTCCACCCCAAGTTCCGCTCACCTCTATCTCTCTCGAGCTTTACAGTTTCGAATGCAGTTCCTCGGTTAAGCCGGGGTATTTCACATCCGACTTGCAAAGCCGCCTACGCACCCTTTAAGCCCAGTAATTCCGAGTAACGTTTGGACGGTTCGTCTTACCGCGGCTGCTGGCACGAACTTAGCCCGTCCTTCCTCTGGGGATAGGTCAAGCCGACCCTGAGGGCCGACATTTCCTCCCCCCTGACAGCGGTTTACAACACAACGGCCTTCGTCCCGCACGCGGCGTCGCTCGGTCAGGCTTGCGCCCATTGCCGAAGATTCTCGACTGCAGCCACCCGTAGGTGTCTGGGCAGTGTCTCAGTCCCAGTGAGCGGGGACATGCTCTCACACCCCGTACCCGTCATAGCCTTGGTGAGCCGTTACCTCACCAACAAGCTGATAGGACACGGGCCCCTCCTCGGGCGGATTCGCACCTTTGGTCCGAAGACGTCATCTGGTATTACCCGCAGTTTCCCGCGGCTATCCCAGCCCCGAGGGCAGGTGACCCATGCATTACTCTCCCTTTCGCCGCTCGAGCACCCTTGCGGGCCTCGTCGCACGACTTGCATGCCTAATCCACGCCGCCAACGTTCACTCTGAGCCAGGATCAAACCCTTCAATTTTTTGTTTGCTTACCCCCGGGCAAAACCCAAGGGAATGGCTAACAAATTGAAAGACTTGATCGTTGCTGCCGTGGTCACGGCAGCTTACGTGATCCGGTCGCACCGGCACACGTATGGGGCTACATCAACACGCTACTAAGTTGTCAAAGATCGGCGGTCGATTTCGGATCCATCAATCCTGTCGTCGACCGGCATTTGTTATTCTATCGCGCCGCTTTCGGTCGTCAACGGGTGGTCCCAGCGATTTTTTCGACCACCGTTTCGGCCGCCGGCGGAACCGGCATCTTGCGGCCGCGACCGCCTTGGGGGGAGGATTGCGTCCTCTGTTTTCCCCAGGCGGGAAAAAGCTATGTTACCATCGCCTTTTCGGTCGTGCAAGCCCCCACCGAACACCTCGGGAAGAATTCTTCTTTTTTGCTTCTGCGCCGAGGTTTTCGGCGTGGAACGCCGCCCTTACGCCGCCTAGAATAACATTGATCTTCGGCAGACGACGCTTCGGCCTTGAATCTTTGCCCGGCGACTGCGTGTCGCCCGCACTCTCATCCCAAAGGCATTCGGCGGGAGACGAAGACGCATGATGGCACATCGCGGCCTCGACTTGCCTTCCGCTCGCGGATCTTTTTGCTTTGTTACCGGCGCGATTGCTTTTGTTGCCGCTTTTTCCGGTTTAGCGTCGGCTCAGCCCCCGCACCGCGCGACCGCCCCTTCAAATCAGACCGCCGTTTCCGTCGGTGCCTCATCGGCTTCCGATTCGTTCTACGAAATGCAAGGCATATCGTGGAGCCTGGTCGGCCCCAATTGGTTTGCTCGATTCGGACCGAGACCGCCCGTTGCCGCCCCCGCCTTCGGCAACTTTCCCGGCGACGGCGGCGCCACCTTCGGCTTCGGCCATCGCGGCGACCGGGTGCAGGGTGAGTTCTTTGGACGATGGCCTCAAGGCTACCGCAGCGCCGCCACGTTCCAAAGCCCCTCGCTCATGCTCTCCGACGGCGCATACGGTTGGTGGTGGGATGCCTCGGCCGCGCCCTTTGTGATGGGTGTTGTGCCGGTCGTCGGCGATCGCCCCGCTTTCCCCGAAGGCCGGCCTTCGCTTCACGACCCCCAATCGAACGTCCTCGAACGTTCCCACGCCTTGTCGGCAGCGACCTCGATTGGAATGGAAGCTCCTCAGCAGAATCAGGCTGCAATCGCCGACGACGCGGACGGCGACGACGCGGCGTCGCAGCACTCGAACGCCCCGAACTCTACCTCCCCCACACCCCGGGCCAATCTATCACTTTCAGGAACCCACACCAACACAGCCACCGATGACGCGATTGGCCCCTCGGCACCAAGTCGGGCGTGGTCCACGGCGGTCAGCGAGGGGTTGGGCGTTGAGGAAGCGGCACGCCTTCGTGCCGCCGAACTGGCAACCCAAAATCAAGAGGCGGAGTCGTTCTTGCGCAAGGCTTCCGCCGCCCTTGAGGCCGGTCGCATCGGCACGGCGGAGACCTACTGCCGCATGGCCTTGGCCCGCGCTGTGGGCGATGTCCGCACGGCGGCACTGCAACTTCAGCATCGCATCGCGGCAGTCCGCGGCCAATGCGGCCCCTGAAGCCTTTTCGTCACGCCCTAACCGGCGACGCCGAGCGGATAACAAGTACGTCCGCCCCTCACGGAGTCGGTTTGCCGAAGAGCTGAAACTCCTCTATCGTCGGTCCCTCGGCGGCCTGCTTGATTTCAAGCCGAAAACGACGGGCGACGACGGCGGGAAACTCGACCGAGAAGTCCTCCCCGACGGTGGTGCCCTCATGGCATACGAACCAATCGCCGTCCCGTTCCGCCAAGATTCGAAAGGCCTGGATTCGTCCCGGAAAGGCCTCTTGAATGCTTGCCCGCTTCACCTCACAAGGGACTTGCAAATCCACTTCCAGCCACGCCTCTTTTGTGCCGCCGTCGGTGGCCCAGCGCGTGCCCGGATCATCGTCGAATGCCTTGCCCGGGCCGAACTGCGCGACCTTGTTTTGAAACACGTTGGAGGCCCGGGCGGGCTTGCCGGCGCTGACCGCCCCCGCGGCAGACACGTTCACCGGCGGAATCGCCAAAGCGTCCCCATCGATTTTCAACTCGATGACCGTGATCAACGGATCGGGCGAATCCGCAGTCATGGCAAGTCCCCGGTCCGTCTGGTCCCAACGAAGGCTCCCGCCGGAACGGATCGTCGCCTGAGTCACGCGATTCGGGATCGGGGGTAACTTCAGCGTACCTTCCTCCGGCCAAGCGAAGACGAAGACGTAGATCGTGTCGCCCTTGCAGGTGGACGCACCCCATCGACCGGGCTTGAACGGTCCGCCCCGAGTACCGTAAACGCCGTCTCCGTATTGAGCCAGCCAACGACCGATCTCGCGCAGACGCTCCGCCTGCCGAGGCTCGATCCGCCCGTCCGGCATCGGGCCGACGTTGAGCAGCAGATTACCGTCGCCGCCCACCGTCCGCAGCAGAATCTCGAGGCACTCTCGCAGCGACTTCAAGGTATCGTTCGGTTTCCATGCCCATTGCCGGCAAATCGTCATGCACGTTTCCCAAGGGCGCTCGCGGTCGAAGGTGCCCACGCGCTGCTCCGGCGTGTCGAAGTCGCCGCAGAAATCGCCTTCCGTAATTCCCTCCATCCCCTTACGGCCTTTGTCTACGCGATTATTGACGAGAATGTCCGGTTGACAGCGGCGGATATGGTCGTACAGTGCCTTGCCGTATTCGTGCGTCCACGGCTTTTCCCATTCTCCGTCGAACCACATCACCCCCAACGGGCCGTATTTTTCGATGATTTCCCGCGTCTGATTGTGCAGATACTCCACGTAACGCGGCATATTGGGGTTGGGCTTGGCCGTCCTGCCTCCCGGCGAGCCTAGCGGATAGTCCGGGTGGTACCAATCGCAGATGGAGTGATAAGTACAGAAGACGACGCCCCCCCGACGGCAAGCGTCGGAAAGCTCTCGCAGAATATCGCGAGCAAAAGGCGTAGACATGATGTCGTAGTCGGTGTACGCCGAATCCCAAATGCAAAAGCCGTCGTGATGCTTGGACGTGATGACCATGTATTTCATCCCTGCATCTTTGGCCAGGGCAACCCATTCGTCCGCATTGAATTTCTCGGGGTTGAATTGCTTGTAGAGCGAGTCGTACTCCTCGACGGGGACCTCCCTGCCGCGTGACCAACCGATCTCCGTTCCTTTCAAGCTGACGGGGCCCCAATGGATGAACATCCCGAAACGCATGGCCTGCCAGCGTGCCAAGGCCTGCGGATCGGGCCTGGCGTAGGTCTCGGTCGCCGCATCTTGCCCCCAAAGTTGCCCGCCGACAAATGCTCCCAAGGCCGACGCGATCAAGCCGACCAACGAGATACACGGACTTTTTCTTCGCATGACTTCCCTCCCACGGATTCCCGTTCTTCAACTCGAACTCATCGGACGCCTTCGCAAAGGCCGGCGACCGCCGTTAGAATAGTGACACGCGGGCAACCATGCAACGCGCTCGTACGGTTTCGCCCACCGCTCATCGGCCGTGACGACCGCTCCGTCATGGGGATCACTGCGACACGTGGGGGTGGGCACAACCCGCTGGAAAGGCGGCCATGAACCGAAGTCGCGACAAATCGAAGTCTCTGCTTGTTTTTTTGATGATTGCGGCGTTTCTCGCCGTGCCGCCCGGTTGTCGACGGAAGACCGAGTCGAACCCCGCCCCGGCGGTCTCCCACGAATCGCCGGACAAATCTGAATCGATGGGAACGGACGGTGCCGCGGCGGAGGTCTCCCACGAACAGGAATGGTACCAAGCATGGCACTCCGGGGAGACGACCGGCGGCGTAAGCGTACCGGATCCGTGGCCCGAGATATTCCAAACGCTGACCGATTCTCAAGCCGCTTTCGAATTCGATGCCCAGGGTCGGCTAATCGGCGTGGACATGGCGTCGCGACGCAGGGTCGGCGGGGACGCGGAAATCCGCGCCGCAGTGAAGGTCCCGCATTTGCGTCGACTGGCCGTTTCGGGCTTCGGCGTCACGCCCGAGGGCGTGCGGCTATTAACAACCTGCCCGACTTTGCAGGAGTTGGCCCTGGAAAACACCAAGATCGACGACGCCTCACTGGCGGAATTGGCCGCCTTGCCCGACTTGCGTTCGCTCAATCTGCGGCGATCCGTGAATCTCACCGACGCGGCCTTGCCGACATTGGCGCGATTTCCCAAGCTGGAACAACTGTACCTGCACGACAACAATTTCTCCGCCGCCGCCCTTAACGAGTTGGCGTCCCTTCCCAACTTGCGATTGCTCGATCTTCGCGGTTGCCCGGGCGCGGGAGTGGAGGTTTTAACGAAGATTTGCCAACTTCCGCGACTCTCCGACTTGCGCCTGCGCGGATACGCCATCAACGACGCATGCATGGAGTCCGTGGCCACATGCCGACAATTGTCGGCCTTCACTTTGGAGGAAGCCGCGGTGACCGGCGAGGGCTTCGCCCGTTTGGCCAACCTTCCCCTCACCTCGCTCACGCTCTACAAGTGCCTTTCCATACGAGAGGATGATTTGGCCGTCTTGGCAAAGTTGCCCCATTTGACAAGACTGACGTTGCGGGACATGCCCCTGCGCGGCGACTTCCTACGGCATCTTGCCGGCGCCTCGCAACTGACCGAATTGCGTTTGTACCAGACCATGGTCGGCGACAACGCCGCGCAACACCTCCGCAATTTGAAAACACTCCGCCGTCTCGATCTTTCGAAGACCCTCATTGGTGATTCGGGGTTGGCCGCCGTCGCGGAACTCTCCGCCCTCCGCGAACTGCTGGTCGCGGAGACGATGGTCACCGACCAAGGCGTTTCGGCCCTGGCTCAATTGCAGGAACTAGAGGTCCTCGACTTGACGGGCAACATCGGCATCACCGACCAAGGCGTCAGCACACTGCAAGCCATGCCGAAACTAAAAAAGGTGTTTTTGGACGGAACGTCCGTAAGCCGCGACGGCCTTAGCAGGATGGGCGACCGAGCCCAGGCGTCACTTGCTCCGAGCGAATGAACGCCGCACGCGGTCTGCGACACGCCCCGCAGCCGAGATTGAGCCATCGCGGGACAACCAATTCCCCTCTCCATCCCTCCGCAGCGCCAAACGCGGGCGCCGCGGAGCGGGTCGTTTCCGTTGCCTTAGATTCCCGGCGCTTGACAATCGCAGGCCTTGGTGGACAATCGCAGGCGGTAAAAGGATGAGCATCCAACCGCGGCGCGTTCCCGTCTTTTCAGGAAAGGTGCAGGCATGGTGACGCAATCGTCTTTTGGCCATGACTCAAAATTCCGCGCGACTCGAACCGGTATCGGCGGAAATCGCCGCCGTACCATCCCGCCGGGGATGATCGTGGCCGGATTCTGGGTGGTCATGCTCGCGCCCTATACGGCGGCATCGGAACAAGAGACGCAATCCTCCGCCGGCGAGGTTCGCGCTTGGGAGGGGGAATTGACGCTGCCCACCTATCCCTGGGTCGAAGACATCAACCCGAAGTTCTGGGCGCTGGAAGGCGGACCGCGACTCTCCACGACCGTGCATGGCTCGATCGTCTATCCGTACACCATGCAGGATCACCTGCTCCGCGAGAAACACGATCGCACCTACAAGGCCCTCTTCTTGGAAAACGAATACCTCAAGGTCGTCTGCCTGCCGGAATTGGGCGGACGCATCCATTCGGTCTTGGATAAGACCACGGGCGAGGAGATGTTTCACCTCAACGGTGTCATCAAGCCGGGAATGATCGCCATGCGGGGAGGTTGGATCTCCGGCGGCATCGAATGGAATACGGGACCTCACGGCCATACCGTGACCTGCTTATCGCCGGTCAACGCCCGCGTCGGTCTTAATCGCGACGGTTCGGCGTACCTCTTTGTCTCCAACACCGAGCAAATCTTTCGCACCCGCTGGACGGTCCGCTTGACGCTTCGTCCCGGGCGATCGTATCTGGAAGAGGAGATCGCAATTTACAACCCGACGGACGGCGTGCACCCCTATTACTTCTGGAACTGTACGGCGTTTCCCAACCGCCCGGGCACCCGGTTCATTTTCCCCATGTTTTTGGGAACCGATCACAATGCCCGCGAGTTCTTCCGCTGGCCGATCCACGAAGGCCGAGATTTGACCTGGCTGAAAAACTACGAGACGTACGCCTCGGTCTTCGCCGTGCAATGCACACACGATTTCTTCGGGGCGTACGACGTGGACGCGGATCGCGGAATCGCCCAATTCGCCGACCATCGCACGTTGGGCGGCAAGAAGGCCTGGACTTGGGGGGAATGGGAATTCGGCAAGGTGGCTCAGCAAGACCTCACGGATGAGGATGGGCCGTACATCGAAGTGCAAAGCGGTCCGCTGCCCACGCAGTCGGATTACGGTCGCCTGAACCCACGGCAACGCGTGAGTTGGCAGGAATGGTGGTATCCCATTCACGGTTTGGGAGACGGTTTCGAATTCGCCAACCGCGAGGCCGCCGTCAACGTCATGCGTTCGGCCGATCGCGTCGAGATTCGCATCCTGCCCACGGCGCGATACCTCGGCGCCGAATACGAGATTCGCCAAGGAGAGCAAGTTCGAGCAAAGGGCCGCGCCGATCTTACCCCCGAGCACCCCGCGGTGATCTCGCTCTCCCCGGTCCCGTCGGACGATTCGCCGCTGCACATTCGTTTCTGCGATGCGAGTGGACGGCCGATCTTGGAATACGATAGTCCGCTGCACATTCCGTACGTCGATCCGCCCGACCCCGCCAAGTTCGCCGAAAAGCCCGACGCCGAGAAATCGGCCGACGATTGGTACCAAGTGGGCGCGAAGCGCGATTTGGCGACGGACCGCAGCGGGGCAAGGCAGGCCTATCTTGCGGCCCTGGAACGCGATCCCAACCACGTTCCTTCCCTGAAAGCCCTGGCCGTACTGGATTTCGAGGCCGCACGCTACGACGATGCGCTCGTACGTTTGGAACGAGCGATCGAAACCGCCCCTAACGACGGTTGGGCGTGGTTTTACGCCGGCGTCTGTCACCTGGCGAAGAATCAGCCGGATGAGTCCGCCCGCTGTGCCGAGCAAGCCTCCCAATTCCCGGAAACGGCTTTATTGGGGAGAGACTTGCTGGGGCGTGCCGAATGGCGGCGTGGTAGGCGGGAACAGGCCCTCCAGGCGTTTGATCAGGCGGTTCAAGCCGATCCATCCGACGAGCGGGCGCGCATCCATCGCATGTTGGCGTTATGGAGCTTGGGGCGAACGGACGAAGCCAAGCAGGAGGCCGCCGATCTTTCGCAACTCGACCCCACCGCCCTCCTGCCGCGGATCGTGCCCGCACTGCCCGCCGCGGATGCACTGGAGGCCGAGGCCCAAGAGGCTCGCCGGTTTCTCGGCGAGATCGAGTTCGAGGCATTGGAGGCCGCCGTGACGCTGCACGCTTTCGGCATGGATCGCGAGGCGGCGGCGTGGATTCGCGCGGCGTGTCGCACCGAGGAACCGGAGGAGGCGAACGGTTTTCTTCCGCTCTACTACCTGGCCCGACTTTCCGCCCTGACCGGAGAAGAGGAAGCCTCGCGCAGGTACTTGCGCCGGGCGGCTCACACGACAAAAGAACATGTGTTTGCGTCGCGTCCCGAAGAGTTGGAAATCTTGGAATACGCGGCACAGACGAATCCCGGCGACGCCCAGGCTCGCCTACAATTGGGTTGCCTGCTGGCCCATTTGGGGCGTCTCGATGAAGCGGCACGGTGGTGGCGCGAAGCTGCGGCGATTGCCCCTTCCAACAGCATCGCGTGGCGCAATTTGGGATTGGAGGCGGCGCACCGCAACGACTTGAAGGAGGCGGAAGCCTGCTTCCGCAAGGCGATCGCGGCCCGACCCGAAGATCAAACCTTATACCGTGACTTGGCGGAAATCCTCATAGCGACCGACCGCCGACCGGAGGCCATCGCCTTGATCGAGGAAATGCCGCTCTCCCTGCCGCGGCGATCAGAGATCACCATTCTGCTTGCCCAGGCCTTGGTCGACGAAGGCCGCTTCGACGCATGCGTTCGACTGCTGGAAGGCACGCCGTATTTCACGAATTGGGAGGGTCAAGACATCGTGTGGCGATTGTTCAATCAAGCCCATATCGAGCGTGGAAAACAGCGATTGCAGGCGGGTGACGCCGCGGGGGCGCTGGAAGATTTCGAGGCCGCCCTGACGTATCCGCCCAACTTGCACGTCGGCCGAACCAACAAACCGATCGAAGCGCCGGCACAATACTGGCGCGGCATGGCTTTGAAGGCCCTGGGCCGGGAAACCGAGGCTCGCGCGGCGTGGCAAGCCGGCGCCGCGAGTGCCGACGTCCCCGGCATCCAAAACGAATTTCGCGAAAAATGCCGCGAGGCCCTGCGATCGCTCGATGCGGGAAGTGCGGCGAAACGTGCCCACGTCGCCGACCGAGAATCGTCCGTCGCCCGCACATCGGTTACAACGACCGTCGTTTCTAACGCGGCACTTTCCCCGGCATCCAACCAAGAAGAGCTACCCACTTACGTCTGCCGCAAAATCGACCGCGACTTGGAGGTGACGGGAAGAGCCGACGATCCTTTGTGGGGAAAGGCCGAGGTCGCCGAACTCCGCGACGCAGTCTCCGGCGCCCCCGGGCGCTACCGTACCGAGGCGAGATTGCTCTACAACGAGCGATTTTTGTATATCGCCTTTCGATGCGAAGACGATTACCCCTGGTCCACGCTCACCGAGCACGACGACCCCATCTACGAAGAGGAGTGCGTAGAGGCCTTTCTGTGTCCCTCCGGAAAGATTCGCCAATACTACGAGATCAACGTCAGTCCGCGGGGCACGGTGTTCGATGCCTTCATCCTCAATGGGCGGGCGGTCGGCGGGGATCGCACCCACTTTCGCGGATTGAAAGAATACACCTGCGAGGGCCTGCTGGTCGAAGTCTTCATCGACGGCACGCTCAATCAACGGGGCGCTCGGGGTTGGTCCGCGGAATATGCCATTCCCTTCACCTCGCTCGTCGGCGCCGATGAGATCGTTCCCCGATCGGGCGACGTCTGGCGGATGAATCTCTTCCGTATCGACGCACCCGAGAAAGACCGTCCGGAGTACTATTCCTGGTCGATTCCCGGCGTCGCCGATTTTCATCTTCCGTGGCGATTCGGCACGCTACGATTCGAGTGACCGGCGGCACGCTTACAAACCGCGAGGGCGATTGCGTTTTCACGCCCGCTGCGCGCCGACACAGGTTGATCCGACGATTGCGACGGCGTCTAGCGTTCCGCCTTCAACGTTTTGAAGAGCGGCAGGTGGCGGTAGTACACCTCCAGAATCAGGGCGTGCACTGCCGTCACGTAGATGCGTCCGGCTTGTTCGGCCCAGCGATCCGGGACGGGCTTGAGCGGGTCCCAGCTTCCGTCGAAATCCCCTTGCCGAATTTGCGATTCCAGCAACATGGGCCGAATGCGATCGTTCCAGTCGCGCCAATAATCCCCCTGCATCTGGAACATCACTTGGGTGGCATAATACCAATAATAGGCGTCGCGAAGGCGATACTGAGGGGTACCGAAGTCGGGAAGTTGGCTGCGAATGAACTCCGCTCCTTGTACAAGCGGGGGATGCGTACGATCCCAACCCAAGTAGATTCGCATCAGAAGCCCCTCGGCCGTCATCGCCCGATTGGGAACCCGACCGTGAATCTGGCTGGGGGTTTCGCCTGCGTGCGGGTTGTACATGTATCGGGCGCCGTTCTCGGCCTGAGCCAGGTCAAGCCACCGCGTAACCTTCTCCAGAACCGGGCGGGGAACGTTCAAGCCGGACATTTCGGCGCTTTTCAATGCCATCAGTTGCCAACCGGTCACGGATGTATCGCTTTCCCGCCGCGGTTCGTAGCGCCAACCGCCGTATTCCGGGTGCTGAGATTGCACGATGAAATCGACGGCCTTTTCCGCCGGTTCGCGGAGGGCGGGGTCCCGTGTCATCCCGTAAGCCTCGCACAACGCGATGGCGGCCAATCCGTGACCGTAGAACCTCGTGAAGGGGTCCGGATCCGCCGCCGCGGAATAGAGTCGGCCGTCCGACTGCCGGCGAGCCAGTAACCACTTCAGCCCCCGCTGGACGACCTCCTGGTACTTGCCGTCGGTGTGCGTGTAGCCGGCACCCAAGAATGCCAAGAGAACCAACCCCGTGGCCGCGGTGTCGCCTCGCATGGTTCCGGAGGCGAAGGCGTTCGGATCGAGTTGCGACTCGGCCGGTATGGCGTGCAGGCTCCAATGTCCGTCGGAGAACTGCAACCGGGCGAGGAAGGCCAGGGCGCGTTCCACCGCCTCCTCGGTCTCCGGCCCTCCGCCCAATTCGGCCGCCCGTTGTCCCCGCTGCGTAGGGCTACGCTGCATGAAGGCCTCGGCGGGTTCCAAGGGAGCGGTGTCTGCCAGAGCCGACGGGATCGGAACGGTCCGGCGAACTGCGGCAAAGCGCGAAGCCGAATCTTGCACGACGTCGCTCTCCGGGCGAGAGAACCTGCCGGGGAGGCCGACGCGCAACGACGGCGGACCGCCGACGCCGCCGTCCCCCAGCGAGTCGGACCGCAGGACGGGCAATCCGCCTTCCCGGCGGACGGCCATCAAGCCCGATGCCGCCGGTTCAGCCCCACCGCCCGAATCGTCCCCCGCAAGCCCAGCGATCGTCGTCTCTTCCGCCGGACCCGGTCCGAGCGAGGGCGGCAATCCGGGCGTCACTTGCCCGCGGCGAACCGGCCCGCTTCCGACCGGCAGCGCTGCCATGGGATCGGCCTCCCCGCCGCCCGGTATTCTCACCGGCCCCGCCTCGCGTCCAAAAACTCCAAGCGCAGCCGCAGCCGAATTGGACTCGGGAGCCGCTTCGATCCCGGACGCCCCGCTGCCGCGTATCGGCGCACCCGACGCGATTCCGCCGAACGGCACGTCGAGGCCGGCAGCCCCGTCCGACATACCCTCCAGCGACGATGTCGCGCCGTCAGCGCCGCCGGCGGCGTCGCCGGATCGCGCGACGACACTTTCCGCCCCCGCGGCCCCCGCCATGACACCGCTCAACGCAGCGGCCGAATCCAGCCCGCGCCGTTGTCCCGTCGCGACTCCGGGATTCCCCAAGACTCCCGAAAAGCCTCCTTCGTTTTCTCCTGAACCGCGTCGGGCACCCATGCCTTCCGGCAAACGAATCCCGATACCGGACACTTGATCGCCTTCACTACCACCCAAGCGACCTGCGGCCATGATATCAAGAGGGCTATCCCCACCCGATCCGCCGCGGACTTGGGGCGAGGTTCCGCCGCCGGCGACGGCCAAGGCACTCTCATTCGGTTGCGTTCGTTGCCCGCCGGTCCCGCCTCCGCCTATCCCGCCCGCCTGAGCAGTGGCCGCCGGTTCCGCGCGGGCGGTCATCCCCGGCGTTCCCGGGGCATTCAACCTTGCCCGTCCCGTCGCTCGCAGACCCGCTTCTCCTAACGCAACCACGCCTTCGGTTGCGGCCGCCTCTCCGCGGCGTGCCGTCGCCCGACTCGTCGCCGCAGGGACGCTCAGGGAAACCAATGGCGCATCAGAACCGGAATTCGACGACGCGGCCCCGGGCGTCGCCAAACGGGGCGATCCGGCATCTCGGGAAACGAGTCCCGGCGAGGAGTCGATCGATCTCGCATTGCTCACGGCGGAAGAACGGGGCGACTCCGCGGCGGCAATCGGCAACCCCGCTCCGCTGCCGCTTGCGGCGTTCGGTGATCGCTCCGCCGGTATGCCGGCGCTCAAGGGTGCTGCTCCGCGGTCTTCACCGGGAACACGCCGACCGAAAGTTTGGGGAGTAAGATTCGCCGCGGGAGCCTCCGCAAGGTCGGCCCCGGCCTCGCGCAGCGGGCTCGCGAAGTCCATACGACGAGTGCTACTGACGGCTGCGGAAGGTGACGGTTCGGTTCGTTCCCTACTCTGCGGACGAACGCCGGGGATCGCTTGAGCGGCCTCCGCGGGCAAACTTCGGGTCGTGGATGCCCTGGCCGTCGCCGCAAGTTCCGCGACGGGCTCCAACTCCAATGACTCCGCGCGACGCGCCGCCGCCGAGGCCGCCGACGACGAAACGGAATCCAACGCGGATTGTGCCTCTCGCGTTGCGGACGCCCGGATCGGCCCGCTTTGAGAGGCTCGTTGGGGCGGCGAGAGAGAATCCGCGAAGTTGCGCCGCGGCGCCGTCGCCGTCACGGCGGGGACCGCTTCCGCCCTCGGAGTCACGCTGGGCGAGACACTGGGCGACGGTCGCGTAGAAGGCGCCGTCGGCACGACATCCGGATTCATTTCACTCCGAGCGAGCCGGCCCGCGCCGGAGGGTTCCGGCCTGGGACGATCGTCCGGTTCGCGAAGCGGCGTCCGCGACTGGAAATCCCTGCTCGGCTCCTGACGCGCGACCTCGCTGGGGGCCGGTTGGGGCTGACGGGCGGGCGGGGCGGGGTTCGGGCGAACGGGAGACGCCGCGAGCGGCTGATCGGCTTGCGGTTGATGCTCGAACACTTGCCGCTCCGCCGGTCGCGTCGGCATCTCCATACGGTGCGGCGCCGCAAGTTCCGCCCGAGGCGTCGGCGCGGCCTGCGGATGGGGCGGCGTCTCGGCAACGTTATCGCGATCCCGCGTCGGATCCGGCGCCGGGGCGGCGGGAGTGGTGGGCGGTGCAAGCGCCGTCTCCGGCGAGGCTTGCGGCGACTCCGTCTCGATCGGTCGCTCGTATTCAGAGGGCGCACCTTCAGCGTCGGTACGCGCCGAGAAGTACTCCCGCAAGATTACCCGTTCTTCTTCCGCCTCTGCGCCGACCTCGTCCGCCTGCCGCTGCGCGACCAATCGCAAGTACTGCTCGCGGAGCATGACCGCCAGAACCATGTGCAAGAGCAGGCTGATGATGACGCAAAACTGTACGCGGCGCGCAGCGCGACCGCGGAGGAGTGCCGTCGCCCAAAACAACCCCGCCACCAAAACCGCCACTACGGACAATCGAAAGAAACCGTTGTAGAGTAGGCGGGGATCCCAAAAATCGTCCGTAGTTGCGTAGATCACCCCGGCGGTAAAAGCGGCGAAAATCACGATCGCCAAATTGACCGGCCAAACTTGCTCGTCGAAATCCGCCAACCGATCCGGCACGATCGGCCGAATCACTTGGCGTTTCTTGGGCGGCGGTGGCGGTGGAAGCGATGAACTCATCAGGAATTACGATCGTTTTCTGCTGCGACGTTCCCGCGCCGGGCGAGGAAGCGAAAGCGAACACGGCGCGCCGGCTAACGACCGGTCGTGGAAGGCGGTCCCTGCCCGCTCCCGCCCTGCTGTGTGGCCAAGAGATAGTCCGTGATATGTGCCTTCTTGCAAGCATTGATGGCCGAGACGACCGCCTGCAAGCGACAGTTCTCGTCCGCGCGAATCACGACCGACGTCCTACCGGGATTGCTGGACCAGGCCGAGATCAGCATCTCCTCCAACTCCGCAAGCGGCATCACTTTGCCGGAGACGTAATAGCGCCCTTGCCGGTCGATGTTGATGAACAATTCGCGCGGGCGAGCGATGAGGGGTTGGGCCTCGCTGGCGTCCGGAAGCTTGACGGGCAATTCCCGCTCCTCCTCGGCGAACTTGGCCGCCACTAAGAAGAAAATCAACAGATTGAACACGACGTCGATCAACGGCGTCATGGTCAGGGATTCCAGGGCACGACTCTTGTTGCGAATCGGGATTGCCATGCGAAAAAAGCTCCGGCCCGCCACCGGGCGGCAAAAGATTCAGGCCTTGGCCCCGCTCGCCGGCCCCGCCGAGGCGGCCTGCGCGACCGGCGGAGGCGGCGGAACCGTCCCCGCGTTTTCCACGTCCGGACGCAAACGCCCCTCGAATCGCTCCAGTTGCGGCAACAAGCCGAGCAGCGCCTCGTCGAGTCTCCGCAGGGAGTTCTGAATGCGGCCTTCGAAATAGTGCGCCAAAACCGATGCCGGAATGGCAACGCACAGGCCTGCGAAGGTCGTGACCAAAGCCGTGTAGATCCCCTGAGCCAGCATCTCGGCCCGATTGGCACCCGGCGGCAAATGCGATGTCACGAAAAACGCCTGGATCATGCCCTGGACGGTACCTAGCAACCCCAGCAGCGGCGTCACCGCCGCCGACAGGGTGAGGAACCGGACGTTCGCGTATAAGCGATCGGCCTCACGTTCGCCGGCCTCTTTCATGGCCTGCTCGACCTCGCTCAAAGGCCGGCCGACCTTCATCAGCATCGCCTTCAGAACGTTGGCCGCCGCGGAGGGATATTGTTGGCACAATCGGTAGGCCGCCCGGGGATCGAAGCCCCGCTTCTCCTGCGATATTCGGCCCAAACCGGTGATCAGCGCGTCGGGCAGAATCTTGCGCTGACGCAACCCCAGCGCCCGCTCGAAACCAAAGACCACCGTCAGTACCGACATCAACGTAATGGGGATCATCATCACACCGCCGCGGAAAGCCAGATCCAAGACGTTGATCTGCGGTACGGGGGGCGTTTCCGCCGCATCCGATGACGGGCCGCCGTCCTGATTCTGCGTTGCGGCGGATAAGGCCTCCTCCGCGCGGCGTTCCGCTTCGCGGAAGGCGTCTTCGGTCCCGGGGGTTGCATCGGCGGACTGCGGCGACGCGGCACCGGCAGCGGGGGCACCCTGAGCCTCGGACAACGGTTCCAAAGGCGGACTGGGCGGTTGCGCCCAAACACACGCCGCGTAAACGGCGACCAGTGCCGCCGAAGCGAATGTCAACGCGTCGCGCCGCACTCCACCCGCCACTCGCCCATCGCGCACGGTAAACCCTCCTCGCCGAACCGGGAAAACGGCCCAATTCGTTCACGTCACTGCCGCGTCAATCCATCCAGCTTCGCTTGGGCATCCTTGACCTTGTCGCTTTGAGGGAATTTCTCCAGCAACTCTCGGTACAATTGGGCGGCCTGTTGCGGCTTCTTCAACAATTCCAGGCACAGGGCCGCCTCGAAGGTGGCGTCGGCCTGAACCTTGGCCAATTCCGGGGAGTCGAACCCGTACGCCACTCGGAAGAAGCTCTTCACCGCCTCGTCGTATTTCTTCTCCAAAAACTGCAATTCGCCGATCATGAATTGGGCTTTGGCACCGGTCACGCCCTGAGACCGCGCCGCGGCTTGCGAGAAGTACTCCAAGGCCTTGGCGTTGTCGCCGCGATTGCGATACACGTTGCCAAGCTCGTACAAGACTTCCGCGGCCTCCGGCGCGTTGGGATCATCCTTGAGACATTGCGACAATAAGGTCACAGCCTTATCCCACTGTTTGAGTTGTGCGGCCGACTGCCCGGCATGGAGTCGCTGCAAGACGCGGAAACCGTCGGCGGCGGGGGGCGGCAACTTTTCGTAGGCGGCCAGCGCCTCGGAGTACTTCCCCAATTGGAAAAGCGATTCCGCCTCCATGAATTGGGCGTCCGCCGCGAGGGGCCCCGAAGGATAGGTCGCCCGCTGGTAGGCGAACGTCTTTTGGGCGTTGTCGTACTGCTTCATCTGATAATACGCCCAGCCCAATCGATGCGAGGCCTTTTCCCCCAACTCCGACTGTCCCGCCGCCTGCACCGTCTTGTGGAACTCCTTGGCCGCCTCGATATAGTCGCCCGACTTGTAAAACGCTTCGCCGGAGTGATACCGCGCCTCCGGCGCGTGTTCGCTATTGGGAAACTGCGCGATCAACTTGCGGAACATGTCCACGGCTTCGTCGTTTCGGCCCGCCAACTTCAAGGCCCAAGCCCACTGATAGAGTGCGCGATCCGCGTCCGGATAGTCGGCATGGTCTTTCGACAGCGTTGCGAAGGTCTTGGCGGCCTCCGCGTATTGCTTCAGGTCGATCCGCAGCAATCCCAAAGTGTAGAGCGCGTCCGCGCGATCCAACTTGCCAAGATTCCCCTGCAAAGCGGCCTGCAATTCCTGAACGGCCTCCGCGGGTTTTCCCAGCTTGCGAAGGGCAACGGCGCGCACGTAGCGCGCCTTGGCCGCCGTTTCCTCGTCGGGTTGCTTCGCCAAGAGTTCGGCCAGTAATTGCTCCGCATCTCGGGCGCGATCCTGTTTCACCAGCGTGCAAGCCAATTCGTACATGGCGGAGGGCACGAGCGTTCCCGCGGCGGGCGACTGGATGACGGCACGGTACGCTTTTTCCGCGGCGCCGAAATCCCCCAAAGCGAAACAGTATTCACCCAAGCGAAAACGCGCCCGATTGACTAACGGGCTGTTCGGGAATTGGGCCAGCATCTTTTCCAATACGGTTCGCGCATCGGCGGTACGGTCCAGACGCCGGTAGGCGGAAGCCAAGAGCAGCATCGCCTCGTCGGCGGGCGGCGCATTGGGAACCTTGGCCAAGGCTTGCAGGAAGGATTCGACCGCCTCTTGGACTTTGCCCAACTCCAACTGGCTGCGTCCCAGCAGGACGAAAGCCGCCGCCAAATCCTCCGGTCGCGTCCACTGATTGACCAAAGGCGTCAAGGTTGAGATCACGGCGTCGTGTTTGCCCGACAATTGCCGGGCCAAGAGTTGCCGCAACCGCCAGGCCACGGCCTGCGGATGCGAACCGAATTGCTTCAAGAGGTCGTCGTATAGCCCCGCCGCCTCGTCGTACTTGGTTTCGAGCAACCGCGACTCGGCCGCGATGTGCAGGACTTCCGGCGTCAACGGATGCCGGGCAAATCGTCGCAAGAACTCCTGAGTCAATTGCCAAGCCTGGGATGCATCCTCCACCTGGAGCGCGGCGTAGGCCGCCGCATACAGGGCCTCCGCCGCGGCGTTTGCGTCCGGGTTCTCCGCGGCCGCGCGGTATTCCGCAATGGAATCGGCCCGGCGATTCGGCATCTCATAAAGGGCGTCGCCGCGATCCATGTGTAGCACGGGCCGCGCCGCCTCCGGTGCGGCCTGGAGTTCGGCGTCCGTCAGCAATTCCACGACCTTTTCCGGTTGATTCTGTTTGAGCAGCACGCGGGCGATCCAGTGCAAAGCCTCGGCGCGCAGCTCGGGAATCGCCGCCGTTTTTTGCAGCAAAGGCAGCGACTGGTCGTATCGCCCGGCCAAGTACCAGCACTTGCCCGCCGCCAACTCCGCCCGATTCGCCAAACGCGATTGCGGAAACTCCTTGTTCAAGGACGCGTAGATGGCCGCCGCGGCGTCATATTGCTTCAACTGAACCAGGCAATCGCCCTCCCGAATCCTCGCCTCATCCGCCGCCGGAGTATTCTTATCCTTCGCGGCTTCCGCGAAGGATTGTCGGGCTTGCTCGAACTGCCCCGAAGCGTACAGCACCTCGCCTAGCCGGATTCGCACCTCGCCGACCAAAGCATGCGAAGGGTATTTCTCCCAAAATTGCCGATAGTACTGTGCGGCGGTCTCGCGGTCGCCGGTCTCCTCCGCCGCGAACGCCAGGGCGTACATCACGTTGGGAGCCAATTCGTGACCGGCGAAATCTTGAAGAAACCGCCGATACCCCGCGACGGCTTCCGTCTTTTTCCCAAGCAGATAATCGCATTCCGCGCGATAGAAAACCGCTTCGGCCCGGAGTTTGCCCTGCGGATAGGCGGCAAGATATCGGTCCAGCGCCGCGGCGGCTTGCGGCAGGCGTTCGGCCTTGCCTTCTCGGCCGGACTCCAGCAGCGACGCCCCCTCGTACAGCAAGGCCGACTCTCGCAGATCGGCATCCAATTGGGGGGCTTTTTCCGCCGCCTCAAAGGCCTCCGCCGCAGGCTCGTAGCGCTTCAGTTGGAACAGGCACACACCCAAATAATAACGTGCTCGCGCGGCCCGACCGTCTTGGGGAAAGTCGCGAAGAAAGCCTTGCCATTCCTCGGCGGCCAAGTCCCACGAGCCGAGATTGTGCAACTTGACGGCGGCGTTGTAACGGGGCACGGCGCCGGGCGTCTCCTCGGCCGACGCGTCGGGAATCGACGGCCCGGCCGTCACTGCCGCGAGCCACCATCCCAACACCATCACGCCCCCAAACCGCATAAGCCGGCGCGTTCCGCGTCTCATGCTTCGTCCTCGTCGCTCTGTTCCGCAAAGGGCGGGCACGGTCGGTCTCCGGCGTCCGTTTTCGTCACGGCGACTTCGCTTCCCTTCGCCCGGCAAGACCGGACCCTGCGCTTATCTTATGCTCCCCACGACCTCGGGGGAATACGAGCCGCAGTCTTCGCCCGGCGTCACCCTTCCATCGCATTTCCCGGTGAACGACGCGCGACCGGATCGCACAAGGACGTTCGCAAGACTTTCCATGCTTTGTAACGACCGAGCGGCGCCGGTATAATGCCGTCGCCATGCCCGCCGCCCGACGGTCCTTTGCCGTCGCGGTTGCAACCTTAATGCCCCGGCGCGGCCCGGTTGGGTTTTCGAGTTTTGAAGCAGCATCGCCTTTTTTGGAACAAGGAGTCGGCCCATGCGTACGACACGGACCTTCCATCCCACCGCGGTTCTTGCAATCGCCCTCCTTTGGGTTTCGGCCGACCAATGTGCGGCCCAAAAGATCTATATCCTGACCGATCTGGAGGGCGCCAGCGGCGTCTACCAATTCGCCCAAACACGAGAAGAAGGGCCGCTCAACGAAAAGGCCAAGGAGTACCTGATGGGCGACATTGCGGCAGTCGTGCAAGGTCTGTGGGCGGGCGGCGCCACGGAGATCGTGGTCCTCGACGGCCACGGTTCCCAGGCCTTCGTGCCGCACCTCATGGAACCGGGAGCGGTCTACATCACCGGGAAACCGCGGCCTTGCCTGATGTGCAAGCTCGATGGTTCTTTCGCCGGGCTGGTTCAGTTGGGCGCTCATGCCATGATGGGCACGCCCGACGGAGTCCTCTGCCACACGCAATCCTCGAAATCGGAAAACCGATACTGGTACAACGACGTCGAGTCGGGTGAATTGGCTCAGGTGGCCATCGTCGCAGGATGCTACGGCGTGCCGACGATCATGGTTACGGGAGACGAGGCCGCCTGCCGCGAAGCTCGCCAATTCTTTGGGGACGATGTCGTCACCGTGCCCGTCAAACGCGGGATATCCCGAGAGGCCGCCGAACTCTATCCCTTTGAGGAAACACGGGGCGCCCTGTTTGAAGGGGCTAAGAGGGCCATGACCGTCATCGGCAAGTGCAAGCCCTACCGCATCGAGGTCCCCATCCGCGCCAAGAAGCAGTGGTTGATCTTCGACGCCGACGGTCAAAGCCGCCTGCAAACCAAGGAAGGCATCATCGAGGATCCGCTACAATTGCTCAGCTTCTAAAACGAAGCGGGGCCAAACCCGCGGAAACGCGCGAGGCCGGTCCGCGCGGATGCTTCGCGAATCCCCTGCGTATGGTCGGCGCTCCGCCCCGACCGGGAAGATCGTCGCCGAATCGCAGATCACCTGTTCGGCCCTGACTCACGGATTGGGCTGCACTCCCCGCACTTCCAGGTTCGCGATCAACTTCCCGGCGGAGTCCCAGCGTCCGACCGCGACCGCTCCGCGCGTTTGCAGGCCGCTCGCCGCAAGCGCCGCCTCGTCGTCCGTGGGGAGCAGTGCCGCCGCGCGACCGTCAGCCAATTCCGCCTCCAACACATACCCGCCGGAAATCGGCGTCAATCGAACTTCCCTGCCCACGGATTGGTCTCGGCGGTGGGGGCGGAAAACCGTGACAAACTCGATTCGCTCGGTCGGAAGGGGCGTCTCCGCGGTCACATGCCACTCGCGAATCTTGATGCGATCCCGCGGATTCGGGTCGTATTGGTCGGTTTGCGTGAAACTCAGTCCGGCGGGAGCGAGAAACTCAACGGGACAAAGGACTTGTCCGCTCGCGGCGGTCAAACGATTGTCGCCCAACTCCATTGGCTGGGGTGAATGTAGCCGGTACTGGAACTTGACGGGCCGACGTGCCGCCAACCGGTCGAAGACCACCACCAGTTCCGGTTTGACGAACACGATGGTTCGGGTATACCGATCCAGGACGCGAGGATCGGTACCCGAGGCCGCCTTCGGATCACGGTAGCAATCGCCCGCCTCGCCCTCCACGGCGTCCACGGACGGCGTCGTGATGAAGGCGGTGATTCTCCCCTGCGCTGCCGCGGAGTGCGGAACTTGGCCGATGCCGTCCACCGTGATGTTATTGACCGACCGCGTGCTCCACATCCAGCGTACGTGATGATCGCTGCCGTACACGTCGCGACGCCCGCTCGAAACAAAGAGACGCTCGCCGTAGGCGCTAAGCAAGAAGGAGTTATTGGCGTCGTATCCGTGCGATTGCAAGCCGAACGGGCTGGACTTGAACATCACTTGCACGTTATCCCGACCGTCCAAGAGCGTGGTATTGAGCGCCGCTTGACCGATACCGCGAAAGACTCGCGACGTCGGCAAATCGAGGGGCGCGGCGGGTTCTACCGCGGGCCGCGCGCCGCGGATGAAGTCCCAAAACTCGTTTCCTTCCGGCGGTCCGCCGGTTTGTTCCACATACCACTGCCAGTGCGGATTGCGCGCCTGAGCGGCCAAGACGGCCATCAGCGGCATATTCTGCTCGGCACGCCGATCGGGGACCAAATCACCGAAACCGCCCCCCACCGTATGAGGCGGCATCAAATACAACGCGTAGTAACCCGCTCGGGAGAAGTAAGGTTTGCGGAAGGCGTCGATCCCGAACGTCGCCCGCATCACGTCCGCCCACCAAGTAAAACGATCGATGTAACTGACCCAGTAGCTCATTCCTTCGTGCCAACCGCCGTCGTCGTCGCACCAGACGGGATAGGTGTTGAAAAAGACGGTCAAAGCGAAATAGGTCCAATCGTCGGCTTCGGGTATTTCGCTGTGAAACGTCACCCCGACCTCGCCCAGAAAGTGCCACGCCCGATTGCTGTGACTGGAATACGGCTGCCACAAGTGTCGCGGACAGAGGTGGTTGAACATCTCCCGCCCGCGAATCGTCATCACTTCACGACACTTCCGCCTCTCCTCTTCGGATAGGAGGTCGTACACGAAGGTATAGGTGCGACAAAAGTAGTAGGCATACGGCATGCCCGCCTCGTCGTTGTAACGGTAACCGGTAGAGCCCACGGGATCCCATTGGGCGCAGTCCATGAGGATCCGCTTCGCCAACCGCCCATAATCCGGGTTACCGCCGATTTGGTAGGCGAACCCCAATCGGGCGGCAGCGGCCAAGGCGCGAATCGTGTATTGCCGATTGCCCCACCAAATCTTGACCCACTCCTCACTCTTGGGCGTTACCCCGGGGGGATACTTGGGCGGCTCCGCGGTTTCCGGCGGATTCTCGACGGTAGCGTCGCACGCACGGACCAAACGCTCCCACAATTCCCGCTGCGGCCCCTTCGCCGATGCCCGCAATCGCGGCAAGTCCTCCGGTCGAACGAACAATCGCGGATGCTGCCGGGGAATGCGTGCCAAAAGTTCCTCCCGGCTCGGCATCGGCATTTCCGGCACCCCCGCCGGGACCGTAAATCGCCGTGCCCGACTCCAAGTCGTCTTCCGGCCATTCCCGTCCGTGCCGCGATAGCGCCAGTAATACTCACCCGGCGGCAGCGGCTTGGATGGCGTGTGCACGTTCCAGGGAATGTCTTCGGCCGAATAGGCGGACTGCGTGAAGGCCGCATCCCGGGCCAACGACAATTCCCACGACTTGATCCCGTCTTGCGGTCTCCAGGAAAATGCCGGCGGATTGACCGCCGCCTCCCCGTCTTCCTCGGGTCGAAAACCCCATTCGCCGGGCTTGGCAGGCGACTCGTCCAAGGCGATTTCCGCGGCAACGACCAGGCCGGGTTGCGCCAACACGCATGCCGATAACACCGCTGCCGGCGCAATCAGCCACATTATGGCAGCGAAACACGTCCGCGCCTGGAAACTCCAACGATGCAGCGCGAGGTCTCGAGGCGATGTCTTCATGGCAGGTCTCGGGTCTGACGGGTTCTCGGTGTCCACCAAATCTAAAGGCGGGAACAACTTGAAAACGAAAACAGGCGGGATAGGGAGACGAATTTGTCCAACACACCTCCCGGAAAGACCGCAGCGTCGGACTCAACGTCCTCACCGTCGAAGTTTTTTCACGCCGGCCGAATTTCGGCGAGAATGGCACCTCCAGCATAGCCGGAAGCCTCCGGCACGCAAGGGCCGATCGCTGCGGTAAACCTTGCTAAACAGAAGGGCCTCGAATATAACGGTGGCCGATGCAGCGTAAAGCGTAACGCCGCAAGTTTTTCGTGCATTCCATACCTGGAGGGGCGTTGTGAGCTCTCGTCATTTGTGCATGTATTTGGCGTTATCCCTTTCGGCGGCTTGTTGGTCCGCGGTCTCGCCCTCTATTGCCGACTCTCCGCCGAATCGAATTTTCCATAACGGTCGCATCGTGACCGTGGACGATCAGTTTCGCGTGGCCGAGGCCTTCGCCGTGTCCGGGGATCGAATCGTCGCCGTGGGAACCAATGACGAAGTTCTCGCGACGGCCGGCCCGAACACGGAAAAAGTCGATCTTCAAGGTCGCATGGTCTTGCCTGGATTGATCGATTCGCACAGCCATCCGCCGCCGGCCTCGGTGTACGAGTTCGATCACGAAATCCCCACGATGAATTCGATCGAGGACGTGTTGGCCTACGTCGCCGCGCGGGCCAAGGTCGTGCCCCGCGGGAAGTGGATCGTCGTCCAGCAAGTGTTCATCACCCGATTGAAAGAACGGCGGTTTCCGACGCGGGAGGAACTCGATCGCGCAGCCCCGGAACATCCGGTAATGTTTCGGACCGGACCGGATGCCGCCCTCAATTCGTTGGCCTTGAAGGAATGCGGGATCGACCGCGATTTTCAGATCACGGACGGACAACCCGGCTTCATCGAACGCGATCCGCAGACGGGCGAACCGACCGGCATTTTGCGAAGCTGCACGCGACTGGTAAAGTATTCCACCGCCGACCGCACACCGACCCCGGATGAACGGCGCGAGGCCCTGCGCAAGCTGCTGCGTGCCTACAACGAGGTCGGCATCACGGGCGTGACGGACCGTGGGACCACCGACGCCTCGCTGGAGTTGTACGGCAGTCTTTGGGAACGCGGAGAACTCACTTGCCGCATGTTTTTGACCTACTCGGTCAACGCTCAGCAACCCATGGAGAAGATCGAGCAGGCCATCGAACGAGCAACCTCACACCCCTTCCACGCATACAATCCCTGGGTGTGGCTTCGCGGCCTCAAGATCTACTTGGACGGCGGGATGCTGACGGGCAGCGCCTACATGCTCCAGCCTTGGGGCGTGAGCAAGACCTACGGAATTACCGATCCGGAATATCGCGGCGTGCTCTTCCTGGAGCCTGAAAAGCTGTACCAAATCGCCAAGGCCGCCCTCTCTCACGATTTGCAGCTCACCGCTCACGCGGTAGGCGACGGCGCGGTCCTTGCGCTGGCCGAAGCGTACGCCCGGGTCGACCGCGAGTTCCCCGTCCGCCCGCACCGCCCGTGCATTTCTCACGCCAATTTCATGAGTCCGCAGGCCATCGGTCTGATGGCAAAACACGGTATCGTCGCCGACCTTCAACCGGCTTGGCTCTATCTTGACGGAGCCACCTTGCGGATGCACTTCGGCGACGACCGACTGCGATTCTTTCAGCCCTATGCCACGCTGTTTGCGGAGGGCGTGACGGTCGGCGGCGGTTCGGACCACATGCAGAAGCTCGGGCGAACGCGCTCCATCAACACGTACGATCCCTGGCTTGGAATGTGGACGGTCCTCACGCGACTTCCGCGCTGGACCGATTCCCCGCTCCATCCCGAAGAGGTCATCACCCGCGAGCAAGCGGTTCGACTCTACACGATCAACAACGCCTTCCTGACCTTCCAGGAGAAGATGAAAGGGTCTTTGGAAGCCGGGAAATACGCCGACTTCATCATCATCGACCGCGACATTCTGCAATGCCCGATCGACGACATCCGCGAGACCCAAGTGCTCGAAACCTGGGTGGGAGGCAAACGGGTCTATCCATAGCCTGCTCGAGGTCGGCGGGCGCGCGAGGCCGTCGACGCCTCATCGCCCGCACCGGTCGCGACGCGGCGGAATCTACCGCCGACGGAAATCAATCCGGCAATCAATCCAGATCGTAGATCGTCTCGTCCACGCGAGGCGGGCGGATGTGGCGGACCACCTGCTTCAGACTGCCGCCGCTCTGCCGAAACAGCGGTTCCTCCTGGTCCAGTTGATCGCCCAGCTCTTCCTCAATCGCCTCGGGATCTTCGCCCGCCTCCATGCGGCGGATGGCTTCCTCCATCGCCCCGCCGAATTCCAGGCCCGTGGATTGCGATAGCTTTCGCATGAGGCGTGCCATCTGGCGGGGATTCTCCTCGTCCAAATTCTCCGCCTCGCCCGCCAGATCCATCAGGGCCTGTTCCAACTTGTCCTCATCCAGTCCCGGCGGCAAGAGGTCATCTTCGCCTTCTCCCGACTCGTGCTCCGACGAACTCTTGCTCGCTCGTCCCACCGCGAAGCGCGAGACGCGGCGTTCGAGTTTCGGGCGACCGCACTTCGGACAGTCCGGTCGTTTCGTCGTGTTGATGCGACGCGAAAAGAAGCTGTAAACCGTGTGGCAATCCGCACAATAGAATTCGTAGATGGGCACGGAAACAACCTCCTCGTCTCGCGGAACCGAAAGCCCTGTAGACAGTTCCATCGATAATGTTACTCACCGTCGATGAAACGACCGATCGGCGGCGGAGCACGGCTCGCTCTCGTCCAGCCATTCCTATTATTTTCCTCAGACGGGTTGAAACGGCCAAGAGCGATTGGCCGCCGCGGTCACTCTCGGACTCGACCCCATCGGCGCAGGCGTTCCCCGGAAGCGGAAGCCTCGGTCGAGGCGGCAACTGAGAAGCATCCCGGCGGTCGTCGTATGAAATGCCCCGCCGCTGCTTTTCCGCCACCGTACTTGCTCCTTGCGAGACCGCTTGGAATCGCGTAAACTCATTTTGCGGTTAAGGATAGCCTCCTCCTCGTATTACAGGGACGCGCCATCCATGGGACGTTGGAACGGATACAACGGGCGGAGCGGACGTCTGCCACATCCTCAACGACTGGATATCAACTCGGAGCCGGAAACCGAATACGATACGCGGGCTGAGTTACGCCGCGTGGTTTGCGGTGCTCGCTTGCAGCTCCTCACATGCCAGAGCGCCGACGGTTATTGGCAGGGAGAACTGGAGGGAGACGGCATCCTTCAGAGCGAGACCGTTCTGGTGCTCGCGTTTTTCGGCAAGGAGCGATCCCCGTTGGCGGAGGCCCTCGCCAAACGACTCTTGGATACGCAACTGCCGGAAGGCGGTTGGGCCTTGTATCCGGGCGGACGGGCCGAAATCAGTGCCTCGGTCAAAGCCTATTTCGCGCTCAAGCTGACCGGCCACGATCCGGCGGCCGAACCCCTGCAACGCGCCCGAGAAATGATTCTCTCCCTGGGCGGGGCCGAACGCGTCAACAGCTTTACGCGATTCTATCTCGCGATGCTGGGCCAGATTCCTTATTCACTTTGCCCGGCGGTGCCCCCGGAGTTACTCCTGCTGCCCTCTTGGTTTCCCGTACATTTGCACGCTTTGAGCGCGTGGTCGCGAACGATGGTGGTGCCGCTGTCGGTAATCTGGGCGAAAAAACCGTCGCGACCCTTGCCCGCCGAATTGGGAATTCGCGAACTCATCCTTCGCCCGCCCGAGAAATGGCCGCCGATCCGCAAGCCGGGCGAAACCGTGCGTCGCGGCTTCGGTTGGGGCGCCTTTTTCCGCGGCATTGATCGCTTGTACAAGGCGGCGGAGCGTTCCGGACGCCTGCCGGGGCGACAACGGGCACTCCGCGCCGCCCGCGATTGGATGCTCCGGCGAATCGAAGCCGGGGACGGGTTGGGAGCGATTTATCCGCCGATCGTGTGGAGCCTGATCGCGCTGCATGCCCTGGGAGTTTCCCCCGACGATCCCGCCGTTCGCAAGACATGGCGTCAACTGGAGGGATTGGTCATCGACGACGAGCGCGGGACGCGTGTCCAACCATGCCTTTCGCCGGTTTGGGATACGGCGATCAGTATGCGAGCCTTGTTCGCTTCCGGGGCCGACGGCCATTGCGCGGCCGTCCGTAAGGCCGCCGCCTGGCTGATCGACAAGCAGATCACCACGCACGGAGATTGGTCCGAAACGGTCCGCGCCGAACCCGGCGGCTGGTGCTTCGAGCACCGCAACGACTTCTATCCCGATTGCGACGATACGGCGATGGCACTGATGGCCCTGCATGGGTTCGTCAACGGCAAGTGCAACGAGCAGTTTCCTCAGCCTTTCGCCCTGATCGACGAACGCGCGGCTCACTCCCCATCGGGCGTCGGTCGGCCCGGCGATGACGAGGAGGAAGACCTCCTGGAACGGGCGACGAGCGCCATCCATCGCGGCTTGAACTGGCTGCTCGCCATGCAGAACGATGACGGAGGCTGGGCCGCCTTCGATCGCAACAATTGCCGCCGGTTCCTCTGTCACGTCCCCTTCGCCGACCACAACGCCATGATCGACCCCAGTTCGCCGGATTTGACCGGTCGGGTCTTGGAGGCCTTGGGAACGCTGGGCCGAAGATTGGGCTGCCCGGAAGTCGATCGCGCGGTCCGCTATCTCCGCCGCAATCAGGAACCGGACGGAAGTTGGTTCGGCCGCTGGGGCGTCAACTACGTCTACGGCACCTGGCAGGCCGTCACGGGCCTCCGCGCGGTGGGCGTGCCCGAGGATGATCCCGCCGTGCAGGCCGGGGCCCAATGGCTCATCAGCCATCAACAGGCCGACGGCGGTTGGGGCGAATCCCCCGATACCTACGACCACCCCGAGCGGCGCGGACGCGGACCGACGACGCCGTCGCAGACGGCTTGGGCCGTGATGGGCCTGATCGCCGCCGGCAAGCAATCCCACCGCGCCGTCCTGCAAGGCGTGCGATTCCTTCTCGATCGCTGGTCGCCCGAGCGCGGCTGGGATGAACCTCATTTTACCGGGACGGGATTTCCGCGAGTCTTCTACCTGCGCTACCACATGTACGCGCTTTACTTTCCGATGATGGCCCTGGCGAAGTTCGCCGCATCGACGGGGCACGACACTCCACCGCCGCGCCCCCGAGTCCGCGTCGTAACTCCCGCCGAATCGCCGCGTGAAAACCTGCACACGGCATGAGGCCGACTTCACGAACCCCGTCCCATAGGATATTCCATGCGATTCCCACTCTCCCTGACACGGACGCTCAGCGCATATCTGTTGCGCCAACGTTTGGCCGGACGCCGCCGCTTTCCGCTTGTCTTAATGCTGGAACCGCTGTTCGCCTGCAACCTTCACTGCACGGGTTGCGGGCGAATTCGCGAGTACGCCGACCTCATGCGAAAACGAATGACGCCCGAGGATTGCCTCGCGGCGGCAGAGGAATGCGGCGCCCCCGTCGTCAGTATTTGCGGCGGCGAGCCCCTGATCTATCCTCATCTGGTGGAAGTCATCCACGGATTGCTGCGACAAAAGCGGCACATCTATCTGTGCACGAATGGGCTGCTCATCCCGCGGGTGTTGCCCGACATTCCCCGAACGTCGCGCATTACCTGGAACGTCCACATCGACGGCATGGAGCAAACGCACGACGCCGTCGTCGAAAAACCGGGGGGCTTTCGCGCGGCGGTGGCGGGTATTCGCGCGGCCAAGGAGGCCGGTTTTCGCGTCAATACCAATACCACCATCTACCGGCAGACCGACATGCACGAAATCGTACTGCTCCTGGAATACCTCACGGAATGCGGCGTGGACGGATTCCTGCTCTCGCCCAGCTATCCCTACGAGGTGTTTTACACGAGCGGACGCGTGCCGCTTCCATCCACACACGGTTCCGCCGATGAATCGCTCGACCCGGACGCCCTCTTTCTGACTCGCGCGGAAATCCAGGCCAAATTCGCGTCCGTTCGCGATCGTCTGCGACAATTCCGGTTAGTGACTTCACCCCTCTATCTCGACTTTCTGTGCGGCCGACGAGAACTTTCCTGCGCGGCCTGGGCCAGTCCGACTCGCAATGTGGCCGGATGGAAAAGCCCCTGCTATCTGATCACCGACGGACATTACGCCACGTTTCGAGAATGGATGGAAAAGACGGATTGGGACGCATTGGGACCGGGTCGCGACCCCCGCTGCGAACACTGCATGGTCCACTGCGGCTTTGAGACGGGCGCCGTCGTGACGGCCCAGCAATCGCTGCACGACACGCTCGCCCTGGCGATGTGGCAATTCGGCTGAGTGCGAGGCGGAGCGCCGTTCGCCGATCCGTTCGACTCGACCTCGGCCGAAGCCTTCGCGGATGTCGGCACGTCGGACATCGTTGACTGCGAAATGACGGCCGTCGAGCATGGCGGCCGTCTCTTCAGCCGGGAAAACGCTGCGAGAACGATCCGCAGGGTGTGCCCCTCGAGCCGAGCAGGTATAATTCCTCACGAAGTCCTTCGCCGCCCAACCGGGACGTCTCGGTAAAAGGCGGCGGTTTTGGTTACGCATACGCCGGACGTTCCACGAACGTAGGTTGGAACTCCAGCGGACCGCTTGCTTCCAGGAGGCGACCGATGCTGCGCGTATCATGGTTGTTACCAACGCTTTACCTGTGGGGCCTATGGGCGGTATTGCCGACCGCGGCGTTCGGCGACGAGGGCGCGGAAACCGCCTGGCGGAGCCTTTTCGACGGCAAAACGACGGAGGGCTGGCGGGGGTACAAGATGGATCGCATGCCGCCGGGTTGGAAGGTCATCGACGGGGCGTTGGTCCGCGTGCAAGGCGGCGCCGGCGGCAAGGGAGCGGGCGGCGGAGACGACATCATCACCGTCGAGCAATTCGATGACTTCGAACTCGAGTTGGAATGGCGACTGATGGACCGCGGCGGCAACAGCGGCATCATCCTTCGCGCATCCGAAGACGCCGTGACATCGTGGCATACCGGACCCGAGGTTCAAGTGCTCGACAACACGGCGTATCCCGGGCGCGATCCGCGGCAATTGGCCGGCGCCTGCTACGACCTCTACGCCCCCGCCAAAGATATGACGCGTCCCTTGGGAGAATGGAACAAAGTTCGTATCGTGGCCAAAGGCAACCACATCGAGCACTGGTTGAACGGCGAAAAGATCGTCGAGTACAAGTTAGGAAGCGACGACTGGAATCGCCGCGTCGCCGACAGCAAATTCAAGAACATGCCGCACTTCCAAAGGCCGCCCGCCAAGGGCCATATCTGCCTACAGGATCACACAAGCCGCGTGGAATATCGGAATATTCGCATTCGTCCCCTGAAGGAGTCCGAATGATAACGGAGGTCAAGACCGTCACGGCGCGGGCACCGCATCGTAGACCGCAACCTCGAACGGTGCCAGTTCGAAGCGTCGCGGTTTGCCCGCCTCGACCACGATCGGGCTTCCTTCCCAATCCTGCCAAGGGCTGACCAGACGATAGACGACCGGGACGCCGGGAGGGAGTTCGAAGGCCTGCGCCACATCGATCTCGACGGATCGCGCCTCCGATGTGGGATTGCGTAGAGCCAACATGCCGCCGCGAGGTTGCCAAGCGGCGAAACCGTACGCCTCTCCCGCGCCCGGGTCGCCGCCGATCCAATGGACATCCGCCAAAATATCGGCGTTCTTCGCCGACCAACGCGCGCCTTCCGCCAGAACGTCCCACATTTCCGGCGTCAGCGACTGGGGTCGAACGTACAGTTCCTGCAACTGCGTGCCCGAGGCGAAGAAGGATCGCACTTCGCTCTTCCATTCGGCAAGGTTGTCGGAAAGCCCCGCCGCCGTACCGTAGCGGGCATGCACGATGCCTTGCGTCATCAAGGAATTCAAGGGATAGAGCGGCGCTCGTCCGACCACTTGCCGATACACGATCATATCGCGGTAGGTGATCCATTGCTGCCGCCGGGAACCCGTCCCATGAAAGCCCATGTCGTTGCCGTCTCGCCAAATGGAATCCACATAAAGGAGCCAAAAAGGCGACGGCCAGGTGCCGGTCGTGGCATTGATGAATACATCCGCCCGATGCTCCCGCAGGTCGCCGGCCAATCGCAGCAAGGCGTCCACGTCGGCGGCGAATTCGTCGCCGGCACCTCGAGACGACAGCCCTTGCGACAAGCCGTCGAACTTGAAGGCATTGACGCCGTAACGGTCCATCATTTCCAAACAGACGTCGCGGAATCGGGCATAGTACTTCGGTCCGGCCAACGAAAACCCGTTGCGATTGGTCTCGAAGCCTTGCGCGCGGCCGTATTGCAGACGGCGCTCTTTCCATTCTCCGTAACCGCCCCAAGGAGAAAGCCAGACCCCTACGGCGCCCCCCGCCTTCTCCGCCGCCGCCCGGACCGCGGTAAACCCACGCGGAAATCCTTCGTGAAAGCCCCAGAGCGTCCGCGGGTCGTCCCAACCGTCGTCCAGCAAAAAGCCGTGAAGCCGCACGCCCCGTTGTGCGACCAGATTCCGCTCAAAGACCTCGATCGCCTCCAGGCATTCCCTTTCATCCATGGCTTTTCCCGCCCACGAGATGTCGTACCAACTGTTGTAGTGCAGAAAGGGCGCGTACGGTCGCGGTCGCTGTCGTTCCAGATAATAGGCGAATGCCCGGCGCAATTGACCGACCGGTGACACGCCGAAGACGCAACTCCGCGAGAACGACGCGGGCCCGGCGCCGGAGGGATACCGGGGGACCTTGGCGGAGCAAACGACGGCGCCGTCCCGGATGCCGTTATTCGCCGTAGGGTGTTCGCACCCCAAGAACACGTTGCCCAGCACCACGGGCGACCCATCCACGCTTCCCGCTTCCTGCCCTCCGGGCGCAGCGACCCGAAGGACCGTCAGTTCCGCCGCGTCCCGGACGCCCTCCTCGCCGCGCAGGGTCCACTCACAGCGTACGTAATTCGCGTCGTCGCGGAGTTCGGCCGCCCAGTCCAGCGCAAGGTCGCCCTCTTGCAAGCGGAGAGAAGCGCTCGCCCGCCATCCGCCCCGGCGATCCGCCGCTCGCAACGCGGCGGGGTTCGGCGGGATCCGCTGCAACCGGATCTCGTCCGTCGCAACGAACGATGCGGCCGAATGAATCGTGCCGTCCCCCAGCGCGAGCGCAAAAGACTCGTCCGGAACGGCGTCGATCGACATTTCGGCGGCCTTGTCCACGATTTCGTACAAGCCGAGGCGTCCCGACTCCAACCGCCAAACCACGCGGAGGACTTCATTTTCGAAAACAAGACGATGACCTTCGATTCGAGCCTCCGCCCGCCCCGGCGGATTTCCCGGATACGTCAGAGCCTCGACCGTGGAAGCGACCGCCGATCCCAACACGGCGACCGTGACGGCAATCAGGGATCTTCTCCAACGCTTACCGACTTGCATCGCTCGCCTCCAATCCGACCTTGGCCCGTTGAAATACCGCCGATCGCATGCCGGCGAAACATTGGTACAGGAAACCGATCGCCGTGCATCCCGGTAAGGTGAGTTTGCGGCCTTCGCTCCATCCGATGCGCCGACAAACCGCCGGACATTCAACCGGAGGAGTCCTTCGGCAGCGATTCTTCGCCCCGATCCTCCCCGCTTGGCGACGACTCCTTCGAGTCTTCCACCGGTACCAGCTCGCTCTCCGACGGTGCCGCTGCCGCCGAGTTCGGCCGCGCGGCGTTTGTCGGCAGCAGAGACTTCTTCCCAATTCGGGGTCCCAGGATCATGGCGACGGCAAACAGCCCCAACGTTTCCGCCGTAATGAGAACGCCTTGGTACTTGGGCCAAACGGCGCAAACGATGGTCGCCGCCAACACCGCCGCGGCAGACAGCATGATTCCTAGCGCCAGTCGCCAACCGGCAAGGAAGATGGTTCGGATCGTGACAAGCAGGATCGGCGCCGCGGCCGACAAGACCACCGCATACCCCAACGGCAGGTACTCCTGGGCGTAATACATCAAGGGATAGCTTCCGGCGAACAGCCCGACCGTCAGCAAGAGCATCCAGCGATCAAACGCGGGTCGCTCCGCCGCCAGGGCCATCAGTCCCGCCGCAAGGCCGAAGAAAACAATGCTCAACGGTCCCAACCAACGGAGTTCCCCGAGGCGATCGACGGGGGCGATTCCCAACACATCCAGTTGGATGGCCCGCCCGAAAAGGAGGCGATCGTATTCCCAAGTGTACTCGGCCCCGCCCCCGGAAGACCCGACCCGCGTGGGCTGGAGGGAAAGCTCCATCAAACGCACGTCGGAACCCGTCGTCCTGAGTTTGAGCGAAAGCTTGTTCTCGACGCCTCCCGGGGGAATATCGAGACGAAAGACGCCGCGTCCGACGGCGGCATAGGTTACTTCCAGCGGTTGGGGCATTTCCTTGAGTGGGACGCGACATCTCAGCTCACCACGGGAAACCTCGACGGCTTCGCAAGGCTCGCCGTTCAGGGTAATTTGCAATTCCGCCAACGAAATGATCTCGGGCGGCAAAGGCAGGGAAACGAGGCATTCGCTTTCCGTGTTGGTCGGCGAGCGGGCTTCGAGATTTCCTTGAAATTGCGCCTCATAGATGGAAACGGGCATTACGGTCCCCACGCTCAAGCGAGGAGTCAAGGTGACTTCCGCCTGAAGCGTCGTGATCTTCGCCGGCGAAACGGGCGCAGACGGTTCCACTCCCGATTGAGGCGTCTCGGGAGCAAATACGGCGACCCCCTGCTCCGGCGCCGCGGATTTCAACGCCGACCGCCGCGCGGACTCCCGGGCGCTTTGCACGGCCGGAAGGAGGAGTCCGATCAGCACGCCGATGATGAGTATCACTACCAGCAGTTCGACGAGCGTGAACCCTCTGCTATTTCGCTGCATGACGGGACCTCCCGATGAGAAAAACCGATCGTCGCCTCTCGGTGCCATCACCGCCGCGACCGCAGTATATTCCGACCGCACCGCCCCGGCAATCTTTTTCGAATCGGCGTCGTTGCACGGAATGTGCGATGTCAGAGCCGATATTAGTCGGTATGCCCCGAGTTTCGTCAGGCCCTTGAGATTGCGTCTCTCGCCCGGGATAATGGAGTTCCCTCCATACCGGAGGGCCGACGCCCTAAGCGGTGTCTTGCGTCACGAAGAATCTCCCACCCCTATTTGCGGCCCGATCGTTCGACCGTCAATTTGCCCATACACGCCGTAGGAGGCCCCCATGAACGTCTTGATGCTCGTCGGCGATTACGTGGAAGACTACGAGGTGATGGTGCCCTTCCAAGCCCTGCAAATGGTCGGCCTGGCCGTCCATGCGGTATGCCCCGGCAAGAAGTCGGGAGAGCGTGTGCGCACGGCGGTCCACGACTTCGACGGGGCGCAGACGTACTGCGAGCGACCGGGCCACGATTTCACCCTCAACGCCGACTTCGACGCCGTCAACCCCGACGATTATGCCGGATTGTGCATTCCCGGTGGCAGGGCGCCGGAGTACCTTCGGCTGAACAAACGGGTGTTGGAGATCGTGCGCCGTTTCGCCGAAGCGAAGAAGCCCATCGCGGCGGTCTGTCATGGGGCGCAGTTGTTGACGGCGGCAGGGGTTTTGAAGGGTCGCCTGTGCACCTGCTATCCCGCCGTAGGCCCCGAAGTGGCCGCCGCCGGCGCCACTTATGTGGAGATTGACTTGGACAAGGCCTACGTGGACGGCAACCTGGTCACGGCCCCGGCCTGGCCCGCCCATCCCGAGTGGCTGCGACGTTTCTTGGATCTGCTGGGTGTAACCATTCAACTGCCGGAGTGATGAGAGTCCCGCCGCAGTCCGGCGTCCTGGAGCGACACTCGATATCGGGACCTTCCGCCGTGAGAGCAGAAGGCAATCCGACGCTGGTCGCCGAACTCGCAGGCCGCAAGCCGATCGTTTTTCGTGCCGCCCGGCGATAACGCAAACTCTACGTTAGCAACAGAGGATTTCACGATGACTTCTTTGCCGCAAACCGTCTTGGGTCTGCTGATCGGGCTGGCCCCGCTCGTTTTGGCCTGCTCGCAGGACGCCGCCCGCGCCCCGGCTCAACCAACTCAAGCGACACAAGCTGCCGATTCGCAACCCGGAAGCGCCGCGCCCGAAGCGACTGGGCGCCGTTTGAGTTCCGCCTCGGTAAGTCCGACGACCTCCGGCACGGTCCCCGGCCCGACTTGGCTGAGATTCCACGGGCCGCGGGGAGATAACATCTCCGACGACACGGGGCTTCTCAAGACCTGGCCTGAGGACGGTCCGGAACTGCTGTGGAAAGTCGAGGGCATCGGCAACGGGTTCGCTTCCGTTACCGTGTCGGACGGTCGGATTTTCACTGCCGGCAACGTCGAAGATCAACTGCTTGTTTCCGCTTTGGACATGGACGGGAAGATCCTTTGGCAAACGCCCAACGGGCCGGCTTGGACGAAGAACTACCCCGGCGCACGCGGGACGCCCACCTTGGACGGCGACCGCGTCTATCACCTCGGCGGATCGGGCGACTTGATTTGCCTCCAGGCGACGGACGGGGCCGTCCTATGGAAGACCAATATCCTGGAAAAGTTCGGCTCCCAACCGCCGGAATGGGGACTCGCCGAGTCGGTGCTGATTGACGGCAATCGCGTCATCTGCACGCCCGGCGGTCCGAATACATGCATCGTCGCCCTGGACAAAATGACGGGCGAGACCGTTTGGCAGTCGGAATCGGCCGAAGGGGACGGCCCCTCGTACGGCACGCCCCAGTTGGCAGAATGGGAAGGCATGCGGATCGTACTCAACATGACGGCCAAGGCCCTGGTCGGCGTGGATGCCGACTCCGGCAAGTTGCTCTTCCGGCATCCGCACGAGACCGCCTACGACGTCAATGCCTGCATGCCGCTCTTCCATGACGGCAAGGTCTTCATCAGCACGGGCTACGGCAGCGGATCGGAGCTGATCGGTTTGAAGAAAGAGGGCGAACGCATATCGGCTGAGCAACTCTGGGAGAACAAGGACCTCGACAACCATCACGGCGGCGTGATCTTATACGAAGGATTTCTCTACGGATCGAACTTCCGGGGAAAATGGGTCTGTCTGGACTGGAACACGGGTGAGACGAAGTACACCGAAAACGGCGTCGGAAAAGGCTCCGCGACGCTCGCCGACGGGATGCTGTACACCTACAGCGAACGCAAGAAGGTGGGCTTGGTCCCGGCGGTCTCCGACGCGCACGAACCGGTCGGCTCGTTCACGATCCCGTCGGATGAACGCGAACAATCCTGGGCCCATCCCGTGGTCCTCGACGGACGCCTTTATCTGCGGCACGGCAACTTGCTCTTTGCGTACGATATTCGCGGAAAGTGAACGTGCCGGGCACGTAAGAGCGGCAGGCAAACAGCGGCCATCCATCGGATTTCAAGGCTTCCATGTAAAGGGTTTCGATTCGCGCGGATCGGTCAACGGTTCCCAAACATTTCCTTCAACAAGAGGATTTCAGCGATGATGCAGCGACGCGAGTTCGTGGCGGGTTCGGCGGCGGCGCTAGTGAGCGGCGTCGCTTGGCAGGCTTCCGAGGCGGAAGAGCGTCCCATGCGGCAACTCATGGAATTGCGGCACTATTCCCTGGCTTCCGAGGCAAAACGTGAATCGCTGGAAAAATTCCTCGCCGAAGCCGCGATCCCGGCCTGGAACCGTATGGGCATTCAACCGGTGGGCGTGTTCCGCCCGATCGAAAGCGAAGACCTGGGCCTTTGGGTCCTGCTGGCTCACGGTACGCCGCTGACGATCGTGACGGAATCGACCCGATTGATGGAGGACGAAGCGTATCTCGAAGCAAGCAAAGCCTTGCCGGATTCCTTCGATGATCCCGCCTATCAACGGATCGAAAGCAGCCTGTTGCTGGCGTTCTCCGCCATGCCCAAGGTGGAAGTTCCCACGCAAGCGGCTAGCCGGGTGCTTCAGCTTCGAATCTACGAAAGCCACAATCTGCCGACGCATCTCAAGAAGGTGGAGATGTTCGAGGGCGGCGGAGAGTTGGAGATATTCCATCGCGTGGGTCTGAACCCTGTCTTCTTCGGCCGCGCCCTGATCGGCTCCAAGTTGCCCAATCTGACCTACATGCTGGCCTTCGACAACATGGACGCACAGAAGGCGGCCTGGGAGGCCTTCGTAAAAGATCCGCAGTGGACGGAGTTGAAGGCTCGGCCCGAGTATGCGAATACGGTCTCGAACATCACCAACATCCTGCTGTCGCCGAGTCCCGGTTCGCAGATTTGACGGTCGCCGAGCGGACCGCACCCGTCGCACCAACGACAAAGTGTTCCCGTCGGCCTTTCCGCGGGCGGCGCGGTGCATGTCGTCCGTCGCCCGCGGGGGGATTGTATCGGTTCGCACTCAGTCCCGCAGGCCCCATCGGACCGTGCCGTTGCGCGATACGGTTGCGCGAAAGACTTGCCCCCCGGCCCGAACCGTCAACGTCCCCGAGTTCCATTCCTGCGAGACGGGAGACTCCGCGGACGGTGCATCGACGGAGCCATACACGTCGAATCGGTCTTCCGGACGAAATGGGACTCCGTCACGCTCAATGACGGCAAAGCTCGTCTTGGGATCGAATCTCACACGCAATGCTTGACCGGCAATTCCGCGGTACAGGATTTCGCGCTCGGTCTCTAATCGACGGAGGTCGAGCGAGGCGGAGTCGCAGCGTGCCTGAAAGGCCCGGAAATCGCCGAAGTCGGGGCCTTCCCCAACTTCCATCACCAGGCCGCACAGTCCCGCGTCGTCCGCGCGAACGACCATGAACTTTTCTTCGCCATAGACTTCAGGGACTTTTTCCGTCCACTCGCGCCACGGCCCCAGACGAAACGACCGAATCACGACGAAAGTCTTTTCCAAGCCGATGAGCACTTTGTCTTTCGAAAAACGCACGGCGGCGTGGCTCGGATATTGCAAGAAGAACGTGTCGCCGGGTCGGGCGTCCTTCATCCACACCAGCATGTTGCGGTATTGGGCGGTGCGTTCGTCAGGTTTGATGGCGGCATGGGAACCGGGAGGGTCCGTTTGCAGCACGACGTAATCGACACCGCGAACCGAACTGAATGCCCCCAGACTCATGACACGACAGTTTTCCGGCGTCGCCCGCTCCGAGAAATCGCCGGCCAGGCTCCCCAGTTGGTAAGTCCGGGCAATGTACAACGTCTCCCGGTACCGCGGTCGCTCAGGCCCCTGAGGCAACGACCAATAAGCGTAGGACGGTTTCGTGTTGATCATCTCCACGGGCCGAGAAAAATTCTTTCGGGCGAGATGCACGACCGCCTGCGGCGGGCGATATGCGCTCGTCACGGCGTGGACGTCGTCTTCATAGGGGCGCGGATCGGAAATCGGACAATCGCCGAACCACAAATAAAGCATGTGGGAGGAAAGGGCCCCGAAGACGACGTTGCCGCCTCCGTAATCGCGGCAGGAAGGCCCCAGCATCCCGCCGCGGTAATACTTCAAGGCGCCCGCCGTACAAAGCCAATCCAAAGCGGCCTTGGCGGCGGCTTTCATTTCCGGATCCTGCGCGAAGTCGTACAGATTGAGCCACGCCGAGATGCCGTGACTGAGGTAGTTTTCGGAATCCCACTCGCTCATACCGACGCGATAGAGGGACGCGACGTAATCGATCAGCTTTTCGCGGTACGCCGCCTGTGTGTCGCGGTTTCCCGTCGCTTCGGCGAAGAGATAGACGCTCACCTCGCGCATGATGCGCAGATTGTCGGTGGATCGCTTATCGACCTGAAAACCGCGAATCTCCGGCGTCCACCCTTCGCCCCCTTTTCCCCGACCGAAAATCGGATGCGGTTGCTCGGCAGGGTCGCGGGCGGTCCAGATCTTCGCCGCGCGACTCATCCGCTCGCGATAGTCGGGATCGAGGTACGGGCCGAAAAGAAAATACTTGCGAACCTGCCCTTTGAGGGTAAAGCACGGATAGAAGTCGATGCCCAAAGTGTGGGCGTGCCACCTTTCGGCATCGGCGTCCTTGGATTGGAGGAAGGCGATCGCCCGTTCGCGGTGCCCCGCCAAGAAGTCGAACATGGCCTTGGGATAAGACGCCTTCTCGCTCTCGAAGAAGGTGGTCCCGTAGCGCCCTTGGCCTCCGGAGTCGAAAAACCGGATTGCGTGGGCGGCGCGGGCTTGGAATTCCCGTTCCCATTCTTCGGGCCAGGGGTTGCGCAAGGCGTCGGGCACGGAGGGAATCGGCACACCGCCGACGCTCGAACGTGCCCCATTCTCCCCGCCCGAAGCACGCGACGCGGCGACAAAGACCACGCTTAGCAAGAGAAGCCCTGCAAGGTGCCGTTTCATAAATCCCCCGGCCTCGATTCGTGCGAAGTATTCCCGGCGTCATCCTCCCCCATTATGCCCCATGATGTACGGCGACAATTCACGTCGCAAGAGTGCCGAAGATAGGCTGAAACAGGACTGCGGATGGCGATCGCGGGCCGCTACGGCGCGGCCGAGAGGCGTTCTTTCAGATTGCGGTTCTCTTACCGCACACAGCGGTCGATGCCGCCCTCAGCGCGGCGCTTCGCCCGATTCGATCAACCGCCGCTTTTGCCGGCCCACAGGCGAAACAGCCCTCGGCCGATCTTTTTTTCGCTCTCCGCTTCCTTCTCGCCGCAGAGCGCATCGGCCAGTTGCAGGATCGACTGCGTCACGGCGGAGCGAGGGGCCTGTTCCAAGAGAGGCACACCGTTATTGCGGGCCTCGCTACAGGCGCGATAGTCGTTGGGAATCTGCCAGAAGATTTCCCGACTGATGATCTCCTGCGCCTTCTTCAGTGTGATCTGGCCGTTCTCCATGCCCGACCGATTGACGATGATTTTCACCTTGTCCGACATGCCTTCCATGTTTTGGAAGGACATCATCAAGCGCACGACGTTCCGCAAGCACGGCAGGTCCAGTTGCGTGACCAACAGGACGTGATGCGCCATCTCCAGGGCCATCATATCGACCGGGGTGAAGGCCTTGGAAAGGTCGAGCACCAAGTGCGTAAACGTGGCCTTGAGCAAACCGATGACCCGTTGCAAGTCCTCGGCGCTGAGAAGCCCGACGTCTTCGAGTTGTACGGGTCGCGGCAGCAGGAACAGTCCCGATGCGTGCTTCGTCAATGACCGTTTCAGCAGCGAATAGTCCAATCGCGTGACGTTTTGGGCCACATCCACGATCGTGTAATCGGGAATCGTATCCAACAAAACGTCCGCGTCGCCCAGACACAAGTCCAGGTCCACCAAGGCGGCGGTATTCTTTTCGTTTCGGGCAAGGGCGCATCCCAGGTTCACGGCTAAGGTGGAGACGCCCACCCCGCCGGTCACGCCGACCATAGCAATGACTTGGGAGCCTCGCGTCTTGCTTTCGCCGCGTCCGTATTTTCGCTCGCTGATCCGCGCGATCGCCGTCAACAGGTCTTCGATGCGCACCGGTTGCGGCAGAAACTCCTTGGCCCCCGCCCGCATGGCTTGCAGAATGAGATTCCCATCCTTACTGGAACTGATCACGAAAACGGCGCAGTCGGGCGAATTCTGCGTGACGCGGGCGACCAAGTCCAGGGCCTTCTCGGGGTCTTGGTCAATGGCCACGACACCGATGTCGGGGTTGGTTTGGGCGACGACGTCGGCGAAAAACTCGTACCGCGAGCACTCGGCGTCCAACCAAATCATCTCCAATCCGAGGAGAAGGCGCTTCAGTTCCTCTCGGGTCGAATCTTGGGGATCGACGATCGCCAATCGAAGTACGTTACTCATGCGGTTCACCCAATTTCCATGGCGCGAGACCAGGCGGCACGCCCCTCGGGTAAACAGGGACGCTGCCCGCCGAACCATCCGTCCGCCCGGCGCGAAGCGCGGACCCCTCGCGCGGTCGCCCCGGACCGGGTGGAGGGTGGCACTCACGACCCGTTCTTCCGGTTTCTCTTGACAAGTATGGCTTACAAAAACCTCGCACGCAGCGGAAAGTGACGATGCTCGTCGATTCCAGGTCGTGACCCGGCGCCGGTCGCCGCGGAACCTCCCCTCGCAAGCGGTCGGTTCTCTCGCGGTACCCCTTGCCCCGTGGAATCGCGCTATTCGCCGTAACCGATCTTGCCCTTGAAACCGGGCAGCGGCTTGACGCCGCCCGCTTCCGTCTCGCCGGGCGGAAGAGGGGCCGCACTCGGGGCCGGCTTCGTTCCAGCGGCAGGTCGCGTCGCGACGGGTAGCTTGGAGGGCACGCGATTGAGCACCGGACCGCTGGGCGGAGCGGTCTGCAAGACCGGCGCGGGCGTCGGCGCGGCATCCTGCGAGGGCGGAAGCACCTCGATCATGCCCGCGTCCCCGGCGGTCCCGGCCGGGCAGCAGCGCTGCACTTCGATCAGACCGCCGAAATAGAGCTCGGAATCTGTTGGGCTGGACGTGCTCATGCCCGGTCCTCCCGGCGGGACCTCTTCCGGGTTCATGGCCGACACCAGCTCCGGCGTCACCAAGATCAACAGTTCCACGTCGTTGGTTTTCTCCACGACGCGTCGGAAGGGTACGCCGATATACGGCACATCCGAAATCCAGGGCAATCCGCGTCGCTGGGCCTCCACTCGCGTCTCCACCAAACCGGCGATGGCGAGCGTTTGGCCGGCCTTCATCTCCACACCCGTGTCCACCTCCCGAACCCGAAGCCCCGGCACGGTCGTGGAGTTGATGACCACCGACCGAGCCGTATCGATCTCGCTGACTCGCGGGCGGACCTCCAGGCGAATCTTGCCGTTGCCCAGCACGATGGGGACGAAATCGACCTGCGTGCCGTACTTCTTGTACTCGATCGAAACGGTTCCCAAGCTCTGCGGCACGATAATCGGGAACTCACCGCCCACTTGGAAAAACGCGGGACGACCGCTGACCGTTACTAGGGTAGGCTCGGCCAAGACCTTCATCAGATTGTCTTGACGCAAGGCCTCCAGCACCCCGAAGAAGGCGTCGCTGCCGTCGATGACGCTGAAAAAGAACGTTTCTGCGCCGGAGGTTACCGCCGAGGCCGACGTCCCCGCCACAGCGTCCGCTCCCGTAGCCCCGCTGATCAATCCCGAGACGCTGGAACGCACGATATTCTGCCCCGATATCTGCGTCCAATCGAAACCCAAAGCGCGAAGCTTGGTCCGCGAAACCTCCATCACCTTGACGTGCAGGAGCACTTCGTGGACGCCGCCCAAGGTGAGATTATTGATGACCCGAGGGTAGTACTCCTGCGCCAACTGCATGATGCGACTCACGTGCTCGGGTTGATCCACGTATCCCGACAGCATGACGCCGTTGGAAATGGGCACCACCCGAATACTACAATTCGGAAATTGGCTCTCGATCAAGAGGGACAACTCGCGAGCATCGCCGAAGACGATTACGTCGATGGAATAGATGGTCCCGGCTTCGTCCCACAGATTGACTTGCGTCACGCCGGGTTTCTTGGCGAAGATTTGGATCTGATTCGGCGACAAGGCCGTCAGTTGCAGAATCTCCGGGTTGTTGACCTGCGCCTGCGGGATTCGCTGATCCAAGGTCAGAATGCGACTGGTATTGACCGTCAATTCCTGCCGCTGGTTGGACTCCGTTATCTTGCAGACCACGGCGTTCGAACCGAGCGCAACGCCCGACGGCGCCCCCCCCGATCCGCCGCCCGACGGCGGCAGCGGCGCAACCTGCTGAGCAAAGCCCGTTTCCAGCGCGAGGACGACGCACCAAAGAAACGCGCAGAACCCGCTCCGGAGTTCCACATGCCGGAAGAGTTGGGAAAAGCTCCGCATCATCCGTGACCATCCTTGTGTTCGGGGAACGCGCCGCACCGAGCAAGGCCGGGTGACCGTTCCGAATTGTCGCGTCCGTTCGAGCGAGGCCTTCCGTGCCTCACCGACCATGCGCCTCGTGCGAAGTCCGTCGCACGACGCCCTTCGGGGTTGCCGTTCATGCCTCCGCGACGACGTCTTTACAACGACCGCGGACCGGCTTTCGGCAACCGATCGCCTCCCCCGGGTTCCTATCGCCGCAAGCCTTTCTCGGCTTGCCCGTTATACTTTCCACTCTCGCTATTGATTCCTGGGTTCGTCCGGTAACGGTTCCACGGGATCGCGTTGAGGTTCCGGCGCCGGAGGCAGTACGTCGCCGGGTATCAAACCGGTCGCCGAACCCGATGCGCCACCGCCCATGCCGGACGTGACCACTTTCCACCTCGCCGGCAAAGGAGTGCCCACCCCATCGTTCCGTTCCTCCTCCAAGATCACGTCGTTCACGTCGGATCCGGAAATAATCCGAACGGGCCACGTGTTGGCACCGGGACTCGTCTGGACCGGTGGTTGCGATTGCTGCATGGAATTCAAAAATTGCCCGAAGGCATCCGGTGCTTGCCCGTCGCGACCTGGAACCGTTTGACCGGGAACCGTCTCCTTGTCGGGATCCCCCTCGCTCGTCGCCAGACCCAGCAGTTGGGACGGTTCGACTCCTTTGGTTTCCGCCGACTCCACATCACCCAAACCGCGCATCACCAGACGAATTTGCCCCAACTCCGATGCGGCGGTTAATATCTCCGCCTGTTCCGGCGTCACCAACAACGACACCGTTTTGGGATTGAAGGCCTTCTGTTCGTCGTCCGTCAATTCGTACTTGTCGTCGATCGCAAAAACCTTGATGTTCTGCAAGATGGTGCGAGTGAAATTCTTCACGATGCCCCGGGCGGGGTTGGCGGCGAAGTGGACCACCACATCCACGCGGTCGCCGGGACGAATCATGGCCGAACTGCCGCTCACCGGATCCACCTTCACGGAAACCACGCGGTAGCCCTTGGGAATCCAGGGTGCCGCGCCCGCATCCACCGCGCCCTTGGCCAGCAAGTATCCGTCCAAGACCGGTGAGCCCTTGAATATCTTCGTCTTGGTGCGGCGATCCTCGATGCCCGACAAATCGAAGATCGCGCCCGCGGGAATTTTGCTCTTGGGCCATTCCTCCAATTTCACTTGCGTTTCCTTGATCGGCTCCCCCATCGGAATGTCTTCCATGGCCACCAAGATCGCCTGCGTCTCCTCCGTCGGGGCGGCGACGACGCGATCCCGGGTCGCAAGGACTTGCTGCACGCCGACGGCAGCCACCAGTCCGCAACCGATTGCCAGGGCCAGGAGAATCAAGGATTTCGTACGCATGGGTAAATTCCGGATCTCGGACTATCGACGATCGGGCGACGGCGTATCAACTTCCTTGTTCATCCGATGTTTACGCGATCCTTCACACTCAGTCCGGTCGTTGCCTCACGATGCCCGTCTTCTATTGAGCGGTCTCGCGCCGCATCGTGGTAACGGCGGACAACTGCACTCCACCTAAAAACATTGGCGTTGGAAGCCAACTTACTTGATTGAACGGCACACGAACCGTAACGGTCACGGGCTCGTCATAACCGGCTTGACTGGGAGGATCCGGCGTAACCGTCACAGTCGCGCTCCTCACCCCGCCGCCGGCCAAATAGGTCTCCACGGCTTCCATCACGTCGGCGGTCGTGGTCCCGTCGAGAACGGCGATGCGGGCACCCTCTCGGGATGCATTCGTAATGACCTGCTGGACCATCACCATCCGACCGATCTCGATCATGCCCAAAAGCAAAAGGAAAAAGAGCGGAGCCACCACGGCGAACTCGACGGCGGCTACACCCAACCGTTCTTTTCGGCAAGATCGATACACTTTCTCCAATCCTCCAACGCCATTTATTCGTGAAAGCCACGTATAGGCCGCAGCAACATCCCCATACGGCGGAGAGCCACCGGAATCTCGGCACCGTTTAGGGGCTATAAGCGGTTTGGGCAATTCAACAAGACTCATGGCACCACCTCGGTGAAAAGAGAATCCAGGCGCGGCGAAAAGTCACTCTTGGGCGCGTCGTATCACACGAACCGGGGTAAAGCCCGATGTGAGCCGTTTCGGCGGCGCATCTTTTCGCCGAGACTCCCGGATCAGATCGGAAGACCGACGCCGGGAAGCAGCATGCCTCGTAAGATGAAGTACCCGATCGTACCCATCGCGATCGGAATCCCGTAAGGGAGCAGCAGCATGCGAGGTTTCCGCTCGGCGGCGATGGCGGCCAGTTTTTCCGGATTTCGAACCACCAGGATTTCGGTGAGGATCGCGAAGAACTGATTCTTGTGATGTCTCCAGGCCCGGCGGTACAGGACCATGATGACGGCCAAGACGGCACCGACGATCACCGTGGCGACGAAGGCCCAGAAGGTATGGACCATGCCGACCCAGGCACCGACTCCGGCCAGCAGCTTGACGTCGCCGGCGCCCATCCCACCGATGGCATAGGCGGGAAAAAGCAGGCCCAGTCCGACGGCGGTCCCGGCCAAGCTCCAGCCAAGCCCTGCCCATCCACCCACCCATCCGCTGAACGCCCAGCCCGTCAGAATCATGGGAAAGGTCAACCAGTTCGGCACTTTGAGTTGGCGTCCATCGATCCACGCCGCCACGATCAAGGTCACACTGACCAGCCAGCAAACGACCCAAACGGGCCAAGGGCCTCCCGCTGCTTCCATCAATCGATCCAACATGATCTCCGCTCCCACGCGCTTTCCTGAAGTTGCTCGTTTGTGTCCTTTCCCCGATTCGCGGCGGCGCCGCGCGAGGGGTCGCATCACCGCCCGGTCCCCGTGTTCCAGACGCTTCGCCCACAAGACGCAACGTCATGGTCCGTCGCCGGGCCGACCTGGGGATCGCCCCCGGTTACCAACGGACCGTGAGGAGGAATTGCAGGGCTGCCGCCGCCACCGAGAGCGCCACAATCAAGGCCGGTACGGCTTGCAGCATCAAATCCGCTGATGTAGGCCAATCCATGGTTCGCATCCCTTCCCGATTCGCTCCGCCGGTCTTCGCGTCGATACTCCTCGAGAAAAGCATAGGTCAAAAAAACGCCCCTCGGAGAAAATGTCCATCTCCGAGGGGTTGTTCCCGCTTACACGCTAACCCGACCGGTTCGGTGGGGTGTCATGCCCGGCATCCCAAAGGATCAGCTCGGAGCGGCAGCGTTCACGGACTGCTGAATCGTGTCGAAGGTGTCGCGCGCGGCCGTTCCCAAGGAGCTGATGGCCGTCAGACAGACGATCACGATCAGGGCCAGCATGACGGCGTATTCCACCGCGGTGGGGCCGTCTTCCGAAACGAGGAAACGATGCAACTTCTGAGCAAGCAACCTCATACAGTTCCTCCAAGACAAGCGGGTCTTTGCCGACCGATTACCGCGGCGACAAGCCGCGATCGGCAGGGAAAAGTAGGGATCGGAGGGTACCCGCCGCCTCACGGCGACGCCGGCCTGCCTTGTACCTTCCGGACCCCGAACAAACCGAACGCTGGTGCCTCTTCCCCTAATGCCGCGATGCCCATCCGCTCGGGCCGACCGAGTCGGACGACGCCGCCGCACCGGCACGAAACCCGGTTGTCGGCAAGCGGAAGTCCGGGGTTTACACCCCGAACCGCGTCACCCTTTCGGCAGCCAGGCCGCCGCCCTCGCAAGCGAGTTCGGCCCTTGGCTTTGCGCCCCGGCCTTACGACCGGTTTGCCTTTTCGAGGATGAGGCGTGCAGGCCGTTCGCGGCGAGTGCGGACCGGCGACGCCGAAGCGTCCCGTTCACATCCCAACTCGCCAGACAGCCTTCAGGCCGTCATTCGGCTCGACCCTCCGGCTTCGATTTTTCTCATCGCCTTCGAGTCTCGCCTCTGTAATGAAAGCTAGGTCAAAAACGGCTCAAGTCAAATCGCGAACTTGAATCTTTTTTCGCGAACCGACCGCAAAAAGGCCGAAAAGAGGAGGACCCGTAACGATTGTGCCGTGGATGCGCGTAGCATCGGCGACGGCTAAGCGGCGCCCTATACTTGCAAAACGTGGATTCTCGTTCACCTGCATCGCACCCCGCCGTGCCCGCCCCCATTCGTTTTGGTTGATCGCAAGGCATCATCCGCCATGTTCGCCCGTTGGACCGATGACCCTCGCCGTTTGCCTCGCCGCAACTCGTGGAGCTCGCCGGTCCCAGGCAAGGCACGGGTCGATCGCGTCGCGACCGTCACGGCTACGGGGGCGTCGATCGCGATCTTATGCTTGATGGCTTTGCCCGCCCTTCGCGGAAACGTCTATACCCGAGACGACCTGGGCGCCTATCATTTGCCGTTGCGGTACTTCTATTCCCGGCAATTGGCCGCGGGCGAATCGTTCGACTGGCACCCGGGCCTCTTCGGCGGATTCTACCTGACCGGCGAAGGCCAACTGGGGTCATATCACCCGTGGCACATGGTGACGTACCGATTGCTGCCCCTGCCCGCGGCCTTCACGGTCGAACTGCTTTCCTCCTACGCGGTCTTGTGGGGCGGCATGTTCGTGCTCGTCTTGCGACTTGCCAAGGACCGCGCGGCCGCCGCTTGGGCAGCACTGATCTTCACCTTCGGAGGATTCTCGCTCCTGCGATTCGTCCATCCCAACGCCGTCGCCGTCATCTCGCACCTGCCTTGGTTGCTTTGGTGCGAGGATCGTCTGCTGGCGGAAGCCGCTCGCAGGACGCTGTCGAATGGATCACGCAACGGCAAGCAACTCACCGCAAGGCAGCGCCTGGCGTGGCCGTGGCTGGGATATGTCGCTCTCACAGGCTCGCAATGGCTGCTGGGTTATCCGCAATACGTGTGGTACTCCCTGCTTGCCGAAACCGCTTGGTTTATCGTCCGGTCTCTCGCCTTAGTCCGTGACCGCCGGTCTCGTCGCCGGCATGGAATTGGACGATTCTTGTCGGCTTCCGCTTCCCTTTTGTTTGTTGGAAAAGCCGGCGGACTGGCACTGGGGGCCGTTCAATTCCTTCCGACATGGGAGGCGCTTCACGATTCTGCGCGTTCCGCCCCAACTCCGGAGTTTCTTGCGACCGGCTCACTGCATCCCGTCAACTTGCTTCAGCTCGTCGCACCGTATCTTTTCCGCGATCGCGTCTTGGGAGGAAATACTCACGAGATGGGACTATACCTGGGCGCGGCGCCTCTGTGTTTGGCGCTGACGGCTTGGACAACCGCCACCCATCGACGACGAGAACGCATCATCCTGATCGCCTCCGCGGTCGGTGCCGTCCTCGCACTCCTGACGGCGTTCGGGCGGTACTCGCCGCTCTTCATCCTTCAACAATGGCTTCCCTTCCGCTGTCCCAGCCGTGCGGTCGTGCTGTTCCAATTGTGCGTCGTCATCGCGGCCGCATTCGGGTTTCGTAATCTGCTCCGCACCTCGCGGTCACCCGCCGAACCGCTTCGTGCTGCAAGTTCCGTTTTTTCGAGAACGGCTTTCGCCCTTGCGGCGGCAAGCATTTTCGCGGTCGTTCTCCCGTTTGCATCGCGATCGAGCGGTTTTCCTTGGGGAAACGGCGCAACCATAGCGGCGGGCATCGTGCTATTCTCAACGTCAGCCCTTGCGATCACGGCGACCGCACGCGGTCACCGAACCGCCTTGATCGGGCTGATCCTACTGACTGCCGTCGATTTGGCGAGCTACGGCCTCAGTTATGCCGTCTGGCGCGATGCCCGGCCCTTCGACGAGTGGCGATCGCTCGCGGCAACTCCGCCTCTGCACGACTCGCAGAATACCTACCGGTCAGGGCGCGTCGTATTCTTGCCGGATGCCGCGGTGCGTTCGCCGTCGCCGCTTCCCGCAATCGGCAACGAGTGCTTGGTCCGGGGCTTCCGCCGGATGGACGGCTATGCCGGGTTGCCGCCCCGCCGCGTGCTCGACATGCAAAGCCTCGCCGCACGGCGGATCGCCGAGGTAGGCTGGGTGGGGCGATTTGGCCCGTCGTCCATGGGCCAAGCAGCAGTGGTCTGGGAAAAATCTCCCGGTCCCCTGCCGCGGTTCCGCACGGTCGGCCAAGTGATCGCCTCCGCCGCGACGCCCGAGGTCATCGAGCGTACGGACTCCGCCGTCGCCGCCGTGGTCGAGAAGCCAATCAACGTATCGCCGGAAGCGACCGCCCGAATTCGTGTCATCACCGATCGGCCGGGTCGCATGCTGGTCGCGGTGCAAGCATCGGGGCCGGTGTTGCTCGTCATATCCGAGGCCTATCACCCGGGTTGGCACGCCGCCCACGACGGTCGCGCCGCCGAGGTCCTCCGCGTCAACGGAGATTTCATGGGTTGCGTGCTGCCGGAGGGGAGGCACCGCCTCACTTTGACGTTTCGTCCCTGGAGTTTGGTTTGGGGAGGGCGTGTGAGTCTGTGTGCGCTGACCGCCCTGGCGACCGCCTTTCTCGCGGCGGTTCGTCAGTCGGACGGTCGCAAGCGGGCGCACAAAAAGTTAGATTGAAAGCATCGTGGAACAAGGGCGACGCATCCCGGCGGCCTGAATTCGACCTTTCCCGTCACGAGGTTTCGGCATGACGCTTCTGTATTTCGATCCGGCCTTCCTGCTTCATCAAACGGGATCGCATCCCGAGAGCGCGGACCGGATTCGCGATATTCCGGATCGTTTGGAAGAGCAGGGTCTGTTGCAGCGGTGCGTGCGTCCGCAATGGAAGCCCGTCCCCCGCAACACGCTGCAACTCGTGCATTCTCCTCGCTACATCGACGAGGTCTGGTCGTTGGCCAAGGCGGGCGGCGGCGATTTGGACCACGACACGGTGTGCAGTCCCGACTCCTACGAGGTGGCCATCTTGGCCGTCGGCGCCGTATGCGATGCGGTTCGCCGCGTTGTTCAGGGCGAGGATCGCCGGGCCGCGTGCCTCGTCCGGCCGCCGGGACATCACGCCCTGCGAGATCGGGCCATGGGGTTCTGCATCTTCAACAACATCGCGGTGGGCGCTGCGACCGCGGTTTGGCAGTTGGGACTGGACCGCGTTTTGATCGTGGATTGGGACATCCATCACGGCAACGGCACCCAAGCAACCTTTTGGGAAGATCCGCGCGTGGCCTTCCTTTCGATCCATCGTTGGCCCTTTTACCCCGGCACGGGCGACGAGGACGAACAGGGCGAAGGAGCCGGCCTGGGCTACACGCGCAACGTCCCCGTCCGCTACGGGACCTCACGCACCGAGTATCTGCATCGACTGGGAGACGCCCTGGACGATTTCGCCGCCAAGGTCAAGCCTCAACTCATTCTCCTCAGCGCAGGCTTCGACACGCATCGACTCGATCCCGTGGGCAACCTGGGATTGGAGACGGAGGATTTCGGGCCTTTGACCCGCATCGTCTTGGACTTGGCCGAAACCCATTGCGGAGGGCGGTGCGTCAGCGTATTGGAAGGCGGCTACAACCGGCGGATCATGCCCGACTGTTTTGCGATCCACCTCGCCGAAATACTCGGCCCGAACGTTCCCCCACCTGACGCGCCGCCGAAAGGCGGGACCGAAGCGGGCGAGGGGTGACACCGCCGTCGTTCACTTGCCGTCCAACGTGATCGCCCCGTCCCAGTGCGGCGGCGGTCGCCGGTTGTGCCGGGCGATGTGCACGGTCAAGAAGTCCGCCGCCGGATCCGCTGCGGGCAGACGATGGAGCCATTCGAAGGCCTCCTCCCATTGGCCTTCCGCGAAGGCCTCCACGGCGGCGTCGGACCAACGGAGGTGCTCATCCTTCAACACCGAGTCGCCGCTCTCCGGCGGAAGTAATTCGCTCACGGTAACGCGCCGCTCCATGCCGTAGGGACGCACCACCGCCAGTTTTCGCGTCCTTGCCGCCGTCGGCGCCATGTGCCGGCGGACGTATTCCGCAGTCGCTTCATCGATCAGAATCGGAACGCGAAAGACCTTGGTGATGCCTTCCAGGCGGGAGGCCAGATTGACGGGCGGTCCGAAGACCGTGACCTTGGCATGGTCAGCGGTACCGATCTTGCCCGCCACCGCCGGACCGTGCGCAATACCGATGCCCACGCGGAATCCGGTCGCGGCGTCTTCCGCCGACGACGTCGCGGATTGGAACTCTTGCCGGATCGCCAAGGCCGCGCGGCAGGCCCGGGCAATCCCGTCCTCTTGCGGCAAGGGCCAACCCCAAAACCCCATCGCCGCATCGCCTTGAAAGTCTCCGATCACGCCGCCCTCGTTCAGGATGCAGCGCGTCATGACCTCCAGCGTCATGCTGACACGCCGCAGCAGTTGCAGCAGTTGCGCGGCGTTGCGTTCCGACTCCAAGCTGAACCCGCGGAGATCGCAAAACAGCACCGTCACGTCCACTTCGCGCGGTTGCAGCAATTCCTCGGGATCGCCTTCCGCCAAGCCCTCCAGCACCAGCGGCGAAAAGAACTGCGAGAGCACGGCGCGATGCCGTTGCAATTGACGCAGTTGCAAGAGAGAGGACGCCATGGAGGCCACCAGTTCCAAGAACTTGACGTCTTCGCGGAGGTCGCCGGCGCCGCTGGACGGGGGCGTGCCGTTGCTGCGAAGTCCGCCCGCCGCGTAGATCGCCCAATGCGGTACGCCTTCCAAAAAGATGGGCGTGCAGGCCGCCCAATCCACGTTTTGCCGCGCGGTATAGACGGAAAACTCCTCGGCACGGTAACTCGGCGTCGGTCCCCCTCGGGGATCGGGCGCGGCGACCGCCGAGCCTCCGCCGCGGTGCCGGAGCCAATCTCCCGACCACACGTGCAGCAGGCTCCGCCTCTTTTGCCAAGTCTGCAAGATCAGCCGCCGGCTGGGGCGAAAATCGCCGGCAGTCAGCAAACGCCGATCCCATTCCAGGACCCGGATGGCGGCCCCGGACCCGGCAGTGGACGCCTCCGCCCCGGGCGACTCCTCACCCCGCCTTCCGCCATCCTTTTCTTCCTCCACCCGCACCACGGCGGCAGCCTCCGCGTTCGGCATCCCGGCCAGAACCAGATTGACCAAGCGCCCGCACATCTCGCGCTCCGTCGCCGCCGACGACAAGGCCTGCGTCAGTCGCGACAGCACCTCCAAGCGATGATTCGGGTTGACGAAGGCGATTTGCCGCAAATGCTGCGGGGAGAATTCTTGTTGCTGCACCGGATCGGGGTGATCCGCCGTGATCCGCGCCTCTTGCCGCACCAGGGTGAACGAGGTCCGCCCGATGACGAAACACTCGCCCAAGGACACGGAGGCCGTTTCCACAGCCCGTCCGCGGAAAAACACGGGATTCCTGGCCGTGGGAACTTTGCGGACGTCGAGACGGTCGCCATCCAGAAGCAGTTCCGCATGGATGCGGGAGATGTGCGGGTCCCAGGCCGCCGACCACGAACCGGCTGCTCGCCCCAACATCACGGGCACACCGGCGGGAAGGGGCTTTCGCCAGCGGTCTTCCGGGTTCTCGCCTTGCGCGATCAGATGGATGGCGGAGGGTTCAGCCATGTCCCAAGACCTCCTGATGACGCGCCGGCGGACGGACCGTTGTCGTTGGTGCGGTGACGCAGGTCACGAGTCCTCCCTCATCGCGTTTTCCCAATCGTGCGTGCTCTCCACCGTGCGACGCGTCGGCGTCCAATCACCTCGGTCTCGAAGCGGATTTCGCGGGAGCACTTCCCATTCCCAGTTATCGTTGGGAACGGGCGAGACCTCGCGGAGCAATCGCAGGGCCAAGGTCCACAGCCCAAGCAGAATCACCATCACCATGCCCGCCGCAATCAGGCCGAACTGGAAGAGCTTCGTCCGCATCTCTTGCAGGGGACGCGCCAGGGCCGATTCGTAGTCCTCCTGAACCAACACCAACCACCCCGTCGCCTCGGCAACGTCGCTCCCGGCCCGTTTCACCGTGACCGCGGCTTGCTGCGCCAGATAGCGCCGCGCATAGGCCGCTCCCAGCGGATCTTCGGACAACGGATCGTGGAAATCGACGGCGGCGGCGGGAGGGGACGTGCTGCCGTCGAACACCGGCGGAAGCTCCTCCTGCGAGATGCGATAATCCTTGAACCGATCGGGGAGACGCCCTTCGCGCTGCAAAATCTCATCGAACAAAGGATGCTGCAAGATCATCCCCCAATAATCACCCGGTCGCATTTCCACCAATACGGGAAATTGCGAGGGGTTCCCCTGCAACTCCACAAAGCGCGTCACGCGAACGGTGAGAGCCAACACGCCCAGGAATTCCCCCGTGCCGGGATCTCGGACCGGCGTCGCCACCGCGGTGATCCACAAGTTGCTGGCATCGCTGCGGAACACCGCGGAGAGTGTCGTTTCGTGCAAATGCAGATCGGGAGTGCCCGGCCGCCAAAGCCGATCTTGATCGCGATCCCACCCGGTGAAAAAGCTCCGCCAAGCGTAGTTGCGGCCGATGGTTCGAGACTGCGGTACGCGCGTGACCGAAATACCCCGCGCATCGCAAAAGAACCAACTCGCCACGTCATCGCTCGGCCGTTCCCCCTCGCCGTCGGTCGGCGGACTCATCCAGCGAGGCAACAGGGCTTCGAACTCGTGCTGGAATCGCCGCCGCGCCGGATGCTCGCGGAATCGCTCCTGAAGCTCTTCCAGTTCCGATTCATCGGCTGCGGGCCGGTTCAAGGAATCCAAAAGAGGCCGAACTTCCTGGTCCTGAACGAAGTCGCGCACCGCCTGCAAGAAACGGGGATGAACCGCCAACTGTTCCACCGCGTCGAAGCGTCGCCGCAACTCCTTGCCCGCCAAGTCGGCCACGTACTCGGCCATCAACCGGTTGTTTTGCAGGGCGCGCACCGTCAGATTCCGTTCGGAGCGCGCGACGGCGGTCGAAAACCCTCGCCACGCGAACACGGCGAACACGCATAACAACAGGATCGGGCCGAGGAAGCCCAGCACAAGCAGCGGACGCCGCGTCTTTTGCAAAGACCAGGCGTCCAGCGCCGCCAACACCGCGGAAACGCTGGGATATCGCTGTTTGGGATCGGGATTCAAACACCGCTCGACAATGGTCGCCAGGCCGCGATCCACGCCGGGAATCGCGCGGTGTTGCGTCGGCACCCCCGATTCCACGATCCATTTTCGGTAGGCCGCCAGGCGTTCCTCCAGATCGGTAATCCGCTCGATCCGCTCGGCCGATTCGTCGTCCCGATGAGGCGGTTTGCCCGTCAACATGCAGTACAAAAGGCCGCCCAAGCCGTAGATGTCCCAGCGTGCATCGGGCACGGAATGCAGGTCGGCCTGCTCCGGCGCCATGTAGAAGAGGGTCCCGAGGGCGGGCAATTGCTCGTGTGACAATCGGGACTGGCCGAAGTCTCCCAGTCTCGGTTTGCCGTCCTGGTCTAACAGCACGTTGGCCGGTTTGAGGTCGCAGTGCAACACCCCTTTGTTGTGCGCATGGAGCAGCCCGATCGCCACGTCGCGGAACACCCGGACCGCCTCGCCGGGCGGCAGCGGCCCTCCCGCCAATCGGTCGGCGAGTGAACCCTGCTCCATGAACTCCATGATGTAATACGGCGGATCGGAGTCCCAACCGACGGCAATCAGTTGCACGATGTAGCGGTCGGCCGATAGGAAGACCAGTTTCTCCACCTCGCGCGACAAGAGCGACCAGTCCAACCCGCCGCGATGGGCGTAGAACTTGACGGCTACGCGACGGCCCGTGTTCCGGTCCACGGCCACCCAGACCTCGCCGTAGGCCCCCATGCCCAGCAAACGCTCGATATCGTAGCCCGGCACGTCGGCGGGAGGGCGACGACGCTGCAAGCTCATCTCTTGCGAGATGCGCCTGGCCGTACCGTCCTGGGGAATTGTCGGTTCGTCGATCATCAAGACGGACCCAAGGTGCTCTATCCGACTTTTGCGCCGCGGTTTCGTGCGAAACGGTCTCCCGGTCGGTCCGCGCGGACCCATCATCGCAAGTATATCAAGTTTGCCGAAAATCCGCCTCGAAGCGACTCGGTCGCGGCACCACATCGCCCAAGCAATTGCCCTCCGCGAGCTACACTTTGCGCAGCGAGGCACTGCGCACCCCTTTTTTTGAACGCCCCACCTTGGGCCGCGATATACCGATGCACGAATCCACGTCAACCTCGGCACCGAATCGACCGCGTACCCCGTTGCGGTGCGTGCAAGCGACCATCGCTCTCGGATCGATCCTTGTGATCGCCCTCGCCGTTCGCTGGGCCGGCCAAGACAGGCGACCCACCGTTACCGAGACCCGCTCCTCAATGGTGACAGGCGACACGGCCCGGCCCTCTGGGGAACACCCCTCCTACGATCTCGCGCTATACGAGGCGGAGGTCCGCCGCATGCGAGCGGGAGAGTCCTACTACGACGCGGCGGCAGACGAGCTTCCGAGGCGGGGCTATCCCGCCAAGAGCGTCTTCAATTGGCGGCAACCCCTATTGTCGGCCCTGATCGCCGCCCTGCCCCGCCCCGACGACGCCAGGCTGCTGCTGGGCGTGCTGGGCGCAGTGATCCTGCTTCTGGGCTTCGGCGAGGTTCGACGGAATCCCGAGTTCTCGCCCGCCGCCTGGATCTGGGTCGTGCTGACGGCTCTCTCCTTGATTCCCGGCATCATGCCGAGGCTGTACTATTCCTCCGAGCTCTGGGCGGGGAATCTGATCTTGCTATCCCTGCTCTTGGCGTCGTCGGGCCGAGGCGTTCCGGCGGCAATCGTGGGCATTGCCGCCGTGTTTGTTCGGGAACTCGCCGTGCCTTACTGTCTTACGGCGCTCGCCGTCGCCTGGATGCGCGGACGGCGGCGCGAGTTCGTCGCCTGGTCAGTCGGGCTATTCCTTTGGGCAATCTACTTCGCCTGGCACGCGACGCAAGTCATCCACCACATCCCGCCCCAGGCCGTCGCTTCCCGCGGTTGGCTGTGCGGCGGCGGAATCGACTTCGTCCTATCGACGGCCCGGATGCACTTTCTTCTCGTCCTGCTTCCGCGCTGGTTCACCGTGCTCTATTTCGGCTTGGCGACCTTGGGATTCGTGGGATGCAAGAGCGAATTGGGGCAGCGTGGGGCGGCGACTTACGCGGCCTACGTCGCCTTCTTCGCCCTGGTGGGGCAACCCTTCAATCAATATTGGGGGCAGATTTGGGCGCCTCTTTTGTGCCTGGGTGTCGCGCGATCGTTCGCCGCCGCGCGGCGATTCGGCGGCACCCTGCTCTCCCAGATGCTGCACGTTCCCGAATTCTTGCGACGGTTTCGGAAGACGAGGCGATCCGTTTCACCGGGAATGTGATGCCGAAGCGGCGGGCGCAGGCCGAGTATCGCCACTTCAACCCCGCGATTGCGGCAAAAAGCCTTCCCGCGGAACGTCCCGCCGCTCCGCCGGAAGGCTTAATGAGATCGATCGAATCGACCTGGGCTTTTTCTAAAACGCATGCCCCAACGACCATCCGCGCTCAGGCCGGCGCGGACGCGGTCGCGGGGAGCGATTCCAAACCTAGAAGCCGCCCGTATTCGTCTCGCCGCCCTCCCGAGTGGAAAGGGCGCGGTAAATCACGATGTCGATGGTATTGCTAATGAATCGCACACTGCCGTCGCCGAAGGCGAAATTGCCTCCGCCGGGATGGAAACTGCCGAACGCACCGTTATTGCGACCGGATCCGATGCCGCCGCCACCCGCCGGATAGGTGATACCCTCACCGACCGGAGTGTTCAGCGGGTTATCGGTAGTTCGCAGGGAGTCGGTGTGTCGCCCGGCAATCCACCAGCGGTTCGTTCCCTCGGCGGTATGCGACTTGATCACCTCTCCGAAGAAGATGGTGGAGCTTAGACCGTCCAAGCAGTCCGAAAACTTCATGGAGCGGATGTACATGAACATGCCCGTGTTCCCGGCCTTCACCGCTCCGCTGATACCGTTGCTGGGGCCGATGGAACCGGAGCAAAGGGCGTAGCACCCGGTCGAATACTCGGGCGTACCCGTACGGAACGGCTCATCCGTCGAACTGGGGCAAACGAATACGGAAGGTCGCGTACGAAAGACCTGCTGATAGTTGGGAATGGTATTCAACCAACCCGAGGTGGACGGCCCAAGGCCGCATCCCGCCGGTAGAATCGCTCCCATTTGGAAACCGTTCAAGGAATCGTAGAGGTTCTTTTCTTCCATGTACGGAAGCAACATGACGAAGCCCGACGTCCCCTGCCGCTGGTAATCGTACTTGATGTTCGCACCGCTGGTAGGCGCCAAACCGTAGTAGTCGGAGCAGTCGGAGCCCATTCGTCCAGGCGGAATGGACTTCACCACGTTCTCGTAGTTGGCCGTCGCCAATGCGATCTGCTTCAGATTGTTCGTGCATTGGCTGCGGCGTGCCGCCTCACGGGCGGCCTGAACGGCGGGCAGCAACAAGGCGATCAAAATACCGATGATGGCAATGACCACCAACAACTCGACCAGCGTGAAGCCGATACGCGATCGGCTCGCCGGCGTTCCACGACAAGATTCCTTCAACACCATGGCTCAACCTCCTAAAGACGGGAAACAATCAGAGACGACGTCGATTCACGAAAATCATTGCGAGGAAAAGGGGACGCCCCTCCGTTCCGCTCAAAAGATGTTCGGATCATTGGACTCGGGCGCAATCCGCCCGGTCGGTACGTTGGCCAACGGGCCGGTCAGTTCGATCGTCAGTGAATCCGTCGGCTTGTCCACGGTCACCGTCAAATCGGTTGTTTGTGGATCCGCATACTTCTCAGGGATCAAGGACACGCTCTCGGTTCCGACCATGGCGCGCATGGTAACGGTGACGCGATGCGTACCCACCGGGCAACCGTCCTCTTTTTCGAATGTAGTCAGAGTGAATTTGCCGGTCTGCGGATCGATCGTTCCAGTGGCGGGTCGCGTGCCTTCCGGAATCACCTGAATGAAGCCGGGCACCCCGGTCGCCAGCGGCTTGCCGTCGATCAAGACCTGGCCGGATACCTTGACCAGCTTCGGCCCGCCTTTGCCGCACCCCGGCACGACAGGCACGACCAAGGCCACCAAGACCAGGCACACCGGCAGCCTCCAACCCATGCGCTTCGAACGCGACATCCCTTTTTACCTCCCGATTGCAATGCCTTCAGCCCCGAATCAACACATCCGCTTTGTTAACGCCAGAATGCGCAAAAAGTTTCGACGGGGTTTTTCGGCTCTCAACACCACCAAAACCAGCACTGATGGATGCTCAAGCTGGGACGGCAACGTCGCGTGTCAAGACGTGCAGCCCGCACTCCGCGCCGCCAAAATCCGAAGGACCATGGCATCGCCCATTTTCCAGAGGGACGGGGTGGGTTATACTTACCCAATACTTTTCGGCTAAGTCGGTTTGTACCGGATAGCCTCTCGTCAACCTCTTAACGATAATGAAGCTGCAAGTGTATTGCAAGGATTTTGTCTTGCCCAGCATAGCATCGGACGCTCGCCGATCGAGGATTTATGAGTAGTCAGACGCCCCTTCAACGAGAGATTCCCTACACCGCCCAGCGGTCACGAAAAGGCAGCATTACGGGCGTCAAAGTCGTGGGGCTGGGTAGCTGCGTTCCGGAGCAACGAGTTCGCAATGAGGATTTGGCGGCCCTCGGTTACGACGCCGATTGGATCGTGAAGCGAACGGGCGTACTGGAACGCCGGCACGCCCCGCCCGGCGTGGCGACCAGTGATCTGGCCGCAGAGGCGGGACGACGGTGCATGGCGCGGGCAGGGGTGGATCCCGCCGACGTCGACTTGATCCTGCTGGGCACGTACACGCCGGACTACACCATGCCCGCCGCGGCGGCGCTGGTGCAAGACAAATTGCAGCTTTGCGCCCCCGCCATGGACATCCAGGCGGCGTGCACGAGCTTTATGTATGCGCTGATCACGGGGATGCAATACGTGGCCGCGGGCGGCGCCAAATTGCCCCTGGTCATCGGTGCCGACTGCAATTCCCGCGTCTGCAACCCCGCCGACGTCAAGACGTTCCCCATCTTCGGAGACGGCGCCGGAGCAGTCTTATTGGCGCCCGGCGACTCCGATCAAGGCTTGATCGCCTTCAGTTACGGCAGCGACGGATCGGGATGCGATTTGCTTTACCGGCAAGGCGGTTCCTTTCGCGATCCCGGTTCCGCCGAGGCCCTCAACGGCTATCCGTTCCTATTCATGGATGGGCGACCCGTCTTCAAGTGGGCCATCCGCATGCTCCGCCAAACCGTCCACGACGTTCTGGAGGCGGCCGGAGCCACCCTCGCCGACATCAACCTCGTCGTCTTTCACCAGGCCAACATCCGTATCATCCACGCCGCCGCCGACGACATCGGCATTCCTCGCGATAAGCTGTACAACAACCTGGATCGCTACGGGAACACGTCGTCCGGCAGCATCCCACTGTGCTTGGACGAGGCCGATCGGGAAGGCCGCCTCCAACGCGGTGATCTCGTCCTGCTGAGCGGTTTCGGAGGCGGACTATCCTGGGCCACGGGCATCTTCCGCTGGTAGGCGCCGGACCGAACGCTACCCCTCCTCCCGGCGACGCCCCACCCTCCCGGCATGCCGATTGCCGCCGCAAAGACTACCGGTGCAAAGGTTCGCCCGACTCGCCGCAGCGACGAGACTTCGAATTAGGCGAGTCATCCAGCCTCAATTCGGCGGCGGAGATGGGGGAGCGACGGAAGATTCCGACGTGACGTCGGTGAAGTAGACGGGCGAATACGGTCGCAGCAAGCGAGGTCGGGTCGGCCGAACGGGCTTGCGGAGAGGAACTCCGGCACGCTCCTGACGCTGGGCCTCCAAGATGTTCGCCTGGGTGATGCGGGGATGCTTGGCCTTCAAGCTCGCCAAAATTTCCTCGGTGCTTCGCTTGGGATCGCTTCGCATCAACTTCCTCGCGGCAGAAACCCAACGGCGACGGACGTACGATTCCCAAATCCGCCGGTATTCTTCCTTCCGCCGCGTATTCTCCTGAACCAAGGCCGCGAACGGTTCACGACACGCCAGCAGCACGTAATCGGCCGCGAGCACCCAGTCGACGTACGGCAACCGCGAGGGCGGGGGTAAGGCCGCTTCCGCCGACGCCGCCTCCAGCAGAGGCAGCGCGTCACTTTTCTCGTCGTTTTCCGGGCCGGCATCGGGCGATGCGACGGCCTGACGCAATTCCGCAGCAATGCGAACCCGCGCCAACGCGGAATCGCCGTTGCACGCCAAATAGACTTCCCGACCGCGTTCCCGCCAGCGGCGATACGACTCGTACGACTGGGCTATCCAGCGCAAAACCGCCGCAGTGGGATCGGACGACCGGACGGATGCGGATTTCCTTGGGTTCATGGATTCGCTCTCGCCGGGCCGGGACATTCCCGACATCGAGGCACACGAGGGACGCCGACCGGCATCACCGGAAAGGCTCCCCGCCGCGAACTCGGACGGTTTCCGTTTGCTTCCGGACCCTCCCCCAACCGCGACGGCCCGTGCCGAATTCTAACTCTTGCGGTGAAGATAAAAGAACGTGCCGACCCCCGCCGCAGTCCCCACGATGACGGATACCACGATCATGCCGAAGACTTTCCCCGGATCACTCGCTCCCCAAAGGACCATCTGCACCAGCATGGTAAAGATTACCGCCATGTTGAACGCCAAGATTCCGAACTGTATGGCTTGGCGAGTCGCGGCGGCAGGGTCCTGCGATTGTTGCGACGGAGACGCGGCCTTGGCGGCACGTTGAGCCTGGACCGACGCCTTGACGTCGGCGGCGTGCTGCGCCTGGGAATAGTAGCGCGTCACCGCCGCATTGATGCTTGCAGGCGTCGTCAACAGCGTCCGTACGGGCACGCCGAATCGCAGACGGAGTTGCTCCTCCACGTCGGGATTGATCGGGAACGGCGACGCCACCAAAACCTGGCTGTCGTCGATCATGACCGGTATGACCGAGTTTTGCCGGGCGAAAACGGCGGGAACCTGCTTGATGAGCGCTTCATCGACGGCGGTTTCCTCGAGGTCGATGTAGGGCAACCCCTCCGATTCGGCATAGGCCTGGATCACGACGTCCGGCGGGGCTAGTTTCTGCTGCACGACGGCGTCGCGAATCTCCAGTCCCACGGCCTTGGCGAAACGTCGTGCCCGTTCCAAATCCTCGGGCGTCAGCACCTTTTCGGCGAGAAGGATTTCCTCCAGAGTACGGCGGCGTCCCTCGCCCACGTCCTTGCGGCCCAAAACGGCGTCGTATTCGCGTTTCCGCTGGGCGTCGGTCAGGCAGAGCATGGCCTTGGCCAGCTCATTCAACAATTCCTGCGACTCGAACGCGTAGTCGCCCGAGGCGTACTTGCGGACATGGGCGTTGAGCTTACGGTACTGCGACCGGATTTTGCCGACGTCGTCCTCGAACAGTTTCAGCCCGAGCAAACGATAGTAGTTCACCGGGCGTTCGGCTTCCTCGATCCCCAACCACTCTCGATAGACGTCGATCGGCTTCTTGGCCATGCCGGTATTCCCTTCCATCTGTCACGGCGATGCGACGCCGGAGAGACCGCCGCGACCGTCACTCGACTTTGTATTGATCGGCCAATCGCTTCAACGTATCCACGTCCTCCTCACGCAACCCGCCGCGACGTTCGATCTCGATCTGGGCCTCCCGGCCGGTGGTCTTGTCCCGCGCGGTGACCACGACGCGCCCCTGCGAAGTGAACGCGTACGAGACTTCGACGGGCGATCCCTTGGGCAACCCGTGCGGCAAGTCGACGATGCGGCACTTGCCCAAAAGTGAGCAAGCGAACGGATCGGGCGCGTCGCCCTCGAGCACCTGCACCGTTATCCGCTCTTGATCGTCCTTGGAGGTCTTGAAGATGCGCCGGACTTCAATGGGGATGCGACTGTTGCGCGGAATCATGACGTGATTGACGGTCTTGCCGCTCTTGGGATCCAAGGCCACGATGCCCAGCCCGTGCGAATTGACGTTCTCTTGCTGCACGATGGACAAGCGCCGCCGGATGCGTTCCGCTAATTCGCTTTCCTCGCCGCGATACTTGGCCTCCAGAATGGCCGCGTGGATGGCGGCGCCCTGCGCCACCGCGGTGTGGGGCGAAATGCCGGTATACGGCTTGCGCTGCAACAACTCCTCGAGCATGCGCGGCACCTGGGGCATGAGCGTCGATCCGCCCACCAGCACCACCGCTTCCAAATCCGCCGGCGCGACGCCGGCCTCGTCCAACACCAGCATCGTAGTGTCCGCCGTCCGCTGCAACAGGTCGGCGGTCAATTCCTCGAACAATTTCCGCGTGACCGGGGTGTCCATGGCCTTGTCGCCGAACCGCACGTGGATCACCGTCTCCTCGCGATCGGTAAGGTCGATCTTGGCCAGGTCGCAATCGTTCCGCATGATTTGAATCTGCTGGGCCGACTCGCGGGGGTCCACCCCGTGCCGCTTCTTGAATTCCTCGGCACAATAGTCCAGCAAGCGATCGTTCCAATCGACGCCGCCCAATTGCACGTCGCCGTCGGTGGCCAGCACGCGAAAGTGGGTAGCCGTGTACTCGACCAAGGTCACGTCGAAGGTACCGCCGCCCAGGTCGTACACCAACACCTTGCGGGGCGTGTCGATCTTGACGTCGGGATTGCCCAGCACGCCCTCGTGCCATGCGTAAGCCAACGTGGCGGCAGTCGGCTCATTCATGATGTCGATGACGTTCAGCCCCGCGATGCGACCGGCGTCTTCGGTGGCCTTACGCCGGGCGTCGTTGAAGTAATAGGGCACCGTCACCACCGCATTGCCGATCGTGCCGATCCGCCGCTCGGCGTCCTGCTTGAGCTTTTTCAGGATCAACGCCGAAATGAACTCCGGCGAGATTTCCCGACCGTCGAACGTACGGCGAAAGTCGGGCACGCCCATGTACCGCTTGATCCGTTCGACGACGTTTTCCGGCGACTCGAAGGCGGCACGCTCGCGGCGCGGTCCCACGATCACGTGACCGCTCTCCGCCAACAAAATCACGCTCGCCGTCAACTCATCGCCGTCGTCGTTGGGCAACGTTACGGGGTTGCCCTCGTCGTTCAAAATGGCGATTTCAGAGAACGTCGTTCCCAGGTCAATGCCGACGGTGTGGCCAGGTTCAAATTGCATAGCGATTGTTCCCGAGAATACGAAAAGCAGGAAATCCCGACGTCGTGGACACATGAATTCCGCGGAAAAGGTGCGCCGCTCGATGTTCGGCGATTCCGCGGGACGGGCCTCCTGCCTCGCGGCCGAACGAATCCTTCCCGTTCGACCAGGACGTTCCCTCAGTCAACATTTGGGGCGGTCTTTCGGTTCCCACCGCCGCCTTTTCTTCTACCTTAACAAAGAATCTACGTCTTGCAGCACATCATCCACCGATTTCTCTTTTTTCTCCTCCTTCTTTTCCTCTTTCTTTTCCTCTTTTTTAGGCTCCGGGGTCTCCGGTGATTTCGGCTCCGCGGGTTTCACTTCCGCCGGAGCGGCGGGCTTCGCCTCCGGCTTTGCTTCCGGTGCGGCCTCCGCGGCGGACGGCATGGGAGCGGGCGTCTCCGCCTTTGGTTCGGCAGTCGGCGGTTTCGGCGGTTGTTCGGCGGGCGCTCCCGCGGGCTTCGGGGCCGGTTTCGCCGCCGATTCCTGGGCCGACGAATCCGATTCACTTCCGAGCGACTCGGCTTCCATCTCCTCGACCGCAGAAAACTTCGTACCGTTGAGGATACTCAAAAACGCAGGCTTCGCCAAATCGATCACGTCGGAATTGGCCCAAAGCTGAAAGCGGTATCGCCGTCCTCCGCGGACCGTGTCGAAATAAAGCTGGTCCAAGATGGTCCCCAGGCTATCCTTGACCTTGACCCGCCGCTGGTAGACAACGCCGATCATTTGCCCGATCCGCGCGGGCTGAATCGTGCCGCTTCGCCCCGCGGCTTCCATCTCGGCAGCAACATATTTCACATACTGCCCGATGTTTTTTTCCGTCACGTTGCGAAATTGAGCACAGTCCTCGACCGTCACCACGACGGACGGATACGGGGCCGACGGATCGCTCTGAAAGCGAACGACGAACTTAGCGCTGCGGGGCGAAACCGCCCAACTCTTGGGCGGCGCCATCTCCAACCGTCCCTCGTCCAATAGCGGCAGGTAGTCGCCCAGCGGCGGCATGTCGGGCTGGGCAAGATCGGGAACGGACGGTCCGGCGGCGGGCTCTGATTTCTCCGACGACGTCTTGGAACAACCGGATGCCGGCCCCCAAAGCACCAGGGCCGCCATCATGACGGGGACGATCCAATGCGGCTTTTGCATCGTGTTCCTCCGGATCCTGGCCGGCACAGCGTTGTTCACCGGTCGATCGACACGGTCCCTCCACGGCGACGACGGGATATCCCGGAACGTCCTCCGACGTGAACCAACACGACGGCGGATCGGTCGGAGTCATGACGCAGGACGAAGACGGCCCGTCGATCGTCCGATCGCCTCACGACTCCACTTCCACCTGTTGTTTGACAAGCTGCACGAAATGCGGCACCTTTTTGCTCTCGGTCAGCTCTTGCGCCGCCTTTTCGGCGTCGGCACGGCGGGAATAGTCGAAAGTTTGAACCTGAACCATGGTCTGATTGAAGACTCCCCACACCGCCACCAACTTGTAAGTCTTCGCGGCCTTGGCTCGGCTCTTTCGGGGAGTTTTAGCGGCGGGCTTCTTCGCGGCTGCCTTTTCTTCTCCGCCCTCGCCCATCAACTCCTTACTCTTTTCCGCCGCCTCCGCCTGTTCGCGTAACGCTTTGCGATCCAGAACTCTTCGCGCCATCGCCAGTCCCCTCGAAAAAGGAAAAACCCCATCGCAGAAGAGAGAATAGCCCCCACCTCAGCGATGGGTCGGGACACCCAGCGTTTATGATACTCTATTTCATCCCAGATCGCCAGCCTCAACCCCACGCGCGAAGGGGCATTGGACCATCTATTCGAACCGCCTCGACCCATCCTCCTAAAGCCTCAGGATCATCACCCTCTTTCGCCCGCCGGGAGCGAAGTGTGTGTGGCGGCGGAGTAGTCTGCGGCAATTCTGAACCCGAGGTACTCCGCCAAGCCGGCTAGTCACCGCCTTTCTCGATGCGAACGACCAGGGAACGGCGAAACTCCGGTAGCCTGAGGACGGCGCCGCACGGCACGGGTTCGCTCTCGTGGTCGGTCCAGGGATCGTAGAATCGGGCCGTGGTCATCTGGTCCGACGATCCCAACAACGCCAGGTCCAGTTCGGCGTCGCGAATCGTTGAGGGCGGGCGTTTTTCCGCCAACTCCGTCCGCCAGGTATTCTCCCGATCGCGGCACCACAAGAGCGTGAGACGACGCCCCTCCAGCCCTAGGACCAACAGTCGGGGGTGCGGAACCTCCACTGGCTGAAACCCCTCGCGAATCGGGTTCACGTCGCGGATGGCACGGCGGAAGCGTCCGAATTGCCACCACAAATCGTTTCGGTCCACGTAAACGTCCCAATGCCAAATATGCCCCGGTCCGGCCGCTCCCGCAAAAAACGGCGCGAACAACACGTCGTGAAGCAGGATGCCGTCGCGGTCCTCGGCGTACAGCTTGAAAGGACCGCTGTGGGACGGTTCCACGGCCCCGCTCTCGGCCAGCAGAACGGGCTTCTCCACGCCGAAGGACCGAATATCGCGAACCGCCTCGGCGGCAAGCACCGCGACCGGACCGTGGCACACTTCCCAAGCCGCTCCGAGATCCAGATAACGATGGACTTGCAGCACGTCGTTGCCCGGCAAGAGGCAAAGACGCCGATACCGCTCACGTTTATTCTCGTGATCGTAACTCCCCAGGCTCTGCATGGCCAAGTTCTTTGGAAAGAGTCGATGCAACTCGGGCAGCATCTCGGCCGCCCACGGTTCCCAGACATCGACCCGAACGGCGTCCATTTCGTTCCATAGCTCCCAACCGAAGACGATGGGATCGTCGCCGTAGCGATCGGCATACCAGGCCAATTTGCGTTGGTAGGCCTTGCGGCCCGCCTCCCCGCGAAAGAAGTCGGCCGTATCGAGGGCGGGACCGCCGTTCGCCTTCAAGTGCAGAGGTTTGGCCGCCCAGGCTTGCGTGCCCTCGCCCAAATGCCGAAAGTGCTCCGTGCACAGCTTTAACCGTATTCCATACTTTTTGGCCAGGGCGAACAAGGCGTCGATCCTCTGCGCCCGCTCTTCGTCGAACTCACCGCTGCGAGTATGCTCCACATCGAAAAAGGGGTTGCTCAACCAGATTCGCGCGTAATTGCCGCCCTCCGCGGAAAGCTTGGCGAACCACTTCTCCAGCCCCGGCAGACCGTCGGCAGGGGCGCCGCACAGATTCAAACCGATCGGAATGTACGGGGTTCCGTCGGTCAACTCGAAGTATCGAGCGTTGTGCGGGCTGACCCTTACGTACTCGCGGAGAGAATCGTCGGCGGCCTCCGCGGCGGCGACGGTCATCGCACAAATCGCGAGCATGGCGGTTCGCCGGAGCGAAAGAGCGCAGACCACGACGAGACTCGTCAGCGTTTTCACGATGCCATCCCCTTTCAAAGTGCTATTACGCGGTGTGAAGCGGATCCGAAGGGAGTCGTCCGCACGGACATACTGACGGAATAACGCGCGCCGTGCCTCGTCCCGCTGGAAGCACGGACATCATAATCGCCAAGTCCGCAACGGTTCAAGCGATTCGGCCGATCCCACTTCCGGCAGAGAGAAGCCGTATAATTACAGTACCTTTGGCTACGGAGGATGCCGCACGATGTCCGACGGAGAAGCCCCGCGAGAAACGTCACCCGCCGCGCTGAAAGTGCGAAGTTTTCCGCACAAGCCGGGCGTCTATTTGATGAAGGACGAAGCCGGTCGCGTCATCTACGTGGGCAAAGCCAAGGACCTCAGAAACCGAGCAGGCAGTTACTTTCTCAAAGCCGCCGCCGTCGATCCCCGCACCGCCCAACTTGTCCGCGAAATCCGCGATATCGACTACTTAGAGGCGGAAAGCGAAGTCGACGCCGTCTTGATGGAAGCGCGGCTGATCAAGGATATCCAACCCAAGTTCAACCGCGAGTTGAAGGACGACAAGACCTTCCCCTATTTGGAGATCCACATCCGCGAGGATTTCCCCCGCGTGCTCTTCACCCGGGAACCCCAGGAGCGAGGCACCAAGCTCTACGGTCCTTTCACCAGTCCCCGAGCCTTGCGGGGCGCGATTCAGGTGCTGCAAAAGATTTTCAAGTTTCGCACGTGCAATTTGGACATCGACGAGAGCGATCCGCGTTGGCGGTGGTTTCGCCCCTGCCTGCTGGCCTCCATTCATCAATGCACGGCGCCGTGCAATCTGCGAATCAGCAAAGAGGACTACCGCCGGTCGATCCGCCGTCTCCAGCGGTTCCTGGAAGGGCATAAGCAGGATTTGCTGCGCGACATGCGCCGCGAAATGAAAGAGGCGGCGGCGGCCCTGCGATTCGAGGAAGCGGCCAGACTCCGCGACGAGATCGAGTTCCTGGAAAAACTCGACGAGCGCGGCAAACTCGATGTGCACGTACAGCCGGAGGTTTTCCACGTGGATCCTCGCAAGGGATTGGCCGGCCTGCAAAAAGTGCTCAAGCTTTCCGTCCCGCCGCGGATCATCGAAGGAATGGACATCGCTCATCTTGCCGGCAGTGAGACCGTCGCCGCGGTCGTGCAATTCTTGGACGGCCTGCCGTTCAAACCCGGTTACAAGCGATTCCGCATCCGTTCCGTGCAGGGCGTGGACGACTACGCCTCGATCCGCGAGGTCGTCCAGCGGCGTTTTCAACGCCTGCAAGACGACGCCGACGAACCGCTGCCGGACGTGCTGTTGATCGACGGCGGGAAGGGGCAACTCCACGCTGCGATGGCGGTGCTGGGCGAGATGAGGCGTCGCCCCGCCGCGGTTCTGGCCCTGGCCAAGCGAGAAGAAGAGATCCACCTGCCCGATTCGCCGGAACCGATGCGATTGAGTCGGCATTCCTTCGCGCTGCGCCTGTTGCAATACGTTCGCGACGAGGCCCATCGGTTCGCCCAACATTACCACCACCTGCTGCGGAAGCGGTCCACGTTGGGGGGCAAGGACCGCTGACCCCTCGCAGAGGCAACCCGCGGTGAAATTAGGGCTGCAATTCCATCGACGAGCGCCGGTCCGTGAATCCGACCGGAATTCCTGTTACACTAGCGATTGATGCTCGAGTTCGGTTCGGTGCCGGCGGTATTCCGTCAGGGCCGCGCCGTGATCGTAGCGCAGAGCGCATCCGAACCAGGGTGTGCGTCGCCGTTGTTTTTTCCGCGATCATCCGGGAAGACCGGACGACCGACTCCGCAATGTTGTTCGAGGGAAAACCGGGAAATGTCGAAGCACCGCACCTCACGTCGTCGTTTTTTGCAGAGCACCGCCGCCTTGGGCGCCGCCGGGCTTATCCTGTCGCCGCGGCGGTTCGCGAAGGGTTTTGAATCCGCGAACGAGCGGCCCGTCTTCGCGACCATCGGGCTGCGCAATCAAGGCTGGGCGATTACCCAGAAGACTATCGGTTTCGCCGACTTCGCGGCCTTGGCGGACGTCGATGCCAAAGTCTTGGAAGAGAACGTTCAAAAGACGGAAAAGGGGCAAGGCAAGAAGCCCGACGCTTACAAAGATTACCGCCGTGTGCTCGACCGCAAGGACATCGATGCGGTCATGATCGCCACGCCCGACCACTGGCATACCAAGATCGCCGTCGAGGCCATGTATGCCGGAAAGGACGTATACTGCGAAAAGCCGCTGACCCTGACGATCGACGAAGGCAAACTGATCGAGAAGGTCGTCAACGAGACCGGGCGCGTGTTTCAGGTCGGTACCATGCAGCGGACCGAATGCGACAAGCGTTTCCTGTTGGCGGTGGCGCTGGTGCAGCACGGCCGAATCGGCAAGGTGCAAAAGGTCACCTGCGGTATCAACGGCATGGAAAGTTCGCCGCCCATCCCCGAGGCGCCGGTTCCCGAAGGCCTGGATTGGGACTTCTGGCTTGGTCCCGCGGAAAAAGTCCCGTACCGGGCACTGCCCGAACTGCGGACCGGCTACGGCGGCGGCGTGCCCCTCTACAGCAACTGCCATTACTCGTTCCGCAATTGGCACGAGTATTCCGGGGGCAAACTGACCGACTGGGGGGCCCATCACGTGGACATCGCCGTATGGGCCTTGGGCGCGAGCAACACCGGCCCCAGCAAGGTCACTCCGCTCGACTACGCCTTGGCCTGCGAGTACAAGGACGGCTATCCCGTCGTCCACGATCGCTACAACGTGGCCACGCAGTTCAACATCCGCGCCGACATGCCTGGGGGTGTGGAATTGCTGATCACCAGCGAAGGCGACAACGGCATCCTCTTCGAGGGCACGGAGGGTCGCTTCTTCGTGAATCGAGGCAGGATCAGCGGCAAGCCCGTCGAAGACCTCCAAGACAACCCGCTGCCGGAAGACGCCCTGGAGCAGCTCTACGGCGGCCCGATCAGCGCGAACCACAGCGTCAACTTCATCGAGGCGATGAAATCGCGGAAGCAGCCCATCTCCGACGTGTGGTCGCACAACCGCATGCTGGAGATCTGCCACCTGTCCAACATCGCGATGCGTTTAGGCCGAGAGCTTCGCTGGGATCCGGTCCAACGTGAGATCTTGGGCGACGCGCAAGCCAATGCGTTCCTCTCTCGGGAGAGTCGCAAAGGATACGAGATTAAGATTTGAAGCCGCGGGCACATCGCTTGCGAAGGAGATGGCCGGACGCCGGTGCGCCGCCGACGTCCCCTCGACTCCCGCAAGCGTCCGCCGTGGGGCGGATTTTGCCCGCCGCCGCGAATCGATGCGCGAATGGAGAAAGAAAATCGGCCGGCGAACCGCTTCGCCGGCCCTTCTCGTTTCTTGGAGCCGCACGGACGACGCTTCACTGGAAGCTCGTTAATCCGAACAGCACGAGGGAAATATCAATTGGGGAGCCGCATCGTAGCCGTCGGCGTTCCCAGGGGCGAAACACCGAGCTACTGCACAGATCACTGTCCTGGGGCCTGCTGGGGCGAATCTTCCAACTCGAATTTGTATTCGTTCTTCTTGCCAGCTTCTACCGTCACCTTCAGCGGGCTGGTGGTTGACAGCTTGTAGATCGGCGGAAGGAGGTCCTTGGTCGTCATAACGTCCTCCATGCCTCCCTCCGGCTTGGGAATCTTCTCACCCGTGGGAACCAGCTCCGACTTGCTAACCGTGACGACGTACTCCCCAGGAGCGGCCCCGGTCTTGCTCCCCGTCCACAAAGAGAACTCGCCGGCCTCATTCGTTTGCCCCGCCGCCGGCAACCCCTGTCCTCCCTTGACCGGGCTGAACATTACGGCAGCCTGGGCCACGGGTTGACCGCGGTATGTCACGACCCCCTTGACCTGCCTTGTTGAAGGGCCGGAATCCCCGCATCCCCCTAGAGCGATCAGCCCCGCCGTCAGCAATGCCGCCAATCCCATGCGTCTCACGAGCAAGTCTCCTTGAGCTTTACATCGATTCGAGAGTAAGCTGCAAGAGCGACCCCATACCGAGATCACTCTTGCACACTTCCTCGCACAGAAATCCGCCACGTATCACCGTTTGGGGACGTCGCCGTGCGGCCTTCCGCAGACGAAGTGTTTCAGCGACGTCACGGCGCGGTAATCGATTCGCCGGAAGCCCGCGTTCCCAAGGCTCCCCAAACCCCGTACGTGGACGGCCCGGTGTATTGGTGCGGATCATTCGCCACGAAACCCGGAAAACCCTCGCCCAGCTTCAAGGTGGGGTCCCCGGCATCGATCGTTTCGCTGATGAATCGCACGGAGCCATCGACGAATGCGACGTTGACGCCGCCCGGGTGATAGCTCGAGGCCGTGACCAAGGCTTCGCGTTCGCTGGATCCGCACGAAGGAGCATTGGGCGGCAAGCAGGTGAAGAACACCGCATATCGATTCCGCGAATCGGCCCAACGCCGACCCTTATTGTTTGCCGTGGGAGGCAGCAACGTATTGACCGAGGATCGCTGAGTCAAACACACGGCAGGCGCCTGTCGGACCGCAACGACTCCCGTGGCCACCCCGGACTTCACATCGGTATCGCCTGCAATCGAGTCCTGATTGCCGACGCACGTCTCCGAAATGAAGGCGGTGTTGCTGGTACCGTCGTTAACGGAGGCCATGTCGATGATCACCCAGTCTCCGGGGCCGAACAGCCCGCGGCTTTCCCGCCACGTGTCGCCCACCACGACGTCCCCGCGATTGCCCACGTAGTTGGCGCAGCCGAGGACGTTCGTCCTTTGCGACGTATTGGCCCGGGAATCGGAGGGGCAGACGAACCCGGAAATGTAGGTTTCAAAGGGATTCGGCTTCCCATCCAACATGTTGTCCGTAGCCCAAACCAGCGGAATATTGCAATTCCCGTCGCCGGTGAGCCACTGATACGGATTCATCGTGGACGCCGCCTTGCAGTAGCCGGTGACCTGATCGAACAGTGCGCGTTGCTCGATATAGGGTAAGAGGGACACGCGAAATGAATACACGTCCACCACATCGATGCGGCTCGTGGTACCGTTTCGGGTAAAACCCTTGACCCAGAAAGGATCGTTGGTTCCGCACGGGAACCGCTTGTACACATCGTGGAAATTGTGGGCCGCCAGGGCCAACTGCTTGAGATTATTCGTGCACTGACCGCGGCGAGCGGCCTCCCGCGCCGCCTGAACCGCGGGCAGGAGCAATGCGATCAAGATCCCGATGATCGCGATAACGACCAGCAGTTCCACTAGCGTGAAACCGCGCGGCCAGCACCGCTTAACATAGCCACCTCGTTGCTGTTGCTCTCTCATGAACCCACTCTCCTTTCATGCGCAAATCATGCACAAACCGAGAAGAAATACACGCGCCAACCGGCACAATTATGCCTGCTATGTCTGCGACACAAAGGACATTCTATCTCGCATACAGAAGCCATTATATCCCACATAACATACACCGTCAACACAATTCCACATGGGGGTGCGGCTGATAGATCGTGGCAAGTTTAGGCGGCTTGTTGGAGATGGGCAGACCACAGGGCGTCGAAGCGGCCGTCGTAAAGGGCGGCGCGGAGGCGCAGGATGGCCTCCGCCCGACGACGACGCCAGTTGCGCATCCCGGCCTGTTTACAGCGTGCCCCCACCAGGCACTTGCAGGCCGACTCGACCGGGCCGCTGCCGATCGGCAACCCCGCCGCACGGTAGCGGGGATAATCCATCCGCTCCGCATTGTTCTTCAGATACACTCCCAGCTTCCGCAACGCCTCCCGCTTGGTCGGCGCACGCAACTGTTTCTGCAAGGCGGCAATCGCCACGCGCGCCTGCCGGTGCCCGCCTTCCCACAATTCTGAGAGCCGCTCCTTCGCCCAAACCTTCGCTTCCTCCGTCCCCACACCGAATACATCATGAGCCGCTTGGTGGACGTTCTCGCTCAAATGGTACCAGTTTACCGCCCTGCGAATTGATCTTGCCCTGTGAGCGGCGGTGAGTCAAGCTGTTGGGGCCATGGATGGTCGACGCCCCACCTACGACGAGTTGCTGGCGGAGAACGCGGCGCTCCAGGAGCGGGTCGCCGAACTGGAGGCGCGGAATGCCGAACTCGAACGTCAGGTCGCCCGGCTGACCGCGCAGGTCGAGTCGCTGCTCAAGCGGCAGGCGGAACTTCTCCAGCGGCTGGAAGAGAAGGAGCGTGGCGGCAAGCGGCAGGCCGCGCCGTTCTCGAAGGGGCCGCCGAAGCCGGACCCGAAGCCGCCTGGTCGCAAGCCCGGCGATGACTACGGACAGCACCATCGCCGCGCGATCCCCGAACAGCCGCCCGACGAGGTCTACGACGTGCCGCTCCCGCCGCAGTGTCCGAAGTGCCATTCGAGGCAGCTGGTGGACGAGACCACGCAGCCGCAGTGGCAGACCGACCTGCCGACCCGGCCCATCGTGCGGCGGTTCGACATTCACTGCGGCCACTGTGCCGACTGCGGCGCGCGGGTGCAGGGGCGACACGCCCTGCAGACGTCCGACGCCCTCGGTGCGGCCGCGAGTCAGCTCGGTCCGCACGTGCACGCGGCGAAAGCGATCCTCAACAAGGAACTCGGCCTCTCGCACGCCAAGATTGCCCGGCTGATGCAGCTCCTGTTCGGCATCACGCTCAACCGCTCGACGTCGTGTCGCTCGATCCTCAGAACAGCGGCGAAGTGTCAGCCCGCCTACGCCCGGATCGAAGCCAAAGTCCGCGGCTCGCCGGTCATCAAGAGCGACGAGACCGGCTGGAAGCTGGGCGGGGTGCTGCACTGGCTGCATGTGGTGGTGAGTGACGACGCGGTGCTGTACCGCATCGATCGTCGCCGCGGACACGAGGTGCTGGCCGAGATCATCGGTCTCGACTACGCCGGCACATTGATCCACGACGGCCTGGCGAGCTACGGCCAGTTCCGGCGGGCCCGCCATCAGCAGTGCCTGGCGCACCTCCTGAAGCGCTGCCGCGAGTTGCTGGAGACGGCGACCGCCGGCGCGGTGCGGTTCCCGCGCGCCGTGAAGAAGCTGCTCCAGCGGAGCCTGTCGGTGCGGGACCGGTTCCTCGCCGGGCATCTGACCCCGGCGGGGCTGTCGTCGCTGCGCGGCCGGCTGACCGCGGCGCTCGAACGGTTGGTGACGCCGGTCAAGCGTCATGCCGGCAACGAACGGCTGGCGGCGTTCCTGGAAAAACATCGACCTGACGTGTTTCGCTTCCTGACCGCTCCCGCGGACATCCCGGCGACGAACAACGAGAGCGAATTCGAACTGCGGTTCAACGTGATCGCCCGAAAGCTCAGCGGCGGCAACCGCTCCGAGGCCGGCCGGCTGGCCCAGCAGACGCTCCCCTCGATCACCCGCACCTGCCGCAAATTGGGCCGTGAACCCTACGAGTTCCTCCGCCAGACCCTCTGCTCACCCACCCCGCTCCCGCTCTACACCACGAACAGGGCGGTAAACTGATACCTCAAATGATACCAATCCAAGACGGGCACAGCCTCGGGAAAGTGGAAGGCCGCCAATTCCCACAGCCAGTGCGCGCCGTCGCCCAAGAACACACGTTGCGACGCTTGGCCGTAGCCGGTGCGATAGGCCTCCAGAAACAACTGCCGGCCAAACTCCTCCAACGACAAAAACCGGGCGAACGTCTTCTGCGCCAGGGTGTTCTTTTCCCCGTCCAGGGCCCGCACCCGACCGACACAAATCTCTCGCCACTCGCCTTCCGCGTGAATCATGGCCCCATCCGCATACACCGCCACCACGGGAGCATGGCACGTGGACTGCGGCATCCTCTGGGCTTGCTCCGCGGGCGACAACCCAAAGAACGTCTGGCGTTGAGCGTCCTCCTGGGCCAAGAGCATCTCACCCGCCGTGTGCGCGATCTGCTGGATCGTTTGCTTGCTCAGTTCCACGCGGTGGTCCGCACGCAAGACCGTCTGCACTTGTTCCGCCGGTATCCATGCCATGAGCCGGGCCACCACTTTCGCCAACGGCCAACTGACGCCGTGGCCGGCAAACCGCAACCGCGCATCGTGCGGATACCATTCCTCTTCACAACGATCACAACGCCGCCGGGGACGCCGGCATTTCACGTCGCCGAAAGTCGTCGCCACCGTGCAAGGCGGGCAGCCGCGATGCCGCATGGACTCCCCACAACACGGACACTTCGGCAACGCATCCGACGTGTTCGCCGAATCCGCCCACGCCTGCAAGGCTTGATTGCCCAGGCCGTGGAGGCCCTCGCTCAAGACCTGCTCCGCTTTCTCGAAGTCGTCCACCTTGACCGGCATCGCGTCCAATACGCTGTCAAACTTCTCGTGCAGTTGACGACGCTGCTCTGCGCTGAGTACACTCCTCATCACGATTCCTTTCAGGGTGTTAGGGGAACTTCCAACAACGCAAACCTCTAACACCCTGTTTTACTTATTCCCCCCAATCGCGCAACAGCATTTCAGCCGCACCCGGACATGGCTGCGACTATTAGCACGCAAAGATGACAAAATACCCATTTACTCTCTAGCAATAACATTTAGTTTTATATTCACGATATTATTACTGGCGCCGACTTAGGAGGCGCCAATCGCCCCCCTCTCGGGGTCGGGCTTGCCCGTACCGCTAGAGGAACCGCGGCGGCCGCGCCGCAGACGCGAAGACACCGGACCGGTAACCTATTAACAGGTTTTCCACTCATTGGACAAAACCCAGCGCAACATCAACCACAAGCTCACAGAAACGTTGCTAGCCACATAAAAACGTGCCTCGCACTATTATACACATAAATTTATATCCATTCACGAGTATACTCAACGATTCATTGCTACGTCATTTGACATGATACTAACACAGCGCGTACACACACAACCGGCCGACAACTTACTTCGTTCATCTTAGTTTGCAATTCTCGTCCGCTGCCTGCCGAAGGGCCGTCGAGTACCGCTCCACCGAGACACGCAGTCGGCAATCGTGAACCGGCGATAGCCGATGGCGCGTCACGAATGGCGAGGTCCCGCGAGCGCCTCAAAATGCGTTCGGAGACACGGCACCTGGTCAGACCGTGGCGGTGGACGGCCACCGTGGGCGATCCACTGCCGATAAGAGACGGAGAGTGGTACTATGCGGTTGCCAAGAGGCAATCGCTCGTCATCCCGAGACTGAATATGCGATCCAAGACCGTCGATTCACGGTCGGCCAAAGGAAACGTCGGACGGGGAAACCCCTGCGTCCGACGTCAATTAGAAAAACCAAGAGCGGAGATCCCGACAGACTGATCTCCTACGGTGCTGCCTGGGCCATAGCGCGGGTCTGTTGATCGATCAATTCGGTCGCCTTGGCTTGCAGACGAGCAATTTCGAGGGCCGTGCGGCGGTTTTCTTGGATGAGCGCATCGCGGCGAGCGGTAACCCGCGCTAGGGTCTCTTCCACCTTGCCCAAATGCCCGGCGACGGCATCCCGCTCGGTCGTCGCCCGATCCAGGTCTTGCTTCAGTTGGGCAATCTCGGCATCCCGGGCCTGTTCTTCGCGTTGGGCGTCGGCCAACGAAGCATTCAGCATTTCGATGTTTTTATTCGCGGCGGCCAAGGCATCGATCAAATCGGCCCTTCGCCAGTGAAGGTACGATAGCGACCATTCGTAGTCGCGCAGCTTGCGTTCAACGAGCGGCGACTGGGGATTGGTCGGATCGCTGGGCTTTCCATCATTGGCATATTCATTGACGACCGAAGGCGGCAACATTTGCGCCAATTCCTCGGGGGTGATCCCGGCGAAAATCTCATGATCGTCGGTGGGCAGCAATTCCGTCACGGTAAATCCCGCCTCCGCCGCCTGTGCACCCTGCACCGCTCGTTGAATCAGTTGCATTTCTCGCGGCGTCAGCATGGAGAGGGACTCGACGACGACCTGGGCCGGTTGATCGCCTTGCCGGGGGGCCACGGCGGCCACGCGAAACTTGCCCAAATAACGTCCCCCGTCTTTAGGCGGTCGTTCATCGAACAGGTAGACCTGGGAATCGACCGGCAACTCCTGAACGTCCGTCAAACCCGCCAATCCCAGAGTCTCGAAGACCAGGCTGACCTGAATGATGTCACTGCCTTCGGGCGTCTTATTGACGGCCATCTGCATGGGACGGCAGTTGAACCACACTCGGCCGCGCTGCGACACATACTTGGCCAATTCCACCTTGACCTGCCGCAACCCGCGTCGCGTGCCGTCGCCTTCCCGCAGAACCGCCTGCTCGTTCTTGAGTTGCGCCAATTGGCCTTCCAACTTTTTCGCGGCATCACGCCATGCTCGATGCGTAGCCAGAGCACGCATCCCCAAGTACCACATGGCGAGGGACGCAATCAGGATGAGGCAGACGAGGATCTTGTTCCAAATGCTCATTGCGGTCCCACCAACAAGCGACGGCCCCGAAACGGGGGCGAAAACTTTTCCAAACGCGATGAGGCGATCCTTGCCGAGCGGACCTCGCCGAACCGACGACGCGGCACCGCGAGCGATGACAAGCGGGGGACTGTCGTTTGCACCCCAACGGGCCTTGCCCGCGCCGCGAACGTCCCCATGCCACCCAGCCTTAAGCTCGATGGTATTTGGGGGTCCCCGACCTGTCAAGCTTTAACCATTTCTCGCGCGTCCACCCATATTACCAAGACCGCCCCGGCATTACCACCATTTTTTCCATTACCGGAGGAGCAAACCAAACAATCGTTTAAGTTTACCCAGACGAAATACCGAACCAATCTCAGCAAGATACGGTTGCCACCGGGCTGGAACTACCGTTTTGGGCGGACGGCATTGTGCCGACGGCCGTGTCTTTCCCTTTGCATGGACCACACTTATGGCCGACTCGACAAGCCAACATATCAAGTGCCTCACTACGCTGGGAATTGCATTGGCGGTCTGTGTCATCGGCGCAACTCTCGGATGCCACCGCACCGCTTACCGCCGGACAGCGGACGCGGAGGTCGCGCAATTGATCGAGCGCGGTCAGGTGGACTCGCGTTGGGATTTGATGAAGACCGGCATCTATCCCCGCCGTGAATCCCGCATGTACGACCCCTTTTGCCCGGATGCCGAACCGATGCCGCCCGACGACCCGGTTTCGCATGAGCTGATGCACTGCGTTGACGGGAAGAAGGGTTGGCCGCACTGGCACGACGACGGCGACACCTTCTATGTAGAAAACCCGTTTTGGCGGGCCTACCTCCCGCGAGACGACCGCGGCGTGGTCGTGCTCGACCGTTCCAAGGCGGTAGATTTGGCCCTCGTCCACTCGCGCGACTATCAACGCAACCTCGAAAACCTCTATTTGTCCGCCCTGAACGTCACGGCCGAACGATTCCGTTTCGACGTTCAATTTTTCGGCGGCAATTCCACATTCTTCACGGCGGACGGGCCGGATCGTTCGCCGGCGGGATCCATCAGCCGATTGAACGTGGATACGGACGTCCAAGCCCGAAAACTGACCGCCACCGGTGCGGAACTCTTGGTCGGCTTCGCCAACTCCTTGGTGTGGCAGTTTTCCGGCGCGGATTCCTACGCGTCCGCGTCCATCCTCAATTTCTCCATTCTTCAACCGCTACTGCGATCGGGCGGACGAGCGGTCGTCCTGGAGAGCCTGACTCAGGCGGAGCGCGCCTTGCTGGCCAACATCCGCCAAATGGCCCGCTACCAGAAAGGTTTCTACCTGCAAGTCGTGACCGGAACCAGTCCCGGGACCGGCCCATCGTCGGGCAATCTGACCATCGGATCGCTCTCACCGCAGGTCAGCGCCGGTCGCGGCGGGGTCCTCGGTCTGCTGCAAAGCCAGGTGCAAATCCGCAACCAAGAGCAGAACGTGCTGGGTCTTCAGGGAGTGTACGAATTGCTGCTAGCCGCCCACGAAGCGGACCGCATCGACCGATTCCAAGTGGACTTGGCTCTGCAATCCCTGTTGAATGCTCAAAACCGCCTGCTGAGCCTCCGCTCGGCTTACGAAACCCAATTGGATGCGTTCAAGGTCCAACTTGGTCTCCCGCCCGAAGTCGCGATGGAAATCGACGATCCCCTCCTCCGGCGATTCGACCTCATCGACCCCGAGTTATTGACCGCGCAGCGTGAGGCCAACGAACTGCTCCGGCAATTGCGCGATCCGGACACGCCCTTACCGCCGGACTGGACCGACCACCTCCGTTCGCTCCAAGAATCGATCAAGCAGCAGGTGGAGATCGTGAAAGGCGATTTGGAACGCCTTGCCGCCGCGGTCCCGCAACGAGAGCAAAACATCCGCGAATTGTACAGCGGGCCCGATTCCGTCTTGGCGGGCGGCGTCGATGCCGAGAGGGCGATCGAAGAGTTGCGGTCCCGCTTCAAGACGGTGGTGGAGAACTACCGCCTTCTGCTGGAAGGCTCCGTGCCCGGCGTCCGCGGAGAGGTCCGCGCCGAGCGGAAGCCGATGCAAGAGACGCTTCAGCAGATGCAGGAATTCCTCGACCATCCGGAGGAGGTGGCCCAGCGCCTCGTAACCGAACTCGAGACCGCCACGGCCCAACTCCGCACCGAATCCGAGAAGGCCGCCGCCGAAGTCCAGCGACTGGAAAAGCAGTTGGAGTCCGCGGAAGAAGCGGAGTTGCCGCTCCTGGAGCAACAATACATCGACGCCCGAGTGCAAGCTCAGACCGCGGCGGATCGCCTCGCGGAAAAGGAAAAGGAACTGGAAGCGGCCAAGGCCCAACCGCGGCAGATTCTGGCCTCGGACCTCCTCGAACCGCTGATCATCCAACTCTCCGATCTGTCGTTGATTCAGGTTCGGGCGAGGTTGGACCAGGTCTCGCTGACTCCGGTTACGCTGTCGCCGGAAGAGGCCCTGGAAATCGCCCGCCGCAATCGCTTGGACTGGATGAACGCCCGGGCGGCCTTGGTCGATCAATGGCGGCAAATCCAAATCGCGGCGAACCGTCTGCGTAGCGACTTGGACGTGACCTTCAGCGGCGACATGCAGACCATCGGCGACAATCCGTTCGGCTTTCACAGCACGACGGGAGAATTGCGGGTAGGCTTTCGCTTCGACGCCCCCTTAACCCGACTGGTGGAGCGGAACCAATACCGCGCCGCGTTGATCTCGTACCAGCGCGCCCGGCGCGACTATTACGCCTTCGAGGACCAGATTTCGCAGAGCTTGCGGGATACGCTGCGGAATATTCGGCTCAGCCAGAACACATTCGAGTTGCGGCGGTCGTCGGTCTTGGTGGCGATCGCGCAATCGGACGTCGCCGGGGAAAGACTGCGTGCCCCTCCGCAACCCGGCGAAACGCCTCGCTTCGGGGCCACCACCGCCCGCGACGTGGTCCAAGCCCTTTCCGGCTTGCTGGATGCACAAAACGCCTTCCTCGCCGCTTGGGTGGAGTACGAGGTGCAACGGATGTCGCTGGACTTTCAATTGGACACCATGCAACTGGATGATCGCGGCCTGTGGATCGATCCCGGGCCGATCCGCGGCGGACCGTTCGTCCCAGAGGAAAACCCCGGCGCCGCCCAACCCCAAGTTCCGCCCGCCGAGCTTCCGAACTTTCCCGCGACGACAACCAATCCCACGGCGGGTGAGGAGACCGCCCGACCGATCGCGATGACCGGCGAGGGAACGCAAAACCTTCGCGGCACGACGGAAACGCAGGAGGCCTCGCCCACCCTGCGAAAACTGGCGGATCGAATCCAAAAGGCGCGCGGCGGTTTGCCTCCCGCCTTAGCGGTGTCGGCTCGTCCCGGCCCCAACTCGGACGCGGCGACGACTCCCGTCGCTCCGCCGACTTCGCCCTCCTCCGTCATTCCCGTCAGCGGCCATGAAGGGCTTCCGGGCGGGGATACTTCGGGCCAATGGGCGAAAGACGGTGAAACACACGATCCGGCAAAACTCCCCGACCAACTCTTGCCGCCGATCGGCATGCTGCTGGATGCACAGGAAGACCCGGCGGATGCGGTTTTCGTGTCGCCTTGACGGTGAAACGCGCCCGACGGCACCCGATCCCATGGCCAAGGTCGTTTCAGCGCAATGAAAATGAAAAGGAGCCTCAGCGATGCAAGTCGGGCCTAGTTTGTGGCGCGTTCTGTTCCCCGATGCCAAGGATCGCGTCAACGGCGCCTCGACCGCGGCCAAGTCCGCCGGCAAAGAGGGAGTTTCTCTCTGGAACGTGCTGAGCGAGTCGCAAGGCGCCGAGTCGCCCGTTTCAGCCTCCCTTTGGGAACAACTTGCACCTTCCGCGGTCAAGCCCGCCGATATTTTGGCACGCTACGATCTGACCGACATTACGCCGCGCGAGTTCTCTCAGATGCTGGAGGAACTGCATCAGTCCGGTCTGCTGACCGACGATCAGTTCCGAGAGCTGAACGAAATCCGTAAAGATCTCGCTTCGGCCGACGTATTGCCGCAAGAGAAGATCGATCTGCTCGACTTTTACCGCCGACTCTTGCAGAGGGCCGAGCGACTGGGAACCGACGACGCTCAGGGCGATACGGCAAGCCGAATCGACGACTGGCGGCGGCGCTTGGCTTGGCTGGAAAAGCTGGCCTCGGCGCAAAACGAAATCGTCGCCGCGCAGGCCGATTCCGACAGCGTCCTCGCCGTGGACGCCTGGGCCTGACCTGAGCTTGAGTCGTCGTCATACGCCGAACCTCTCTACTAGGCCGCCTCCTTAACCAACCGAGGGCGCTCACCGTCCACGTTCTTTCGACCCACCCGGCGATTATCGACCGTTACTTTTCCCTCTACGTGCGCCGTCGCCGCAATACGGGTTCCCAACACGTTCTTTTCTTTTCCGGACGGTCCTACGAAGTCCCCCCATTCGGTAAGGCGGGTGATACCGCTTCGCCCTTTCGACTGGTTTGCGACTCCGTAAAGGCTGCGATACAATACGTGCCGTGACCGAATTTGGGGCAGCCAAGGGCAATCGGGCCGGCACGTGGGATTCACGGATCGGTCGCGCTTATCTCGAGTGTTTCGAACTCCGACGCGGGGAAGTCGATCATGGAAGTGCTGAAAATCGATGGCGCGCAACGCGTGGAATGGGAACGCATCTTGCGACGTATTCTCGCCGCGGCGGCCGATTGTCAAGATTTCAACGAATTGGTGCGTCAAACGATCTCCTCGTTGCGGGAGGCCCTGCAAGCCGAGACGCTGAAAATCCTACGTTCGCGAGACGATCGCGCGGAGCTTATCGCGGTCGCCGGAAGCGAAAGCGAGGGCGATGAGCGGACCGCGACCGAGCGACTCTTGACCTTGGATGCGGGAGAGCAACTGCGATTGGCGGCGCAGTTCGCCGGTTCCGACGCCGACGCCGCGAACGAGGAATTGCTGGCGGAAGCCGCGGACACTCTGGGCGCCGCCTGGCGAATCGTCACCCACCGGCGCCGGTTGCAAGAGGATTTGCGGCGAAAAGAGACGCTCTTGCAAATCACGAATCGCTGGTATCAGGCGAGACAATTGCGCCCTCTCTTGGTCGAGATCACCCGCGCCGTGGCCGAATTCGTGGACGCCGATCGGGCCACCATCTTTCTGTGGGATCGTGAGGCCAAGCAACTGGTGGGTCGCCCGGCGCTGGGCGTGGATGACGAACTCCGCATCCCCGACGACCGCGGCATCGCCGGTCGGGTCCTCCGCGAGCATCGGCCCATCCGCGTCGATCGCGATTCTCCCGCCCAGGCTTGGATCGACCAGCAGGTCGGCACCCATCTGGGCTACCGCACCGAGACTTTGCTGTGCGTGCCGCTTTTGGATCGAGCCGGCAAATCCTTGGGCGTTTTCCAGGTCATCAACAAACACAAGGGGAACTTTACCGGCGAGGACGAGGAAGCGCTGGCCCGATTCGCCGATCAGGCGGCAGCGGCCCTGGAAAGTGTACGCGACTACGAAGAACTGCTCACGGCGCGGCGCCGCATCGTGGATCAGGCCGCCGAAGGCGTACGACTCATAGGCCGTTCTCCGGTCGTCGAGGAACTTCGCGCACTGATCGAAAAGCTGGCCGCGACCGATTTGACGGTCTTGATTTTGGGGGAACACGGCACGGGTAAGGAAGTCGCCGCCCACATGATCCACTATCTCAGTGCCCGGCGCGAGCATCCGTTCGTGGCGGTCAATTGCGCGGCGATTCCCGAGGCCTTGGCGGAAAGCGAGTTGTTCGGGCACGAGAAAGGTGCCTTCACCGACGCCCGGCAGGCCAAGCCCGGCAAGTTCGAGGTCGCCGCGGGTGGAACGATCTTCCTGGACGAGATCGGCGAACTGAGCCTGCCAGCCCAAGCCAAGCTGTTGCGAGTCTTGGAGGAACGGACGATTACGCGGGTCGGCGGGACGCAACCGATCCCCGTCCGCGCACGGTTACTAGCCGCCACGAATCAAGACCTCGAACGGATGATTCAGGAAAAGCGATTCCGCGAGGACCTCTTTTTCCGATTGAACGGCGTCACGCTGCGGATTCCGCCGCTTCGCGAGCGTGGGGACGACATTTTGATGCTGGCCGAGCATTTCCTCACGGAATTCGCGGCGCGGGCACGACGCCCCGTCCCCAAACTGACGCCCACAGCCAAAGCCCGCCTGATGCAGCACACCTGGCCCGGCAACATCCGTGAATTGCGGAATATGATGGAGCGGGCCGCCTACCTGTGCTCGCAAAGCATCTTGGACGCGGACGACCTGGGACTGGATTCCAAGGCGGTCGCGGGACCGCCGCGTGTGGCCCCGCATCTTCCCCTATCCGAGGCCACGCGACAATTCCAGTCCGAATACATCCTGCAAACCATCGCCTTCACCAATCGCAATCTGGCGCAAGCGGCACAACGACTGGGCTTGCACCGCGCGAATCTCTATCGCAAGATTCGCCAATTGGGCCTCAAGATCCCCCGCGACGAACCGACGCCCGAAACACCGTAATCCAACATCCCCGCTTCCAATGCGGCAAACGGCGAGGGCTGATACGCCTCCCGAATCGACGCCGGCGATAAGGCGAGGCGACGAAAGATAGCGCTGATTCACGGCGGGGCCTTCCGCAAAAGGTGATTTCATGCCGCGATTTATCTTCCTACCCGCCCTGTTTCCGCTGCGGTCGCTCACGATGGTCGCCGCCGCGATGATCGCCGGTTTCTTCCCGGTGCTTGCCGATGAAAACGCGAACCAGGATTCCGCCCCCCAAGCGGCAAGCGAGGCGTCGAAGCCCGAGATGGAGGCGATACGCCTTTCCCCCGACGGCCGAGATTTCGTCTTCGCACGAACCGGTCGGCGGTTCGTCGCCTGGGGGTTCAACTACGATCACGACGCGACCGGTCGACTGATCGAAGACTATTGGCTCGACGAGTGGGACCGCGTGGTCCAAGATTTTCGCGAGATGAAAGACCTGGGTGCGAATACGGTCCGCATCCATTTGCAGCTCGCGCGATTCGTGCGATCCGCGGAGGAAATCGACGCCGCGACCGTCGCGCAACTGAAACGTCTGTTGCGACTGGCGGAGGATACCCGGTTGTATCTCGACATCACGGGCTTGGGCTGCTACCACAAGCACGACGTCCCGGCTTGGTACGACGCCTTGAACGAACAAGACCGCTGGGCCGTGCAGGCGAGATTCTGGGAGGCGGTCGCGCAAGCATGCGCCGAAAGCCCCGCCGTCTTCTGCTACGACCTGATGAACGAGCCCGTTCTACCCGGCGAAGGCCGACCCGAGACGGATTGGCTCCCCGGTGAGTTCGGCGGCAAGCACTTCGTGCAGCGATTGACGCTGGATTTGGCGGGCAGGACGCGAATCGAGGTCGCAGCGGCTTGGGCGGCCCGGATGGCCGCGGCGATCCGAAAGCACGATCCCCATCGGCTCATCACGGTGGGTATCATTCCTTGGGCCGCCGTCTTCCCCGGTGCCAAACCGATCTTCTACTCACCCGAGGTGGGCAAGCACTTCGACTTCGTCAGCGTGCATTTCTATCCGGAAACCGGAAAGGTTGACGATGCCCTCCGCGCCCTCGCGGTGTACGACGTGGGAAAGCCCGTGCTCGTGGAGGAACTGTTCCCCTTGAAATGCGGCCTCGACGAACTGGATGCCTTCGTGGAAGGCTCGCGACCGATCGCCGACGGTTGGATCGGATTCTATTGGGGCGAACCCGGCGGCAAGCCGCAAGAGTCGCCGGACGATCTCACGGCTGCCTTGATCCGGCAATGGCTCCGCTATTTCGAGCGGAAAAGCGGCACAATCACCATCGCGAATTGAATACACAGCCTGCGTGTCGTCTTCAGCGAGAATCGTGTCCAGGGAAAAAGCGGCGAGTCCGCGATCGGGGAGCATGTTTACGCTGCAATATCGCAGCGCTCGGTGACGGCGATCCGCTCGGGAAGGCCGATCATGCGGCGGGCCTCCGCCGGCGTCGCGGGAGATCGCCCCACCGCCTCCGCCAACCGCACCACCCGATCGATCAAACCGGCGTTGGTGGCCAAGCGCGTCTTTTGAGCATCGTAGTAGAGCGCATCCTCCAACCCCACGCGTACGTGTCCGCCCATGGTAACCGCCATCGCATTGACCGGGAACTGAAAGCGGCCGATACCCGTGGCCGACCAAATCGTCCCCGGCGGCAGCGCGCGGACCATGACCGCCAAATGAAAGGCGTCCGCGCTGAGCGTACCGAGCGAACCCAGCAAGATGTTGCAATAGTACGGCGGCTTGAGAATCCCCTTGCGAATCAGGTAGTGCCCGTAGTCGATCATGCCGAGATCGAAGCATTCCCACTCCGGCACGACCCCCCGTTCGTTCATAGCGACGGCCAGACGCTGGATCATGTCCGGAGCGTTGATCGAAGGACCGGTGGGGAAGTTCATGGAACCGAGCGTCAACGAGGCCAGGTCCGGACGACAGTCCGGTCCGGGTTCCAAGACCTCCGATCGCTGCCTGAATTCCCGGTATACTCTGCCGCTCGTCGAACCGGAGATGATCACTTGCGGATCCAATTCTCGGATTCGGGTAAACAGTTCGTAATAGATTTCCTTACGGTACGATGGCTCTCCCGAAGGCTCCCGAGCGTGAATGTAAAGGATGGAGGCGCCGGCGTCCAAACACCGCCGGGCATCGGCCACGATCTCGTCCGGCGACAAGGGCACGAATGGAGAATCCTTCCGCGTGGGCACCATCCCTGTGATGGCCGCATTGATGATCAGTTTATCCATCCAATACTCTCCAACTTAATAAACTCATCTTATGAGCGTCGGTCCGATCCCGATTCCTCGCCCGTCTCCGGCGAAATCCCTTGGGGAGGTTCGCCGCGACGGCGGGCCTCCGCCGCTTCCCCCTCGATCCCAGCCCGAAGCGTATGCGCAGCTCAGCGCGACCCGCCGCAATGACGGCGGATTGCAGCGCAATCTTATTTTCCTTCGATGTTTTCCTTGACGATGCGGGCAGGCACTCCCATCACCTGCACTTGATCGGGAACGTCGCGCGTCACCACCGATCCCGCTCCGATGACGCTGTGCTCACCGATCTTGAGGTGATCGAGAATGACTGCCCCCATTCCGACATACGTCCCCTCACCGATCGAGCAGCAACCCGCGATGTTGACGCCGGGTTGCAAGGTTACAAAGTCTCCCACGCGGGTGTGGTGACCGATCATGACGCCGCGATTCATGAACACGTGGTTGCCGATCACGGCGTGCGAGCCTACCAACACTCCCGGATTAGCCAGGCAACCTTCGCCCAAGGTGGTGGTCCGGGAAATGCGGCTCAGGGGGTGAATCAGCGTCGCAAAGGGAATGCCCAATCGGGCCGCCTGTTCCACGAAGATGCGACGGTGCGTCGTTGCCAACCCGCCGACCGCGTAGCAACCCGGGGCACGGTCCGGAAGGTCGTCGATCCAGAAGACCGGTCGATCCTCCAGCGGCTGATCGCAATTCCCCCGATCCAGGTTTTCCACGAATCCCACCACTCGCACCCCTGGGATATCCTCCGCCCAATCACAAATCTCGATTGCCAGCGTCCGCGTTCCCAGGATGAGCAACGGAATGGTCGCGCCGGCTTCGTGGGCTGAATCGATCCGGGGGGATGATGCCTCAGGCGGCGTGACGGGCGGTTCCCCAGCCCGACGCAATGACTCGCGTAATGTAGTCAATGTGTTCCTCCTTGAGCATCAAGTGCATGGGCAGGGAAAGGACTTGCCGCCAAAACCGCTCGGCGTGCGGCAATTCGAACTTCTGGTACATGGAATAAGAATCGTTGCGACGATAATGAACCCCCACATCCACTCCTGCCGCGCGAAGCTTCTCCGCCAGCCCGTCCCGGTCCTCGGCCAGTATCCAAAACAGGTGCCGACTGCTCTGCCGATCCGGGGCCTCCTCCGGCAAGCGGATGCCGGGGACGTTCCGCAGAGCTGCGCGATACATCTCCGCCAGATGCCGCCGGTACGCGTTCTGCTCATCCAGGTGCCCCAGTTGCTCCAGCGCCAGGGCCGCCGTAATGTCATTCATGTGATACTTGTATCCCAACTCGGTCACGTCGTAATCCCAGTGATAGGCCCGCGACTGCGTGCGACGGAATGTGTCGCGGTCGATTCCCATCCAGCGGAGTCGCTTGAGCCGCTCGTAGTAATCGGGGCGGCGCACGGTCAACGCGCCGCCGTCGCCTGCGGCCAGGTTCTTGACGGCGTGAAACGAAAAGGCGTGCAAGTCGCCGTGACTGCCGATGCGCCGACCGCGATACGTCGCCCCGCAGGCATGGGCGCAGTCCTCGATCACGGCCAAGCCGTGTTTGGCGGCGAGTGCGTAAAAGGCATCCAAGTCGCACGGATAGCCGCCGAAATGCACCAAGATGATCGCCCTCGTCCGTTCGGTGATCCGCTCGGCGACCGCACGAACATCCAAATTGCCGGTACCCGGTTCCACGTCGGCGAAGACCGGGCGGCAGCGCTCGTACAAAACGGCGTGGTTGGTGGATACGAACGTGATGGGGGTGGTGATCACCTCCGATCCCGGCGGCAAGTCCAACACCCGCATCGCCAAGTGCAGCGCCGAGGTGCACGAGTTGAGCGCCACGCAATACGGGGATCCCACGTAGTCGGCGAAGGCCTCCTCGAAGGCCGCCGTTTTCGGCCCAAGCCCCAACCAGCCCGACCGTAGGACCTCCGTCACGGCGGTCACGGCTTCTTCACATACCACGGGTCGAAACAGCGGAATGCACATGGAACCAGTTCCCCAGTCGGAGCATCGATTGCTCCCAAGTGTGTTCTTCTTGCAAAAAACGCCGCGCCGCGGCTACGATCGCCGATCGCCCGTCGTCGTCTCGTACGTAATGCCGAATCGCATCCGGCAGTTGGGCAACCGGCGTTTCCACGTAGTGCCGCCCCGGATGGAACGGGCTGGGATCCCGAATCGGTTCCGACAAAACCATCGCCCCACAACCGATAGCCGTCAAAAAGCGGAATCCCGGCATATCCCAAGGTACGGTGTTTACGTTGAGCACGATCTTGGCACGACTGAGTAGCCGCGCCCGACGGGCCCCGTAGCAACTCTTTCCGACGACAAGCAAATGAATGCCGGAACGGGCCAATTCGCCGCCGAGTTGGCGGAGGAGCTGCACGCGCCGGGTCCGTCCCACCGCGCCAAGGAACACCACGTCGAAATCCCGCGCCCCGTCCGGTTCGCCGTCCCGCCCACCGGCGTCGTTTCCCATCGAGGGGTGAAATCCCAGCGGCAACACGGTTGCGGGTATCCCGCGTCGGCGGAGAAACTCGCACCGCGGCGGCACGGAAACCGCCACCTGATCGAGAGTGCCGCGCTCGACCTCACGGCGAATGAAGTCCCAATACCGTGACACTCGCGCCACCGTTTCGGCGCCCGGTTTCGCGAATTCTCGGCCCGACCGACCCTCGCCTGCCATCCGCCGCAGATCCCGATACTGGATCAAGCGGACCCAGTACCTGCGGAAAGGCACACACCGGCGAACGATCAATCGGCACCATGCCGGGAAGTGATGATTGTCCCGCCGGGCGATCCGCAGGCCGATCTCCTCCAATTCCGGCGGCAAGTCGGGCGGCGGCAAAGGATCGAGTTGCCAAAGCAGCGTGGGAGGCCGCTGCGGTCCCATCGCCGCGACGGCATCGGCCATCGCTTGCAGGCCGTCGCCATTGCCCAGCCAAAGGAATCCATCCCAATCCCGACTCGCGACCTCCGCCGGGCCGATACGGCAAACCTCGAAACCCAATGGCGCCAAACCGATCCGGATCAATTCGATCAGCTCGTCCCACAACACGAACGGCGCCGCGGCAATCCCCAGGCAGAGCCTCTTGCGTCCGCCGCCAAGCGACGTCGCAATTAGTCGGGCAGATGAGGAACCGGCATCAGGCATTCGAACCGCCGTGTTCAAAGCCCCGCTGGACGGGGACGCTTCAATCGTGCCTGGGCGGTCGCCCGAGGCATGACTGCGTGCAACCAGTCAAGACGCTTCCAGACTCCCGGCATCTCTCGCGGGAACAATCTGTTCTTCACACCGGTCTCCCGGTCTTCTAGATGAGGTATCCGCCGTTGAATCTGAGTCGAATGCGGGGAATTATAGCAGTCGTTTTGCTGCAATAAAACGCCGTTTTTTGCCCGGCAAGCCTCGCCGGGAGGCCCCGCGGGGTCTCCCGGCCAAGCCCTGCATTCTTATTGCCAGCTTCAGCGATCAGGCACGGCTCCCGCTGCCAAATTGGCAGATTCGCCTCCCCAATACGGTCCGCTTTGGCACACCAGACCCTATCTCCCCGCCATGATCGGGGAACGAATCATGATCGCAACATCAATGAAATTAGACGTTTACGGATATTGACCGCCCAGGGAATAGCATTTGCTAAAGAGTGAGCCTCGATCCCTTCCGCTTCGGCGGACGGGAATCTTTTGTGCGGTAGCACGTCGCGACGGACGTCGTCTCCGCCCCCGGATGCAGGACCTTGACGTCACGGTTGTCCGAGAGCTTTGGTCACTAGCGTGCCCCAGGTGCTCGGAGGCCGACTTGGTGACACGGTTGGGATACGTTGTACAGCCTTTGGAGGGTATGAATCTCATGGCGAAAAAGAAGGCGGAAGGAAAACAGGACGCGGTCCTTCAATTGCAACCCTTGGCCGACCGTGTGGTGGTCGAGCGCGAGGAATCGGAGGAGACGACGCCCGGCGGCATCGTCCTGCCGGATACCGCGAAGAAGCGACCCGCCCGCGGCACCGTGGTCAGCGTGGGACAAGGGCGTCTCTTGGATGACGGATCGCGCGCAGCCATGCAAGTCAAGGTCGGCGACCGCGTGATCTTCAGTTCCTACGCGGGCGACGACTTCAAGGTCGGCGATCGGGAGTTGGTCCTCCTGCGAGAAGACGACATCTTGGCCGTCGTGGAATGATCGGACGGAGGCGAATCACCCTAGGATCTCGCCTGTCAACGGGAACAAGCACTTGGGCGGAAGAGGCTGGTCAATCCCTGCTTCCGCCGATGGGTCGGCAAGAGAATAAGGAGTACACGGTCCATGGCAAAGATGATTGCATTCGATCAAGAGGCTCGCGACGCCCTGCGTCGCGGGGTGCACAAGTTGGCGCAGGCCGTTAAGGTCACGCTGGGGCCGCGCGGTCGCAACGTGATTCTGCAAAAGAGCTTCGGTTCGCCCACGGTCACCAAGGACGGCGTTACGGTGGCCAAGGAAATCGACCTCGAAGACGTTTACGAGAACATGGGCGCCCGCATGGTCCGCGAGGTCGCCTCCAAGACCAGCGACGTGGCGGGCGACGGTACCACCTCGGCCACCGTGTTGGCCGAGGCCATCTTCACGGAAGGCCTCAAAGCGGTCGTCTCCGGCATCAACCCGATCGCCCTGAAACAGGGTATCGATAAGGCGGTTGACGAGATCGTCGCCAAGCTTAAGGGGATGTCCATTCCCATCAAGACCAGCAAGGAAATGGCCCAGGTGGCCGCCATCGCCGCCAACAACGACATGACCATCGGCGAACTCTTGGCTCAGGCGATGGACAAGGTCGGCAAGGACGGCGTGATTACGGTGGACGAGAGCAAGAGCCTGGAGACCCAGGTCGAATTCGTGGAAGGCATGCAGTTCGACCGCGGATATTTGTCCCCCTATTTCGTCACCGATCCGCAGCGAATGGAGTGCGTCCTCGAAGACTGCTACATCCTGATCCACGAAAAGAAGATTTCCAACGCCAAGGAGTTGGTTCCTTTGCTGGAGGCCGTGGTCAATGCCGGCAAACCGCTGTTGATCGTGGCCGAGGAAGTCGACGGCGAAGCCTTGGCGACGCTGGTCGTGAACCGACTCCGCGGCACGCTCCGCGTTTGTGCGGTGAAGGCCCCCGGCTACGGTGATCGCCGCAAAGCCATGCTGGAGGATATCGCGATTCTGACCGGCGGAACGGCCTTGTTCGAGAGCCTAGGCCGCAAACTGGAGCATGTCACGCTGGCGGAACTCGGCCGCGCGAAGAAGGTCGTCATCGACAAGGACAACACGACGATCATCGAAGGCGCCGGCAAGAGCGACGAGATCAAGGGTCGCATCGAGCAGATTCGCCGCGAGATCGAAAAGACCACCAGCGACTACGACCGCGAAAAGCTGGAGGAGCGGTTGGCGAAGTTGGCCGGCGGCGTGGCCAAGCTGAATGTCGGCGCCGCGACCGAGGCCGAAATGAAGGAGAAGAAGGCCCGCGTCGAGGACGCCCTGCACGCCACCCGTGCCGCCGTCGAGGAAGGCATCCTGCCGGGAGGCGGTGTGGCGTTGCTGCGTGCCGCCGCCCAGTGCAAGGGCGAGGGCCTGTCCACCGAAGAGAAAGTCGGCTTCGACATCGTCCTTCGCGCTTGCCGCGCCCCGATTTCTCAAATTGCGGCCAATGCCGGACAGGACGGCAGCATCGTCTGCGAAAAGGTCGCCGAATTGAAGGGCAACATGGGCTACAACGCCTTGACCAATACCTACGAGGATTTGGTGAAGGCGGGCGTCATCGACCCCACCAAGGTCGTGCGCACGGCCCTGGAGAATGCGGCCAGCGTGGCCACGCTGATGCTCACCAGCGACGCCTTGGTCGCCGAGAAGCCCAAGAAGGAAGAGAAGACGCCTCCGCCCGGCCCCGGCGGCGACTTCTGATCTCCGCAACCGGGAGACGTCCCGGAAAAACCTGACCGTACCGACGGGACGCCCGACCTTCGCGGCGTCCCGTCGCTTTTGCGCGGCGAAACGAAGCTTGCATCTCGCCGCGTTTTCGTTGATGACGCCGTGCCGGGCGATCTCCCTCGCGCCGCGCAGGATCGCCGCTGAAATCGAGCTTTACGCAGATTCGGTAGCCGCCAAGTATCGGGCGAGCACGCCCAAATTGCGGATGAACGTGCGACACGTCAGAATACGCTCGCCCGCGGCATCGCTCGGAGCGGTCGTCAGCCTCCCCTTTTCCAACCATGCGCCCCGATCGTCGAGTTCCTCGATCACGCGTCTCGCCTCTTCCGCGAGCGAGGCCGACCACCGCGGCGGCGCGGCGCGCTTTCCAATCGTCGGTCGCGGACCGTTACGAATCGCTTGTTCGTATTGCCGCTCGATGGAGGAAAGCTGATTGCCGACCTTGAAGGCGTAATGCGTGGGCGTATCCGCATCGCTGTACGTGAGTCGATAGTCCGACGCAAAAAACAACGGTCGGTTGGTCTTCAACTCGTAGAATCTCGCCAAGCTACCGTCGGGAAGGGCGGATCGCCGCAAATACTCGATCGCCGCAGGGATTGGCGATAGGAACCGCCGATCTCCCGTCTCGTCGAAGAGCACGATCAGCGAACGCATCACCCCCTGCGATTCGCCGCCGGAAATCGCGGGAGGCTCGAATTTTCGCGCCCAGCACGGCTGCATGCGGCGATCGTACTGTTGCGCCCACGCCGGTTGCGGGTCGGGCATGCGGGCTTTGATCAAGAACTCACCGGCGCGACACGCCGCCGCCGCGGCAGCGTCATCTTCGTAGATCCGCCACGCCGCCAGAAAGGTCTTAAGCGTGTCGGCGTGCGCATTATCGTTGAGGGTGTAGCAATCCTGGTATGGGACCCGCGGCCATTCTCGGGACCACGACTCGGGATAGGAGGCCGGCAGGTCCGGATAATCGTCAGGCTGCGGCGGTTTCGAGAATCGCTGGGGCCAACCGCCGTTGGGACGTTGCACCGCGACCAACGCATGCAATCCGTATCGGATCGCCTCATGAACCGGCCCATCCCCCATGCCCGTCTCGCGGTCATACTCCATCAGAAACCGCAAGGCCGACTGCGTGGTGTCGTCATCGAGCGTGGAAACGTCGGCAGCCTTTTCGTCCCCCGCCGGCGACGTTCGGTAACGATAGCGCCGCCTCGCTTGCGGATCGAACTCGATCCGGTAGTCCCATCCCCCGGACACGAGTTGTCCCTGCACCAAGGCATGGGCGGTCCGCTGCGCCGCGTGGAGGCAAACCTCCTCATGTGTCAAACGGTAGGCGTCCAGAATCGCCATACCCACGCTGGGCGTGCCCGGCGGTTGCGCCCAGGCGGTGGTCGGTCCCGCTTTGCCCTCCCCTTCCCGCAGACTCAAGTCTTCGGAATAGGCCCAAAGGTATCCGCCGCCGACCGAGACCTCTTGATCGAAGAACCGCACGGCCCTCCGGAGCGCCGCCCGCGCCTCATCGACGGTGGGAGCCCTGCCCGTCGCAACCTCCGCCGCCCCGGACCATGCCGCTTTGGCGAACCAACCGCCGGCCAACATCGCGCATTGGCAAAACTTGCGGCGAAACATGGGAACGAACCGCCTCCCCGCTGTTTTCCAACAGGCAATCCGGTCTTACGGAAACTCGCGATCCACGATCTCGCCGCCGTTCCGCGTCAGCATGCTACGCACTGTTTCCATCGGCGTCGAATAGGGCAAGAAGAGGACGCTCCCATCCGCCCACAGCACGTTGATCCCACCGGGATGACCGCGGCGGTGCTCCGGTCGGGAGAACCAGGTCAAGAACTCTTCCACCGTGATATCTCGCGGCTCCGCCCAGGGTATTTCCGACTCCGGCCATTCGACGCAAAGAATGGTGTTGCTTGTTCCGTCGGTTATCGTCCTCATGGAGACGATCTCGCCGGGCTCCGCGATGGTATTCGGCCCCACCACCCGAATGTAATTCGTCCGCGGTGAGGGCCCGCCGACCGAAGGGCAGTTGTATTCGGGCACGACCGTGTTCGCGACCAGCGCGTTGGCGGGCGCATCCCAGGGCTGATTCAAGTCGTAGCTCTCATATAATGCCGACTGATCCATGTAGGGTAGAAGCATGGTCCGCCAACTGGGCGCCGCCGCATCATCGACTAACACCGGCGGGAAGCACTTGAACTCGTCGTGGTAATTGTGCATGGCCAGGCCGATCTGCTTCAGGTGATTGCTGCACTGCGTTCGCCGTGCCGCTTCCCGCGCGGCCTGAACGGCGGGCAACAACAGCGCCACCAAAACGCCGATCACGGCCACCAACACCATGGCCCCGGCCAGGACCAACGCCAAAACTAGGATCCAGAAGGTCGATCTTTGCGGAGAGGCCGCACAGGCCGGCGTGTAACCCATCCCGCCGGGAACCTGGACCGGTTGGCCGCACTTGGCGCATTGCCCCGTGGTACCGGCGTATTGATCGGCCGCTTCAATGGCATTCCCACAGTGGGGACAAGAAAACTTCACGACCATCGCCGATTCTCCCGTAATGGCATCCCACGCGAAAGGCCGACAAGCCGACCGCGGATCGCTCCGCGCGGCGGCCCGCGGCAACCTTCCTTCGAACGCGACTCAACGATAGCGATGAACGGCCCGGCGAATCTCTCGCCGGGTTTCTTCCTTCTTCAAGATTTCGCGTTTGTCATGGAGCTTTCGGCCGCGGCACAGCCCCAACAGGACTTTCGCCTTGCCCCGCTTGAAATAGAGCCGAAGCGGGATCAGCGTCATCCCTTTCTGCGCGGCTTGCGCGGCGAAACGCTTGATTTCCCGGCGATGCAGCAACAGCTTTCGCGGTCGCTTGGGTTGATGATTGAATTGGTTGGCCTCTTTGTACTCGGGGATGTCGCAATTGAAAAGCCACACCTCCCCGTCCTTGATCCTGGCGTACGCCTCCTCCAACGAGGCCTTGCCGCAGCGGAGACTCTTGACTTCGCTACCCAGCAGCGCAATGCCGCACTCCAGCGATCCCAGCACGTCGAAATTGTGCTGCGCCTTGCGGTTTCGGCAGATCAACCGCTCGTTGTCGTGTTCGGCGTCGGCGGGTTTGCGATTCTTGGCGTTCATCGATCCGTCAGGAAATCATCTCCGGCACGCGACTCGGAGGAACGCCCGTCGCCCGACACGTCACGGTCGGCGCTCCATCCGCAGCATCTCGCGTAGATATTCACCATAACTGTTATTGTAAGCCGCCGCGAGACGCTCCACCTGGGCCGCGTCGATGAATCCCTTGCGATACGCCACCTCTTCCAAGCAAGCGATCTTCAGCCCCTGCCTGTGCTCGATCGTCTCCACAAAAGTCGAGGCTTCCAGGAGCGACTCATGCGTGCCGGTATCCAACCAGGCAAACCCCCGACCGAGAAGTTCCACGTGCAGCTTTCCTTGCCGCAGATAGGCGTCGTTGACGTCCGTGATTTCCAACTCGCCGCGCAGGCTGGGCTTGAGGTTCGCCGCGATTTCCACCACCTGACGGTCATAAAAATAGAGACCGGTAACGGCGTAGTTGGACGGCGGCTCCTTGGGCTTTTCGACGATCCGCACGGGACGTCCGGCGGCATCCAGCTCGACGACGCCGTAGCGCCGCGGATCCCGGACCGGATAGGCGAACACGGTAGCCCCGTCGGCCCGCGACGCCGCTCGAATCAACATCCCCTGGAATCCCTGCCCGTAAAAAATGTTGTCCCCCAAGACCAGTGCGACGTGATCCCCGCCGACGAAGTCCCGTCCGATGATGAACGCTTGGGCCAAGCCTTCCGGTTTGGGCTGCACGGCGTAACGAATCGAGACCCCGAACTGCGAACCGTCGCCCAACAGGCGTTCGAAGAGGCCGATGTCCTCGGGCGTGGAAATGATAAGGATATCCCGAATCCCCGCCAGCATGAGCGTGGACAGCGGGTAATAGACCATGGGTTTATCGTAAATCGGCAGGAGTTGCTTACTGATAGCCCGGGTCAAGGGGTGAAGCCGCGTGCCCGCTCCCCCCGCCAAAACGATCCCTTTGGTGCAATGTACGGTCACAATCATCCGCTCCTGAGGAAGAGAGGTGCTTGCCGTGTCGGCAGGGACCGATGATCCGCCGCATGCGCGACGGAACCGCCCCCGACGTGTTCCCCCAGCGAAATGATAGCATAGCCGGATTCGCCAAGCACCCGCGGAAGCCGCGCCTCTACGGAATGCCGCGAACGATCCACGGGCCGATCAGGCGAGTTACGAAGACGGGCAGACGCCGCCAGGCCGCGATGAAAAGGCGGTATTTGCCGCCTTCCGGACGCATGTCGGAGATTTCGCCCCGGCGGACGTAGTATTGCCAAACGGCGGGAAACTCTTTAGCGCCCCACTGCCGCTTGAAGCGATGCGTCGGACCGCCGACCGTGCTCCGCCCGAAGTCGAAAACCGTCTGTCCACGCTCGATCGCCCGACACAACAAGTGCCAATACATGAACATATTGGCGTTGGTCCAATGGAACGGACGAAGCGACGCGGCGCTGGGCACCTCCGTAACTCCCCGACCATGCATCAGCAGTCCGGAGGCCAACGCGCGGCCGTCTCGGCGAACCACGCACAGTTCGGCCTCGCCCGGGAAACGCTTTAAGATGTGCGCGAAAAGCGAGCGCGGATAGACGGGCGTCCCCAAGTCGCGCATGTTGCGACAAAACACGCCGTAGAACTCCCGCAACAGCGATTCCCCGCCCCAATGCACGGTTAGCCCCAGTTTTTCCCCCTTACGAACTTGATTGCGCACTTTGGGCGAAAAGGCCTTCCACAAGGCCTCGCTGGAGCCAGGCAGGTTCAACCGCATGTGAACCTTGCTAGTGAGCCGAGCGGATAGCGCCGGGTGTTCCACCGCTTCCTCGTGCCGCAGTTCGAGATAGCGAACCGCCCGGGAATCGGCCAACGTCACCGCATGATCGATCAACCGGGTCGCCGCCGTTCGATCTCCCAGCGTACCGCCGTAATTGACGTAAGGCAGGCTCACCAGGAATCGCCCGAAGATCGGTCCCCGGACCAGGGACAAGGGAAGCATCGCGGCCCACGGCAAAGACTCATCCGCCCGCGGACTCCCGGAGAGCGTCCCGTTCGGAATGGCAAGACAGACGGGATTATGCCCCAAGGCGACTTTGAGGATTCCCAACCAAGCAGGATGTCGGGACAGTAGGGCCTCGCCGGACATCCGGAAGAGTTGTTCCAACTCCGAGGCCGCCGCGGTCGGGTCGAGAAGCGTCACGGCATCAGACTCGGCGGGATCCGGCATGATCCGCCCTCAACTCTGTTCCCAGGGCCGCGAAACGATCACGGTCGATCGAGCCTAGCGCAAGGTCGGCGGCCGAATCGAGAAAGACCGCCTCGGCACAACCGTAGCGAATGAGTACACGCGGACAATGAACCGGAGGCGGGTTCGCCGCCGCCATTTGCTCTGCCGAAGGCCCATACCCGCCAAGGAACCGCGCGTTCCTCTCTGGAAAGAAAACCTGGGCACCAAGGCAAAGGCGGCGCAAAACGTCACTTCTTGCGGTGACGAATCTTCGCCCGCATCCTTCGTTTCTTGCTCCCGATCTTCCTGCGACCTTTTCCAGTCTTTTTTACGCCCACGGAACGCTCCGAAATCCAGTATCCCGAGTCCGTTGAAAAAACGATTGTCTTCGATATCAATCGAAACCGAGCTGCCGTGCGAACGGCACCGTCGCGGCGGATCGAAAAATCGATCCGGAATCATCCACTCTGTCGCAGTCGGTACCCCGCGCGAACAATGGCGAGTCGAAACGTTGAGTATACCACTTGCGGATGGTAACGGGCAAGTAGCCGCGACGCTTGAGTTAAAGGCCGGCCCTTAACCAACTTTTGCCGTGGCGCGGAACCGCGTTAAACATGACTGCGCCGTGGACGGTTCGCCGATGCTGTTTTCCCGGAAACAACGTGGAGGGTCGGAATTATTGTGCATGGAAGCGCCCAATCCCGACAGGGCAAAATAATTTTCAACTTGGGGCGATCGCTTAGTGTACGGACGAACGAAAGAAAATATAATGGTAAAGGGCAGACAAGCGGGCCGGCCCAGGGCAAACCGCGGTCGCAGAATCTTGGAGGTCATCATGAACCGGCCCTTCCGCCGGGGGCATCCGTTACGCCCCGCTCGCAGCGGCTTCACGCTCGTCGAAATCCTTCTCGCTACCGTGATCGCCCTCATCATGCTGGGCGCCGTGGTAACGGTTTTTGCCTCCGTCATGCAGAGCATGACCCAAACCCGGGCCGTCCTGGAAACAGCCGACCGCCTTCGGTCCGCGTCCGAACTCTTGCGTTCCGATCTTCGCGGACTGACCGTCATCCCCGCCCCGCCGCGAGACCCTGCCGACAACGAGGGCTATCTCGAATACACGGAAGGCCCGTCGGGGCAGGCCGGCGTGCCGCCGTCGGCGGTGAACTTGGATGACCTCGACCCCAACGGTCAGCCTTGGCCGGATTCCACCGTGGGCGACCTCGATGACGTCCTGATGCTGACCGCCAGGGCGACCGACCGCCCATTCGTGGGCCGCTGCCGCAACAACGTTACGAATACGGTCATTACGGTGGAGTCCGACGTTGCCGAGATCGCGTGGTTCGTGCGGGGCAACCGGCTATACCGGCGACAGCGTCTGGTCGCGCCCAAGGTGGCGAGCGTCGCGGACCAAAACGGGAACGGCTTTTTGGATCCCGCGGAATGGGGCGATGCGCCGCAAAACTTTAATCGCTACTTCGATGTCGCGCTTCACCCGGCATCACTACCGAACGGCGGCGTAAGCTGGACGTTTTCCACGTTGGGCGATCTCACCAAACCCGAAAATCGCTATGCCCACCAAACCGGTAATCCCAATTCTGCCGGAGCTTATCCCTTTCACCCGCACCGCATTGGTTGGGTTACGCTCGGCTTGCCTACGCTCGCGGAGAGTGCGTCGGCGGGAGCGGCAACGACTTGGCTGGCGTCGGGAATCTTACCGCCATTGAATCTGACGCTTCGGCCCGCACCCTACGACGCCTTCGACGCCTGGTCCAATCCGTTCCGTGCTACGGAATTGGACGAGCGCACCGGCCTCCTGCGAACGGTGGGCCAAGTCTTTCGTGAAGCGGAAGACCTCGTTTTGACGAACGTCCTCTCGTTCGACGTCAAGATCTGGGATCCTGTGGCGCCCCTGAACGTCGTCAACAACGACGTCGTCAAACCCGGCGACCCGGGATATCATCTCCCGCCGCCCGGTCCCGCCGTCACCGTGCCTCGTGGGGCCTACGTGGATCTGAATTATGCGGGAGACTCGACGATCTCCGCCTTTTCCGGTCCGGGCGACGCCAAATTCCTAGCGCGGTGGAATTGGGCCGTGGGTCAAAGCTGCGTTTACGACACCTGGTCCAACCATTACGAGAGAGACGGCCTGGACCAGGACGGCGTGCTCGGCCCGGATCAAGGGACGGACGGCTTTGATAACAATAACGACGGCCGCGTGGACGACGCAGCGGAAATGGAGACCCCGCCTCCGTATTCCGAATCTTGTCGCGGCCTTCAAATCGTCATTCGCGTCTTTGAACCGGACAGTCGCCAAATTCGGCAGGTCACCGTAGTGCAAGACCTCCTGCCGAAATAAGCCACCGCTGAGCGTTACATTTACATTCGCCGAGTGCCGTCCAATCACACGCCTCACACAAAACCGGGTTGGGCCGGTAATTCATCGCGTGGAGAATGGACACGTCTAGAATTGCTCGGGCGGCAAACCGGCGGCCTTGCTGTCCGGCGTCATCAGGTGCTGGTACACCGAATAATCCACATCGTCCGTGATGAAGTCCACGTGGCCGTCGCAGAAGGCGACGTTGACTCCGCCGGGGTGGTTGCTGGAAGGTCGAGGATTCAGTTGGGACGCATTTGGGAGCGGCCCAGGAAAAGGCGGCGGGGCATTCTCCTTGCACCGATTGATGTGACCGCATGCCCCGGGCGACGCCTGCCACCACAGACCGACCTCTGGCTCCAATGTGATGAGTCTTTCCGGCTTTTTCACGACCCACTCAGGCGGTGGATTCTGATTGGGTTCTAGCTCGAAGCGCATCCAAGTCCCCGCCTGGAGATTTTCACTGGCCAGGATCGTCCTCTGCGCGCCGTCGGGTATGCGATCCGTTCGGACTTTGATCTGTTGAGGAACCGGAACGTCGTTTGCGTCATGATTGAAAAAGACGCCGTAAGCGGCGTTTTCTATCGGTTCGTTGTTACTATTACGGATATTATCGTCGATTCCACAGTTGACGGCATAACCCAATGCGGCATACAGACCGGGACGTGGATCGCTTGGGCAAATCAACTCCGTGATCTGGAAACCGCTCAAGACGGGATCCGGAAACCCGGACGCCGGCGCGAAATCCCTGACTCGCACCAGTCGCCACATATCCTGCCGCCCGATGTTCGGCAGCAGCACTGCCGCCCAACTCAGGCCGGGCACGGCACTGAAACTGTTCTTGTAGCCCGGCAAAAAGCCCTTCTCCGATTCGTACGTCAAGCAGGCCTTAGCGATTTCGGACAAGCGGTTCTGGCACTGGGCCGATCTCGCCCGCTCGCGGGATCCCACAATCGCCGGCAGAAGCAACGCGACAAGGATGGAAATGATCACCACGACGACGAGCAATTCGACGAGGGTGAACGCGTGACGATGCGAACGGGCCATTATTCGATACTCCTTTCCCAAGCGGCGCCGGCCCGGCGAGGTCTTCGGACGAGGACCTAAGTCTTGCCCTCTTAATTGTATTGTGACAACCCTACGACGGGGAATCCAGGATTCCGCCCGCATTTTTCGAGAATTTTCGGCGGGCATTGCTCGCAGCTATCCCGAAGGCACCAACCTCTGCCCCTCCGATCCGTCGCGGGCCGGGCATCGCGGCCCGTCCGCGCATGCGGCACCGCGGCTTGACGTGCCGGGCGAACAGGATACATTAAGAATTATCCAGCCTCGAATCCGCGAGGTGAGGTTGGGTATTGTCCGCGGGAATGGCGGAATTGGCAGACGCGCTAGGTTGAGGGCCTAGTGGCCGCAAGGCCGTGGAGGTTCAAGTCCTCTTTCCCGCACTTAACGGCGTCGGCCGTCCGCGTCTCAGCCCCCTTAGCTCAGCCCGGCAGAGCAGCTGACTCTTAATCAGCGGGTCGTAGGTTCAAATCCTACAGGGGGCACTGATACACAATGCACATCCCCCATGATCTCTCCCGTAGACGGTTGACCTCATGGGGTTTTTGCATGCGCGACCAATTCCCGCCCCGAAGCAAGGCGACGCGAAGGTTCGAACCTTGAACCGCCTCGCAGATAACAAACGAAGGCGCGAACGGCAATTGCGTCACCGACGACGGCAGCACCTACGCCACCGGCGCGACTATCGACTGCTCTCCGACGGCACCGAACGCGATCTCTACCGGGCCGAAGGCAATCGCACGCTCCGCTCCATCGCAACCCGCGCCAATGGCCCGCCCGACCCGGGCGACACGGACATCACCCAGTACAATTGCGTTTACCGCAACCGGCTCACCAGAGTGGAGCAGCGGGCGACCTAGGCCGCAGCGGTAGACAAGGTGGTTGAGTTCTACAAACACCAAAACCGCCGGGTGCGCAAGGCGATCGACTGCATCGGCATGTTCGAGTCGCCGACGTAACCGCGCTCGGACCACGCTTCCGTCCCGTGAAATGGCCGCGTATCAAGCTCGAGGCGGCCCTTTCGCGTAATTTTCAATGTCAGCCTCTTGAGGTCATCTTGACGGCCAACACGATGGCGGCGGTTTCGACCCGCAGGATTCTCGGGCCCAAATCGACGAAACGCCAACCGAGCGACGCCGCCGCCTGTAGCTCCTCCGGCGCGAACCCCCCTTCCGGTCCGACCACCGCCACCCATGCCGATTCCGCGGACGGCACCGCGGGCGATTCGGCCGAGACGCCCTCCCCACGGAGTTTGCCCGACGGGGTCTCCGACGTTGCCCCGGCGTCCCCACCCGCCGCGACTTGCCGCATCTCCTGGCAAGGATGGGCCAACCAACGGACCTCGGCGGTCGCGTAATCTTGGAGGAATGCCTGCAAGACGGTCGGCGCGGTGATTCGCATCAAGCGATTTCTCCCGCACTGCTTGGAGGCCTCGATGACGTCGCGTTCCAAACGCCGGACGCCCGACGGCGTAGGGCGAACGACGGTCCGCGCCGTGATTAGAGGGACGAACGTGGTCACCCCCAATTCCGTGAGCTTCTCGACGAGAAAACGCTCGCGGTCGCCTTTCGGGAGGGGGGCCGCGATCGTCACCCGAAACGACAATTCTCGCTCCACCGCCCGACTGCTCAGAATGCGGAGCCGCGCCGCTTTGGGGGATACCTCGGTCACCTCCGCGTCATACTCGGTGCCGGTACCGTCGAAAAGCGTGCACCGGAAGCCGGGCTTGGCCCGCATTACCCGAACCAGGTGATAGGCCTCGTTCCCCTCGAGAACCGCAGACTGGCCGAGGATCTCTCGGCCGACAAAAAATCTTTGAGACATCGTGCGGCAACGGCTCAGGAATTTCCGAATGAAGAAAACGGGATGATTTTACCGAAGATGAGCGATGGGGGAAACCTGCCGCCCGACGCGAGGGACGCTCTGTCGACGCCGGGCGACGGCGCGCCGGGCCATCACGGCGATCGTATTGCGTGCATCGTCCGTCGATCGCAAGCGTGCGGAGACCCGCCCTCGGAAGCATAACCGGTCGGAAGTTTTCCGGTCGATGATCGAGGAAAAGGGAGTGACGTATCGTGACCCGATCCGGAGCCTTCGCCATACTCGACTATTGGGGCCTGGCAACCTCTCCTTTTCCCGCGCGACCGCCCCGAGGCGGCGTGATGCCCACGGCATCTCAGGAAGAGGCTCTGGCACGGATGGAGTTCATCGTCCAGAACGGACGAAGCGGCGGCTTGATCGTGGGCGCGGACGGGACCGGCAAGACGCTGCTACTCGACGTTTTTTCGGAGCGGATTCGTCGCACCGCCGATGCCTATCTCCTCGACGCGGCGGGCATGGATGAGAACGCCTTGCTGTTTCGACTGGCGGAAAAGACCGGCGGTTTGTCCGCGGCGCGGCGCAATCCGGTCTTGATGCGGCGAGCAATCGAAAGCCGGTTTGCGGCGGCGGCGTATCAGCATCGCCCTTGGGTCGTGTTGCTGGACGACGTAGCGGCGGCCTCGCCCAAGATTGCCGTCGGCTTGATCTATTTGTCACGCCTGCGTTGGGACGATTCTCCCTCCCCCATCCTGTTTCTCACCGCTCGTCCCCAAGAGGTCCGGCACATTCCCCGGCAATGTCTGAATCTGCTCGACCTTCGCATCGAATTGGAACCGTGGGACGCGGACGAAGTGGAGGCACACGTGGCGAGGCAGATACAGGCCGCGGGCCGAGAAGATTGGCAATCGGTTTTCGATCCCGAGGCCGTGCGAAGGATAGCGCAATTGAGCGGCGGCGTGCCGCGAGAGGTCCATCGCTTGGCGGATTTGTGCCTGACGGCGGCGGCGGGCGCGGACGCGCGACCGATCGATCCCGAGATTGTTGACGCCGTTCACGATGAACTATATCCCCGCCGACACACGCCGGACGCATCCCGGCGACGGTCGCAGGAATGGGAAATCCGCGTCCATTGAGCGAACAAAGTCGGCGGTGCGCCCGCAAGCCCACCGCCGACATGCGTTGCGAGACAAGGTGCTCGTACTCGAAGCAGCCCATGCCTACCGGCATCGCCCGGCAGTCGCGAGCCGAGCCTCCACACGCCGGCCTCAATAGGCCTTGGTGAAACCGGGAAGTGCGATCGGATAGCGTCCCTGGGCGTCGGCTTGCACCGGCGCGGGATCGTCCAAATTGGTCCACTTGTCCAAATCGGGAGCCAAGACCAGGTCGGAATTGAGGGCCTCTTCGAAGGTCACCTCTTGCCCGGACTCGATGGCCATCCTCCCCAGGATGGCGGTGAGGCACGACTTGGCGCACCGCTCGGTTTCGTTGTAGGGCAGGTCCTTTCGGATGGCCTCCACCAGCAGGTCCAACTCGTATTGATACGCGTTGGCGGGCGGACCGTCGTATTTCCAGATTTCGTTTTCGGCGGATCGCACGTGCGTCTTGTAGAGTCGCGGGTCCGGAATGCCTTCGCCGAGGACGCCCGAGCCTTCCGCACCGTGTATGATGTCGCCGAAAAAGCCCCAGCAGTTGGCCATGTGCCGACCCTGGGCGAAAAGCCGGGTGCCGTCGGCGAACGTGTACTCGGCCGCGTAGTGGTCGAAGAGTTGGTCCGGTTGATCGCGGACCTGACGCCCGCCCTGCCCTTGGCACGACACCGGCCAATCGTTCTTCACCCAGCAACAGACGTCGATGTTGTGGATCAACCAATCCACGATGAAACTGCCGTTCAACCAAGTGAAACAGCTATAGTTGCGGATTTGATGGGCCAACTCGCTCTCGCCGGGTTTGCGGGGCGAAAAGCCCACCGGACCATGTGCCCGATAGGCCCACGCCGTAATCACCTTGCCGATGGCTCCGTCGTGGATTTTGCCGATGATCTGTTCCAGCGGGATATAGTGCCGACTCATCAAACCGCCGGCGATCTTGAGGTTCTTGGCTTCGGCGGCTTTGCCCGCGGCGAGCACCCTGCGGATTCCCGGACCATCGACGGCGAAGGACTTTTCCATGAAAACGTTACGCCCTTGCTCGACGGCATACTCGAGATGAAGCGGCCGAAAGGCGGGCGGCGTGGCCAATAGTACCAAGTCGCCGGGGTTCAAAGCATCGATCGCCTTGCGATAGGCGTCGAAGCCCACGAATTGCCGCTCCGGCGGGACGTCCATCTTGTCGGCGAATTGGCCTTGCAAGTTTCGCAGGCAGGCCTGGAGTCGATCCGAAAAGACATCGGCGAGGGCGATAAGCTTGATCGGCCCCGAGGTGGTGGACAAGGCGTTGGCCGCCGCTCCCGTCCCGCGTCCGCCGCATCCGACCAAGGCCACTTGCACGGTGTTATTCTCGGCGGCGTGAACGAAGCGCGCCAGGGAGGAAGCCCCCAGCGTTCCCGCTGCGGCGGCCGATCCGATGCGCAGGAAATCGCGTCGATTCGTTTGATACGGCTTGGTCGCGTCGTGAGCCATGAAAGTCGCCTTTCGCTGAAACGGAATCGGGTGGGGAAGGAAGTACGATCAATTCGCCAAGGGCGGCGCGGAGCGGCACGATTCGTTCCGGAATCGAGACCGCCGTGCGGCGGTCGCCGGACCCGAGCTATTCAAGCCGAACGCGTTCGCGCCGCACGACCGAACTTACGTCGATCAGTTTAACCACCTGCTCGAGGCGACGCAAATCAGGGCAAGCCGCCTCTCGCTCGAATGACTTTGAAGACGGAAATCACTCAGACTGAATATCCAAGCCGGCGACCCGCGGAAAAATCAGACGCTCAAGTTGGGCAAGCTCGATCGGATCCCACGATTCCCGCGGTTCCGTTTGGCCGGGGAACTTGATGAGCAACGGGACGTGGCGTCGTTCCGGCGCATTGGGGGTGGTGGGAAGTTCCGGATCGCGTCGCCAGCTATGGTCGGAGGTGAAGACGATCAATGCGTCATCGAATCGGCCGACGGCCTGGAGATGCTCCACGATTTCGCCGACCCGACGATCGAGCAAACGTAAATGACGAAGGTAGTCGTCGGGCGTTCCGTACATGGTATCGAATCGCGGATTGTACGGCCCGCGGTACCGCCCATCGGCATCGAAAATAAACGGCCCATGCGGTAGCGGCCAATGAAACACGGCGAAAGTGTCGGGGCGATTTCGATCCAAGACCTCGATCGTATCCTCCACGATGGTCGCGACGTGCCGCCGCCAGTGGCGACTGAAGTGTTCCGCTTGATAGACGCGGTACACCCAGCGTGAGATGGGATCGGTAAGGAATTCGAGGTTGTACATGCCCAGTTCCAACGCTCGCCCAAGCAAATCGGGCCGCTTGGGATCATTGGGGTATCCGCGGGCGACGATACCGCGACGTTCGAACAACACGTGGTACGGATGGTAGAAGCCTACGAGAGTCGCCTGGTAGCCCGCACGCGCCGGAGCATCCAGCAAAGTCGGCATTTCCTCCAGAGGTCGAACCCTTGAGTCGGTCCTCCAGAAGGCACGTCCGCCGCTCAACCCCAGTTCGCCTTCCGATTGCTGCAACAAGAAGCGAGGCAGGGAAAAGAACGTGGTATCGGCGGCGGAGACCGCGTTGTGAAACACGCTTGCCTGTCGGGCAAAGGCCGCCAAATGCGGAAGCTCCGGAATAAATCGCCCGTTCTCCATGCTCCGCTGGTACGACCATTCGTCGAAGACGAAGATGTACACCGGCGTCCGCGGAGAATTGGGTGAGCTGTGCGTCGCCGGCATGGGTTGCGCCGATTTCTGGGCCTTACCGTCGCAATCCCAAGGTGCCCACGAAAGGACCAGGAATAAATAGACCAGCGGTAACGGCCACATCACCCGGGCGAAGACGGCGGAGACTCTCCACGCCCGATCCCGCACGACGAACAATGCCGCCGCAATGCCGGTCCAGCCCAACCAAAACACGGCATCGTACTTGGTCGTGAAACCGACGCCGACGAATGTCGAGACCAGCCAGGAAAGAACGAGATCGGCCAGAACCAGGGCGAAAACGAAACGCGCCGCCTGCTTGAACCTCTCGGACTTCACGCGAGACAACGCCCAGCCGGCCGTCGCAATCAAGACGGCGGCGGAGACGACGCCCACCATGATCGCCCAAGCGTCGACACGACTCCAGAAGTCATGGTAGCGATTGCGTTCGGAGGTCCAAGAGCCGATCTGAGCCGCGTACAACCATCCGGCAAACCCCAGCCCCAAGGTCGTCCATTTGCCGACCGATGCCAAAGCGTTCCACTCGCGGCGCAGCCGACTCATGCATCCATCCTCTCGGCTTGGTCCGGCCCATGGGTTCGGTCTTGGGGATCGCGCACGACGCGGCGGCGCCAAGGAAATGGAACGCCAAAGCTGGCCCCAATTCGTGCGACAGAGCCCTTGGCTTCAACGTTTTCGCATCCAGAAAAGGATGCGTTTCGAGTGCGGCACGGCATACTCCTCCACGATGGCGAATCGCTCACCGAAGACTTTTCGGCACGCCGCCGGAGTCAGGTGCTCGAAGGAATCGTGCCGGAATCGGGTAAGCCGCTGGAACATGTCATCGTCCGGAGGCACGAACTCCAGGAGCAGATGCTCGCGCGTCAGATCGTCGAAGAGATCGCACGTTGCGGCCAAACTGAGATTGCCGCTCACGACGAGGTGGTGGATCAAGGCCAGAGCGAACACGCAGTCGGCCCGCGCCCGTTCGTAAAAACTGGGACGCTCCGCCAGGCGGAAGCCGAGCGCCGGACTGGGATTGGTCGCGTCCACGACCAAAGGCAGGATCGGCGCGGCGGCGTCCTTGGCCCGGCGATAAAGAACGTCGATCGATTCGGGGTCTTGATCGACCGCCGTTACCGCGCATCCGGATTCCGCGGCCAATAAGGCATAGTCGCCCGTATTGCAGCCCAGATCCAGAACGCTCGCCGGAGATGCCGCCCCTAACATCCGCCGGACGAAGCTCTTCTTCCCTTCCTCGGCCTGAACATCGTAGTTGCAAATCGCGGTGTAGCGGGCCCACAATCCGGCGGGTCGATGCGAATCGCGAAGCTTGACGATCTTTCGGCGAAGCCGCTGCAAATTGAGGCGAACCGGTTCCCGATTCACGGAAGGCGCGGCCGTAACGGGTGCAGGCCGCCGCGGACGTCGCTCCGCCATACGTTCCAGCAACCAGGGAAGAGTCACGTCCAACCACAGTGAAGGTTTCCACCGACCGAGCGCACCGAAACTGCGCACCACGGCGTTCGAATCGCGACCGTCCAGATTTCCCAGAAAATACGATCTCAGATCCCAACCGCGATGTCGGTGAAGCAGCAACGGGAATAAAAACGTTCGGTTGAACTGCCCCAGTGCATACCAAAGATCGAGCCTCCGCGGTCGCTCGATGGAGGGCAGGTCGATGAAAACGGGATGGGGACCGCGAAACTGAATGTTGAAGGGAGTGCCGTCTTTGAGAGAGTATCCCGCCTCGATCGCTTCCAATTGCAGGTCGAGCGTCAGGATCGCCGCGTCCGCCAACATCGAGAACGACCATTCGTAGGGGAAACTGACGGGCGATATCCGTTCGTGCTCCAGAAACCGGTGATAGCCCGGATGCTCGGCCTCCAGTTGACCTTTCAGAGCAGGTTCGTTCACGAATCGCGAGTTGACCAGTAGTCTGCGATCCATCCACCGCGACAGCAATCCCGCCGCTTCCAGTCTCTGCAACGTTTCGAAACACGGTTCATCAATGGCCCGAAAGACGCGCCCCCCACGGAAAAAGACGTAGCCGGAGGGGTCCCGATAGGAACCTCGGACGCGTTGCGAATGACTGACGCTGAGGCAGGTGCTCATCGTGGAAAGACCTCGGAGACGCGAAGTTTAGGGGATGTCCACGGAATTCCCGACCCCGGCGTCGAAACCGCCGCGAGGCGAGAAGCTGGGGAGACAAACCGAGCGGGCAATCGCCTAGGCCGCCCGTCGTTCGGACGGCGGCATCTCGGAAGTCGTCGGCATGGAGGTCTCGTCCCCGTGCGAAACTCGCGACCGCGGAGAGAAAAGCTTCTTAACGAAGGCCGTGATGCGTCCCAAGAACGCCACGCTGCCGATCAAACCGGCAAGTAGGACCTGTAACAGAATCGTGCCCGAACCCGGATCGATGTACCCGACAATGAGAGTGCTCATAACCCGTCCTTGACAATGCGCCGTTGCGTTCGGCCACCCCCGAAATCCTTTTCGGGGGGACGAGGAATCACAAGAATCAGGCGTCTAATAACAAAAAGAGATGCGACGAGCAACGCCGATTCCCCGGTTCCCGTCGGCTGAATAAGAAGCCGCGGATCCCTTGCGGAAGATTGGCGGGCAGATTCCGAAACCGGTCGGCATTGGCGTTCCGCCGACGTATGAAATGAGCCTTACGCCCCAAGAAACAGGCCCAAAGTCTGATCTCAACCGGGCTGGAAAGGAAAACGGACAACTAAACGGGCGGTATCACCACCGCTTGCGAAGGACACTGAAGCAGATCGGGTGCTTGATCAGCAAACCTGCATCAGCAAAATCCGTGCGATTCGGACCGCGTTTGGAAAGGTGGCGGCTACTTCTTCTTACCGCCCTTGCCCGATTTGGCTCGTGCAGCCAACAACGCCTGGGCCTCGGCCGGGAGCTGAAACGGCCGATTCTTAATACGCTTAGTGATCTTTCCGGAGCGGATACACTGCGTACAGACCCGAGCGCGTCGCGAAGTGCCGTTTTCGTCCGTGATTCGGACACGTTGCAGATTAGGCCGGAACTTGCGCGGAGAAATCCCGGTCACCTTGGTACCCACACCACCGAGGTATTTGGCCTTACCACGGATGGTGACCTGATTGCCGAAAGAGGGGTGCTTTCCACAGATTTCACATTTTTGAGGCATGGAAGGAAATCTCCAACGCGCATTTCGTGCCGTGCAGGATCACTCATTATGACGCAACCCCGCCGCCGCTGCAAGGGCTTCAAGGCTCCAGGTTATCGTCAACCGTCGTCCTGGGGCTGATGCCGACCGACCCGGCTTCGTGGTACTTTCGTAGTATTTCCGCGCGGCGCGGCGAATCGCCCGTGAAGAGGAAAAGGGGGATCCCGGCTAGCGATCAGAATCGGAGTCGCTCCGGGAGCATCCCGCGGAGTCGGTCCAAGAGTCCGGCGGTCTTCTCGGGCTGTTTTTTCGGAGGCGCGGATTGCACCTGAGGCTGCGGCGGCGGGTCAGATTGCCGACCGATCATGATCTCCGAACGCGGCACGTTCCGAACCAGGTATTGCGGCCAGAAACCCTCGAGCATCCGAATGCAGTCCGCGATTTCGCCGTTACGAAACTTGGCCTCCACGGGCGCAATCAGTTTGAAAAGCTCCAAGCGCTCGGGCTTGGTGAACGCCAATTCGCACAATTGCACGTCGTCGATCCAGACTTCGCCCGGGCCGGTCAAAGCGAATTGCAATTGCAGCGGCGACAGTCCCGTCATCGGCAAATCCCGAACCTCGATCACAATCGGAGACCAATCGACCTCGACCGCCGGCACTTCGCGGCCTGAAGGCGATGCCCCCACCTCCGCGAATCGCACGAAAGACTCACCGCGCTGTTCGCCGGCCAAGACCACTCGCAAAGGCGGTTGCATGCGTGGGTCCCGGGTACGGACCCAAAGCGAGATCGTAAGGCGTCCCGTCCGCGGCGAAGGAAAGGGGCGACTGATAACGCCGACCTCAGAGCCTTGCGAGGCCATATACAACGAGCTTTCACCGCCGTGCCGAAATTCGCGGTCCAGTCGAATCTCGCCGCCGGCAGGGGCGGAGGCATTCCAGCCCGGAATGGCGGCATCGCCGGGTCCCGACTCGAACTCGGCGTTTTCCAGAGCGGAATAGGCGGGGGGAGAGCTTAACGTCGCCGCTCGCTCACTCAGTTCCCGAACGAGAGACTCCACGGCCCGAGTCGTTTCCTCCGGCCAATCGACTTTCACTTCGCGAAACGATACGTCGGGCGACGAGGCTCGCACCCCCAACAAATCGTACGGGTCGAGCTGCAACGTCCAAAGGGCCGTGCCGTCGTCGGCTTGCCGCGGCGGCGCCAAGGGCCGCGCTCCGCTCAGTTCCCGAAACGCGGTACCCGCCGGAAACCGCAGCTTGGCATGCACGGTCACGGGAAAGGCCGCCTCGTTGACGAAGTAGAAAAACAACTCCGATCCCCGCTTCGCCTTCCGGACCCGCACCGGTTGGGTCGTCCCGCCGACTTCCTCGGGTCCAAGATCCTGGAACGGTAGGTTCGGCAGGCGGCGATAGGCGGCAAACCAGGTACGCAACATCGGCTCCTGCCCCTGCGGTATCCGCCAGCCGCCGTCGCAGATGATTTGGGCATCCGTTTCCGCCAAGGCGAGGCTGAATCGCCGCCGGGCCTCCCAACCGCCTTCCGTCGGTTGGGTCAAAATCGAGAGGTACGACGGTTGTATTGGGCTGACTGCGTCGAAGCCCGTCAGTCGCAACTCTTGCGGAGGATGGTAAAACAAAACGCCCGGCACGGGGGATCGCGAGCTTCCCTGCAACCCTTGGAGCAGTTGGGCCATCTCGTACTCCGCCGACCGCACGCTGAAATCGGCGAAGCCCACCATGCGCCGCGGTTGCAAAAAGACGATGTTCGGTTGCGTGTAGAAGTTGCGCGGCTGCAAACCGGTCTCTAAACCGACTTGAGTGGGGTCCGGCCGATCCAGCAAGCTGGGCCGCAAGCGTTCCTCCCAGTCGCGACCGACGAACATCGTGGGAGCCAGCAGCAGCAACTTGCCGTCCGGCCGAACTGCGGCCAATTCCTGGTACACCCGAGTATAAAAGCTCTCCATCCGCTGGGCCCGCCAACGCAGCCATTGCGAGCGGTATCGTCCCAGCAGTAACTCGGCCCGAAGGGCAAAGCGGTTATCGCCGGTCTCGGGCAGGTCGAGGCCGGTCTCTTCCTCGAATCGCGCGGCCGTAGCGTCGTCCATGCCCCATTCCGGACCGGGCAGTTGCACGTAGCCGTAGGTCGAGACCTGGATTCCCAAGCCGGCCAACGACGGATGGTCGCGATAGCGTTCCAATAGCTCGCGGACCGCCGCCAATATCCCTTCTTGGACTTCCGGTTGGAGGATGTTGTAATACGGCGCCATGCCGCGGTAAGGAGGTCGGACCTCGTGCAGGGCGCGACCGTCGGGACCGATCCACCGCAGACCTCGTTTTTCCGGCCCTCCGCGTAGAATCGCGGACTCCAAATCGGGCAGCGGCACGGAAAAATCCATGGCCGGTATGAATAGCAAGCCTTCTCGGTCAAACAATCGGAAGAGCAGTTCCGGGACGTCCTTTCTCAGCGGATCGTACCCGTCCTGCGCGAAGCACCCGGAGTCGAATCTTGGAGTCGGCCGCAGTACCCGGCTGGGATACAAGGCCGTGCCGTCGGCAGCCACGGACATCACTAGACAGTTGTATCCCCCGTAGTTCAAGTATTCGGTCAATCGCGATCCGGCCAGGAAAAACGTCCGCCAGTCCTCGACGCCTTGGCGTTGGAACGGTCCGGGAACATCCGGCCCCTGGAACTCGGCGGTGAACAGCGGTCGGTGGAGATAAGCGGCGATCCAGCGTTCCGTGGGGAAGGCTTCGGCGGGGAATAGCTTGGGCAACCGCCGCCAACCGGCATAGACCTGAATCTTGCCGTGGACCAACGGCAAGTCCGGGCGACCGGTCGCCAGGATCAACAACGGACGCTCGGTCCGCGGCCAGAAGATGACGTAATGCCGAATCGCATCGGTGCGAACGGGAGCGCCGATTCCTTGCGATCCCGCGTGGACGCCGCAATCCAAGGTCGGCGGGTGAATCGCCCCCGCCGCGTTCGATTCCAAGATGCTCACCGTCAAGACCTGCTCCACATCAGGGGGAAGCTCGATCTCGATGACATGCGGCATGCCAAGCTCGGCCACCGGTAACGAAAGCGCCTCCCAGGCCGGTTCCTCTCCGGCGGACGTCAGTTCCACCATCGTGCCGCCGGGACCCTCGCGAGTGCTACGACGCCCGCTGCCCAAGGCATCCCCCCGATTCCACACTCCCAATCGGCGAAGGTGCTGCGCGATCAAGGGGAGCCGATCCCAAATGCCGGGGTTGGCGGCGGGCACGGCCTCGCCGATTATCGCCGGCGTTCCGACCGGGGATTCCTCGACCGGTTGATCCCTCCCCAATACCACGATCTGCACCCGTCGCGCGGCCAGCACCGTCGGCGGGGCGAAGGGACGCATCACGGCGTCCGAAAGCCGCGGGCGAGCCGTGGAAACCGCCTCCAAGATGATCTCGTAAACGCCCTCCTCTCGCGGCGCCGACAAACGGATGGGTATCTTGTCGCCGGGCGAAAAGGAGAACTCGTGCTGAATCGTGGGCGTGGATTCGCCCGTCCCGCCGAATCGCGGCAGCGCTATCTGCGGTAACACGCCGTGCGGGCCTTCCGACGCCTGTCGCTCCGGACTCGGCCGAGTCAATTCAGCCCGAAGGATCAGTCGCGTCCCCGGCGCCGCCACGCCGCGAGGTTCGACTTCCAAGTCGATGGATTCCTCGGGATCGAACACCAGGTGCGGTCGGGACAGCGTGACGTGCAGTTTGTCGCCCGGGATCCGCTCGATATAGAGCCGATTGCCTTCGCCGTCCAAGTCGGCCTGGTAGACGGGTTGTCGCGTCAAATCGCCGAGGCGAAGCAGCAAAGGCGGACGTCCCGAACCAGTCCCCGCCTCCACGGAAACGCGCACGGTTGCGGCGTCGTCCCCTTCCACCCAAATATCCACGCCGTCGAAGAATCTCGGCGACGGTGCATCCAGGACGAGCCCACCGTCTTGCCAAATCAGCGCCGCCGCCTCATCCACCTCCGACCCTATCGGGCGCCAATCGCGAATGGAGCCTCCTTCGACGGCGATTCGACCGCGCCACGCCACGGGCGTCTCGCCTCCCCAGGAGATGCGGAGGCCGACTTCCTCGGCCCGAACCGATCCAAACCCCAAGGACGCCAATACTGCGATCAACCGCAAAAGCAACGGCAGCGCCGAGGAACGCGAACTTCGGTTTCCGTGCGCGCAGCAACGCTTCGCCGACGAGGAAAACTGCACCTCGGCGGGGAAAGACCTGGGTCGGCGAGAGTTCGGACCTCCTTGTCCGAGCATAATCCCCTCTAAGATCCCTGCGAGAGCAAACTGCGGGGCTCACACGGGCTGCGCTTCCTTGCCAAAGCCCGACCGCTCCATGGGGCCAAGCCGGTCCGGCGGCGGGCGATATTTCAGCACGCGGATTATATTCGTAGAACGCCGATCCGGGCTATCCCATTTTTTATTACCCAATTTATGAGGTGCTCCCCTTTTCACGTGAGCGCACGATGCGGCCTTCGCCTTGACGGGTCCGCATCCTGGGCGAAAATGAAGCTTTCGCTGAACCAATCGCCAGAATAGAGAGGGGATGTCGTGTCAAAATACGCGGTGATCCTACCGGCGGCGGGGGCCAGTTCCCGCTTTCGGGACAGGAGTTACAAGAAACCCTTCGCCCCGCTTGCCGGCAGGGCGGTTTGGCTCCATTCGGCCCACCGCTTCATTCAACGGCAGGATGTGGTGCAAGTCATCATCGCGGTGTCGCCCGACGACTACGAGTTTTTCCGCGAAAAATTCGCCTCCGAGATTGCCATCCTGGGAATTCACGTGGTCCAAGGCGGCAAGGAGAGAAACGACTCCGTGCGGAATGCGCTGACCGCGGTCAAACCGGAGGCGGATTTCGTGTGCATTCACGACGCCGCCCGTCCGTGCCTGGCCGATCCCTGGATCGACGCCGTCTTCGCCCGAGCGGAAGAGACCGGCGCCGCCATCCTGGCGATACCCGCCGTCGCGACATTGAAGCAGGTGGGAGAAAACCACGTAATCGTCCAGACACTGCCGCGCAAAGGAGTTTGGGAAGCGCAAACCCCCCAGGTCTTTCGCCGCGATTGGCTGATCGAGGCCTGTCAACAAAGCGGTTCGCTCCCCGTCACCGACGACGCCCAATGGCTGGAAAAGGCGGGGCGACAGGTTCACGTGGTGCCCGGTTCGACGTTGAACATCAAAATCACGACCCGGGAGGACCTGCGTTTGGCGGAAAAGATTCTGGAAGTGTTGCCCAAACCCAAACTCGCGGAACCGCGACACCCCTTCGCGGACGACGATCTTTGGCGGTAATCCCCCGGCACAATCGTGCCCGATTTTGATTGCGGCGCGGCAACAAGCGGAGTTTCTTCAAGAGACGTTTTTCAGGGCCGATTCTCGGCGTTTCATATCGAGATGAGTCCAGCAACCATGCCCAACTTCGACGTAGTAGCGGATTTGCGTCTCCGCGGGTTGATCCACCAGACGACGGACGACGACGGTCTGGCGTCTTGGCTTATGCAAAAGTCGCGGACGCTGTACGCGGGTTTCGACCCCACGGCGGACAGCCTCCATGTCGGTCATCTGATGGCCTTGATGATCTTGCGGCGGTTTCAAAAGGCGGGCCACCGGCCGATCGCCCTGATCGGCGGGGCCACCGGCATGATCGGCGATCCGAGCGGGAAGAGCGAAGAACGCAAACTCCTCTCCGAAGAGCAACTGCGCCACAACGTCCGCTGCGTGGAACAACAGCTTCGCCGTTTTCTTGACTTCCAAGTCCCCGCCAACCCCGCCCTCCTTCTGAACAATTACGATTGGATGGGTCGTTTCGGGTACTTGGAGTTCCTGCGCGAGGTGGGCAAGCACTTTCCCGTCAACGTCATGCTCACCAAGGATTCGGTCCGCCAGCGACTGGAGCGGAGCGACGCCGGTCTGAGCTACACCGAGTTCAGCTACATGCTCCTTCAGGCCTACGACTTCGTTCATCTGTTTCGCGAGTACGAGTGTGAGTTGCAGGTGGGAGGAAGCGACCAGTGGGGTAACATTACGGCGGGAATCGACCTCGCCCGACGCCTGCACGGGGTTCAGCTTCACGGCCTGACTTGCCCGCTCTTGACGAAGAGCGACGGCAGCAAGATGGGCAAGACCGAGTCCGGCGCGCTTTGGCTCGACCCCGCCAAGACCAGCCCCTACCGCTTCTATCAATACTGGATCAACGTGGAGGATGATCTGGTCGAACAGTGCCTGAAGTATTTCACGGACCTATCGGTCGAAGCGATATCCGAGGTCGTCGCCCGGCATCGGTCCGCCCCCGAGCAGCGGTTGGGACAACGCACGTTGGCGACGGAGTTGACCCGGTTGGTTCACGGCGAAGAAGGCTTGGGATCCGCCGAAAAGGCGACCGAAGTCCTCTTCGGCGCTCCCATCGAGCAGATCTCCGCCCGAGAGTTGGACGAAATCTTCGCCGACGTTCCCAGCAGTACCGCCGCCCGAGGGGCCTTGGAAGGCGACGGCATGCCCTTGATCGACGCCCTATGCGCGGCGGGCTTGGCCAAGAATAAGAGCGACGCCCGACGCGTCATCCAGCAAGGCGGCGCCTACGTGAACAACGTCCGCGTGGGAGACTTGGACGCGAGACTCACCGCGAATCATCTGGTGGCGGACGCCGCCGTAGTCCTTCGAGCCGGAAAGAAGCGTTACGCCATTTTGCGGTTTGAATCGTGAGAACGCACCGGGACCGGATCGGCGGCCTTCATCAAGAACCGACCGCCGCGATCTGACGCTTACGACGCTGCGCGACGATCTCTTCCTGAACCGAGACCGGCACGCGCTTGTACCGGCAAAACTCCATCGAAAACGTGGCCTGCCCCTGCGTCAAGCTCCGCAGCACGGTGGCGTAGCCGAAGGTTTCGGCCAAAGGCACCTCGCCGGTGATGCGAGCGATCGGTCCCATGACGGTCGAACCGGTGATCAGCCCTCGCCGCCCGATGAGGTCGCCCACCACGTTCCCTTGGCAAGACTCGGGACATTCGACCTCGATCCGCATGATCGGCTCCAAGAGGACCGGTTGCGTTCGCGGGAAGGTCTCCCGCATCACCGTTTGAGCGCAAATCTGGAAGGCCAAATCCGAGCTATCCACCTCGTGGTACGAACCGTCCTCGACCAGGACGTGCAAACCGACGATGGGATAACCCGCCAGCGGTCCCTTCTCCAGCGAAGACCGCAACCCCTTTTCGATCGCCGGAATGTACTGCTTCGGGATGCGTCCGCCGACTATCGACTCCTCGAACACGAAGCTCTCTTCCGCATCCTCGGGAAGCGGTTCCATGCGACCGACGATGTGCGCATACTGCCCGGAACCGCCGGTCTGCTTGCGGTGTCGGACGTTGAATTCGGCGGCCTGCGTGGGGGCCTCGCGGTAGTTGACCTTCGGGGCGCCGACCACTACCTCCACCTTGTATTCGCGGCGGAGACGTTCCACGTAGACATCGAGGTGCAACTCGCCCATTCCGGCGATCAAGGTCTCTCCGCTCTCGTCGTCGGTGAGGATTTGCAGCGTGGGGTCCTCGCGGCGGAATCGCGACAAGGCCTTGGCAAGGCGATCGGCCCCGCCCCGCTCCACCGGCATGATGGCCATTTTGATGACCGGTTCGGGAACGAACATGCTCTCCAAGGTGCCGAAGTTCGCGACCGAGGAATAAGTGTCGCCGCTGGCGGCATCGATGCCCAAGACGGCCACGATGTCGCCCGGCCCCGCCCCCTCGATCTCTTCCCGCTTGTCCGCGTGCAATCGGACGATCCGGCCGAAGCGTTCCCGCTTGCCGGTTCGTTGATTGAAGTACGACTCGCCCTTGACGATGCACCCCTGATAGATGCGAAACAACGTTAAGGCCCCGTAGGGATCTTCCACCAACTTGAAGGCCATCGCCACCAGAGGTTGGTCGGGGTCGGCGGCAAGCGCGAGGGTGGGATCGGTACCGCCCGGCGGAATCGCCTTGACTTCAGTCTCGGCAGGGGAAGGCAGCAAGCGCACAACCGCGTCCAGCAGCGGCTGAACGCCCTTATTCTTGAAAGCCGAACCCAGAAACACGGGCGTCAATTGCAGGCTGCACACGGCCTCCTTGGCCACGCGATAAATCAAATCCAGCGACGGTTCCTCCTCCGCCAACAAGACCTCCAGAAGTTCGTCGCTGTACATGGCCAGCGATTCCAGCATCTGGCGCCTGGCCGAGAGCATTTCGTCGCGCATGGCGTCGGGCACCGGTTCGCGACGAACCTGCTCGCCCTCTTCGCCGTCGAAATAGACCGCCTCTTGAGTCACCAGGTCGATCACGCCCTGGAAATTGGATTCACGACCGATCGGTAACTGCATGAGGACCGCGTCGCAACCCAGTCGATCATGCAACTGTTTGACGACCTTGAAGGGGTCCGCGCCCACGCGGTCCATCTTGTTGATGAAGGCCAAGCGGGGGACGTGGTAGCGACGCATTTGCCGGTCGATGGTCAGCGACTGTGCTTGCACGCCGCCCACCGCGCAGAGAACCAGGATTGCGCCGTCCAAGACGCGCAGGCTCCGCTCCACTTCCACCGTAAAATCGACGTGGCCCGGAGTGTCGATCAAGTTGATCTTCTTCCCCAACCATGAAACCGAGGTGGCGGCACTGGTGATGGTGATCCCCCGTTCCCGCTCCAGGTCCATGTAGTCCATAGTGGCGCCGGGACCTTCGCCGCGGACCTCGCCCATGCGGTGAATCCGTCCGGAGTAATACAAAATCCTCTCGCTCAGGGTGGTTTTCCCCGAGTCGATATGCGCAGAGATCCCGATGTTTCGGGTATTGTCGATGTCGTGCCTATCGAAACCCATAAAGTAACCGTTGCAGCCAAGCCACCTGTAAGTTTAAGTAAAGACCGACGGCGCCCGTTCCGAAGGGCGAGCGCGAAACCATCCATTCTACCCGTCGCCGCGAAAACGGTCCAATCCAAAGACCGTGAAATTACGACGCAACCGGCTGAAAAGGCGCCGGAATCCGCCGCTACGTCCATTGTAACGCGGCAGTCCGAATGACAAGACGGCATCTTTCCGGATCGCTGTTACCCACGAATAGAAATTTCCCCCTTGCAGCCTAAACATAACCACATCCGACCACCCTCTGAAAGGTGGGCCGATGGAGACATGACGCGTGAGTGGGAAGGAGCGGTCAAGGCTGGATGTCTTCAGCCGGGGGAAGGCGAGCGGGATATTGGGGGATGGGCTACCGGCAGACCAAGCTATCGTGGGCGCACCATCAGGCGTTGGGGGCGGCGGGATCATTGGTGCACCCGTTGCCGTGTCGAGCGTCCAATCGCCAAGCGGCCCCGGCGGTGAAGGAGTAGGCGTTGACGCCGTATCGGAAGAAGTACGGACGCTACGGGCCGACGTTGGCGGCGGAATGCTTGGCGGCGGAGAAACCTCGATGCAGTTCGTCCGCTCATTGGGGGTGCGCCTCATCCGCCCCCACAGGCCGCGAGCCAAGGGACCTGCGGAACGGATGAATCGGACGCTGTAGAACCGGTTAGTGAAGGCTTGGCGAGCGGGAATCTCGGATTCGGCGGAGGCGAATCGCTGCCGAAAGAGGAGTATCCGCCGACCTTCGGTCAGCCGTTTGCGGTAACTGACGGTGCGAACTTCCCGCCGGTCACTCGCATCAACCCTGCCAAGATCCGCCCATCCGTCAGAAACCCGAAATGCGATGTGCCGCTGAAATCATCAGAAAAAGGGTCATCTCTTTTTTCGTCGGCAGACTTATGGAAGGAACGATGCCTCGGCAAAGGACGGCAAGACCGACCCGACGAGCATGCCGCGAATGAGCAGACGCCGGCTCATGATTCTGACAACGGCGTTGTCGCCGTCATGGTTGCTCCTTCGCGCCGTCGGCGGCGGTTTTCGCGCGTTGTTCACGCTGTTGTCTACTCAGCCCCTGCGAGAAATAGGCGTCCGGCTTAAGGTACAGGTCCGTCTGCTTCATCGCCGGATCGTTCATGTCACGGCTCAGGTCGCAGTCGAACCGGGCCAGGATGCTGTAGCGTTTATCGCGTTCGCCGACATCCGTGATGTGACACAGCCCCCAGGTGATCCCGCGCCCGTCCTTGGTGTCGGTAAAGGCGTCGGGTACGTACGGTCCGGCGGCAACCGGCATTAGACTGGAGACGGCCGCAATCTTGAAACTCACCCCGTCGGGAGCGTACTGAATCGTGTTGTGTTCCAAGCCATTATGAATGGCGAAGGCCGCGATGCCGCCCATGAACGGAAACAGCGTCGTTTCGTGGCCGGAGTTCATAATCGGGTTCAACGGGTGCTTGGTGAACGGGCCGAAGGGATCGTCCGCCGTAGCCAGTCCGTGGGCGCGCACTCGCGGATCGGCGTCGTTGAAATCGGACTTGTAGTAGAGGTAGATTTTCCCTTTGTAGACGAGCGGATAAGGATCGTGGATCGAATACTGATCCCACTCGCCCGGCGCACCGTTGGGAATGACAACCTTGTTGCACGGCTGCCACGGTCCATCCGGTGAATCGGCTACGGACGCAGTTACCGGACAATCGTCGCCCCGCTTTCCGGAAATTTCCAGAAAGCCCTGGTAATACAGGTAGTACCTTCCCTTCCAGACGAGGATGTCGGGCGTGCTGACCGAACGCCAACCGGGGTGCGGTTTCGCTGGACGCGGGATCGCCACTCCTTGCTCGCGCCAAGTGAAGCCGTCCTCGCTGGTTGCATACCAGATCTCTGCCAGGTCCCAATCGGTCGAAGGGATCGTGTCGGTGGCCAAGGCGGGCCCGCGGGGCGGCGTGGGCGTCCGGCGATGCGTGTACCAGACATAGTACTTGCCGTTGGCCCGGATGATCTTGGAAGGGTCGCGCCGGGTAATCGTACCGTCGCCGCCTTGGTAATCGAAACCGTCCAACGGCGTGAACTTGAAGGTCGAATACAGTTCATTCGCCTCGGGCGTGGGCGCGAGGTAATCGTCGTAGAGTCGCTGCATCGCCACACTCAACGGTCGATCCGGTTTCTTGTCCGGAAGTTTGTACGGAAAACCCGCCGTTTGGGCGAAGGCATTGGAACCGACCCAATACAGGATCATAACACAGAGATACCGGACACTTTTCATGGTTAGCCCTTTCCCGTTAGAGTCTGTCCCGAAATGCCGGCGGCGCGGAATGTGACCCACGCGCAGGCGAAATGGAGAAAGGCGAGGTAGTTTGCGACGTTTTTCTCCTATTATATCTATTCTCGCCGAAAGCGGTTGAGCCGGGAATACATGCGTTCGACAATCCAACGTCTGGCTCGATAGCCCGGAATCGTCTTGCGGGCGGCGCACTCCTCTCTCCGAGACCGGATTTGGGCGGTGTAGCCCCACGCGGCGATCAACTCCCGAATGTCCGGATAGTCGTATCCCTTTTCGGCACAGAGGTATTGCCTCTTGCCTGGCGTGCGTGGCGGTCGTTCCACCGGGATGCTCTTCAGGGTTTCCGCGACCAAGCGTTTGTCATGCGCGCTGTTAGGTAGGAATCCGCCGTGCCACTTCCTCCGAAGCACAGGACGATTCATCCATGTCTTGGGACGAGTCGGATTCTTTTCGCAAGTCAACGACATCTTGCGAAAGACGCATGGAGCAGAATTTCGGCCCGCACATGCTACAGTACTTGCTCGTGGTGCTCGTGCCGGGGCGGGCCGTCTCCTGCCACATCCGCCGCGCCGTCTCGGGGTCGATCGCCAAGCGGAATTGCTCCTCCCAGTCGAAGCGAAATCGAGCACGACTCAAGGCGTCATCCCAATCCCGAGCGCCGGGTCGCCTCCGAGCAACGTCCGCGGCGTGGGCCGCAATCTTGTACGCGACCACGCCTTGCCGAACATCTTCCAAATTCGGCAGTCCAAGGTGCTCCCGCGGCGTGACGTAGCAGAGCATTGCAGCCCCGTACCACGCCGCCATCGCCGCACCGATGGCGCTTGCGATGTGATCGTAACCGGGCGCCACGTCGGTCACCAGCGGGCCCAGCACGTAGAACGGGGCCTCGTCGCACCACTCCTGTTGGATGCGGATGTTCCTTTCGATTTGATCCATGGGCACGTGGCCAGGCCCTTCGATCATCACTTGGCAACCCCGTTCTCGCGCCCTCCGCCCCAACTCGCCCATCACCCGTAATTCGGCGAACTGGGCTTCGTCGCTCGCGTCGGCCAAAGAACCGGGCCGCAATCCATCACCCAGGCTCCACGTGACATCATAGTGACGCATGATGTCGCAAAGGTCGTCAAAATGGGTATATAGAGGGTTTTGTTCGCCGTGAACCGCCATCCATTTGGCGATCAACGAACCGCCCCGACTGACGATGCCCGTCACCCGTCCCTCCACCAACGGCAAATGCTCCCGCAAGAGGGCGCAATGGATGGTCATGTAATCCACCCCTTGCGAGGCCTGAAGCTCGACTACGTCCAGGAATTGCCGGACCGTCATGTCGGCGATGTCGGGGATATCTTCGACAACCTGGTAAATCGGCACGGTTCCTACCGGAACCGGCGAGGCCGCGATGATATGCTCCCGAATGCGGTTGATATCCTTACCGGTCGAAAGATCCATCACGGTATCCGCACCCAGACCGACCGCGCAGAGCACCTTGTCGAGTTCGCAATGCAAATCGCTTTGCAGGGCCGAGTTGCCCAAATTGGCGTTGATCTTGGTGCGGCAGGCAATCCCGATACCGATCGGTTTCAACCCCTTTTCCAAATGCACGCGGTTGGCGGGAATGACCATTCTACCCCGCGCCACCTCTTCGCGAACTTGCTCCGGGGTCAGTCCTTCCGACTTGGCGACGAATTCCATTTCCGGCGTGATATCACCCGATCGGGCAGCTTCGATTTGCGTCCTCATCCTATCTTCCTATGGCATGTATGAACTCGCCGAGCGAGTCGTTTCCGGTCGACTATCGATCACTACTCAAAACCCATCATCTCCAAGGCATCCTTCGCCGAAACCGCCGACTCCGGCAATTTAGCGACATCCTTGCAAGACTTGCATTGGACCATGTTTTGCGGTCGTTTGCGAGGGACCGCCGCACGCGTGTGTCTCATACCGCCCCAATTTATCCATCACAGTACGGGCCGGGCGACGATCCTGGCAAGGCGGCGTCGGCGTCGCCGCCTCCACGGACGCACGCAACATCGACCCCGGAAAGGCCGAGCAACCATAGTGATTTATATCGCCTCCGATTGTAATATTTAATATATCGGTTGCAGGGTCGCCGGGCAGCGGATTCAGGCTCGACGGCCCGGGATTTTTCGACCGCCCGGGGCACAACCGGTCGCCTGATTCGGTCCGGGGTTTCGGCCCCAATGCATCCGTGAAGGCGACCCATTTCGTCGGAGCTTGGCCCGCCATGCCGCGAAGAAAAATCGTTCATATTGACGAAGACAAATGCGACGGTTGCGGTGAATGCATTCCCTCGTGCGCGGAAGGGGCCATTCGGATCGTCAACGGCAAGGCCCGACTAGTAGCCGATGCCCTTTGCGACGGTTTGGGCGCATGTTTAGGGCACTGCCCGCAAGGGGCGATCACCATCACCGAGCGCGAGGCCGACGAATTCGACGAACGGCTGGTGCACGAGCAAAAGCGATCCGCGTGCCCGGGCGGCGAAATGCTGACTTTGGCCGTCCTATCGACCGACTCCGCCCCAACCGATCCAACTGTTTCAGCACCGTCCGCCGTTCCCGTGACGCCCCGCGAACGCACGGATTCATCCTCCCCCGGTCTGAAAAACTGGCCGATTCAACTCCATTTGGTTCCACCCACGGCCCCGTTCTTCCGAAACGCCGACGTTCTGTTGGTCGCCAACTGTGTCCCGTTCGCCGTGATGGATTTCCACGAGCGATTCGTCGGCGACGGTGTCTGCCTGACGGCCTGCCCCAAACTGGACGACACTCGCGGCTACACCGAGAAGTTGGCGGCGATCCTATCACACGGAGGAATTCGTTCGCTGACCATCCTCCGGATGTCGGTACCGTGCTGCGGCGGTCTTCTAAGGATTGCGCAGGCGGCCCGGCAAGCGGCGGGAACCGCCAACCCCTTGCGAGAGATCAGCGTCTCGTCGCGTGGTGATGTGACCGCCGATAAAACCGCCTGAGTCTCGCCGGCGCGGTCCCATCCAAAACCATCAGCCAACTCTAAACTTGCCGTTATTCAGTGAGGCCGCGATGTGCGCATAGCTTCGGAGTTAGTGGTCGCTCCACCATTTGGAGGGATTGCCTGGTAAATATCGACGATTAACAATACCTTGCCAATCAACTTGGAGCAGTTGGTCTGCCCTTCCGGCGTTCCGTCGTCCGACCGGGCAAAATGTTTGCTCGCCCTTCCGGAGTCGCGTCGATCGAACGCTCGATCCTGCGTTAACGCCCTCTAACAGGGCCTCGAAGCATATGGCCGCTTGTTGTCACTTGAGAAGGAGGATCGTGTCATGTCGCGGAAAATCAGTGGAATGTTGTTCGGCGGACTGTTCGCCCTGGGAATTTGCGTCTTGACTTCCTGTGCCGTGGCGGAGGAGATCAAGGTCGGGGCCAAGGCTCCCGATTGGTCGGGAATCATCGGCATCGATGACAAGCAGCACTCCCTGGCCGATTACTCCAAGGCCGAAATCGTGGTGCTGGTCTTTACGTGCAATCACTGCCCGGTGGCTGTGGCCTACGAAGACCGCCTCGTCGCCTTGCAGCGCGATTACAAGGACAAGGGCGTCCAGGTGGTGGCGGTAAACGTCAACAATCTGCCGGCGGATCGCCTCGACCAGATGAAGATTCGCGCCAAGCAGAAGGGTTTCAACTTCCCGTATCTCTACGATTCGTCCCAAAAGATCGGCCGCGATTACGGGGCCGCGGTCACGCCGCACGTGTTCGTGCTCGACAAAGACCGCAAGGTCGCCTACGTGGGCGCGATCGACGACAACATCAAGGAAAAGGAAGTGAAGCAGCACTACCTTCGAAATGCCTTGAACGCCCTGCTGGAAGGCAAGACTCCTGCGGTAACGCACTCCAAGGCATTTGGTTGCTCCATCAAGTACGAATGACAATTCTCCCCTCGGGCGACTCGTCGGTCATTTGCGGGATCCGCATTGATCGGGCCGAATCGAACCGTTGATCGCCGACCCGGTGATTTCTACGGCGTGCCGAGTAATTGTTTCGCTCGGCACGCTTTTTTGTTCTCAGCGGGGCATGCGCCACTCACCGCGAAGGCCACGTCTCGCGGCACGATCAGGCCCCGCAATTACGGCGCGACTTTTCGCCCGTTGAATTCTCGTCGTCTTTTTCCGTGGATTTCGTGGTCATTCCGGTCCGTTGGGCCAGGTCGTGGATGCCGGACTGGAGTCGCTGCCGACAATAGCGGAGCAACCGCCGCGCCCAGCGAAACTCCACGGCCAGGATGGCGAGACCCAGTGGGATCACCACCACCGCCGGTCCCGGACCGATCACCATCACCAACCCCACCAGCAGGACCGAAAACCCCACCACGGCAACGACCACGCGCCGCACCATGCGATAGCCGTACTTGACGACCCAGCGGACCGCCCAAGCCGCACCCAGAATCCGCGGCGTTTCGTCCTCGGCCTTCGCTTCGGTTACCAGGCCGGTATCCGACGGCGAGGAAACCGCGGTCGGCAAAACCGTTTCCGGCTCGCCAACGTGTTCTTCATGCGTCCTTTCGGAGTCGGCCGATTTCATAAGGACTCAATTTCACTCTTTGCCCCACGATTACCTCGGACTAGCGGAAAACCCATCGCCCAAAGCCGCCTACCGGCATTGTAGCGGCACGCGGAATGCCCGCGCCAAGTCGTACCGGCCGGCATTACCGGCGTCCCGTTTATCGCCCCGCACATAGTCGGTCGTGTACGCGGCGTTGCCCGGCATCCGAACTCTCCGGATTCCTGCATCCGAAACAGAAACTTGACACCGCGTCGCAAACCATCCATGATCGGCTGGATCGAGTGAAGGGTCGAGTCGCTTCCCGCCCGAATCCCGACTGCACCACGGCGGTGATTCCGCCGGGCGCCGATGGACGGGAATCACTTTCCGCGGAATTTGCGCGACATCGGCCGGTGAGAATCTTTTGCGATGGGGAGGGCGTCCTTCATGTGCAGAATCCGTCACCGCCGTTTCGTGTGCTCCTATCCTCGGCGCGAATATTGGAAAACCGGTTTCGCCGCTCTGATCATTTGCCTGGTGATTTGGCCGATCCGCGGAATAACGGGCGCGGAGTCCGCTCCGCCGCCGAATATCGTGCTTTGCATGGCGGACGACCAAGGCTGGGGGGACGTGGGTTACAACGGTCATCCCGTGCTCAAAACGCCCAATCTCGATCTCATGGCGAGGGAGGGGCTGAGGCTGGATCGGTTCTACGCCGCCGCGCCGGTCTGCTCGCCCACGCGCGGCAGCGTTCTTACCGGGCGACACCCGAACCGCTTCGGATGCTTCTCCTGGGGACACACCCTGCGTCCCGACGAGGTCACCGTTGCGCAACTACTGAAACAGGCGGGCTATGCCACGGGCCATTTCGGCAAGTGGCACCTGGGGGCCGTGCGGAAAGACAGTCGCCTATCTCCCGGGGCCATGGGTTTCGAGCGGTGGCTTTCCACTCCCAACTTTTACGACCTGAACCCCTTGATGAGCGACCAGGGCACCATCGTCCGCAAGCAGGGCGACGGTTCGATCATTGCGGCCGAAGCGGCCGACGAATTCATTCGCAAAGCAGTGGCGGACGGACGCCCGTTCTTGGCGGTTGTATGGTTCGGTTCCCCGCACGCGCCACACCACGCCCTAGACGAAGACCGCAACCTGTACGCCGATCAACCGGCAGCGGTACGTGATTTTCTGGGAGAAATCACGGCCCTGGATCGGGCGGTAGGACTGCTGCGGCAGACCCTCCGCGACTGCAAAGTTGAGGAAAACACGCTGTTTTGGTACACCAGCGACAATGGCGCCATTCCCCAAGGCTCGACGGGCGGACTCCGCGGTCGCAAGGGCACCCTGTGGGAAGGCGGCCTCCGGGTACCGTGCGTGATCGAATGGCCGCGAGTAATCACCCGTCCCCGCGTCAGCGACTTTCCTTGCGGCACCGTGGACATTCTGCCAACCGTGGCGGACGTGGCCGGCATCGCCCCGCCCCACCGCGTCCTGGACGGAATCAGCCTCCGCCGCTTATTGGAAGATCGCATCACCGATTCTCACCGCGAAAAACCGCTGGGATTCTGGGTCTATCCGGAGAAGGGAATCGCAACCCCCAGCGAGAGCATCTTGGCCGACCTCCTGGCTGAACAGACCGGCGAAAAACCGGCCTCACCGCCGCCGAAGGAAGAGTCGCTTCCCGCAAAGCGATACCCCGATGACGTCTCTCCCGGTCACGCGGCCTGGTTGGACTGGCCCTATAAGCTGCACCGCATTCCCCAAAAAAACGGCGGCGTGACCTGGGAACTATACGACGTGCGGCAGGATCCCGCCGAGACGACGAACCTGGCCGAGCAAGATACTGATCGCGTGCAACGCATGGCCCAAGCCCTGGAGGCGTGGCAGCGTTCGGTGTTGCAGAGTCTGAACGGCGAGGAGACGCAGTGACTCGCATTCTCGCGAATCGTAAGGACGGGATGCCGCGAAACCTTAACGCGCGGGCACTGCCGAGGGTTGGCCGCCTTGTATCGGTCTCCTTTCGGGTCCCGATCGCGATGGTTTTGGTATCGGCGTGTTTCGGCACGGCGGCGCCGGCAACCGAAATTCCCCCGTATCCCCAACCGGGATTCCGCCGCGCGCTGGTCGAAGCGGTCTTGCCGCCCGCCGCACGGTCGGGAGAGCCTGAGGCCGCCACCTCGTACGGTACCCGGGGAGCCGCGTATATCGCCCTGGGGCTGTTGTGGCGCGATGCCCCGGGCGACCGCCTCGTTGCGGAAAAGACGCTCCGCTGGGTCCTGTCCATGCAATACGACGATCCGCCAGGCTCCCCGCGATTCGGGGTCTGGAGGACTCGCCCCAACGAGACCGACCACGACCCGAATTGGCGGGAATTCGTCGGTTGCGGGCTGTGTTTGATCCAAGAGCTTTTTGCGGATCGTCTGACCGAGGACCTGAACTCGGCGATCATTGTCGCCTTGGACCGCGCGGCGGAGGGAGCGGCCGCGCGCCGCGTCGGTCCCGGCTACACGAACATCGCCTTGATGAACGCCTTCCTGCTGGATTGGGTGGCTCGGCATCACGGTCGCCAAGACCTCTCCCATACCGCAGGGGAACGGGCGACCGCCGTCTATCGCCTCTTCCGGCAACATGGATCGTTCGACGAGTACAACTCCCCGACCTATTACGGCCCCGACCTGATGGCCCTCAGCCTCTGGCGACAATATGCCTCTACAGCCGAGATGCGGGAGATGGGAGCGGAAATGGAGGCCGCGCTTTGGCGCGACATCGCCGCGTTTTACCACGCGGGCATGAAAAACTTGTGCGGCCCCTACGTTCGGGCCTACGGCGTCGACATGAACCGTTATTGCGCTCTGCTGGGCCTTTGGATCGCCCTGACGGTGGATGACCCGCGACTCGCTCCCTGGCCCTCGCCCCCCTCCGCATCGCATCGTGGGGAGCGGATTTACGGACCGATCTTCGCCTTGTTGGGTTCGTGCGTACCGGACGACGCGCTGCCGCATTTAAGGTCCTTCCAGGGACCTCGGAACCTCGAACGACGCTTCGACAATACGGAGGTCCGGGCCGTCCTCGCAGAAGATTGGATGATGGGTGCGGGCGCCCTGCGTCGCAGTTGGGACCAACACCACCCGGCAGTCATCCACTGGATCCAAACGGAGACGGGCTGGGTTCGCTGGCTCTCTTTGAGCGGATTGAGTATCGGCGTCACTCCCGAGATCGTCGGGGACTCGCTCATCCTGAAACGGGCGGAGGGAAGCGATACGATGGAATTCTACATCAACAACTTCGGCCTGCACGACGACGCCATCACAGCCGATAGGTGGACGCTGCCGGGAAGAACCTTCGCGGTGGAGACCGCGCCGGGCGTTGAGCTGAAGACCCGGCAGGCGATGGTCCACCCTCGGTATGGGCAGTGTACCCGGATCGAGTTTTCTCTGCCGGAGACCTCCCAAGTCGGTGATGTCATGCTCCGCCTACGCCCGACCGCCAAGCCTTGATCTCCGAGTTCCGCGTCGCTCCTTTCGTGAAGCCTTCGCGCGAACCGTGCCCGTGAGGCGTTCCCGCCTACTCTCAACGTCAATACACTGGGCATTAGGCGGCAGTCGGTCCGATTGAATACCGGAACCCACAAGAGACCTTGGATGGAATCGCCGCGCGAATTCCGGATATCGCTGGAGAACTGTTGGTTCTTGACCGGACCGACCGCGTCGGGGAAGACCGAGGTCGGCGTCTTGCTGGCCGAGCGTCTTGGGGCCGAAATCTTGTCCATGGACTCCATGGCGGTCTATCGGGAAATGGACATCGGCACGGCCAAGCCGGACGAAGGAATGCGCCGCCGCGTCCCCCATCACTTGCTCGACATGGTCGATCCCTGGGAGGAATACAGCCTTGCGCGATACCTGGAAGACGCCGCCGCGACCGTGGAACGGGTCCGCGGGAAAGGTAAGCCGATCTTATTCGTGGGAGGCACGCCGCTTTATTTGAAGGCGATTCTCCGCGGCGTTTTTCAGGGGCCGCCTGCGAATCCCTCGCTGCGTCAGCGTTTTCAGGCCCAGGCCGCCCATGAACAGCCCGGCTTTTTGCACCGTCGGTTGGCCGAAGTCGATCCTCGAGCCGCGGCAAAGTTGCATCCAAACGATCAGCGGCGGATCATTCGCGCCCTTGAGGTTTACGAGACCACGGGGCAGCCCATCAGCCGACTGCAATCGCAATTCGACATCCCCCGTCCCGAGGCGGTTGGCCGCGTTTTTCAACTCGATCCACCCCGCGACCTGTTGTACTCCAGGATCGAGCGGCGCACCAACGCCATGTTCGCGCAAGGTTTGGTGGAAGAGGTCCGCCGACTCATCAGCCACCCCAACGGACTGGGACCGACGGCATCCCGGGCATTGGGCTACCAAGAGGTCATCCGGTTTCTTCACGGGCGGCGATCGCTCGAGGAAACCGTCGCCGAGGTCCAACTGCGGACACGGCAATTTACTAAACGTCAGTTGACGTGGTTCCGGCACTTGGAAGAACTGGAAAGGATTTCCGTCGATCCGGGACAGACCCCCGAAGAAATAGCAGAATATACCCTTCTTCGGATGGGGTTTTAGTTGAGGTCACTTCTTCAGGCACGGATATTGAGACCGGTTCGCGAAAGCCGATCGGAATTGCGCCACCTTTGGTTGCCCGTTCCCATGCCAGCTCATCGTGCGCCGGCCGGATAACCGGCTATTTGATCATAGAGAACGAACGCTAATCGGGCTGGAAGCCAGGGGATACCAAGCTGAACGATAATTCATTCTTTGGGAACCGGAGGCGCAGGTCGGCGCACGGCGGTGGCTGATGAACGACGGGCAGCCCCCCCTCACGGGAGGGATAAATATTGAATCGGCGGTGCCGCTTCAGTGGGGGATGATCGCCGCAACTCATTCCCCGGATCGGCAAGGCTTGTCGCGTCGCGGATACCCCGGGCTGCCGACTCGCGAGTCCTCGGGACGTCCCGAACAACGTTGAAGCTTGTCGACGAAATCCCGGCGGCATACCCGACGTGGCTCACTCGATGGAGATCAAAACAGGAACCCAAACGCTCCGGCGTAAACCTCCATCGTCCGCGCTCGGTTGGCATCCGACGCTTGCTCGGACCGACCGCAGGGCGACGCAAAGGATGAATTGCATGAGTCGAATTCTTTTCTGCGTGCTTTTGCCGGCGTGCGCCGTTGGCTGGAACTCCGCAGGGCTGGGCGAGCCTCGTCCCGACGAGATCATCGCGCCCTTCGAATCAGCGGGCCAATTCGTCCCGGTGAATCGCATCGACGAACTGACGGCGGCGAAATGGAAAGCGCTGGGCATTACGCCTTCGCCGCTCTGCTCCGATGCCGTCTTCATTCGCCGGGTCTATCTGGATTTGACGGGAACACTTCCCTCGGCGGAGGCTGTGGGGGAATTCCTCGCCGATAATAGCCCCACCAAACGGGAAAGGCTGATCGAATCGCTCTTTGGCACCGATGCCTACGCCGATTATTGGGCCATGCGCTGGGGCGATCTCCTCCGCATCAAATCCGAGTTTCCCATTAATCTTTGGCCCAACGCGGTTCAGTCCTACGGCAAGTGGGTGCGAACCGCCGTTTTGCAGAACATGCCCTACGACCAATTCGCGCGGGAATTATTGACGGCGTCGGGGAGCAACTTCCGCGTACCGCCGGTCAATTTCTACCGTGCCATGCAAGACCGCAGTCCGGAGGGAATCGCCCAAACCGTGGCCCTGACGTTTCTCGGCGCTCGAGCCGAAAAATGGCCGAAAGACCGCGTGGCCGGGTTGGCGGCCTTCTTCGCTCAAATCGGTTACAAGCCTACGGGAGAATGGAAAGAAGAGATTGTGTGCTGGGATCCGGCACAGGCCCTCGCCAAAACGGACGGCACGCCGAACCGGTCTTTGGTCGGGATCACGCCCGACGGACGGCGCATGCCCTTGCCGGATGGACGGGATCCCCGGGAAGTCTTCGCGGAATGGCTGATTTCACCCGACAACCCCTACTTCGCCAAGGTCGCGGTGAACCGCATTTGGGCCTGGCTTTTGGGACGGGGCATCGTCCACGAACCGGACGACTTCCGGGAGGACAATCCGCCCGCCAATCCCGAGTTGCTTCAATACCTGGCCGACGAATTGGTCCGTTCCAAGTACGATCTGCGGCACATCTACCGTTTGATCCTCAATTCGCGAACTTACCAGCTTTCTTCGATTCCCCGGAGTTCCCATCCGCAAGCTCAAGCCCAATTCGCCTACTATCCGGTGCGTCGCCTGGAGGCCGAGGTCCTAATCGACGCCATCTGCGCCATCACGGGCACGAGTGAAGAGTACTGGAGCATGATCCCCGAACCGTACTCGATCATTCCGCCGGGACAGCGGGCGGTCTCGCTGACCGACGGCAGCATCACCAGTTCGTTCCTGGAGCTATTCGGGCGACCGCCGCGAGACAGCGGTTTGAGCGACGAACGCAGTCCGCGATTCACGGCGGGCCAGCGTCTGCACTTGCTCAATTCGAGCCATATTTATCGCAAATTGGAGAACGGGCCCGGCTTGGCGTGGCTTCGCGACGGTTCATGGAACGAGACGGCCGTCCGTCGTTTGTACATGACTATCCTTTCGCGACCGCCTACCGCGGAAGAGCAGAGCGCCTTGCTAACCCTTGGACGATCCCGCTTCCGCGCGCGAGATGTCGCCATTGACGCCGCGTGGAGCCTCATCAATAGCACGGAGTTCTTATATCGACACTGAGCACGACCCGAGACACGGTGGGAATCCGTGCTGACGTCAAAACCGACGGCGGCAAACGAGCCAACGGACCGAGAAAGCCGTTACCGCCGCGTTTGCCTATACGGAAGAAACCAACCTGTTTCCCGAAGGAGGAGGATGTGCGATGACGCGAGATGATCCGGCACACGTCATGTTGACCGTGGAAGGCTCCGGAAACTGCGAAGCCGCCGAAGGTCGGACGATCGCTCGGCGCACCGTGTTGCAGCGTGGGATTTTCGGAGCGGCGGGCCTTTTGTGGGGCAGTCGCATGGCCTGGGGCTTCGCCCCGCACCTAGAGGCCGCGGCGGACGGTCCGCGGGGAAAGGCCAAGGCCGTCATTCAGATTTGGCTCTGGGGCGGACCTGCCCATTTGGACACCTTCGATCCCAAACCCGATGCCGGATACGATTACTGCGGACCGCTCGACAAGCCGATCGCGACCAACGTGGACGACCTGCGCATCGGTCAACTGCTCACGGAATTGGCTAAGATCGCGGACAAGTACTCCGTGATTCGGAGCATGGCTCACGGGGTCAATGCCCACGAAACGGCCTCCTACCTCGTCCAGACCGGTCGAATGCCCGGCGATCGTTACGTATATCCTTGCGTGGGCGCGGTGGTTTCGTACTTCCAAGGACAACAAGCCCAGGCCCAATCGCAATCCTCCCAGGGGTTGATTCCGCCGTACATCGTCCTGACGGAACCGCAAGGCCGGTTTTCCGAGGCCGGCTTTCTAGGGCCGCGATACAAACCGTTCGCCACGGGAGGCGATCCCGCTCGCACGCCTTCCGCCGTGGAGGGGATCGTCTCCACCGCAGTCACGACGGAACGGCAGAATAGTCGCCGGGAATTGCTGCAAAAGTTGGACACCTTCCGCAAGGCCATGCAGGACGAACCGAACATCGCGGAGTTCGTCAAGGCCGAGGAGACGGCCTATGACCTGATCCTGGGCGACAGCGGCAAGGCCTTCGAACCCTCCGAGGAACCCGACGACGTCCGCGAACGTTACGGCCGAAACACGTTCGGACAATCCTGTCTCGTGGCGCGCCGGTTGGTGGAACGCGGCGTCCGCTACATCACGATCAACTACAAGGGTTGGGATACCCACAAGCAGCACTTCCAAATCATGCAGCGGAAACTGCCCGAGTTCGACCGCGGAATATCGGCCCTAATCTCCGATCTGTCGGACCGCGGCCTGCTGGATTCGACCATCGTTTGGTGCTGCGGGGAGTTCGGACGAACGCCCAAGATCTTGTGGGAACCGCCTTGGAGCGGCGGTCGCAACCACTGGGGTCGGGCGTTTTCCGTGCTGGTGGCGGGCGGAGGTTTTCGGCCCGGGCACGTCGTCGGTTCCACCGACGCCAAAGGCGATGAACCCAAGGATAACCCCGTGCACCCCACCGATCTCATCGCCGCCATGTATCAGCTTCTCGGCATCGACCCCACCGCCTCGCTGCGGCATCCCTCGGGCGACATGGTCCGACTGACTCCCGAACCGGAAAACGGTAAACCGCTCTGCGGATACTTGCGCGAAATCTTGTGACAGACCATCGGAGAGGACCACGATGAAGGCTTCTCGATCCCGGACGGCGGTCCTGGCCGCGTTGTGTGTCGCGACCTGGCTTCCAGCGGTCGCACCCGCTCAGCAACGCACGCCCGCCATCGGCTACGTCTACCCCGCGGGAGGACAGTCCGGAACGACGTTCCAAGTGACGGTCGGCGGCCAATTCTTGGACGGCGTGCGGCAAATCGTTTTCTCCGGCGAGGGACTGCCGAATGACGGCATCCAGGCCAAGGTCGTGCGATTCATCAAGCCGCTGACGCAGAAACAGGTCAACGACTTGCAAGAGAAGCTCATGCAGTTGCGGGAACGCGTCCGCGAGGAGACCTCGCGTCGGCGACGCATGGGCCTGCCCGCCGATTACATGTCGATCTTGATCGACGTGGCCAAGGACGCGGGCATTTCCGCCGAGGATATCAAGGCCTTGGAAGAGTACCGTCGCATCCGCAACGATCCCAAGCGGCAACCCAACCCGCAAATCGCCGATCGGTTGATCGTGGAAATCACGGTTTCGCCCGAGGTTCCTCAAGGTACCTACCTGCTCCGCGTCGCGGGTGCGGCCGCCATATCCAACCCGCTGCGTTTTCAGGTGGGACCTTGGCGGGAGGTTTCGGAGCAGGAGCCTAACGAAGGCGACCAACCGTGCAATATCACGGGAGCACTCCCCTTCGTTGTCAACGGGCAGATACTCCCTGGGGACGTCGATCGATTCCGCTTCTCGGCCAAGAAAGGACAGCGTCTGACGGCGGTCGTCTTCGCCCGGGAGTTGATCCCCTACTTAGCCGACGCCGTGCCGGGTTGGTTCCAAGCCACGCTCAGCCTGCAAACCGCGGACGGCAAGGAATTGGTCTATGTGGACGACTATCGTTTCCACCCCGACCCCGTTCTCAGCGCCGAGATACCGGCCGACGGCGACTACGTCTTGGAAATCAAGGATTCCGTATTCCGCGGTCGCGAGGATTTCGTGTATCGCATGGTGGTCGGCGATATTCCCTTCGTCACGGCCATCGAACCGGCAGGCTTGCGGCAGGGAGAGACGCGGGCGTTTCGCCTGGATGGTTGGAATCTCTCTCGGCGGACCCTAACCATTTCCGCGGCGGAGTTGACGCCGGGGATTCACAGCCTCTCACCGGCCCAAATGAACGGCGCGCTCGGCCGAGTCCTCTTCGCCGTGGATAGCCTTCCCGACATTGCCGAGAAAGAACCGAACGATGGGCCCGGCCAAGCCCAAACCGTGCCGCTCGGAACGGTGGTCAACGGCGCCATCGATCGTGCGGGAGACCACGACTTCTACGCCTTCACGGGCAAAAAGGGCGAAGAAGTCGTTCTGGAGATCACGGCCCGGCGTCTGGGATCGCCCGTCGACTCGTTCCTGCGTCTCATCGCGCCGGACGGTCGGCAGGTCGCCATGGGCGATGACTGGGAAGACAAGGGCGTCGGCTGGTTGACCCACCACGCGGATTCCTACGTCCGCGCGGGCCTGCCCCAGGACGGTCAATACCGCGTCGAAGTTCGCGACATGCAGCAAGGCGGCGGAGAAGATTACCTCTACCGCCTGCGCATCAGCCGACCGCTGCCCGACTTCCAATTGCGCGTCGTCCCTTCGTGTCTCAACGTGCAACCGGGAACCACCGTGCCGGTGGACGTGTACGCGCTCCGCAAGGACGGCTTCGACGGCGAAATCAAGCTAAGCATGACGGGGGCGGGCGAGGAGTTGCGACTCTCGGGCAATCGCATTCCCGCGGGCCAAGAGCGCGTGCGGATGACCGTGACGGTTCCTCCCTCCTTTTCGCCCGATCCGCTTCAACCGCGTCTGCTGGGAGAAGCCGTGATCGCCGGAAACACCGTGACGCGGCAGGCCGTCGCGGCGGACGACTTGATGCAGGCGTTCTTCTACCGCCACTTGGTCGCGGCGGACCCGTGGACAATCTACGTCGGCGGTCGCTCGCGCTTCACCCCGGCCTTGACGCCCGCAGGCACGTTGCCCGTCAAACTGCCGGTCGGCGGCACCGCAACCGTTCGTTATTGGCTCCCGCGCTTCGCCCGCGGCGCCAACATCGCCGCCCTTCAGTGGGAATTATTGGAGCCGAACGAAGGCATCTCGCTCGGGAAGGTATCCGTTTCGCAGGACCGGATTTCGGTTCCGATTCAAGCCGCCGCTGAGTTGACTCCCGGGTTGCAGGGGAACCTGATCTTGCAACTCTTCTCGGAGCAGAAGCGCCCTAACTCGAATCAAAGCATCAAGATTTTCGTGGGCGTCCTGCCCGCGATTCCCTTCGAGGTGGTACCCGCCGGGGAGACCGCCGAAAACGCCGACGCCGCCAACGGTAGCCGATCGTAGCGACGCTCGGGTGCCACAGGGGTACCGCAGTTTCCGTACCGCATGGTTCAGCGCGGCGTTTGCGTCATTGGGCGAGCGCCGACGCTGGGAGCGACCACTCCGCCTGTCCCCGCAGACGAAGACTCCACCGTCTGCGACCAAGTGCGATCCGGCAGATTCGGCTTGAACGGGTCTTCCTTGAAGATTCGCAGCGGATCCACGGCGTTGACCTTCAGCCGTTCGAATTGATAGACCTTCCTCGCCTGCGTGCTGGGATGGGCGCTGGGGTAGAAAAGCTGGAGTGCGAAGACCTCCATGTTCGGCAGCTTCAGAATCAGTTCCGCCTTCAGGAAATTGGCGGCTTCCTGCTGGTACTTGGGATGGGCTTCCAGCCAAATCTCGTCCCGCACATTGCTCGGGGTGATGATCCGCATGTAATAGCGGCGGAGCAGCGATTCGGCGCTCGCCCCAAACAAGAACGGCAACGGTCCCTCCGTGATCGCCTTGCCGCGGAGTTCCGGAGGCAAGACCGTCTCCACCACTTGCTTGGTCTCGAAGCGATATTCGTAGATCGATCGACCGTCGCACAGCCAACGCTCGGGCAGCACGGCGGGTTGGAATCGTCCCTCTCGGGCCTCTTCATCGACCCGGAAGAGCCCTTTGTCCGGTGCCGCGTACAGAATCTTACCGCGACTGATCCGCGCGGGTTCGCTCGGGTTCCCGGAGACGGGATCGAATTCCCACCGCGTGAAATCGCACTCGAACGTCTTGATCGCCGCGCTCCGCTCCTCCCAGGCCTTCAGCACGCGTTCCAGTTGGGCTTGCTCGGCAGGCGAAAGGACGAAGGGAGGCGGCAAGAGCGTGGGGTGCGGAGACGCGGCCTGACCGGGAACAACCGCCGTTGCTCCCGGCGCGGGTGCGGCCGATGGCGGGGCGTATCCCGAGGGCGCGCCGCCGGTTGAGACGCCGGGAGACGCCGCGTACTGCTGGGCCTGCGCCGTCGCGCACGCCGAAATCACCGCCGGTATCAACACGGCAAGCAATGCGACTCGCCCGATGGAACTACCGAACCACGGACGAAATCGGCGCTGTGTCTTCATGCCAAGCATCGTTGATCCTCCCTGATTCACGCGTCGAGCGGTTCCGGCCATCGAGATCGGCGCACAATCCCGCCCCTGCCCGTAGGCGCCCCGGATTGTACCAAGTCGGCCGATTTCCGCCGATAGCAGTTCGCTTGCAAACTACGGATCGATACGGCGGCTATGACATAGAAAAACGTGAAGGAACATTTCAACCGGTAAGGTGCCACCGCAACAGTGCGTATTGACCAGCATGCAATGTTCACAACTCACACATGTCACCCGCACCGCCATCCATTTTCCTTACTTTTGCAACCGCCAGGCGATGGGAAATTGGCGCTTAACAGGCTTGACGCGAAATGTCGCCCACTTGGCATAATAGTAGAAACGGATGCATCTGCCACTCATGCTGGATTGGCAACCCGCGAGGCCGGCTTACTCCCCACTATCGAATGGAAAGATCTCACCAAAAGTGCGGGCAACTCAACCGGCGAGGTTACGTTTTCGCCGATAAGGCGTAACTTCTCAGCGGGGTCCTCGGGAGCAGGCTCATTTCGTCAGATGACGAGGAGACGACAGCATGGCCGACGAACCTCATGTCGCGTCGTCCCTGCATTCGGCCGACTTGCCGGACGGCGCAGCCAAGGAAAAGAAGATCATCGTGGATGAAGATTGGAAAGCCCGGGTCGAGAGGGAACGTGAGGAACTTCGGGCAAAACAGGCTCCCCAGGGTGCCGCCTCGCAAGAGGATGATCCCCCGCTGCCGCCTCCCAGCGTGACTTCCTTGGCGGGAATCCTGGCCCTGGAAGCCATGGCTTGCCTAGGCTCCTTGCCCGACCCATTGTCCGGCAAAGTTCACGTCCGCCTCAACCGCGCCCGACACCTCATCGACACCATCGAATTGCTTCGTCGCTCCACGCAAGGCAACGTCTCGTCCGAAGAGACCGCCGCCTTGGAAGAGATTCTGCACGAACTGCGACTGGGCTTCGTTCAAGTCCAGTCACAGATGGCGACCGGGGGGTGACCTGGAACGCATCCCCTCAATCGTTTCCCGCGAACCGCCCTTGGCGACGGTCCATCCCGCCGCGAAATTGCCGGCGAACCGCCGCCCGAGTGCGAGAAGTGCGATTTCCCGGCGGCAACTCGCTTGCCAAAGTGTCCATCGGACCGCCAACTGCCGCTAGAGATTTACGGGAACGACGGGTTCCAGTGCGACGAGCTCGGGTACCGCCCACCGAACCAAGGCAACCTCATCATGCCATCGCGGCACCTTGCCGAGATGGCGATCTCCCTCGGTTCGGCAAAATCTTTTTCGAGTTATTGATCGGCGGCTATTTCCAGCTAAAATAGCAGTCATAATTGGCGACCTGAGATTTAGGCTCAATTCGCCGCCCCCCTCGCATGCATCCAGCTTTCCCGCCCGGTCCAACCATGCCGCACCCTACAACTCCGAGGACGCTTGGTCGGAATCGTTTTCAGGCCGGTTGGTCGATCGGCGGGGTCGGCTTTCTCTCCGATTCAGGCGATTCAGGCGGATTCGTCCCGTCGCGCCGATTCTTTCCGCCTTGCTACCCACCCCCACGCGTTTTTCATTTGGGAGGCTCTTATGGAACGGTCACCTTGTAAGGGAAATCCGTTTTTCGGTTCCAGTCGCCGCGAGTTCTTGACGCTCGGCGCCTTGGGGATGCTGGGCATCACCCTCGGCGATTTGCTTCGGGCTGGCACCACCGCGGCCGACGAGAATGTGCCGGAAACGTCCGGTAAGGCGAAGGGCATCATTCACATCTTTTTGCCGGGCGGCATGGCCCAACAGGAATCTTTCGACCCCAAGCCCTACGCCCCGTTGGAATATCGCGGTTCCTTCGGCGTGACCAAAACCAAACTGCCGGGCGTGGTCTTCAGCGAAACCGTTCCCAAGATCGCTGAAATCGCGGACAAGATCACCGTCGTTCGTTCGATGTCGCACGGCGAGGCGGCGCACGAACGCGGAACGCACAATATGTTTACCGGCTATCGGCCCAGTCCGGCCTTGGTTTATCCGTCCTTGGGAAGCGTCGTGAGCCACGAACTCGGCTCGCAAGCCAGCTTGCCTCCTTACGTTTGCATCCCCAATCAACCCGATCCCTTCGCCGGGACGGGCTATCTGGGTAGCGCCTTTGGTCCGTTCAGTCTTGGCAGCGACCCGGCACGGCAGGGTTTTCGCGTCCGCGACTTGAGTCTTCCGGCGGACGTAGACGAGGCCCGATTCACACGCCGTCGCACCGCCCTCGACGCCGTGAACGCCCATTTCGCTTCCCTGGAAAAGGCCGATGCCGTGGATGCCATGGATAGTTTCTATCAGGCCGCCTACGACTTGCTCAGTTCCCAGTCTGCGCGTGAGGCGTTCAATTTGGAGGCCGAGCCGGCCGAACTGCGGGACCGTTACGGTCGCAACGAGGCGGGACAACGTCTGCTGATGGCGCGACGATTGGTGGAGGCAGGCGTCCGCGTCGTGACCGTCTCCTACGGCGGATGGGACTTCCATCGCGGCATCGTGGACGGCACCCGACGCTTGATGCCGGCCTTCGACCAAGCCTTCGCCGCGCTGATTCAAGACCTCGATTCGCGAGGGTTGCTCGACGAGGTGATCGTGATGTTGTCCACGGAGTTCGGCCGCACGCCGAAGGTCAACGGCGACGCCGGTCGCGACCACTGGCCCCGCGTATTCAGCATCGTCCTGGCCGGCGGCGGGATTCAGCGCGGCTGCATCCACGGAGCCTCGGACGCGACGGCGGCGGAACCGGATTCGGACGCCATGAATCCGGCCGACCTCTTCGCCACGCTATACCACCTGCTGGGCGTCGATCCCCGCAAGTTGCTCATGGCTCCGGGCGGACGTCCGCAGGCCATCGTTCCCGCCGAAGGCGACGTGCGGCGATCCATCCTGGCCTGAGTTCTCTCGCACGCAAGGAGGCGGCGCCCCGGCAACCCCGGCGCCGTCCTCCTATTTCACTGCAAAGCTTCCAAGAGGTCCCGCCATGTTTTGCCGCGAACGCTACCCGTCGATTCAGGACACCTTGCCCTGCCGCGCGGCCGATCACGCCCCGTCCGCCGCTTCGGCAACGGCACACCTCCCTTGCCGTTTCGCGCGACTGCTGCGAGGCCTACTCGGTGTCGCCGCAGCGGTAATGGCCACGGCGGGGGCCGACCTTTGGGCCGCCGCCCCCGTTTTGCGGCGTGCCATCCCTCAGGGCGTTACCCGAGGCGTCGAAACCGATCTGATCCTCGAAGGAACGCGATTGGATGACGCTCAAGAGGTTTTGTTTTACAAGCCGGGCATCACCGTGCAAAGTCTGTCGGCGGAATCGGCGGGTCGCGTCAAGTTGCGGTTGTCCGTCGCCCCGGACTGCGCCATAGGCGACCTCGGCCTGCGGCTTCGCACCGCAACCGGCATCAGCAACCTGATCACGGTTGCGGTAGGATCCTTACCCATCGTCGACGAAACCGAACCGAACGGCAAACCGGAGGAGGCGCAAAGCATTCCTTGGAATGTAACGGTTCATGGCGTGGTCTTGAATGAGGACGTGGACTACTTTCGCGTCGATGGCAAGGCAGGCGACGTGCTCAGCGTCGAGGTGGAAGGTCTACGTCTGGGAGAGTCGTTCTTCGACCCCTATCTCGCGGTGACCGACGAACGTCGCTTTGTGCTAGCCGCCGTCGATGACAATCCCGTGACGCGGCAAGATGCCTGTCTCTCGGTCACCTTACCCGCGGACGGACCGTATTTCATCGAGCTGCGCGAAAGTGCCTTCGGCGGTTCCGAAGCGTGTCGTTATCGCCTGCACGTGGGGAGTTTCCCGAGGCCCACGGCGGTATTCCCCACGGCGGCCAAACCCGGCGAAACGCTCACGCTCGAATGCCGCGACGGTGCCGGGCGAACTTGGCAGCAAGAGGTCTCCCTGCCGAGCGACGCCGCCGGAACCGTGCCCGTCTTCGCCGAGCAGGAGTCCCGACTGTCGCCGTCGCCGAATTGGGTTCGCGTCAGCGGTTGGGATCGCGTCCTCGAAGTCGAGCCGAATGAGTCCTTCGACCAGGCCACGGCTTTCACCGCGCCGTGCGTTCTGTGCGGCAGGATCGGCGCTCCCGGCGACCGGGATCGCTTTCGCTTTTCGGCCAAAAAAGGCGAGGTTTGGGATGTCCGCGTCTATGCTCGCGAATTGCGAAGCCCCTTGGATTCGGTGTTGAACATATCGCGGGCGACGGGTCAAGGCGTGGCGGGAAACGATGACGCCGTCGGCCCGGACAGCCAGATTCGCTTTACCGCCCCCGATGACGGCGATTATGTGCTGTCGATCCAGGATCAACTCTTGGATGGCGGGCCGGACCACGTTTACTGCGTGGAGGTGACGCCGGTGCAACCGCAAATCGTCTTGTCCCTTCCCGAGCGGGAGGTCTTCCAGGATATCACCGTAGCCGTTCCCCGCGGCAACCGCTTGGCCATGATGGTCGCCGCCCAACGGATCGACTTCGACGCCGAAACCGTGCTGCAATTCGGCGAACTGCCCGGCGGGATGTCCGTCCAAGCGGAAAACATCCCGGCAGGGGTCGGCGCCGTCCCGGTGCTGATCTCGGCGGACGAGTTGGCCGAACCGAACGGGCGACTGGTGGAGCTGATCGGGCGATCGACGCTAGGGGATCGAACCGTGGAAGGACGCCTGCGGCAGCGGACCTCGCTGATTCGCGGACAAAACGACCGCGAAATCTGGAATTACACGGCGGATCGATGCGCCGCCGCCGTTACGGCACCTGCCCCTTTTTCCCTGGAAATCGTTCAACCCAAGGTCCCCATCGTGCAAGGGGGCACGATGCGGTTGAAGGTCGCGGCCAAGCGGAACGAGGGCTTCAAGGCCCCCATCCAACTGCAAATGCTGTACAATCCGCCCGGGCTGTCCACGCCCACCACTGTCACCCTGCCCGGCGATGTCAACGAGGTCGCCGTGCCGATCACCGCGACGCCTCAGGCCGCCGTCGGTCGCTACAAGGTCGCCGTCTTGGGTACGGCGGACGTCGGTAACGGGACGGTCACCGTCTCCACGCAATTGGCCGATTTGGAGATCGCCGCGCCCTTCTTCGCGTTCGAGTTTCCCAGCATGGCATTGGAGCAAGGCCAGGGCGGTCCCTACGTGGTCCGCGTTCAGGTCGCGCGGGAGTTTCCGGGCGAAGCCACCGCGGAGTTGGTCGGCTTGCCCCCGGGCGTGACGGCAGAACCGCAGAAACTGACGAAAGATACCACCGAGCTGAAGTTTGCTTTGCAAACGTCGGCGGACAGTCCGCCGGGACAACACAAATCGCTGCGCTGCGTCTCGGTCGTGACCGTGGACGGCGAACCGATCGAGCACCTGTTCGGTCCGGGCGAGTTGGTCATTCAAAAGCCGGCCCCGCCCAAGGCCGATGCTCCGCCGGTGGCGCAACCGAACCCGCAACCGGCAGCGCCCGCCCTTAGTCGTCTCGAACAACTGCGACAAAGACGGCAGGCTGCGGCAACTGCCCAATGAACTGCGTTTTAAGTGGATTCCAGTCCGACATCCCCAAACCGTCGCCGATAACCAAGGCTCCCTCATAACCAGACGAGGTTTTCGTCATGATCGCCACCCCCGGCTTTCCGACATCCCGCGACGCGGCCCAAGGTCGTGGCCGGTCGGATGCATTCCTGTCTCCCATCCTTGCAAAGATCGGAGCACGTCGTTCGCGGACCGGCGGTTGGGACCGGTCGCGGCCTCATCGTTTTGCCGGAGTCTTCGTGCTTCTTTCCGCGGCGTTGGGGGCTTTCGCCGCGGCGGCGCAAGAGCAACCGGTTAGCCCCGCGAACGTGCAAATTCGCTGCTATCCCCCGGATATTCGCTTGGACAACGGACTGGATCACCAGTCGTTCATCGTCATGGCGGTTCGACCGGACGGGGTCACTCAAGATATCACCGCGACCGCCGAGAAGCAGATCGCCAATGCCGCCGTGGCTACCGTCGACGGAAATCGCATCGTGCCGGTCGCCGACGGCCAAACCACTCTGATCGTTCGTTACGCCGATCAGGAGGTGTCGATACCGGTGTTCGTGCAAAACGCGACGGCCAAACCGTCCGTCAGCTTCATGCTCGACGTGATGCCGTCGTTCTCGCGTGCCGGTTGCAATACGGGCGGTTGTCACGGCGCAGCGCGGGGCAAGGACGGATTCCGGCTTTCGCTCTTCGGTTACGACCCTGCGGGCGACCACTTCCGCATCACCCGGGAACTTCCGTTCCGCCGCATCAATTTGGCCATCCCGGAGGAATCGCTGTTGGTCCAAAAGGCGGTGGGCGCCGTGCCGCACACCGGCGGCAAGCGATTCGAAACCGACAGCGAATCCTACCGCGTGCTGGTCGACTGGCTCAAGGCGGGCGCGCCCTACGACGGCGACCAAGCTCCCAAAGTCGTCGGGTTGGAGGTCTATCCGCCTGCTTCGGTGCTGGAGGGAAGCGGCGCCGAGCAACATCTGGTCGCAAGGGCCAAGTACTCCGACGGCACGGACCGCGACGTCACGAATTGGGCGACGTTCATTTCCAACAACGACAACTCCGCCGCCGTCACCCCGGACGGTCGCGTGACCGCCGGAAAGCGAGGCGAAGCCTTTGTCTTGGCCCGTTTCGAAGGCAAGACCGTCGCTTCGCAGGTGCTGGTGCTGCCCGCGGACCTGCAATACACGCCGCCGCAAGAGCAACCCGCCAATTACATCGACGAATTGGTCCTCGCCAAACTCGCCAAGCTTCGGATCACCCCCAGTCCGATCTGCGACGACGCCACGTTCCTCCGCCGCGTCACGCTGGATATTGTGGGCCGACTGCCGACGGAAGAAGAGTGGCGTGAATTCACGGCCGATACCTCCCCGGACAAGCGGGCCAAGATCATCGACCGCCTGTTGGAACGGAAGGAATTCGCGGAAATCTGGGGAATGAAGTGGGCCGAATTGCTGATGATTCGTTCCAGCAACACGGTCAGCGTTAAGTCCGCTTTTCTGTACAACCAGTGGCTGACGGAAGGCATCGCCAAGAACACCCCCGTCAATGTGCTCTTTCGCGAGATGCTCGCGGCAAGCGGCGGGACTTTTCGCAATCCAGCCACGAATTTCTATCAGGTCGAAACCGACACCCTGAAAACGACCGAGAATGTGGCGCAGCTATTCATGGGCGTCCGCATTCAGTGCGCTCAATGCCACAATCACCCCTTCGATCGCTGGACGATGGACGACTACTACGGTTTCGCCGCGTTCTTTGCCCAGATTGGTCGGAAGACGGGCGAAGATTACCGCGAAACCATCGTCTTCAACCGCGGCAACGGCGAGGTCCGCCATCCCGTGGGCAATCGCGTGATGAAGCCGAAGTTTCTGGGAGGCGACGAACCGGACACTGCCGGCAAGGATCGCCGGGAACTCTTGGCGGAGTGGCTCACCTCGCCGGAGAACCCCTTCTTCGCCGTCAACCTCGGCAATCGCATTTGGGCCCATTTCTTCGGCATCGGCATCGTGGAGCCGGTGGACGACGTTCGCGTCAGCAATCCCCCGTCCAATCCTGAACTCTACGAAGCCTTGGGCCGCAAGCTCGTCGAGTATGATTTCGACTTCAAGCGACTGGTCCGCGACATTTGCAATTCCAACACCTATCAACGTTCGCTGGAGAGCAATTCCTCCAACATCGAAGATACGCGCAACTTCGCGAGGGCCATCCCCCGGCGCATTCAGGCCGAAATGCTCCTCGATTGCATCAATCAGGTGACCGAAACCCAGGAGAAGTTTCGCGGCCTGCCGTTGGGCGCTCGCGCCGTGCAGATCGCGGACGGCGCCACATCGAATTACTTCCTGACCACCTTTGGGCGTTCGTCGCGCGAATCGGTGTGTGCCTGCGACGTGAAGACATCCCCCACCTTGTCGCAAGCCCTGCACCTGATCAACGGCCAGACCGTCGAGACCAAGATACGGCAGGGCGGTTTGATCGCGCGCCTGCTGGATGCCGGAAAAACCCCGGAGGAAGTCGTATCCTCGCTCTACATCAGGGCATTCAGTCGGGAACCCACCGCCGAGGAAAAGGCGAAGCTTGCCGAGATCATCGCTTCGGCGGCCAACCCGCGGCAAGGCCTGGAAGACGTCTTTTGGGCCGTATTGAACTCCCGAGAATTCGTCTTCAATCACTGAAGCAAAACGAGTTTCGACGCCTCATATGAACCAACCCATCGCCGGCGGATCGTCCGCGGACAGCAAGAGGACGACAACCATGCACGCTTTATTTCATCGCCGAAAACGCGGTTCTTGGCGGATTGCCCGATGCATCGCGCCGGTTGCCCTGTCGGTGTTCGCCTTGGCGGCAATACCCAATCGCCCGGCGATCGCGGCGGAGGGCGACGCCGCGGCGTTGGAAAGAATCACGTATGCGGATCACGTGCGTCCCATTCTCCGCGAGCATTGCTTCCTCTGCCACAATCAGAACCGCGCCCAAAACGATCTCAAGTTGGACAACTACGAGAACTTGATGGCGGGCGGGGCTTCCGGACCGGCGGTCGAACCGGGAGACGCAGAAAACTCATACCTTTACATGCTCGTTAGCCACAGCGAGCAGCCCTTCATGCCGCCCAATGCGGATCGCTTGCCGGACGAAAAACTGTCCCTCATCAAACGTTGGATCGAGGGCGGGGCTTTGAAGGATGCCGGTTCCACCGCCGCCAAGCCGAAAAACCAGATGGATTTGTCTTTGGCCGTGGGCGATCAACCGCAGGGCACGCCGATCATGCCGGAGAATCTTCCGAAAGCGCCGGTGACCACCACGGCCCGACCCGGCGCCGTCACAGCGGCGGCGTCCGCCCCCTGGGCGCCCCTCACCGCCGTAGCCGGACAGCACCAAGTCGTGCTGTACAACAACGAATCCGGGGAGCTATTGGGAATCCTGCCCTTTCCCGAGGGCACGCCCCATGTCATTAAGTTCAATCGGGCCGGTTCCATCCTGCTGGTCGGCGGCGGCAAGGCCGCCCTCCGCGGTTTGGTCGTGCTCTTCGACGTCAAGACGGGCAACCGTCTGGCGGAGTTGGGCGACGAATTGGACGTCGTCCTGGCCGCCGACATCTCGCCCGACAACAAGCTTGTCGCCCTCGGCGGTCCGCAAAAGACCGTCCGAGTGTACGACACCGCCGAGGGAAACGAAGTCTACTCGATCAAAAAGCACACCGACTGGGTGACCGCCCTGGAATTCAGCCCGGACGGCGTCCTGCTCGCTACGGCGGATCGCAGCGGCGGCGTATCGGTCTGGGAGGCCGACACGGGCCGGGAGTATCAGACCTTGGCCGGCCATTCCGCCATGGTCAACGATCTGAGTTGGCGGTCCGACTCCAACCTTCTCGCCACTGCCGGACAAGACGGTTCCGTACGGTTATGGGAAATGGAGCGCGGGCGTCAAGTTCGCGCCATCAACGCCCACGCCGACGGCGTGACCGCCGTCGAGTTCTTCCGCGACGGTCGCCTTGCCACCTGCGGTCGGGATCGTCTTTGCAAGACCTGGGACGCATCCGGCAAACAGCTTCGGCAATTCGGCCCCTTGCCCGACTTGGCCATGGTTGTCACCGTCTCGCACGACAATGCCCGCGTAGCGGTCGGCGACTTTGCCGGCGATTTCATCCTGTGGAATGCGGAGGACGGCAAGGAACTGGCGAAATTGGCGACCAACCCCGCAGCCCCGCAATAGGCTCGCGTCCGCCGATACGCGTCACCTCGAACGCCGGCAATGCCGTGAGTGCATCCTTATTCGAGGTAGCGTTCGCACTCGCGCGCCGGTCTCTGAACTGCGAAGCGGCCGAGTCGGCAGGTTTCAGGTATTGAGTTCGACCGCCTCTTCCCAATGGGCGTAGAGCCTTTGCAGCTTCTCCGCCAATTCGTCCAGGTCCGATTTCAGTTGCTTGACGCGTTCCCCGTTGCGATGGGTTTCGGGCAAGGCCAACTCTTGATGTATCTCTTGGACGCGATTCTCATGCTCCAAAATATCGCGCTCGATATCCTCGACCTTGCGATAGGGGAATCGTCGCTTGCGTTTGGCCGGCCCTTCGCCGTCGGAGCGGGAAGCGCGGCCTCGGCCCGACTCGTGCGACTCGCGGTCGGCGGCGACCCCCGTTTTCGCCCCGGCGTCAACAGACGCCGACTCCGCAGCAAACGCGTAAGACGAGTAATTGCCGTATACCACCCGGACCCGATCGCCCTCGAACACCAACAGGTGGTCGGCGACTTGGTCGATGAAGTAGCGGTCGTGGCTGACGAAGAGCACGGTCCCGTCGAATCGTCCGAGGGCTTTTTCCAACGCCGCCCTCGCCCAAAGGTCCAAATGGTTGGTCGGTTCGTCCAGCACCAGAAAGTTGGCTTTGGCGGCGGTCAACCGCGCCAGGGCCACGCGGCAACGTTCTCCGCCGCTCAGTTGGCATAGCGGTCGCAGCGCCCGATCTTGCGTGATGCCAAACTTGGCCAGCAAATCACGACGGCGCTGTTCCACCAAATCCGCGTTCACGGTGTCGGTGGTGAGCACGGCGTCCACGGCGGGCAGGTTCTCGTCCCAGTCCTCCAAGTGCTGATCGAAGTAGCCGATTTCGACGTTGTGCCCGCGGATGATTCGGCCTTCGTCGGGAGCGATCCGCCCCAACAGGCACTTCAGCAGTGTGGTCTTGCCGCAACCGTTCGGCCCCAGAATTCCCCAGTGTTCGCCCCGGGCGATCTCGAAACTCAACCCGCGGAAAAGCGGCTTGCCGAACGATTTGCCCAGGTTTTCCACACGCAAAACGACGTCGCCGCTGCGTTCGGCGGGCGTGAAAGCGATGGGCGGGGCCTGGATCTCCCGCGGCGGCGGCACCAACTCGATGCGTTCCAACTTCTTGCGCCGGTCTTGGGCCTGTGCCGCTTTTTGGCCGTAGTGGTGGCGCCGGATGAATTCCTCGGCCTTGGCGATCTCCTCTTGTTGCTTGGCGTACGTCCGCTTGGCCACCAACAGGCGTTCCTCTTTGTGCTTGAGGTACGCCGAGAAGTTGCCCGCATAGCATTCCACGGTCCCGCGGAAAAGCTCGGCCGTGTAATTGGTGACGCGATCCAGGAAAAAGCGATCGTGGCTGACGATGATCATCGCAGCCCGGTGCTCAGCCAGGAACCCCTCCAGCCACCGCGTCGCGTCGATGTCGAGGTGATTGGAAGGCTCGTCCAGCAGCATCAAGTCCGGTTCGGCCAAGAGAAGCTGCGCCAGAACCAGGCGGTTTTGCTCGCCGCCGCTGAGTCGGGCCGCCTCCTGCTCGAACATGGCCGGCGTGAAGCCCAAGCCCTCCAGAACCCGCTCGATCTTGTGCTCGAGGTGATACGCGTCCAGGCGGTGAAGTTCCTGTTGGAGGAAATCGAATCGGGCGGCCCAACGGCGATGTTCTTCCTCCGGCATCGGACAGGAAAGCCGAGCGGCGGTCTCTTCGGCTTCGCGCTGAAGGCGATAGAGCGGCGCGAGCGCTGCGGCGGCCTCCTGCCGCACGGTGCGACCCGGTTCGAAGCGAGGGTGTTGCTCCAAATACCCGATCCGCGGCGATCCCACCGGTTCGCAGACCCCGCCGTCGCCCTCCTCTTGCCCGGCGATAATCCGCAGAAGCGTCGTCTTGCCGGCGCCGTTGGGGCCTACCAGGCCGATCCTCCGCCCGGCGAAGACGTCGAGGTTCACACCGTCCAAGACCGCCTCGGGGCCGTATCGCTTACGAAGACCTTCGATGTGAACGAGCAGCATGGCGGAAGGGAGATTCGGGCCGTTTCCGCCCGTCACAAGCCCACGATGTTGTAACCGCAATCGACGTGCACGATCTCGCCCGTGATCCCCGAAGAATCGGACCCCAGCAGGAACAGGCCGACGCCGGCCAATTCCTCGAACTCGACGTTTCGACGGAGGGGACTTTTTTCGGCGGCATGCCGCTGCATTTCGTCGAAGCCCGAGATGCCCGCCGAACTGAGCGTCCGCACGGGCCCGGCGCTGATGGCGTTGACGCGAATCCTGCTCGGCCCCAAGTCCCAGGCCAAGTAGCGAACGCTGTGCTCCAAGGCGGCCTTGCACACGCCCATCAGGTTGTAGCCCGGCATGACCTTTTCACCGCCGAAGTAGCTGATGGTCACGATGGAACCGCCGTTCTCCATGAGCGGTTTGGCCGCGCGACTGACGGCGACCAGGCTGTAGGCCGAGATGTCCATCGCCAAATGCCAGCCTTCGCGCGTCGTCTCGAAGTACGGATTGCGAAGCTCCGACGGCGGAGCGAAGGCGATCGCGTGCAAGACGAAATCGAGTCGCCCATAGGCGTCGTCGATCGCCGTGAAGACCTCGGCGATATTGTCGTCCGATTGGACGTCGCACGGAAGCACCAATTTGGGTTCGTGCGATTCCACCAGACGCTTGACGCGGCGTTCGCTGGACGGACCCGGCAAATGGGTATAGATCAACTCGGCGCCCCCGGCGTGCAATCGTTCGGCGATCGCCCATGCGATGCTGCGATCGTTCGCCACGCCCATGATCAAACCGACTTTGTCTTTCATCATCGCCATCGTTCGATTAATCCTCGAAACGGCCGCGCACGGTACCCGTCGCTCGGAATGCTAATTATACGCGGCCGCGCCCGGCGGAAGCGTCATTCTCGCCGACAACTCCCAAACCTTCCGCCGCCCGACCGCGCTGCCGACTCGCGCCGCCGCGTCTCAAGCCGCGGACGGGACCGGCCCTGCCAGAACGTCGTATTCATCCAAGGGCGACGTGTCGCCGCTCATGATTTGGCGGCAATACGTCTCCAACAAGGGCATGCGCGTGTCGATGAACCGCCGAGCCACCCGGCGCTTGCGATCATTGGCGGCAGCCTGCCCCAACAGCAGATGCCCCACGATTACGATGATCGCGGAATCGACGAGGCGTCGCCCGGCCAGATCCAAGAACGCCGTCGCCTGCGACTTGGCGAACTGAACCGCCTCTTGAATCCGTTTGCGACCCTCGATCAGTCGTTGCTTCAACTCTTCGAGTTGCGGGTCGTCGTACACCTTGGCTTCATGATCGGCCGTATAGCTCTCGAAGGATCCCGAGGCCACGCCGCGAACCGCGGCCACGATCTGCAACTGGCTGGTTCCTTCGTAGATCGTTGTGATGCGGGCATCTCGCAGGTAACGCTCCGCCGCGTAATCCTTCATGTAGCCCGACCCGCCGAGAACCTGGATCGCGTCGTTCGAAACCTGGACGCACATTTCGGACGCGTAGTACTTGCTCATGGGCGTCAGCATGCCGTTGACGCGCTTGAGCGTGCGACTGAGTTGCTTGCGCCGCTTCTGTTCGTCTGCCGGTAAATCTTTGACGGTTTCCAAGATGCGCAAGTTGTTGTTTTCGAAATCGCAGATGCGACTGGTTTCGTAAGTCAGGGCGCGGGCGGCCTCCACCGCGATCTTCATCTCCGTCACCAACTCCGCCACCGCCGGCAGGCGTTCGATGGGCACGCCGAACTGTTGCCGCGTATGGGCGTAGATGCGAGCCAAACGGAAGGCCGCCTCCGCGATGCCCAGCGACTGCGCCGCGATTCCCACCCGAGCGCCGTTCATGAGCGCCATGACGTACGTGATCAAACCCCGTTGACGCTCGCCGATCAGCCGCGCGGGCGTATCCTCGAAAACCAATTCGCACGTCGGCGAACCGTGGATGCCCAGCTTTTCCTCCAGGTGCCGGACGCGGACGCTCTCGCACCGCTCCGTGATGAAGAGACTCAATCCCCGACCGTCGTGAATTTCCGGTTCGCTCCGCGCCAAGACCAGCAGGATCTCGCCGCAACCGTTGGTGATGAACCGCTTGACCCCGTTCAATCGCCAAACGCCTTGCTCGTCCTGATAAGCGCGAAGCCGTACGGCCTGCAAGTCGCTGCCGGCGTCCGGTTCCGTCAGCACCATGGCGCCGGTCACCTCCCCGTATGCGAAACGGGGCAAGACTTCGTCTTTGATACCTTCGTCGGCGAACGCGTTGATCGTCTCGGCGATCCCTTGCAAGCCGAACAGATTCATGAACGAGGCATCCGCCCGACTGACGATCTCGGTGGCCATGGTGTAAATGATGTTCGGGCAATTCAACCCGCCGTATTTCCTCGGCAGCGTGAAGCCCATCAAATCCGCCTGAGCCATGCGCCGCAGATTCTCGCGGACCAGGGGATGCAGCGTGACGGTCCCGTCCTCGTTGAGCGTATTCCCTTCTCGATCGACGGTCTCGGCATTTGGCGCGATGACGTCGGCGGCGACTTGGCCTACGATCTCCAAGACGCGCCGATAGTTGTCCACGGCGTCTTCGGCGTCGGTGGGCACGTAATCGGCGTCGCCGTTCAGGGCGTACGCCTCCTGCGCCTCGGCCACCTCGCGCAAGTCGATATGATCGAAGAGGAATCGAATATCGTCGTTATCCAGGAAAAAGTTACCCACGGTGGTTCTCCCTCAAGCGGGTCCCGTTTGGTTTGGGGTTGAACTCCGATCACCTTTTGCCGGCGCCGGCGACGCCGATTCGGGGGCGATTCGCGCAGGCATGTATTTCCACGCGTCACCCAACCGCTTACCGCCGACTCAGCGACGCTTCTCCCGCAAGGCCTTGATCATCATGGGAATGACCTTCTTCAAATCTCCGACGATGCCGTAATGGGCGACCGAGAAAATGGGGGCGTTGGGATCGGTATTGATGGCGATGATCTTGGCGGATTCTTCCATACCTGCCCGATGCTGCACCGCTCCGGAAATCCCCGCCGCGATGTACAGCGCCGGTCGCACGGTGGTCCCCGTCTGGCCGATTTGATGCTCCTTGCCGATGTAGCCGCCATCCACGGCCGCGCGGCTGGCGCCGACCGCCCCTCCGATCGCGCCCGCCAACTCGTGAATGAGGCGAAAGTTCTCCTTGCTGCCCACGCCGCCGCCTCCCGCCACGATCACCCGCGCACCCTTCAGATTCACCTTTCGCGGTTCGACGTGCCTCTCCAACAGACGCAAGGCCAACAGCGACTCATCCAACTCCACCGTTTCGTCCACGATCTCGCCGTCGCGGTCGGGGTCGGGGGGAAGCAGGGGCATAACGCCCTCGCGGACGGTCGCCATCTGCGGCCAACGATCGTAGTTGACGATGGTGGCGATGATATTTCCGCCGAACGCGGGACGGATCTGCAAAAGCAGGTTGCGGTGCGTCTCCTTGGTTTTGGGATCGGTCACGTCGCCGATTTGGAGGTCGGTGCAGTCGGCGGTCATTCCCGCCCGCAGCGCCGAGGCCACCCGAGGCGCCAGGTCCCGACCCAGCGGCGTCGCGCCGTACATGACGATCTGCGGCCGATGGCGTTCGACCAACGTCGTCACGACCCGAGCATAGGGCAGCGTCTGAAAGTGGGCCAGCTTGGCGTCGTCAACCACATACACGCGGTCGGCGCCGTGGGCGATGAGTTTCTTCGCCAGCCCTCGCACCTGATACCCCGGCAGGACCGCTCCCACCGGAACTTTCAATGTGTCGGCCAGTTGCCTGGCCTTGCCGCAAAGCTCCAAGACGACGTCGTGCAGCGAACCGTCTTCCTGCTCCGCGTAGACCCAAACCTCGCCTTGCCGGTTGACATCAATCATGGCGCTTGCCGTGTTCATGGAAAGTACTGATGGTTGCCTGGAACGATAACCCCCCGGCCTCCGCACGGCGTTTGTCCGTTCACGGCGGCCGAAGTCCGCCCCAACCTCACCCCAATGTGCGTTCGACGATCAGTTCGTGAATCAGTTGCCCCACGCCTTCCTCGGTCGCCGGAATCTCGGTGAATCCCTTCTTGGACAGGACGATCGCCTGAACGCGAAAGACCTTGGTCGGCGAGCCTGCCAACCCGCAACGGTCCAGTTCGGCGTGAATGTCATCCAGATTCCACTGCTCGATCATCAGGCCTTGACGGCGCAGTTCCTCGGTACGACGCCCGATTTCGTCCTGAATCTCCTCGTCCGAAACGGCACCCAAGGACTTCTTGACCTCGGCCTCGATCTCGGCGGGCACGCGAGCACGTTTGTGGCGCATAACCCGCCGCGCGGCGGGCGGTCGCGGTTGATTGGCCGTTGCGATCACGGTAATCAAAGCCGGCAGGCGGACTTCCACTAATTCCCAACCGTTGCCCACATTACGGCGCACCCGGGCACGGTCCCCGTCCAGATTGACCAGTTCTTCCAGGTAGGTCACTTGCGGAATGCCCAGCTTCTCCGCGATTTGCGGCCCGACCTGAGCGGTGTCGCCGTCAATCGCCTGTCTGCCGCACATCACGATGTCGTAGCGGCCGACCGTCTCGATGGCTCGGGCGAGAATGTAGCTGGTGGCCAAGGTATCGCTCGCGGCGGCGCGACGATCCGTGAGCAGAATTGCCCGATCGGCCCCCCGAAACAAACAGTCGCGAAGGACGTCGGCGGCCTTGGGAGGCCCCATGCTGATGGCGGTCACCGTTCCCCCGAACCGATCCCGGGCGTCGAGAGCAGCTTCCAAGGCGTTCAAGTCTTCGGGATTGAAAATCGTCGGCAGGGCGGCACGATTCACGGTGCCGTCCTCTTTCATGGCCTCGGCTGTCACATTGGCCGTGTCCGGAACCTGCTTCACGCAAACGATGATGTCGTAAGGCACCTTTCGCTCTCCACGATGCAAGGGAGCCTGCCGGATCGGAAACGTGGAAACATCGAACCCGCCGCGGCAGAGAGGATTTGCGCGTCGGCTACGATCCATGTCGGCGAGATCGAAACGGCAAGCCCCGCACGGCGATTCTTCCGAGCCGAGCGAGGTTCCGCCGCGGTACGATCCGTCGCCCACCCCACCGTCGGGTCATCCACGGTGGTAAGATGGATATTGTAGCGTAACGAAGCGGAAGACAGAACACCAGTTGCCCCCCCTCAGGAACAGAAAGGGCGGGCGATTTGCACTTAGCAAACCGCCCGCCCGAGTAATTAAGCTCCACCCGACAGCATGGTCTGAGCTTGCTCCCGGGTGCCTATTCTTGCAGTTGCCCGCCGCGGCGCGACGACCCGCCGGGATTACAAGAACAGGAACGTGGTCAGAACGAACAGCGGAATCAGAATGCAGATGCTGTAGATCATGTAGCCGAAGAAACTAGGCATTTTGATGCCGCGTTTTTCGGCAATGGCACGAACCATAAAATTCGGCCCGTTTCCGATGTATGTGTTTGCGCCCATGAACACGGCGCCCAAGCTGACCGCGACCAGCAGCACGTGGTCCACGCCGTTGCCGGGCGGCACCAACTCGGTCCCCCCCAGCGTTCGCGCGGTCTCGAAAAAGACCACATACGTGGGAGCGTTGTCGAGGAACGACGACAGGGCCCCGGTCGCCCAGAAGAATTGGGCGGGCGAATGCAGACCCAATTGCGGTCCCACCACGTGCAAGATCTGAAGGGGCGGTTGCATGGTGATGAAGATTCCGAAGAACAGCGCCGCCACTTCGATGATCGCCGCGTAATTGAACTGATTGGCCCGGCGGGAAGCTTCGTCGCCCAGAATCAGCGACAAGGCCACCAGTCCCAACTGAACGATCTCGCGGAGGTAGAGCGGCGGATGGAAATCCGTACCGGGGATGGCCTTGGTCGGATCCAGCAGAGCGACGGCCAACACAACGCCGATCAGTAGCGGCAGGTTCGGCCAAACCCCGCTAATTCGCATACCGCGGACCTGTTGGGCGTCGGCGACCAAATCGCGTTTTGCTTCGTGCGGGTAGAAGAAGAACGTGTCCCACAGGAAATAGAAGGCCAGCAAACAACCGTTGACGAAGAGCCATTCCTTCCACAATTGGAAGGTCCAAAGGAAGGGCACGCCTCGCAAATATCCCAGAAACAGCGGCGGATCGCCGATCGGCAGCAAGCAACCGCCGCAATTGCACACGACGAAAATGAAGAACACGACCGTATGCACGACGTGTTTGCGTTCGGAATTCGTATCCAAGAGGAGTCGGATCAGCAGCATCGCCGCGCCCGTGGTGCCGATAAAACTGGCCAATACGCCGCCGACCGCGATGATGGCGGTGTTGACGATCGGTTTAGCGCGAAGGTCGCCCTCGATTCGGATGCCGCCGCTGATGGTGTACAAGCTGAAGAGTAGGACGATAAACGGCACGTATTCGCCGAGAATGGCGTTGGCGAACACCGCCCAGGTGTTGCCCCAATGCAGTCCGGAGGGCGAAGGTTGGCTCACGTAATGGGCGGGCCAATGCCCCTCCACCGGATGCGGATAAATGAACAAGTAATACGCCAAGGTCACGGCAGCAAGCGCCGCCGCCACGTAGAAGCGGTGCAGGTTGCTTTCCCACCAGTGCTCGGTCCACGGCATGAGTGGAAACACGGCGATCACCAGCAGCAGTGCCGCAAACGGGGCGACCATCCAGTACGGCGGATGCTCTTTCGCCGCTCCGTGGTCGGCGTGCCCTTCGAGGCCCGCCTGGGCCGCTTCGCCCGTGGATTCTTGCCCCGACTCCGGCGCGTCGGCCTTCGCCGCCTTCTCCTCCTGCGATTGGGCGTCCGACTCATCGAGCGGAGATTCCCCTTGGACATCCCCGGTCGGTTCGCCGTGATGGCCCTCGCCCGTTGTCGCCGCCGCCTGATGCGCGTGGCTTTCGGCCTCCACGATCAATCGCGTCGCCTTCTGCGGCCAGCCCGCCGCCAGCGCCGCGGCGTAAACGACGAACAACACGCCCAAGGCGTAAACCAACCGCCTTTGAGCCTGAGGAGACGTCACATGTTCGTGCGACATACCGGTTCCCTTGTCTGCCGGAAGGTTGAGCGGCGATCCCCGCCGTAAGGTGCACGTCCGACGGACGCGCGGCCCAATGCTTCGGAACGCGACCGGCCTGAGGATGACGCGCCATCGGCGCGCCGTCTCCTCCGCATCGGAACGCGACATGCGCTCGTGCGGAGGCGGAAAGCTCGTTGCCGTGCCGCAAAGCTCAAGAAAACATAGATCGTAATTGTTGATGATCCGTCCGCTAACGACCAGCAGGGGGGAGGCACCGGCGGATCCGATTATGCCGAAAAGAACGGTCGTTTTGTGTGAGCTTTGAAAGGAGAACTCCGCGATCCCGGCTTAAAGACAGTCGCGCCCGACCATGCCGCCGGCCGAGTGATGCCCGCAGCGGAACAGCCACAGCCAGAGTGCCTAGCGATCCGCAGGGTTTTCCAGGCCCCAAATCCCGCGGCGAGCAACCCTGGCCCTTCTCTCCGCCGCGAGGAGTTTAGCCTTAAGGTCCTGCGGATAAGAGTATTGCGTTTCCACGCGAGCCAAACCGGCCTCCACCAGGGCCTCGTTGATACACACGTCGCCGGCCCAGGCCACCCCCAACAGTCGCCCGTACTTATCCCGCTTGTTTTCCGTCTCCAGCCGAATGCGACTACCCGACGCCCGAACGTATTCCCGTACGGCCTCCGAGGATTCAGGCCCAAACGGTTCGACGGGGCTGTTCGGCTTCACCGACTCCGGCGCGTCGATTCCCAAGAGACGAACGCGCTGGCCGCCGACCAATAGCAGCGTATCCCCGTCCACGACGCGCTCGACCGCGTACTCGCCGCTTTGGAGCGTCCCAGTCGCCCCGGACGGTACCGACTCCCCGCTGCGATAAAAGAGTCGCAGCAAGAGCAGCACCAGGACCAACAAGATCCAAGTTCCCGGCGACCAGCGGCGACGGGACCGTGGAAAGAGCACCGCGGTCGGTCGACGAGCGGTGCGACGACGGGGCGCCATGAAGGGCCTCCCAAACAAAGCGGATAAGCGAACCGCAGGACGCCTCACCATCTCACGGAGTGGAAGCAGCGCGATCGGGCGACCGTCGCAATGCGGCTCAATTGTCGCTCATGCCGAACATGCGGACCGCCCCGCGCCCCAGGGGGTTCCGCAAGAAGTGCTTGCGGCATTTGGAGCACAAGTCGAACGTCAATACCACGTGGGCCGGTTCGAAGGCCTCTTCGTCCTGGGACTCGAATCGTTCGAGGAGATCGTGAATCTCTTCCAGGTGATCGCGGTCGTCCGGTTCTTCTTCCTCCATCGGATCAAAGGCCGCCGAAATCTCGATTTTCACCTGGTAGCGAGTCTCGCTGACGGGATCGATTTCCCGCTTACATAGGTCGCACATGTAGCGAATCATCGGCCGCTCTCCCTTTAAGCCGGGCTAATCCGGTTTCGGCACGAGCCCTAACCCCAACAAGTTCATCGTAATAGCCGAAACAACGTGGGAGCAATAGCGAATTCGCCGACTTTTTTCGTGATCGGCGACTTGCGACTTGAGGCCTGATTATCGCTTGACAAGCGGCCTGTCGAGCGTTCCGCGCAGAAGCTCCGCACTCACCGAGACGAGCGGAAATCGCGTGCCGCGGTCGGTTCCGATGCGATTCAATCGCGACAAGGAGTCCCGGCGCCGCCGATTTCGACCACCACGCGCCCCGTCACGTTGCCGGCCAAGATTTCGCCGAAGTACGGTTCCAGCGATTCCAGCGCGACCACGCGACGCAATTCGGCAAGTCGATCCACGCGCCAAGGTCCGGCCAACAGCGACCACATCCGAAGCTTGAGTTCGGCCGGGGCGTATGCCGCATCGATGCCAGCCAGCGTGACTCCGCGCAAGATGAACGGATAGACCGTCACGTCCAACCGAGGCCCGCCTGCCACGCCGCAGGCGGCGACGCAACCGCCGTGCTTCAGCGAACGCAGGACGGTAGCCAGAACCTGGCCGCCGACGGTGTCCACGGCGCCGATCCAACGCCCGGAAAGCAGCGGCTTTTCGCTTTCGTCTCGCGCGTCCTCCCGCGTGAGGAACTCGGCGGCGCCCAGGCTTGTCAACAGCGGCACGGCCTGGGGTTTTCCCGTTACGGCAGTCACCCGAAAGCCGAGCTTGGCCAGGATGGCGACCGCGATGCACCCGACCCCGCCCGACGCCCCGGTGACCACCACATCGCCTTTCTCCGGCGCGATGCCGTGATCCAAGAGCGACTGGACGCACATCGCGGCGGTCAACCCTGCCGTGCCGTAGGTCATCGCATCCAGGCAGGAAAGCGAAGAGGGCAAAGGCAGGACCCACTCTCGCGGTACCCGAACAGATTCAGCATAGCCGCCCCAGCGCCCGGCCCCCATCTCGTAACCGGTAACGACGACGGCGTCTCCCGGCGCGAAATCGACCGTCTCGCACTCCGAGACCGCTCCCGCGGCGTCCACGCCGGGGATATGCGGGAACCGGCGGACCACGCCCGGATGCCCGTTCGCGGCCAGGGCGTCCTTGTAGTTCAGCGACGAGTAGGCCGTGCGAATCAGAACCTCTCCCGGCGGCAAATCACGCAACGGCCGCAAGACGAGAGAACGAACGATCGTGCCGTCCTCCTTTCGCTCCACCCAAAGACAACGAAATGAGTCCGGTGCGCGCATGGATGAGCCATTCCTTTCACTCACGGTCGGACTCCTTCGGCTGATGTAACTTCACGGCGGCCCGACACCGCTTCCGGGCGGAATCTACCGGCCACCGCGACAAGCGGATTGCCGAAAGCCTCGGGGTGACGCCCGGTGTGGCGGTGCGACAAGCCGGCTCACAAGCCGGCGGCTTCCGGTCGCGAAATGAGCTTGGTCTTGACCGAGAAAACCTGCCCCGCCCGAAACACCTGGAGTTCCACCTCCTTGCCGATCTCCGAGGTATTGACCATGTACACCAGATGGGCATCGTCTTCGACGACGCGATCGTCGAACCGCAAGATGACGTCGCCGGGTTGCAATCCGACGGCGGCGGCGGGAGAGTCCGGCGTGACGGTGACAACGCGTGCTCCCACGCGCGCATCCAGACCGGCGGCCTGCGCCGCTGCGGCGTCGAAACGTGCGTCCAGCGATACGCCCAAAAAGGCCCGCCGCACCGTGCCGGTCTCCACCAACTGCCGCGCCACCCAAAGAAACGTGTTGATCGGGATGGCGAACCCGATTCCCTCATTGCCGCCGGAATTGCTGGCGATGGCCGTGTTGATGCCGATAATGCGGCCTCGCAGATCGACCAGCGGTCCGCCGCTGTTGCCCGGATTGATGGCGGCGTCCGTCTGAAGGAAATCCTGCAACCGCACGTTGGAATCGCCCAGGTCCAAATCCCGGCGTCCCTTGGCGCTGATGATGCCAAACGTCACGGAGTGGCTCAGGCCGAACGGACTGCCAAACGCCAACACGAAATCGCCGATCTCCACCGCGTCGCTGTTGCCGATTTCGGCGGTCACGAGGTTGGGGGCGGCCACCGTGAGCACGGCGACGTCCGTGGCCGGATCGCTGCGAATTTCGGCGGGTTGAATCAAACGACCATCCGCCAAGTGAATGCGCACTTTGTCCGGTGCGGCGTCTCGCACCACGTGGCGGTTGGTCAAGACGCACAAACGGTCGCTGAGCTTGACCAGAATGCCGGAACCGGCTTCCTCCACCGGTCCGGCCGCGCCCGACTGCAAGGCTCGGCGACCCGGCACCTGGGCTTCGATATGCACCACGGCAGGTCCCACGATCTTGGCCACCAACCGCACAACGGCGGATTGGGCCTCCAAGACGGCGGCTTTCTCCGACAGTTCGCGAACCAGTTCCGCCCGCGTCTCCTCGCTCAACGGTCCGTACTTTTCCAGCGCCGCAGGCACCGCCGCTCGACCGCTCGCCGATTGCGCCCAGACCCCCGGCCCATTGAAGACGAGAACCAAGCAACACCAAGCCAAGGCCATCGGAACCCGCCCGATCGGCCGAAATCGATTTCGCGAAATTAGTGCCATTCCCAGTTCCAACCCATTTTTTGTCGTTCGCCGCCGAGCGTTATTTTCCGCCCGCGTTCCACGCCGACGCCCTCTGTTCGCCGAATCTTCGCGCTCCGCATCGGCGCCCCGTCGCGGCCGGTTCGACAACCTGCCTGCAAAATATGAAACCCCAAAGCCGGGGACGGGTCTCTGTTTCGTGCCGCGGTCGGCCGATGTCGCGAGACGTTTTCCCTATTGTAACCGGGCGGCGTCTCTAGGACGAACGGATCGTCGGTTGGAATTGAAGCAGTTGGGTTCTGAATCCCGGGAACACTCGATCGGATCAAGGCGTCCGTCACGGTGCCCCTTTTCCGAATCGAGGCCGGCGATCATGCGGGTTATCACGATCTTGCCGGTCACATCGACGGGCGATTTGCCGGGACGCCCGCATTCGGCCATCTCAAAGAATCGATCTCGCAAAACATGACTCAGAATTGAGAAGACTCACGTTCCAAAAGACCGATAGGGCGACGGAGTGACGCCCTATCGCGATTGCTTCCGGGACCGCTACAGGAAATCATCTGATGAGCACGCTGACGCTGCCCGACTCCGTGGTGCCCCTGCCCAGCGACCCCATCCTGGCCCACGCCATCGCCGCGGCAGTCAAAGAGTCACTGACCATGTGTCAGGCCGAGACGCAACTCGTCGGGCTGAGCGCGGTACCCGTCTATGAACCGGGCAGCGTGACCGCGGTCATCGGTCTTCACGGCAAGGTCTCGGGGTTTCTGACCTTCAATGCCTGCGAGCAAGTGGCGCTGAATCTGGCCGGAGGGTTCCTTCAGGAACCGATGGACAAGCTCAACGGGCAGGTCATCGACTGTGTCGGCGAGATTGCCAATCTGATCGCCGGGGGCGTGAAAAAGCGGTTGAGCGCCACCGATTGGGCATTTAACTCGGTTACGGTGCCCTCCGTCATCGTGGGACACAATTACCAGATCGCCTATGCCAAGGGAATCCAATACCTGGCCGTGACGTTTGAACACCGCAATGCCGACGCGTTTCTTTTGGAACATCGGCTATTGCAGGTCGCGGTGTCCCTCGTTCGACTCTAGCGGCGGCCTTTTGCGGCGGCAACGCCCAGCGGAAACGGCGTCAACCGGAGCGATTGGAAACACCGTTCATTGCCGTGGAATCGTTGGGACCCCGCTTGGGGCTCAGCCCATCTCGAAGAAATTGGAAGAGTTTTTCCACCGGTTGAGCACCGATCACGCGGCGGGCTTTTTCGCTGGAACCTTGCGGCGGGAAAATCACGATTTGAGGCAAGGCCCCGCCGCCCGTGATCGCTTCCGCTAATTTGGTGTCTTGATCATAGTCCACGCGGGCAAACACAGCGTCCCGATAAATGGGGCTTGCGGGGAGATTCGGGATCACGGACTGCTCCATTCTGCGGCAGGCCGGACACCATTCCGCGCCAACGAACACGACGAGCGGCAAGTGCTCCTTTCGGGCTCGCTGATAGGCATCTTTATACGAAACAAACGACACCGTAGGCGATACCGCGGACTCGCTTCCCTTGTTCGACAAATCCGAATCCGCGACCGTGACCACACTCAACGTTAAAGCTAGGCTCCTCACAAGTCCCAAGAACATTCTCGTTCCTCCGCGGAGTGCAAAAGGGTTGCAATCTCGCGGATTCCGTTCCACAACATTGAACCGCACCAAAGGGTGGATTTCCCGTCATGGGCATCCGCCACCGTAAAACTTTACGAAAGCCTTACACTCTAACTGAATTAAATCTCTTTGCAAGCTGAACGGATGCGCGCCCCACCGAAGGCAACCGCGTACCTAGCCGGTCTCGGTAGCTCGATCGGCGGCAGCGAACCTATCTATAAGACGGCTGCCCCCTGGGATGGCCGGACCGTGTTTTTTGGCGTGCCGCCGCCCAAAATCGGTGCGGCCGGGAACTTTTTCACCCATCGAAGCGACAATTATCGGCGGCGGGATGTCCCGGATTCCAGCCCGACGGGCGGTTTTCTTGGTTGCAAAGGAGCGGCTCGGGAATTAGCTTAGAGAAGTGACGGGAGATTGGGTGTTTAACAAGGCTACGCAAAGTCTTTTCACCGCTCCCGTCCACTCGGGAAGACCGGCGACTATCCGCGAGGTCATTGCGTCTCGGCCGAATGATTTTCCGGGTTCGACAAATCATTCCCGGTAGATAAAGCAAGCTTCAAGATCGCGATCTTGTCCTGCGAGGAGACTGTCCATGTTGCGCGTGGTACGTACTGGCTGGGGTTGGGTGGCGGCGGTCGCCTTTTCGGCGGCATGCTTGGCGCTGGGATGGCAAAACACGGCCCCGGCCCAGGTTACTTTGGATACGAATAACCGAGCGGTCGGCGGCGTGATGATCGACGCCGGCGGATTGGTGCAGAACGCATCGCCCGACGTCTTGCGGGAGGCTCGGAAGGTTTGGGAGGAAAACAAGGCTCAACCGCCGCAAGCGCTGGCGCAAGCCGCCGCCCGCCGAAGCATTTCGCTTCGCAAGCTGGACGCCGAACTTTCCGCATGCCTCCAGGCCGGACGCCCCATTCCGGATGAAATCGCCTTGTTGGGCGGACTGACGCGAATCGAGTACGTGCTGGTGTATCCGGAACGCAATGATATTGTGCTGGTAGGTCCTGCCGAAGGTTGGAAATACAACGAGCGCGGCGCCATTGTGGGCAGCGAATCGGGTCGGCCGATTCTGCTTCTGGACGACTTGGTCACCGTCCTACGTGCGGCTTTCGCGCCCCAACCTTCCGTGATCAGTTGCTCCATCGACCCGACGCCGGAAGGGGTTCGGGCGGTGAATGCGGTGACGCAAGGACTCCGCGGTCCGGTCAATCCCTCCGCCGTGGCGAAAATGAGCGCCCAAGCCGCCGGTCCGCAGCGCGTCACGCTCACCGGCATCCCGGCCGACAGCCACTTCGCCCGGGTCTTGGTAGCCGCCGACTACCGCATGAAGCGGATTTCCATGGGTGTGGATCCCTCGCCCGTTCCCGGCTTGACCAGCTTCGTTTCGTTGGTGCAGGGGGCTTCCCGGGCGCCCGGCGGTCCCATGCCGCGATGGTGGTTGGCACCCGACTACGAACCGCTGTTGAAGGACGAAGCGGGCTTGGCCTGGAAACTGCAAAAGGCCGCCGTCAAAACGATGGTGGAAGCCGACGTCTATTCCGCTGAGGGGACGCGCGAAAAGACCGTCGAGGCGGCCCCCGTCCATCGTCGCTGGGCCGAGATGATGACCGCCCATTACGAAAAGCTCGCCCTGGCGGAACCGGTCTTCGGCCAGGTCCGGAATTGTATGGATTTGGCCGTCGCGGCGGCTTTGATCCGCAACGAAAACCTGCTTGGCAAGGCGGGAATGCAATTGCCCGGCCTGATCGGTCACGAAGTCCCTACCGCCCAACTTCCCGCACCCAAGGCCGTACCGGCCGAGGCTGTTTTCGCCCGCGTAGGTCGAAGCTGGATGTTCGTGACCGGCGGCGTGATAATCAACGCATGGGAGATCGCGGCCCGATCCCAGACGGACGCCGCGCTGGCCAACGCCCGGACTGAGATCGCTTATCCCGACGGAAACACCTGGTGGGCCAACTGACCGCTTTGCCGGCGGTCGTCGGCCTCTCGCCGCGAAGATTGAAATCCCGAAAACCCGCCGCCGTCCCCGACGGCGGCTTTTTTTGTGTCGAGAAGCGAGACGCGGTCGGCGAGGGCGGATAACCTACCCGGCACGGGGAAAGAAACATCTCAAACCGGGCGGAATCGCCGCGCAAGGCGTATGCGGCAGCCTTTCGCTTCGGGGACGATCAATAGATTCCCAAGGCGTCGCGGGCGTCGTCGGACATGCGGTCCGGCGTCCAAGGCGGAGAGAGCACCACCTCCACCGAAACCTCTCCGACTTCATCGCCCAACTGGCGCAGAACATCCTTCACGTCGCGGACCATCTGCGGTCCCGAGGGGCATGCGGGACTTGTCATGGTCATCTTCACATGGACGTCGGTCTTGTTTTCCCGCGGCGTCACCTGCACTTCATAGATCAGACCCAGGTCCACCACGTTGATGAACAACTCGGGATCGGTTACCTGCTTCAACGCCTCAAAGACCGTCTGTTCACAAATGGCCACGATCGGTGCTCCTTTCTCGCCGTCGGGACGGAAGCACTCCGCCAACCTCTCATAAGGAATTACGATTCATCCTGGATGCGGATGAAGACGTCGTCCCCGCGAACGACGACCTCATGGGCCGGGGTGGATTTGACGGCGGGCATGGTCTTGGCGTGTCCCGTGCGGATGTCGAACTGCGCGCCGTGACGCGGGCAAATGATGGTGTGGCCTCGCAACTCGCCGTCGGCCAAGGGACCGCCGTCGTGCGTGCAAACGTCGTCGATGGCCCAAAACGTGCCCGACACGTGAAACAAGGCGATGAACCGTCCGTTGACCTCGAACGCCGCCTTGCCCGGGTCGGGGAGTTCGGACTTTTTGCAGACGAACACAGGCTCTCCCATGCGATGGCATCTCCGCAACGACGTTTTCAAGCCGAGACCCTCGGCCCCGGCAAATCCTACGAATACGAATGGCCGACGCTTTGGCCGTCGTCGGTTAAGCCGATCCGCGTTTATCGGCACTCCCGTACCTTCCGACCGATGACCTCCGCCAAAGCCTCGCGGACGCTGTCGATGGTAATCCTATCGAAGACCTGCTGGAAGAAACCGGTGACGATCATGCGGGCGGCCTCCCGTTGGGTCAAGCCGCGGGTTTGGGCGTAGAAGATTTCCTCGTCGTCCACCCGACCCGCCGTCGCCCCATGCGTACAGCGAACATCATCCGCGAGAATCTCCAGGCCGGGAATGCAATCCGTGCGAGCCCGATCGCTGAGAATCAGATTGTCGTTCCGCTGATAACCGTCGGTCTTGACGGCCCCTTCATCCACGCGAATCATGCCACGCCAAACCAGGTGCGACTGATCTTGCAGAGCGCCCTTGTACAGCAGATCGCTGCGGGTGAATGGTTGCTTATGATGCTGCAAGGTATGATACGCCAGATGCCGACGGTTTTCGGTGAACATCACGCCGTTGACCACCGCCTCGGCATTGACGCCGTCCAGCACAAGGTGCTGATTGACCTTGGCCAAGAATCCGCCCAATGCGCCCAGCGTCCACTCCAAATAGGCGCCCTCTTGCAGCACGGCCTTTTGATGGGCGAAATGCCAAACGGCATTATTCCAATTCTGAAGATTCACGAAGCGCAGCCTGGCCCCGGGCTTGAGGACGATCTCGATTCCTCCGCAGTACAGGCCGGGACCGCTCGCGTCGAGGCTCGCCGTCTCGGAGACCAGGGTAGCCTCGGCCCCTTCATCGAGGACGACCAAAAGGTGGCCCAGGTCGGACTGGTCGGCCCCCAACGCGGAGAGCAGGAACAAAGGCTCATCGACCTTGACGCCGCGCGGGATGTAGCAGAGCCCGCCTCCCGTCCAAAACGCCGCGTGCAGGGCCGCAAAGCGGTCGTATCCGGCGTCCAGGATGGAAAAAAAGTGTTCGCGAACCAAATCTTCGTGCGGTCCGCTCGCGGAATCCTCCAAGCAATCGAACACCACGCCTTGCTCGGCCCACTTGGGAGAAAGCATTCCCGCCGCTTTCCGTCCGTTGAGGGTCAGCAAACGTCCTCCGGGAGCCAACAGCGGATCCAATACCGAGGCGACTTGCGGTACGACCTCGGGGGCCGGGCTCAACGGCCCGAAACGGTGCAAGCGAAACATCCGCAGGGGCGTTCGCCGCCACTCCTCCATTGTGGAGTCGGGGAGCGGCAGACTCTCGCAAACGTCCATCGCGCGACGCCGCAAGGCCGACAGCCAAGTGGGTTGTTGCCGCGAGGCGATCAGCGCTTCGAATTGATCGCGCGTGAATCCTTTATCCGAGACCGCGGAAGAAGTGGAACTCATGAGTGAAGTTTCTCGGGCAAAAAACACGGAAATTTTCGGGTTTCAGGTGCCGCCAAGGGCCGCTCGGCGGACGGCGAGGGTCCTCGGAGGAAGTCCGTTATCAACAAGGATCGGCCGACGGTTCGTCACCCCCACTCAACCGACGCTCCCCTCCATTTGCAACGAAATGAGGCGGTTCATCTCGACGGCGTATTCCATGGGCAATTCCTTTACCAAAGGCTCGATAAAACCGGCGACGATCATCGTTCCCGCCTCGGCCTCCGTCAAGCCGCGACTGCATAGGTAAAAGAGCTGCTCCTCGCCGATCTTGGAGACGCTGGCTTCGTGACCGATCATCACGTCCTGCTCTTCCAATTCGATGTAGGGGTACGTGTCGCTGCGGCTATGGGGATCGAGAATCAGGGCGTCGCACACCACGTTGGCCTTGGATTTCTTGGCCCCGCGATCGATCTTCACCAAGCCGCGGTAGCTGGACCGCCCGCCGCCCTTGGAAATCGACTTGGAAACCACGCGACTGGACGTGTGCGGTGCACAGTGCACGACCTTGGACCCGGCGTCTTGATGCTGGCCGCGGTTGGCGAAGGCCACCGAGAGGATTTCCGCCCGGGCGCCCGGTTCCAGCAGATAGACCGCCGGATACTTCATCGTCAACCGACTGCCGAGGTTGCCGTCCACCCATTCCACCAAGGCGTCGCGATAGGCCGTCGCCCGTTTGGTAACCAAATTGTAGATGTTGTTGGCCCAGTTCTGGATCGTCGTGTAACGGACCCGCGACCCGGCCTTAGCGATCACCTCCACCACCGCCGAGTGTAAGCTCTCGCTGCTGTAGGTCGGGGCGGTGCAACCTTCCACGTAATGGCACGAAGCCCCCTCATCAACGATGATCAACGTCCGTTCGAACTGGCCCATTTGGGCCGCATTGATCCGGAAGTACGCCTGCAACGGAAACTCGATATGTACCCCGGGCGGGACGTAAATGAAGGACCCTCCCGACCAAACCGCCGAATTCAGGGCCGCGAATTTGTTATCGGTAGGCGGGATGACGGTGGCGAAATACTCTCGCACCAAATCGGGATACTCCCGCACCGCCGAGTCCATATCGGTGAAAACCACGCCCTGCTTGGCCAGGTCCTCCCGCAGCGAACCGTACACGACCTCGCTCTCGTACTGCGCTTTGACGCCTGCGAGGAACTTTCGTTCCGCCTCGGGGATCCCCAACCGCTCGAAGGTCTGCTTGATGTCCTCGGGTACCTCTTCCCACGAGTGACCCTGGCGGTCGGTGGGTTTGATGTAGTAGTAGATTTCCTGAAAATCGACGTCGATCTTGCCGCCCCAGGTGGGCAGCGGTTTCGACTCGAAGATTTCCAAGGCCTTCAGGCGAAACTCCCGCATCCAGGCAGGCTCGCCCTTCATCTCCGAAATCTCGGCGACGATGTCCGAATCCAGGCCCTTTTTGGCCTTGAACACGTAACGTTCCTCGGTCCGAAAATCGTATTTATTGATTTCGCCAAAAAGCTCGCGCGTTTCCGGAGTCATGGACGTCTTCCTTCCATTTAGGTCTCACCGGGGCGACACTCGATACAAGCGACGCTCGATCGCCGCAATCTGTGATGGACGCTGCCGAATTCCCCTTGCCGCCTTCCCAGGTTAGGCGCGCCTAGCGCGCGTTTTGCTCGGCCAGCATGGAAGCCTCTTCCGCCGCGGCGTCGGGATACTTGCGCCGAATCTCTTCGTAACCCGAGGTGTGCAGAAACTCAGCCAATTCCCGACCTCCCGTCTCGACGATCCGGCCTCCCAGCATCACGTGGGTGAAGTCCGGCGGATTGTGCTCCAGCAACCGTTCGTGGTGCGTGATGATCAACAAGCCCATTTCATGACCGCCGATCTCGGCGATGCTTTGGCTGGCCAGTCGCACGGCATCCACGTCCAAACCGCTGTCCGTCTCGTCGAGGACGGCGAATCGGGGACGGAGCATGGCCATCTGAAGAATCTCCGCACGTTTCATCTCGCCGCCGGAGAATCCCTCGTTGATGTATCGCCGCGCGAATTCCGGATCCATCCGCAATTGATCCATCTTTTCTCGCAACTCCTTACGGAACTCCCGCATCGAGATCAGCTCTTCGCCTTCTTTTCGCTGCGGGTTCCGGATGTTGCTGACCGCGTGCCGCAGGAAATCGGCGACTCGCACCCCGGGAATCGCCACGGGTCGCTGGAAGGCCATGAATAGGCCCATCCTGGCCCGTTCGTGCGGTTCCAATTCCACCAGGTTGACGCCGTCCAACTCGATTCGACCCTGCGTGACCTCATACCGGGGATGCCCCATGATGGCCAGGCCGAGCGTCGTCTTGCCCGATCCGTTCGGGCCCATCAGGGCATGGATTTCACCCCGTTGAATCCGCAGGTTCACTCCCTTCAGGATGGGTTTGCCATCCACGGACACGTGCAAATCGAGGACGGAAAGTACGTCGCGATTCATTTGCTCTTGACTCTCTGGTGATGGAAAACGAGTTGAACGTCTTGAACCGGTACAAAACCCGAGTGCTGTGGCAACGGGAGTTCCGCATTCCCGAACGACTGGGCCGAACTCTTGCTGGGTCGCGTGATGCGTCGGTTTTGGATCATCTCCTGCAACCGCATCAACCCTTCCAGCAATGATTCGGGGCGTGGCGGACATCCGGGTACATAAACATCCACCGGGACGACCAAGTCCACTCCCTTGACCACGTGGTAGCCGTATTCGAAATAGGGCCCGCCGCCGAGCGTGCATGCGCCCATGGCGATTACGTACTTCGGGTCGGGCATCATCTCGTACAGCCGGCGGACGCGACTGGCCATCTTGAAAGTGACGGTGCCCGCCACGATCATCAAATCCGATTGCCGGGGGGTCGCGCGAAACGCACCCGCCCCGAAACGGTCGATATCATAACGGCTGGCGCCCGTGGCCATCATTTCGATGGCGCAGCAAGCCAGGCCGAACGTCATGGGCCAAAGGCTGCCTTGCTTGGCCCAATTGATCGCCTGCTCCAAACTGGTAATTACCAGGCCTTCCTCGAATCTGCCTTCAATCCACGGTTGCGTCATTCCAGGCTCGCCCTGTTCGATCATTCCTCCGCCGACGCGAGGCACCGGTTCCCCCGAGGAAACAACCCGGCATGGGGCTAAGTATTGCGCCGACTTCCCGTACGCCAGTATAAATCAGGCGTCGGCCGGCTCAAACCGGCAGCATGCCCCGCCATCCAGGCGACACTCCGTGAGCTGCATGTCGGTGCCCAGCAATTCGGAAAGGTACGCCAGCTCGACCTGACACACGTCACGGTCGCTCTCGGCCAGTTCCGGGTAGGGGCATGCCCGGGCAACCAAAGTAGGCAGGCTATGTCTCCCGTTCGCACCCTCCACCGTGCCGACGGACGCGCCATCGCGCTCACTCGCCGACGCGCCTCCTGCCCCGGCGGAGAGCGCTCGCGAAGCACCGTTACTCCCGAAATGTGATCCGTTCATGCGCATTTCGAAGGGGATCCTTCGGCCTTCGAGCAGACGGATCAGCGAGCGCATTCTTTCGAGCGTGTTGCCGCCGGAGATTTGACCCTGATACAGCTTGACCAATTCCCGGGCCACACCCCGAAGAACCTGCTGCTTGACGGTCGGATCCTCGATGGTCTGAACCCCGCGCCACAGAGCCATGGCCAGGTCGGTGAAATTGGAACCCACCTGAAGCATGCCCTTGCGGGTAAGTTTGTACACGTGCCGTGGGCGACCGCGACCTTCCCGAACGGACTCCCTGTCTACCGCCCCGTCGGCCACCAATCGGGAAAGACGCTGCCGGATTGCGGTGTCCGTCACCTGAAAGGCTTGGGCTAGCTCCGAAACCGTGCAAGGTCCCGAGACACGCAACAATTCCAAAATGTCGAGGTCGGACTCACCGAAATTCCAGCTCATCGCGCGGACTCCACAGGCACGACCCCTCTTTGACTATACATTCAACCCCTAAACCGGATGGATGACCTAGCCTCCGAACCATGGGATCCGGTCCCCGACGCAACACGTCGCCTCCGTAAACAATCCTACGCATTAAACGCATTTACGGCAAGTAGAATTGCATAAATTCAATCCGGATTCACAATGACCGGATTTATGGCAAACTTGGCTTGAGAAACGCGCGATCGACAGATTATCTTGGGGGTTTTACGCTTCGGCTTTCCGCCGTGGGTTATCGCTTGGACCGGAGCGTACCGCTTTCGGCCTTCGTCGTTCACCAGACGCACGGAACGGCGGACAGCCCGTCCTTGACCCCTAGAAGGGTTCGCCCCCATGCAGGATTTCCGACCGAGAGATAGCTGGACGAGTCGAATCGGCGTGATCTTGGCCGTGACCGGGAGCGCGGTGGGGTTGGGCAATTTCTTGCGATTTCCCGGTTTGGCCGCCAAGTACGGCGGCGGCGCCTTTATGGTTGCCTACCTCTGCGCTTTCCTATTTCTCGGCTTGCCCATCGCCTTTGCGGAGTGGTCCATGGGTCGCTACGGAGGGCGGCACGGGTTCAATTCCTCGCCGGGCATCTATCGCTTGGTTTGGAAGAACCGCGTTGCGCCCTACTTCGGTATCCTGGCCATGATCGTCCCCGTCTGCATCTACATGTACTACGTGTACATCGAGGCATGGTGTCTCGCCTACGCCGCGCGGTACCTTTTCGGGGCGATGGATTTCGGGGCCGATCCGGCAGGTTACGAACGTTTTTTCGCGCACTTCGTGGGAATTCACGCCCACGGCGAATCCTTGAGCACTCCCGGCGAAGGCCTGTTAGGTTCCGCCGTATTTTTCCTGATTCTCTGTTTCGTGCTCAATTTCACGCTGATCTACCGCGGGCTGAGCAAAGGTATTGAGTGGTTTTGCCGCTGGGCCATGCCCGCCCTGATCGTCTGCGCCCTTTTGGTTCTGATCCGCGTCCTCACGCTCGGAACGCCGGACCCGGCCAAACCGGACCAGAACATTCTCAATGGGCTGGGCTATATGTGGAATCCGGTCAAACCCGGCACCACGTTTTGGGAGGAGTTGTCCAACGCCGAGATGTGGATGGCCGCCGCGGGGCAGATATTTTTCTCCCTGTCGGTCGGTTTCGGCATCATCATCACGTATGCCAGCTACGTCAAAAAGGACGACGACATCGCGCTCTCCAGCCTGACCGCCTGCGCCGGCAATGAATTCTGCGAGGTGGCCCTAGGCGGTTTGATTTCGGTGCCGGCGGCCTTCGTCTTTCTGGGACCGCAAGTCGTCCAAAACCCACCCGGCACCTTTGGGTTGGGTTTCATGGCCTTGCCTCACGTCTTCAGCCAGATGCCGCTGGGCAATTTGATCGGATTTCTATTTTTCTTTCTGCTGTTTTTGGCGGCCGTCACCAGTTCGCTCTCCATGCTGCAACCGGCAGTGGCCTTTTTGGAGGAAGGCTTGGGTCTCAACCGCAAGGCTTCCGTCGCTTTGCTGGGGTTCATCACCGCCCTTGGCTCCACAGGCGTCGTCTTTTTCTCCAAGGATCTGGTCGCCCTGGACACCCTGGACTTCTGGATCGGCACCTTCTGCCTCTATGCCCTGGCGGCGTTTCAAACCGTCCTTTTTGGTTGGGTCCTCGGTGCAAAGACGGGCATGGCCGAGTTGCGGCGCGGCGCTGAGATTCACGTCCCCGAGTTCTTCACCTACGTCATTCAGTTCGTCACGCCGGTTTATCTCTTTGTCGTCTTCGGGTTCTGGTTGCGGCAGAATATCTTCGTCGGCACGGCGGACGGTCAACCCAATCGCCTGGAACAACTGGTAACGGACCCGGTGGTCGCGGCGGTCATGATCTTCGTGGCCGCAGTGGCCGTCCTTTTCGGACTTTTCATCGCCCAAGCCGTCCGCAATTGGCGGCGTGCCGAGGCCGCGGGTGAGGAGGTGGCGATATGACGCTGGGCGGATGGATCGTGATGAGTCTCTCGGTCGGCGGGGCTACCGCGCTTCTGGCGTGGTGCTTGTATAAGGTCCTGAGCACGCCTGGAAGCGAGCAACACCTCCACGGCCAAGTGGACATCCATACGCCCGACATGGACCAACCGTGACGCCGCCGAAGACAAAGGGCCTTTGCCCGGGTAACCTTAGCCGCCGGGCGATCCGCGGCGATCGGCCATCTTAGCGCGGACGGCATCCACCACGGCGGGCGGAAGAAAACGGGAAAGCTCCGCATCCGACGCCACCGGCGCGATCTCCTTGATCAATGAACTGGACACGTGCGCCAACTCGCCGTCGGCGATCATGAACAGCGTCTCGACGTCGGGGGCCAAGCGACGGTTGGCCATCATCATGGTCAATTCGGCGGCGATATCCGTGATCGGGCGAACCCCGCGAATCATGACCCGGGCGCCGCATTCCCGCACAAAGTTCACCGCCAAGCCCCGAAAGGGGCGAATCTCCACATTGGTCAGACCTTCCGTCGTCCGACGGATCAAACCGATCCGCTCCTCGGTATCGAACATCGGGTTCTTATGGATGTTCACGCCAATGCCGACGATCAGGCGGTCGAAGAGCCGGCTTGCTCGCTCCATGACGTTCAAGTGCCCCAACGTCACGGGATCGAACGACCCGGGATAGACCGCGAGACGAGGATTCAATTCGGACATGGAATGCGTCCCAAACGGTGACGACCGCCTCCCATCTTTCCGCGCATTCTACGAACGCGAGCCGCCGCGCCGCAATGCCGCACAACGGCCGCCCCCGACGATCGTCGATGAGCGACGTCGATTGCAACTATAATTGTTGCCTTGGCCAATCGGCGTGCGAACCCGCACCGGGCGCAAACACAGATGCCGCTACAAGATGGCCGGCCGACGCTCGACGCCGCATCGACTGACGCCACCCCCTGGGCCGTACCGCGTAGGGCGCGGAATGCCGGAGACTCGCCGGCAGCAAAGTCGAACCGAGACCGCCGTACTGTCTTATGCGTAGCGGGACAGGTCGGGCTTGTCGCCCTCGGGCGTTTCGTCACTATCGGGATCGAACCAAGCCGGGTTGAACTCGATTCGCATCCCCTGACGGGCCGCCATGTTGGTGGTCAGGGCGATCACTGCGTCGCCCAAGGCAACCTTGGGGTAGCAACGGGGATGGATCTCGGGATCCGAGGCATTGGGATTCTTGCGGATGCACCAAGCCCAATGCTCGATTTCCTCCTTGTAACCGCGACTGACCTGGGCCGTGACCATAGCGCCCAATCCCTCGGCCTTCTTTTGGGCCGGTCCACTGGCCTGGGTGTCGAGAGTGGGACCGCCCTTGCTTTCGCTCACGCCCACGCCGGCCGAAGTATCGGACCCCGCGTAGACCATGGCTTCCTGCTCCCGCTCCAAGATCAGCGTCCCCTTGGTTCCGAAGACGATCTCGCCGTATCCGCCGAAGCCGTTGCCGTTGATCGAAGCGTATTGCACGCCGATTTTCTTCAGCTTACCCAGCGGATCGTTGGGATCGTAACCGGGGAGCGGGAATTCGATGATGCAATAGACGTGGTCTTCCACCTCGCGATCGAGCGGGAAAATCGGCCGGTTGCCGGCGGCGGCCACGTTCAGCGGCAGTTGCTTTTGACCGCCGTGCATGGCGGCGATGAAAATCGACGCGGCATCCAGTTGGTGGCTTCCCAATTCCGCCATCAGGCCGCCGCCCGTCCGCTCCCACAATCGCCAACGGATCAACTCCTCGATGGCGGGACGGTAGTACTTCTGGTCGCCGGCTTCCAACGTCTTATCTTCGTAACCGTACTGTTTGGCGGCCTCGATGATCTCCTTATCGGCAATCTGGGCGGCCTTTTGGGCGACCAGCTTGGCCCATTTTTCGGCGTCCTTCATCCGACCGGCCTTTTCCGCCTCGGCCAGGCTCCGCTTGTACGACTCCAACTCGCGAATCAGTCGCTGGCCGCTGACGTCATCCGACTTGGCTCCCGGCGGCAAGGGTTGGGCCCAACTGTCGTTGCCCGGCAAATTACCCCGGTGCCACTGCGCCCGAATGTAGTGCAATTCTCCCAACAATCCCCGGCGGATGGTGTCCGCGGCGTTTTCGTAGAGGATGTTATAGTGACGTTGGTGGCCGATGGCCAAATGGACGCCGGCCTGCTTGGCCAACCTGGCCATAACCTTGCCTTCCGAAACCCGCTGGGCCATCAGCTTTTCGCACAACACGTGCTTGCCCAACTTCATGGCCGCAACGGCGGCGTCATCGTGCAGATGCAGCGGCAAACCGATGATCACCGCGTCGATGTTGTCCTTCTCGTTCTCCAGCAATTCCTGGAAGGCACCGTACACGCGGACGTGCTTACGGGCCTCGTCCTCGGTCTTCCACCCGTATACGCCCATCAGGCCGGGACGCGCCGCCAAGGCGGCCTCGCTGTAATGATCGCCGTGGAACGCACGATGCACGTTATACGGGCGAATATCGGCAATGGCCACGATCTCGACGAATTCGGGGTTGCAGGCCCCAATGAGAACCTGACCTTCGTCGCCGGTCCCCAGTACGGCCACGCGGATCGGCTTGCCGAGCGTGCTTTCGTAACCGAAGTAGAACGCCCCCAGGCTACCGCCCGCCGCCAATCCGGTCAGCACGCCCGTCTGAATGAAATCCCGCCGCGTCACCTGGATGTTGTCGCCAACCACGCGGTTGAAGTTAGCGATACCCGTTTGCCGTTCTTCCGGAGTCAAGTTCATAGTTACGACCTTTTTCGGAAAGCGAAGTTTCGAGTCGCGGGAATTGTATCGAGTTGACCGGCGTCCATCGGACGGATGCCCGCACGCCCGCACTGCCGTCACAAGCGACGCGCCGACGGGGACTACGCGGAAGCCGCCTCTTCACCGGCGTTCTTCGCGGCCGGCGAGCATCGCTTGGAGCAGCATCCGCACATGTTCCGCAGCGGCAGGCATACCCAGTGATACAGGAAATAGTCCAAGCCCGCCCAACGTCCGACCGGCAACGCGGCCAATGCCAGCAGGGCCATCATTTCCACGAAGTTCTTGTCCACCAACAGGGCGTGACCGACGATCTCCGGGGTCTTGGGGACGACGGTCGGCCAGGGCCATTGCGTCATGACGACGAAGGCCAAAAAGCCCGCTCCGCCCAAGGCCGCCAATCGCGTCAAGCACCCCACCATCAAGCCCAGACCGATCAACGTCAGGGCATAGGTGACCGTCTTATTCAAGAGATCGGATCGCGTGGCGACGAACGGGACGGGCACCGGCAGATACTGTGTTTCCACAAGGGCGACCTTGAGGTGCCCGCGGCCCTTTTGCTCCGGACTCAGAACTTCCTCGTACAAAGCCGTCCAGTAGTGAGCCCCCATGGCGTCCATCGCTCGCAGCCAACCGTTTACCTCGGCCCGCAAAGCCTGCTGACGCTCCCAGAGCCTTTCTTTCTGGAAATGGGCGCCCTGGTTGCGAGAGCCTTTTTCCTCGCGTTCGAAGCGTCCCAAGCTATCGAAGTAGCCCAGAATCGCCTCCCGATTTTCAGCCAGATACGTCTCCAGGCTTTTCTCGTAGCGATCGCGGATTTGCTCCGCCTGCTTTCGCTGCTTTTCGTCCAAACGATAGTACGCGGCGAAGCGGTCCAGGGCCTTATCCCACGCCCTAGCGTACGCGGGAGCCTGAACCATTTGCCCCCCCGACTCGTCTTTGACGACCTGAAGCCTTTGCCGCCCGTCGATGTCGGGAATCATGGCGTAAAACAACGGCGCGAACGGCCCTTTGGCCTGCGTCAAGAAAGGCTCCGCCGAAAAGGTATCCGAGTTGGCGATCTTCCAGATGCCTTCATACAAGAAATGCCAGCCGATGGTCACTCGCAGCAAGACGAGGAGGACGACGGCCGTCAAACCGATTTGAAAGCTGGAGCGGTTCAGGACCAACCTCCTTCCGTATGCGATCGGCTCGAAACCGATCTCTTGTGTACAGGCTGGAAACGCTCGCGATCCAAGGGGAAAGCGAGGTTCCGGTAAATGGGGCAGGATGGCAAGAGCAAGCCTTTATTGTATTCGCCGTCACCCGTTTCGCTACCGGGTAGACGGATTTTCTGACGCCAAATTTTTCGGCAGCCGGCCCGACCGCCGGCCACAGCACGCCAACCCTCAATTATCGTCCGGAGTGACGTGAGTCCCAATAATTAGGGCGTCTCGTCCGCGGATTTCCTATTCGGAACTAACCTACCAAAGTACCCGCCAACCAAGCCGCCCGAATTATCCATTCTATTTTTGACAAATCCACCGGACGCAATCGCAGCATGAGCGACCGGACTGTCTCCCTGTACAAGATTTACGCGACCGACCGCGCGGGGGTTCGAGGTCGGCACGCGCCCATGCGGTTACGCATCTTCAATCAAACGTTGTAGTCGCGCGACCTGCACCCGCACGGCCTCCAGGTCCGGATTCAATTTCAACGCTCGATGGAAGGATTCCAGGGCCGCAACGGGGTCCTGCAATTCGAGGTAGGCTTGCCCCAACCCCGCCGCCGCGGCGAAGTGGTAGGGGTTGAGTTCCAGTGTCATACGGCAATCGCGGATGCTCTCGGCGAAGTCGCCCAACGAAAAATGAGCGATCGCCCGTTGATTGTACGCCTCCGCGAAATTGGGTTCTTTTTCGATCAATCGGCCGGCCCGCTGGATCACCTCTTGATACCGGTGCGCAGCGTTCAAACGCACGATCCCGGTCAGTTCCCGCCTCTGTGATTCGGAACCGAACCGCATCCACACCTTGCGGATGCTGGTTTCGGCCAAAAGCCGAACGTTACGATCCGGGTCGGACAGGGCCTTGCCCAAAGCGGCATTGGATTCGTAGTCGCCCAGGTATCCCAACGCCAAGGCGGCGGCGCGGCGGAGTTCGCGCATGGGATGCGCCAACAAGCGCTGCAACGTTCCCTGCGTGTATCGCCGACTGACTTCGTTGACGAAACGCGCCGTTTGTTGGTGTTTGAGGTATTCCTCGTACACCAACCCGAGCAAGGCCGTGCGGGGAAGATTGCGCGACACCGGAAAGCTCCCGAAGAAAAGTCTTGATTCGATCGTCCACAGGATCGAGCCTCGCGATCAGGCGGTCGGGTTGCGCTCCGTATTGCCCCTCAGGCCGAGCCTCGAACAACGACTCCGCGGAGTACCGAGCAACCGTCCCCCCTTCACGCACCGTTTCCTCGATTGTAATTGCCCGGCTCCCCTCTTTCCAAACGAATCCCGCGGCATCCCAGATGTCGCGGCCAAAATCTTGTCTCCACGTGTGGACTGCGGCTTGCCGCTGACTGTGGAGTGCGGCGGCTTGCCGCCGCTGTTCAATTGCTGCCGCACTCCAGACCTTACGGAGGATTGATAGGAACATTTCCATTAACGCCGAAATCCATTCGCGCCGAAACGAGTCATTTCTGTTCGGGCATAACGTCCGGTTTGGGTTCTTCGCGATGCGTCTCAGCGGAAACGACGGTCTCATCAACCTGCGCAAGGTGGCCTTGGTCCCCGTGAAGTAAAATAAGGAGATGGTATGAATTGAGCTTTGCCGGCGGTGAACTCTGGGAAAGTAGACTTTCCTGGAGTAGACAGGTCACAGGCTGTATCGGTTAGTTGAGGCAATGCGACCTCGTTAAGGAGACGCGATCTGCGGCCACGACGGCGAGCCTGCCGTGCGGAGCGGGAATCGAGCGAGGTCTGCGGCGACCGCTTCGGCACAGAGGCGTCATCGCATGACGGACTCACAAGCGCCCTTGGCGCCATCGAACATTCGGTCCGCGGAGAGACGAGGAATGTTGATCGACGACCAATCGTTGGGGGAAAGGAGTTGCGCGGAATCGCGCGGCTTCGTCGGCGGGCCATCGCGCGGCGGACCCGGCTTGCTCTCCGCCGTTCTGCGGGGCTCGGCCCTGGTCATCATTTGCACGGCCTGGCACCTCGGCAGCGTCGTTGCCACGGAAACGGCGCCGCGTGCCGACGCCGCCTACACACGGAACCTGGAGCGCCCCTGCGGCATATTCTGGACCGATGTGCCTTTGCGTCGGGGGCTGGTCCGCTTGGGCGAGGTGCAAGGCGTGCCGATCTTTCTCGATCGCCGCGTGGACCCGGACCAGCGCGTGACGCTCTCCTTGGACGCTCCCAGCCTGCGTCAAGCTTTGGAAACCTTGGCCGCAAAGCTCTCGCTCGGCGTCTCGTACTTCCAACCGATCGTCTATCTGGGACCGCCGTCCGCCGCGTCTCGCCTGCGAACCTTGGCTGCGTTGCGAGAGGACGAACTGCCGCCGGGAGACCGTCGCCGCGGCTTGCGAAAACCGCCGGCCTGGCCTGCCCTCCGAACGCCTCGGGAGATACTTCGCGACCTATGCGGAGAGGCCGAACTCTCACCCGAAAACCTGGAGGAAATCCCCCACGACCTCTGGCCGGAAGTCCGTTTCCCGGCGATGCCGTGGACCGATCGCATGACGTTGGTCCTGATCGGATTCGACCGCACGTTTCACGTCGATCCGGTCCGGAATACCGTGATCTTCACCCCAATCACGGAAGAGCCGACGCTGACGCGGCGTCTTCCCCTGCCCGCCGGCTTGTCCTCCGGCGACATCCTCGCGCAGCGCTGGCAACAGATCTTGCCGGACATCCGGGTCGAACCGGCCGCCAACGAAGTCATCGCGCAAGGACCGCTGGAGTCGCTGGAAAGGCTGGCGGAAATGCTTCGAGGCGGTCGCACCGCGACCAATCCCACGAGTTCCCCGGACCCGGGGGCGATTAACTCGTCCGGCGGATCGACTGCTTCGACCGTCGGGGCGACCGACCCCTTTGCATCGCGTCGCTTCACGGTCCGACAGGGACAAGGTACCCTGGGCGGGGTTATCAACCAACTCGCCGCGCAATTGCAGATGGACGCACGGATCGACGCCGACGCCCTCGCGAGTCGCGGCATTCGCTTGGATCGCAAGATCACCTTCGCCGTGAACAACGGAACCGTGGATGACCTTTGGCGAGCGGTGCTGGAACCGCATGGATTGGCGTTCGAGCGTCGCGGAAAGGAAATCCGCGTCTTTCCGGCAGGCCCCTGAAAAGCGATCGCCGCGACGTTACACCGCCATCCTGAGACGGATCGAGCGTCGACCGCTCTCCTTCTTTGCCTTTACTGCCGGACCTTCGCCCATTGCCGGTCCAGCCTCGGCGGCGATACGGAGAAGTCCGTCCCCAGGGATTGCGCGAACAGCGAAACGCGATACTCCTCCAGCATCCAACGGAAGCGGGTCAACTCGGGATCGAATACGTCCAATTCCTCGTGCCGCTTGCGTCGCTCGCAATAGGCTTCCCAATAGGGGCGGAAGGCGGCCAGAGCCTGCCGGTCTCGAAAAACGCCTCCTAACCTCAAGGCCTCGATCCTGCGACACACGGCCTTGAAGTAGCGCGGATAGGCACGCAAACGCCCCCACGGCGTTTGGGTCAAGAAGCCCGGCCGGGTAAGTTCCGCCAATTGCTCCGCCATATCGGCCCGAGCCTCTTCCCATTGCGGTGAATCCGCGGACTCCAGTGCCAGTCTCGCTTCGTGATAACGTTCCAACAAGGGTCGGATGATCGCCAGCACCTCTTGCACGGCGGGCGGCAAGCGTTTCAACCCCCGTCGCATCAGATCGTCGAATTGCTCGCGCGTGCGCGGTAAGCCGCCCCATTGGCCGATTTCCCACGGGCCGATCAACGTTTCATCCAAGAACGCGCGATCCGCCAAAAGGAGTTTCAATTCTTCGCCGAAGTCGAATTCCGGCAAAGGAACGCTCAGCAATTCCAGGCGGCGACGGTCGGCGAATTGATCCCAATGCGGATCGAGTCGCGACGCCATGGCGAATGCGAGCAATCGCCGAATGCCGAAACGCGACAAGACGGCGGCCCGCGCCGCGCTGTCCGCCAATCGCAACGACACGCCGTCGCCGGCATCGATCAATGCCGGAAACGCCTGCAAGCGGATGCCGCCTCGCATCACCTCCACCACCTCGGGCAGCACCGGCCATTCCCAGCGACGAATGCCGTCACGGTGCCACTGGGGATCGTCCACCGCCGTGAACGACCGCCCGACTTCGGCCCCCAACGACCGCCGCAGCGATTCCCAATCCCGCCCCACCGCTAACGGTTTTCCTTGACCGTCCACCACGCAAACGCGGAACTGCATCTCCGCCGGGAGCTTATCGAGACGGAAATCCTGCGCCCTTATGTCCTCGCCCGCCAACTTCGAAAGCACCGCCGCCACCGCAGGCAGAAATCGCCCCTCGCCGAAGGTCAGTTCCCGCACCGCCCGCTCCGCCGACTCCTGGGCCGGAATCAGCTTCCGTCGCAACTCCTTGGGCAGAGACTTGATCAAGGCCGTCACCTTTTCCCGCAGCAAGCCCGGCACGAACCAGGCCAAGCGCTCGGGATCCAAGCTGGGGAACAACTCGACGGGGACGGTCAAGGTAATGCCGTCGTCGTCTTCACCCGGGGCAAAGCGGTAACGCAGCGGCACCGGCGTCGTGCCGACCGCCAAGTGGTCGGGAAAAGCCTCGGGCGAAGCGCCGCTATCCTCTCGCACGACATCGTGCGACGACATATGCAAGATCGACCGGTCCTTCTTGCACGCCTCGCGCCACCACGCCAACAATCCGCGAAGGTCGTAGACGTCGTGCGGAATGCGTTGATCGTAGAAATCGAATTGCGCCCAGGAACCGAGCAGCAGATCGACCCGCCGCAAGCGGACTTGCAGTTCCTCCATCCGCTTGACGAGTCGCCGATTGTGCTCGAAGAAGGCGGCCTTGCACTCGATTTCGCCCTCCACCAACCCGTGCTGGATGAGCATTTCGCGAGCGGCGGCGGCGTCGATCGGCCCTAGCGCCATGCGCCGCCGCGGGACGACGGGTAGGCCTTGCAGCGTCACCTTTTCGTGGATCATGGCCGCCCCGTAACGGCGACTCCAATACGGATCCACGTAATCCCGCTTAATCAGATGCGGCGCAAGATCCTCGATCCAAGCGGGATCGATGCGGGCACAGGTCCGCAGATAGCGCCGACCGGTCTCGACGATTTCCGCCGCCACGACCCAATGCGGTTTACTTTCGAAGAGGGCCGAACCGGGCCACAGATGGGCCTTGCCGCCGCCCGCCGTTTGATACTCGTGCCCCTGCTTTCGATAACCCGTATTCGTCAGGAATCCCGTCAAAATGGCTCGGTGAATGGCCGCGTAGTCCCGCGTTCCCCGTCGCGACGCCATGCCGGCTTCACGCACCAGGGCTTGCAACTCGCGGTAAACATCCGCCCATTCACGCAGTCGATTGTACGAGAGATAGTTCTGGGCGCAAGCCTTTTGCAGTTGATTCCGCGAAAGCTTGGCCTTCAAGTTCTGATAGAATTCCCACAGGTTGAGATACGTTAGGAAGTCGGACTGCGGGTCATGGAAGCGGGCGTGCGCGGCGTCGGCGTCGGCAGCCCGATCCTGCGGTCGAAGGCGCGGGTCATCGACCTCCAATCCCGCAGCGATGATCAGAACCTCGTGCAGCGAGCCTTCCTCCCTCGCCGCCAGGATGATGCGACCGATACGAGGATCGACGGGCATCCGGGCCAATTCGCGCCCCAGAGGCGTCAACTCGCCGTCCTCGTCCAAGGCTTGCAGTTCCCACAGCGTCTTGAAGCCGTCGCGGACCGCATCCGATCGCGGCGGGTCGAGAAAAGGGAACGTCTCCGGGTCGCCAAGCCGCAGGGCCTTCAGTTGCAAAATGACGTTGGCCAAGTTGGTCCGCAGAATCTCCGGCGGCGTGTAGCGATCCCGCCGCTCCAAATCCGATTCCTCATAAAGCCGGATGCAGACGCCGGGGCCTTCTCGACCGCACCGCCCTTTCCGCTGTTCCGCCGACGCCCGCGAAATCGGCTCGATGGGAAGTCGCTGCGTCTTGGTGCGGGGGGAATAGCGGCTGATTCGGGCGACGCCGCTATCCACCACGCACCGGATGCCGGGTACCGTGAGCGATGATTCGGCTACGTTGGTGGCGAGGATGATGCGGCGGCGTCCGTGCGGTTGAAAAATCCGCTGCTGCTCATTCACGGAGAGTCGCGCGTACAGCGGGATGACTTCGGCTTCGCGCAGCCGATCCTCGCCCGAAACGCCCCGCGCGCGCAGCAACCTGGCCGCCTCGTGGATATGTCGTTCCGTGGGCAGGAACACCAAGATATCGCCCCAGGTCGCCGCGAGCGCCTCGACGACGGCGCCGGCCACTTCGTCCTGCCAGTTCGGCTCGAAAGCGGGATCATCGACGACCGGCGGTCGGTAACGCACCTCAACCGGATACATTCTGCCGGAGACCTCGATCACGGGCGCCGGGGTGCCGTCCACGGCGAAGTGCGCTGCGAATCGCTCGGCGTCGATCGTCGCCGACGTGACGATCACCTTCAAATCCGACCGCTTGTCCAGCAATCGGCGGAGGTAGCCCAAGAGAAAGTCGATGTTCAACGATCGCTCGTGGGCCTCGTCGATGATCAGCGTGTCGTACTGCTCCAAGAAGCGGTCGGTCTGAGTCTCGGCCAAGAGGATGCCGTCGGTCATGAGCTTGATGTACGTGTCCGCTCCGGTGAGGTCGGTAAAACGGACTTTGAAGCCCACCTCCTTGCCGAGCGGCACGCCCAACTCTTCGGCGATTCTGGCGGCGACGGAGCGGGCGGCGATCCTCCGCGGTTGGGTATGGCCGATCATACCGGCGATCCCGCGCCCCAATTTGAGGCATAACTTCGGCAATTGCGTGGATTTGCCGGACCCGGTCTCACCGCAAACGATGACCGCCGGGTGCGACTCGACGGCGGCGGCGATGTCGTCCAGCGCATCGAGAATCGGCAACCCGCCGGAAAACTCGAACCAAGGAACCTTGGCGGCGCGTTCGGCGCGGCGAGCGGCGGACGCCTCCGCCCGTTCGCGGAGTCGCTTCAGCGCCGCCTCGCCCCCGCGTTTGGTTCGGCCGTCGCGAGCCAACCGCTCCAAAGCTCGACGCAGCGGAAAGCGGTCCGCCAGCATGACATCCGGCAAGATTCCGCGGATTTCTTCGATCGAGGCATTCATGGAAACCCGGGAATGATGAGCATGGCACGAAAAATCGTCCTTTGGGCCCGGTTCGGCGGAGCCTTCCAACACCGCCTTCGCCCCGCCCGCGGACGAGTGCAAAACCCTGTCCTGCGGACCGGCGACGTCACCCCGGTCGCAATTTCGGCGGTAACATCTATGTTAACGCAGGCCGCAAAAGGCATTGCAGCCCCGCCGTAGGGGAAGCCCCGCCCACCGCCGCCCGACAAACTCGCCGGGAATCCCGGTTACAATACGGATGGATCATTCCTTCCGTACTAAACACGCCCGCAACGACGCCTTCCGAAAAATACGGACTCGTTGCATGCGGGAGACGGCGAATCAAGCTCCCGCGGTTTGGGACGCGGCGAGGGAGCGCGGATGTTGGAATTGTGACGATGGTCTTGCATCCCTGGATAAGATCTCAAATTCAGGCAACCGCGGGGGAGGCCTTGCGGCAAGCGCTCAGCGAGTCGCTCCACGGGCCGGATCGGGAAACCGATCAGGCCGGACCCGGCGATGGCCGCCAAACCGTGCCGGAGTTTTCCGCCCGGGTGGGTATCGTCGTGGCTCTTCCCTCCGAGGCCGACCCGCTGCGAAGACGCATGGAAAACCCGATCGAATTGGCCGGCGACGGTTTTTCCGTTTCCACGGGCAGAATCGGCGGATGCTCCACGGCGATCATCCGGGCCGGTCCCGGCGCCGAGTCCGCACGGCGGGCCGCTTCCGCCTTGCTCATCGGCCATCGCCCGCGCTACGTGCTGGCCGCGGGTTTTGCGGGCGGATTGGTCCCCGACCTCCGGCGATACGACATCCTCCTTCCCGACGTTCTTCTGGACGACTCGGGCAAGAAGCTAAGACTGGATACGCCGCGCGCACCCGGTGAAGAACGCCCCACTTCGGACGGCGCCCGAATGTGGAAGACGGGACCGCTACTTACCGTGCCCCGTGTTGTGCGGGAACCGGAGGAAAAACGCCGACTCGCGGACGACTTCGGGGCCTGGGCCGTCGACATGGAGACGTTCGCGGTGGCGGAGGTCTGCCGTGCCGCCAAGGTCCCCATGCTGGCCGTGCGCGTTATCTCCGATACCTGCGAAGATCGCCTCTCCAAGGAGGTCGAATACCTGCTTGCCAAACGGCATGTCGCCCAACAGGTCGGTTTCGTGGCCGGTGCGGTCCTCCGCCGCTGGGCGACGATCAAAGAGCTTTGGCGACTGTACGAGTACTCCGTCAAGGCCGGCGACCGCCTGGCCGACTTCCTCGTTTCCGTATTACCCAGTTTTTCCTAATGCTTGCGGCCGAAAGGTCGAGGCATGGTCGGATGGAGGGAAACCACCAAGATGGCACAACCGCGTCCCATGGAGTTGGGCTTGGACGGTCGGGACCTCATCATCGCCTGGACCGATGGTCAACGAAAGCGGTACACGCCTCAGCGGTTGCGTGCCCTATGTCCCTGCGCCGGTTGCAATGAGACAAGGAGACACGCCTCGCCCGCTTTGCCCCTCGACTCGCCCCTGACCGACATCCCCGAGACCGTCGCCTTTCACATGGTGGAACCGGTCGGCAACTACGCCTACAAGATCGGCTTCAGCGACGGGCACGATACGGGTATCTATACCCTGGAAAAGCTCTACCAATGGGGCGAGACTGCGTGATCGCCGGAAGGCGGCGTCAACGCGGACCGGCACCGCGTCCCGGTGCTCGCCGCCAAGCGGGTCGCTCCGGCGGGACCAAGACCGTCAACAGTACTGTCAACAGCGCCACCGCCGTGTACGCCGTCACAAAAACCCACGGCGGCGCTTCGCAGAACAGAATCCGATCGATCCAATGACCGACGAAGGAGCCTGGGTACACCTCGACGTTGGCGAGGGTTCGCAGATATTTTTCCAGCGTGGTCAGCGGGCACTCGATTCCCAACCAGGCCTGATAGGCCACAATCCCGATCATCGCCAAATGAATGACCCGGGGCCAAAACCGCCGCACCCACTTCCAGCGGAAAACCGCCCCCAAGGGAATCAAGACGAGACCGATCAAGACCGTCGCCACATAAGCGAAGTGCACGGCGATGACCACGTCCGCAAGGTAGGCATAAACGCGCATGGGTTCCGCGGACCTCCGGCGGGGAATGCACAGCGACCGGAACGGTAACCGATGGAGGCAACACCGCTTGCAAATGCGCCTCCCCACGCAGGGTAAGAGCGAAACGCCACAAGTCCCAATACTTCGCCCAGGGGTCGCCTGCGAGCAATCGCTCCCCATAAGGTTAGATGCAACAAGGCGGCCCGTTATTCCCCAAGGCATGGGAACGGTGGCGGAGAACCGGATAGAACGCCCGCGGCGTGCCCTATCCGCGGCGTAGGTGCAACCCGCTTTGCCGAGGCGGACCGGACGCAAGCAAACTCGCTATTCTCGAATCCGACACCGGTCCAAGATCTCGCGCGGGGACGCAAGATATCCGCTGTAGAACGGGCCGAATTCGGCGTACCTGGCGCTGGCCTCGTCGTACCGCATCCGATAGACGATATCTTTGAGAAACTGCGGGTTCCGCGCCCAAAGGGAGACTCCCCACTCCCAATCCTCCAGGCCGATGCCGACGGTCACCAACTGCGTCACTCGCCCGGCGAAGGCGATCCCGCTTTCACCGTGTTCGGCCATCAGGCGTTCCCGCTCAGTGAAATCGAGGAGAAACCAATTCGCCTCCGGTAGGCGGCGCTTGTTCATGGGGTAGAAGCAATAGGCGGGCCAACTCGGCAAGTCCGGTTGAAGCCGCTGTTTCCGCATGTATTGCAAGCGTTTTGCGTACTGCGCGAGACGATTCGCGAAATCCTCATCGCCCCGCTTCAAGCCCTCTTCCTCCAAGCGACGGGCATAGCGCTCTTCATCCGGCAGGTATTCCGATACCTCCGTTAGGGAGACGAACGACCAGACCGGGCAGATGGCCGGTCCCAGCGAACCGAATAGCAAATCCTGATGAACGGCATCGAGCTTCAGCGGGTCGGGATCGAGCATCATGATGCCGAAATCGGCCTTGTGCCCCATCACCAAAAACGTCTGCATGCGGAGGGGAGCCCCCTGCCGCTCCGGTGACAAGAGATCGCAAAACTCACGGCAACCGTCCGCCCGCTCCGCCGGGCTTAGGGTCCTAAATCGCATCCGGTCGAAACGATAGAAAACGTGTAGGCAGTGCCAACCCTCGATCGGAGTCAAGGAAATCTCCGGTCGCGGCGCTGATTCCGGACGATCGCTCATAGTCTTGTAATCTTGTGTTGCTATCCGAGGAACAAGTTGCGGCCAGGGGACTTCCGTCGGCATCGCCGCGCAACGGTCCGTCACGCGATGCAGCAAGTCGCTTCGCCGCGTGCGGCTTGAGAGCCAATCGGCTTGAGGCTATTGTTGCGGACAAGGCGAGGTTCGGACAAGCGGCAACCGTCGCAACGCGGCCACGCCCTTTAATTCCGCCTCGCTGAAGGCGCCGACGCGCCGTGCTCGGCGAGCATACGCACTGCGGAGAAAAACCGCTCCAATTGCGACTGCGGAGACTGCGAGAAGATTTCAGGCATGCCATCCCCGCGGATGACAAGACGCCCCTTCGCTACAAGGTAGCGGCGGAGGGTGTCAGCCCAAGAGTCGCTGGACACTTTCGATCAAGCGATCCATCGGGAAGGGCTTGCGGATGTAGTCGTCCACGCCCAGCATTTCGGCGTATGCCTTGTGGCGATTTCCCTCATTGGCCGTGATCATGATGACCCGCGTGGGCACCTTGCGGGTCTGCCGCAGGCGTTCCAAGACGAGGAAACCGCTCCGCTTGGGCATCATCATGTCCAGGATGACCAGATCAGGGTCTTGGGTGTCGGCCAGGTTCAAACCTTGGTTGCCGTCACGGGCGACCAAGATGTCGTAGCCCAACGCCCCTAGGGCGATCCGCATCGATTCGACGATTTCGGGATCGTCATCGACCAGCAGGATGCGTTTTCGCTGAACGGCCTTGTCGCGGGAATCCAAATCTTGAGTCATGGCGGCGTCCTCGGCGGGGATATTCTTCGTCTCGGCACATCCGGAGGGGTACAACGCGGCGGACCTTTACAAGCTGGAAGGCGGGTCGGCGATCCCAAGGATCGCCCCACTGCATGACTCCATCCGGCACCCTGGGCTGGACCCGCCTTGAATTCATCGGTTCCCAATTCCAACCATCATCTTGCCGCATCGCCGGTCGTCACGCAAGCGGGAAAAACCACTCTTTCATGCTATACGGCCCTACCACCAAGGACTATAATGGAGCGGCTAGCGGTAATCAAATCTCCTAAGTCGCCCGGCGCCGAATCGGATTTGACTTCCCCATTCCAAAGGGTCATGATGTGAAATACGGACGGTCGGGGCGGGTCGCGGAACTTCTTCTCCCGAAGATGCGTCTTAAACTACGGATTGGCCGTGAACGACATCGAACAACTGATCCAGGCCACGCTGCAAGGAGACTCGGCGGCGTTCGGGCGGTTGGTGCAAAAGTACCAAGACCGCCTGTACAACACCATGCTCCACGTGGTCGGTGATCCCGATGAATGCCTGGATGTTGTTCAAGAGGCCTTCGTCCAGGCATACATTAATCTGGCATCGTTCGAGGGTCAGAGTGCGTTTTACACCTGGTTGTATCGCATCGCGTTCAACGTAGCGGCGACCCACCGCCGCAAAAAAAAGCCGGTCCAATCGGTAGACGCCGTCTATCACGAGTCGGGACGCCAGATTCCCGATCGGGGCCCCGCCCCCGAACTCCCTCTGGAACAGGAAGAGCGCTGCCGTCGCGTACGAGAGGCCATCGCGACCTTGAACGAGGAGCATCGGGCGATCCTCGTTCTTCGCGAGATCGACGGTTGTTGTTACGAGACCATCGCCGAAATACTCGACGTCCCTATCGGCACGGTCCGTAGTCGGTTGCACCGCGCTCGATTGATGCTTCGCGAAAAACTCAAAGAGGCCTACGCAGACCTGCTGTGAATCATTTGTCATCTGGTTGCATATCAATCCCTGCGCCAACAACTTCATCGAGAAATAAGACATTTTTTGACAAATCGCGGAATTGAGGGAACTTTACAACCCGGATCGGGCATCAAAGACGCGGATCGGCAAGGAGCGTTTTGGGAAAGATGGTATTTCTGGCCCTGAAGGTCTTGGCCGCCGTTCAGCTCCTCGCCGGCTTTGGGTCGGATCGAATGCGACGAGCGGAGTGACGATAGGAAGTATTGTGGGAATTCCACCCACCGAACGAGCCGTACCATGAAAGACGTGCCGGAAAACGAACTGTTCAGCGCCTACCTCGACGGTGAGCTCACCGCCGAAGAACAGGCCCAATTCGAGCAGTTGCTGGCCGGCAGCGAGTCCGCGCGAAGACTTCTGGAAGAGCTGCGCATTCAGGCGAATCTGCTCCAGTCCCTGCCCCGGGTGAACGCACCGGTGGATTTCGCCGATCGGGTGTCGGGCGAGATCGCCCGCCGAAAGGGAGAGGGCGAGCAAATTCGCGGTTCCTCCGCATCTAGTCGTTCCGAATTGACGGAAGCCCCTTCCGTCGGTTCGATCAGCCGAGAGGAAAGGTCCAATCCAACACTCTCGGATGCCCCGTGGAGCCCGGCAGGAATTTTCCGCCGAATTCTTCAGCCCAGGAATTTGGGCTGGGCCATGATCGCGGCTTCCCTCGCCGTGGTGATTTTCTTGATGGACGCCGCTCGGCAGTTCCACGATCCCCGCGACGGCGATGTTGCCCTGGCACCTCAAAAGCAAGCGGGTCCGGACAACCCCGGGTCGCCCGGTGGCGAGATATCGCCACTGCCCGGCGAGGTCGCCATGGAGTCCGCGGAAGAGGCTCGCGGCGGTGTTGCTGAGGTCGAGGCACCCCGCGTGGACGCTGCCCGGCCTGAAACCTTGCCGGCCGCGCGATCCCACCGTTCGGGTCTCGCTCTCGACTCCGCCGATAGGACGGCCCACGCCGGACCTCAAGCCGCAACGTCCAACTCAGCGGAAGCCATGGGTCGCGGTGGATTTGCGCTCCGAGGACCGGGTCCGGCGGCGGCACCGATGGAGGTCCAAGCGGCGGACGACGCCCCAATCGCCCGTCCGAAGTCGGCGGCAACCGATTCCGGCGCGACCATTGTGCGGCAATACGAGGTACAAGGCCCCCCTGCCATGCCGCAGGTGCCTCAGGTGATGCCCGTCGAAATCGTGTGTCGATTGACGCCTCAGGCCGATCCCCAAGCGGTGGCCGCCCGCGTGATTCAGCGACGCAACTCCGTACCCGATTCGGCGGAATCGTACAACGGATGGGAGTTCGCGGCGGCGCAGACCCCCGTCCCCAACGCACGCAGTGTCAAACCGACCGAACCCGCCGACGTCATGGCAGTCCCGCCGGCGCGATCCGCTCCCCTTGCCGCGGAATCAGCGGAACCCGGTGTCGAAACGCGTCCCGAAAGCGCGGGCGGATCGCTTGGCGGCCCGAACGTTCTCATCCGTCGCGGATCCGGTGAGAATAGCGGCGAGGTGATCGTGGAGTTCACCGGCGGGCTTTCTCAGATCGAAGCGGTGTTGGCGGAACTGGAACGTGAACCGGCCCAGGTCGCCCAGATCACGCTGCCGACCACGCTGGGACTGGTGCAGGGACGGATTCGTGAGGCGGCATCTGAAGGGATGATGGGTGCCGCGCGGCGAGCCTCACCCAAGGCCGTTCCATTTGCGGCCGTTCCGCCCGCGCCGTCGGCGCCCGACGCAACACCGGAGCGCGAAGGGGCCTCCGCAGATGGCCTAGCCTCTCCGCCTCGGCAAATACCGACACCGCCCATCTACCACGTGACGATTCGACTGGTACCGCCGGGGGATTCGCAGTCGCAGGAACCCTCCCCGCCCGCCGCCGAAGTCCCTAAGCCCTAGCAATACCGCAGCGAACACAGTCCCGCTGTGCTCCGCAGCCTCACCCCGTCCCGGGTGATCGTTCGCATTCTCAGGCTCGTCACTTCCTCGCACGGAACTTGCCGACGGTCGATCAAGTCCGGGCTTGTTCCGGCGACTTTCGGCACCGCCGTCCGCCGCTCGAACGACTTGCCGGCAGGGCTTAGGTCGCCGCCCTCGCGTCAACGGGTAGCCTTGTTGCGGCCTTCGTGATACTCTGATGTTAGGAAGAAGGGTGGAACCGAATGCCGCGAAGGGGCAGTATGCGGCGGGGAAAGCCAAGCGACCTCGCCCTTGCCGGCGGAGTCCGCCCGCCGGTTTGCGGAATCCCTCACCATGACGGTCGAACAGTTTCTTGAGCTTGTCTTGCGCAGCCAACTGGTGGAGCGCGACCGGTTGCAGCGATTCTTAGCGCAACTGCCGCCCGAGGTCAACAAAAGCACATTGACCGCGGAGGAGATGGCCGATCACCTTTGCCGCGCGGAATTGCTGACCCGCTGGCAAAGCCAAAAGCTGCTGGAAGGCCGCTACAAGGGGTTTTTCCTGGGCAAGTACCGTCTCTTGGACCACCTGGGCACGGGCGGCATGAGCAGCGTGTACCTGGCCGAGCATGTCTTGATGCAGCGCCGGGTCGCCATCAAGGTGCTTCCCAAACACCGCGTGCAGGATTCGTCCTATTTGGCGCGATTCCATCGCGAGGCGCAGGCGGCGGCGGCCTTGGACCACCGCAACATCGTCCGCGCCTACGACGTCGACAACGACGGCGTCAACCACTATCTGGTGATGGAATACGTCGAGGGACGCGACCTTCAACGCATCGTGCGACAAGACGGCCCGCTGCCCGTTCACCTGGCGGCCGACTACATCCGCCAAGCGGCGGAGGGGTTGGCTCACGCTCACCAAGCGGGCCTGATCCACCGCGACATCAAGCCCGCCAATCTCCTCGTGGACGGGAAGGGCACGATCAAGGTTTTGGACTTGGGACTGGCGCGGTTTACCGCGGACGAGGGGGCCTCGCTGACCATCGCCTACGACGAGAACGTTTTGGGGACCGCCGACTATCTAGCGCCGGAGCAGGCCGTCAACAGCCACGGCGTCGATGCCCGTGCCGACATCTACAGCCTGGGATGCACGTTGTACTTCCTTTTGACGGGCAGACCGCCATTTCCGGAGGGAACCCTCCCCCAACGGCTGATGAAACACCAAAGGGAAAAGCCCCCGGATATTCGCGAGGCAAGGGCGGACGTGCCCGAGGACCTGGTCGCCATCTGTTTCAAGATGATGGCGAAAAAGCCCGCCGACCGTTACGCCTCGGCCGAACAGGTCGCCGCCGTGCTGACGAAGTGGTTGACCGATCACGGTTACAACATTGCCGACGGGAGCGGTCGGGGAAGCGCGATCGTGCAAAGTCTCCGCCATGAGGCCTTACCCGTTGCGGACAAACCCGCCTCATCGACCAACCTTCCCTCGGCCAAGCCGTTGACCGGCACGCCGTCGCCGAGCCGCGCCGAGGGCAAACCGCAGACCGGCGAGGCGACCGCGGAATCCCCACGCAAGAGCGGGGCCGTGCCTGTCGTGAAAAAAGACGGCGGATCCAAGACGGACACGAGCAAGCCGCCTTCGCTTCCCGTCGCCAAGCCCCTGGAAGAGTCGCGACCCCCGCCCCTCGATTTTCCGGGACTCCACATCGAGGAGGACCCGCTCTTGAACTTGGTTCGCTCGGGACACGTGACGGGCAGAACACGCTCCGGCGCTCCGCCCGCCCCTTGGTGGCTCTGGGCCGTGGGCGGTCTGGGATTGATCGCCTGCCTGGTGCTGGCCGCCTACCTCTTTTGGTTTCGAGGCTGAGGGCGCAGACCTAATCACTTCCCCCGCCGACATCGCGACGGAAGCTCTTCAAGGTCGAGACTTCGCCCGGCGCCTCAGCGACCGCTGTCCACCAAGACGGGAAGTCGGCTGAATAGATAAAACGGCCGAGGGATCGCGGCATCAAAGAGGACCCGCCAGTCCCATTCCGCGTGCGGCAATCGCGCGCTCATGGTCTCTCCCAACAAAAGGTCCCCCAAGGTCGGCTCGCGCCGATACCGAATCACGTTGACTTCATCCGCATCGAGGCCGGCCAATTCGATGGCCCGGTCCACAGCGTCTTCCAGGAATCCGATTTCGTCCACCAAACCGGAATCCTTGGCTTGTTGGGCGGTAAATACCTGCCCCGTAGCCAGTTTGTCCAACTCCTCGGGTTTTTCGCGAAACCGCGGTCGGCCTTCGCGGACAATTTCTTTGAATCGCGTAAAGCTGTCATCCACCAATTGTTGGAAGATCGCCCGTTCTTCATCCGTCATCGGGCGCAGCAAGCTACCCATCCCTTTCAGTCGATGGCTGGCGATGGAATCCTCCTTGATTCCCAGCTTGGCGGCCAATTCCGCGGCGTCGTAGTGCGGGATGATGACGCCAATCGAACCGGTCCAGGTGGTCGGTTCCGCAAAAATGCTCCTCGGGGAGTCGCCCACCGCCATTGAGATGTAGTAGCCCCCGCTGGCGGCGACGGAACCCATGCTGACCACCACCGGGATGTCCCGCTCGTTTCGCATCTTCTTCAGGTGGTGGAGAATGTAATCGGAACCGGTCACCGTACCGCCCGGCGAATCGACTCGGAGGACCACGGCCTTGACGCTCTTATCCTTCATCACCTGGTCGATCTGATCCTTGGCGAAACCCTCTCCGTCCAGGATCAAGCCTTCCAGAGAAAGTATCGCCACCTTGTCCGAAGCCGATGTGTTGTGCGAAAAATGCTTCTCCCGCACCTTGCTAGGCTCCAGGCCGGAAAGACCCAAGGCACCCAACAGCAGAACGTTGGCAAAGAGCGAGCCCATCAAGAACAGCGAGAGCAATACGATCAAAATCGTCCTCCCCAAGGCGGAAGGTCGATGATAGCGCCCGGGATCCTGCGGAATGATTTCCGCGTTCACGACGCCGTCCGGAGGATAGGAGGAACTCATGAGGGCACCTTTTTTTCGACTGAGGCCGAGATGTCGAGTCTTTCGGTAAAGGAAAGCATCGGGGGCAAGAAAAGCCCGCACGCCGGCGCGCCAAGCCAGGCCGTCCCGGCAAGGCCGAACCTTCGCCACGACGACAAGCGGGGATCGACACCGCACCGGCAAACTCACCCAACCTATTGTAGCTCAAAAGGCGACCCTAAGTGCCCCCGGAGATAGCGGCGAGGAGCCCTCCCCCCTACGCCGAACAAGAGTCGTTCCCAATCTCTCGCCGCGACGGAGATGGCGGCGAAACGCCCTCACAAATCAGCCTCGCCGGCCCCCCCGCCGATCGCCGAAGCGCAAGCCCGGTGTTTGTCATTGCAAAAGGCCGGCCCACGCCGGGACCGGCCTTGGCATCCGCGTTCCATCCCACGAATCGGCCTACCGTGTCGCCTCTTCCACGACGACCAATCCCAAGTCGATGTACTGCCCGCCCGAGCTTTGATGGCAGTGGACCGCCACGACGTTCCTTCCGGGCTTGAGAGAGCCTGCCGCGTCGAGAGGAACCACCTGATAACTCGTCGTGTAACCGGAGAGAGTCGCGACCTTGCGCCCGTTGAGAAAGACCTCGGCATCCTCGTCATGATGGATGATGAGTTGGACTTCGCCTTCTTTGGGCGGCGTGGACAAGTCGAAGGTTCGCCGCAACCAGATGTCGGCCGTTTTCCAAGGGGTGCGCACGACGGCGCCGGGCGTCCCCTCCGCTCCAAAGCCGCCGGGGCCGGTCTTCCAGTTCGAATCGTCGAATTCAGCCGCCGTCCACTCGCCGGGCGGCGTCTCGAGCGTATAGCGCCAGGTTTGCGGTTCCTGTTCCGAAGTCGGCACCAGCAACGAAATCTTGGGCGGCGGCAGGTAGAGTTTGCGGGCGGACGCCGCGGCGCGCTCCACGTCCACCTTCGCGACCTCTCGATCGTAGGTCATCAGGCCGTTGACCTCGATTTCAACGTCCGAGGTCTGCGTATACACGGCGGCGCACAAACCCTGCCCGACCAGCGGGCGCAACTTCGCCAAAAGGTTCACATACGCGTCGGTCAGGCTCTCGCGGTCGGGGTAGGCGACATAACCCCAGTTCTTTTCGGCTTGCCAGGTGTGACCGGCCAGAGGAAGCCCCAGTCCGCCGAACTCGCCCAGCACCCCCGCCCGACGCTCCTCCACCGGTCGCATACCGGGTCCCGGGTAATTGTGCATGTCCGAAAGATCGCCGCAACCGTTATCCGTCCAACCGCTGGCCTCGTTGACCAGGCGACTCGGATCGTACTCTTGAATCCAGGAGACGATGTCGCACGTATCGTGCTGTCCCCAACCTTCGTTGAAAGGTACCCAAACGACGATGCTCGGATGATTCCAACGGGCGTCGATCATGGCCTGCAATTCGCGGCGAAAATTCGCCTTGCTCGCGGCGTCGCGACCGCTGTCGCCGGAGGGCATGTCCTGCCAAACCAGCAGCCCCAACCGGTCGCACCAATAGTACCAGCGCTCCGGTTCGTACTTGACGTGCTTGCGGGCCATATTCATGCCGTACTTCTTGGTCATCTCGATGTCGTACTTCAGAGCCTCGTCGCAGGGCGCGGTGTATAATCCGTCCGGCCACCACCCCTGGTCCAGCGGTCCGAACTGGAACAAGGCCTTGCCGTTGAGCATCATGCGGGGAATGCCCTGCTCATCCTTGGCGATTTCGATTTTTCGCATGCCGCAATAGCTGCGAACCTCGTCCGTTACCCGATCGCCGTCCAGCAGCGAGACCTTCAGATCGTACAAGTTCGGTTCGTCGGGCCACCACAATTTCGGATTCTCCACCGGAACCGCGATCATGTCACCCGAGCGGCCTTGAGCTTGCGAAACGACCTGCCCATTCCACGAAACTTCCACGCGAACGGGACGGACTCCCTCCGCTTGAACCGTCACAAGGACCGCGCCGCGATCCACGTCCGGCACGATCTTCAATCCCTGGATATAGACGGCGGGGACCTTTTCCATCCACACGGTCTGCCAAATGCCGGTCACCGCCGTGTACCAGATGCCCTTCGGTTGAAGAACCTGCTTGCCACGGGGTTGAGAACCGGCATCCGTCGGATCCCACACCGCGACCACCAGTTCATTTTCGCCCGGCTTGAGTGCCGAGGTGGCGTCGAACGTGAAGGGATCGTATCCGCCTGTGTGCTGCCCCAGTTGCTTACCGTTAAGCCAAACGGCGGCCTGCCAATCGACCGCGCCGAAGTGCAGCAGCAGTCGTTCCCCCTCTTGCAACTCCGGCGATAGGAAGGTGCGGCGATACCACAATCGCTGCTCGGGTGAAACGGACTTGCGGACTCCGCTCAGGGCCGATTCCACCGCGAACGGGACGAGAATCTTGCCGTCCCACGCCTCGGGCTTTCCGGAATCTCTCGGAACGATGGCGTACTCCCACAGCCCGTTCAGATTCGTCCAGTCGGGGCGTACCATGGTGGGGCGAGGGTACTCGGGCCAGACGTTATCGGGCGTCACTTGTTTCGCCCAACGGGTGAAGAGCGGGTTGTCCGCGGGCTTCCAATCCTGAGCCGAAATCGAACCGACCGCGGTTCCTAAAAACAAGATCGTGATCCAAAGTCGCATCATAAAACCGTGCCTTTCTCGTTGTGGTGCCGATGACGTCCGTCGCCCATCGCCCTCTCTGAGACCGAAATCTCATCCCAAGCACCCCAAGATAGACGCCCCGCCCGCCCAACGCAAGCAACCAGTGCGCAAACAAAATCGTACCGTAGCGCCGACGGATTTCTCGATACACGGTGCCTGCGCGGTGTCGTTCCGCTTAGAAATCCAAGGCTCCCCCCTTTCTGAACGCGAGTCTTGAACGAATCGGATCGTCCGAGGGTGTCCCATCCTCCGAGAATAGGGAAAACAGCTCTTTTGCGTTCCCGTCGCAAAAAAGGGAAATGCATCAACGTAACGAATTACGCAATCATCTTGAAAACATGGGAAATTTGTATTGGCTGCGGAAAAGAGCTTCGTCCGTTTGCGCCGATCCGTCCGATGCTTCAAGACGGGGGGATACCCTCAATTTGCGTGTGTGGGATGCGCCGCGACGAGATGCCGACCGGAATAGGCGAGCGGATTGCCCAAAACCCATCGCCGAACACATAACGGCGCGGCCTACGGCTACCTCGAGACTTACGTTTCATTCACGGAGGGCGTACTATGAGGCGACTCAACGGAATGTGGTGGTTTCTGGGAGGGTGTTTGGGCGCCCTGATCCTCGCCCCATGGGCGGGTGCTCAAGGGTTCCAGCAATTGCGACCCATCGATCCCTCCTACATGGTGGGCGGCAACTATGCCGCCGCAGAGCCGCAAACGGCAAATGCGGACGAATTGGCCCAGCGGGTGGCCGACCTCGAAAAGGCCCTCGGCGAAATGAAAGCCAAGGAGGCCGACGCGAAAAAGAAGGCCGCTGAAAAATACTCCGTCACCGTCGACGGTCGGGTCTTCGTCGATAGCGTCTTTTTCGGACAAAGCGCCGGCAGCGTTGCCGCCTTCGGCGACGCCCAGGATACGGTGCAATTTCGAACCGCCCGGTTGGGTGCGCAGGGTTCCGGATTCGACGTCTTCGACTACAAGATCGAGGTCGATTTCGCGGGCCGCGACAGCACCAACGACCAATCGACGTCGTTCAAGGATGTGTATCTCGGCATCAACGATCTGCCGTTTCTGGGGCGAGTCCAGATCGGACACTTCAAAGAACCCTTCAGCATCGAAGAGCTGACCAGCTCCCGCTACATCACCTTCATGGAGCGGAGCTTGCTCAACGTGTTCGCACCGCAACGGAACGTCGGCGTCGCCGCGTACCGGGTCTCGGAAAACGAGCGTTTCACCTTCGCCTTCGGCGGCTTCCGGACCATCGGCGACAAGCCCCCGTACGTCGCGGACGACGACGGCGGCTACGCCTTCACGATGCGGGGCACATATCTGCCTTGGTACGATGAGGCCACCAACGGGCGCGGCTTGCTGCACTTGGGATTGGGCTACAGCTATCGCGACGTGGATGACCCCAATCAGCGAATTCGGGCTCGCGCCGAGACCAATGTCGGTCCCTACATTCTGGATACGGGCGTCATCACGGGCGTCGAGGACTTCCAGTTACTGGACCCCGAAATCGCCTTCGTGTACGGTCCGTTCTCCGTGCAGGCCGAATACATCGCCGCGTTTTACAATCGCGCCGGTAACGACGCCGACTTCCACGCCGCGTACGTCCAGATGAGCTACTTCCTGACCGGAGAACACCGCCCCTACGATCGCAAGAAGGGCGCATTCTCCCGAGTCAAACCGTTCGAGAACTTCTTCCGCGTCCGTACCTGCGACGGGAACATCGAGATGGGCAAGGGTGCGTGGGAACTGGCCTACCGCTACTCGTGGCTCGATCTGGACGACGCCGACGCCGGGGTATTCGGCGGCAACAGCAGCGACCACACCGTGGGCGTGAATTGGTACCTCAACCCCTACACGCGGCTGATGTTCAACTACGTTTACGCCCAGGTCAGCCCGGCGAACAACAACCCCGACAGCGACCTCAGCGTCTTCCAGATGCGTGCCCAGTTCGACTTCTGACGGCACGCCACCCAGGCTTTTTTCCAGGAGAATCGTGAGGGTAACGAGAAACACCAGCTTCAGCAGTCCGCGAGTTCGCTCTGCTGAGAAGGAGTGCGAAAGATGAAAACGATCGGCGTGATGGCACTGATGGTGGGGCTGTGCTGGGGCATCCCGGCGGCGGTCCGGGCCCAAGACGCGGATTGCGGTGCGCCCGGTCGCTGCGCGATCTGCGGCCAACCCGGTCCCTGCCAGCAAAAGGTCTGCACAATCCAGTGCGGAGTGGAGAAGGTCAAGAAGTCGTGCTGGTGCGTGGAAGTGTCGGACATCTGCACCTTGCGGCCGACGCTTCCCGGGCATGCCGACTGCAACGACCCGGCCTGCGGTTGCGACTTGGGAACGGATTGCGCCGGTGGTTGCGGAGAAGGCGTCTCCTGCGGCGATTCGGGATGCGGCGCATGCGGCCGAACCGGCTTGCTGGGCCAGTTGGGCAAATGCCCCAATCCCGTGATTCCGCCTCAACCGGGAAAAGCCCGGACCATCAAGAAACTGGTGAAGAAGGAATACACCGTCGAAAAGCCGGTGTATAAGGCGGTGGTGCAATGGGTGTGCGCCGACTGCCTCGCGGCCAAGGCCTGCGGGGCGTGCGCGGGCGGAAGCGAGCCTGCCCCGGCCGTCGAGGAAAGCAAGCCTTTGCCTCAGGCCCCGGCACCGGATCCGGCCCCGGCGGAAAAAGCGGATCAGGGCGCCCAGCAGACGGCCCTTCTGGCCCCCATGCCGCCCCTCCCGCCCTTGCCGCCCATTAACTGAGGCGAAAAGCGAATCAGGACTTGACGGAATCGAATACGGTTCTTCAATAGCCTGACTTTCGTCGTGGACCTTTCGACCGGCGACCGATCTCGAATCGGCGCCGGTCTTTTCGTTCTCGGACGTTGCCGGCGTCTCGGTTCCGGGCCACGCATCGGCCCTTCCGAAAAAATTGGAGCGTGCCCGGAGGCTTGGATTTTCGCTCTTGCCAAAATCGCGGCGTTGACTTTCAATGAGGGGGTCTTCAGGATCGCCCCTTTCCCGCAACTTCGTTTTTGCGATCTTTCGAGGCCGTGCGAGGTCGCCGCGGTTCGGTCCCATCCACGCCGGGCCGCCGAGTCCGCGCCGTCGGTTTTCGGTCGCCGCAGTCCCGGATGGTAACGGGCGACCGACCAGGAATGGATTCCGCTGGTCACTCAGGAGGAGAAACGGTGCACGAACGGGCTTGCGGCCATCGTTCGCTCCCTTCCCGCGGAGCGGTGATCGTAATTTTGGCGATCTTCCATCCTTGGTTGGTACAGGCCGTCGCGTCGCCGCCCCACCCCCTCGCCGGGCAAACGGTCTTGCTCGACTTCTACGCCTCGTGGTGCGGTCCTTGTCGCGAGATGGTCCCCACTGTGACGGAATTGGAACGCCAAGGCTATCCGGTGCGACGGATCGACGTGGATCGCGAGCGGGAATTGGCGCAACTATTCGGGGTCCATTCTCTTCCCACGTTCATCATGCTGGTGGACGGACAAGAGGCCGGGCGATTGATCGGCGGGCAATCGTTGTCTGCGCTGGCGGAGCTTTGCCGCCGTGCACCGCGTCCCGCCCCGTCCGTCGCGCCGTCCGCACCGACACCAACTCCTCCGCGGCAGGCGGCACCGACCGGCGCCACCGAGGCGGGTAACGTTTTGCTCACGAACACGCGCACGGGTGTTGGCACCGGCAAGCTGCCCGGCCTGATGGAGGGCGTGCGCTATGCCTCGACCGCGCAAGCCGATCTCACTGCGGTCACGGTTCGCATTCGCATTGCCGACGAGACCGGTCGCTCTACCGGGTCGGGAACCATTATCGATGCCCGAGGCGGAGAAGCCCTGATCCTGACGTGCGGTCACCTCTTCCGGGAATCGAAGGGGAAGGCTCCCATTCGCGTCGACTTGTTCGGACCGCAACCCGTCAGTGATTTGCCGGCCGAGTTGCTCGACTACGATGAACGTCTGGATTTAGGATTGATCACAATCCGTCCGCCCTTCCCCGTGGTAGCGGCACGGGTAGCGCCGCCCGGCTTCCCCCTTTCCCAGGGTGACCCCATCTTTACGGTCGGTTGCAACGGCGGCGATCCCCCCACCGTAAGACAAGGCAAAATCACGGCCCTCAATCGGTATTTGGGACCGGCCAACATCGAGGCCTCCGGGGCGCCGGTGACCGGTCGCAGCGGCGGCGGTCTGTTCTCCGCAGAAGGATTCTTGATCGGCGTGTGCAACGCCGCCGACCCGCAACTCGATGAGGGCATCTACGCCGCTCTCAAAGAGATTCACGGTCGGTTGGACCGCATGGAATTGAGCTTTGTTTACCGAAACCTGCCGGTGGAGGACGTTGCGGTGCCGACTCCGCCACTGGGTCGTTCGCCCGGCGTGGCGGCGGTCAGCGCCGTTCGCGGCGACGTCTCCACGGTCATCGGAGTCGCCCCCCGCGAAACGACCGGCGACAACGATGTCCCATCTAATCCGGTCGGGCGGACTGCCGTCGCAGCAGGCGACCAAGCGGCCGCGCCCGATTCCGTTTCCACCGCCTTCGGTCGCGACCATGCGGCGACACTGACCGCGCAAAGCGGTATGCCGCTGCCCATTCCCGTGGACGATCCGCCGCTTCAACCCGTCCGCGGTCCGGAGCGAAGCAACGATCGCGGGGCGACGGCCATGCTTACCCCGCCATCCCGAAACCCCGGGATAAGTTGGAACAACGTCGCCTTGACGCGGGAGAGCATGCCGAATCGCTCTGCCGTCGCCCAGCCCGAGAGGCCGTCCGCGACGCCGGTCGGCTCGGAGGGGCTGACTGCCGAAGAACGGGCAGCGCTTGAGGAAATCGCTCGACGCCGTGCTCAAGGCTACGAAATCGTCTGCGTTGTGCGTCCTACGGATAATACGAACAGCCCCAGTGAAGTCATCGTCTTGCGTGACGCTTCGCCGGCCTTCCTGGCCGCCCTGCAACGCACGACCGCAACTGCCCCCGCGCCAGCGCCTCGGGTAGCCGGCCCGACGACCCCAACGCGAGGCAGCGCCGCCGTGTCGTCTTCCTCGGCGGTTGCAACCACCGGCACGCCTGCCGCCACGCGTGCCCCGGGCGTCACCGCCGTGCTTCCCGCCGTGGTATTGCCGGGGCCTGTTCGGTAACCAGACTGCCGCTCACGGTCGTCGCAAATCTCACCGCACCGAGCACGCAACGACCCAACCGTTGGCGCGGACCGAACCGAAAAACCATGTCGCGACGAGCGGCCCGTTACGGTCCACGCTCAGGGGCACCGCCTGCTTCACCGCCAAACCCGCCTTCCGTAGGTCGCGTTGCAGTTCCCGCCAGGTGAACGCGTGAACGAAGACGTTCGCCACGCCGTGATACTCGAAGAAGCGATCCCCGAAGTCCCCGCGCCGAAGCAATCGCGTTTGGATCCAATGCCGCCATAACCAAGCGCGACCGGCGGGTGTCAGCAGGTTGTACCAGACATTGTGAACGTGCAAGATGAAGATCCCGTCGGGCTTCAAGATGCGTCGAACGTGCATCAAGACCCTTTGCCGGTTTTCCCGCCCGTGAATCATCCCCAGCGTACTGAAAAGACACAAGACATAGTCGGCTGATAGGTCCTTCAAGCACCCCAATTCCACCAAGTTCGCCCGCAGAGTTCGCACCGTGACATTGGCAGCGCGCGCTTTCGCCAGCACGATTCGCAGCATATGGGGCGAGAGGTCCACACCCACCGCGTAGAAGCCCCGTTTGGCCAACGGAATCAAGGCCCTCCCCGTTCCGCAACCCAAGTCCAGCACGACACCCGGCTTGCGACAATGTCGGGCGATTACTTGCTCATCGAATAAGAACAGTCGACTGCCCGCGATCGTGTCGTCATATTCCTCGGCGATATGGGCCGCATGGGCATAGTCCCAGACTCCCTTCGCCACTCCCGGCGGGAGGAGCCATTCCGGACGTGATCCATCCTTCTCGGTCACCGGCCCCCTCCGATGCTACGATGAGTGGACTCGGGTCTGAACAACCGCAAGAGAACTCATGAAGAGCCTTTCCGGTCTCTAACAACCCCGGCGAACCCCATCCAGCGGCGAGGCCTATTCCGCCTCGGCACCAGTTCAGGGCATGATAAGTCGCCCATGGCCGAAGGGTTCCTCCTGTAGTTTAATCGAAACCGAAGCCTTTGTTTGGAGGGAGCATGGCAGCGCCGTCGGTTCGGCTTGTCGTGCGTCTCCTCCCGCTGGGACCGTCGGCGAACTGGCATCGCCGTCGCGCTTTGCGGTAGAATGAACATGCGGTCGAGACACGCATATCGCCGCTTGGCGGTCGGGCTTTCGCGTCATCCGCAAACTGCGAGGAATCAAGTTGTCTGACATCGCTTATCTGGTCATCCGGGAAGGTTCCAAATGGACGGACGTGTTTCGTTTGGTACCCGGCCAGGTCATCACGATCGGCCGCGCGCCCACGAACCAAATCATTATCAAAGACGACCGTTGCAGCCGCAGTCATGCCGAGTTGTTCCTCTCCGAGGGCCGGTGGGTGATCCGCGATCTGGAGAGTCGTAACGGCACGGTGGTGGGAACGCAGCTCATCAAGAAGGATTGGCCGCTGGAATCCGGGGACGTCATCCGGATCGGTCGCTCTCAATTGGTATTTGTGCGGAATTTGAGCGATGCCTTTCCGGAGGGCGGAACGGTGCCGGGCCGCGAGGCGATTGAACTTCCGCCCGCCGTCTCGAACGCGCCCTCCGAGAGCGACGTGGACGTTCTGGGGGGATATGAACCCACGACCATCACGCATCGACGGAACCGCGCTGCGCTCCTGGAGGCGGGCGAGGGTGCCGAACCCTCCTTGGCGGAGGCGGGCCAGGCCGCCGCGCGCTTGTGCCGATTGGCCTTCGAGATGGGCAAGGCTCCCGACGCCCCTTGCATCGCCGGGTTGGCCCTGGACGTGCTCTTCGAGATGACCCACGCCGACGGCGGAGGCGTTTTGTTGCGACCGCGAGGTTCGGCTCAAATCTCATCCGGCAGTGACCTGAAACTGGTGGCGTCTAAGACCCGCTCGCAATGGGCGTATCATCGCGTCTCTAATTTCTTGGCCGTTACCGTGCTCCGGGAAGGAGAAGCCGTATTGGCCCGCAACGTCCTCGACGACAGCGCCATCGGCAGTCGCGACAGCAAAGGTGAAATCCACGCCGCCAGCGTGATCTGCGCACCCATTCGGCGCGGCACCGAGACGCTGGGATTGATCCACCTGTACACGACGGACGCGGGAGCGGCCTTCACACCGGAAAACCTGGAATTCACGCTGGCGGTCGCCGAAACCGCAGCAGTGGCTCTAAACAACCTCAACCGGCAAGAAGAGTTGGCCGAAAACCTGACCCAGGCCAGGACTGAGAACGTCCAACTCCGCGAGCGACTGGGCGTGCAAAGCGAATTGGTGGGGCGCAGTCCGGCGATTCGCGCCATCAGCGAGGAAATCACGCGCGCCGCCGCCACCCGCGCGACCGTATTGATTCGCGGCGAAAGCGGAGTCGGCAAGGAACTCGTCGCCCGGGCCGTCCACTATTCCAGCCCGCGCAAGGCCGGTCCGTTCGTCTGCATCAATTGCGCCGCACTGTCCGAGGAATTGCTCGCCAGCGAATTGTTCGGACACGAAAAGGGTTCCTTCACCGGGGCCTTTGAGCGGAAGATCGGCAAGTTCGAACTGGCCCACCAGGGCACGCTGATGCTCGACGAAATCGGCGAGATGAGTCCCGGCATCCAGGCCAAGTTCCTCCGAGTTCTGGAGGGGCACCCTTTCGAAAGGCTGGGCGGCAGCAAGCCCATCCAGGTCGATGTCCGCGTCATCGCCGCCACCAACCGCGACCTGGAGAAAGAGGTCATTCAAGGTCGATTCCGCCGAGACTTGTTCTTTCGTTTGCGGGTACTGGAGATCGTGGTCCCACCCTTGCGGAAGCGGTTGGAGGACGTCACCGAATTGGCCTACTACTTTCTCAACAAATTCCGCGAGGAGACCGGTCGCAAGATCAAAGGCTTCACCCCCGCTGCCATGGATCGGCTGACCGCCTATCGTTGGCCGGGAAACGTTCGCGAACTGAAAAACGTCATCGAGCGGGCGGTCGTCCTATGCCGCGGCAACCTGATCGACGCCGACGATCTGCTGCTCTCGAACCTGGGTACTACGGGAGACACCGCCGACGCCGCATTGCAGGAACGCGGGTATCGACCCTGCTCCCTGGCCGACGTGGAGCGTGCCCACATCCTGGCCACGCTGCGCCATACCGGCTGGAATAAGAGTCGCGCCGCCTATATCCTGGGCATCGAGCGATCGACGCTGGATCGCAAAATTCGCCGCTACGGTTTGGAACCGGAGTCACGATCGGCCGCGCCGACGGAGGAACCGGCGACCCCGCGTCCTCGGCCGAATTGAAGCGGACCTTCCCGCCCCCGGCCCGACGCCGACGTGGGGAAGCCCCCGGTTCGGCCGATCCGCTTTTGGGAGTAATTCCATGAAACTCGACCCTTGCTCTCGGCGTTCGTTCTTGGGGGCGGCGGCCCTGGGCGGCGCGGCATGGACGGCGGGAAAATGTCTCGCCGCTCCCGGCACCTTCCGCATCGAGGAACCGTGGTCCGGCGCCGTACTCCACCGCCGCCACGGCAAGCAAAGCGAAGAAGGCTTGGAGATCGAAGTCCGCGGCGTTGCCCCTCTGGAACAACCGGTGCTGGTCAACGGACGACCGGCGCAGCGGGCCGGAAACTCTTTCCGCGCCTCCGTCACCCTGCGTGAGCATGAGAATGAAATCCTGGCCGTCACGGACGGTTTCGCCGGGCGGCAGGAACACCGCGTTCGCGTCATTTGGGATCGGCACAGCCGACCGCGGTACCGCTTCTCCATCGACGATAACAGCTTCTTCCTCCGCGACATCGCGCACAAGCAATATGCCTCGCTGTTCGACTGCTGGTATCTCGCGATGCTCCGCGACTTGAGCAAGAAATACGGCACCAAATTCGTGCTCAATATCTACTTCACCACGGGAGACGACTTCGACCTGACGCAATTCCCCGATCGGTACAAGTCCGAATGGGCCGACAACGCCGATTGGTTGAAGCTGGCCTTCCACGCTCGGGCCGATAAACCCGATCGACCGTACCAGTACGCGTCGCCGCAACAACTGGCGGCCGATCTCGACACCGTGGCGGAGCAGATTCTACGTTTCGCGGGTGAGGCGACCTATTCGCCCCCGACGGTCATCCATTGGGGAATGGTGCTGCCATCCGCCCTGCCCGTCCTCCGCGAGCGCGGCGTCCGCGTCCTCAGCGGTTATTTCCAAAAGCTCGGCGGCGTGTGGGACGTCAACTATCATTTCGACGCCGAACGGAGCGAGTATCTGTCTCGCCACGACGCCTGGATGGACTTTGCAAGCGGCATCGTGTTTTCGCGGGTGGACATCGTCTGCAACAACGTCCCCGTCGAAAACATCGTGCCTACGCTCGCGCCGCTGGCCGACAATCCCAACACGGCCGAGATCATGGACATCTTCACGCACGAACAGTACTTTTGGCCGTTCTATCAACGTTACCTGCCGGACCATCCCGCGCGGCTGGAGACGGCTATCCGCTGGTTGACGGAACAGGGTTACCAGCCGGTGTTTTTCCACGAAGGCTTCCTGGGCGTGCCGGCGTAATCGCCGGTAAAGGGTCAACGCCGGCCACGATTCAGCGCTTTCCGTCCAAGCCGTGACAGCCAGCTTTGAATCTTCCGCGACGTCTTTCGACGGCCGAATTCGCCGCCCCGACCGCCGCTTTCGACGGGCGATCCAAACGCGGTCGAAAAAGCGAAGAAATCCGCGCCTTCTGCCGATTTCTACCTCTTGACAAACCGGGGGCGGATTGCAATCCTTCTTGGGATCAACAACATCACCGGCTGCAAAAGGCCGACCCGCGAGTCGGAGCACGGGCAACGAAGGAACTAGCCGCCTTCACGCCGGTGAGGTGCAGGATGTTAACACCTATGGCCACCGTGGATGCCGACGCGATGCCGTCGCTCCCGGGTGACGAGGAACCTCCCGGTTCCGAAGTCACCATCGAGACGATTTCTCTTTCCCCCGCCGCAAGGCGCGGCACCTTTCATCGCCTCCCCCTGTTGGGTGAGCCCTCCACCGAACCGGCCGCGGGGCCGGCGGTCTCCCGTCGTCCTAAGACGGATCCGCGTGTTCGGCAATTTCGCCGCACGTTCTATCGCGACGTTCCCGACAAACTGTGGAACGACTGGCATTGGCAAATCAGCCACCGCGTCCGGACTTTACAGCAAATCGAGCGGATATTGGTCCTTTCGCCGGACGAGCGAGAAGCCCTGGTGCGGGCCGGAGCCAAATTGCCGGTCGGAATTACGCCCTATTACATGGCCCTGATCTCGCCGCACGACGCCGATCAGCCGCTGCGCCGGACCGTGATTCCCAGCATGGCGGAATTCGCGGCTTCGCCCGGCGAAGCGCAGGACCCGCTCGGAGAAGACGATGACAGTCCCGTGCCGGGATTAGTGCATCGCTACCCCGACCGAGTGCTGCTTCTGGTTCACGATTTTTGCTCGACCTATTGCCGCTACTGTACGCGGAGTCGGGTCGTCGGTCACGGCGAGATCGCGTCCACCCAAGTCCGTTTGCAGGCGGCCCTGGACTACATCCGCCGAACGCCGCAGATTCGGGACGTGCTGCTGTCCGGCGGCGATCCCCTGACTTTGAGCGACGACAAGCTCGGCTGGATTCTGTCGGAGTTGCGGCGGATTCCGCACGTCGAGTTCGTCCGTTTGGGGACTAAAGTCCCGGTCGTGCTGCCGCAGCGGATTACGCCCGCCCTATGCCGCATGCTCCGCCGCTTCCACCCCCTTTGGATCAGCATCCACTTCACGCATCCCGACGAATGCACGCCCGAGGCGTTTCAGGCTTGCGGTCGTCTGGCGGACGCCGGTATCCCGCTCGGCTCGCAAACCGTCCTCCTCAAGGGCGTCAACGACGACGTGGACACGATGAAGCGGTTGATGCACGAACTGCTGAAAATGCGTGTCCGCCCGTACTACTTGTACCAGTGCGACCCCATCCTCGGCTCAGCCCACTTTCGCACGTCCATCGCCAAGGGGCTGGAGATCATCGAAGGCTTGCGGGGCCACACGACGGGCTATGCCGTACCGCACTTCGTGGTCGATGCGCCGGGCGGCGGCGGCAAAATCCCCTTGCTGCCCGACTACGTGGTCGGCCGCGACGGAGACGACCTGCTCTTGCGGAACTACGAGGGCAAAGTCTTCCGCTATCCCGATCCTGCGGAAGAACCCGCCCCAATGAAAGTGGATCCGTAAGACGCTGAGGAGTCACCGCCATGGACCGCAAGGAACCGCTGTGCGTCCGCTGTGCGCAGACGCAGCGGACATGCTGCCAAATCTGCGAAATCTACGTTACGCCGGGCGACGTGGAACGCATCGCCGCCTTTACGGGCACCGGTGATTTCCACGAATATCGCCGCCCCGACAACCCCGAGTATCTGGATCAGGACGACGACCCGCTTTGGGCGACCCGCGTGTTTCGTCCCGACGGTACGCGACGCGTCCTCCGCAGGACCGAATCCGCGGGTTGTGTTTTCCTCGGGCCGAACGGTTGCCGTTTGCCGCTGGAGGTCCGACCGCTAGTTTGCCGTCTGTACCCCTTCGATTACACGGAGAAGGGCCTGCAATCGGTAAACGGCACGATGTGCCCGACGCGATTGCTCGCCCCCGGAGAGACCCTCCTGCAATCGCTGGACATGGATGCGGAGACGGCGGAGGGATGGCGGCGGCAGCTATACGCCGAGATTCGGCGAGAACCGCCCGCAACGACCGCGTCCCCCGCGATCGTCGTCGCCCACGCCGAAGAGCCGCGCGAAGCGGCGCGACCGCACGTTTTGTCCCCCGAATCCGCCGCATCGGTGACCCCGGCAACCGGTCCGGGAACCGCAGCGGCCGTTACCAAACCGCCTTCGCCATGCACATCGGTTTAACCTATGATCTCCGCAGCGAGTACCTGGCCGAGGGTTGGAGCGAGGCGGAAACCGCCGAGTTCGACCGCGACGACACGATCGAGGCCATCGACATCGCACTGCGGCACAACGGGCACACGACGGATCGCATAGGCCGGCTGAGCAAACTAGTGACCCGATTGGCCCACGGCGACCGTTGGGACCTCGTGTTCAACATCGCCGAGGGCATGTTCGGAATCGCCCGCGAGGCCCAAGTGCCCGCGATCCTGGACGCCTACCGCATTCCGTACACCTTTGCGGACCCCGCGGTGCTGGTACTGAGCCTGGACAAGGCTTTGTGCAAGTTGGCGGTGCGCGACGCCGGTCTTCCCACGCCGCCGCACTGGGTGGTCCGATCGCCTCGCGACGTCGACGGCATTCCGCCGCGATTCCCCCTCTTTTGCAAACCGCTGGCGGAGGGGACCGGGAAGGGCGTGTCGGAGGACTCCCTGGTCGGCACGCGCGAGGCACTCGCCAAGCAATGCCGCCGCCTGCTGGCGGAGTTCCGGCAACCCGTTCTCGTGGAAAAGTACCTGCCGGGCCGGGAGTTTACCGTGGGCATTCTCGGCACCGGGGACGAAGCGACGGTGTTGGGCACTTTGGAAATCATCCTCCTTTCCACCGCCGAACGCCACGCCTACTCCTACGTCAACAAGGAGTTCTGCGAGCAACACGTGGAGTACCGCTTCGTCTCCCCCCGGGATCCCGAGGTAGCGCAGGCCGAGGAAGTCGCGCTGGCCGCTTGGCGAGCGCTCGGTGCGCGCGACGGCGGACGCGTGGACCTGCGATCCGACGAGGAACGCCGACCGCAATTCCTCGAAATCAATCCGCTCGCCGGACTGCACCCACAGCACTCCGACCTGCCCATGATCGCCGCGGCGGTGGGAATGCCCTATCACGAATTGATCGGCCGGATCGTCGTTGCCGCCGCCAAGCGAATCGCCGGTCCTACGAAGCAGTAAATTCCGCGGCTCGTCCGCCCGAGAGACGTTCCCGTGCGAGTGTTGATCGTCCACCACGCCCTTTCCCCCCAGTCGTCCCTCGACGACCGCGACGTGCTGCATCAGGCGGAGTTCATCCGGCAAAGCCTGCTTCGCCTGGGGCACGTTGTGGATACTCTCTCCACCGACTTGGATTTGCAACGTTTTCGCGACGCCATCCGGCGACTCGCTCCCGACGTCGTCTTTCACCTGGTCGAGTCGCTGGGGGGCACCGATCGTCTGTCCTATCTTTCGGCGGGCGTCTTGGATGCGCTCGCGGTCCCCTATACCGGTTGCTCCACCCAGGCCCTGTTCCAGACGAACGACAAACTGTTGACGAAAAATCGCTTGCGTGCAGCGGGGTTACCCACGCCCGACTGGATCGATCCGGCCCGGCCCGTACCCTTCGCCGAGGCCGGTCGCGGCGAGAGAGGCTACTTGATTAAGAGCGCCTGGGAACACGCTTCGGCGGGAATCGAGGAGGTCGTTCGCCCCGCATCAACCGAGGAGCTCTATCGCGACCTCCTGAACGCGCTCGACCGAATGACGGCCCAAACACGCCGACCGTGGTTCGCCGAGGCCTTCATCGAGGGCCGGGAATTCAATCTCTCAGTCTTGGGGGGAACAGATCGCCCCGAAGTGCTCCCGCCCGCCGAGATCGATTTTTCGGCGTTTCCCCCAAACAAGCCCCGCATCGTGGGCTACAAGGCCAAATGGGAAGAGGACTCTTTTGAATATCGGGCGACGCCGCGACGGTTCGAGTTTCCCGACTCGGATCGGCCTCTTTTACGCGAACTTAGGCGATTGGCGGTCGCATGCTGGGACTTGTTTGAACTCCGAGGCTATGCGAGGGTGGATTTTCGGGTGGACCCGGCGGGCCGCCCCTACATTTTGGAGATCAACGCCAACCCCTGCCTCTCGCCGGACGCCGGCTTCATGGCCGCCGCGGCGGCGGGAGGCTACGGTCCCGAAGATGTCCTGGCCCGGATTCTCGCCGATGCGATCACCCCTCCCCGCGAGCCTGCGCTCCGCGCGCCGCTCCTCGCCGCGGATATCGGGCCGACGTCGCCCCAAGACGACCGAACGCGGTTCCGCGCGGACGTCACCCCCGCCGATGTCGAAACCGTGCGGCGGTTGGTCGAGTCCACCGGCTTTTTCCATCCGGAGGAAACGGTGGTGGCCGTCGAATTGGTGCAGGAACGCCTCGCCAAAGGCCCTGCTTCGGGATACGAGTTCATCTTCGCGGAGGATTCGCGCGGGCCGGTCGGTTACACCTGCTACGGGCCCATCCCGTGCACGCGGCACAGTTGGGACCTGTACTGGATCGCTGTGGCGCCCGACCGCCAAGGCCGCGGCCTGGGAAAGCGTTTGATGCATGCCACCGAGTCCGCCGTCCGCGCCGCTGGAGGAACGCGCATCTACATCGATACTTCGAGCCGCGAACAGTACGCCCCCACTCGGGCCTTTTACGAGCGCTGCGGCTACCGCACGGTCGCCGTCTTGGAGGACTTCTACGCCCCCGGCGACGGCAAGGTGATTCTGGAAAAGCGGCTGTAGGGAATTGTCGCCGTTGTCATGGCGGACCACTTTTACGGAGCGCCGCCGTCTGCAACTGCAACCTGTGCTGCCCCCCATCACGGAAACTGCGCGAAGCCCGTGTACGTCCCCAAGCTTTTCGGCCCAGCGCCCGCGCGAGATTCGCGCCCTGATCAGCTCGAAAGGCTTTAAGGCCGCCCAAAATACCGCCGAGTCGACCGCCGTTCCCGAACCTTAAATCGAAACTCTCAAACAATTTGCTTGCAAATTGTTTGAGGTTCCCTTATATTGCTCATCGGCTTGCCGGCGTTCCGACAAGAGTCTTTGGGGCGCGGGCGGTCGGGTATCTTGCGACGATGTTGTGGATTGATTTTTCTCTTCTCTTTGTCCTTTTCAGGAGGGCAAACATGAACGGTTTGCAGGAACGGCGTTCGAGATTGGGCTTCACGCTTGTGGAGCTTCTGGTGGTGATCGCGATCATTGGGATTTTGATCGCACTTTTGCTTCCGGCGGTACAGGCCGCTCGAGAGGCTGCCAGACGCAGCCAATGCAGCAACAACATGAAGCAAATCGCCCTTGCCACTCACAATTACCACGACGTGTACAAGGTCTTGCCGCCCGGCAAGATCACCCTGGCGACGGGCAACGACACCGTAGCCGGCCCGTGGCTTACAAACTGGGCCATCGCCATTCTGCCCTACATCGAGCAGAAGCCCCTCTACGATCAGTACAACTTCAACGTGGTCAATGAACACCCGAACAACGTGGCGGTCGTGCAGACCTACGTGGACGCCTACGCTTGCCCCTCAGACTTGGACGTCAACAGCCTGGAGACGCCCGAGAGCGCGAACATCGCCGTGTCGGGCATCACATTGCCTCAATATCGGCACGGTTCGTACCGCGCCATGGTGGGCTACAGCTTGGGGCACAAGAATGTGACGCAAGGCGGTTGGTGGGACGGGCGAGAGTATCTCGACGGCAGCGGCAATTTCCGGATGCCGCGGGAATGGGCGGGCGTCTATCACGTCGTCGATAATCGATTGAAGAACGAGTCGTTCGCCAGCGTCATCGACGGATCCTCCAACACGATGGCGTTTGGGGAGTTGCACCGCCCGAAGAATAAGACCCGTCGCGGGACGTTTTGGGCCTACTCGTACACCTCCTACAACGCCTCGCAGGCGACCCCGTACAGCGGGAGTCTTCAGGCCAATCAATGGTACGACGTGTGCGTGCCCAACGTGCCCACGGATAACATTTGCAAACGGGGATGGGGCTCCTTCCATCCGGGCGGCATGAACATCGCCCTGGTGGACGGATCCGTTCGCTTCCTGAGCACGGTCGTCGATCTCAACATCTGGAAGGCGATCGCGACGGCACAGGGCGGCGAAAGCGTCCAGGGACTCTAATTGGTACATTGATCGGCGACGCGATTGCGCGACGATTTCCCGGTCAAGGACCGCGAGGGGCGCCGGCGAAGCGTGCCTCGCTCATCTTTTGTTTTCGCTCGATTGTCGGGCGAGGAAGATCGATCCACGGAGGTTCCCCGGCGTGGGACCGGCGTCAAATCGGGAGACATGCGAATGACCGGCGGCAAGAAAGTGCTCGGAGGAGTCTCCATCGCCTCGGCGGTGCTCTTGTTGGCGATGGCGGGATGCGGTTCCAAAGGCTTCAAAACAGCCCCCGTCAAAGGCACCGTCACCGTTGCGGGCAAACCGGCGGTGCAAGTCTTTGTACAATTCCAGCCGGTCGCCCAGGGGGATAAGGATGCCGGACCGTCCTCCACCGCCGTTACCGACGCCAACGGCAATTTCGAGTTGCGTCTGGTGGGGGCGGGATCGGCGATGGGCGCCGTCGTCGGTGAGCACGCCGTGCGATTGGCACCCGCCGGGGAGAAGGAAACCACCACGGAGGGCGAACCTGCTCCCATCGTGCCCCTGCCACCGAAGGCGACGGACGGTTCGTACCGCGTCACGGTACCGCCGGAAGGACTCGCGGACGTCAAATTGGAGTTTTGAGCGTCTCAGTGCCGCAGCATAACGGCGGCGCGGGGAGTCCCAGCGACTTCGGAAGGAGGCCCTGAATTGGGTCAGTAGCCCGGGTTCCACGGCCAGTAACGGCGTCGCGGAGCGCCCCAGCGGAACTCCAGCCCCGCCGTCAGCGCCAGATGGTGGGTGACGTTGAACCGACTGGGAAACACGATGTTGTCCGTGAATTCCAGCCGAAAGATGGGATCCGTAAGTCGCCGGAACTTGACGCCGAAACCCACCGGCATGGTGAAGTACGTCCCCTCGTAGGATTCTCCGAAGCGATCCGTGAAGTCCATCCGCGTCAGGCCGGCCCCCCATAGCAAATAGAATCGGGCGGGGTGATAGTCGGTGGGATAATAGAGCAGGCTGACATCCCATTGAAAGGCGGTGGCGTTGCGATCCGTGAACCGCCGTCGCAAGGGGTCGTTTTCGCTCAATCCGGCGGCATCGTCGGCGGCCCAACGCGCGGCCACGGCGGCGAAACTGTCACTCAGTTCCAGACTGCCAAAGGAGAGTCGGGTCTCCAATCCGAGATTGGGCGCGAAATCCCAGCCCAATCGTCCCGACCCGACCAAGCCCGCCTTCTCTTGCACCCAGTCGTCAATGAGGGCGGTCCCCTGAAAATACCCGACCGCCATCCCGCCCGAGAACGGTTCTTCCAACCACGATCGCCAGAACTCGGGGGAATCCGGGGGCGCCGCGCGACCTTTCCACCAGCGACGCAGCGGTCCGGGCGGCGGTTCGCGAACGACCAAACGATAATCCGAATCCACGCCGGTTTCGGACGACGGTCGGCCGCTCGGAAACTGCCGGTCCACTAGGTCCGTCACCTCTTGCTCGATTGCGTCGGCCGCGATGCCCGGAGCAAGGCTCGGTTCCGGGACCCGCGTCGGACTGGGGACGAAATAGGGCGCCCCCTCGGTCTGCCAATCGACCGCGGCGAAACCCGCTTCGGCTCCTCGCGCGGCGACCGCGGTCGAACGAGTCTGCGGCAGCGAGCGAACTACCGAACTTGAGGATGGCGGCAAGCTCTTATCGCGATTGACCGTCGCCGAGTGTGCGGAGAACGCGGTGGATCCCGCGGCGGGGTACTCGGCGGGGACGAATTCCGGGGGAAGCGGGGCGGAACCGACCGACCGGTAATACTCGTCGCCGGGCAGAGGCTCGGGAAAGGCCGGCAGGGGAAACGTCCAGCCCTCACTTGCCGCAAGCGAAATCGCCGGGCAAGACGCGGTCGCAAGCAGAGCCGGAACCAACGCGATCCACGCGCGAATGAGTCCGCTCCAATCGACGCACCGCACACGTCCTCGGCGAAGGCGAGGCATGTCTCCTCGGCGACTCTCCGCCGGGATGCGATGCGCGCGCTGTGACTGCCTGGCTCTCACCGGGAATCCTCATGCCTGGGAAGTCGCGTGGGTACTCCCTTACGCCACGGTCGGCTTCGGCGGCCGAACGCGTCGGCACGTCCCCTGCCCCCACAGCCGATCGGTACCGGGGAGCGGTACATTCAACGCGGTCCGCAGGCCGCTGGACCATGGGACGGCGGATTATCGACAAGCCCCCACGCCCTGTCAATGCCATAACGAAGAGACCTGTTACCCACGAATAGAAATGATCTCTTCCGGCGTGAATGGAAATGTCCTTATGAATCCTCCGAAACGTTTGGAGTGCGAGACGGGTTTGGAGTGCGGCAGCAAAGCTGCCGCTGTGAACAGCGGCGGCAAGCCCCGCACTCCACAGTCAGCGGCAAGCCGCAGTCCACACGTGGAGGAAAGATCGCGGCGGCGACGTCTGGGGGTGCCGCGTGGGGATGGCCGCCCAAGTCCGCAGCTTGCCAACCCCACGCATTGGGGGCCTATTCTTGAGTAACAGCCAAAACGGAGAAACCGGCAAATCGCCGTAAGCATGGCGAATGCGACATCGCTGATGCTGGAACGGCCTACTGTTGCAACTCCAAGACGATTTCGTTGCCCGACGCGGGCGGAACAGTTACCGACAAACCGGAACTGTCGAAGGAAGCGTATCGGGAAGGCAATGCAGTTTGAACCACGGCGGCGCCTGTCGTCGGTGTTGCCCTAAACTGCCGCTCGTAATCTTCGGGATTCTCAGCGCTTTCGGTAGGCTGAGACGTTGTGTCCGGCGGCGGAACTTTGACGACGGCGACTTTGAACGTCCCGGCAGGGACGCCGTCGTAGGTGCCCTCGGTCTTCATGACCGCTCGCCCTTCGGCGTCGGTCACGCCCGCCGCCGAGTACTTTCCCGATTCGGGAGCAAACAACACTTTGGCGTCGGAGACGGGTTCCCCTTTGAATTTCACCACGGCGACAACCGGCACAAGGTCGGGCAAGTCGCTCGGCTTCTGGGGACCGCGAGAGCACCCCGAAGCGATCAATCCGAGTAACGTGCAGGCTGTGACGGATGCTAGAACCGACCTAACATGAATCGCCATACTCTCATCCTCCCGGGGGCCGTTTCGCAGATCACTCAGCAAAGGAAGCAAACCGCCCCATCCAACAAGTAGCGACGCCGCCTCTCGCTCAAGAAACGACGTCCGTATACGTGCGTCGAATCATATTGGGATTACAATCCGTTGCTAATGGATTCTCCGCCGGCGCGACTTCCCAGAGCACCCCACACTCCGTAATTGCTCATTCCGCTGTCCACGAGACCGAGGCTCAAATTGCCTGTGTCGATGGTCTCGGAAACGAATCGCACGGAACCGTCCAGCATGGCGACGTTGGCACCGCCGGGGTGATTACTCGTAGGCGGAGCCAAGATTCGTGATTCCTGAGACGCCGTGCCGCTGGCGGTGCAGCTCGACGAGTTCGGCGGCAGGATGGTATTGAAGCCGCTGGCGACCATGGATCCGTCGGACCAGTATCGACCCGTGACGTCTCCACCGCCCGGTGTCACGTAGCGTTTTCCCGAAATGGGTGTCGTCTTGCAGTCCAAGGGAACGATACTAAGCATTCCCGGCAGACCAGTCGAGCCCGGCATCACATAAGCAGACTGCGCGAACCCGCCTTTCACGTCTGCGACGTTCTGGCCGACGATGCGTTCGCTGAATGCGGCGGTGTTACTCAAGCCGTCGGTGACTGCCGCGAAATTGAAAAGTTCGCCGGGGCGGCGAGCCGAGCGAAAGGTCCCAAACGGCCCCCTTGGATTGCGAACCTGCCGCTCCGCGTCATGGTGCTGCATCGTCCAATCGCCCATGCTCATCATATAGTTGCGACCAGGACGCGCATAAGTTTGAGCCGTTCCGTCGCTGGGGCAGAAGAAGCCGGGAATCTTGTCATACACGCCGGAACCGGCGACATCGACCCAACCTCCGGGCGAAAAGTTGCGACTCGCGAATTTATCGTAGATGGGCTTCTGCTCCATGTACGGCAGGAGTACGACAAACCCCGACAATCGATAGGCGCTGGTACAAGTTGTGCACCAATTGTTGTACGTTCCGAAACTGGTCGTCCACGTGCCGCCCGTCAACGTGTCTCCGCCCGTTCCCCCGCAAATGAAGGGCATCATGTTGTTAACGTCGTGGTAATTGTGCAGGGCTAAACCTAGTTGCTTCAAATTGTTGGTGCATTGTGAGCGTCTGGCGGCCTCACGCGCCGCTTGAACTGCGGGCAAGAGCAGAGCGATTAAGATGCCGATAATGGCAATCACAACAAGCAACTCCACGAGCGTGAAGCCGCGTCTTTCGATGCCGAATCGTCTCATGGCAGATCTCCTGATAAAGGACTCACGATGACAAAAAACAACACCACTTCTCGTTCCTTGGGGGTAACCTCAAAGGTGGAATGCTATACGGGGATCACGTACGGAGTGATTTCAATCCAAATCGTCAATTATGCGGGGATCCCTGCAAACGTGCCTTGAGTGTAGTTGCCACACCAACCGCAGTCAAGGATTTCGCACGTGCGCGGAGCCCTTTGCGTTGTTCCCATCTCGCGTGATGGATTGAAGTTAGGAAGGGCCTGGAAAGGGCCTTCCCCGCAGGATGTGCGGAAAACGGGCGGTTTTTCCCGCGTTGGAGCGATTTTTCACGATTTTTCGACCAAGCCTGCGAACAAGCGGGGATGTCATGCGTAGTAAATGTATGCGTTCACAAGGATCGGCTTGATCCAAAGCCCCTTGGGTGGTGCTAAACAAGAGCTTTCCCTGCGAAAGCACGCAAAGCGTTGGCTCAATCCCTTGTTCTCCGGCTCAGGAAGACCTCCATGCAAATCCCCAACCTCCGACCTCTCTTCGCCTGGGATACCCTGGAAGATAGTCCCACCATTCGCACCCTGCGGGAATTTCTAACGTCCATTCCCGACGAGGAATTTCTCACATCTCTGGAGAGATCCCGGGGCAAGGGGCGGAACGACTACCCGGTCCGTGTGCTTTGGGGGACGTCGGTGCTAAAGATCGCCTTGCGGCATCCCACGATGGAGTCGTGCCTGGCCGAACTGAGGCGGAACGCGGAGCTGCGGAAGCTGATTGGGATCGAATCGGAGGATCAGGTCCCCAACGCCTGGAACATGTCGCGGTTCATGGAGCTGCTGGGCCGGGAACCGTTTCGCAGCCTCCTGCAGGAGATGTTCAACACGATGGTGCGGCGATTAGGCGAGGTGGTGCCGGACTTGGGAGAGAACCTGGCCGGAGACGCCACGGGGCTGAAGGCGCGGCGGAAGGAGGGAGAGGCGGCGGAGGAGGAGAAGGCGGAAGGTCTTCCGCAACCCAAGGGCGGTCGCAAGGAGTACACGGACAAGGACGGGAACGTGACGCGGGTGGTGGAGTGGTTCGGGTTCAAGCTGCACCTGGCGGTGGATGTGAAGCACGAAGTGGTGTTGGGGTACAAGGTCACGGAGAGTACGGCCGGGGATGCCGAGACGTTGCCGGCGGTTTTGGAGCAGGTGAAACGGAATCTGCCGCAAGGTCGGATCAAGAGTCTGGCCTATGACAAGGCGGCCGACACGAATCCGGTGCATGAGTTGTTGTCGCGGGAGGGGATCAAGGCGGTAATCGAGAATCGGAGTTTGTGGAAGGAGGAGGCGGAGCGGATGTTGCCCGGCCACGATGGGAACTCGAACATCGTCTACGACGAGGCGGGGACGGTGTACTGTTACGATCGGGTCAGCCAACCGATGGTGCGGTATCGGATGGCCTACATCGGGTATGAGCCGTCACGGGAGACGATCAAGTATCGGTGTCCGGCCAAGCACGAGGGGTGGGAGTGTCCGATGAGCAAGATTTGCAATGCGGGGAAGTCCTATGGGAAGACGGTGCGTGTGCCGCGGGAGATTGACCTGCGACGGTTTCCGGCGATACCCCGGGCGACGCGGAAGTTTGAGCGGTTGTACCGCGGGCGGACGGCGGTGGAACGGGTAAATGCCCGGCTGAAGGTGTTTTGGGGAGTGGATGACGGGAACATCGTCGGGGCCCGGCGGTTTACGGCGGAGGTGGGGGCGGTGATGGTGGTGCACGCCGCGTTTGCGACGCTGTTGGCGATGGCCCCGCGTCGAGAGGGGACGTTGGGAAAGATGCGGCTCAGTCCGATTTCCAAGGCCTTGCGGGAAAGAGTCTACGGCAAGCCTGCCGCCCCGGGACATCCCGAGTCCGGCTCCGCCGCTGAGCAAGAGCCTTCAGGAAAACCCGCCGTAGCGGTCACCTAGGTTTTTTACCCCAGAGCGGCGGACGAATCGGGAATCTTGTCGGTGCTGAGCTCGTCTCGCAGGATGACGGTCTGCGCGGAGTGCGCGCGGAAGGCCGATCAAAGACCGCTCCGAGGCGTTTTCTTCCCTCGAACGCCGCCTTTTCTTCCTTCGAGTGCCACCTTCCCGCCTCTGGAGTCCCCTCTTTTCAAGACTCCCCGCCCCACGTATTCACCTGATCCCTCTTCCGCGACTCTTCCTGACCTATCCAGCCTCGCGCTCTTAACTCACTCCCCCGCCAAAAAGTTTACAACGCAAACGGCTCACGTGCGCGACGCTTCGGCCGAATTTCGCCTGATACAGCGCCGGCATCGGCGGCGTGCTATGATTCCCATGTCGCGAAATCGGGTTTCTCCGGTGTGCGGCGAAAGGTTTGCGCGATAATTCATCGACCCCGCACTAAGGGGCTGGCTTGAGACTCAATTCCAATATCCAGGAGCGGTTACGTGAAGATCACCATCGTCGGCACGGGTTATGTGGGTTTGGTGACGGGTACCTGTTTTGCCGAAACGGGTAACGAGGTCGTTTGCGTGGATTGCGACGAGGAAAAGGTCCGCACACTCCAGTCGGGCAAGTCCACCATTTACGAGCCAGGCTTGGAGGAGCTGATCAAACGAAATGTTGCGGCGGGCCGATTGCGATTCACGACCGACTTGGCTTCGTCCGCCGGTTGGGCGAAGCTCGTCTTCTTGGCCGTGGGAACCCCGCCCCGGGACGACGGCTCCGTCGACCTCTCCTATTTGTGGACGGCGGTCGAGCAAATCGCGCCGCATTTGGCCCCGGACGCCGTCGTCGTGCTGAAGAGCACGGTTCCGGTGGGGACCAATGCCTCGGTGACGGCGCGACTTCGGGAACTGACCGGAAGGCACGTCGACGTGGCCAGCAACCCCGAATTTCTCAAGGAGGGCGCCGCGGTGGAGGACTTCATGAAGCCCGATCGCGTGGTCGTGGGGGCCCGGCGGGAAGAGGTCTGCGATCTGCTCTGGGATCTCTATCAGCCCTATTTGAGGACGGACAAGCCGCTGCTGTCCATGTCGCCGGAAAGCGCCGAGATGACCAAATACGCGGCCAACTCCTTGCTGGCGACCAAGATCAGCTTCATCAACGAAATCGCATCGATTTGCGAACGGACCGGGGCGGACATCAACGACGTGCGGCGGGGCATCGGGCACGATAGCCGGATCGGGTTCGCGTTCTTGTTTCCGGGCGTCGGTTACGGCGGGAGTTGTTTTCCCAAGGACGTGCAAGCCCTGGCGGCGGTGGCCAAGGCCCACGACGTCCAACCACGGATACTCGAGGCCGTCCATCAAGTCAACGAATTCCAGAAGGGGACGCTGCTGCGGAAAATCCGCGAGCATTTCGGCGGTGCGCTGTCGGATAAGACCATCGCGATTTGGGGCCTGGCGTTCAAGCCCGCCACGGACGACATCCGCGAGGCCCCCGCATTGGTGCTCATCGACGCCTTGCTGCGGCACGGCGCCACAATCCGGGTATTCGATCCGGAGGCGATGGAAAACGTGCGGCGGCGCTACGGCGAGCGACTGATTTACGCATCACAGCGCGATGAAGCCCTGGACGGAGCGGACGCCCTTGCCGTCGTCACCGAGTGGAAACAGTTCGTCCATCCGGAGTTCGACGAGATCAAGCGGCGGATGAAACATCCGGTCATATTCGACGGACGGAATATCTACAACCCCTTCCGGATGCGGGATATGGGCTTCACGTATTACAGTATCGGTCGCCCCCCGGTGCGACCCTAGCGCACTCGCGACCGGCCATCGCTCCGCATCCGCCGCGGCAACCGGTACGCCGTCCCTTGCCGGAACCGTGTGTCGACTTTGCTGCGCAGTCACATCGAAATCGAAATCGTTTACGTCCTTCTCGACGGGCATCAAGTCCGGCCCGGCCCACGTTTCCCGCGCGTTCACCTTTGCCGCAGCCCGCATTTGCGGTATTTTTGATCTTTTGGGACGATTCGGCCAACGTCCGTCCGATGGTCGCGCCCATCACCGCTTGGCGACAGCGCCGCCGCTTTTTTCTGCGAAGGAGTCCTGCCTTGAGCGTTTCCGGCCAAACTTCCGGGGGGAACGACAGCGAACTTAGCCCGTTGGAAGCCGCGCGACGCGAGAAACTGCGGCGTCTGGAGGAAATGGGGGTCGACCCCTGGGGCCATCGCTTCGACGGGCATCAGGCTATTGCGGCGATTCGGGCCCGAGAGGGGGAGATCGAGACCATTCCGGCGGGCGACTGTGCCGTAGGGCAACCGCCGGAGTTGCGCGGCCCCCGCGTCCGTGCCGCCGGAAGAATCATGCTTCTCCGCCGAGCGGGCAAAATCATGTTTTTGGACCTGCGGGATTGGTCCGCCAAAATCCAGGTGCTGATCGGCAAGGGACAGGTCGGCGAGGCCAATTGGCAGTTGGCGCAGTGCCTCGATTTGGGCGATCTGCTCGGCGTGGACGGCGAACTGAAGCGTACCAAAACCGGCGAATTGACGATTTTCGCCGAGAACCTCACTTTTCTGGCGAAGTCCATCGAGACGCCGCCCGAGAAATGGCACGGTTTGACCGACCCCGAACTCCGAAACCGCATGCGCTACTTGGATTTGGCGTACACGGACGGAGTCATGCAGCGGTTCTTGCAGCGGACGAAGATCGTGCAATCCATCCGCCGAACCCTGGGGGAAGAAGGTTTCGTCGAGGTCGAGGGACCGACGCTACACACGGTGGCGGGCGGGGCGGCGGCGCGGCCCTTCGTCACTCATCACAATGCCTTGGACATGGACCTGTTCCTCCGCATCGCTTTGGAACTGCACTTGAAGCGGCTTTTGGTGGGCGGCGTGGAGCGAGTCTACGAACTGGGCCGCGTCTATCGCAACGAAGGGATCAGCCCGCGGCACAATCCCGAATTCACCATGCTCGAAGTCTATCAGGCTTACGGCGACTATCAGACCATGATGGACCTGACGGAGCGTCTGATCGTCCGCGCAATCCAGGCCATCGACCGACCGCTGCAACTTCCGTGGGGAGAGGCCGTGATCGACTTCACGCCTCCCTTCGCCCGGCGGCGATACGACGATTTGCTGCGGGAATACCTGGAAGTCGATCCGAGCGACCCGGCCGCGCTAAGGGAGTGTGCCGTCGCTCGTGGTTTGGAGGCGGGCGCGAAGCACCCCGACGTGCTGAAAAACGAGCTATTCGAGGAGTTCGTGCAACCCAAACTGGCGGGGCCGATCTTCGTGACGGATTACCCGGCGTCGATCTGTCCCTTGACCAAGCGGAAGGCGGGATCGCCGGAAATCGCCGAGCGATTCGAGCTTTTTGTGCAGGGTATGGAGCTGGCCAATGCCTACACCGAATTGAACGACCCCGACCTTCAGGAACGGCTTTTCAGCCTGCAATTGGAGGGTTTGCCGGAGGAGGAGTCCATGGCGCGGATGGATCGCGATTTCATCCGGGCACTGCGGTACGGCATGCCGCCGGCGGGGGGGTTGGGAATTGGTATTGACCGCTTGGTCATGCTTCTTACAAACTGTCAAAGCATACGGGAAGTCATTCTGTTTCCGCTCTACCGCCCCGAGGCGTAGCCGCGCGAAACAGGCCCTTTGCCGGGAGCGTCCCCGCCGCCGTACGGCCTTGCGGAGCGTTGCCGCGGTCGAAGCGGTACTTGAGGGTCACGGAGGACCGGTCCGCGATGTACGTCTTGATGCTCTGCTGGCGGTACTTACGGACGCGGTATATCGCCTTGGCGTCCATCATCAGCGTGATGCTCGGCGTGGCCACCATGATCGTGGTGAACAGCGTCATGCTCGGCTTCACGCACGAGATGGAAAACCGCCTCCACGGCATCCTCTCGGACATCATCTTCCAGTCCCGGAGTTTGGAGGGATTTCCCGACGCCGAATGGCACATGGAGCAGATCCGCCGCGTGGCGGGGGACGATATCGAGGCCATGACGCCGACGGTCGTGGTGCCGGCCATGGTCAATCTCCAGGTCGGCGAACAGTGGATTACCCGGCCCGTGCAGTTGATCGGCATCGACGCCGCGACCCAAAGTCGGGTCAGCGATTTCGGGCAGTACCTTCAGCACCCGGACAATCGAAGGCAATTGAGCTTCGAGCTCCGCGACGGCGGATACGACGTCCGCGATCATCAGGGCGGCCCGGACGATCCCCCCCGACCCGAGATGGCCGACGCCGGATGGAAATACCGCCGCCGCATGGCCCAACTCCGCAAGATCATGCGGGATATCGAGGCTTCCTCGGCGATAGGCCAGGCCCCCGAGCCGACCGCGGCGACCGTTCCCGCCGCCGCGAACGATACCTCTCCCGTTGCCGGGACCGATGGAACGACGAATCCGTCGACCGACGCCGTTCCCACCAATCCGTTTGCCCGATTCGGTCCGCGCGAGGAAGAATACGTCCCCGCATTCGATCCGGCCCAATCGCAATATACGGGGATCGTCTTGGGGATCGGATTGGCCACCTACCGCAAAGACGGGCGAGATCGATTCCTCGTCCTGCCGGGCGACGATGTCACGGTCACGTTCCCCACCGCCGGATCGCCGCCGCGCATCCATCGCGATTACTTCACGATCGTGGATTTCTATGAGAGCAAGATGAGCGAGTACGACTCGAACTTCGCTTTCGTGCCCATCGAGACGCTGCAACGACTCCGCGGCATGATCGACCCTTCCTCGGGACGCAGCTACGTCAACGCCATCAGCATCAAGCTCAAACCGGGGCGCGACATGAACGACGTCCGCGACCGCCTCCGCGCGGCCTTCGCTCCGCAGTATTACTCCATCGACACGTGGCGCGACAATCAAGGGGCGCTCTTGGCGGCGGTACACATGGAAACCGCCATCCTCAATGTGCTTTTGTTCTTGATTATCTGCGTGGCGGGGTTCGGTATTCTGGCCATCTTCTTCATGATCGTGGTCGAAAAGACCCGCGACATCGGCATTCTCAAGTCGCTGGGCGCCTCCTCCACGGGAGTGATGAGCATCTTTCTCGGGTACGGTTTGCTGTTGGGGTTGGTTGGATCCGGTGTGGGCTTGGTCATGGGCCTGCTCTTCGTTCACTACATCAACGAGATCGCGGACATCCTGGGCCGACTGACGGGCCGACCCGTGTTCGATCCCGACATCTACTACTTCTACAAAATCCCTGCCATCATCGATCCCTTCACGGTGGCGTGGATTGTGGGTGGGGCCATGGCCATCGCGGTGCTGGCGGGAATCCTGCCCGCGTTGCGTGCCGCGCGACTGCATCCGGTGGAGGCACTGCGTTATGAATAGAACGATCGCCGCGCGGCGCGAACCCCATTCGCCCTCGAACGCTGCCGGGCCCTGCGACGACGGCACCGCCACGCAAGCCCTTTCCCAAGGCGCCGCCGCACCCATGTCGGCGGCGAGTACGGACGACCACGGCATTCCACCGACTGATAGTCTGCCCGTCGGCGGACCGCGCTCCACGCCTCCCGCGCCCCACCTCCGCTGGGACGACCGAGATTCCCTCTCACACAACCCCCTGGACGATCCGAAACCCGCCTCGACCGCCTCCGAACCGCAGCTTTGCACTACCGGCTTGACCAAGGCCTACCGCAAGGCGGCGGTGGAGATTCCCGTCTTGCGCGGCGTAGACCTGGAAGTTCATCGCGGGGAATTCCTGGCGATCGTGGGCCAAAGCGGATCCGGCAAGAGCACGCTGCTGCATTTGCTCGGACTGCTCGACCGCCCCGACGACGGAAGCATTCGGCTGGCGGGTTCGCGAATCGACGATTTGCCGCCAACGAAACGCGATCACTTCCGAAATCGGTGCTTCGGCATGGTGTTCCAGTTCTATCACCTTTTACCGGAGTTGACGGCCCTGGAAAACGTCATGGTCCCCGGCCTGATCGCGACCAATCCCCTCACGGGATTTCGCCGTCGGCCGCAATTGCGTCGCCGGGCGACCGAACTTCTGGAACTGATGGGCCTGTCTCACCGCCTGCGGCACCGCCCGCGAGAAATGTCCGGCGGAGAAATGCAGCGAACCGCCATCGCCCGGGCGCTCATGAATCGCCCACAAATCCTCTTAGCCGACGAACCCACGGGCAACCTCGACCAGGGGACCGGGCGAGAAATCTTGAAAACACTGCGAACCTTGAACGGCATCGAAAACCTCACTATAGTCATGGTTACGCACGACCCCACCATCGCGGCCCAGGCGGATCGCGTCGTGCGTCTTCGCGAGGGCCGGGTCGTACCGGCCTGATTCCACGCCGAATCGGACGGGACCTCGTCCCCAAAGCGTCGGCCGCGTCCACAGTTACGGCGGGCGGTTCCGGGGCCGACCGGGAGAAGCTTCGTTCGCCCCTATCCAACAACCATATGCTTCAGAGGGATGGAACGCGCGGGATGGCTCTCAAAGTCTTCATCAGCGGAAAGTTCTACGACAAGGACGACGCCAAGGTGAGCGTCTTCGACCACGGTTTGCTGTATGGAGACGGCGTATTCGAGGGCATCCGCAGTTACGCCGGCAAGGTCTTTCGCATGCAGCAACACCTGGACCGCCTTTGGGATTCCGCCAAGGCGATCTGGCTCACCATACCCATGAGCAAGGAGGAGATGGCCGCCGCCATCGAAGAAACCCTGCGATTGAACGGGATCGAAGACGGCTACATCCGCGTCGTCGTCACCCGGGGCGCCGGGACTTTAGGGTTGGACCCCAATCGTTGCAGCGATCCGCAGGTCATCATCATTACCGACCACATCTCGCTGTATCCGAAGGAACTGTACGAGAAGGGCCTGGAGTTGATCACCGTCAGCACGATCCGCAATCACCCGGCGGCGCTGAGTCCGCGGATCAAGTCGCTCAATTACCTCAACAATATCCTGGCCAAGATCGAGGGCCTTCAGGCCGGTTGCATCGAGGCTCTGATGCTGAACCACAAGGGCGAGGTCGCCGAGTGCACCGGCGACAACATCTTTCTGGTGCGAAAGGGAGAATTGCTAACACCGCCGAAGGAGGCCGGCATTTTGGAGGGGATCACCCGCGATGCCGTGATCGAATTGGCTTGCGAATCCGGCATCTCCGTCCGCGAGATTCCCCTGACCAAGCACGACGTGTACATCGCCGACGAGTGTTTCCTGACGGGGACGGCGGCGGAAGTGGTTCCGGTCGTCAAAGTGGATAGCCGGCCCATCGGGGACGGCGCACCCGGGCCGATTACCCGCGACCTGATGGCGAAGTTCCACCGACTAACGCGGAACCACCGCGCCTAGCGGAAATATCCTCGCCGAACGGTCTGACGCCGCAGGCTGGAAAAATGCCGCGCTTGTCGCCGGGGTTCGGCCGATTATAATGGAGGTGTGAGCGAAGCCGAACTTCGGTCGCTCGATTGATACCGCAAGGGCCAAAACGTTTCGATTATTCCCTGCTCCGGTGCGGCACCCGATCGGGGCGCACCGAGCCGCCTCCGCTTTTTTCGGTCTACGGCGAACCGTAATCGCCGACGTCATATTCGTTATCCGTACTGCGTGTACGACAGAGTCGGCTCAATGGTTTGCGCTACGGTGGAGGTGTGGTCGAGTTCGCGCGATGGAAGACGTTCGTCGGCAGTGATTGTTCCCATTCCCGTTATCTTGAATCTCCTTCATAGCTTCTCCGTTATCCGCTGCCGTCCGAGGAAATCGTTCTCATTGGCGTGTTCTGACCGCGTAAGCGAAATGCATGGAATGCATCCTGTCCGCGACTGAAACGGCGTCGCCTTTCAGCGGCGGATAGGTCTGCGATCCTCTCCCTCCAGCCGCCGTGGCCGAAGCCAATCGGCCGTCTCCGTCGGGAAGTGGTGTTCGCCCGAAGGTTCTTCATGGCGTTCGACTCCGCTTCCGTCCCATCTTATCTCGCGCCGCCGGGATAACGTGATTCCGACGGCAAGGAGGGTCCCATGCGCCTCCTCAATTCCGTGATGACGGGGGACTCCGTCTCGCCGCCCGTCGTTCCACCCTTGATCGCTCGCGAGACGGTTCGCGTCTTGGGCGGATCGAAGCCGACCCGCCCGCTTCGGTTGCATCGTCTTTCGGAAGTGCGTCTCCGCCAAGGCGTCTCCCTGCGGACCATGGCGCGGCGTATGAACGTGGATGTCCGCACCGTTCGCCGAGAAGAGGATCCCGCCGCGGATCTCCCGTTGTCGGTGATTTACCGCTGGCAGCGGGCGCTCGAGGTCCCCCTGGCGGAGTTGCTATCGGACATCGAGGAACCGCTGTCCGCGCCCGTCCTCAAGCGGGCCAGGATGTTGCGGTTGATGAAAACGACGATGTCCATCCTCCGCCGGACGCGGCAACGCTCGGTGCGACTGCTGGCACAAATGCTGGTGGAGCAACTGATCGAAATCATGCCCGAGTTGAAGGACGTGAATCCCTGGCACTCGCGGAACGGTCGACCCAAACAGGCCAAGATTGGCCGGTCGGCCATCCGCCGATACCGATTTCGCGCCTAGCAGCGCATAACGCCGGAACGCATCCAATCGGACGACAAAGCGCGGACAATTTTCCGCCAACGGGCGAGGTTCGCACGTCGGCGAAGGGTCCGCGCGCGGAATCCGCGGGGCCGGTCGGAAGGATAAGCATCCATCGGACGATCGCCTCGTTATCAGAGCGCGGCCTGGCGACGGATTTCCAGAACGATGGCCGTCCAGTCCCAATCGCTGCGCCCTTGAGCCAACGAGGCCAAGTAGCGATCACGGATCAGACTCAATAGCGGCATCGGCGTTTGGGTCTCCGCCGCAGTCTGGGCGACCAAAGACATGTCCTTCGCGCCGAGCGCCAGTTTGAAGAGCGGTTCGCGGTGTTCGCCGCTCAACAGGTGCTTGCCATAGCCCTTGTAGATGAAACAATCGAATAGGAATTCGGTGATCGTTTCGAAGAAGGTCGCGGCGGGCAGACCGCTTTTCTCTACGAAGGCGAACGACTCGCCCAGCGACTCCACGACTGCCGCAATTAAAAAATTGGACGCCAATTTAGCCACGTGAGCTGCCGCCGGACCGTCGCCTAACTCCAAAACTCGTCTGCTGATCCGTTCCAAGATCGGCTTCACGGCCTCACGTGCGGAAGCGGGGCCCGAAACGTAAAAGGTCTGCCGTTTGGCGGCGACGGTGTCGGGCCGGCCCATCACGGGACAGGCCAGGTAGGTTCCCCCTTCCCTGCGGTGCCGCGCGTCCAGATCCAGGGCCGTCTTCGGCGAGATCGTACTCATGGAAACGTGAATGCCCTCCGTTCCCAGTCGACGAAAGATCGCCCCGTCGGCGAAGATCGATTGTAAGGCGGCGTCATCCGAAACGCACGTCATCACGATGCCGCTCGGCGGAACCGCCTCGGCGGGCGAATCCACGCGGACCGCGCCAAGTTGCACCAACGGTTCCGTCTTTTCCGCGGTTCGATTGTAAACACGCACGGAATAGCCCGCGGCCAACCAGTTGGCGACCATGGCCGCCCCCATTTGACCGATCCCAATGAAACCCAACGAGAGCGATTCCTTGGAAGAAGAATTGTCCACCGTGTCGTCTCCTGCAAAACAGGGGAATCTTGCCGTTCACCCGGCGAGCGACCAAGTCCCGCTTGCACTTGCTCGGCAGTCCGAGGCTTCTCGAATATCGCCGGCGCTCGATTTCCGTCCGTCAGGACGATGCTCATTCTGAGCCATCCCCCGGCGGAAGAAAACCCCGCCGCGAACGCCAACGTGACGGCGTCTCGACCGTATGGTCCGCCGCTAAATCGACCGATCAGGCCGGCATCTCAAATACGTTCTGAGGCCGACGGTATCGCAAGCGATGGGGTTTCGTCGCTCAGGACTTCGTAGGGTGCATCGACGCTCGCAATCGGCGACGCGCTCGCCGCGTGCAGCACGATACATGCCACTTCCGGAGGGCAGAAGTAACGGATGGGAAACTCGCCGCCGACGCCCCGAGTCACGTACATCGCGGTCGGCGGACGGTAAAATGCTCCCGAGGAATAGCGAATCCCCGAAGCGCACGGCGTCAGAATCGGCCCCAACCACGGCATGCAGACCTGGCCTCCGTGCGTGTGTCCCGCCAGAACCAAATCCACGTCATTGCGGGCGGCCCAGCGGAATTGGTCGGGCGTATGGGCCAGCAGCAGGCGAAACGGCCGGTGCAAGTCGCTATTCACGGCGGCATCGAAATCCGGGACGTCCGGTCCCCAAGGCCGCTCATCGCCGCCTATCAACAGCACGTCGCGCCCGATCGCCAGGCGTGTCACCCGTCCGCCCAAGTCGATCAACCCTGCATCGACCAATCGCTCGCGAATCCGTCCGGCCTCGAGTCGAAAATCATGGTTGCCCAGGATGAAGTAGACGCCGTACTTGGCTTGGAGACGCCCCAGGACGGCGGCGGCGTCCTCCAAGCAGTCGGCATGGTCCACGATATCCCCGGTGACGACCGCCAGATCGGGTTGACGGTGGTTGGCGGCGTCCACGACCGCCTCGTAGAAATCCAGATGAATGCGCCCGCTGAAGTGCAAATCGGAAAGCTGGATCAGCGACAAGCCGTCAAGGCCGGGCGGCAATCGATCCAACTGAAACCCCACGTCCGTGAACTCGCACAGTGAGGATTCGTTGCCCGGGAGCCGGAGAATGCGACTGTGCGTCTGCGCCCGGGGTTCGGGCGAGCGCCCCGCCAAATCGACGGCATCGGTGTCCTTACGCGGCAGGGAACGAAGCCTCGCCGTCAGCCCCGGAGAGGCACCCGAAACCGGCGCAGGCACCGCGACTCTGGCGCGGAGTCGATGATACCGGACCACATGCGGATGCCCCTTCAACCGACGAAACACACGGACCGCAAGAGAGTACGGTAAGATTAGCCAGCAGACCAGAATATACGTGTCGGCGACCCAGGCGATGACGGTGCCCGCCGAGCCGGCGGGAAACGCGCTGCCGGGCCAGCTCCAAAGCGGCAAATCGCCGCGCAGAACCCCAACTGTAAAGGCGGAGGGAATCGCCGCGCCCAGAATCACCAACAGCGCCGTGGTCTTGCTGCATATCCCGTAGGCCAAACCGCAGCCGTGCAGTCGATTCCATAGGACGGCCCAAAGCACCACATGCCCCGCCATCGCAACCAGGGCACCGACAACAACCCAAATATGCATGATTCCGAGAAACGCTTGGCTGTTCGAGAGAAAAACTTTCAAGCGGATAAAGAATGATTGGCGAACTTGCGCAACATCGACCCGCGGAATAGGGGAAGGGAGTCCGCGCGACCCTGCCGGGCGCTCATCTCACTTTCCGCCCCACCGCCGCGCGGGGCATCCCACCGCTGTCGCACCGCAATATTATGATTATTGCCCGTAGCTGGGTGCGAGGAAAGCGCGAAAACCGCAAATCCAACGCGTCAAACCGCCCATCGCCGTACGGAACCGCCGTGTGGAACCTTCACGCCGGACCTTGCAATCCGATGACCGCCCTCAAATCGAAACGTCCGCCATGGATTCCCCGCTCTCTCCGCCGCCTGAAAGCGCGCCCACGAACGCTTGGCCTGCCGGTAGGTCATCCCAATAGGTTGCTCGGCTTCACCAGCCTAATTCATCGCGATATCTTGCACCTTCACCAAATGGAAGACCGCCGTCCTCGTCCGCGCTCTCGCAGTCGTCGATAACCTCACCGTGCAACCCGGCTTTTTGGACGGCTGATAATGGCATTTCCATTCACGCCGCAAGGAGGCATTTCTAGTCACGGATGACAGGGCCCACCCCTCCGGCGGTTGTGGGCGGGGCGGCAAATCGGTATAATTCGGTATTCTTTGATGGCAAAGACCGGCGTGCGGGGAGCGTTTCTCCGATCTCTCTCGGTCTGGTCGGATTCCGTCTTGGAGGGAGCCGGCCCGCAACAGGCGGGCGGGTGCATTTCAGGGGTTCTTGGAGCAAGGAGAGTATACTGTGGCCATTCGCGTCGGTATCAACGGGTTCGGTCGTATTGGTCGGTTGGTCGCGCGCCGCATGATGGAGAGGCCCGACGTATTCCAAATCGTCGGCATCAACGACATTACGGACGTGAAGACGCTGGCCATGCTGTTCAAGTACGACAGCGTCCACCGCACGTACAAGGGAACCGTCGAGTTCGATGACAAGAACCTCATCATCGACGGCAAGAAGGTCCCCGTCTGCGCGGAAAAAGACCCCACCAAGCTCCCCTGGAAGGACCTGGGAGCCGAGGTGGTGGTCGAAAGCACGGGCGTGTTCACTTCCCGCGGCGACGATGCCAAGCCCGGTTACGGCGCCCATCTCAAGGCCGGTGCCCGGAAGGTGATTCTCAGCGCTCCCGCCAAGGATACGCCTGATCTCACTTGCGTGTTGGGGGTGAACGACGACCAACTCAAGGCCGAGCACACCTGCATCTCGAACGCCAGTTGCACCACGAACTGCTTGGCCCCGGTCGCCAAGGTGCTGAACGACAAGTTCGGCATCGTCCGAGGCTTGATGACCACGGTCCACGCGTACACGAACGATCAGCGGGTCTTGGATCTGCCTCATAAGGATCTGTATCGCGCCCGAGCGGCGGCGGCCAACATCATCCCCACCTCCACCGGGGCGGCTAAAGCGGTCGGCCTGGTGATTCCCGAACTCAAGGGCAAACTCACCGGCATCGCCATGCGGGTACCGGTTCCTACCGGTAGCGTGGTGGATTTGGTGGCGGAACTGAAGCGTCCGGTGGAAGCGGCCGAAATCAACGCCGCCGTCAAAGAGGCCGCCGAGGGCAAGATGAAGGGCATTCTGCTCTACACCGAAGACCCGATCGTCTCCAGCGACATCATCGGTTGCTCGTACAGTTCCGTGTTCGCCGCGCCTTGGACCCAGGTAATCGAAGGCTCCATGGTCAAGGTGGTAAGCTGGTACGACAACGAATGGGGATATAGCTGCCGGACGGTCGACTTGGTCGAACGCGTGGCCAAGCTGTAGTCTTGCGGCTATAGTTCGGTATTCCGTGGGTTCGTCTCGTAAGCCGCGAGGACGGGGCGGATCGACGTTGGCGATGGCATCACAGCGGTCGAGGCGACGGTCTCGGCCGCTGTTTTCTACGTTGGATTCGGTTGCGACGATCCGGCGGGAATACGCTCGCCGAGCTAGTTCTCGCCGTTTCCGAGTACGCCTGCCGGATTTGCCTTTTTCGCCTTGCTTGCCTGGATTCCAATAGCTAGAATCGACGACGTTCGGACACACCGGCAACGGCAAGGAGCTTTGGGGATGGTCAGGAGGACCTGGCTCCTCTATCTTTGGCCGGGGGTTTTACCCCTCATTTTGGAACCGGGCTGGGGGACGTTCCTCATCGCCGCGGGGTTTGCCGGTCTGCTCCATCTTTGCCTGGTCGCGACGTTCGTGTGGCCGGAGATCTGGCCGCCCCTGGTGACACGCGGGGCTTGGTTCTTTCTTGCCGCGGGCTGGGGCTATTCGGTCTACTGGGCCGCCCTCTGCGATCGGCGTCAACGCCGTGCCGCAACCCCGCCGCCGGGCGAAGACTTGTTTCCGGAGGCTTTGCAAGCCTATCTGCGCACAGAGTGGTCACGTACCGAGCATCTATTGGGACGCCTCCTCCGCCGCAATCCGCGCGATGCGGAGGCCTTACTGCTCTTGGCGGCGCTGTGGCGCCGGACCGGTCGCCTGAATGAGGCGGGACACCTGCTTCGAGAATTGGAAAAATGGGACGCGGCCCGGCGTTGGCACGTCGAGATCCAACGAGAAAAGCAACTCTTAGAGGAAAAGCGGATCAGGCTCGCTACTGCCGAGACTTGCCCACCGGCAGGTCAAACCGACCTTCGCGAGGATTCGTCTTCTCAAGCCGCGGAAATGGTCGCCCCTCCGGACCCAGGTGCAACTTCGTCGGTCGGCCATCTGCGTGAATCGATGCCGGATGATCGCCGCGTCGCGGCATGAGCGGCAGCGGCTATGATTCTTTTCTTGCAATCCCCCGCCCATCTGGTTGGAACGAAGTAGACGGCATGCCTTCGGACGCTCCGCGACGACCAGCGAGGCGAGCGGCGAGACCGCGTGTCGCGGCGGGTGCGGCGGATCGCTCTTGCCCAATCCTCCCGGATCACGTATAAACCGCCGTCAGGATGGCTTTCCCGAGGATAGCTCTAGCGGGCGATAGACCGGGCGAAGCTGTGCGCCCCATCGAATTCGGGAAGCACGGAGCGCGCCGAGCGGGCATCAGCTGGCAGCGATCTACCGCCCCCGCGATCCTTTCTAAGGCAAGAGGACGGTCCGGTGATGAAGACACGGTACTTCGCGTGGGTGGTGCCGGTAACGCTTGTGTTGACGGCGGTCGTCGCAGAGGCCGCGCCCGCGACCTTTCCCTACAAAGCTCATATCGTCACCCACCAGGCCCGAGTGCGCGGCGGTCCGGGACAGGCCTATCCGGTAACCGGTTATTTGGCGTTTGGGGCCGAGGTGGATGTGTACCGTCACGATCCCGGGGGTTGGTGTGCCATCAGACCGCCGGACGGGAGTTACAGTTGGGTCCTCGCGGATGCCGCACAACTCCTGCCCAACGGTTTGGCAAAGGTCATCCGTCCCGGCGTTCCCAGTTACGTGGGCGGCGTGGAGGTGCCCGATCGCAATCTTTCTCACGTGACGTTGCGGCAAGGGGAATTGCTGGAAGTTTTGGATGCCCGACGGATAGGGCAGGATCCTTCGAGCAGCGTGTCCGCTCCGCAAACCTGGCTGAAGATTCGACCGCCGTCGGGTGAGTTCCGTTGGGTTCACGTGTCATCGCTGCGAGCGGTGGGAAGCGGCGAACCCCTGCCGTCCGCCGCCGCGGCGTCCGCTATTCCAATTGCGTCGGAGAGTCCTCTTGCCGGCACGTATTCGCAAACAAGTGCGATCGCCGACCGCAACTTCGGCGAAGGCCCGGAATCGGCGACCCGGCCCATGGAGCCGAAACCGCAGCGGATTCCCACGGTTCCGATCCCGCGAGCCTCTGAGCCGAATACGCAGGCCCATGCCGGGGCGGATACGACGATGAATCCAGGGCTTGCGTCGACGGCCCACAACTCAACGGCAGGCCCGAATGCGATTCCGGACACGTACGATCCGCAGGTCGAGAATCTCACCGATGCATCCGTCTCGGGCGTGGTCGCAACCTCGGGCGCGTTGCCGCCGGATGACGGGGCTAACGGTTGGCGGCCCATGAACGGGTCGGGCGAATCGACGGGATTGCTTCGGGAACGTCCTGCGGTTTACGGTTCGGACAATGCCGGGCGAATGTCGGGACTGAGATTCGGTCAACCGGTGGTGCCCAGTCGCAACATAACGCCCTTGACGCCGGATGAATTCACCCGGCAGGCGCAGAGCCTGGAACTGGACCTGGCCAATCGTCTGAGCCAAGGACCGGAGACGTGGAATCTGTCGGATTTGCGGCAGCGCGCGGTGGATCTCAGGGCGGCCGCGCCCGATGGTGCGACACGCGACCGGGCCGACAAGATTACCGCGAAGATCGCCCAGGCCGAGCGGGTTGCCGCAGAGTGGCGCCGCATTTCGGGCGGGGGGGCGTCGGCACCGACCGAGACTGCGGACGGGCAGGCTCTGCAAACGTCGATAATGGCCGGACCACAACCGGCCTCGCCGCAGGGGATGCCGCTTCCGCCCTCACCGGCGGCGGAACGTCCGACACGGATTGCGCCGCCGCCCACGGCGATTGCGGTGCCGCCGGTTTCGTCGCAGCAAAATGCGACGTCACTGCGTTCGAATGCTCTTGATGCCGGTAACGTGATTCGAACCGGTGCCGTCACCGGGCCTGAGCACGGATCGACGTCGCCGGTCGGTTCCACTGCCGGGACCTCAGCGCAAGGGCAGGTCGAATCCAAGCCCGTCCCCACGCGTGAAGAAATTGCCCGGGAACTCCTGGAACTTCGTCGGCAGCGATTCGACGTCGTCGGCCGCTTGATTCGTGCGCAGGTGCGTCGACCGGGGGATCCACCCTATGCCTTGACCGACGACGACGGACGCATCCTGACCTACGTCAATCCCGGTCCGGGAACGCTGATGCGATCGTACGTGGGTCGGACGGTGGGGGTGATGGGGAAGTTTTCAGGCAGCGGCGAGACGCGATTACTCACCGCGGAACACGTGGCGGTGCTGGATTCGGGACGACCAACGCCGGCGCCCCCTCCGGCTAACAATGAAGCATCTCCCGTCCGATTCGCTGAGACGCCCCCGCGATCGATGGTCCGCTGAAGCGTGACCGGTCGATACCCGGGCGGTAGGTCGGCGACGAGTGCGGTCCCGGTCAAAATTCCGCGCTGCCCGGCGTACGAGGGAAGGGAATCACGTCTCGGATGTTTCCCATGCCCGTGATGAATTGAACGGCGCGTTCCAGCCCGAGTCCGAAACCGCTGTGGGGGACCGTGCCGAACCGTCGCAGATCCAGGTACCACCAGTAATCGTCGGCACGCAGTCCCTGTTCGTCCATACGCCGGGTCAGAACGTCCAAGCGTTCCTCCCGCTGACTGCCGCCGATGATCTCTCCCACCCGAGGGAGCAAAACGTCCATCGCGCGAACCGTACGCTCGTCGTCGTTGAGACGCATATAGAAGGGCTTGATGGTCCGCGGATAGTCCGTGAGGATCACCGGTTTGCGAAAGTGAGTCTCGGTAAGGTGGCGCTCGTGCTCGGCCTGCAAGTCCCGACCCCACTCGACGGGAAACTCGAAGTCGCGGCCCGATTGCCGCAAGATTTCGACGGCCTCGGTGTAGGTCAATCGGACGAATTCCTCTTGTAGCACGTGCTCCAAGGTGGTGACGGCGCTCGGTTCCACCCAACGGGCGAAGAACTCCATGTCCTCGGCGGAACGTTCCAGCACGTCGCGGAAGATGCGTTTGAGGAAACGCTCGGCGAGATCCATGTTGTCCGCCAATTCGAAGAAGGCCGCCTCCGGTTCAACCATCCAGAACTCGGCGAGATGCCGCGTGGTGTTGGAGTTTTCCGCGCGGAATGTCGGCCCGAAGGTGTAAACCTTGCCCAAGGAGCAGGCGAAGACTTCGGCTTCGAGTTGTCCGCTGACGGTAAGGTAGGTGGGTTTACCGAAGAAGTCGTCTTGCGGTTTGGCGGGCGGAGTTGCGGCAGGGTCCAGGGTGGTGACGCGGAACATGGCGCCCGCCCCCTCGCAGTCGGATGCCGTAATGATCGGCGTGTGGACGTAGAGGAATCCCTCCTCCTGAAAGAACTCGTGAATGGAACGGCAGACCGTATTGCGAACCCGCATGACCGCCCCGAAGGAGTTGGTTCGCGGGCGAAGATGGGCGATGGTGCGGAGGAACTCGTAAGAGTGCCGCTTCTTTTGCAGGGGATAGGATTCCGGCGGGGCCCAACCGAAGACGGCGATGCGGTTCGCGAGGACCTCCACCGCCTGCTTTTCGCCGGGCGAGGTCTGGATCACGCCTTCCACCAAGATGCTGCAACCGGTGCTCAAACGTTTGATTTCGGACTCGTAATTGGGAAGTTCGCCGGGCGCCACGATTTGCAGGTTGCCCAGGCACGAACCGTCGTTCAATTCCAAGAAGCTGAAGCCTCCCTTGGAATCTCGTCGCGTGCGAACCCAGCCTCGCAAGCGGACCTCACGTCCTACGTTCGCGGGCAATCGCGCTTCGCGTACGGTAAGGGTCTCCATATCCCGGCGTCCTCCTGGTGATTCAGCGGCTTGGAACATCGGTCGTCGCGGCAGGGCGTAACTCGGCAGACCGGAGTCACTCCCCTTGGCCCGCCAACCAGCGCTCGGCGTCCAAAGCGGCCATGCATCCGCTCGCCGCCGCGGTCACGGCTTGCCGATAGTAATCGTCGCCCACATCTCCCGCCGCAAAGACGCCCTCCACGCTGGTGTGAGTGCGGAAGGGCGTGACCCACTTGACGTAGCCCTTGTCGGTCAGCGCCAGTTGCCCTTGCAGGAAGTCGGTGTTGGGGGTGTGGCCGATGGCCAAGAACATCCCGCGGACCTCCAGCGTCAGGTCGTCCTCTCCCACGGTGCTTTTCAATCGGATGCCGGTGACGCCGTTTTCGTCGTCGCCCAAAACCTCGTCCACGACGCGGTTCCAAACGATCTCGATCTTGGGGTCATCCATGGCGCGTTGGGCCATGATCTTGGATGCTCGCAGGGCGTCGCGCCGATGCACCAGATACACCTTGGAGGCATGGTGAGTCAAATAGGTAGCCTCTTCGACGGCGGAATCGCCGCCCCCGATCACGGCCACCGGTTGGTTGCGGAATCGCGGCAGGGCGCCGTCGCAGACGGCGCAGGCGCTGACCCCTCGATTCTTGAACCGATCCTCGGAGGGCAAACCCAGGTAGTTGGCGCGGGCCCCCGTCGCCACGATCACGGCCTTGGCTTGGTATTCCTTACCATCCGAGGCTTGCATGCGGAACGGTCGACCGGAGAAATCCACGCTCGTAATGTCTTCCGTAATGACCCGAGTACCGAAGTGGACGGCTTGAGCGCGCATCAACTCCATCAACTCGGGACCGCTCACACCGTGCTTGCCGTGAGGCGGAAGATAGCCCCGGCGGTCCTCGGGCAGGGACGTTTCCAAAAACAGGGACAGGTCGCCCGGAGGGAAGCCCGGGAAATTCTCCACCTCCGTGGTCAGCGCCAATTGCCCCAAGGGCAGCGTGCCCTGCTGGGCATTTTTTTCGTTGATGGCTCCCTCGAAGACGAGGGGTTGCAGCGCAGCCCGGGCGGCATAGATTGCCGCGGTCCAACCTGCCGGTCCGCTCCCGATGATGATGACACGCTCGACTTCCGCCACGAGTGCTTCTCCTTTCGGGCTGAATCCTCGACGGTGGTGAGGCATAGTGAGACCGCGACGACGCCCGGACCGGCGGCCCGTCTCGCCGTCGGCGGTCGCTTATGCTGCCGGTTCGGTCTGCAACACCACCGGGATCATTTCTTTCGCGAAAACGGTATTATAAGGATCAAGCGGTCGTTTTGCTCGGCGGGGCGCAGGGCGATCGGCAATAACTTGCCGCAGTCGTCGAAGCAAGGCACACCGGCAAGGTGTGCCGGTCCCGGCGAACGGCCTGCAGCGACGGAGCGAGATGCGGGAGCGCCGTCGCGATTCTCCCGTCGGTCGATTCACTTGGCTCACTACGCCGTTTGATGTTATGCCGCGACGTAATACTTATATCCTGCTGCTGACGATCCTCTTTTCGCTATTGTGCGCGTTCCGCAGTTCGCCCTACGGTCGGGCGCTGATGTACGCCTTGGAGCAGATTCATCAGAAAGCCCTGGAACCGCGGTCGCAGAAGGAACTGGCGGAGGCCGCCCTGCGAGGAATGGCCGACGAGTTGGATCCGTACTCGGCATACATCAGCGCCGAGGAGTTGGCTCAATTCGACGAGGAATTGGATCGCCAATTCGGCGGAGTGGGAATCGAGATTCACGTGGACCCCGACACCCGGGGCGTGATCGTCACCACGGCCCTGCCGGGGACGCCGGCGCAGCGAGGCGGCATCCGACCGGGAGATCGCCTGCTGGCGGTGGACGGCCAAGACGTCTCGAGCGCCAATTTGGATGAGGTCAGTCGTCTCGTCCGTGGATTGCCCGGTTCGCAGGTCGTGCTCACCGTGCAATCGCGCGACGAGGCGGAACCCCGCCGCGTCACGTTGACCCGCGAGATCATTCAAGGCGAAACGGTCCTGGGCGACACTCGCAACGCCGACGGGACCTGGAATTACACGCTGCGGGAGCGACCGGATATCGGCTTCATCCGCATCGACACCTTTGCGGACGAGACGGACGACCGCCTCCGTGAGGTCCTGCTTCAACTGGCGGGAAAAGGCGTTCAAGGCATCATCCTCGACTTGCGGAGCGATCCCGGCGGCAGGCTCGACGTGGCGGTGAACGTTTGCGACGCCTTTCTTCGCTCCGGCGTGATCGTGACGACGCAAACGCGAACCGGGGTCATCAAGGAGCGGTTTGCGGCCTCGGGCAAGGCGATTTGCCCCGATACGCGGCTGGCGGTGCTCATCAACCGCTTCAGCGCCAGCGCCAGCGAGATCGTAGCGGCCTGCTTGCAGGATCACGGCCGCGCGGTCATCGTCGGCGAGCGTTCCTTCGGCAAAGGCACGGTCCAAGAGTTGCTGGACATGGAACCCGGCTTGGGACGGCTGAAGCTGACCACGGCTTCGTACCGGCGACCCAGCGGCAAGAACATCCACCGCTCGGTGAGCGCAAAGGACCAGGACGATTGGGGCGTCCGGCCCGATCCCGGCTACGAGGTCGAATTGGACGAGAAAGAAGTGGAATTGCAGATACTCGCCCGGGCGCTGCGCGGCATGTATCGCGACGCAAAGAGTCCCAAGCCGGTAGGGTTCGAGAACGTGCCGGACGACTTCCGGGATCGGTGCGTGGAGACGGCACTAAAATACTTCGACCGCCGGAAGCGGGGTACATGACCGGCCCGCCGAAGGGCGTCATGCTTGCCCGCGACGCATCCGCGGCATAATAATGTCGGAACGCCGCATCGATGCGGCCGACGGGCCGCCGGCGGTCCGTTGCGGCGAGTCGGGCGAGAGTCGCGTTGATCGCCCCACGTTCTGCGATCCCGTTGGGACGTTTGAGACACGTCGGCATGAGGATGGTTTGCAGTATTGGTACCTCGAAGGAGTATTGACACGATGGCCACGTCAACGATCGTAAAAAAAGACAATGTGGGAAGCATTCTGCAAGAGGCCATGGATGCCGGCGGCGGATTGTTGCGATTGATTCCAACGTGGGTCCCGCGAAGCTTTCTGCACCCCGGTCGGCGTATCAAGCTGGCGAACGAGGACCTGTACGCCCTCGGCGCCCATCGCGGCGGCATTGACGAACGATGGTTCGCCAGCACCACCGAAGCCGCGAACGACAATCGCAACTGGGACGAGGGTCTCAGTTGGGTCCGCTGCAACGGTCAAAAATTCCTGCTGCGCGACGCGGTCGAGGAAGGACAGGCCAAAATCGTCGGACCGGCGATCTGGGAGAAATACCGCCGCTGGCCGGTCTACTCCAAGTTCTTCGACAACGCCGGACCGATCCCGCACCACATGCATCAAACGCAGGAATTCGCCAAGTTGACCGGGCAAGAAGGCAAGCCCGAGGCCTACTACTTCCCGCCTCAGTTGAACGCGGCCGAGAATCACTTCGATTACACGTTCATGGGATTGGAGCCCGGCACCACCAAGGATCAGGTCAAGAAGTGCCTCGCCGATTGGAACAAGGGCGACAACGGCATTTTGGATTTGTCGCGGGCGTACCGACTCAAGCCGGGAACCGGTTGGCTGATTCCCGCCGGAGTGTTGCACGCCCCCGGTTCCCGTTGCACCTACGAGCCGCAATGGGGTTCCGACGTCTTCGGCATGTTCCAATCGCTCGTGGAAGGCCGCGCCGTACCCTGGGAATTGTGCGTCAAGGACGTGCCCAAGGATAAGCACCACGATTTGGACTTCATCATCAGCCAGCTTGATTGGGATAAGAACGTCGATCCGTACTTCAAGGAGCACAACTACCTCGAACCGATCGTGGACGAGGAGAATTCCGGCGACGGCTACGTCGACAAGTGGATCGTTTACGGCTTGGTGGACGGCAAGCAACTCTTCTCCGCCAAGGAGTTGACGGTCATGCCGGGAGCCAAGTGCGTCCTCCGCGACCCCGGCGCCAGCGGGTGGATCACCGTCCAAGGGTGCGGCAAGATGGGTTCGCTCCGCTTGCAAACGCCGGTCATGATCCGCTTCGGCGAAGAACCGGACGACGAGGTCTTCATCACCTACGAAGCCGCCCGCGCGGGTATCGTGATCGAAAACACCGGCACCGAACCGTTGGTCGGCTTGCGGTATTTCGGCCCGGACGTCCATCCCCACGTCCCCAACGTGGGCGAGTACAAGCGAGGTTGACGGTCGAAGACGATGCGGCCGAAGTATGCCGCCTCCCCCGGTTTCAGTCGCCGCGGGGAGACTTGAAAAGTATGGTCCCTGTAGACCGCCGCCATCGGGCAATACGCTCGACGACGGCGGTCTTGTCAGGTCATAATTGCTGAGGCCGTGTCGTGCTATTGAACCACGTTGATTGGGAGGACTCCGCCATGCGTTGGGCCCGCCGATTGTTGCGGTCGTTGATTGTCACCTCGGGTAGCCATGCTTCCAGCGGAAAGGGCGAAATTCGAACGCGCTGCGCGCGGCCGGTCTCTCTTGTCTCTCTTGTCCCGGTGATGGGGCTTTTGTCGATGCCCTGCGTCGTGTCGGTTCAGGCTGCGGAGAGAGAGCATCTCAACCGGGGTGTCGTGGCGGTCGCCGCAGATCAAGGGCAGGTGCACGTCGGTTGGCGACTCCTGAAAAGTGATCCGTCCGGAGTGGGCTTTCACGTTTACCGCCAAGCCGAGTCTGGAGAGGCGGTACGTCTGACGGCGGAGCCGGTGACGAAAACCACCGATTTTCGCGATACCGCTCCACCCCAAGGGAAGTTGCGATATTTCGTCCGCGCGGTCGTGGACGGCAAGGAACAAATTCCTAGCGAGCCTGCCGCGATTGGGGGAACCGAAGCCGCAAAACCCTACCTTTCCATTCGCCTCGATGAAGGGGTCACGGTTCAGAAGGTGGGGATTGCCGATTTGGACGGCGACGGCACGCTCGACTTGGTGATCAAGCAACCCGCCGACAATATCGACCCCTACGAGCAATATTGGAAACCCAGTCCGGACACCTACAAGCTGGAAGCATACACCCTGCAAGGCAAACGGTTGTGGCAGTACGACCTCGGCTGGGCGATCGAGCGAGGCATTTGGTATTCGCCGTACGTGGTCTACGATCTGGACGGCGACGGCAAGGCGGAAGTGGCGGCCAAAATCGGTGAAGGCGATCCCCGCGACGCCGACGGACGCGTTCAGAGCGGTCCCGAGTACTGCACGGTCCTGGATGGCGCGACCGGTCGCGAAGTGAGCCGGGTGCCATGGCCCGCCCGCGAGGAGTTCCCCGGCTATAACTACGCCTCACGCAATCAATTGGCGGTTGCGTATCTGGATGGCCGGACGCCTTCGCTGCTGGTCCTCCGCGGTACGTACAACCGCATGATCGTCGCGGCCTATCGCTATCGGGGACGGAAGCTGGAAGAGCAGTGGCGATGGGATAATCGCGAGGCGGGCGTTGACGCCGCCGCCAGAAAGCTATGGTGGGGTCAGGGCGCCCACTGGACGCAGGCCGCCGACGTGGACGGCGACGGAAAGGACGAGGTCATACTCGGTTCCGTCGTTTTGGATGACGACGGGCGTCCGTTGTGGTCGGTGGGGTTGGGACATCCCGACCACCTTTACGTTGGGGACCTTGATCCGGCCTTGCCCGGTTTGGAAATGTATTACGGCATCGAATCCCGCCAAGCGAAGAACGGCATGTGCATGGTGGAAGCGGCGACGGGCAAGATTCTTTGGGGCTACGACGGACCGACGCGGCACGTGCACAGTTTCGGAATGTGCAGCGATATCGACGCCCGCTATCCCGGCGCCGAGTGTTACAGCGCCGACACGGACCAGGAAAAGAAGTTCGCCTGGGCCAAACTTTGGACCGCCAAAGGCGAGGTAATCAGCGAGGAGAATCTGAGCGGGTTCGGTCCTCGGGTCGTTTATTGGGACGCCGATCCGCAAAGGGAACTGATCCTCGGTCGAACCATCCGCGACTACGGGGGATCGGAGCTTGTCCCGCGATTGGAAGGATCGTATGTCGCAACAGTCGATTTGATCGGAGATTGGCGGGAAGAGGTGATTATGTCGTTGCCGGGCGAGTTGCGGATATACGTGACCACCATTCCCGCAGTAGATCGTCGCGACTGTCTGCTGCAAGACCCGATCTATCGACTGAACGTAGTCATGGGCGCGATGGGCTACTATCAGTGCCCCATGCTCAGTTACGACATGGCGAGCACGCCGCCCCGTTGACGATGAAGGGCCGCTTTGAAGCGGCCCCGCATCGCTCTCCGGTCCTGCGGGACCAAGATTTGGATTCGCATTTCGGAAAGACGAGCATGTTCGACACCGCGAAACTGCGCCAATTGGCCGAGCAGTTGGCGACCGGGCGGATTCCCGTGGATGACTTTTTGAGTCGGGCCGCGACATTGGGCATCGCCGACGTGGGCGAAGCGCAGGTGGACCTCGACCGGGCTAGACGCTGCGGCTTTCCCGAGGTCGTGTACGGCGAAGGCAAGACGGTCGAGGCGCTGGAGAAGATATTCGATGCCCTGATCGCCAACGGGGCCGACGCCTTTGCTACGCGGGTGTCCGCGGAAAAGGCGGAGGTCCTGTTACGGCGATTCCCCCAAGCCCGATACAACCCGGTGGCGAGAACATTCCGCGTCCCTCTCACGCCCGCGAGCGAGGAGATCGCGCTACGTGGAATCGTGACGGTCGTCACCGCCGGGACGAGTGACTTGCCGGTCGCCGAGGAGGCCAAAGAGACGGCCCTGTGGACGGGGGCCGAAGTCCGCTTCGTCCAAGACGTCGGTGTGGCCGGACCGCATCGTTTGCGGGCGAATTTGCATTTGCTCCAGGATGCCGACGCGGTGGTCGTCGTCGCCGGCATGGAAGGCGCGCTGCCCAGCGTGGTCGGCGGTTTTACGGCCTGTCCCGTCATCGGGGTCCCCACCAGCGTCGGTTACGGAGCTAACTTCGGCGGTGTTTCGGCCCTGCTCAGCATGCTCAATAGCTGCGCGGCGAATGTGGTCGTGGTCAATATCGACGCGGGGTTCAAGGGCGGCTATGTGGCGGGGTTGATCGCCAAGAATGCCGCGCGGCGACGGCGTAGCGAACACAACGCATCGGCCTCTTGACCAACCAAGCGGAGAGGAAACGGGATGGATGCCGCGGAACCGAACGACGCCGTTCGTTGGGAACCTTTGCCGAAGATCCCGCCGCGACCTCCGGAATCGCACAAGGGCGATTTCGGCACCGTGTTGGTCATCGGCGGTAGCGCGGGGATGGCGGGCGCCCCGGCTTTGGCGGGAATGGCGGCGTTACGAGGCGGGGCGGGATTGGTACGGATCGCCGTCCCCGAGCCTTGCCTGACGATCACCGCCGCTTTCGAACCTTCCTACATGGTCTTTCCGCTGCCCGCCGACCGAAAAGGCCGAATGCGTGCGGCGGCCTACGACGTCATTCGCCGCCGTGCCGCGGGATGCGATTGGTTGGTCCTCGGTCCCGGCTTGGGAAGATCCCTCGGCCTGGATCTTCTGGTGGATCGTCTTTACCGCGAATGCCCGCTGCCCATGGTGGTGGACGCCGATGCTTTGAATGCCCTGGCGCGAGGTGACGGCACGCTGCCGGAACCCGGCGGCCCCAGGGTGTTGACCCCGCACCCGGGCGAATTCCGCCGCCTGGTGCCGTCTGCCGCCTGCGTTCGTTCGTGGGACGAGAAATGGGACGCCGCGGCGGGTTGCGCCTCTCGCTGGCGCGCCGTTGTGGTGCTGAAAGGCCATCGGACGTTCGTGACCGACGGCGAGCGACGCTATCTCAATGACACGGGCAATCCCGGCATGGCCACCGGCGGGTCCGGGGACGTCCTCAGCGGCCTCATCGCCGCCTTGGGTGCGCAGGGGTTCGATCCGTTCTCAGCCGCGCAGTTGGGAGTGCACACGCACGGAAAAGCGGGCGACTTGGCGGCTTCGGAACTGGGGCAACAAGGGATGATCGCCTCCGACTTAGTGCGATTCCTGCCCCGGGCGCTACTCGCCGCGGCGGCGGGGACTTGAGAGGCCGACCGCCCGCTGACATTCCCCAACGCGGTTATCGTTTGCCGGGCAGATGATGGGAAAGGCCCGCCGTTTGAAGCCACTCCGTCTTCGTCCGCAAATAGTGGTGACAAATCGCGATGGCCAAGGCATCCGCCACGTCGGGAGGTTCGGGCGGGGCGGGCAGTCCCAATTCACGCTGGATCGCGCGCTGCACCTGATTCTTGGGAGCCCGACCGGAACCGGTCAACAATCGCTTGATTTGCGTAGCCGCGTAGGACACGATTTCTACGTCGGCTTGGGCCGCCGCGAGGCAAATGACGCCGCGGGCATGGCCCATCAGGATGGCCGTCCGCGGACGTTCGTAATGCGAATACAGTTCTTCCAAGGCCATCACGCGAGGGTGATAGGTTTCGATCAACTCGCGCAGACCCGCGTAAAGGGCCGCCAATCGCGGTCCCAATCCGCGATTCCCCCCCCGAACCACGCCCGCCTCGCAGAACCGCAACCCCTCCGGCGACGACTCAATCACGGCGTAGCCCGTCACGTTGAGGCCGGGGTCCACGCCCACGATTCGATATTGCCCATCCGAGGTCCGGGCCAAAGGAACATCCTCCAGGTTCGCGTTATCGTTGCGCCCAACCGGCGGGCGACCGCGAGAGGTCAGTCGTTGCGGAGTCGCCAAAGCGTCCCGTCGGGCCGATCCTCCAACGTGACTCCCAATTCCGCCAGACCGTCCCGGATACGATCGGCCATCGCGAAGTTCTTGGCCTTGCGGGCTTCGGTGCGAATCGCCACGAATAGATCGAGGAGTTTCGGCGTCAGTCCGTCGTCGGCGACCTTCCCTTTCGGCTCGGCGGGTCTGCGGAACATGCCCAGGATCATGCCCAACTCGCGCAGCACGGTCGCCCCGCGGGTCAAGGCATCGAGCAACTCGGGACGCCGCTGCGCCGGATCCTCCAACCGATGCTCGTCCACGAAGCGGTTCAGTCTGCGGAGCAGTTCGAAGAGTTCGCCGATGGCGCCGCCCGTGTTGAAATCATCGTCCATCATCTCCAAGAAGCGATTTCGCCGGTCGGCGATTTCACGCAAAAAGGCGTCTTCACCGGGCGAAAACTCCCCTTCGTCGCGGCGTGCGGGAGTCGGCAGATCGTAGAACGATCGGCTGGTAATCCGCTCGAACCGCTCGAAAAAGCGGTAGAACGCGTCGAGGGCGGTCTCGACCTCGCGCAGGCGGCGCTCGCTGAACTCGATCGGGCGGCGATAGTGGGAAGACAAAATGAACAGCCGGATGGTTTCGGGCGAGAACTCTTGCAACAACTCTCGGAACGGAGCGGCACCTTTCGACTTGCTGATCTTGCCGGCCGATTGAGAATCCAAATCGTCCTCGGCGGGCCGGGTGGCCCGACCGCCCACCTTGCCGATTTCGTCGGCGGCCTGCATCAGCCCGTTGTGCAGCCAGTAGCGGACCATCGGCCGACCGTGCCGCGCTTCGCTTTGTGCGATCTCGTTTTCGTGGTGGGGGAAGATCAGGTCCAAGCCGCCGCCGTGAATATCGAAAGTCTCGCCGAGCAGACCGCAACTCATGACGGAGCACTCGATGTGCCAACCGGGCCGACCCGGTCCCCAAGGACTGGGCCAGGACGGCTCGCCCTCCTTGGCGCCTTTCCAAAGAGCGAAATCGTACGGCGATCGCTTGCGGTCGGCGCCTTCGCCCCCCTCATGAATCATGGCGTCCAAACTGCGGCGACTCAGCTTGCCGTAGTCCGACTTGCGGCCGACATCGAAATAGACGTCGCCCCGCGATTCGTAGGCAAACCCCCGATCGATCAGATCCTGCACGAAGCGGATGATATTGTCGATGTTCTCGGTCGCCCGGGGAAAATGGTCGATCGTGTCGATCCCCATGGCATCGAGATTCCGCATGTAATCGGCGATCATTTCCTCGGCCAGGGCCGACATTTCCATGCCGCGGCGTCGACTCTCGGCGATCAACTTGTCATCGACATCCGTGATGTTGACCACCCAGGTCACGTCGTATCCCGAGTAGGAAAGAAATCGCTTGATGACGTCGAAAATGACCGGCCCGACCATGTGGCCGATGTGGCTCGGCTTGTACACCGTAGGCCCGCACAAGTAGATGCCGACCTTACCGGGACGAATCGTTTGAAAAGGCTCTTTCTGACGGGTCAGCGTGTTGTAAACCTGGATCATACGCGGTACCTATGCGGCAAGTCCTTTCGTCCGTGTTGTGAAGCGAGAACCGTCCGTTTCCTGGAGTCGTCGATCGGTTCTCCCGTAGGCAAGCCCGATGGCCCGTGCGACCTGCCGGACCGCCCTTAACCGGGGTGCCCATTAGGCATCATCATCTCGGATCAACAGCGCCACACACTCGGCGGCGACGGCCTCTTCCCGACCGATCGGTCCGACCCCCTCGCCCGTCTTCCCTTTCACCGAGACTTGGTCGGGTTCCACATCGAGAGTCTCCGCCACGCGACGCCGAATCGCATCTCGGTGCGGCGCCACCTTAAGCCTTTGCGCAAAGACGACGACATCCAAGTTCGCCAGACGCCAGCCCTTTTGACGCACCGCCGCCCAGACCGTCGCCAGCATCTCGGCGGAGTCTTTTCCCTTGTTGGCGGGGTCCGTGTCCGGGAACCATTGGCCGATATCGCCCAACCCGGCGGCGCCCAACAGCGCGTCCGTAATGGCGTGGAGTAACACGTCGGCATCGCTGTGGCCTAAGGCCCCAAAATCGTAGGGGATGACGACTCCTCCCAAAACGATGGGGCCATGCCCTCCCAGGCGATGGGTATCGTGTCCAAGTCCTACACGGAATTGCAAAGCAATCCCCTCTCCTGAAGGGTCAGATCAACTTCCCAATGGTTGCCGATTATAGCCTACCGAAGATGGCGAAAACCGCAAAAAATACCCGGCGGTCGCAGTCGCGACGCGAAACGGATTATATCGCCGCCCGCCTGGTCCTACAATTGCACCACTTTCCGCGGCTTTCGTCGGACTACTATAATCAGGGCATGAGGTATGCCATCGAGACAGACAAGCTCACCAAGCACTATCGCGTTTACTCGAAGAAAGAGGGCCTAATCCCCTCCCTGGTTGGGCTTGTTCGCCGTGATTATCGCGAAGTGGAGGCCGTTCGAGGGATCGACCTGCGGGTGGAGCATGGGGAGTTTGTGGCTTTTTTGGGGCCGAATGGGGCGGGCAAGACCACGACCTTGAAACTCCTATCCGGAATCATCACTCCGACTTCCGGGTCGGCCTCCGTGCTGGGATACACGCCTTGGAAACGCGAGAACGCCTATCGGCGGCGTTTCGCCCTGGTAATGGGGCAAAAGAATCAGCTTTGGTGGGATTTGCCTGCCGCCGAATCCTTTCGATTGCACCAGCAGATATACGACATCCCGGAGGCGGTGTTTCGCCGCACTTTGGATGAGCTGACCGGCATGATGCAAGTCGAGTCGCTCCTGTATCGCCCGGTCCGCGAGCTTTCCCTCGGCGAGCGGATGCGCATGGAGCTAATCGGTGCCCTCCTCCATTCGCCGGAAGTCCTGTTTTTGGACGAACCGACCATCGGGCTTGACGTGACGGCGCAGTTCACCATCCACCAATTCCTGAGGCACTACCAGCGGACCCGCGGGACCACGATCTTGCTCACCAGTCACTACATGAAGGACGTAGCGGTTTTGTGTCGTCGCGTGATCGTGATCGCGGGCGGGCGATTGATCTATGACGGTTCCTTGACCGGCTTGGTGGAGCGTTTCGGCGGATACAAGATCATCTCGGTCCTATTCGGCGACGGTGAGATCCCAGGCGATTTGGAACGCTTCGGCAGGATCGTGTCGCGCGAACCGCCGCGGGTACGGTTACGAGTGGATCGCCAGGTGGTCACGGCGACGCTGCGGGAACTGTTGGCCCGGTATGCCGCCGACGACGTGAGCGTGGAGGACCCGCCTTTGGAGGAAGTAGTTTCGGCCTTATTCGCCTCGGCGGAACAGGGGGCCGATGACGCAGCGGCTTCGGTGTCGCTCGCCCATTCGTAGTATGGGCGCGAGGACGGAGACCGGGCGTCGAAAACCCGCCCCTACTCCGCGACGCCCCACCATCCCGGTTTTGCGAACCATTCATGGCAAGCTCGGCATCCACCGCCTGGACCATTCTTCGCATCAGCATGGAGGAACGCCTCGTCTATCGCGGCGACTTCATGCTGGGGACGTTGATGCGGTTCTTGCCGATCGTCACCCAAATCTTTCTTTGGGCGGCGGTTTTCTCGGCGATCGAGGCCTCCACGACCGGTAACGCCACCGTGGCGGGCTACCGCTACCACGACATGGTGGCCTATTACCTGCTGACCATGCTCAGCCGGGCCTTTTCCAGCATGCCGGGGCTGGCTTCCGGTATCACCCGCGAGATCCGCTCGGGGACTATCAAGCGATTCCTGGTCCAACCCGTCGATATGTTGTTTTTCTTGTTTCTCTATCGGGCCGCCCACAAGCTGGTCTATTACGCCGTGGCGTTGATTCCCTTCGCCTTGGTGTTTTACTTGTGCCGGGGATTTTTCGTGGAGACTCCCCAGGGTTGGACCTGGGCGGCGTACGTCGCCTCGTTGCTGCTGGCGTTCTTGCTGGGCTTCTTCTTGGAAGCGACCATCGGCATGTTGGGGTTCTGGTTTCTGGAGGTAAGTTCGCTTCTGTTCATTTACATGCTGCTGAACTTCTTCTTCTCGGGCCACATGTTTCCCATCGACATGCTGCCGCAACCCTGGGCGACGGTCGTGAAGCTGATTCCGTTGCAATACTTGGCGTATTTTCCGGCGGCGGTGTTTTTGGGCAAGGTGCAAGGCGCCGCCCTGTTGGAAGGCCTGGCCGCACAAGCCGCATGGACGCTGATCTTCTCCTTGTCGGCGCGGTGGGCATGGCAACGCGGAACCCGCCGCTACAGCGCGTTCGGAGGGTGAGCCAAGATGCCGCGATTCGCACGTGCTTGGGCCGTTTTCTTGACCTTCGCGCGAAACAGTCTGATCCGTGACATGACCTTTCGCGCCAACTTCCTCATCGAATTGGCGTCGTCGCTGTCGTGGGTCTTCATGAACTTGGGCTTCTACCTGTTGATCTTCAGTTACTCGCCCTCCATCGGTGTGGGAACCGGTTGGGGAAAATGGGAGTTCTTCGCATTTGCCGGAACAGGCCTGATCATCAACAGTTTGACCGGCATGTTTTTCATGACCAACGGCGACGAATTCGGGGAGATGATTCGCACGGGCACGCTCGACTTCGCCCTGCTGAAACCCATCGACACGCAGTTCCTCGTTTCTTTGCAGCGTGTCGAATGGTCCAGCGCGGGAAACCTTGCGGTGGGCATCGTGCTGGTGCTGGTCTCCGCGTCCTATCTCAAGGCGCCCATCGGGGTAGTGCAGGCGGTCCTATACGGTATGTTCTTGGTTTGCGGGGTGGTGATCCTTTACAGCCTGCTCTTCAGCTTTGCGGCGACGAGCGTGTGGCTGGGACGGAATACTTCGCTTTTGGATTTTTGGTTCTACATCGTCAGTTTCAGCCGCTATCCCATGGAGATTTACCAGGGGCGATTGGGACGCCCGATCCGCTGGTTCTTCTCGTTCATCATTCCCGTTCTGGTGGCCGTCAACGTGCCTGCTCGGATATTGGTGCGACCGCTCTATCCGGAGGCGGCGAGCGACTGGCTATTCGCGCTGTGCGCCCCGATTGCCGCGGTCGCGAGTTTCGCCGTCTGCCGCCGGATATTCATCGTCGCCTTGCGGAGTTACCGAAGCGCCAGCAGTTGAGCAGGACGGTCGGCGGCGACTGAGAAGCGTCTCAACCCGGGATTGCGTGCTGAGACCGAGGTCGAGGGGGCTTTGTTTTTCGCAAGAGGTGGTACGCCGGATGAAATGGTCCTACAGTTCCAACGCCTACATGAGGTTTTCCTTGGAGGAGACGGCGAGGCGGATCGCCGCCATCGGCTATGCCGGACTGGAGTTGTTGGCGGACGTCCCGCACGCCTGGCCCGCCGGCTTGCTCCCCGAGACCGTCGAGACGATTCGAGCAACCATCGAGCGTCACGGTTTGGAAATCGCCAACATCAACGCCTTCATGATGAATGCCGTGGCGGACCCGCGTCAGCCCTATTGGCATCCCTCGTGGATCGAGCCGAGCGCGGAGTATCGGGCGATTCGCCGGGAGCATACCCGACGCGCGATCGAGTTGGCAGCGGCGCTCGGCGCGCCGGGACTCCAAACGGAGCCTGGCGGACCGATTCCGCCGGGTTATTCCCGACGCCATGCCCTGCAAGTCTTCTACGATGAGCTGATGCCTTGCGTCGAAACCGCCGAGCGGCTTGGCGTCAATCTGCTGATCGAACCGGAACCCGACCTGCTGATCGAGCATCCGGAGCAATACTTGGAGTTCGCGGAACGGGTGGATTCGCCGCGGTTGGGCCTGAACTTCGATATCGGCCACTTCTTTTGCGTGGGAGAGGAACCGCAACGGTGGGTGCCGCTCTTGGCCGCTCACACCAGGCATTACCACATCGAAGACATCCCGCCCGATCGCCGGCACAGCCATCTGGTTCCGGGCCGCGGCGCGATCGATCTGGCTGCCGTACTACGCGCGATTCGCGACTCCGGCTATCAAGGTTGGATTACGGTGGAACTCTATCCGTACATTGATCAACCGGACGAGGCGGGCGCCGAGGCCTTGGCGTACTTGAAGCGATTGATTGCCGACCCGCCGGCATGAGATCGCGAGCCTGCCGAAGAAAACCCCGCGCGGCGGCTGAAACGATCGCGGCGCGCGACGCAACAGGATACTTATGAATCCCATCCGCGCTTACTTGCAATTAATTCGCCTCCCCAATCTGTTTACCACGGCGGCGGACGTGCTGGCGGGCACGGCGGTTGCCGCCGCATTGGGCACGGGTGGGGATGAGTCCACGCTCTTGGGGTTGATCCTTGCCTCTCTGTGCCTGTACGCCGGCGGAGTCGCGCTGAACGACTGGGTCGATCGCGATCGGGACGCCCGGGAGTCGCCGCATCGGCCGATTCCCTCGGGGGCGGTTTCCGCCCGCGCGGCCTTGCGGCTTGCCGTTTTCCTCTTAACGGCGGGCACACTCGCGGCGGGAGCGACTGCCCTGGTGCTGGCTTCCGCGGCGACCGCCGTGACGGCGGTCTGTCTCACTGCGAGCATCCTCTTGTACAACTTGGCTGCGAAGCATCGGTTTTTCGGCCCGGCGGCGATGGGCCTATGCCGCTGCCTGAACTGGCTCCTGGCTATGAGCCCCGCGGCGTCCGCGTGGACCTTGTGGCACTGGACGCTACCGATCGGGATGGGTATCTACATTGCCGGCATCAGTTGGTTCGCGCGACAAGAGACGACCTTTTCCTCGCGATTCTACTTGGCTTTGGGTTGGTCTCATTGGGCGGTGGGAATCGCCGTGTTCGGCATATTCGGCATGGCCTACGAAAACGTGGTGGTGGATCGTTGGCGCTGGGCCGCTCTGTTGGGCCTGATCGCCCTGTGGTTGACCGTGCGGACCCTTTGGGCGATTCAGAATCCGGAGGCCCGTCGCGTGCAACTCGTGGTCACGCAGGCGATCTTGGCCGTGGTCGTATTGGACGCTGCCGCCGTCTTCGTGGTGGCGGGACCGGTGCTTGCGATTCCGGTCCTGGCCTTGATCTTGCCCGCCGGGTGGCTTGGTCGTTGGCTTTATTCCACATGACGCACCGCTGCGGGCGTGTGTGCGAAAAACCTTCCGGAAACGGATGCTGCGATCCGCACTCCGAACGGCCCCGGGCAGCAACCTTGCGTGATGGGAGACGCAATCGTGTACCCCGCATACAACACCAATGGTTTACCGCACCATGATCCCCTGGCTGCCATCGCCGGGTTGGCCGAGATCGGCTACCGAGGCGTAGCGCTGACCATCGATCACTACCTGCTCGCCCCCGACGATCCTCGTTGCCCGCAGCAATTGGCCGATCTGAGTCGTCTTTTGGATCACTACGGACTAGAGTCCGCCATCGAGACGGGAGGTCGATTCCTGCTCGATCCGTGGCGCAAACACGAACCGTCCTTGTTGACGGCGGATTCCGAGGGGAGGCGACGCCGGATCGCCTTCTATCGGCACGCCGTGGATTGCGCGGGCGCACTCGGCAGTGGTTGCGTTTCGCTTTGGTCGGGTCGCCCGTCCGATGCTTCCGCTTCCGAGGCCGCGCTGTGGGATCGTCTAATCTCGGGACTCCGCGAAACCTGCGACTATGCAGCCGATCGAGGTGTCAAAATTGCCTTCGAACCGGAACCCGGCATGTGGATCGACACCACGGAAAAGGGGTTGCAACTGCTGGACCTTGTGCGCCACCCCAACCTGTTCTTGACGCTGGATGTCGGCCATCTGCAATGCCAGGGCGAGTTGCCCGTCGGAAGGTACCTCCGCCTGTGCGGAGAGCGACTGCTCCACGTCCACCTGGACGATGCGCGAAGCGGCGCCCACGAGCACCTGATGCTCGGACAAGGCGAGGTCGATTGGGAGGACGTCTTGCGAAGCCTCCACGAATTGCGATATCAAGGGGCTTTGGCGGTGGAATTGAGCCGCCACGGGCATTTGGGATTGGAAGCGGCGGCGGAGGCTTACGCCTTTCTGATGCCGCGGATCCAGTCCTTGCCGAACGCCGATTAGACGGCCTCTCGGGATTTGCGCGAGCATGACACGACGCGGATTCCGGAGCAGTCGCGTTGTTCGATATCGAAGGGAGAGTGTGTGATGAATAACCGTGCGGAATACGTGGTCTTACTGTCGGTCGCCAATCTTCGCGAGCGGGACGTGGAAAAAATGCGAAATCTCCGCGAGATGACGGCGGGCGGAGAGATCGCGGACTTGACGCCGGGCTTTCCCGCCGTGACCTGCCCCGTGCAGGCGAACATGACGACGGGCCGCGCTCCCGCGGAGCACGGCGTCATTGCCAACGGGTTCTATTGGCGGGACCGGGATGAAGTCGAGATGTGGACTTCACCCAACGAGTGCATCGAGTCGCCCCAATTATGGGACCTGCTTTATCACCACGAGCAAGGCATCCCGTCGGCGGTGTGGTTCGCGTTGCATAGCAAGGAATGCGGGGCGGATTACGTCTGTACGCCGGCGCCCATCCACCTCCCGGACGGATCCGAGAGGATGTGGTGTTTCACACGTCCGGAAGATCTATATCCCCATCTGCGCGAACAGTGGGGAGATTTTCCGCTGCACCGTTTCTGGGGACCGCTGGCCAACATCGAATCCACGCAATGGATCTTCGAGTCGGCGATCGAGGCGGTTCGATTGTATCGACCGGCCTTCTTCTACATCTACGTGCCGCACCTCGATTATGCGGCGCAAAAGCATGGGCCGGATTCGCCTCAAGCCCAAGAGGCCGTACAAGAGTTGGACGCGGCCTTGGGTCGGTTGCGAGAGGGAATCGTCGAGGTCTTGGGCGTCGATCCGCTCTGGATCGTGGCGGGAGAATACGCCATCACACCGGTGCGGCATGTGCTATATCCAAACCGAATTCTGCGCGAGGCGGGCTTGCTGAAAGTCCGCGAAGAGAGCGACGGCGAATACCTCGACACAACCGAAAGCGACGCCTGGGCCTTAGCCGACCACCAATGCTCGCACATCTTCGTCCGGCACGGCGAACCGGATGTCGTACGGCGGGTGGTCGAGTTGTTCCAAGGACGTGAAGGGGTCGCCGAAGTGTTGGCCGGCGCCGGACTCGGCCGATATCATATCGACCACGCTCGCAGCGGCGAGGTTGTCGTCGTTTCCGGTCCCGAGAGTTGGCAGGCCTACTACTATTGGTTGGACGACCGCCGCGCCCCACCCTTTGTGCGTAAAGTGGACATTCACCGCAAACCGGGGTATGACCCCGTCGAATTGTTCTTCGATCCCGCCACCCGGAGTATCCCGCTGGATGCCGGCCTTGTAAAAGGCTCGCACGGGGCTCCCGCCCGAGACGCGGCACAAAAGACGGTCTTGGTGGCCTCGCAACCCGGCTTAGCGCCGGAAGGTACGGTCCGCGATCGTGACGTCTTCCACATGGTTTTGAAGGCCTTCGGAATGACCATGCCGGGCGTGTGACATGCGGCGATGCTTGTCCGGCGGTCGCCTCCGGGCCTATCCGTGCGCGAAACTGCCGGATGGGAGACGGAGGAGCGGTCATTCCTCGGACGTTTTCCGATCGGTTCGCCCGCCGAATTGCGTCCTTGTTCCCCCTCGAACGCGGCCCGTATAATTAACGATTCCGTCCAACCTCCTCGCAATCCGTCTCACGTCCGCAGGTACGTTTCCGGCATGGCTGCTACTCATATCTCGATTCACGGCGCCCGCGAGCACAACTTGCGGGACGTGAAACTCGAATTGCCCCGCAATCGATTGATTTGCATGACGGGGGTCAGCGGTTCGGGCAAAAGCTCGCTGGCATTCGACACCCTCTATGCCGAGGGTCAGCGGCGCTACATCGAAAGCCTGTCCACCTATGCCCGGCAATTTCTGGGCCAAATGCCCAAGCCCAACGTGGATCGCATCGACGGGCTCAGTCCTTCCATCTCCATCGCGCAGAAGACTGCCGGACAGAATCCCCGCTCCACCGTGGGCACCATTACCGAAGTCTACGATTATTTGCGGATTCTTTACGCTCGGGCGGGTACCGGTTACTGCCCGCAATGCGGCAAACCCATCACCACCCAAACCCGGCAACAAATCGTGGAGCGGATCTTGGTGGAGGCTGCCGGGCGGCGCGTACTGGTTTTGGCCCCGGTCGTCTCGGGACAAAAGGGCGAACACCGCGATTTGCTCTCCGATTTGGCCAAGCAAGGATTCAATCGAGCGCGGGTCAACGGTCGACTCATGCGACTGGACGAAGAAATATCGCTCCAGCGGCACATGAAGCACCGGATCGAGGTGGTCGTGGACCGACTGAAGGTCGAAACGGCGACCCGGGGGCGTTTGGCCGAGGCCGTGGAATTGGCCCTGAAGGTGGGCGGCGAAACGGTTTTAATCTTGGGGGAGGAAGAGGGAGAGGCGGCGGAGGGAGAACCGAAAAGCGATCCCGAGGAGACGTCCGCTCGGCGTCGGCGTTCCTCCGGTCGTAAGTCCTCGGCGACCGATGGGACCGGTTCGATCGAGATGATGTTTTCGACCCAGTACGCCTGCGTCCCCTGCCAACTCAGCTTTCAGCCGCCGAGTCCGCAGCTTTTCAGCTTCAATAGTCCCGAAGGGATGTGCCCCACGTGCCACGGCCTGGGCGTCACGCAGTCGCTGGTGCCGGAGCGTTTGATCAAGGACCCGCAAAAGTCGTTGCAGCAAGGCTGTCTGGCGGTCTGGCGCCCTTGGAAGCAAATGGATCCGCTCGCGCGTCGTACCTACGAATGCTTGGGCGAATATTTGGAGCGGCAATACGGCCTGGAAAAAGGCGCGGCCTTGGAAACCGCTTGGGAAGACCTGCCCCGCCCCGTGCAGGACGCTATTTTGTACGGGTTGGGAAAAGGGCACGTCCTCACGGTCACCTACGGTTCGGGGCGCCGGGTGGTGAAGAAAAATGTGGATTTCTTGGGCGTCATTCCGGAATTGGAGGATTATTGGTACATCTCGCACGATCCGGCCTTTCGTGCCTGGCTTGCCGGATTCATGGAGGAAATGCCGTGCCGGGATTGCCGGGGGACGCGGCTCAACAATCAGGCCCGGTCCGTGAAGATTCAGACCCGCGCCCCGCGCTTCGCCGAATCCCCGAATCTCAGCCTGCCCGAGGTTTGCGAGCTTTCCATCAAGGAAGCCCAGGAGTTCTTCACCGATCTGGAGTTGGACGAGATCGGTCGGCGCATCGCCGAAGAACCGCTGAAGGAGATTCGCGGTCGATTGCGATTCTTGACGGACGTGGGACTGGACTATTTGACGTTGGCGCGGCCTGCTCCCACGCTGTCGGGCGGCGAGATGCAGCGGATTCGTTTGGCCGGCCAAGTCGGTTGCGGACTGGTGGGCGTGACGTACATTCTGGACGAGCCTTCCATCGGGCTGCACCCCCGCGACAACGACCGGTTGCTGCAAACGCTGGCCCGACTCCGCGATCAAGGCAACACCGTAGTGGTGGTGGAACACGACGAGGACACGATGCGGGCGGCGGACCTGGTCGTGGACTTCGGCCCGGGTCCCGGCGTCCGCGGCGGCGAGATCGTGGCGGTTGGAACGGCCGAAGAGCTTACGCGCGACCCTCGCAGCATCACGGGCCAATATTTGGGCAAAAAACGCTGCATTCCCGTCCCTGCCGCCCGGCGCTCCCCCCAAGGTCGGTTTCTCGTAGTCCGCAATGCGCGGCATAACAACCTCAAGGGCATCGACGTCAAGATTCCGCTCGGTCTTTTGGTATGCGTGACGGGCGTATCCGGGTCGGGAAAGAGTTCACTGGTCAATGACATCCTGGTCGAGGCCTTGAACATTCGGCTCAACGGGGGAAAGGGCGCGCCCGGCAGACACGACGCGATCGACGGCCTGGAGCATCTGGACAAGATGATCTCCATCGACCAGTCGCCGATCGGTCGCACCCCGCGGTCCAATCCGGCCACGTACACCAAGCTGTTCGACGAAATCCGCAAGTTGTACTCGCAACTGCCGGCATCACGGGCCAAGGGCTTCGCTCCCGGCAGATTCAGCTTCAATGTGGCGGGAGGACGCTGCGAGGCCTGCGAAGGCAACGGCGCCGTCAAGCTGGAGATGGACTTCCTGGCCGATCTTTGGGTCACCTGCTCCGTTTGCGAAGGGAAGCGGTTCAATCGCGAGACGCTGGAAGTCACCTACAAGGGCAAGACGATCGCCGACGTTCTGGACATGGACGTTCCGCGGGCATTGGAGTTGTTCGAGAACATTCCGCCCATCCGCCAGAAATTGGAGACGCTCCATGCGGTGGGTTTGGATTATCTCAGGCTCGGGCAACCTTCGCCCACGCTCTCCGGCGGTGAAGCTCAACGCGTTAAATTGGCGCGTGAGCTTGCCAAGCGCAGCACCGGGCGCACCATCTACTTTTTGGATGAACCGACGACCGGCCTGCACTTCGCCGATATCGAGAACCTGCTCAAGGTCCTGCATCAATTCGTGGACGGCGGAAACACCGTGGTCGTCGTTGAGCATAATCTGGAAGTGATCAAGACCGCGGACTGGATCATCGATTTGGGACCGGAAGGCGGCGAGGAAGGCGGTCGCATCATCGCCGAGGGTACGCCGGAGCAAATCGCCGAACGCAGCGCTTCGTACACCGGCAGGTTTTTGCGCCCGCTGCTTGCGGGACAAACCGTCCCGGCCGTGAAAGATAGCGCCGATCGCGAGCAATTCTTCCGCAGCTTGAAGGCCGACGGCAAGCAGGCCGCTGCGCACCGCAAGATCGTGATTCGTGGGGCCGCCGAGCACAATCTGAAGCACATCGACGTGGAAATCCCCCGCGATCGCATGACGGTCTTTTGCGGGTTGAGCGGTTCCGGCAAGAGTTCCTTGGCGATGGATACCATCTATGCCGAAGGACAGCGCCGCTACGTGGAGAGCCTGAGCACGTATGCGCGGCAGTTCGTCAATCAAATGCAGAAGCCGCGCCTCGATCACATCGAGGGACTTTCGCCCGCCATAGCCATCGAGCAGAAGCACGCCGCCAATACCCCGCGATCCACGGTCGGCACGGTGACGGAGGTGTACGACTACTTTCGCGTGCTGATGGCCCGGTTGGGGCAAGCGCACTGCCCGGAATGCCGATTGCCGGTCGGCACGCAGACCACGGACGAAATCACGGCCAAGGTGATGCGTCGGAAGGCGGGAACTCGCATTTTGCTCTTGGCCCCCATCGAATTGAAGCCGGGCGACGATTTCGAGTCGTTGTGCCGGGAATTGCGGGCATCGGGCTATGCACGCATCCGCGTGGACGGCGTCACCTATTCCCTCGATCAACCGCCGGTCGTCGATCGCCGCCGCAACCATCGCGTGGAGGCCGTCGTCGATCGGATCGTGGTCTCCGAGGAGCAACGCAGTCGTACGGCCGAAAGCGTGGAAAACGCCCTGGCGCTGGGCAAGGGCGTGCTGGTCCTCGCCGAAGTCGATGAGCGTACGCCGGAGCCTCGCTGGAAAACCGAGATTCACAGCAGGTCGGCGGTCTGCGGGTCTTGCGGCCGAAGCTTTGAGCCGCTGGGACCGCAGCACTTTTCCTTCAATAGTCGTCTGGGCTGGTGTCCCGCTTGCGAAGGGCTGGGCGTGCAATCCGGGACGAATCCCAACCTATTCGTCCGCGATCCTCGGCTCAGCCTGACGGACGGAGCGTTGTCGTTCGGGCCCGCGGTTCCGCCTCCTTTGCTCCGTGCGGCGTGGGGCGTGTTGGGAAGGGAGACCGGCGTACCGGTGAATATCCCCTTCGACGAACTGTCCAGCGATCAACGTCGCGTGATATTTCGCGGGACGGGACAGCGCTGGTTCGACGTCCGCCGGTCCGACTTGGACGCCTCCGCCGCCGGCGACGCGGAAGACGGAGACGATCCGGTAATCATGCGGTTCCAATTCCAAGGGGTCCTGCCGGCCTTCGACGAAGTGTTGCGATCCAGCCCGCAAATGCGGCGCAGGTTGGACACCTTTACGGGCGAAATGGAGTGCGCCATTTGCGGAGGAAGTCGTCTTCGCGAAGATGCGGCGGCGGTCCGCTTTCGCGGGCGGACCATCGACGGTTGGTGCCGTTTGCCACTGGAAAAGTTGCTGGACGAGATCGCACGCTGGCGTTTGGATGCCCGGGAGCGTCAGATCGCCGGCGAAATCGTCAAGGAAATTCGTACGCGCGTGCAGTTTTTGGTGGACGTCGGACTGGACTATCTGACGCTGCAACGCCCTGCTCCCACGTTGTCGGGCGGAGAAACCCAACGGATACGCCTGGCAGCCCAGGCTGGAAGCGGCTTGTGCGGCGTGCTCTACGTCTTGGACGAACCCACGATCGGCCTGCACCCGCGCGACAATAGCCGCCTGCTGTCGGCCCTGAAAAAACTTCGCGACATGGGCAACACCCTGCTGGTCGTGGAACACGATCGCGAGGTCATTTCGGCGGCCGATCATTTATTGGATTTCGGACCGGGTGCCGGTCGCGACGGCGGCAACATCGTCGCCCAAGGCAAACCCCGGAGCGTGGCCGAGTCCCCGCACTCCGTGACCGGTCCCTACGTCGGCGGCGGAAAGGCGGTCCCCATCCCCGGCAATCGCCGAATGCCGCACCTGGTCGAGATACTAGACGATCCTGCTCAGGTGTGGAAAAGCGACGGGTCCAAGAAGGCGCCGCTTTGGGCGAGAATTTCGCCGCCGGGCGGCGGTTGGCTGGAAGTGATCGGCGCCCGCGAAAACAATCTCAAGAGCATCCACGTCGGTATTCCGCTGGGAACGTTGACGGTCATCACCGGCGTCAGCGGCAGCGGTAAAAGTTCTTTGGTGGAAGATATCTTATACAACGCTCTGGCTCGTCGATTGCACGGGGCGCAGACGGTGCCCGGCGCCCACGATTGGATTCGCGGCGTGAGGGCCGTCAACAAGGTCATCCGTGTCGATCAACAACCCTTGGGACAGACGCCGACCTCCACGCCGGCCACGTTCACGGGCGTGTTCGATTTGATCCGCGAATTGTTCGCCCGCCTTCCGGAGGCTCGACTGCGCGGTTTTTCTCCGCGGCGTTTCAGCTTCAACGTGCCGGGCGGACGATGCGAAAAGTGCGAAGGCGCCGGCAAGATCCGCGTGGAGATGCACTTCCTGCCGGACGTCTGGATTCCCTGCGACGCCTGCGGCGGGCGGCGATTCGATGCCGAAACGCTGGCCGTGCAGTACCGCGGCATGTCGATCTCCGACGTGCTCGATCTCCCTTGCGCCGACGCCTTGAGGCTGTTTCGCAACATCCCGCGAATCCGCCGCATCCTGCAACTGCTGTGCGACGTGGGACTGGGGTATTTGCAGTTGGGACAACCCGCGAACACCCTGTCCGGCGGGGAAGCCCAGCGGGTCAAGTTGGCTGCGGAACTCGCCCGTCCCGATACCGGACGCACGCTCTACCTGCTCGATGAACCGACCACCGGATTGCACTTCGAAGACGTCCGCTGCCTGTTGAACGTCCTGCAAAGACTGACCGACTTGGGAAACACCGTGGTGGTCATCGAGCATAACCTGGACGTCATCAAGACGGCTGATTGGATCGTGGATTTGGGACCGGAGGCCGGCGACGGGGGCGGGCACGTCGTGGCCGTGGGTACGCCCGAGGACCTGGTCCGCCACGAACAGGCTCGCCGGGAAAGGGCTGGAAGGAATGGTCGCAAGAAGGACGCCGCCGGCGGACCACCCTTCCGCTCGTACACGGCGGAGGTTTTGGAACCGGTCTTGGCGGCAGGGCCCTACGAAGAGCGCGCAAAGTTCGATCCCGAGGTCGAGGCTCAATCCGCTCCGGACGACATGGAGATCGAGGAGGTCGGTCGCTCCGCTAAATCGCCGTGGGAGGTGGACGGTCCCAGGTGGCACATCCACGGCGGAATCGCACGCAACGGCAGACCCCGCCGATGGGACGGTCGCATCTTGGAGGCCGTGGTGGAACGGATCGAGGCCACGGGCCGTTTCGCGCCGGTGAATTGGAACCACCGCAGCATTGTGGAAATTATCGGACCGGATGTTTCCCGCGGTTGGTTCCTGCATGCCGTGACTGCCGAGGAATGGCTGCTGAAGCTCAAGTTCCGCGTCGCCGCGAACACGTTTCGTCGCAATGAACTGACGGCACGATTGGACCTCAAACCGTTCAACCTCATTCCCGATGTTCCGGTGTACGGCACCGAGAACCGCACCAAGGTCACGCTGATTCGACCGCGACAGGAGATCGAACTGGGGATTCTGTTCCGAAGCGAGATCGATCGCCCCGAGTTTTGGCAGTTTTTGGATCAGGCGATTGAGGGCTACTTCCGAATCGGCGAAGGCGGCGGTTCGGTGGGCGACGCCTTGCGCCCCTGGGGCAAGCTGGGTTTGGCCTGGCACACTTCGCCCCGCGGATTCCTGAACCGAAAACGCCCGAAATGGGACGTCGCTCTGGTCGAGCAGGCATTGGGGCTTCTGTCGAACTTGGATTCGAGCCTGGTACCCATCCCGGGAAATCGGCAGTCGATTCCGTTGCGATTCGGCAGTTCAGGGCCGGTCTTCGGCCACCTGTTTACCAAGCGGGCGGATGCCCTGTATCTGGTGTTTCGCGCACCTAAATCGCATTTTACGCAGGGGCGACTGACGGCCTTGCGTTTCGAAACGGAATTGCAGAGCCACCACCGAATCGAAGATCGCATCCGGTTGACGTTTACAGAGCGGCAGCAGTTGCGCGACCCGGAATTGATCGCCTTTCTCAAGGAGGCTCTATCCACCGCGCGAGAATGGTTGGTCGTTCCCACGTTTCGTCAGTCCGTGTTGCCGTTTGACGACGCATCGTGATCGGACAAGATCATCCCGCGCCCGTCGGTGGTTCCGATATCGAATCGTCGGCGAGAAATCGACGACGGTTACGACTGGAAGAGCGATTCCCCATCCGATAGCAGGAACTTTAATAGCGAAGACGGCGGCGAATTCACATGGCCGATGACGTACGCAAAGCGATTGCGGAATTGGGACTGCCGGCACGGCAACTGTTTCGCTTCACCGTCTTGTGTCGGCGAAAATCGCCGCTTTGGAGTTCGTCGGGCGCGCAACTCGACGAGAGCTATCGTCTGCCCGATTTGCCGAGTTTCGACCATGGGCGGTCCGGCCTGGATGTTCGCGCGGCATGGAGCGAAGAGGGGCTGGCGTTCGTTTTCGAGTTGCGAAGAAGCGAAGCAACCAGATCAGCGCCCGCATCGGGAGCGTCCGACGGGCCTCGGGTGCAGATCTATATCGACACTCGCGATGTCCGTAACGTTCATCGGGCGGGGCGATTCTGCCACCGCTTCGACTTTCGCATGCGTCGCGTCGCGTCCGGGCGGTTGGTCCCGACGGCAGCTTGGATGCCCGTGCCGAATGCCAAGGCCCTGCCCGGCGCGGTCCCCGCGGATGCGCTCGAGGCGATCGCCAAGCCCCTCGAAGACGGTTGGTCGTTGGAGGCCTTCGTATCGCGATCGGCGCTGACCGGATACGACCCGAACGAGTTCTCCCGCATCGGCTTGCAGTATGTCGTTTACGATCCTAGTCTTGGGACCCGCGTTTTCTCTTCGGGCAATCCGTTGCCTTACGACTCCGACCCGAGTCTTTGGGCGGCGGCGGACCTGGTTTACTGACCGCCCCGGGGCTTTCCGTAAACGGTGACGTCGCATCCAACGCCGGGGTGAGGACGTGGCCAAAGCAACCCCTCTTTCCCGGAATTGACAACCCGGCGAGGCGGGCCGAGAATCCAGAGGTCGCGAAATCTGTTCGCAACAAACGGCGTCGGCGTCTTTTCCCCCTAATGGCCTTCTCGTACGGTCGGAGTGCTCTCATGAAATCGAGTATCCGCGTCATCGCCGCGGCGGTCGTTATTGCGAGTTGTGTTTTGCCGGGTTGCCGCAGGTCCACAACGTACGTGACGGAGGACGGCACCCGCGCCGAGGTAACGCGAAGCGGGGATCAGACGGATGTCACCATCGAGGGGAAGGACGGCGCGAAGATGGTCTTTTCCACGGGCGGAGAAGTGTCGCTGCCCGAGGGGTTTCCCAAGGACGTGCCGCTTTACCCCGGGGCGTCCACGATGTTCAGCGCCACGACGCCGCAGGGGATGCAAGTGGGACTGAAGACGAAGGACGGCGTGGACAAGGTCGTCCGCTTCTATCAGGAGAGAATCAAGGCGGCGGACTGGCAGATCGACACCTCGATGAACAGCCAAGAAGGCGGCATGCTTTCAGCGAAGAAGGCGTCCAACACGTTGCTCGTCACCGTAACCGGCGAGTCCGACGGCACGCAAATCGTGCTGGTGATTCAGCGGGAACAGTAGTCCCCTCGGGCGAGGACGTCGGGGTTGGCCGTGAGAACCGCGACGCCCTCACGGCGCCGGGCGGTCAATGAGGTAAACGGGAATCGAGCCGATGGCGACGGTCTCGCCCTCGAGCGGATTGCCCATCAAGTCGTAGGCGGTCCAATCCTTGGGCAAAGCGAAGTCGATTGTATCCTTGCCGACCGACCAGGCGATCGTCGTCTTGCCCCGCGGCGATTCGAACTCGAAGGCGTGCAATCCCGGCGGATCGCTCCACTTGCGCAGGAACCGCGCGTCGGCGGGCAAGAGTTGGGACAGCGCGGCCTGGGCGGCGTACATCTTACGAGGCGCGCCACCGTATTCGAAGAACACGTTGCCCGCCGTGTCTTCGTTCAGAGCGCCGCACGTCCCCGCGTGATAGAACACCTTGGTCACGTTGCCGGATCCCAACACGGCGGCGAACTTGACCAGATCGACGGCGCCCCGCAATTCGTTGGGACGCAACGCACGATTCATGGCGGAATCGCCGACGCGGAACGGGCGGGTAGCGGGGTCGTCATCGGCATAGCACCCGATTTCGGTCATCCACACGTCGCGGGAACGGCCTGCCGCCGCCATTCGCTCGCGGCAATCGCGGAACGCTTTTTCGTAAGTAATGGGATCGCCCCGGTGCGGGTACATGTGCAGATTCATGACGTCGCACCATTCCAGCCCCCCTTGGTCGATGAACTCTCGCACAAACCGATGGTCGGGCGGTGCCGCAATGCCGCCCACCACCGTGCAAGCGGGATCAGCGGTCTTCGCGGCTTGGTACGCCGTACGCAGCACCTCGATATAGTCGGTCATCGTGTACCCATAGCTTTGCGGCAAGGCGTAGTCGGTATAGATCGGTTCATTGAGGATTTCGATGACCCCCACGCGTCCACGGAAATTCGAGACGCTCGCCCGAACGTACGCCGCGAACTCGCCCGGATCGCGCGGTTTTTGGGCGACCAAGAGACGCCGGCGCAGGTAGTCGTTGCCCCGCGTCTCGGATGCGATGCGGTCCATGTCGGCGGCAGCGGACCAGGGAGCGGACGGGAAGGGCAAAAGGGCTACGACCTTCCCTCCCGTCGCCAGAACGCGGTCGATTTGGGCGTCGGGGATGTCGAAGCGGAACGGCGACGACGCGGAGTCTTGGACCAAACGCCACTGGGTCGACCAATCCCGCCACCAACCAATGCCCGCGGCATGCGACAAATCCAGCAAAAACTGCCAGGGAAAAGCGTGGTTCATGCCGAATCGTGTATCCTCTTGCAAAAACTTGGAAACGACCGCAGCGCGGAGTGATTGGGGCGTACCGTTTTCGGGTTGCCAACGGATACGGTAGAATCCCTTCCTGCCGGACAGGATTTCGGTCCAGCGCAGGCAGGTCGGTTCCCCCGGAGGCAGCGGGGTGCTGATGTCTTCGCGATAGATTTCGCGGTCGCAATAATCGGTGACGGTCAGCACGCCCCGCAGCGCGGCGACTCGGTCCTCCAGGTTGACGGCCCGCAGTTGGAAGGAAAGCCCGCCGGAAGGGTCCGTGAAGATGTTGCCGATCCGCTCCGTGGCGAGACTTGCCTCCACGGCGCTTCGCGGTCGGTAAGGCGTAGCGAGATCGCCGGCATCCCATTGCACGGCATCGACCCAAAGCGTCCTCCGCGACGAAGGCTCATCCGAAAAGGCGAAACCCACCGCGGGAAAGGCGTAGGCGTCTTGAGCTTCGAAGGCGGCCTCGACCCTTTGCCAATCCCTTCCCACGCGGAAGGATCGCGACGAGGTCCGTCCGTTGCCGAAGCGCACGACGATGCCGACCGGCAGGTCATCGCCGTCGGCCTTGACGTAGGCCGAGACCGTGTACTTGGCCCCGCGCTCGATGGGAATCCAACCCACGGGGGCGACCATGGGGTTTTTTAGGGGCGTGACCTGAGGGTCGAAGTAATCGAAATAAGAAATGGGGCGATCGGCGGGATCCAATGTCAATCGCCAAGCGGCGCGACCGTGGTAGGCTTCGTTCGGGTCCCATTCGCCGGGCAGGAAGAAAAGGTTAGCCGCCCAACCGCCGCTGATCACCGAGTAACCGCCCCAACCGCCCGAACCGCATTCGAACGAACTGTTGGGCACCGGATTGACGTCGCCGTCGAAGGGAATGATCGGCTCACGATCGTACCGGGGACCGCTGGAGGGTTCGAGCACCACATCGTCCAAATACAGTGTCCCCGTGCCGGTGAAGTAGATTTGCAAGCGACTGTCCGCGGCGGCGAGGTCATCCGTCGCGCGAAAGTCGAAGGCGAACGATTCCCATTCCTCCGACGGAGCGAATATCTCTTGCAACCCGCTCTCGCGCCACACACGGCGATTGACAATCGCCACGTTCACGGAACCGGATTCGATATCGCTTCCTCTGGCCCAGAGGCTCAGCCGATACCACTGACCGCGTTGGAGCGACACCCGATCGAGTTGTGCCAGCATGGCGTGGCTGTCGGGAAATCCCGATTCGAAGGCCGTGCAGGTCAGTCGGGCGACTCTTCCCCGCCGAGCATCTTCGACGATCCGTAGTTCTTGTCGCACGCCGGCGCGTCCCGCCGTGCTCCAACCGTCCGGAATGCCGTCGCCGTTCGCGTCCTGCTCGAACGAACCGTTGAAGACACCGCTATCGGCTTCATCCCCGGCGGAAGCATGCGCAACCAGCGAGGCGAGGCCGAGTATCGCGACCACGAACAAAGGAGAGGCAAAACGCCGCGGCGGCATGCGTGTCATGGGTAATCTCTCCGCAAAGCGCGATGACTTTGTGACGGTACGGTTGGGATGAAATGCAAAGCGGCCGAACGCGTAAGCCTCTTCGAACGCCGCCGCAGCGCAGAGTGTAACTCCCGTCGCGTGCCGCCGCAAACGGTTCTTTCTTACAAAAAGAAAGGTGAGAGATTCGCGCGGACGAAGAACCGCCGTGCTCTATCTCTCGAATCTCGGTACGGGGAAGAGGAACCACATCAACCCCCGGCGAAATTCGTCGTTCATAGCGGCGCGGGGTTGTCCGTATTCCATTGCGACGCTGCGACTTGTCAATATTCCGCGACGCAGGTTCGGTTGTCACAGTCGCCACTTTCGAACGAACACCGTTGCGGCGGCAAACGTAAAAGAAAGTGGGTCGAAGGCAAACGTGCGAGTCGGCGGATTCGCGGGCGCCTTCGGCTTCGTCACGGCGCTTTAGGAAGGGCAAGGATTGCCGCTGCGTCACGACGTTCCGTATCGCTTTTTCGCACAGCGATGTTGCGAAGAAGCCCCGCCGCATTACCTTCCTTAGCTTCGGCGTCGCCATGCGTTGGAACGCAAAGCGTCGCCCGCACAGACGCCGGTTGTTCCGGTAGTTGTCATCCGCGTCCGAAGTTCGGCCCCCATTGCGCGCCGAGATTCCGAAACGGGAGGGCAAAGCGATGATGCTTCGACTCTTGGAGGAACGAAGAACCGTTCCCGTTCAGACGCGGATGCTTACTCCGCGAGCGCTTCCCGCTAGAACGATCGTCGTACGTCGCGGTTTGGATCTTCCCATAGCGGGCGTTCCCATCCAGAGGATTCACGACGCGGAACCGGTGGCCCGGGTTGCCTTGCTGGGCAGCGACTACCACGGTCTTAAGCCGCGGCTATTGGTGACGGTGGGGGATTGGGTTCGAGAGGGGCAAACCCTTTGGATCGACAAGCATCGACCGGGGATTCGCTTCGCCGCTCCCGCCGGCGGTTTCGTCTCGGCGGTGATTCGCGGCGCGAAGCGACGCTTGATCGCCGTGGTGATCGACGTGTCGGACGATCGCCCGCTGGAATTCCCGATGTACGACGATCGCCGTTTGGAAATGCTGGACGAAGAGGAGGTTCGTCTCGTTCTTCAAACATCGGGCATGTGGACGGCCTTACGGATGCGGCCCTTCGGTCGCGTACCCTCGCCGGACGAGACCGCCGAAGCGCTGTTCGTGACGGCCATGGACACCCATCCGTTGAGCGCGCGGCCTTCCGTGGTGCTGAAGGATCGGGCTTGGGACTTTCACTGCGGATTGCGCGTCCTGGCGCGATTGAGCGCGCCCCGCAAATTCGTTTGCGTCTCGCCCGACGAAGACATTCCGGGCACCGACGTTTCGGGATGGGAAACCGTTGCCTTCGCGGGACCGCACCCTGCGGGGTTGCCGGGGACGCACATCCATTTTCTCTCGCCGGTGAACCGGCAGCGAACGGCCTGGTATTTGGGATATCAGGATGTGGCCGCCATCGGTCGGTTGTTTATCACCGGCACGCCCGACCATACGCGCGTCGTAGCCCTGGGCGGACCTGCGGTCGCACACCCGCGCTTGTTGCGAACTCGCCTGGGCGCCGACCTTTCCCAAATCCTGCGACATGAAGTGCTCGAAGCCAAGCCGCGGGTGATCTCCGGTTCGGTGTTGGGCGGTCAACTCATCGACCCCGCCGCCCCTTTCCTCGGCCGATATCACACGCAAGTCAGCGTCCTGCCCGGCACCGTCAAACGGGAATTCTTCGGATGGCTGGCCCCGGGGTTCGGCAAGTTCTCCGTCAGTCCCGTCACAGTGGGCGCCGTCCTGGGGAAGGATCGCCTGTTCGCCATGCACGCGGGCAGGCACGGCGGAAAGAGAGCGGTCTTTCCCATCGGCAATTACGAAAAGGTCATGCCGCTGGACATCCTGCCGACGTTTCTCCTGCGTGCCCTGGAAAACGGCGACCTGGAGGAATCCGAGGCCCTAGGGTGCCTGGAATTGGAGGAAGAAGATCTGGCCCTGTGCAGCTTCGTATGTCCCGGAAAGCAGGATTACGGGACCATGCTCCGCGGCGTACTGACTGCCATCGAAAGGGACGAGTGATGCGACCGCTCCGCAAGCTGCTGGATTGGATGGGTCCCTGGTTCGCTCCCGGCAAGCGTCTGCATCCGCTCTACCCGGTCTATGAAGTCGTGGACAGCTTCTTCTATACGCCGGGAGAACCGAGCGAGGGCACGTGCCACGTCCGCGACGCGTTGGATTACAAACGGCTGATGAGCGTGGTGCTCGTCGCCCTGATGCCGTGCGTTTTCGTGGCGATGTACAACACGGGCCTACAAGCCAACCGCGTCCTCGAAACGCGGGGCGGCGTTCCGCCGCAGGGATGGCGTTACCAGCTCTTGGACCGCCTGGGAGCAGGTTACGATCCCGCCGATTTTTGGTCCAATCTGGCGCACGGGGCCGCTTATTTCCTGCCTGCCTACGCGGTGACCATGATCGTCGGGCTGAGTTGGGAAATACTCTTCGCGATTCTCCGCAAACACGAGGTGAACGAAGGCTTTTTTGTGACGGGACTATTGTTCCCGCTGACCCTGCCCCCCGCCATTCCGCTGTGGCAGGTGGCGGTTGGGATTTCTTTCGGCGTCGTCTTTGCCAAGGAATTGTTCGGGGGAACGGGGCGGAATTTTCTTAATCCGGCCTTGGCCGCCCGGGCGTTCCTGTTTTTCGCCTATCCCGCCGCCATCTCGGGAAACGAGGTGTGGGTGGCCGTGGACGGCTTCACCGGAGCGACGCCGCTCAGCGCCGCGGCGACCGGCGGCATGTCGGCAGTTACGGCCCAAACCACCTGGGCCGGCGCGTTCATCGGCACCATTCCCGGTTCCATGGGCGAGACCTCTGCTGCGGCTTGCCTTTTGGGCGCGGTCGTCCTCTTGGCGACAGGAATCGCCTCCTATCGAATCATGAGCGGCACGTTGCTGGGCGCGCTGGGTGCGGCGGCGGTGTTTTACGGCCTGGGAACCTCCGCGAATCCCATGTACTCCATGCCGCCCCATTGGCATCTGGTATTGGGCGGATTCGCCTTCGGGTTGGTCTTCATGGCGACCGATCCCGTGACCGCCGCCATGACCTCGACGGGACAGTGGCTTTACGGCCTGACGATCGGGGCCTTGGTGATCCTCATTCGCGTCGTCAATCCGGCGTTTCCCGAGGGCACCATGCTGGCCATTCTGTTCGGCAACGTCACGGCCCCGCTGTTCGACTACTACGTGGTGCGAGCGCACATTCGAAGAAGGAAGTTGCGCCATGCCTAACGATTCGATCGTCAAAACGGTGGCCGTCGCGTTGGGGGTGTGCCTCGTCTGCTCGATGATGGTGGCGGGCGCGGTCGTCACGCTCCGTCCAATTCAGGAACGCAATATCCGATTGGATCACAAACGGAACGTATTGCTGGCGGCGGGGCTCTTGGAACCCGGCCAAAAGGCCGATATCGAAGCCCTGTTCGCCCGCCTGGAAGCGGAGGTCGTGGACTTGGAAACCGGCGAACCGGTGCCGGATGCAGACCCCGACGCATTCGATCCGGCGGTCTTGGCGCGGGATGCCGAGGGCGCCGCGACGCTTCCAGCGGACCGGGATATCGCGGGGATTCGCCGTCGTCCCAACCGGCAAGTCGTGTACTTCCTGCGAGAGGACGGCCGCTTGCGTCGCGTGATCCTGCCGGTCTACGGCAAGGGACTGTGGTCCACGATGTACGGTCTGATCGCTTTGGGGCCCGATCTCAACACGGTGGAGAACTTTGGATTCTTCGCCCACGCCGAGACGCCCGGTCTGGGCGGCGAGGTGGACAATCCCCGATGGAAGGCTCAGTGGATCGGCAAGCGAGTCTTTGATGCGTCGGGGCAACCCCGCTTGGAGGTCGTGAAGGGTCGCGTGGCACCCGACTCGCCGGAAGCGGAGTATCAAGTGGACGGCCTTTCCGGCGCTACGCTGACCGGTCGAGGCGTGACCAATCTTCTTCGATTTTGGCTCGGAGAGCAAGGATACGGCCCACTCTTGGAGCGGTTGCGGCGAGAAGAACGGACGGACCATGCGGACGCGGCGTCTTGACGGGACCGACCGAAGACGGTCGCCGCTTCAGGCGTATCGGCGTCGCAGTTAAGGGAGAGCACGAGTCATGGCGACAATCCGGCGAACGCTCACCGATCCGATCATTCGCAACAACCCCATCACGGTGCAAATCCTGGGGATCTGTTCGGCCCTAGCCGTGACCACGAAACTATCCACGGCCCTGACGATGGCCGCGGCGGTGGTCTTCGTAGCCGCGGTTTCCAGTACGCTGATCTCCATCATTCGGAATTGGGTGCCCGGCAGCATTCGCATGATCGTGCAAATGACGGTCATCGCCTCAGCGGTGATCGTGGTGGATCAGTTCCTCAAGGCCTTCGCGTACGACATCAGTCGCCAGTTGTCGGTCTTTGTGGGCCTGATCATCACGAACTGCATCATCATGGGACGCACGGAGGGCTTTGCGATGAAGCATGCCGTGCTGCCGAGCCTGTTGGACGGCCTGGGAAACGGCCTGGGCTACGGTGCGGTGCTGGCGGCGGTGGGCGCGGTTCGCGAGTTGCTAGGCTCGGGAACGCTGCTGGGCTACACCGTTTTGCCCTTGGCGGGCGACGGCGGGTGGTACGTGCCGAACGGTTTGATGCTCCTATCGCCCAGCGCATTCTTTCTGATCGGTTTGCTGATTTGGGCCTTGAATTCGCGCGGCCGCGCGGTGATTCGGGATCACTCCTAGAGGACGGACGTGGGGGGAGCCATGTTGGAACACCATTTGAGCCTATTGATGCGTGCCATGTTCGTCGAGAATTTGGCCTTGGCCTTCTTTCTCGGCATGTGCACCTTTCTGGCGATATCGAAGCGCGTCGATACGGCCTTGGGGTTGGGTATCGCCGTCATCGTGGTGCAAACCGTCACGGTGCCCGTCAACCAATGGGTCTATCAAAGTTTCCTCCGCGCCGGCGCTTGGGACCGCTTTGGGTTGCCGGATCTGGACCTGTCTTTTCTTTCGCTGATCACTTTCATCGGGGTCATCGCTGCGATGGTGCAGATACTGGAGATGGTGCTGGATCGATTCTTCCCCTCGCTCTACAACGCGCTCGGCATATTCTTGCCGCTGATTACCGTCAATTGCGCGATCCTCGGTGGTTCCCTATTTATGGTGGAACGCGATTACACGTTCGCGGAGAGCGTGACGTTCGGTTTCGGATCGGGTGCCGGTTGGGCCTTGGCGATCGTAACGATGGCGGCGGTGCGCGAGCGATTGCGGTACGCCCGCGTACCGCGAGGCTTGGAGGGCCTCGGCATCACGTTCATTACGGTGGGACTGTTGGCGATGGTGTTCATGTGCTTCTCGGGAATCCAACTCTGAACGAGGCCAGGCCATGTTGATCGAAATCGGTCTCAGCGTCGGCATGTTCTCGACCGTCGTCTTGGCCTTGACGACCGTGATTCTGGTCGCTCGGGCGGTGCTTCTTCCCTGGGGCGAAGTGGAGATTGAAATCGACGGTGCGCCCGAGCATTCCTTCCGCGCTCGACCGGGAGTCAAACTCTTGCCGCTGCTAGCCGAACATCGCATCTTCGTCCCATCGGCTTGCGGCGGGGGCGGCAGTTGCGGGCAGTGCAAGGTCAAGGTCCTGGAGGGCGGCGGCGAGATTCTGCCCACCGAAGCGCCGTTCATGACCCGCCGCGAGATACGCGAAGGCGTGCGACTGGCGTGTCAGGTTGCCGTCAAGGAAGACCTACGGCTTTTCATACCCCAAGAGATCCTCGACGTTCGGCAATGGACGTGTACGGTTCGCTCCAACCGCAACGTGGCGACGTTCATCAAGGAGTTGATCTTGGAATTGCCGGCAAATGAACCGTTCGAATTTCGTGCCGGAAGCTACATCCAGATCCAGGCCCCGCCGTACGAGATCGCGTTTCGCGATTTCGATATACCGGCGGAATTCCGCGACGAATGGGATCGGCTCGATCTGTGGCGGTATCGGGTCCGGACGCGGGAATCGGTGACGCGGGCGTATTCTATGGCGAACTATCCCGAGGAACGCGGCATCATCATGCTGAACGTGCGGATCGCGTTGCCGCCCCCGGGCAGCGACGGCGCACCGCCGGGATTGATGTCGAGCTATTTGTTCAGTCTCAAGCCGGGCGATCGCGTCCTGGTTTCCGGGCCGTACGGCGACTTTTTCCCGCGCGAGGGCAACGCCGAAATGATCTACATCGGCGGCGGTGCCGGCATGGCGCCTTTGAGATCGCACATCTTCGACTTGTTGCGGCGCCGCGGTTGCACCCGAAAGATCTCCTACTGGTACGGCGCGCGCAGCCTCCGCGAGGCCTTCTACATGGAGGATTTTGAAGCCCTGGAGAGGCAGTATCCTAATTTCAGTTGGCATCCCGCCCTGTCGGAACCCAAGCCCGAGGATCGCTGGACCGGTCCCACCGGTTTCATTCACCAAGTCCTTTACGACTGCTATTTGAAGGATCACCCCGCCCCGGAAGACTGCGAATACTACCTGTGCGGTCCGCCGGTGATGAACAAGGCCGTGCTGCGATTGCTGGAGGACCTGGGCGTGGAACGCGAGAACATCGCCTTCGACGATTTCGGAGGGTGAGAAATGGCGGAGCGAACGCGTCGTTGGCAACGAACGGGGATGACGGCGGCGGGCCTGTTGGTTCTTGTCGCGTGGCTGGCTTCCACGCGGATTGCGTCGCCGCGTTCAAGCGTCTCCCTCACCGGCAGCACCATGGGGACGACCTATTCCATCAAGTTGGCCGAGTTGCCCGACGGTCTCTCCTCTGCGGCGATACGGGACGAGGTGGAGCGCGTTTTGCGGGATATCAATGGCAAGATGTCGGCCTTCGATGCGCAATCCGAAATCAGTCGCTGGAACGCGGCGTCCGCCGGCGTTTGGCAACCGATTTCCGCCGATACCGCGACCGTCTTGAGGGAGGCCTTGGCGGTGTGCGAGCGGTCGGGCGGGGCACTCGACGTGACCGTCGGACCGCTGGTTCGCCTTTGGCATTTCGGTCCCGGAGAGGGGCATGACGCCGGGGAATTGCCGGCGGTTCCCGATGAAGACGCGATTCAGGCGGCGCGGGAGCGGGTCGACTGGAGATGCATTGAACTGCGAGGGCAACCGCCCGCCGTCCGCCGCGGGATCGAGGGCGGCGCCGTCGATTTGGCCGCCGTCGCGAAGGGCTATGGCGTGGATCGCGTAGCGGAGCGTTTGGAGGCGTCAGGAATCGAGAATTATCTGGTGGAGATCGGCGGCGAGATTCGTGCCAAAGGCCGTCGCCCGGACGGGTCGCCGTGGGCCGTCGCCGTCGAGGCGCCGCGTCTCGACGCCCGACAGACCCAGGCCGTCTTACGATTGGATGGCGGATCACTCGCGACCTCAGGCGACTACCGCAACTATTTTGAACGCGACGGACGACGCTTCAGTCACTTGATCGATCCGCGGACCGGGCGACCGATCGAACATCGCTTGGCATCGGTCAGTGTGTTGCATCCATCGTGTATGACGGCGGATGCCTGGGCGACGGCGCTGATGATTCTGGGACCGGAGGAGGCCTGGGCGACCGCTCAGCGAGAGGGATTGGAGGTCCTGCTCATCGAGCGGAAAGATGCAGGTTTTGAGTGCCGCATGACGCCGGGTTTCGCCGCGCGCATGGTCTCTGTCGCCGGAGATGCATTGCTCCGCCGCGCATCGAGATGAGCGGCACGCCTTGAAGCGTGGGCAACGAGAGTCCGCAGGCCTCGAACCGTGGAATTCTTGTCGCGATGGAGAGGACGGCCATGATGACGTTTCTTGCAACGGTGCCGGTGTTCGTGGCAGTGTTCTGCTGTCTTATTTTGGCTCAGACCTTGCCCGCCCGAAGAAATCGTTGCAACTGTCGCTTGGCTGCCGAGATCTTGGAGTCCCGACGGCGGATTCAGCGCGGCAACGTCCCGAATGTTGGCGGCGCCGTGCCCAAGCTTCCGATCCGACAAGCAGCGGGCCACTGCGGGGCGTGCAGCGGCGAGGACGCGGGCAAGACGTATTCCGCGGCCTTACTCAGGGCAACTCGCTGAGTAGCGATCGCATGGCCGTAGTCATGGCGATGGGATAGCGGGATACGTCCCGCACGTGGAAGATGAATCGCGGCGGCGAATCGGCGGTCTTATCGGCGTCGCTCCACCGGGTCACTCCGTCTTCGGAACACGATACGCGGACGCGATCGAACGTGAAAACCGGTTCGGCGGCGAATGACGCGGGCACGATGCTCCCCTCTTGGGTTACCGTCAAGCCGACGGAGTGGAAGAATCCCGCCGTACACCACATGTTGCGATCCATTGAGGCAATTCGGGCGATCAAGTCGGGGTCGGGACGTGCCGTCAGGAATCGCAGCCAATCAGGCCGCGGAACGAACGACGACGTATCGTCGGATTGAAGCAGATTTCCGTGCAGGAACATATAGGCGAAGAAGTTCCGCAGGGATGGTGAGAGGTGGGGCATAACCTCCCCTTGGCGAAAGCGATAAAAGGTACCGTATTCGGCCGTCCGGAAGCCTTCCCCGGGTCGGTTGGGGACCTCTTCGAAACACGGCATCCAATACACCGGACAAGGGAGATCGAAGACGGCCCGGTAGGCGGCGGGATCGAGGTGGACGTTCCACTCCAGCACCGCGGCCTTTTGCGGGTCGCGCGTTCCGCTGCCGGCGTTCAAATAGACACCGCTGCACTTTTGCTCGAACAATTGCGGTTCCAATCGCCCCGCCAAAGCCACGTCGCGGCATGAGCCGAGTACGTGGATGACGACGGGTCGGGGCGAACGACGCATCCAATCCAGCATCGCACGGACGCCGCGAAGATCGGCCTCTTCCGCCTGTGCCGCGCCGCCCGACGAATCCTGAAAACGCGGCGACCCGACCATCACCGGCACGGCTTTTCCCGTCAGATAGTTCAACTGCGCCACGGCCAGAACGTCGGGATCGTGGGCCGCTCCCGGCAAGGGATAGTCGATCAGCACGCCCAGCAATTCCGCACGCGACTGAAACGCCAATGCATACACGCAGGCCAAATCCCAGTGATCGTCGGGGTCGTTGTGGGGACGATAGAGATCGGTGACGTGGATCATGGGAACCGGTTCCGTCGCCGCCGCATAGGAACCGGCGTAGAGCACGGTAATGCCGGCGATCGTTGCCAGGATCAGAGCACCGATGCGGTTGGGCACGATCGACATGATTCACCTCACGAAAAACGTGTTGTGCCGGACCGGTTTCGTCCCCGGCGTCGGGCGCTGATTACGTTTGCAAGCCAAAGGGAAGCCTCGGCCTGCCGTCGAAGCACTTGCGGTTTTGTGGCACGCGATATGCCGTTCGCCGTTCGGGCCGATGCCTCGCTTATTCCCCGGCGCGAAGGTTCGTCCCCGGCAGTACGGCGTCCGCAAAGGGGAGCGTGTCCGGCACCACGCGAGGCGGCGTGGTGACCTTAAGGTAGAAATCGTCCTTAACCGGAAAGGTCAACTCGACGAAATAGACCGTCCAACCCTTTTCCGGGCGAGGGACGCGCGCGAAGCAGCGCCCGGCGTTCCATTCCAGCGGTTGGGACGTGTAGCTTGGGCCGATCGTCACAAGGCGGAAATCTCGGGCCTCGGGATTGGTCGCTTGCCACAACAGAATCCGTTGCGGCTTGTCTGCGGATTCCACCTCGACGACGCCCTCGCCCGGGAACCGCCACGAGACACGCGGTCGCGGGGCGTCGTCCAGAATCAATTGGTAGAAACCGATGATCGTTTGCAGCGCGTCGCTGTTCTTCAGCCCATGATCCGTATTGGGCACGACGCGGAGGTATTTTTCGCCCTGTAGATCGTCGAAATAGAATTGGGGTGAATCCGGGGGGAAGAACTGGTCGCCCGATGCGTTGACGACGTACTTGGGCATCGTCAGGCGGTGACGGTAGAAATAGGGATCCTCCACCTTCAGAAAGTCGCTGATTCCAGGCTCGCCCAATCGCTGGAGGATATTATGATCGACGTAATCGTGGACGGCGGGGGCCCAAAAACCGTAGGCCGCGTAGTGATGCCGCAAAGAAGGTTCGCAATTGAGGACGTCGATGACGATCGGCACGGCGGCTTTGACGCGAGGATCGACGGCGGCGGTCAGCCAAGTCGTCCAACCCCGCTTCGATCCGCCCGCCACCACGAAGTCGCGGATTTCCACGCCTCCGCCCGCCTCGGAGCGGAGAAAAGCTTGCACGGTATCCATGGCCCGCACCGCGGACTTGACCATGGGGAAACGTGCCGACCACGTGACGTCGCCGGTCTCCAGGACCTTGTTCCAAGTGTAGGCTACCAGATCGTCTTCGAACCGCTCTTTACCGTCGCTGAAGAAGATGATCGGTTGATTGGGCACCATCCGCAGTTCGGCGGTCACGGTTCCGGTTGCGGCGGCAATGGTCGTGATCAGGTTGTCGGTCGCGGCGGGAGGCGATCCGCCGTTGCGTCCTCCGCCGATCATCAAAAAGGCCGTGGAGTACCGCACGACATCCGGTTTGGCGACGACCAGCCAATGTTTCCACACCGATTGACTCACTTCGTCGGGCGAACGCCAAGTCTGCGACGTCATTTCCAGAGTGAAGACCGTCCCGCCCGGCACCTTTTGCGTTTGGACCACCTGCCAAGCGTATGCGGCATCCGGTTTGGCCACGTACTCGTCCAAGGCGGTCCTCTCCGGCAGATCGAGTTGCGGCGGCGCAGCGAAAGTCGAGCGCGCTGCATTCGGCAAGCCGCAGACTGCGACCGCGAAGACAACCGCCGCAATCTTGGCGGCGCGAGCAACGATGCGCGACGACGTTTTCCTTTTGATCGATGCATGAACAGTCACGAACGCAGAGCGAGTTTTAGTCAAGGTGGACAAGGTTGCCATAAGCAGCAGTCTCCCAGGTCGCGAATCGGGATGAGAGCAAACGAATGACCGCGAGGTTGCCGAAACCGCTCGGCATTATAGAGGAAAGCGGCGGCATGGTACAGCAGACGAAACCGGCTCGGTGCCCGCGCCGTTTCGTCACAGGACCAACGGTTGGCTGCCCAGGCGGCGCTCGTGGCGCGTCAATTCGTACATGTCGCGAATCAACTGCACGTCGCACGGGCGCTGCGTGACGTTGCGGCGGACGAACATCCGCTGCTGTCCGGCGATGGCCACGTCCACAGGGACCTCGCTGATTTGGCCGAAGACCCTGGCGTAGTTGGTGAAACTGGGCACATTCGTGGTCACGAATCCGTACACCATACAGCAAGCACCGATCACCTTGCCGGTGAAGATGGCCGTATTCACCGCCGTCTTGGAATAGTCGCCGATGATGCACCCCAGGAATTGCATGCCGGTCGCGACGCGATTGCCGTCGTATTCCATGCTCACGCGACCGTAGGTGTTCTTCAAATCGCTGTTGCAACTTCCGGCGCCGAGATTGACCCAACTTCCCAGGTAGCTGTGCCCGATGAAGCCGTGGTGCTGCTTATTGGAGTAGGGTTCGATGACGGCGGCCTCGATCTCGCCGCCGATCTTGGTCGTGTGCCCCACGCTGACCATGTCCTTGAGCGCGGCGTATTCGATCACTTTGGCGTTGGCGCCGATGTAGACCGGACCTCGAAGGAAACAGTACGGCCCAATGACGGCGCCCGATTCGATCACGATGGGTCCCTGCGAGGCGTCCACCGTGCCGTACTCTCCGATCCGGACGTTTTCACCCACAAAAAGGCCGTCCTGCAACTGCCGATACCCGCTGCCGGAGATGCGGTCTTGCAGGTGTTCGGCGATGGTTTCCATGTGGTATTGAATGACGTGGTGCGGATATTCCATGAGCGGCCAGGAAATGTCCCAATCCGGCAAAGCCAGCGATTCGACCAGGCGCTTCCATTCGCCGGGCGGTGCCGCAGTGAGCAAAGGAGGCGAAGGCAACGGAATGTCGGCGGCGGACGAGCGATCGATCTTGGCCGCCACAACCTGGCCCTGCCAAGTGACCACCCCGGAAGCCCCCGTCCGGACACGTTGCTCCAACTGCCGTACCGCCGAGACCGACGGTATGGATCTGGCATTGAGGAACAAGATGGAATCAGCCGAGAGGTCGGCGGCGGGCAAACCGTAGTCGAGCTTGGTCGTCTCGGCGAGATGCGGGCGGACCAATGCCGACAACCTGCCGCCCAGCCTCTGCGCCAAATCGAGCAGGCGGTAGGCTCCCACCGTCACGCCGAAGACGGGCCGACCAACGGTAATCGGATACAATTGCTGCACCAGCGAATCTTCAAAGAGGACGACTTCCATAGCCCTTCCCTACCAATCGACGGTTACAAGCCTGCAACATCGCAGGCCTTGGCTCCCCTCTATTAGGGACTGCAATTTGTGGCCCAACTTTCACTTCAGGGGATAGAAAAGGGTACATTATTCCGCGCCGCGGCGTCAAAGCCGAACACAATTCTTCGACGGCGGAACAGAACCCGACGGAGTCGATGCTCATCTATCGCGGCGCATCGGCGACCGTGCAGCGCTCGCCGCGTTCCGGTAAAGTGATCGTGTAGCCGTTGGTCTGCCCCTCTCGGACGTCGATCACGGCTTTGGCGGCGGTCTTTCCGGCGACGACCTGGACCGAGTATTTGCCTGCGAATCCGCGAAACTCGGCCCAACCGTTCCCGTCGGTCTTGGCCCGAATATGGGTAGTCCATTCCGAGCGAATAAGACGTTCCAGTTCACGGTAGGCGGGCTTGGGATCGAGGTTTTCGTCCAGCAGACCGCCTTTGGCCTCGTTTTCGCCCTGAACCGCCGTGCCGTCGCCGAGATTCCACCAGGTAATCCCCGCCATGTTGGGAGCGCTGAACCACAAGCGATAATGATCGCGAACGACTTCCGCTTGCAGGGCATCGCCGCCGTCGCCCGCCGAGGGAATCGTGATTTCGGTAATGTAGATCGGCAGGCCGAATCGCGCTAGCCGCTCGTAGACCGCCAGGAGTTTTTTCGGGTCGCAGTTGGGGCTTTTCAAATAGGCATCCAATGCTTGGCGACGAAAATAGTGGAATTGCAGGCCGATACCGCGAACGGGAATTCCCGCCGTCAAAAGTTCTTCGATTTGCTGTTCATACCTACCGGCGGCAGGTGGGAAATTGAACGATGTGACCTCATTGATCATCAAGACGGTATCCTCGGGAAACAGTGGCGCAACCTGCCGAAAGGCCCAGCCCACGTAGGACCGATCCGAATCGTACAAGGCATAGGACGGCGGGCACACCAGCGACTCGTTGACGACATCCCAGATGCGGATGTGGTCACGGTAACGTGCAGTGATTTCGCGAAACCGCTTTTGGTACAACGCCTTCAGCGCTTCGGCATCTTTGGGAAGCCAAGATGGATTGTAGGCGTGCCACAGCAGGGGGTGGCCCTTGAGGGTGATTCCGTGGCTCTTAGCCCAGGAAAGGAAGCGGTCCGGCGGCGGACGACGCCAGATATCGCGGCTTCCCTCGGCGTAGCGCAATTCACCTTCAACAGGTTCCGTGCCCTCCCAATAAAACGGCACGGTGGCGAAATTGAAAAGATGCACAAAGGCGTCTTCGTACTTGCGATTCTTCTCGGACGAGTCGAGTTGCCCCAGCACGAAAGCGTTGCATCCGAACAGAAATGCGTGCGTCTCTTGGCGAGCCTCGACCTGTACATGAGGCACGGGCATCCCTTCGCTTCCGAGCACTTGGCAACGAACCGTCTCTTTGCGGTAACGATCGATGTTTTCCGATATCTGCTTCTGAACCTCGGGGTCTTGCCAGCGCGTGCGATAAGCTTCCAATTCCGGTGATACGGGCGGCGCTGCGGAGTCTTGCGCGGCAAGTTTCTGCGCGATCACCAAAACCACAAGCAATGCCGTCGCGCTGCGAAGGACGTTCGCGCTCGGTTCGGGAGCACCTGCTCGCAATTGCATGACTTTGATTCTCCCGGTCGAGGATTGTTGAAAAACGGTCGACGCTGCTTTGCTGCTTCAGTCGAAAGACTCGCCTGCGTCGCTCGCCCGGCACCATTATAGCCCGCGTGACGGCCTCTTCGCGCCGGGCGCTCCCGCGTGTTGCAAGTGCGTCGAGGGGACCGGAAAATCACATTCATTCGGCAATCCAATGCTCGGCCCAACACAACCTTGCGGAGAAGAAAGGAAGGGATCGAATGTCGGCGGCACCGAACACGAGGGGAAGTGTTTTCGCGCAGCGGAAAACGCTGCGATTCGGATTACGGTTAGCCGCTGCGGCGGTGGCATTTGAGGCCGCCGTCACTCTGACTCGCGATGCCCTTGCGACGAACGGCGTGGAGCAATTAGGGAGCAGCCCCAACGGACGATATCTGGTAACGCCGGACGGTCGTCCCTTCTTCTACTTGGGTGATACCGCGTGGGAGCTTTTCCATCGTTTGAACCGGGAAGAGGCCGAGCTGTATCTCACGGACCGCGCGAGGAAGGGGTTCACCGTGATCCAGGCCGTGGTCCTGGCCGAGTTGGACGGCCTGCATGCGCCCAACGCGTACGGTCACACTCCGCTGGTGGACGATGATCCCACGCGTCCCGCCGTGAAAGACGGTCCGGATAATGATTACTGGGACCATGTCGATTGGATTGTCGGGCGTGCGGAGAGTCTGGGTCTGTTCATCGGAATGCTGCCAACCTGGGGAGACAAATGGAATAAGAAGTGGGGCGTCGGCCCGGAGATATTCACGCCGGAAAATGCCCGGACGTACGGGCGATGGCTCGGCTCCCGTTATCGGGACAGGCCCATTATTTGGATATTGGGCGGCGATCGCAATCCGGAGACGCCCGGCCACCTCGCCGTCATCCGGGCCATGGCCCAGGGACTAAGGGAAGGCGACGGAGGGCGTCACTTGATGACGTATCATCCGATGGGCGGGTCGCATTCGGCACAGTGGTTTCACGCCGACGACTGGCTCGCTTTCAATATGTTTCAGTCGGGGCACGGGTCGATGCACTTCCCCAATTATCGAACGACCTTGGCCCTACGCGAACGGACGCCGATCAAGCCCGTCCTGGACGGAGAACCGCGATACGAGGACCACCCCGTGAATTGGAAGCAGGATTCCGGTTGGTTCGACGACTGGGATGTGCGGCAGGCCGCCTATTGGTCGATGCTGAGCGGAGCGTGTGGGCACACTTACGGGAATCACAACATTTGGCAGATGTACGAACCGCCCCGTCGGCCGATTTCTCACGCGCGAACGGCCTGGAAAACGGCCTTGCGGCACCCGGGCGCCGAGCAAATGGGCCTCATGCGTTCCATTCTCACCCAGCGTCCGTTCCACAAACTACTTCCCGATCAATCCCTGATTCGGGGATTCGAGTTGGAGGGAGGCGATCATCGCCGCGCGGCACGCGCGGAGGACGACTCATTTGCACTGGCCTACCTGCCGACCGGCGGTGAGTTGACGGTAACCTGGAATCCGCCCGGAGCTCGCCGAATCCGAATTTGGTGGTTTGATCCTCGCACCGGCGACGTTCGAATGGAAGGCGAGAAGGACGCCGAAGGGGCGATCTCCTTGCGTGCTCCCGGTGAGGGAAGAGGGAACGATTGGCTGTTGATACTCGACAATGTCTCGGCCGATTTGCCGCCGCTAGAGAAAGCTTCCGTGGATCGCTAAGGCGGGTCTCTGAGGCCGGCGGTCACCGCGAGATGATTGCCGGAAGTGCGCGAAGGGGAACGACATCCGTTCCACTTCCAACGCCTGACTCGCCTTTGCGCCCTAGACTTCGTATAATCCACCGGTTTGAAGCATGGCGGATTGTTGCCGCGGTGCGGCTAAGATCATGCCCCTGTTTACGAAGAACTTGGCGAGGCGTTACCGCACGGCGCGTCCTGCGGAAATGGCGCAGTTCGGCGAATCGGCCCGAGTTCGGTTCACACATTGGCACCGGCAAATCGGGCGGTAATGAGGGATGCTACCACCCACGGTGGGGGTAACCGCCAGGCGCGGAACGGTGTAGCTTTTCGGTCGGGGCTTGTGTGGTGTTGCCCTGTTATGCAGGGGTTTCTCGTCGCGGTGACGGTATAGGAGAACCAGAAAGGAAGAAAGTGATGTCTCGAAGGCAGAGAGTATTGGGCGCGGCCGCGATTTACGGCGTGATCGCGCTGGCGGCGTTTCCGTTAATCGCCGCGGCACAAAATACCGCCATGCAAACCGTGGGCGCCGTGGCGATCGGCGGCGTGGATCGGTTGATGGAGGACGCCGAATACGTCGGGAAAGTCGCGGGCAATCCGCAACTCGGCGAAATGATGAAGGCCATGGTCGCGGCTCAGACCGGCGCGGCCGATGGCATTCCGGGCCTCGATTCCAAACGCCCCGCCGGCGTCCTCGTCCAGACCGACGGGATGGACTTTTACGTTTACGGAATGCTGCCCGTCACCAAGATCGACGATCTGTTGGGTTTGCTTTCGCGGTCCGGCATTACGGCGGAAAAGCAGGGAGACGTTTACGCGATCCAAGGCCCGCAGCAGACGTTGTTCGCGGTCGAGAAGAACGGTTGGGTCGTGCTGGGCATGAACAAGGAGTCCCTGGCATCAGCCCCCGCGGATCCGACCGTGCTTCAAGAATTGGCCGGCAGTTATGACTTGGCCGTGAAGATCAATCTCCAGAGCATTCCGCCCATGTATCGGCAGCTAGCCGTGGCCCTGATTCAGCAGGGGATGCAGCAGGGCATGCAACCGGAACCGGGACAGACCCCGGAGGAGTTCGAACTTCAAAAACGAATGGCGACGCAGTCGCTGGCCCAGGTCCAAGACGCCCTCAACGAAATCGACACGATCACGGTGGGGATGAGCCTGGACGAATCGGCGAGCAACTTGTCGCTGGACTTGACGGTGACCGTCCTGCCCAACACGAAGGCGGCGCGACAAATCGAGGCCAACGTGAATTTGACGACGGCCTTGGCCGGTTTCGCCCAAACGGACGGCACGTTCGTCTTGCAGGCGACGGCCAAGTACACGGCCGACCAGGTACAACTGATGAAGGAACAATTGGAGGATTACAAGAAGCTGATCGCCGCCAACCTGAAAAAGGAGGGCGAACTCAGCGCGAAGGAGCGCAAGCTCGTCATGGATATCGTAACCCAGGTCTTCTCGCAATTGACGACCACGATGGAGAAGCAGGGGGCGGATATCGCGGTGTCGGGTTCCATGACGTCGATCGTGGGCGGTATTGTGCTGGACGACCCTGCACCGCTCGAGGCTCAGGTGAAACAGTTGTTCGAGGACGCCAAGAAGCAGAACGCCGAGTTGGCCGACCTCGTCACGCTGGATGCCGAGACGTACGCGGGAGTCCGCTTCCATCTCCTCCAGGTACCCAACGCGGCAATCGCGGAGGGCTCACCGGAATTCGCCCGACTCTTGGAGGGCAAAGATTTGCAAGCGGTGCTGGGAGTCGGCGCCGAGGCGATTTATTTCGCGGTCGGAAGCGACGCGGTAAGCGATCTGAAGGCCGCCCTCGACGCCTCCAAAGAGCGAAAACCGGTCAGTGTGTCGTCACGATTGCACGTCGCGCTGAAACCGATTTTGGAATTCGCCTTGGCGATGTCGAGTGAGGAGGCCGGTGATGCGGAACGGGCCCAGATTCAAGAAATGCTCGATGTCATGAGCGGCGACCGGGATGTGGTTCGGGCCGAGGGAAAACTGCTGCCCAACGGTTCGCATACTCGGATCGAAATCGGCGAAGACGTTCTGAAGGTGATCGGCGCCGCCGTGCAAAAAAGTATGGCCGGGGCCGGAGCGGAATTCTCTCCGGACGGCTTCTGATTTCGGCGGCGAATCGTCCGATACATTCGGTCGGACGTCATTGCCGGACCATAAGACGTACCATCCGATCCGAGTGTCCCGGAAGCCCTTTCGGGACGCTCGGTTTTTTGTCGGGCGGCGGAGGGCGGACTCGCACCGGACAAGCGGCGAAATCATAGTCCCGACTCACGCCGTTTCCGCCATGCACTCGAAGAGGCCGTATTTCCGCATCTTGTGGTACAGTGTAATGCGAGAAATACCCAATTCGCGGGCGGTGTCTTGGCGGTGATAGCCGTTGCGGCGTAGCGTTTCGACGAGAATCCGCCGTTCGGCAGCCTCCAATTGTTCGGCTAGGGTTCCTCCCGGTAATAGGTCGATCTCGGCGGGGATGGAGGGTTCATCCTCAAACGCCCCACGGATGGTGCTGGGAAGGTCGCAGGGGCGGAGAACCCCGTCCCGGCAGTACAAAACCGCCCGGCGCATGACGTTTTCCAACTCGCGGACATTGCCGGGCCAAGAGTGGGCGGTCAATGCCGCCGTGAATCTCGGTTCGATCGATTGGATGTGTACCTTGAGGGCTTTCGCGTGCTGTAACGCGAAGCGGAGGGCCAGGTATTCCACGTCGTGCGGACGCTCGCGCAGCGGCGGGATGCGAAAACTGAGGATGTTCAGCCGATAGTACAGGTCGCGGCGAAACTTGCCCTCTTGAACGAGCTGCTCCAGATCGGTGTTCGTAGCGGCGATCAGCCTGGCCGTAGAAATTCGCGTATCGTTGCTACCTACCGGTTCGTATTCCCCCGTCTCGATGACGCGCAACAACTTGGCCTGCTGGTCGGGAGGCAGCACGTCGATCTCGTCCAGGAGCAAGGTCCCGTCTTGCGCCGCGGCGAACTTTCCCAGACGCTCGTGATCCGCCCCGGTAAACGCTCCCTTAACGTGACCGAACAGTTCGCTTTCGATCAGGTTGGGCGGCAAGGCGCCGCAGGCCACGGTGAGGCATCGACCGGATGACCGACCCGACATATCGTGGATAACCCGGGCCAGGCTGCTTTTCCCGGATCCCGTCTCGCCGCTCAAGAGAATGGTGACGTCGTGCTGGGCCGCCACGCGTAGTTCGTCCATCATCTCGAACATCCGCGGCGAAAAGGTGGCGTAACTACGACTTCTTCCGCGAAGGATTCGGTGCGGGTGCCGACGGAGGTACTCGGCCAGTTCGTACTCCAGCGGCGCGTGTGCCCGGATCAAGCTGAGGAGTTTCTCCGTTTGGAACGGTCGCTGTAGAAAGGCTTGTACGTTTTCCAGAGCCTTCTCTCGAATCTCGGACGGACATCCTTCCTCCAACACGCCGAAGATCGGCGCGGCGGATTCCAGTTCCCGCAATCTGCGAAAGAACTCTTGCGGGCGATAGCCGTTGATCATGTTGCGCGAGATGTGAGCCACCAGGGCGGGGCAGGTTTCCGCCCGGACCGGTGGGCAACCGCGTTCAAGCGTTTCCAAGGCGATCAATTCATAGCGATCCGAGGTCGCTTGCCGCAATTCCTCCACGAATCCACGATCCTTGGAGATGACGACGAGAGCGGAATCCATGATGCAGATCGTCTCCAACAAGTCAGGTGCCCCCCTGCCTCAAACCCGTCCCACTGGGGGGTGGGTGATAGACGCCGCAGTTTGAATCGCGGCATCGGGCTTCAGCGAACGTAGCGCCCAGGCGTTACCCGCCGGAACCTTTTGTTTAAGTTGATAAGAAACCAACACTCAGCGTGACGAGACGGTGCGTTGGGCCCTTTGATGTCAACAGCGCCAGACACTTCCGTGTTGCCGATTCGGTACACTCGATGGCGACGTGTTAAGCAGTGATAATACTCCTTCTTTGATTTCCCATGTTATTCAGACTTCCCATATATTCAAGTTCAATCCCTTGATCGGCCGCAGTTCAGCGTTGCAGCCGCTTAACCGAGACGTTCTCAATCGCATAATCGGAAAGTTGCGCCGCACCTCCTACGTTTTCGCAATGGTTATCGCGGTGAAACTAGTATATTTAAGGGGGAACATATAGCCGGAAGTGGTGCATCCCAGGGCGTGGCCTTCGCTGGTGGGAATCTATAACGTCGGCCGGGCAATTTTCTGTCCGCCTTGATTGGGTAAGCCGATTTTTGTCAGTAGCAACGAAAATTCCAGCCGTAGTAGCTTCGGCTCCTGCGGAGCCTCCCGGAAACATCCGATGCGACGGAATCGGACGGTGACGTTCGCGTCCCCGGTCTGACTCGGCCGGCATCGCAAAGCGATTGAGTTCAGCAAAGGACGATTTCATGCGAGCAGCCATTCTTGCCGTGGCGATCATCATCGGCGCCACTGAAGCGTACGGCCAAACCGTCTCGTCCGATGATCCGATGACGGAGGGAGCGGTTTACGTCGAAGGCCCCTCCGCTGAGCCTATTGCCAAGGCGGGACACATCAACACGGCCACCGGCAAGACGTGGTTGGGGGATTGGTTCGGCCCCATGCCGCAGACATGCTATCAGCCGCGTTTCGGTTGCTATCCCGGCAACCCGCGGACGATCCATCGTTATCCCGCCTTCCACGGCTACTACTATCGCGCGCCCTACAACTACCGCCACTACTTCGAGTATCCTTGGCACGCGCAACCGCATGAACCGCAGGCCTTCGGGACCTCTGGGACGGCGGTTGTCGAGGAAAGCATCACGCCGCTGCCCGATCCCACGATGCACGCCGAATGACCGTGCGACGGGGCTGCATGCTCTCCGCCGGAAAAGGTCCTTGTCACGCCCGCTGACGGCACCTCGGCGGCGAAGCGAAGCGGCACGGTGGACCATGCCGCAGGCTCGATGACTCGGCGGCGAACCGCTCAGCGAGTCCCGATGCGGATCATCTCGCCCAGGCAATCGTTGGGAACCTCCAATCGCAATTCCGTATTCGCGGTGTGCAGGGGAATGTCCGCCAGCTTGCACCACTTGCCGCTGCGGAATTCACCGAATTCCGCCCCGTCGGTGCCGATCGTAGCGCGAAACAGGCGGATTCTTCGGGCCGTTGTGGGCACGAGAAAGACCTCCCTGGCCGAACGGATGTCGGCGTCTTGAGCGTTTTGCGTTTCGGCGGACCACAGCAGCATGTGACCGTCGGATTCCGCGACCGGGCGTCCGTCGCAGTACAGACCTTGCCCACCCTCCAGGGCTGGTACGCGACCCGCCGAATCCCACGCCGCCAAGGCCGGTTCCCAAGGCGCCAGAGTCGTTTCCAGCGATTTTCCGTCGGGCAGTCGTGCCGTGACCCGCTGCGTCTCCACTCCGGTGTTCACCAGCACCAGGGCAGCGCCGTCCTCCAAAGCAACGGGCATGACAAGGACGGTCGGTGAGTCCGGTTGCACCTGAACCCGCGTGACCCCGGCCCGATCCAGAAGCGCGATCCAACGTCGCCGCAAATCGGGCGAGGGAGGAAACGCCGATTCCGGCCCCTCGTCAACGGTGGATGTCGCGGCGGTCGGTTGTTCCCGGCAGACCACGATGCGTCCGTCTTGCTCCAAGGCGTCGAGAATCTCCGCGGCGGCATCCGAGATGCTTGCGCCGGGGACGAAAGCCGCCTTAACACCCCGCAGGTCCTCTTGCCGCAAATCGAGATCGCTGACGACGGCGAAATCGATTCCCAGTCGGGCAAGTAAATCGGCCGCAGCCAAGTCGTGGGGCGCGAAACCGTCGGCAACCGTCTCTCGTGCGCTGTCGGCGGCAACCAGTACCACGTCCGGTTTCCGCCATCGCGGTTGGAGTCGCAGCAGCAGGAAGGCAGCCGCGCGATAGAACCGCAGGGAGTCGCGGGGAACGCCGTCGCAAGTATGCGTTAGACCCCAAGGAAAAACGCGATCGTCGTCGTCGCGCCAGCACCAATTCCGCGCCGTCGCGCCGCCCAATCCGAACGTGAGTTGCGGGAGGGCGAGAAACATGCGGTTCCGCTGTTCGTCGGTACGGCGAATGTGGTATCCGCCGCCGCCCAAACTCGGCTCCCAGGCGGGATGCGTCTTGACGCCGAATTCGCCTACGCCCGCCGACTTGCCGCGAAGGCGATGGTCGACCATCTTGAAAACGGCCGAAAAACGGCTCAAATCGCGGTTCGGCCGATCGAAGTAGCCGATCTCGGCCATGTCCAATCCGTCTAAGGTTTGTCGCACGTCGAGGCCGCCGATGGGGATCTGATAGTACTCGCTGATGATCGGGTGGACCGGGTCGGCCGACCGCACGGACTCGGTCAGGCGCTCATTCCAACGGCGCGTCTGGGACAGTTGCCAATGGAGGTCCTGCTGTTCGGTCGATTTGGGCCGCAGTTGATAGTCGCCGTTCAGGTAGTAGATCAGCCCGTCGGCGTCGCGGTATCGGCGGGCAAAGGCTGCCGTGAATGCAGCCTGTTGCTCGAGGAGCGTATCGTCAACGGCCACGTCTTGTCCGATAAAAAGCCCGGCGCGATGAATGACGCCCGCCCGGTGGGACAAATAGACCGCGGCATCCAATTTCCGCCAATCTTCCTCCGTCGGTTCATAAGGGGGACGCCACCAGGTTTGCAGGTTCGCGTTGACGAGTATCCCGTGGTCGGCCATACGACCGAGTTGTTCGGCCCAAAAGAGCGGATCGGATTGCGAAGGGGAGAAGAACCAATTGGACCACGTGGTCGTGCCGCAGAGAAATGCCGGTCGATCGCCCAGGCGAAAATAGTTGTCGGCATAGCTGAACCGCATGGAGCGCGGAAATTGTTTTCCGTCCCAAATGACAAAGCCCGCCGACATTTCGTCGCAGGGATTGCCGGCGGCATCTTGCAAGCGAACGGTGAGGCGATGCAACCCCGTCGATGCTGCGGCCGAATCCAACCGAATCGTCTGGACTGCCGCCCCTCCCGGCGTCACGCAAATCTCTTGCCGCCCTTCACCGAGCAGCGTCGCCGTGTCCTCCGCGGTCCAACTCCACGTCAGCACGCCCGCGAATGGTTGCGGTCCGAAATGCCGGACCGAAGACGAGACCTCGGCCGGCTCGCCCGGACGGTAGCACGGCCAACGACTTTGAACCGCGTCCAAGTATACCCCGCGTCGCATGCGGACCAGCGCCGGTTGAAGCACGCGATCCCGGAATCCGGAGAGTTGGGTGAGATCGGCGTTGTCGACACCAAAAAACGTCCAGGTCGAACCGGCGAATCGCCCCGTGGTATGAATCATCATGGCACCCGCCGTGCCGCATTGCCGCCCAAAGCGATCCACGGCGGCGAGGAGCGGCGCCCAGCGAGCATTGCCGTTCAACACGCCCACCGCGGAAAAGCCCTCGGCCGCGAGGACGGCCTCCCATCCCGGGGCCTTGAGTCCCGCCGTTCGGCGGAGCGGGTAATCGGCATCGCACATGCCGATTTGCCAGGGAGAAACGATCAGGCCGTCGCCCGGACGACCGTACCGTGTGTTCAATCGCGGGGCGTGCTCCACCTCCTCCAAGCGAATATCGTCGAAATAGGCGGTCCCGGAAGCCTGGTGCAACCCAAAGCGGATGTCCACGCGGTCCACCCCCGCCGGAACGCGGAAGTATTCGGTGAACCGCTTCCAGTCGCGGGTACCCCGAACCTGAGCGATGTCGCGAGGCGAGCGCCACTCGTTTCCCGCCATGGGATAAAAGGCCAAAAAGGCGTAGCCCGTCCCCTGCACGTCCGCAGCCTTCACCCATCCGGAGAGTCGCAACGATTGACCGGGTTTCACGTCGGCGACGGTTTGGATGTAGATTGGCCCGTCGGCGCCTTCATGCCGCACCAAGGCGCAACGTGCCCCTTCCACCGTTCCTTCGACCGCAGTTGGGCACGCGTTGCCCGCCGGGTCATGCCATGCAGCATCATTCCCTGGCTCGCGGACCGTTTCGAACCCCGGATCGCGGTTGAGAAGCCTGATCGTGATGGGTTGCGTAAGGTCCACGGAGACCCACCCCGTTTCGGTGCGCCGCAGGGGCGCGTCCAAGGGATAGCCGCCGAAGGAGAGCAAATCCGTACCCCGACAAAGGAGTTCCAGCAGCGATTGTCGCGCCTCGATGGGAAAGCACGGTCCGTTGGGAAGAACCAGCAAAGCGGCGTCGGCGGTTATCTCCCGCCGCGCCTCGGCTGAAATCAAATCGCTCGCCCGGATCAACCGCGGTTCATATCCGGCTTGAGCCAATTGATCGGCTAAGGCCCGGGAATCGGGAGCGGCGGCATTCCGCGAGAAATCCGGTTCATCCAAAATCAAGGCCGCGTTGGGAAAGCCGGTCGGTTTTTGGGCGGCGGACCCTGCACTCGCGTCGGCAGCCCACGTCAGGCGTGCCGGTTCAAACCAAGCCTTTCCTTCGGCGCGATACAAACCCAACCGCAACTCGATGGAGAAAGTCCGTTCGTTCGTCTCTCTTTGGATCTCGAACTCGGTCCAGTCATGGGTGCCGGTCGTCTTGGCGAAATCATGAAAGGCAATGAGGTCGCCCATCTCATCGAACTCGTACACCGAGGCGAAGGCGAATCCGCCGTTCGCTTCAGGCTGCAAATCCTCCGTGCGCACTCGCGCGACCGCCCGGAAGGACGATTTGGGCCGGGCGATGTACGTTCGAACGGCCAAGGCGCCCGAGGTTTCGCAGAGCAAGACGGGCGGTCGTTCCGGATTGTCTGCGGGAAGGGTTGTCGCGTTGCGAATGCTCCAACCGGTCCAATCAGCGTCGCCGCCCGCGGACTCACCGGACCAAATTGCGAGCCCTATGCCGGCAACGATGACTGAGATGATGGGGACGGCCAACCGATTCGAGACGAGCATGTTTCACTCCTCGGTGGGAAATCGCGAAAGGCACGCCTGATGGCAATCATGGGCCGAGTTCGCGGAGGGCGGCAGTCAGGCGGGAAACTTCCTCGTGGGTGTTGTAGTGTACCATGGATATCCGCAACAAACCCTCCGGTTCCACGCCCAACGCTTCGGTGAGCGGCACGGCGTAGAAGTTGCCATGCCAGGTGCAGATCGATCTCGCGGCCAGGTATTCGGCCAACTCGCAGGCGCGAAGCCTGTCGTGCGTGAGGGCGACCGTGGGCACACGCCGGTTGGGGTCCGCGTCGCGGATTCCCCAAACGCGAATACCCGGGCAATCGGCCAAGTCTTGCAGCAGGGCCGCGGTCAAGCCGTGCTCATGGCGGGCAACGGCGTCGAAGGCCGCTTGCAGCGCGGCCCTGCGACCCGCGGCATGGGGTGCACAACGTCGCCCCAATTCCGCCAGATACTCTATGGCCGCCTCCACGCCCGCGATTCCTTCGTGATTCTGCGTGCCGGTCATCCAGCGGTCGGGAATCCCGTTCGGAGCGGGTCGCACCTTGTAGGCGGGCAACGATTCCAACAGCGAACGCCTGCCCCACAAGATGCCCACATGCGGGGCGAAAAACTTGTAGCCCGAACAGACCAGGAAATCGACGCCCCAACCATCCACGTCGATGCATCGGTGCGGTGCATAATGCACGGCATCGACAAAGACCAAGGCACCCGCGGCGTGAGCTTGCCGCACGATCTCCTCAATCGGCGTAAGTGTTCCGATCGCGTTCGAGGCCGCCGTCACGGCGACCAGGCGGGTTCGCGGGCTAAGCTTGCCCACGAAATCCGCCATGTCCAAAGTCCCTTCCTCTGGAATAATGTCGGCGACTTGAACTCGCACGCCGGCATCTTCGGCCGCTCGGACCCAGGGCGTGAAATCGGCGTCGTGTTCCAGACGGGTCAAGAGAATCTCGTCGCCCGGTTTCCACGTCCGCGAAATCGCTCGCGAAAAGGCAAAGGTCAGCGTGGTCATATTCGCGCCGAAGACGATGGTATCGGGATCGGCGGTTCCCAGAAAGTCGGCCAGCGCCATCCGCGCGGAAATCAAGAGAGCGTCGCTCTCCCGACTGGTGACGAACGTGCCGCCGTGGTTGGCGTTGGTCTCCACGAGGTAACGGACCACGGCGTCCAGGACCGCGTGCGGCACTTGCGTCCCCGCCGCCCCGTCGAAGAAAGTGACGGGCAGACCGTTTTCGCGTTTACTCAAGGCCGGAAATTGTCGCCGGCATTCCCAAACGTCGAGCGGCGCGATAAGAGAGGAATCCTGGTCCGTCACGGCGCTACTCCCCGGCACATGTTTTCGTCAAAGGCCGACTACGGCCTGTTTCCTTCCAAAAATGGGCGGCGATTGAACGGCGTGTCCACCGCCCAGTCGTCGAGCCGACAAGGCTCTCAACGTCCCTTCGCCGATTGTGGTCCGGCCTGCGCTTCGGAACAATATCCCCGGAAAAGTCTGCCGCGTTGGGGAGTCTTGTATAAAATTAGAGTTCGTTTTTCTCGACCTTCGCCGACTCGCTGCCGTGAGGCAACCAGCCGGGCGGAGACGAGTCGACTTGCGGCGAATTCCGCCCTGGTTCGCGGAGACGATATGTTGAGGTATTCATTTCAAGACTGATAGACGCGACGATCTGAACATGGTTGTCAACACGCTTCAAACCGACGTGGCGGAATCGTCCGCCGCGACGAAAACCCCATCGGAGACGCATCGACTGACTCATCGAACCGGACTGCTGATCGTCTTTCTGGTGGTTTTCGTGGACCTTCTCGGCTTCGGGATGGTCCTTCCTCTCGTGCCGGTGTATGCCGAGCACCTTTTGGGGGGCTATTCCACGATCGCCGCCAACGCGATTCTCGGCCTGCTGATGACCTGCTTTTCGCTGATGCAGTTCGTCTTCAGTCCGTACTGGGGCAAACTTTCCGATCGCGTGGGCCGACGTCCCATCTTGTTGCTGGGGTTGGCCGGGTCCACCACCTGTTACGGGCTGTTCGGCTTAGCGTGCTTTTACGGCAGCCTGACGGGGATGTTTCTTTCCCGAATCGGTGCCGGCATCATGGGCGCCACGATCGGCACCGCGCAGGCCTACATTGCGGACGTGACGCCGCCGCAACGCCGTGCGAGCGGCATGGCGCTGATCGGAGCGGCGTTCGGCCTCGGTTTCACGTTCGGGCCGTTGTTGGGGGCGGGTGCCCTGCTCTTGAGCGATGCCCGGGGCGCGGCGCTCAGTCCTTGGCCGGGATTGGTGGGCGCGGCGTTCTCCGGATTGGCGCTGGCGCTGGCCTTTTTCAAGCTGCGAGAATCGCTGCCCGCCGCCCTTCGCGGCAAGGTGACCCCCGCCGCGGAGATCGCGGAAGCGTCGGCGATGGAACCAGCCGGAGAGGCCGGGTTGTTCCGCATCCTGGATATCGCGGTCTGGCGGGAAACCGCACGGCACCCGGTGGTTCTATTGCTTCTGCTCACGACGTTCATCGCGGTTTTCGCACTCGCCGGATTCGAGGCCACGCTTTCGGTGACTTTAGCGGCGCTCTTGGGCGTGGAGCATGGCGGCGCACCGCTGCTGGCGGTGTTCTCCCTGATCGGTTTCATTCAGACGATCGTGCAGGGGTTCATTGTGCGACCGTTGGCCCGCCGGTGGTCGGAGGGGCGTCTGGCGGCGATCGGCTTGATTACAGCCATCGGAGGATTCCTGTTGATGGCTTCCGCGGCGGCCGGCCCTTGGGCTTCGCCAACGGTGCTCATTTCGGCGGCGGGCGTCGTGGCTGCCGGAATGGCCTTCGTCGTCCCCGCCGTCCAAGGGCTTCTATCCCGCCACTCCGCCGAAGATCACCAGGGACGCGTGTTCGGCTTGGCCAACAGTCTCTCCGCAGTCGCCCGAATCGTCGGCGTCTTGGCGGCCTTTCAGTTGCGCGGATTGGCGGCGTCGCTTCCCTTTTGGTCTGCCGCCGGATTGCTTGCCATTACTTGGGGCGTCTTGCGCCGCGCGATTCGAGTTTCCGCCGCGAAGGAAACCGCCGTCGCTCGTTGAGATGTGCTAGCCGTTCACGATGGCGGCGAAGCGCGGGTCGTCGCGGATGGGATCGAAATCGCCTTCATCGGGAATCAAGAGCCGAAACTCCGGTTCCAGTTCCAATGCCCGGCGGAGACAATCAAGAGCGGGTTCCACCCTGCCCGCCAGGCTGTAGTAGCAAGCGAGATTGTAAATCACCAAGGCGTGATCGGGTTGGACGGCCAAGGCCGCCTCCAAGTCGGCGCAGGCCAGGTCGATTCGCCCCAGGCGTTTGTGGCACCAGCCTAAGGCGAGATAGGCTTCCGGGCGATCGCGCCGCAAGCGTACGACTTCTTCCAGGAAGGGTACGGCCTCGGCAAAGCGTCCCAGGTCGCGGAGGGCCTCGCCGCGGTACATCCGCCAAAGCCAGTCATCTTTCCGCGGGGCGACGCGATCGAGCGCCTTCAGCGCGTGCTCCGGCATGCCGAGCATCAAATAACCCTCGGCTTCCCGAAGCGTCTTGCCGCGGATGACGCTTTCGCGCGACGCCGCCATCATGGAATCTCTCGCCCGCCTGTCATCGTACGAAAGAATCGCAAGGTCCCGAAGCTCAGCCTGCATGGACCTGCCATAACTGTAGGCGACGAGTGGGGCGTAGAAAAGGGGCGAATCGCGGTCGATTCGCCCCCTTGGTCGTGGCACGGAGAAACGCTGCGGGGTGTTGTTCGGCGTCAAGCCGCGGCCAACACTCGTTGCAGATCGGCCTCGGCGCTGGAACCGATCAGCCGCAGGTCGTATTTCTCCTGGAGAATGCGGAACACGTTGGGCGAGACGAAGGCGGGCGGTTTCGGGCCGATGGTCACGCCCTTCACCCCCAGGTAAAGCAGCGTGAGCAGCACGGCGACCGCCTTCTGTTCGAACCACGAGACGACCAGCGTGAGCGGCAGATCGTTGACGCCGCAGTTGAAGGCCTGGGCAAGCCCCACCGCGACCTTGATCGCCCCATAGGCGTTGTTGCATTGCCCCATGTCCAGCAACCGGGGCAGACCCAGCAGCGTACCGTAATCGTGATTCCGGATGCGGTACTTGCCGCAGCCCAGCGTGAGGATGAAGGAGTCGGGCGGCGTGGCCCGGGCGTAATCGCTGAAGTAGTTGCGCCCGACCTCGGCCCCGTCGCAACCGCCGATGACGAAAAAGCGGCTGATCTTGCCTTCCTTGACCGCCTGCACAATCGTGTCGGCCATCCCCAGGATCACGTTGTGATGGAAGCCGACGACGGAGGTGCCGCAACGGTTTTCCGGCAAGGACGGGCAGCGCTTGGCGGCCTCGATGACCGGCGTAAAGTCGTCGCCCTTCAGTCGCTTGCCGCCCGGCACGGCGGTTACCCGGGTCGTGAACACGCGATCCTTGTAGCTGTCCTTCGGTATCAAGATGCAGTTGGTAGTGGCGACGATGGGGCCGCTGAAGTCCTCGAACTCGCGGCGCTGTTTTTGCCACGCCCCGCCGTAGTGGCCCGCCAAATTGGGATGCTCGCGGAGCTTGGGATACATATGGGCGGGCAGCATTTCGCCGTGCGTGTACACCTTGATGTCCGTGCCTTCGCACTGCTTCAGCAAGTCCTCCAGGTCGCGGAGGTCGTGACCGGTGATGAGGATGCCGGGTCCCGCTTGCGTGCCCTCTTGCACCGTGGCGGGCGAAGGCTCGCCGTATCGCCGAACATGGCCCTCATCCAGCAATTCCATGACGCGAAGATTGTGCTTGCCGCACTCCAGCACCAACTCCAGTAGGCTCTCCAGGTCGAAATTGACGTTGGTCATCGTGGCGAACAGGGCTTCTTCAATGAAGGCGTTCACCGATTCATCGGTCATGCCCAGGCGTCGCGCGTGGTTGGCATACGCCGCCATGCCCTTCAGGCCGTAGAGCAGCGTCTCTTGCAGCGACTGCACGTCCTGGTCCTTGCCGCAGATTCCGGGACTGACCACGCAACCCGAGCAATTCGCCGTCTGTTCACATTGGTTGCAAAACATTCCGACACTCCTTTCCAAAAACGAAAAACACCTAATCACGCTTGGGCGGAGTCGCCGCCGATCTCGGTCGTCGTCGGCGGAACGATGTTGATCCGCACGATAAGTCGCGGACCGCCGTTCCGCTTGCTCTTCCGTATAATACGGTTTGCCGGGGGGGCGGTCCTTGATCTAGATCAAGCCGCCGCGAGATTTTTCGAAAAAAGGTCGTGGAAAGTGCTGATGACGCCGCAACTCGTCCAAATCCTGCAAGATTGCCCCTTCTTTTCTCGCCTGGATGAACAGCGTTTCGCGCGTCTCTTCGCCATGTCGCGCTTGGTCAAGTTCCGCAAGGGGCAACTGATTTTTCGTCAGGGTCAGGCGTGTCCCGGCATTTATATCGTGGGGACCGGTTTGGTCCGCATCTTCCAGCGGGGTCCGCAAGGCCGGGAGCAGGTGTTGCACATCGTCGGGCCCGGCGGGACCTTCGCGGAAGTGGCCGCCATCGGCGGCTTCGACTGCCCCGCCAACGCCGAAGCGGTGACCGCCGCCGTTTGCGCCCTGGTGCCGCAAGAACCGTTTCACATGTGGATCCATGAAGATCACCGGTTGTGCCTGGCGCTGCTGCTGGGTTTGACCATTTGGACGCGGCACCTGGTGGGTTTGCTGGAGGACGTGACGCTCCGCGACGCGTCGGGGCGTCTCGCCCGATGGTTGCTCACGGCGACTCCGGACGACGGCATCATTCGCTTGCCGTCGCTGAAAAAGCATCTGGCCTCGCAACTCAACATCACAAGCGAGACCCTCTCCCGCACGCTGAAACGACTGGAGGAGGCGGGCGTCATCGCAGCGGGCGGGAGAGGCGCCATCCGCGTACTGGATCGTGCTCGACTGGAGGCGGAGGCCGCAGGCGGGACCTAGTCGGCATCACTCGCCCGAGAAGCAATGCCGATCGCGAATAGGTGCTGTTGCGCGGCGAAATAAAGAACCCCGTCGACCGCGGCGGGAGACGTATAGATCGGTTCTCCGAGTGCGTTTTCGGCTAAGACGGTCTTTTCCCGGGCCAGGGCGAAAACCACCGTGTCGCCGTCCTCGTCGCTGACGTAGGCCTTGCCGTCGGCGATCAGCGGGGTGCCCCAAACCGCGGCGAACATGTCGTGGCTCCACAGCAGTCGCCCGCTCTCCGCATCGACGCAGTGCACAATACCCGACGCGTCCGCGGCCATTACCAGGCCCTCGGCCACGACCGGGGCGGCGAGCGCACGATGATAGGTTTCCTCCACCTCCCGCTTTCCGTCGCCGTTCAAGTCGTCGCCCGTGTAAACCCAAATCACTCCGCTGTTGGGATTGGGAACGATCTTCTCTCCGGCGGACGGATCCACGGCGATCTCTCGACGCGGAGGGACCGATCGATTCATGGAATCGACGACCAATTCCGCGCTGAGGTCGCCTCGTTTACGGGCATCGACGCACCAAAGTCGGCCTTCCCCCTCGCCCCACTGGGGATCGCAACCGGTGGCAAGGTAGACGCGGTCGCCGCAGATCACCGGCGGAGCGACCAAGTAATCGCGATCCCCCAGTCCCGCTTCGCGAAATCGGGCGGCCTTGGGGTTCACGTCGAATCGCCACAAGAGCGGCGGCGGGCGATTTCCCGCGGTATCGACTCCGAAGGCGTAGACCCAACCGTCCCCTCCGCCGAAGATGAGTTGCGGCACGCCCGCGACCTCGGCGAAGGCGGGACTGGACCACTGCCCCTCAAGGATGTTGCCGCCCGGCGAGGCGTCCGACCACATCAGTTCGCCCGAGTTCTTGTCGAGGGCGATCAAGCTGGGGGCGTCCGGGGCGGGAACGCGCCCCTTGTCGTCCGTACCATTGGACGTGGCGACGAATATCCAAGGGCCGACCGCCGCCGGCACGGAAGACGTCATGAATCGGGGGACGACGCCCAATCGACCGATCATGTCGAATTCCCAGACCACGTCCGCCTCGTGCGTGTCCCGCACTGCGTTCGCAGTCGCGCCGTCGTCTTCGCCGTCGTAGAAGCCTTCGGTATCCAAGCACGCCACGCAACCGCGGTTCGTGACAATCCACATGCGATCGCCTTCGATCCACGGCGCAGAGCAGATGCCTTGCAGCGGCCAATTCCGCTGTGAGTCGGGCAGCACGGGGACCGAGTATTGCCACAAAAAGCCGCCATCGTTCCGAGAAAAGGCCGTCAAGCAGCCAAGGTCCTGCTTGGCGGGAAATCGCGGCAGGTAGCCCGCGCCGTTATTGGTCGCGCAGAACACCTTGTCCTTCCACACAACGGGTGAACCGTAGGTTTCACTTCCCAGCCGGGCGGCCCAGAGGATGTTTTCCGCTCGGTCACCGCCGCGCCACTCGCCGGTCTTGCGGTCGATGTCGCCGACCGCCCAGCGTTCCGGCAGTCCGCGAGCGGAGGAAACGTAATTGCGGTTCAAGGGCGGCAGGCTGACGGTCGGCGATGAGGAGGGAGTCTCGCCCGCCGCCACTCCGCCGACGGAGAGCAAGATCGTCGACAAAATCGGTCCGAGCGTCGTGGAAACGATTCCGTCTCGCTTGATGTGGTGCATGGCGTTGCGGTCCTGATCGCGGTTGTGGGATGACCGACCGGAAAGCCCGACGACTTCGGCACGTCCCGCGCCCCTCGATTATGGCCCGTTGGCGGCAACCGTGCCAATAGCGCGGAAAAACGACCAAAGGTTGCCGAAACCCATTGCTGCCAACGCCGCAATGAGTCGGCCCGGCGAGAGTCGCCCAACGCGGACGGAAAAAAACGGGCGGGAAAAAAGATTTACGACGCACGAAACGAGACGTGCGCTCGACAGAAAGAAGAGTCACGCAAACGGCGATCGTTGCACGAACGGCGTCATGCCATGCAATCGCCCCAAGTGACCCCGACGGGATTTGAACCCGTGTTGCAGGCTTGAAAGGCCTGTGTCCTAACCTGGCTAGACGACGGGGCCGCCAGGCTTCCCGCTTGCCGGGAAGCAAGAACAACCTATTATCACCACCGCGATCCTTGGCGTCAACGGCGCCCCCGGCGCACTAGGCCGCATTCCGTCAACACGGTCCCGAATGTAGGGCGATGTGTTGCTTCTTCGCAGTTCGCGACATCGTCCAAGGTGATTCCGCCGGGCGGAATTGCAGCGTTATCGATGCCGTTCGCGTGCGGAACCGACGTTCGCGAACTTGGGGCGAGCCTTCGTCGGCGACCGTCAATTTTTGGTCAACGGCAGGTCGATCGTGTTGCGTCCGGACTTGACTTCGAACTCCAGCTCCGTTTGGACGTTGTACTTGGGCGGGATCGGTTCGGCGGAGGCGGTGGTGTTCGGGCTTTGGGCACCGCCCGAGTAGGCCGCCTCATAGCTGGGATCATCCGACGAGACTTCGGCCGCGGCTTGAGCCTTGGGCAAGGTCCGCACGGAGACCTTGTGCTTTCCCACGACGGCGCCTTTGCCGCCCGGGTAAACCAGGCTGTATTTTCCGCTATCGTCCGTCGTGCCGGTGGAGGCCATGCCACCCTCGACGGGCGTAAAGGTGACCAAGACGTTGGCAAGGGGTTGTCCGTCCATAGTGACGACGCCTTCCACCGTGCCCGTCTTGGGGCCTTTTTGACAGCCCAGCAACAATCCCACGACGCACAGCAAGCAGAGCAACCGCAATTGAGGCATGGCATCAGTCTCCCGATGATGGTTGTTCACGAAAAAGGTGCCGGCGACGCCGCGCGTGGGCGTCGCCGAACGAAAAGGCAAGGAATCGCGACGGCGCGCGATCACGGCATTTGCACGGTCTCGCCGCCGGTCCGACTGCCGAGGGCGCCCCACACGCCCCAAGGCGACGGACGCGTGCCCGGCGAACCGACGTCATCGATCGCTTGGTTGCCGGTGTCGATGGTCTCGGAGATAAAGCGAACCGACCCGTCCACCAAGCCGACGTTTCCGCCGCCTGGGTGGAAGCTGGAGAGCGTTCCCATGTGCTCGTTGCCGTCCACGCCGCCCCAATGGCAGCTTGGTCCGTTGGGACGAACCATGGTGGCGAAGCCGACGAAATAGGGCCGACCGTCCCAGGCGCGACCGCCCGTCGGACGGAAGTCGGCGCGGACCGGCGCGATCAGGCGTTTCGGGTTCGTGGGATCGACCCGCGCGAGGCAGGCCGCGGGATTCCAGGCGGTCATATTGAGGGCCACGCCGCCCAAGACGTCGTACGGATCCCCGCCGGCGACCATCTCGCCCATCGAAATCGTGTTCGATGTGCCGTCCGTCACAGATTCCATACCGATCCAGCGTTCGCATTGGAAAACGCCGCGGTTATCTCGCCCGTTCTGGTCCGGGCGGAAGTGATTCTGGTGATAATCGTCGCCCACGCAAGCCTTGTAGTTCAACAGCGACGGGCTTTCCCCGCGATTGGTGACCCGTTGGTCGGAGGGGCAGCGGTAGGCGGGGATATCCTTGAGCCAGTAGTCACGGACGAACGGACCCCATGTGGCGTGGTTGGGGTCGGTCGTCCATGGCTCGGGGAGACCGGCCGGCGTCATTGCCTGCGCCATGTATGCCTGAAAGAGCGGGGCCTGTTCCACATAGGGCAGAATCATCATGGCCCATGAGTAGTAGCGTCCCCGGCAGGTTCGCACGCCCAAGGCCGGGAAGACCTTGTACGTGTCGTGGTAGTTCTGAATCGCCAATCCGATCTGCTTGAGGTTGTTGGTGCATTGGGAGCGCCGGGCGGCTTCCCGGGCGGCCTGCACGGCGGGCAGAAGCAAGGCGATCAAAATCCCGATGATGGCAATCACCACCAGCAGTTCCACCAGCGTGAAGCCATGGGGATCTTTCCTGCAAATACGGCCAAATCTGAAACTTGTGGAACAAGACATCATAAACCTTCCTCCTGCGGTAATTGAGTACGGAAACTCTTGAATAAAAACCGACCCTCCTAGGAAGTGTACTTCATTACCTAATTTATCGCAACGATTTGGTTAAATCCAAACGCCGAATCGTTGGGAAAAATGCCTAAAGAAAAGGGAGAGGTGCCATCGACACCCCTCCAGGAGGTAGTTCTAACGCTGCCAGGAATGCTTTATAGCTTTCCCAACATCTCTTGGGCCTTGGCCTTGGCCTGATTCGGATTGCCCGTCATCGATTCGAGTTGCGACAGGTCTTGCAGCAGCGTCTGGGCCTTGGCGGCGTCGGTTTCCTTCATGGCCTCCAATCGTTCCCGCACGACCATCAGGCCGCTATCGACGACCCCCGTATCGGCCACCTGTTGGAGCGCCGAGCGGACCTCTTGATTCGGATCCGGTGCCTCGACCTTAGTGGAAGGCGTGCTGGGACCGCAACCGATCAGGGCCGTCAATAACAATCCGCCGGCCAACCATCGCAATGCCTGCATGGCAAATCCTCCGTCCTGCTTCGAATCACCAAGTTACGGGGTTACCGTCGGATCGCCCACCCAAACGCTGCCAGGTGGTCAAATCGATCGTATCCGACACGAAACGCACGGAGGCATCGGCCACGGTGACGTTGACGCCGCCGGGGTGCATGCTCTTGGGCGGGACGATTCCGTTGCGGTCGCATGCGTAGCCGAACGTTCCGCCGTCGCAGCAACTGATATGCCGCCAGTTCGGCGGGGCGATCGTGTTGATGGCGATGAAACCTGGGAAGCTGGCGCTCCATTGCCGACCGGCGTTGCTTTGATGCCACGAAGTCGCGTTGGAGTCGCAGGTCACCCCGGCGGCCTCGATGGCGTCCGAGGGTGGAAATTGATCCTGCGTAAGGGGGTTATTGTTGGTGAAATCACGGCGGATGGTCAGCGAACCGCCCTGATTGTCGCCCTTGATTTGTTCGCTCAACATGATGACGTTGCTGGAACCGTCGAAGATTTCCGCCATGGTCGTCTCAACGCGCCGCAGGAAGACCCCGCTGGCTGGGACCGCCGCTCCTGTGTCGTAAAACCCGCGACGAGCACCGCCGGACACCATGTAGTTGTTGCCGCCGAAATTCCGGTCCGGGTAAGGCTGGTCGCTGGGGCAGAGGAAGGCGTCGATCTTGCGCTGGGATATCCAGTAGTTGGTCGGGGCGCTCGCCGTGGGGATGGACGATTCGCCATTGTTGTCCCACTCGAAGCGGAAGTCCATCTGGTCGTACAAGGCCCGCTGTTCGATGTAGGGCAGGATCATCGTCAACGCCCCGTGGCCCCGCCAAGAATTCCACGTCGTGGGCGTATTCATGTACTGATAGGCCGGAAAGACTTTGTAGACGTCGTGATAGTTGTGGAACGCCAGCCCCAATTGTTTGAGGTTGTTGGTGCATTGGGAACGCCGGGCGGCCTCGCGGGCGGCCTGCACCGCAGGCAGAAGCAAGGCGATCAAGATACCGATGATGGCAATCACCACCAACAATTCCACGAGGGTGAATCCCCCCACGAGCGGGCGAGCACGCTTGCCGCCGCGAGATAACAAAAAATGAGTAATCATACCACGTCTCCTGGACAAGAACCCGACCAAGCACAACCAGCAACAAGCCCCTGGCAACACTGAGAATAGCTCAGCGACAAAACCATGTCAATGAATTGGCGAACGGAATTCCACGCTGGAACGTCACGCTGGGAAACCTCGCCGCGAATTCCCGGCGGATCGCCCCGGTCAACGCTTCAGTTCCACGGGCACCTGATTCGCCCCGGCCTTGATTTCGCAACGAATGTCGCTCGTGGACTCGCTCCAGTACTTCTCGGGCACCGTGCTGTCGATGGAGACGGGCTTCGGTTCCGCTGCGGGGTCCTCCTCGAGGCGGGGGGCCAGATACACAATGTACTGCCCCACTTCGATGGGCTTAGGGAGCTGGAAGGTCCCATCGGGGTTGATGTTGGCGGACCCGCCTTGTCCCGTGTCCGGGCTGAAGAAGATCACCGAGGCGTCGGCGTACGGCTTACCGTCCAAGGTCACGGTGCCGGACACCGTTCCCGTCGGCTTGCTCCGCCGCCCGCATCCGATAATCAGGCCGGTGATCATCATGAACGCCACGATTGTTGTAAAGGTATTCCACCGCGTCATGTCGGTCGTCTCCCGCAAACACTGAGATTCCAAAACGCGTCAAAATTAGGCGCAACGAAAGAAAAACACGGCGGCTCACAGCCTCGGCCCTCGAAGGCGGTCCCCCGGTTGGTCGGCACCCGTAGGCCGATATCAGAACTCCGGCGTAGGCTCGCCGTCCAAGCGGCAGGCCAACCGTTTGAGGTTCATCAAGTCGATCGTATCGCTGATGAAGTGGACGCTGCCGTCCGTGAACAAGGCGTTGACACCGCCCGGGTGTTCGGAATTGATGACGGTATTATTGCGGTACTTGTTCTCCGTGGCGCCGGTTTGCACGATTTGCGAATTCGGTCCGAAACGGACGCAGGTGCTGCCGGTTTGCCAGAGATCGCTACAGGACGACGCGCCGATGGGCCGGGGATGACGACTGCCGTACCACCCGCCGTAATAGTTGGAGGTGCGGTTCTTCCTTTGCACCAAGCCGGATTGTTCACCCACCAGCATGGTATTCGAGGTGCCGTCGCGACAGTATTCCAGGCCGTAGCATTCGTTGGCGGGCATCATGCCGTTGTTGCACGACCAACCGTGGCCGCAGTCTCGGGTGCCGATCGTGGGATCCGGGCCGGGAACCGGTTGCGCGGCGCCTTGGATGCCGGCATACGTCACCATCATGGTTTCCTGCTCGTTATTGACGACCGGATCGTTGACGTTGTCGAATTGCGGGATGTTCGTCGACGGGCAGCGATAGACCGGGATCAACATACGCCGCAAGACTTGGTTACCGTACAAGGCATTGGTACCAGCCGCCCCACCGCCCATGAAGGTATACGGCTGATCGGACCGGAACTGAAGCTGATCGTACAGCGGTTTCTGTTCGATGTACGGAAGAATCATGCAGCGCCAATTGGTGCCGCTGGAGGGCCAGGCTTCGCGGAGGTTGAACGAACCGGGCGGCAGGGTCTTCAGCACGTCGTGATAATTGTGTAGGCCGAGGCCGATCTGCTTGAGGTTGTTGGTGCATTGGGATCGCCGGGCGGCTTCCCGGGCGGCCTGCACGGCAGGCAGAAGCAAGGCGATCAAAATCCCGATGATGGCAATCACCACCAACAGTTCCACCAATGTGAAGCCCCGCAGACGCCGGCATGACGACAAGCGTTCTCGTCCCCTCACGGCACTCTCCTTTCTCGACAAACGACATAAAGACCCGATAACCATGCGGCCTACTATAAAAAAGATTGCGCGGAATGTCAATCAAATTGTTTGCGATCTTTGCGGCTCGATACGCACCATGGAAACCCGAATTCAAGGGCAACTTCGGTGGAGTGCCGCCTGCCAACGCTCCAGGGCGTCCAGCGCCTGGGCGGTCTCTTCGGGACCGGGATACCGTTCGGCGTACCTTCCTCGGTAATACAGATCGACGATGCGGTAGCCCGATTCGAGTAACTCGGTATGAAAATCTTCAGGGGCGGAGGAACCTGGAATCGTGGCGGCGACCTCTTCCATGAAGCGACGGGGGGTGCGGTCGGGGGGACGGCGACGACCGTGGGCGGCCAGCATCTTCTCGAATTCGTGGTAAAACTCCAATCCTAACCGCTTGGGCGAGATCAAATAGCCGGAGCGGACGCCCAGGCGTCGCAGAAGTTTTGCGCGGCGAACGGGAAAGCGCCAAAGCATCCACAGGCCAAGCGAGACCAGCGTGAAGACCGTCACGACCGCGACGGTCGCAACCCGGCCCAGGGGGGAGGCCATCGCGTCACGCACCGCTTGCGTCAGGGCGGTCGCATCCCGCCGGCCCAGGGTGTGGTCCCAAATCGTTTGCATGAGCCGACGCGAGCGATCCACGGCGGGTTGATAGACCGCCTCGCGCTGGCGCGGACGATCCATCTGCACCACGTACTTCAGCCACACGAAGTCGAGCCAATTGAAGGTTTGGGCAAAGCGATTCCAAGGTTTGCGGGCGGCGGACATGGCGTCCCGGTCGGGCGGGGTCGGATCGAGACGCAACCAGATTCCGTTGGCAAACCATTCCGCCGGGGCCTCGACGCGGAATCGTTCGGGAATCTTGTCGGGCGCCAGGTAGACCTCGACCCAGGCATGGGCGTCCTGTTGGCGGACCTGATAAAAATCGCCGAACGGGTTGTAGTCGTCGCATTTGAAACCGATGACCACGCGGGTAGGCACACCGCGGCAGCGGAGCAGCAGGGCCAACGCGGAGGCGAAATACTCGCAGTGGCCCTCGCGATGGTCGGTCAGGAAATCGACGATCGGATCCAGGACGGGATTGCGGCGGGGCGACTCCAGGCTGTAGCGGAATTCGCCCGACGACGCCAAATTCCGTTCGAAATACAAGGCCAGGCGGTAATGGTCGGTGGGAGAAAAGGACGTCTCCGCGGCGAATTCGGCCGCCCAATCGTCGGCTAGGCGTCGCAGCCGATCCCAACCGCCGGGCGGCGGGGGAGGCGGCGGTCGCGGTCGCGGCGGGGAACCCCAATAGCTCCACGGCGGACTCGGGGATTGAAAGCGACGATCCCACTCCTCCGGCGATACGTCTTCGGGGACGTCAAGATAGAGCCGAGTGTGGATGGGCTCCAAAGCTGGAGCCCAATCGGTCAGCGTTTCGCCGGAAAACGCCGTCGTGGTCAAGGTGTAAGTGGTACGCTGTTCGGTGCTGCCGGACATCCGGAACAGGCGGGTTTCCACGGGGTCGTACATGAACTCGCCCTCCTCGGTTCGACCATAGGGCCAAATGCCGAACAATTCCGGCGTCTCGATCGGTTCCAAGGTGATGCGTTGGCGAACGAACCGTCGACCGGGCTGAGGCCGCAGCGTCGGCAACGACGTCATCGGGGGCGACCAGGGGTAAAACGGGGCCAACCAACGTTTGTCGGCATAGCGGGCAAACGAGGCGCCGCGGAGATAGACGGTGCCGGCGGCTGAAATGGAATCCCCGGTGAATGCGTCCTCCAATTGCACGCGCATAACGGGAGAGGCATCTTCGATGAGGGAACCCACCTCGCCCAACCGCATTTGGTTGTTGAAACCGATGCCGCGGACCATCCGTGCGCCCGGTCCTTGCCATGCCCCCCCGCTCAATCGAGGAACCGCCGCGAAAAGTATCGCCGCGAACCCAATCGTCGCGCCGGCCAAAATCAGCATGCGCACCAGAAGCGCGCCGTTGAGTTCCGGCACGCCGCGACGCGGCGCGGATGGGGCGGAATCGGCGGGTTGAACAAGCAGAAAGGCGGGGCTTTCGCTGCCGTCTTGCCCCGCGACGGCGCCTCCCGCATCGGTCGCTTGCCCGCCGCGGAGGACCTGCTCGTAGACCGTCAAGAGCAAGAGCGAGGCCAACCCGACAGCCAAGTAGAACGCCAGGAGCAAGACGAACGGAAAGCTCTGATAGAAGGCTCCCGCGGACACCACCTGAAACAAGCTGATTACCAGCAGGTAGCGATAGACGCGGGCATCCTTCTTTTGGAACTGGAGGATGATCTGGAGGTACACGAGGAAATTCGCCACGACCAGCACTTGCATGGTGCCTTCATTGCGAAAGACCTCGGTCGCAACCAGAAACAGGGCGATGAGCATGGCCGCGTTGGTAAGCCAGCGCGGCGGAAGAAGCAGTCCCAGGCGATCCGTGAGGACGAAGGACGCCAAGGAGGCGAAAGCGGCGGCCCAGGGCAGCACGGCGTTTTGCTCGCCCATGCCCAGCAGGGTCGTTCCGAGCGCGGCCAAGATCGCCACGCACGCCTGCAACCTTCGTTCGAGTTTGACCAGCTCCGCACGATTCATAGCACTCTTCGCGACGATGGTCTCGCGGTCATCCTCCGGGCGATGGAGCGGCCTCACGATCGGTCGCGGGGCCTTGGGACGTCGAATTCGCCGGCAAGGAGTCCCCTTGCAGAGAGGCAAATCTCACCGCGGGCGGAAGGTATTGAAAATAGTTGCGCAGTCCCCCTGCGGCGACGTCCAGCAAACGGACGGAACGACCCTGCCCGGCGAATCGAACATCCCTCGTCGCACCGTTACCGTTGTCGGTGGTCGGCGCGCTAAGCGGATATGTCGTCACCAAGATGACCTCGGCGGCGACAACCGAACGCAGGGTCGCTTGCAGCGGTGCCATGGGATCGCGATGCGTCGCCGTCGCCACGGCCAGGCTCTCCAATCCCCGATCGAGCAAACCGGGAGAGGCCGGGCCCGTGATGCGATCCACCTGCTCGCCCGATACGATCAGGCTCACGTTGCCCCCGCCTTTGCGGCAGAGGTCGTCGAGCACCGTGGCGGCGAAACTGACCGCCTCCTCCACGTGCCGGCGATCGGCGTCGCTGGGCGTCTTCGGTTCCCAGAGCGCCAGCAGAATTGCGACGTCTTCGTTGCGAGGCTGGTCGAACTCCTTGACCATGAATTGCTGCAATCTCGCGGAACGCCGCCAGTGGATATACCGCGGACTATCTCCCGAACGCCATTCGCGAAGACCGAAGAAATCGCCGGACATGCGATGGCGTCGCGTTTCGCGACGGGCACGACCGTCGTAGTCGTGGTGGGCGCGTTGGAACCACTGCCGCGTCAACTTGCCCAGGCAGGGGTATACCAAAAGCGTTTCGCGATTCTCCACCGTGCACGCGGCTTCGAACAGACCGAACGGAAATCGCGAACGAACACGCACGGGCCCCCATTCGTAGCGCCCGCGGGCAAGCAAGCGCGCCTGGAAGGTCTCGCTTTGGGTATCTTTGCCGGCAATGACGCGGAAGAGCGCGGCGACTTCCACGCCGCGCGACGCCGCCGAGGAATCTCCGTTCGGGGTCGTCCGCCGGACCGAGTCCTCGATGCGAATGGACCAGTGAGGACGATATCCCCGGCGGTTTTCGACTTCGAACCGCCCGACCAGAAGATCGCCCGCACAAATGCCGCGCGGCAGACGTCGCCGCAATCGGAGGCCGCGGAGATTGCCTCGGGCGAGCCACCACCCGAAGATGCAAGGCCCGGCGACGAAACCCGCCATCAGCAGCAGGAGGTTCACCTGCCGCGAACAGGCCGCCAAGAAAATCCCGAGAGTCAGGGCTAGGTAGTAAAGCCCTTGGCGTGTGGGGCGGACGCGGACACGGGAAACGGCGGAGTCCATGATGCCAATATTGTAGGCGCGGCAGGGAACCGCGGTCGCCCGCCGGGGACGAATTCTCGGCCCATCCGGTCAGCCGTCGGCTTTCGCCTGGAGATACGCCTGCCGCAGATACTCCAGCAGTTCGGCCCGCCGATCATAGAGGCGTTTCGGCGGTCGAGGTTGCCGCCGCGCCAACGCGTACGCCGTCACGAGGGGCATGGCCACGGTCGAATCTACATAACAAACCACCGAGTCGGGCACATGTTCCGGATCGACCTTGCCCCAGCTTACCGCCTCCTGGGGAGTCGCGCCCGACAATCCGCCTGTATCGGGCCGGGCATCCGTGAATTGCAGAAAGTAGTCGTGGCCGGGCGTGTCCAGTCCTAAAATGTCCGAGGCCTGGGGCGCGGTTTGCAGCACGAAGTTCTTGGGGCTTCCCCCTCCGAAAATGAGGACGGCCGATTTGCGATCCTCGGTCTTCGACCAGTAATACACGGCGGTCGTCTCGCTGACGTCCGCCAAAGGATCGAGTCGTAGGCTGCTCCCTTGCAACCAACGCTCGGCGGCGACCATGCCGATGGTGGAATCGCCCGGCGAACTGGTATAAATCGGTACGCCGTTGCGGTAGGCTGCCGCCAGAACCGAGACGTGCGGCAGGCCCGCCTTTTCCTCCGCCTCCGCCGCGTATTTTCCCATGTGATAGTGCAATTCGGCGGTGGTGAGACTCCGCTGGAACTCGGGTCGGTCGAGCATCTCCTGGACGCGGCGATCGGTTTCGATCAGGCACTCGTCCAAGGAGAGCAAGACGTCGTAGATGCGGACCACGCCGACCTCGTGGAGCGTGCGATCGTCGATGCGAAAGTCGCCCGCCACGAGGCGGTAATTGAACGCGAAATGCAGATCGTGGTAGAGATTGGCGCCCGTGCAGACGATCCAATCCACGAAGCCGGCCTCGATGAGGGGAACGACGCAGGATGCGCCCAATCCGGCGGGCGTCAACGCTCCCGCCAGCGACATGCCGACCGTGACGTCCGATTCCAGCATCTTGCGGACGAAGAGTTGGGCCCCTTCTCGGAGCCGTGCTCCGTTGTAGGCCAGAAAAACGGTGTCCAAAACGTCCGCTAGCGGTTCCTTGCCGGTCAAACCCGGCGGGAAAATGCGCCGACTGGAGAGGAAATCATCGTGCTGAGGATGACGTTCTTGCCGGGGGCATTTCATCACAGCGAATCTCCCAACCTTTCCGATGGCATGCACCAACAACCCGTCTCGATGCAGACCTTCAAGAGTAACGGAAAGAGGAAGCCTTGCAAACCGCCGCCGATAAGGGTGTTGTTACCGACGAATGAAAATGTCCCCTTGCGCCGTGAATGGCAATGCCTTAATCAGCCATCCAAAAAGCCGGGTTGCACGGTGAGGTTACCAATGAGTGCAAAAGGGCGGACGAGGCCGGCGGCCTTCCGTTTGGTGAAGGTGCAAGATACCGCGATATATCGGGCTGGTGACGGCGAGCGAGATCTTTCGGATAAGTTGGCGGGCGAAGCATTCGTGGTCGCGTTTCCAGGCGTCGGAAGCGACACGGCGTCCGTAGCGAGCGTTTCGAACCCGTTCCGGATTCGCTCCGCCCATCCTCTTTTCCACCACGCGATTCGGCAATTCCCTGGAACTCTCGCGGGGGGCCTTTCTTTGCGAACACCGACATCGCCCGCCGGCGAGCCTGCGGACGCAGGACGCTCCCGACCGATTTGGTAGCCGGTCGATTTGGAGCGCGAAAGGTCGTGAGCCTCCGCGGGGGTGGCGGTCGATCTAGAACAAAAGCCCGAATCTCGCTAAACTTTCAAGCACAAGTTGAGAATCGGACGACTGCACCCTCCGTCCGGCGCGACCGACGGACCGACGACAAGGAGATTCACCGGTGTTGACTGAGGAACGGATCCGCCAAGCATCCCCGACGGGGATTGTGTTGTTGCTTGTTTTCGCCTTCTCCATGTCGCTCCGCGCCGCGGGCGAAGAATTTCGACCCGAGACGATGTTTCCGGATCACACGCGGGGGTTCTTGGCGATCAGCAACCTGCCGGATCTCCGGGATCACATACAACAAACGCAGTTGGGCCAACTGCTGCAAGACCCTGCGCTCGAGCCTTTCGTGCAGGATTTGCGGGCACAGGTGGAGGCGAGGTTCGACGGCATCCGCAGTCGCTTGGGCATTCGTTTGGATGAATTGGAGTCGATCGTGACGGGCGGGCTGGGAATTGCGGTGTTGTACTCCGACGCCGACTCGCAGGCCGGATTGGCCGCCGTCTTGGAGATCGCGGGAAAAAGGACGGAAACCCAAGGAGTCGTGGACCGGGTAATCCGGGACGTGCGAGACCAAGGCGGTTCCACGACCGCCGAGCGGATCGCCGGCAAGGAAGTCACGATCGTCACGCTGCCGGAGGACGAGCGCCGCGGTGTGCGTCGTGTGGTATTCCATCTGGATGACCGGTACTTGGTGGCGGCGGACAGCACCGCGACGATCGAGGGCGTACTGAAACGGATGGGCGGCGATTCGGCGGCCACCCTCGCCCAGCAAAAGGCCTTCGCGCGGATCATGGAACGCTGCGCGGAGGATGCGGAAGGCGGTGTGCCGCAGATTCGCTGGTTCATTGAGCCGTTCGGTTACACCGCCGCCGTGCGATCCGCCATTCCGCCGGAGCGGCGCAAGCGGGAACGACGTTTGGCGGAGGCCCTGAAGGCGGCGGGCTTTTCGGCCCTGCAAGGCATCGGCGGTTTCGTCGATGTGGCCGTGGAACCCTACGAATTGATCCACCGCACGTTCGTTTACGCGCCTGGGCCGCTGGAAAAATCGGCCAAAATCTTCAGTTTCCCCAATTCCAAGGAATTCACGACGCCCAAGTTCGTGCCGCGCGACCTGGCCACCTATGCCACCGGCTACTGCGACGTGCTGAACGCCTTTGATAACGTGGGACCGGTCTTCGATCAAACCATCGGCGAAGGCGAGGAAGGTGTTTGGCAAGACGTACTGGATAGCCTCAAGAATGATCCGACGGGGCCGCAATTCGACTTGAGAAACGAATTCTTCGTGCATTTCGGCCGGCGAATCGTGGTCTTCACGCAATACGAGCTGCCGATCACGCCGACCAGCGAGCGGGTGCTGGTGGCGGTGGAAGTCAAGGATGCCGATGCCGCCGCCAAGGCCCTCGACAAAATGTTCCAACACGAGGCCCGATTCGAGCGGCGGGAGCATAACGGTCGCATCATTTGGGAAGGCCTGCCGGAGGAGAAGAAAGAACTGCCCGGCTTGAATTTGGAAGGCATTCCCGGGGTGGGAGAAAGCGAAGCGCCGGCGGAGGAGGAGTCTTCGCCGATCTTCCCCAATGCATCGCTCACGGTCTACGACGGCTATCTGTTGATCGCCTCGCACTACGACTACCTGGTCGCCCTTTTGAATCGCGATCAAGCCCGGGAATCGCTGGAACGGAATCCGGAGTATTTGACCGTCATGGAGCGGATCGAGAAATTGGGCGGCGAGGAGGCGTGCCTCAAGTCGTTCTCTCTGACGGATGAGGCGTATCGTCCCACTTACGAGCTGATTCGCCAGGGGAAAATGCCGGAGAGCCAAACGTTGACGGGGCGATTGCTCAATTCGTTGCTGGCCCCGGAACCGGGGAAGCCGCGGGAACAGCGGATCGACGGAAGCAAGTTGCCGGACTACGAGGTGGTGAGACGGCACCTGGGACCGGCAGGGCTTTTCGGCAAGGCCGAGAACGACGGTTGGTTCCTCAAAGGCTTCACGCTCCCCAAAGAGTGACGGTTGCAACACGGGCGCGGCGTAGAAAAGCCGCCGCCGCTCCGACGAAAACCTCGCGCGGCGCGGACGGCCCTGGCATTGCGAGGCCGCTTACTTGCCGCCTTCGGCATCCTCCTCGGAGGACAATCCCAATCGACTAAGCCACCGTCCGCGCTGGGACTTGCCCTTCGCGTCGCCGGCCGACTTGGCCTCGTCGCGTTCGTGATGCTGTTCATTCCATTGGCGCTGCCGTTCTTCGAGCGCGGCGCGTTCTCGGGCGATCTTAGCCCGTTCGCGCGAAATCTCTAGTTCCGCTTGGCGGAGTTTTTCCTTCCACTCCTCCTCCAACTGGCGAAGGTGCTCGCGTTGCTGGCGGATGATCTCGTCCTGCTCGAGGAATTGACCAAGGGCCGCGGCGCCGACCGCCATGGAGCCGATGTTGGCCGACTGATTCTCCAGCAGGCTTCGCAACTCCGCGATTTCTCGGTCTTTGTCCGCGAGTGCGGCCTCGGTCTTCTTGACCACGTCCTGAATCTTCAGATGCGTTGCGCGGGCTTCCTCGTCGTCCTCGTCGCCTTCCGCCTCCAGGGCGGCCAGGATTCGCTGCTTTTCGATTTCCCAGTTCGATATCCCCCCGGCGGACGCAGAGGCTGCGGATTGGGCGGCTTGGGCCCGGCGACTCTCCGCCTCGGCCAGCCTCTTTTCCAATTCCGCGCAGCGAAGCCGCCACTCCCGTAGGTCCTGCATGGCCAACTCGTAGCGCCGCGCCATTTCCTCGTCCGGCGCAGCGGCTGGTTCGGCCGTCCCCGCTTGTTCCAGTCGGGCTTCCAGCTCCTCGCATCGGGCGACCAGGGCGGCCAATTGCGACTCGCGATCGTTCCACTGCTCGGTCCAACGACGCCGCTCGGCCTCGTATTCCGCGGCCAGATCGGCCTGCCGCTGGGTCGCAGCGCGAATCTCCTGCTCGCGTTGCCGCAATTCCCGTCGCAAAGATTCCTCGCCGCGAAGCAACTCTTCCTTTTCGCTCTCGATCGCGCGGAGCGATTGACGCAAGGATTCGACCTCAGCCCGCGTCTTTGCCGCATCTTCCTCTTTTTCCGCCCAGATCGCCTCGCGTTGCCGGAGCGTCTGAACTTCGGCGCGGAGGGTCTCGAGTTCGCCGCGGGCGGACACGGCCTGTTCGCGGAGTGCCTCCAGTCGCGTTTCGGCGGCGGCTAAGGCGGCCTCGGCCTCATCCTTCGCCGTCACGGCCTGCTGGTGTTGGGTCGCCAATTCCTGATGCCTCTGTTGCAGGCTCGTCAGGCGGCTACGTATTTCCTCGCATTCCTCGCGAAGGGCCTCGCGTTGAACGCGTTCGGCGGACAATTCCGCCCGCGCATGCTCGGCGATTTCGGCGGCGGCGCGAATCTCTTGATCGCGGCGATCGTGTTCCGCTTGGAGCCTGGCGATCTCGGCTTCTTTGTCGAGCAGCACCGATTGAAGGCTCTGTTCCCGCTGCCGCGACTTTTCCAGTTGGTCGCGAATCGCGGCTTGTTCGGCCAGTTGCGCCGATGCGTCGGCATGGGCGGTCGCCAACTCTTGGTGCCGCTGCTGCAAACCGGCCAAGCGTGCTTCCAGATCGGCGCAGGTCTCCCGCAGGGCTTGCAGTTCGGCGGATAACTCCCGGGCGGCGGCTTCGCGTTGCTGCGATTCCTCTCGGAGGCGGCGCGATTCTTCGTTCCAGGATTGCTGCCGGGCTTGGAGTGCGGCAAGCTCTTCCTCCTTTTGCCGCAGCAGCGATTCCAGTTCCCGTTCGCGTTGACGCCGCCGTTCGCTCTCGTCGGACGGCTCGGTCTCCGCGCCTTCGCTTTGAGAGGCGGAGGCCAAGGAGTCGATGCGGCGAACGAGGGTTTCCAGGCGGCCCGATATTTCCCGTTCGGCGATACCCAATCGTTCACGACGGCGCGCGAGAATCTCCGCGATCCGCAATCTTTGACCGCGAATCGCGTCGAGGATTTGTTCGGGAGATTCGCCGTTTACGGCGAATGCGGCCTGGGAATCATCCATGCGGAAAATCCTTGTTCGCCGCCGACGCAGGCGATAACCCTGGCCGGCGCGACGGTCCGCCCCAAGGCGGATGAGAGCGCACTGTGCGCAGAAAAACGGCCGACCGGCAATCTATCGCCCTTGGCATGCCAATGCGACTGCCTATTAGGCTATAGGTTACCGGCCGACCGACGTCAAATGACCTCGCTGAAAGGGCGAAGTATTCCGAGCCTGCGGGTCGTCGGGGATAAGCCGACGTGAGGCTCGCCGACTACTTCCAAATCACTTCGCGTCCACGGTGACGCCCGGGAAATCATCCGTGCGGAAGGGGCTGGCGGGAAGGCCGGCCTTATTCCACAGGTTGACGACCGGATAATTCGCCCAACCGAAGCGGACGGCAACCGGATTCGGCACGGCGGGGCTGGAAACCACAACCGTGTCGCCCACGATTTCCGCATCGGCGTTGACGAATTTGCGGTCTTCACCGCACATAGTGAAACCGGTCAGCTTGTCGCCGCGGCATTCCAGACCGCCGCCCAAATGGGTGAAGTGCAGGACGACCTTGCCGTCTTGAACCTCCATATGATCGTAGATCGGGCCGGAGTATTCGATCTTCTCTCCATAGGCCAAGGCACGGGCTGCGATTCCCAGACGTTCCCCCACCGGTTGCTTTTTCTTGGGGTGGATGTCGTCTTCCTCGCCGACGTCGGTGATGACCGCCATGGCGGTATTGGGGTAATAAAGCATGGTCATCAGTTGCGCCTCGCGGAGTTCCGCCCAAGCGCTCTCCATCGGCTCCGACTCGATCTTCATGAAGGGGGCCAGTTGCACGAAAAGGAAGGGGAAATCGCCCTCGTTCCAGACCTCCCGCCACGATTCGATCATGGCCGGGAAAAGGGTTCGGTATTGATAGGCTCGTCCGGCGTTGGATTCACCCTGATACCAGATGGCGCCGCGGAAGGCATAGGGCACGAGGGGCGCGATCATGGCGTTGTACAAACCCGCCGGGCTGTGGGGATGCTCCGGACCCATGGGCGGATTGGGCGGTCGTTTGTTGAACTGCTCGCCGCGTTCGCGGGCCGCGCGAGCCTCCTCACGATAGGCCTGGAGCGCCGCCTCGTATTTCTTGAGATTCTCCGGGTACTGCTCCATGGCTTGCTGGAAGCGGTCCACGATCGGTTGCAGCTCCGGCATGGAGGTCAACTTGGCCCAAGTCGTCCAAGCCTCCGCCGGGGTCCCGCCGTACGAGGTGTTGATCAATCCCACGGGGACGTTGAGTTGCTTTTGCAGGTAACGTCCGAAGAAATAGCCCACGGCGGAGAAGTTGGGCACCGTTTCCGGGCCGCAGACGGCCCAAGCGGCATCCACGTCGGGCTGCGGTTCCGGCTTGGCCTGCCGCGGCACCGTGAACAGGCGGATCATGGGGTTGGCGGAGGAGGCGATCTCCTGCTCGGCGTTGGCGGAAGCCGCCACGGACCATTGCATGTTCGATTGGCCGCTGCAAATCCACACCTCGCCGATCATCACGTCCGCCAGGACGATTCGATTCTTGCCGGCGATGACCATTTCGTAAGGTCCGCCCGCCGGCAACGGCGCCAGGGTGACCTTCCACTTGCCGTCGTCGCCGGCGACCGTGGAAGCCTTTTGCTCGCCGAGGGTGACGACGACCTCTTCACCGGGATCCGCGGTGCCCCAGACGGGAATGTCGGCCCGCTGTTGCAAGACGGCATGGTCGGTGAACAACGCGACGGGCTTGACGTCGGCACGGACGGGAAGCACCGCGAAGAACAAGATTCCAAGGGCCAGGAATGCCGGTCTTGCCGGCAGGTTGCATCGGTGCCGCATCGTGAGACTCTCCTTGCATCTAGGACCCGGGAAACGAGATATCGCCGCGGCCGGGGCAATTCCCCCGGCCGCTCACACGACCTATTGTGTTATCGGCGAGACCGTTTCGCAAGCAGCGCAACGACCTTCTGCGCGGAGGGCCGGGAGAGGAGACACACGATGACGCACGAGCCGCAACCGGGCGGGATGCGGCGTGAGTCCGCCGGTCTTCGCGTCTTCCCAGAGCCAACCGAAGAGTCGCTTAGGACGACACCGGTATCCGCTCGCGGATCCTGAACCGCGAAACGAGGTTGTTCAGGCTGACGGCCTGCGCGCCCAATTCCTCGCTGCACGAAGCCAGTTCGCCGGTATCCGCGGACGTGTTTTCCGTAAGCGAAGCGGCGTTGCGGATGCCCTGGACAACCTCGTCCGCCTGTTGCGTTTGGAGTGCGGTGACGTCGGCGATCTCGGCGATGCGTTGTGCAGTCACTGCCGCTCCGGAGACGATTTCCTTGAGGGCGGCACCGACCTCCTCGCTCATGCGAACGCCCTCCGCGACGCGTTGCGTGGACTCTTGGATCAAGCGCGTGATTTGCGAGGCGGCCTGATTGCAGCGCTCGGCGAGTTTGCGGACCTCGTCGGCGACGACGGCGAACCCCATTCCGTGTTCTCCCGCCCGCGCCGCCTCGATGGCCGCGTTCAGCGCCAGCAGATTCGTTTGGCCGGCGATTTCCGAGATGACGCCGATGATCTCGCCGATGTGCTCCGCACTGGCACGGATCGACCCCATCGCATCCAGAGACTTGCGGACGGCCTCACCGCCCGTTTCCGCCAGACGGTTCGTGTCATCCGCCTGCTTGGCCGCGGCGGCGGCTTGCTCTCTCACGCTGAGCACCAAGTTCGCCAGTTGCTCCACGGCGTGCCGCATCGAGCCGATGTTGTCCGTCTGCGAGAGCGAAGCCTGGGCCAGTTGTTGCGATCGGTGCGAGACTACTTGCGACGATTCCGCGAACTGACGTGCACTCTCCACCACCCCCGCGATCAATTCCTCCACTCCGTCGATGAAGCGGTTGAACCATCGGGCAAGCTCACTCAATTCGTCGTTGCGGTCATCGGGTAACCGTCGAGTCAAATCGCCTTCGCCTTCCGCGATGTCGCGAAGCATGTGGGTAACGTTTTTTATTCGGCCGACCACGGAACGACCCAGGATCACGACGAACGCGAAGCAAGGAATCGCGCTGAGGGCGGCCCCCAGCAGAAAGATGGCAAGTTGGCGGCGTGCAGTCCGTCGCCCCGAAGAACTCAGCTGGATCGCTTCCGCCACGGCGCCGGTCACGGCACTGCGACCTTCCGCGACCTTGGCTTCGCGATCGGCCACTTCCTTCAACGTTTCATCGATGATCCGTTGCTGTTCGTCCTGCATGGCGTCGATGATGGTTCGAGCCTCTGCGAAAATCGGTTGAGATTCTTTTTCGCTGATCGCACGGGCTTCGGACCGCTTGTCCGCCGATTGGGCCGCCGCGACCACCTGCGTCGTCTTTTCTTTCCAAGCGGCGAACGCGACTCGGAAGTCGGCGTAAAGCTTCCTCATTTGCGGCGAGTCCTGTCCTTGGACGGCCTTGGCGACGCGTTCCTCCGCCTGCGCGATGTTTTCTTCATTCGTTTTCCGCGCCTCCTCCCACGCTTGCTTATCGGACGCCGCTAGGGCATCGTGTTCGGCCAGATTGGCTTGATACATATCGCGATCGGCGTTCAGCAGGAGCGCGATGCTTTCGTAGCGCCCGCACAGCGTGGGAATATCGTGCCTAGCCAGGGTCTCGACATGCGTGTCCAGCAAGGGATTGATCCGCTCCTCGACGAGTTTCGGCAAGCGATGCTCTGCGACGGTTGCCAGGGTATGATCCAATCCGGACAACGTGTGCCAAGCGAGTGCGGAAAGGCCCGCCAGCACTACGATGACGGAACCGGAAAGGACATAGACCTTCAGCTTGAGCGACATCTTGACGGATCTCCTAAGTCGTATTGCTTCCTGATGCCCCGCCGCCATGGAACGCTGATGCCCCGTCGCGGAATTGCACTCCGGACCGGGCCCCCCGCCTGAAGCAAACTTAGCTCGTTTTTACGGCGTGGATTTGGAGAAAGTCGACCTTCTTGCGGATCATTCGTGCTTGTTGCGGGATCGGCGGGGGAGTATCCTATTTTCCGGCCGGATCGGCCTTGGTCTCACGTGGGGCGGAAGGAGTCAGCCGCGCCGCAATGAAATTTGACATGCGTTGTGATGGGAGGAATTCATCATGAAAAATCTTCATCTTCACCGACGTCAATTCTTGCGGCTTTCCGCCGCCTTTGCCTTGCCGTCGTTGATTCCCGGTTCCGCCCTGGGGATTGCGGGGCTTGCCGCTCCTAGCGAACGGGTCACCATCGGGTTGGTGGGATGTGGCGGTCACGGGGTGGGTTGGAACCTTGTCCAAGTCTTCCGGCATGCCGACGCCCAGGTGATCGCGGTCTGCGACGTGGATGCGCAGCGCCTGGCCGCCGCTAAAGATCGAGTTGATCAAAACTACGGCCCCAAATTGGGCGATGGTTACCGCGGTTGCGCCGCCTACGGCGACTTCCGTGAGCTGATCAACCGCAAGGACCTGGACGCCCTGATGAATTGCACGCCGGACCACTGGCACGTTTTGCCCGCGCTCATGGCGCTGGAGGCGGGCAAGGACGTGATTTGCGAAAAACCCCTGACCCTGTTCGTGGAGGAGGGCCGCGTCCTGGCCGACAGCGTGGAGCGGCATAAAGCCGTCTTTCAGACCGCGTCCGAAAACCGCTCCATCGACGTGTACATTCGCTTGATCTCGCTGGTTCGGGCGGGGGTGATCGGCAAGTTGCGGCACGTGGAAGTGCGTTTACCGATGGGTAATACCAACCAGCGCGTGACCGGCGATGCCAAGGATATGTTCGGCAAAGACACCGTCGAAGATCCGCCGCCGTATCTGAACTACGAGATGTGGCTGGGCCAGGCCCCTTGGATGCCCTACATGCCGGCCCGATTGCACGGCAACTTCCGCTGGAATTTGGCCTTTTCGGGCGGCGTGCTCACGGATTGGGGGGCGCACATGATCGATCTGGCTCAGTGGGGACACAATACCGAGCGAACCGGACCGGTGGCCGTGGAAGGCAAAGGCGACTTCCCGCCGCCGGATGCCGTGTACAACGCCGCCCCCACTTTCGATCTCCATTACACGTACGCCGACGGGGTAACGATGCGCGTTTCGGCGGGACCGGGCGACTTGGAGACCGGCAAGAGCTACGACATCCCGATCGTCGGGCGGACCTCATCGCCCGGCATCCGCTTCGAAGGCTCCGACGGTTGGATCGAATCGCACGGGTGGCGGGGTTCGCTCAAGGCGTCGCAGCGACCGATGCTGGACGTGGAGGTCGATCCCGCCGCAGTCGGCGTGTTCGTTCCCAGCGAGGTCGTGAGGCGGGAGGACGGCGGTTTGGGCGGCGAGCACCGCAACTTCCTCGATTGCGTCAAGTCGCGCCAGCCCTGTTACGCCCCGGCGGAAGTCGGCCACCGCACCATCACCATGGCGCACATCGGAAATATCGCGATGATGCTGGGCCGCAAACTGCGTTGGAACCCCGAGGCCGAACGCTTCGTGGACGATCCGGAAGCCGACGCTCGGCTGACCCGTGCCCAGCGCGAACCTTGGACCATGAAAAACGTGAGGTCCTGGCTCCAAGGATGACGGCACGCCTTCGCGCAGCGGTCCCATTTCGACCGCCGAGGTGCATCGGGGTCGCGGCGTCGCGAAAGCTTCGGCTTGGTAACCGTCGCGGCGCGAGGGTATATTGAGCGCCGGTGCCCGCCGTGCCATCGTCTCGCCCAGCGCTCATCGGCCTGATTGTCCGAATGGGCAGCGTTAGAAAATCGTTGAGTCGTCGGTTTGCGGCAAACCGGCGGTGGGTCGCGGTTTTAGGTTATTGGGTTGTTCTTGAGGAGGTACGATGTGATGACGCGCTCGTTTGGGATTCCGGCAGTTGTGACCTTGGCGTTGTTGCAGGCCGCTTGGGGGACCCTCTCCGCCGCGGAAACTTGTCTGACTCAAGACGAGAAAGAGCAAGGGTTCGTCTGCTTGTTCGACGGCACCTCGCTCGATCAATGGCAGGGCGACACCAAGGGATACGTCATCGAAGACGGCGTCTTGGTCTGCAAGCCGGGCGGCAACCTGTACACCAAGAATCAATACGGGGACTTCATCTTCCGTTTCGAATTCAAACTCACGCCCAACGCAAACAACGGCGTGGGAATCCGAACGCCGATGGGTTGTGACGCGGCCTATTGCGGCATGGAAATCCAAATCCTGGATGATTCGGGCGAGAATTACCGAGACAAGCTTCAGCCCTATCAATACCACGGTTCGATCTACGGCGTCGTGCCGGCGAAGCGCGGACATCTCAAGCCTGTCGGCGAGTGGAATGCGGAGGAAATCCTCTGCCAGGGACGGCATGTTCGCGTCACCTTGAACGGCACCGTCATCGTGGACGCCGACCTGGACAAGGTCGAGCCGATGGATCACCGAGATCACCCGGGTTTGGCCAGGGAAAGCGGCTACATCGGCTTTTTAGGCCACGGCACCCGGGTGGAATTCCGTAACATTCGGGTCAAGGATTTGACCGAGAAGAAGTGATCGCCGCTTGGCGGCCAATCGTCGTGCATGGGGATGGCACGGCGGGGCGTTCGATGACGCCGGATGCGACATCCGCAGTGTCGGGTTTGTGATTTGCGCCCGGGAGGGATCTGCGTGGCTGGGCGTTTCCTAGGAATCGAAATCGGCGGAACGAAACTGCAAGTTGGGGTGGGCGAGGAGGGAGGCCCGCCGCTTCTCGCCCTCCGTCGCGCCGACGTGGAGCCAGAGAAGGGGGCGGAAGGCATCCGCGCGCGGATCGCGGAGATGGCGACTCCGCTGATCCTGGAGTATCGCCCGGCGGCGGCGGGGATCGCGTTCGGCGGACCTTTGGATGCCCGAACCGGTCGCACGTTGCTCAGCCACCACATCCGCGGATGGGAAGACTTTCCCTTAGCGGATTGGTGCCGCGAGACCCTGGGGTTGCCCGCCGTGCTGGGGAATGACGCCGATCTGGCGGGTTTGGCCGAGGCGCGATTCGGTGCCGGAAAAGGGCATGAGATCGTCTTCTTTTTCACGGTGGGGACCGGGATCGGCGGGGCGCTCATCCATCAGGGCCGGATCTACGGCGGCAGTCGCGGAATCGCCGCCGAGTTGGGGCACCTTCGGCCCGGCCCCGGCGCGCGCAATCCCGACGACGATTTGGAGTCCTACTCCGCCGGGTGGGGGATCGCCAAGAATGCCCGGGTGTGCGTGACCACCATTCTGGGTGACGACGCCGCCTCATCCGCAGACGAGGATGCCGTGCAGCGTTGGCGCCGTCGCTTGCAATGGGAGTACCTGCCGGCGCCGGAGGAAAGGCGGTCCGAGGTGTTCCGAAAGGCCGCACAAGAGCTTTTGCAATTGGCACACGGCGACCCGGCGAAATTGTCGACGAAACTGGTGGGCGAAGCCGCCGGGCAGGGCAACCCCGTGGCGCATTGCGTCCTCCGTCGGGGGATTCGAACGCTGGGTTGGGCCGTCGCCCAAATGATAACGCTACTGGCACCCTCCTGCGTCGTGGTGGGCGGCGGCGTCTCGTTGTTGGGAGAGGAACTCTTTTTCGCCCCGCTCCGCCGCGAGGTCGATCAATATGTCTTTCCCGCCCTCCTCGGCAGTTACTGCATCGTACCCGCCGCTTTAGGGGAGGAAGTCATGGTCCACGGGGCGGTAGCACTTGCCGCCGACGCCGCGACATCGGGTACGTGATTCCACGGCCCGGCTTCTCTTTCCGCATCTCCATGCAATCTCAAGTCATCCCAGAGATCCCATTTTCCATCCGTTTCCGAGGCAGGGCGAACGACCGTGTAAAAACATTGCGGTCGTAGCGGTCCTGATAAACTTCGCGTGGGTTGTTGGCCGACAAAGATTGGCGAGGCTCTGGAAAGCCGGCGCCCGATTCGTCCTTTCGGGCGGGTGCCCAGCGATCCGCCGCGGACAAGTATTCCCGCCGTTTGCCGCTCCCTAGAGCGAGGTCCAACCGTGCTGCGACTTTCGGTCTTGATTCCGGTAGCCGGGCGACTCTCTTATTTGGAGGATACGCTTCTCTCTGTGCTGGAGGCGCAACCGGAGGGTTGTCGGGTAATTGTCGTGTTAGACGAACCCTATGCAGACCCCTGGGGACTGAAGGACGAGTTGCGGTTCATCGAAGCCGGACCGGGTTGCTCGTTGGGGCGAGCGATCGCGTTGGGACTGGCCGAAGTCGAGACGCCCGTCACGTTCGTCCTGCCGTGCGGTCACGAGGTGGAAGCGAACTGGGCGGACCAGGCCCCGCAGATTTTCGAAGACGAGCGAATCGCCGCCGTCGTCCCCCTTGCCGTGCGGCACGACTCGCCGGGAGTGGTGGTTGCGGCGGGGGTTGGGTATCGCCAAGACATCGGCCGACTCGTCCCGTTGCAGGAGGGCGTGGCCTGCGGTAATACCGTGTTGGCTCGTCGCACCCAAATACTTCCTCATTCGGCGGGGGCCTTCTTCCGGACCGAGTCCATCCGCAAGATTCCCTTGGATGCCGAACTGGGCGAGGAGTGGGTCCTGGCGGCGGCGGTTCGGGCATTGCACTCGGCGGGATACCTGAGCGTGCTGGAACCGTCGTCGCGGGTTCGTGCCCGCCGGTTCCCACGCACCGCCGACGCCTTCCGCGACGCTCGCGACGCCGAGGCCTTCTTCTGGCAATGGTGGGACGGCGCCCCCTCACTCCCTGTCGCGGCGCGGCATGTGGGCCAAGTCTTGGGGCGTGCCGTGGCCGCCCTGCCTCGCGGCAACCTGCTGGCCGAACTGTCGGGCAGACTGTCGGGGGCGGGTACCGTCGCCAGGCGGACCGTCGCTCACCGGCGGCACGACATGCAAGGTCCCCATTTCAACGTCTCACGAACGTCGGCTCATACTGCCGACCAAGTTGGGCGAGATAGATTCGCCCGGTCGTAAGCGTCAAATGCTCTTCGGCGCGGCTCCCTCAATACCCCATCTTGGGGCGCGATCCGATCGCGAATGCGCCGCGACTGCGCCCCTGAACGCGGCAATTCGCCCGAAATCTCGTGCCGGCGGCGGCGAGATCGCGGATTTCCGCGAGTGCTTGCACGAAGACCCCTTCATTCGGGTTGCGCGATGATCCAAATAAGAAGGAATCTCGTGCTTCCGCCGGATAATTTCTTTTCTTCAGAAATCCATAAATAACAAGGACTTATAGAGATTCTCCGATTTTTCCTCTGCAAAATGTTTTGTGTCTGCGGTAATTGGCGCGCCGCTTGCTTACGAGTCAGGGAAATCGTTGGTTCGCTCCCGCCCGCCCGTCGTGTGTGAAAAAGGGCGCAAAATCCCACCGCTAAAGCACAGGACCTATTACAATGATTTGTATTCGCAGAATTCGAAAGAAACGGCGCGCTCAACCTCGTCGTCTGCGCCGTACCAAGCAAGGTTTCTCGAACTATTGGCGAATGTTCGCCGTAACTACGATGGATTTCAGCTTGCCCGACGTTCCCGGACTGCCGCCGCGGGCCGAATGGTCCGACGAGGACCTGATACGCGAGTATCAGGAGAAAGGCGAAACCAAGGCCTTCGAGGAACTGGTTCGCCGCTATGAACGGGAATTATTCGGTTACCTGTGCCAGTACTTGGGCGACCTCCAAATGGCGGAGGATGCGTTTCAAAGCACCTTTTTGCAGGTGCATTTGAAGTGCGGCCAATTCGATCCGGAACGGCGGTTTCGGCCTTGGCTGTACGCCGTAGCCACGAACCAGGCGATCGACGCCCAACGGCGGAACCGACGGCATCGCAACATCAGTTTGGATCGCCAATTCGCCGCCGAAAGCGATGGAAATCGCTCGGGCAGTTTGGCCGAGATCGTCGCCGGCGAGAATCCCGATCCCGACGAGGAGATGCAGGCCGCGGAACGCCGCGAGGGTATGCTCCGTGCCGTGGACGCCCTGCCCGACAACCTGCGGCAGGTTTTGATGTTAGTGTATTACCAAGGGTTGAAGTATCGCGAGGCGGCGGACATTTTGGAGATTCCCGTAGGGACCGTCAAGAGTCGCCTGCATACCGCCGTTCGCAAATTGGAGTCGCAACTCAACGTGACGCAAACGATCTCTCACTATGGATAAACCGTCGCCGACGCAACTGATCGGTTATCTGCTGGACGCTCTGGAGGACGATGAGCGGGCGAAGATCGAGCAGTTGTTACGCGAGCGGACGGATTTGCGGCAGGAGCTATCGGCCCTGCGGCGACGTCTGCGGTGTTTGGAATTGGCGCGTCCCGAAATCTCGCCGCCGCCGGGCTTGGCCGCCCGGACCTGTCAGTTCATCTTCGACGCCGTTCGTGACGGCGTCGTGCCGGCGGTGGAGAGCATCACGCGAACACGGACCGGACGGGGGCGGAGAGGCCCCTTCCGCTTCACTCCCGTTAGCGACTACTGGAGCGGCGGCGGAGCCGCCTGGTCTTGGCTCGATCTTCTCGTGGCGGCCTGCGTGGTCGTCGGATTCCTCGGTTTACTGTTTCCCGCCGTGGTCCATCACCGGGTGCGGAGCGAGGCCGCGCAATGTCGCGAGAACCTCCGCGCGGCGCATCGCGGTATCAGCGATTTTGGGATGCGTTTAGCTGGGTTCTCCGGTCTGCCGGTCTTGCTGCCGGAAGACCTGACGGGCCAAAGCACTCGTTCGGGCGATGAGACGGGCGATGAGATCGGTCCTGCCGCGGTGGTTGTGCCTCGCGTGATGTGTTGTCCCACCGTGTTGGCCGCCTTCAAGCCGCAAGCCCCCGCCCCCGCTGCATGGCCGACCCCGGTTTCCATGGTCGCCGAAACGCCTTATACGGGGGGACGGAGCGTCAGCGCGTGGCCCGTCTATCAAATGGGCGCCGCTGCCCGCGCCGGTTCCGCGGATGAATACACCGTACTCCTCCGCGACCCTGATTTTTCGCGTTCTGCGTGCGAAATAGTTCCCCCTCACGTCTCCGGTTGGAACGTTCTGTTCGAGGACGGACACGTAGTATTCCTACCGCCTCGGCCCGAGGCGTCGGCGACCGCGGACTTTGCTGTTCGCGCATCGGCCTTGGTCGGCCCTTCCCGCTGAAACGCGGGGCCGGCGCAGATCGGCGTTGCGTGCCGAGCGATCCTTTCGGACGAGGACTACTCGTCGGCACTTTGCACGTCGTGCGGTTGCACGCCTGCTTCCAACACCGCGTCGGGATCATCCGTTTCCGGCAAGATGCCCGGCAGTCGCTGCGTCTTGCGGATATGCTCCACCAGAAGTTGCTTGAAACGGGCGATTCGCTCTTGATGCTCCGGGGCCGCTACGATGTTGTGGAATTCGCCCGGGTCTTCCTGCAAGTCGAAGAATTTGAAGGTGGGACCCGGCAGCGGACGTTTGGGGTCGTAACCGTCGTCTCGAACTCGTTTGCCCCGCTGATACACCAGCTTGTATCGTTGATCGCGAATCATGATTTCGTCGTTATGGGCGTACTCGACGATCACGTGGTCCCGATGCTCTTCGGTTTGACCGCTCGCAAGTTGCAGCAGGCTTCGCCCCTGAACCCGGTCGGGGACTTGCAGGCCGCACGCTTGCAGCACGGTGGGCACGATGTCCACGAACTCGGTAAGGGCGTTGACCACGCGCCCCTTGGGAAATCGCGGCGGATAGCGGAGGATGAGCGGCGCGGAGACGGCAGGGTCGTAGCTGCAATGCTTCTCGAACCGTCCGTGGTGCCCCAGCATGTAACCGTGGTCGCCCGTGTAAATCACCAGCGTATCGTTCTCCAATCCCGCCTGCCGCAAGGCCGTCAGTACCACGCCCACGTTCTTGTCCATGAACTCGACCGAGGTGTAGTAGGCCGCGTTGATGCCGCGCTTTTCGTCTTCGGTCAGATTGCGGAAGATGTCGGGGATCTGGTCGTCGTCCTCGGGTCCGACCTCGGGCACGGTGAATTCCTCGGGGCGATGACGACCGCGATATTCCACGGGGAAATGAAACGGCGAGTGGGGTTCGTAGAAGCTGACCATGAGGAAGAAGGGCTGTTCACGCTTTTGGGCCAGGAATTCCGCCCCTTTTTGCGCGAAGAACGTCCCCGCCATGTCGCTGTCCCCGGCCGCGAAGGGGACGCACATGCTGTTCAACCAGACTCGGGCGGGGTCCTGAAAAGGTTTCCAGGGCGGCAAGACCTCCACGCCTTCGGGAAGGGGACGCCGGGGTTGCCGGCGTCGCCATTGCTGCCAATCCGGCATGTCCAATCGCTCGTCGAAACCGTGCTTCAAGGTGCTGTTGAAGTGCATCTTGCCGTAAGAGGCGGTGATATAACCGGCCTCTTTCAGCATCTCGGCCAGGGTTACCTCGCTTTGCGGCAGGGGACTCTTCAAAACGGTCACTCCAACCGTGCGGGGATAGCGCCCCGTGATGAACGATTGCCGCGACGCGGTGCAAATGGGGGCGTTGCAGAACGCTCGGGCGAATCGCACGCCTTCCGCCGCCAAACGGTCGATGTTGGGCGTACGGACGATCGTGTTGCCGTAGCACCCCGTCACGTAGGCCGCATGATCGTCCGAACAAATCCATAGCACGTTGGGCCGATCGGCGCCTTGAACGGGATTCCGAAACGAGCTTGCTGAAACGAACGCCGCCGCAAGCGCGAAACCGAGAATGAAGCCACGCACGCGATTGCCTCCCTTGTTGAGACGGAAACGATGGGGGAACGAAAATCGGCCGACCGAACGCCGCGAAAACGCTGAGCACCGGCCGCGACGGATTCGGCGAACCGCCCCGGAGTTTTACCGATCTGCCGCATAGTGTAACGGCGGCAGACGCAAGGTTCCACAATTGGCGGCCTCGGTCGTTTTCGCAACGTCACGCCCGGAGGTAGAGAGATCGCGATTGCGTCAGGCCGTCGGCCCCGAGTTACCGGGTGTTTTCCGTTCGCACCGTCCGCACGCCGAAGACGCCGCCCGCCCATTTGCCGGGATGGGCTTGAAAGCGGACCGTGACCTTGGATTTTCCTCGCGTCAAGGTTTGGGGAATGGGATAGACCGCGTCAAAAAACCGGTTGGGTGCATTGTTTTCCAGCTTCTGAGATGCGATCCGTACGCCGTCCACGAGAATGTCGAACTCGCGGTAACCGCCGCCGTCGCTTCCCCAGTAGGTGCACAAAAGTTCCACGGGATGCTCCGAATCCACACCCATGTCGAAGGAGAACCAACCGCCGTCCGTGGCGTGCCGCCACTTTCGGCCGAAGGCCTCCCCGGCGCCGGTTCGCTCGCCTTGCAGGTTGTGGTCGCGTTCGGGCTGCATTTCGCCGATCCGCAGTACGTCTACGGTTCGGGCGGCCAGCTCGGCCTCGCGCTTTTCCGCGGCGCGAATCTCGGCTTCCCTCTTCGCCCACTCATCCTCCGTGAACACGTCGAGATACACGGTGTAGCGACGATCGTGGAGGCTGAAGAACGGCGTCAAGGCGACGTCACACGGTCGGCCCACGCCTTCCGTGCGAAAAGTCAGTTCGGAGGACGAGACGGGTTTGACCCATTCGTCGATCGGTCGCCGATTCGTCACCAAGATGGGGACGAAACCGGGCTTGTCGGCATCCGGATTGTTGATCGGACCGAGATCGGCCGCCAGCAGCGTGGGGCCGTAGAAAATGCCGACGCGGTTGGGATTGTCGGGCATCGACTCGGTGCGGAGCGACATGGGAAACCGGATTTCCACGCGGTCGCCCGACCGCCAAAGTCGGGTGATTTCCAAGTAGCCGGGGGCGGCGTCGCCGTCTTGCTCGTACGTTTCGGCCGCTTCCGCGGCGTCGGCCGAGCGGACTCGCGCAGAGATCCCCTGTTGCGCCCAGTGCGGGTGGCGCAAACGCAACGTGAATTCCCGCGGTTCCGAACAGTCCATCGTCACAACGGCGCTGTCGCCGTACGGCCAATCGGTCTCCAATCGCACATCGACGCCGAGGTCGCGCCAATGCAGTTCGGAGGGGATGTACAGGTTCACCCACAGTCCCGCTTCGTCATGAAAGTAGATGAAATCGCCGTAACGGACGTGATTCTCCATGCCCGTCCCCATGCAGCACGTCCAGGCATCATGCAGCGGTTGGTACTCTTTGTAATGGCCGGGCTTGAGCGACAGATTGTAGATGACTCGCCCGTCGGGGTGTTGCGTCGATCGTATGTGGTTCAAGAGCGCGCGTTCGTAGAAATCGGCCGTCTTGGCGTCGGGATTCCAGCCGAACACGTAACGCGTGAGCTTGAGCATGTTGTAGACGTTGCAGGTCTCGGTGGTATTCGTGGTGAGACGATCGTTCAGGCGATCCGGCGGGCCGAAGTGCTCATGATCGCAGTGTCCGCCCGTGATGTAGCTGTGATGGTTGACGACGCGGTCCCAGAAGAAGTCGGCGCCCGACCGATCCTTGGGGTCGCCCGCCAGTTCATAGCGAGCGGCCAGACCGATCAGTTTGGGGATTTGCGTGTTGGCGTGTTTGCCGGGCAGGATGTCCACGCCCTCCGCCAGCGGTTCCAAGATCGCGCGGTGATGAAAGCTTCGCGACAACCGCAAATAGCGCTCATCGCCCGTGTCGGCGTAGAGATCAGCGAAGGTTTCGTTGATGCCGCCGTGTTCGCAGGCCAACACCTTCTGCATTTGCTCGTCGGATAGGTTCGCGAATATCCGTTCATACCAGTCGGCCAGTTTCCGCGCAACTTCCAGGGCCTGGGTATTGCCGGCCAAGCGGTAGGCATCGCGCAGTCCGGCGAAGAGCTTGTGCATCGTGTAGTTGGGAACCCACAAACCGTTAAGATCGAAACCGGAAGAGCGGATGTTTCCCGCCGCGATCTCCGCGAAGACCCGGCGTCCGTTGGGGAAGGCTGCGAGATAGCCGTCGCCGCCGGCCTTTTGGCATTCGGCCAACTCCGCCACCATGTAGTCCGCTCGCCGACGGAACTCCGGATTTCCCGTCGCCGCCCATGCGAGGGAACAGGCGCTCAGGTAATGCCCGGCGGAGTGACCGGATATCGTTTGGCTCTCCCAACCGCCGTAATGCGAGGCTCGCGGCGGCAGGCCTGCTTCCTTGCGAAAATTCGCCAGGAAGCGGTCCGGTTCTAAACTGAGCAACCAAGCGACGGCGATGTCTTGGCCCTGCTTGAACGGCCCGCCGATGATTCGAACGTCGTGCAAGGAAAAGGGTTTGGCTCGCAAGGGCGCGGCCGGTTGGACCTTCACGGGCATACGGCTTGCATCGGTCGGATCCGCGAGTGCGGCAACCACCCCGCTCAAGGCAAGCCCGAACGCCAACACCGTCGCTATTGCTCTCATGCTTCTCACCTTTGCGTCAAATCTTATCGGAATTGCATGCCGCGGCGCGAAGCGGCGTCCTCGGATGCCGGGCCGACCTCCCTTCGTGTACGCGGCAGCGCAGATCGGACATCTCGGCGGCGACCGCCTAGGACGTCGCAGTCGGATCTTGCGATCCGGGCCATCCGGAACACGGCACACACATCGGTCCTTCCGCCGACGGCAATGTCGGCGTCAGCCTCGAATAGGCGTCACAACGCCGAAATCGGCGACGATTCACGCGAACGGACGGTTCGCAAATACCGCTCGATTCAAGACGATCCCTGAGCTGACGACTCGGAGGATTCCGCCGGAGCGGGTTTTTCCTCGGTCGAATCGGCGGGCGGCGGAGTCTCGGCGGGAGGTTCCATGCTCGCCTCGCCCGATTGCTTCGCAGCGGGCGGCGTGGGGCTTTCGGTCGCCGACTCCGCGGGTTGCTCCGTCGCCTCTTCTTCACCGGCGGGGGCGGTCGCTTCGGGAGCGGCCTGCTCGGTCTTTTCTTCCGTGGCAGCGGCAGGTGCTTCTCCGGAGGACGGCGCCTCGTTCTGCGCTTCGCCTGCCTCCTCGTCGCCGTGCTCAGCGGCACCTTGGGATGCCGGTTCGGCCGTCTCGGCCAGTTTCGCACGGATCCCAAACTCGTGCACGAGGCGACCGCCCAAGTGTGCGGTGCCGGCAAGGTACAAGGCCCCTGCCGCGGAAAGGGCGACGAAAATCAATCCCAGCGGAATGCGGATCGCGGCCTTCGAGATGGGACTCCAAACCAACGTCAGAAAGACGAAGATCACGTAGGCCGCCGTAAGACCGGTGTAGACGTTGCGGGTCAATTCTCCCAACTCTTCGTGATGTTCCAATACATCCAGAGCATCGTCGGAAGCCTCCTCGATGACGTCTCGGGCGGTCTCTCCGGTGGAAACGGCCACCCAAGTCCCGGCCGTACCCAGGATCATGAGCAGAGCGGCGACTACGGCAAAGCCTTGCCATCTCGCAGCAACCAGGGCGCCCAGCAGAATGAAAAGCGGCGCCACCAGCAGCAAAGCGATGGGAAAGTGGATCAATAGAACGTGATAGCCCTCGGGCGGCGGGGGCGTCGGGGGAGCGGGGGGCAACCATCCGGCGACTGCGAACATGAGAAGACCTCCCTTTGCGAAAAACGGACTTCAAACTCGGGGCGAAGAAAACCACGAACCGTCTTGCTCGGCGGCATACGAGAGGCTGCCACACCGGTTGCGATCCTCGCCCCTCGTCAAACCGCCGGACGCGACGGGTTGCGCGCCGGACGGATACCAAGGCCTATTGGCTCGCCAACGGCGTCCGACTGGTAATCCACAGAAACGCTCGGCCGGCTTCGTCCAGCCGAATTTCGCCCCTTAGTTTGGCCTGAAAAAGCGTCTGTTTCAATAGACGATAATGCGTCGTCTTGGTTTGGGGTACATTCACCAGCGATTCTTCGGGGTGAAGCCCGAACCGCGCCAAGGCCACGTCATCCCACAGGTACGGCAAATCGATCCGCTGCGAGACCGCCTGAACCACTTCGGTGATGGGACTGTTCGAGATATTGACGGTCAGAAACTCCAAGAGCTTGGGATGCGATTCGGCCTCGGATCCCTCGGGCGGCCAGCCCACCGGCCAGACGCCCATGCCTTTGCGGGCCGGTGTCACGACCAGGGTCGTTGCCGCGGCATCGGCGCGGGGAACCAGCGCCAAACCTTTGGAACGCAAAATGTAAGCCGCGGCAGTGCCCAGGGCGAATCCTTGCAATTCCGCCGTCACGGGATCGTCCCCGATCTTGTTTCTGACGACCGGGTCGGCGATGACCGCGAATTTCGTCATCTTCGCCAAGGCCGAAAAGACGTCGCCGCGAGGCCGATTCAAGGTCGAAAAGTCCACCGGTCGAGCCAAGTCCTGGTGAACGGCCTGAAAGCGGATGATGTCGATGCCGAGCGGAGTCTGCTGCGGGCGCGAGTCCGGCGGGCCCTTTTCCAATAGCTCGTCGAGCCAAGTCTTGAGTTGCTCGGTTTCGGTGGCGCGGAATTTGGCGCCGGGGACCAGCAGTTCGTTCGTGGAATTGATAACGGCGCGAACCGCATAATCAGGGGGATCGCCGCCCAGAGCGCGGATCTCGGGTCGGTCGTCGGGCAAGCCCGTCCGAAGCCGTATCTTGTCGATCCCCGCCGCCGCCAAACGCCGCAGCCATTCCTGCTGCGTGGTGGGGGGTAATCGCGGGTCGACGGCCACCTCTAACTGAACCGTCGGCTGACGTTGGGCCATGACCGCGCGGACGCCGCAAACGGGGAACTCGCTCCCGCCGTAAAGAATCCAGGCGGCCAGCACCGCCGCCGCCCCGCGACGGATGCCACTCATCCGAAGTCCGCGTTTCGCTTCAGTCAACCATGCCATGGCAAGCCTCCTTTACGCTTGCGGAGACGGGGCATCTCCCGCCGATAGGTCACCGTTTGCCGCGGCCTTGCGGCTTCCGCGGAGTTTCTCCCGAATGACGCGAAGCCTGCCAGACAATTCCTGCTCGAAGCCTCGGTCGGTGGGGCGGTAATATTCCTTTTCCACGCCCAGGTAGTCTTGCGCGGCGACGCCGTCCGGGGCGTCGTGGGCGTACTGATACCCCTTGCCATACCCCAAGCGTCGGGCCCCCGCGTAATGCGCGTCGCGGAGGTGGACGGGCACCGGCGCGGTGCGGTCCTCCCGTACATCGGCGATGGCGGCGTCGACGGCGGCAATCACCGCGTTGGACTTGGGTGCGCAGGCCAAATAGATGACGGTTTGGGCCAGGTTGAGTCGGCACTCGGGCATGCCCACATATTCACAGGCCTGAGCGGTCGCCACGGCCAAGGGCAAGGCCGCGGGGTCGGCGTTGCCCACGTCCTCACTGGCCAGGATCACCAGTCGCCGCGCGATAAAGCGGATATCCTCGCCAGCCTCCAGCATCTTGGCCAGCCAATAGACTGCCGCATCGGGGTCGCTACCTCGAATGCTCTTGATCAAAGCACTGATCGTATCGTAATGGGCGTCGCCGGTCCGATCGTACACGGCTGCCTTCCGTTGCAGGGATTCCTCGGCCAATTCGCGTGTGAACTTCAAGGGGAAATGCTCGGCGGACAGCACGCCAACCTCTAGGGCGGACAGCGCACGGCGTGCGTCGCCGTCGCTGGCTCGTGCCAGGAAGTCGAGCGCCTCTTCGGAAATCTCCACCGGATACTTGCCCAACCCTCGTTCCTTGTCGGCCAAGGCCCGCAACAGAAGTGCACGAATATGGCTCGGCGCAAGCGGTTGGAATTGGAAAACTCGACTGCGACTGACCAGGGCGCTGGTCACGGTAAAGAAGGGGTTCTCGGTCGTAGCCCCAACCAGCACAATGACGCCCTCCTCCACGTGCGGCAGGAGGACCTCCTGCTGGGCCCGATTGAAGCGGTGGATTTCGTCGATGAACAGAAGCGTGCGCCGACCCTCCGTTTCGAGGCGGCGTTGCGCTTCGTCGATGACCTCTCGCAGTTCCTTAACCCCTCCGACGACGGCGCTGACTTGACGGAAAGCGCTTCGGGTCTCACCGGCCAAGATGCGAGCCAACGTGGTCTTGCCCGTACCCGGCGGACCGTAGAAGATCACCGACCCCAATCGGTCCGCTCGCAGTAACCGCCGGAGCGGCTTTCCTTCGCCCAAGAAGTGCTCTTGCCCCACGAATTCGGCCAAATTGCGAGGCCGCATGCGGGCGGCCAAGGGTTGCGCCGCTTGGCGATGAGCCTCCTCTTCCGCCTGGAATAGGGACATGGCAGGATTTCTTTTCTCGTCCTTCCGCGATCAGGTCACGCCCAATCCGCCGGGTCCGCGGGCCCGCCCTCCGGCAACAGGCCCTCCAGCGGGCAGCCTTGGCATTTCGGTCGGCGCTTGTTGCAATAATCCTTGCCCGCGCGGACCAGAAGGGCATGATATTCATTGTAGAGCGCCGCGTCGGATTCCAAACCGTCTTCGAACAGGCTTTTCAGTTCATGATAATCGGCGTCGGGTTCCACCCAGCGATGCCGGGCGAAGATGCGCAAGGTGTAGGCGTCCACCACGAAGGTCGGCAAGTTGCCCGCGTAAAGCAGAATCGAATCCGCCGTTTCCGGGCCGATGCCGTTGATCTCCAACAATTCCCGCCGTAGTTGATCGCGGGGCGTTTGAAACATGGCGTCGAGGGATCCGCCATGCCGCCGCAAGACGTAGGACAAGAGGTTCTTGAGGCGACGTCCCTTAATGCGGTAGTAGCCCACCGGACGAATCAACTCGTGGAGTTCCTCCTCGGCCAGGCGGTCCAACGCTGCGACGTCGCGGATGCCCTCCTCGCGGAGAATCGCCATTACCTTTTCCACGTTGCTCCAGGCCGTGTTTTGCACCAGGACCGCGCCGACGAGCACCTCGAAGGGCGTTTCGGCGGGCCACCAGTGCTGCGGTCCGAAATGTTCGAATAGCCGCCGATAAACCTCCATCAAGGGTGCGCTCATGGCCTTCCCGCTATTACACAATTACTCACGATGAGAAAATTCGAACCGGATCGCCCGCGGGCGCAGATCGGAGTCCGGGCGTCGGGCATCATCGCGCGACAAACCGCACCGCGATTCAACGCACGGCATCCACAAGTCGTCGCACCTCCGCCACGATGCGATCCTCGATATCCGATTGCCAACGCACGGCGGGCAATCCGTACACGGGGAACGCTCCCGCTTCGTATCCGCCTTCCTCCCTGACACGTCGCGAGGGGATGTAGGCCATCACGTCGTTGGTGTAGCCCGCGACCCAAATGTGGGGCGAGATTTCTTGCTCCAAACGATTGGCGTAATCGACGACGACCTCTCCACCCAAGGCGACCCAAATTTGATCGGCCCCCAATCGCCAGACCTGAATCGGATAGGGGTAGGCATCCGGCCAAGAGACGCCGGCGTCCCGCTCGGCCAAGAGGCGCTGCGCCCAGCGGGCCGTGTAGCCCGTCCCTTCGGCTGTTTGACGCAAGCTCGCCTCGTCCGGAAGTTCGTATTTCAGCTCCAGGGTAGAGAATGCCGTCTTCAAAACCGGATCCAATGTCCGCGTCGGCCCGGACATTGCTTCCATGACCGCTGCGGCCAAACGCTTGCCGTAACTTTGGCACAATTCCACGGACCGCCGAGGGATCGGGTTCTGATCGGCGCCGCAACCGGCGAAGAACATGGCGGTCAAGCCGGGATTCGCCGCCTCCAGTTCCAATTGAGCGAAGCCCGGGTAATCACCCGACCATTCATACCCGTCCAACACCGTGGCGTGGCAAGCGTAGCCGAAGACCGCCGCGATCGCCTTGCCCTGGGAATCGCGGACGATCATGCCCGGCACACGATGATTGACCGGACCGTGGAGCGGTTTTCCGCTGGCCCGCAAGGCCGGCACTTCCGCCTCGGAATTGTTGCGGCGGTTCACCGCGAAATCGGTCGAGCCTTCGAAGGCGGCGAGCGAACCGGGTTGAAGGGCTCGCAGCGCGCCGCCGACCGTCTCCGTCGCGATCGACTCCAACCGCCGCGTGTAGCGCGAAATCGCCGCCTTAAGCGTATCGTCCAACGGATAGATGTCGTACAGGGCGCCTTCCAGCACCGGGCCGCTGTGGGTATGACTGGCCGTTAGCATGATCTGATCTCGCCGCAGGCCATACTTCTTCTCAAGTTCCCCGCATATGCGGTCGGCCGAGGCGTGCGGAAACCCCAGGACATCGGCGGTGATCAAGACGGCTCGTTGGCCGTCGGCCGCTTCCAGGGCAAGAGCCTTGAGCCACAGATCGTGCATTTTTCCTTCGGCGGGGCGTTGCCGCGCTGCGTAGCCCGCCTGCCACAAGGTCTCATCCGGAGTGATGACCGCACGAGCGACGCCGACTTTCCAAGCGGGCGTCTGGGCCGATGCGCCGGGCGTCAGGATGCCGCCTGCCGTGCCTAGTGCAATCAGCCAAGCAAGGAAGCGAATGCGAGTCATGGGAAATCCTCCCTCACGAAATGTCGTCCACAGGTGTCGGCAGCGCTTCGCAGCCATCCCTTCCGCGGCGTCACTTCATCTCCCAAGCAACCACAGGAGCAATCCTCCCAGGATGATGACGGCCAAGCCGATAAGGACGCCGATTCCTACCACGTTCCCCCATTGCGACGGCATTTTGCCGACGATCTTGCCCGTCTGACCGTTCATGAGCAAGCGATACGGTTTCCCGCCGTATTGCAGGCGAATGAAATAGACGGGAACCAGAATCAAATCGGAGGTTTCATCGCGAAAGCGGGTCTGCACTTCCAGATTGCGGTGAACGTCCCCCGGCATGAACGCCCCGACGTCACGAAATTGGCGGGCGGCGAACTGCCGTTTGCACGACTCGAGAGCGGCGCCGGCGTCCACGGTGTATTCTTCGCACTCCCAACCCGCCAAATAGGTCGGCGAGTACCGCCGCACGGCGACCGTGTGGAAAGGTTGCAATTCGTCCAGCAAGTTTTGCGGAACACCGCGACTTCCGGATACGAGGTAGCCGCTCAAGTATTGGTGAAAGCGTCCCGCGAGCGGCCACCATTCGGTTTCTCGGACTTGCCGGGTCCGCGTCACGCTCTTGCCGTTTTCGATGGTGGTATACGTCTCGGTACGGTACCAATACTCGCCGATTACCGCGGACCATGCACTCTCGGCGAATACCGAAAAGGACCAGGCCGGCACGTAAACGCCCCGGATGTCGGCCGCTTGGATCGCCGTGCGAAGTTCATGCGGGCGAGATCTCGCTCGCTTGCGCAAACTCGCCGTCAGGAGACTCCGCGCTTGATCCGGCGCGACGGCGAAGGGAATGACGAACTCCGGTTCTTGGCGGCGCGATTGCTCGGGAGAGAATTCGACCACGTAAGTGGAGTCGCAGAACGGGCAAACGTAGCTGCGTTTGCCCGCCTCCACGCGAATTTCTGCGCCGCAACCGTCGCAGCGAAAACTCTGCGCGACCGGCGCGCGAGTAGGTTCCGCCTCGGGACGCCGCACGCCGCACGCCGGGCAGAAACGATCCGCGGCGTCCAGAGGCGTGCCGCAAGACGGGCACGGCGTGCCGACCGGGGGCATTGCGACCCGATCGAGAGTCGCGGCGGCTTGCCAAGCGGCGGACCCGCCGTCGGATCGGCTGCGGTCAGGCCGTTTTCTGCTTTTGGTAGATGGCATGAATCAAGGACTCGAAGTCGGGGTAGGACTTCTTCTCCGCCAAAGCCGTGTTGAGCAGTCGCCGTGCCTCGGCCTCGGAATGCCCGATTTTGACCAAGAAAGCGAACGTCTCTTCCACCACGTCGGGCGTCACCTCGGCGACCACTTCTTCCCGCGTCACCATCAGGGCGAATTTGGGCATCTTCCGCCGCAGCTTGGCGATGATCCGCTCGGCGGTCGCAGGCCCGATCCCCGGGAGGGCGGCGACCGATTTCACGTCTTGTTGTTCGATGGCCGCGGCGATTTCGTTGACGGGCCGACCCATGGCGCGGAGGGCTTTCTTGATGCCCATTCCGTCCACCGAACACAACAGCTCGAAGAACTCCCGCTCCACTTCGCTGGAAAAGCCGACCAATCGCGGCGTCAGGCGGCCTTGATTGGCCTGTCCCTCGAAAAACTGGATCGTGAACAATCGGATGGGTCGATCCAAATGGTGTTGAAGTTGCCTTCGCGTGTACTCCGGCACCAACACCTCGTATTCGAAATCCCCGCACTCGAGGTAGGCGGCCTCGCCTTGCAATCGGGACAACTTCCCTTGAACCCGCGTAATCACGTTTCGGTCGGCTCCTCCGTGTTCACCCTGCTTCGCAGCGACAACCGGGCGATCAGCCCAGGATTTTGCGCTTAAGTTCCTCGATCACGCGAACCGCCTGACCGATTTCGTCCTTTTGCCGTTGCGGTTCTTGGGGAATCTCCCGCTCGATGGTCAAGGGACCGTCGTAGCCGATCTCGGCCAGCGTTCGCAAAAACTGCTCGGCGTTGACGTCGCCGGTGCCGAAGGGCACTTCGGTTCCCCATTCCTCGCCCGGCCGGGCCGCCCATTTGGCATCCTTGCAGTGGACGCTCCGCACATAAGCGCCCACCTTTCGCAAGGCGGGCAGCGGTTCGCCCGAACCGTACAGAATCATGTTGGCCGGATCGAAATTGACGAACAGATTGTCGCGGTCCACGTCACGGAGAAATTGCAGCAAGGCGTCGGCCGACTCTTGCCCCGTCTCCAGATGAATCCGCTGGCCGTTGCCGCGGCAATGATCGCAGACTTCACGGACGGCGGCCAGCACCTCCTGATACGTCGATTCGGCAGGATCGTGCGGGATGAATCCCACGTGCAACCCCACGGCGTCCACCCCGAGCAGTTTGGCGAAATCCGCGATTTCCTTGAGTTCCTGCTTGCGCGCTTCGCGCGTCTCGGGCGGCACAAGGCCCACCGTTTTGGCAACGGTCGGAATATCCGCGTAGCTTTCGCCCTCGAAACCGGCGAAGACCACCGTGATTCGCAGGCCGAATTCCTTCAACTTGGCCGTAAACCGCTTCGCATTTTCCTCGGTCCGGGATGGCTTATGGGGCGTGTGCAGATGGACCGTCGGTACGCCCAACTCGCGTGCGACCTCCAGCTTCACCCCCAATCCGGCATCGATGCTGGCGAACACTCCCACCGGCCACTTTTCCACGATACACCTCCGTTTTCCGTTAGGCGAAACGCCGGCCTCTCGACCTTTCAACCGATGCGCCTTGCCGCCTTCATCGCCCCGATCCCCGCGGAGCCGACCTTCCGAAGCACGGATCGGCAACCGGATCGCGGGAATCCCCCTCCGGTTCGAAGCGCTGCGATTTCGAATCGCGGCGACACCTTCAGCGTTAAGACGGATTCAAGATAGCCGCGCCAAGCCCGGCGTTCAAGCGCCCGCGGTGCTCGGATCCTTTATCGGTTCACGTACCTCCAGTACCGGCCCCAATTGCCGTCCGGGTGGGATTGCCGCCCGCTACGACGGTTGGCGTGATCGGTCCGTCGGCCCGCAGAATGGGCGGTGGGGCTTTTCACGCCTCCGCATGCGATTACAATACCATAGTGTCACGTGCTTGTGATCGGCGGTGAGCCGAGTCGGCTTTATTGCAAACTCTCGCATCGGCTTGACGGCTTGACCACGATCCCATGACACCGGGTATACATATTCGAAGACACCGGTTATGGGCGATTAGCTCAGTTGGTTAGAGCACCAGCTCGACAAGCTGGGGGTCGCAGGTTCGAGTCCCGCATCGCCCATTTGGGATATTCATTGCCCCAACGGCTGACGGGCGGTCACTGAACGTACCAAGCCAGCAGGCGGGGGATTTGCCCCAAGCGATCCAGTGCCCTCAATCGGCGTTGATAGCCGCGCGAGCCTTGCGGGGCGTGGCCTTCTCCTCGGTCCAGGGCGATCACGGCGTCGATCACGTCATTCTCCGTGACGATCCGGTCGCGACTCGACCATCGAAGCATCCACATTCCCACCGCAAAGGATAGGCAGAGTGCCCGAATGCGGTCGGTGACGGGCCAACCACGCCTGCCGCGAACCGCGTAGCGGCGGGAGACCGCCATGCTCTCGAAATAGCGATCCAGCGGTCGGAACAGTTCACGATCGAGCGGCCCCAAGGGGTTTTCCAACTGCGCCAATTCGACCCATCCCGGATCTGCCTTATCTTGCGGCGTTTGTGGAACGTCGCCGGTTTCTCCGGTGAGTATCGGCTTCCAGGGTCGAAATGCTCGACCGGTGGCGGCGGCAGGAATACGTCCGCGTCCCCAACCCAGGCTCAGGCTGGTGGCAATCCAGCGCAGTCGGTGGCGCCAGGTGTTTTCCAGTGCAAAGCGAGGATGGAGACGCAGGTAATCGAGGATGGTCCGCCGCATGAGCAGTCGGGCGGTGGCGCCGGGCGGACGGCGCTCGCGAAAAAAGATGCCCGCCTCCTCCGGGATCGAACCTTCCAGCAGTCGCAACAACTCGCGCAGTTTGCTTTCGTCGGCCCAAATCTGCGGGCGGCAGCGATCCAGCATGTTGGCCAGCATAGCCGCGTGGACCAACCGGCGGACCATGGGAAAACGCTCGTCGCGAATCAGGCGTTCCACGGCATCGCACACCCGATGAAATCGCCGCCAACCTCCGCGAACCGAGACCGACAGCGGCGGAGGTGCGCTCGCGCGCGGGCGGAGGCGATCCTCTTCCGTCAAAGGTCGCCATTCGTCCGCTTGCTCTTCCAACGTGGGGCCGATTTCCTTCGCGGCGGTGGGGCAATTGCGCCGGACCGTCAGATAGGCGAAGCGCTCCAAGGGCACGATCTGGTACGGGAACATCCGGCAGACCAGAGGTTTGGCCTCTTCGCCGAACTCTTCGTGAATGCGGCATCGGCCTTGTGGGCTGAGGAAGACGCAATAGCCGTCCGCGCGTTGGGCCAGGCGGTACTTGCGTCGCAAGGGATGGACCCGCACGAAGAGCTTTCGACCGGTGAATTCCGGGCGCGACGACCAGCCTTGCTCGCGAATGCGGCGATATTCCTCGTCGCTCAACGGGATGATGACGCCGCGACAACAGATGCCGCAACCTTGGCAGCGCCAACGGTCCTGGCAGGGAGCGATTCGCAGGGGTAAGTCCATGGGAAAGATAAGCCCCCGGTGGTCGGCGGTCCCGGGAATCTCCGCCGCTCGCGCGATCGCAGCAAGCAGCGTCCCGGTCGTATCAGCAGATGCGAGGCATTTGCTCTCCGGAGAGGAAGTCCAGCACGCGCGATCCGCCGAAGGCGTTGCGGAGTTCAACGACGCCGGGCGATGCCGCGGTCACTTCGCCGATGATTCGCGGGTCGGCGGCAGCAGGATGGGCCTGCATGATTTTGAGCAACGAATCGGCGGCATCCCGCGACACGATTGCGATCATCCGTCCTTCGTTGGCGACGTATAGCGGATCCAGCCCCAACAATTCGCAGGCCGCCGCGACGGAAGGTTGCACGGGGATTTGGGTTTCCTCGACGACGATGCCGGTGCCGGACTCGCGGGCCAGTTCGCATAGGGCGGTGGCCAGCCCACCGCGCGTCAGGTCTCGGAGGCAGTGCAGAGCCTGGGGAGCCTGCTTTGCCATCGCCCGCACCAGCCCATTCAACGGGGCGCAGTCGCTGGGCAAGGCGCCTTCGAATTGCAAGTTCTCCCGGACCGAGAGGATGGCGGTGCCGTGACGTCCCACGTCGCCGGAGAGCAAAATCTTGTCGCCTACCTGAATTCTGGCCGGACTGATGCTGACGTCCTCCGGGATCAAACCGATGCCGGTCGTGGTGATGAAGACGCCGTCGCCCTTGCCGCGATCGACCACCTTGGTGTCGCCGGTGATGATGCGTACGGCGGCGGCGTCCGCGGCGGACCGCATGGAGTTTACGACGGCTTTCAGCGCATCCAGGGGAAACCCTTCTTCGATGATGAAGGCGGCGCTGAGCCACAACGGCTTGGCCCCGGCCATCGCAAGGTCATTGACCGTTCCGTACACCGCCAGCGAACCGATGTCGCCGCCGGGGAAGAAGAGCGGTCGAACCACGAAAGAATCGGTCGTGAAGGCCAGGCGCGTACCGTCGCCAGTCCGGATCACCGCGCTGTCGTGCGGCGGATCGCTGAGGGGATCGCGACCGGTCTCGCCTTGCCTGCGAAAGCCGGGGAGGAATACGTCTTGAATCAGGTGCCACATCAGTCGGCCGCCGCCCCCGTGGGCCATGCGGACGGTGTCGGACGACTCTTGCGGGACGGGACAAGCCAATTGCGAGGGATCCAAGTCCGGGGAATCCATGATGAGCCTCCAAACATGACGGCGTAACTGCGGCCTTATTATACGGGTCGGATGGGGGCGATCGAAAGACCCGCGCAACCTCGACCGATTTGCGGCAGCGTCGTGATCATCCGCCGTAACGGTTGAACCAGGCCCGTCGCTCGAGGGGGAGTTTTTCTCTCTGCTTACCCAGTTCCGCGGGGACACCCAACGGCAAGACCACGCGGACTTGGCGATCCGGCGGAACGCCGAGCATCTCTGCGATGCGTTCCGCCAGTCGATGGTAGCGAAGGACTCCGTCGAGCCAGACCGTGGCGTAGCCCAGGGCGGTGATTGCCAAGAGCATGTTTTCCACCGCGGCCGCGCAGTCTTCGACGTGAAAGGAGACGTCGCCCATCACCGGACGGGGGTCCGTAACGCAGACGATCATCGCGCGGGCGGTTTCGCAGCAGGGTTTATCGAACAGCGCGGCCAGACGTTTGAGGAGGGCAGGATCGTCCACGATCACGAAGGTCGTGGTTTGGGCGTTCTTGCCGGATGGGGCCGCGATTCCGGCCCGAACGATACGCTCCAGATGCTCTCGCGGAATCGCCTCCGGGGTGAACCGCCCGCGATAACTGTACCGCGTTTCAATGGCCTCGAAGACGTCCATGCGACGTTGGAGCCTATCTTTCGGTTCTCTAAGCGGTTATTTCTTTGACACGTACCCGATGCCTGGCACGAAGGCGACCGCCACTTGTCTCGAGAGCGGTATTGGCCGCAATAGGCCGGGAGCGCGGCGTGCCGAGGGGCCGATCACTCCACGACGGCCAGGATTTCACTTTCCCGCAGTACGAGCACCTCGTCATCGCCGATCCGGATTTCCCGGGCCGCATAGGGACTGAAGATGATGCGGTCGCCCTCGGCGACTTGAGGCTCAGCCCGGGTACCGTCGGGCAGGTGCCGCCCGTCTCCAACGGCTACCACGCGCCCCTGCTGCGGTTTTTCCCGAGCAGTGTCGGGAAGAACGATACCGCCGGCGGTGCGCTCCTCCGGTTGCATGCGTCGCACAATAACATACTCCCCCAGAGGTATCAGTTTCATCGCGGCTCCCTCGACGGTTTCGGAAAAGGGACATTGTGCGCCCGAACGGTCGCAACCTCAAGACCCTTTGGTATCTCTATCAGAATTTCGGAGTAGAAAAACACCACCCAACAGATGGGTTCACAAGGGTTCGGAAATTGTTATCTTAGATATTTATTGTTCGCTAGACGATGCTGCCGCAGTGTCGGTCGAACGAATGCGGCAGCGGTGACGTAATGCTTCTGCGTCATCACATTGATTTCGTCAACCTGGGTGGTGCTGTCGAGCGGCAGGTTTGCAGGGCGGCTATACGTCTTTAATTTCGTGTAGGCCTACCGTAATCGGGATTTTATTCCCCCTTCTCCAGCGATTTTCCCGGCGAAGTGGGAAAGCCTGATAGGATTTTGCCGTTCAGGCATAGAAGGAAGTTTTTCATTTTCGCAGAGTAGTCATATCGACTGCGCAGCGATTCATTGCGGCTTTGGCCCGCCCGGCCATTATGCGCGATGGAAGTGGTGTCAAAGAGGGTTCTCTTATCCTACAAGTTAGGTCCGGGAAAAACTTTCCGGGCCGCACACATGTACTTGAATTAGACGGCAGAGCAGGACGCGATTCGCGGCGAAACAATCGCAAAGGGTTGTGAGTCTCGCGAAAGGGATTTGGAATTGTAGTAAGGAGTCGTGGAAAGCGAAGATGTGCATTCTAGCTCTTCAATTTCAAGTAGCGCGTGACGCCCCGGTTCTGTTGGCCTATAACCGCGAGGAAGATGTTGAGCGACCGAGTTCGCCGCCGCGGATTCAGTCCGGACGCCCTCGTGTGGTTTGCGGCGTCGATCGCAAAGCCAACGGTACGTGGTTGGGGGTCAATCAGCACGGTTTGTGTGTGGCGGTGTCCAACCGTCCCAAACGCGTGGTTCCGCCGGAACCGATTTCCCGGGGTCTGCTCTGTCGCAGACTATTGGGGACGACGAATGCCCGAGATGCCGCCCGACTGGCCGTGGACGAATTGTCCACGGGGAGCTATGCGGGCGCGAATTATCTGTGTGCCGATGCGAATTACGCCGCAGTCGTCTATGGGGGAGACTCCATTCGCTTGGTGGAACTGCCGCCGGGTTTGCATCTTTTGACCAACGGCGACGTGAACGATCCGAACGATCCCCGTCAGGCCTTCGCGCGGCGACTGTTGACGCTGCAAAAGCTCGATTCGGCGGTGGCCTTTTTGGCTGTGGTCAGCCGGACGTTCGCTCGCCGCGCAGATGCCGAAGGGCGTTGGGGAGTGGTCATCGGAAACGGCAAGATTCGAACCGTGTCCTCGACGTTGCTTTCGCTGACGAAGCGACCGCACAATTCGATTCTGCAATATGCGGGAGGGCCGCCCGATACGACTGCGTACGAAGATTACTCGGCCTTGCTGCGGCAGGTTTTGGCCAGCGATCGTTCGGCCGCGCGGGCCGCTGCCGCCATGGCTAGGGGATGATTCCGACGGAGTCAGCCTCCTGACGGTCGCCGGTTCACGTCTAACCAGAAGTCTTGAAAGCCCAAAGTGTCCGCCGTACGACCTCGCGGGGTTTTGCGGCGGACTTGCCGTTTCTTGTGGGAGTGTTCCGCCTGAAATCTTCGGGAAGGCCGATTTTCCCGGCATTCATTCATCAACAGGGGCGATCTTGCCGCCGCGCGGCCCCCTCCACGGCGGTGGGCATGATTGACTCTTGCGGAGCCGACGCATAATTTTCTGTAACATCCTTCCTGCGATTCGTCGAGAATCATCGCCGCGTTCCTTTCGGTTGGTTCGCCCCAAGTGCGACGATAACATGAAGATTCGTCGCCCGGCACCGGACGGCGGTGATGTTGAAGGTTACGGGTTTCTGTCACTTTCCGGAGGTTGAAGTCATGGGTGTGTTGGTTACCAAAGAGGCGCCGGATTTCAAGGCCAAGGCCGTCATGCCGGACGGTTCGTTCCAGGATATCTCCCTGAGCGACTACCGCGGCAAGTATGTGCTGCTGTTTTTCTATCCGTTGGACTTCACGTTCGTCTGCCCCACCGAGATCATAGCGTTCTCGGATCGGATCGCCGAATTTGAGAAGTTGAACGTGCAGGTGCTGGGATGCTCGGTGGATAGCCACTACACGCACTTGGCATGGCGGAACACGCCGCGAACGCAGGGCGGTTTGGGCGACATCCGCTATCCTCTGATCGCCGATTTGGATAAGAGAATCTCGGCCGACTACGACGTGCTGCTTCCCGGCGGTATCGCCTTGCGAGGCCTGTTCCTGATCGACAAGGCCGGGATCGTACGGCATCAGGTGGTGAACGATTTGCCGCTCGGACGGAGCGTGGACGAGGCCCTGCGGGTGGTTCAGGCTTTGCAGTATTTCGAAAAGCACGGCGAAGTCTGCCCGGCCAACTGGCACGAGGGCGAACCGACCATCAAGCCGGACCCCAAGGCCAGCACGGAGTTCTTCTCCAAGGTCTACAAGGATTGAGCCCTCGCGGCACGAATCCGGTCCGCCGATCTCCGCGTAAAGAGCGAAAGCGGCGGCCTGTTCGAGTCTAATCCGTGAACGGCCCCCAAATGCCTCGGGGGCCGTTCTTTTTGGCCCGTCTTCTTGACCGAAGACGATCCGGATAAAAAAGAAGGACTGCTCGATTGGTGCTCGCGAGGCGGTGGGATTCTCTGATGAGTCTCGGCATTCGCGAGTGTGGCGGGATGGGAAGATTGATCCGAGGACAAGATGGCTCTCCGAAACCCCACGGAAGAACAGCAGGGCTTCGGCTGCATATTCGACATGGACGGGGTGCTGATCGATTCGTACCGCGCCCACTTCGAAAGTTGGCGGCAAATCGCGGCGGAAGAGGGACTGCACATCACGGAACCGCAGTTCGCCAAGACTTTCGGCCGGACCAGTCGCGAGATCATTGCCGCACTCTGGGGAGACAAGACCTGCGACGAGGCAAAGATTCAAGATTTGGATCGCCGCAAGGAAGCCGCCTTCCGTGATTTGATCCGGGATGACTTTCCCATCATGCCGGGCGCCCGGGAACTATTGGACGAACTCCACGCGAACGGTTTTCTGCTGGCGATCGGATCGTCGGGACCGCCGGAAAACGTAGCCTTGACGCTGGAGCGACTGGGACGGCAGTCGTTATTCTCTGCGGTGGTCACCGGCATGGATGTGACACGCGGTAAACCGGATCCCCAAGTGTTTCTGCTGGCGGCCGAGCGCTTGGGCTTGCCGCCCGACCGGTGCGTCGTGGTGGAGGATGCTCCGGCGGGAATCGAGGCCGCTCATGCGGCGGGCGCCAAGGCGGTGGGCTTGGCAAGCACGGGCCGAACGCATCAAGATTTGGCGGCAGCCGACCTGGTGGTCGACCATTTGCACGAACTGTCGCCCGCCTTGCTTCGCACGCTCATCGCACCGCGATTGGATTCGTGAGCACCCGCGGCGTCGTCCGGAGGCCGGCACGCCGGTTCGGCGCACGGCGTCGGTCGCGGTTATCTGCGACTCCAAAAGCCCGGCATGAAAAGCACCAAGATCGGGAAAAGCTCGATCCGGCCCAAGAGCATCAACAGCGACAGGATGATCTTGGAGATCGGTTGCAGCGATCCGAAATTCGCGGTCGGTCCGAACATTCCCAAGCCCGGGCCGACGCCGTTGATCGTCGCGGCGACGGCGGAGAAGCAATCCAGCAGTTTGTCGCCCGAGTGAGCCGTCCACGTCGTAAGCGGTTCGAAGACCAGCAGGGCCAACCATGCGGCCACGGACACCCAGGCGATTAGCAGAAGATAGACCAGGACGTCTTGGAGGATCTCCGAATCGGTGATCGGGACGCCGCCCAAACGGATATGTTTCACCATGCTGGGGCGGAAGGAGCGTTGCAGTTCAAGAGAAACGATCTTGCCCAAAAAGACGTATCGGATGACCTTGACGCTGCACGAAGTGCTGCCTGCGCAACCCCCGATGTACATCAAAACCAGCAGCAGCCCCTTGCAAAAGGGCGGCCAACGGTCGAAATCGGCCGTGGCGAAACCGGTGTTGGTTTGAATGGAAACGCATTGGAATAGGGCCATGCGCAGGCTCTCCAAGGGGCCTGCCTGATGATGCCGGATCAGTGCCGCCGTCATGAAGAGCACGGCGACCGCGACGATCGAGAGATAGACCCGAAACTCCAGGTCCGAAAATAGGCGCCGAATATTGCCCTTGGCCGCAAAGTAAAGCAGGGCGAAATTCGTACAGCCCAACAGCATGAACAGGACGATCGTCAACTCGACGGCGGGACTGCGATAATAGCCTACGCTGGCGTTGTGCGTGCTGAACCCGCCCGTGGCAATCGTACCGAAGGCGTGACACAGGGCGTCGTACAGGGAAAGGCCCTGCAAAACCAGCAGCAGCGTCAGAATAGCGTTCAGCATCAGAAAAACGGCGCCGAAGGCCATGGCCGCGCGCCGCGTCTGCTCGTGCGTGGAGGTCTGGGACGGTGCCGCCACCTCGACGCGAAGCAATGCCTTGCTGGCGGAACCTAAACCCAGAAGGGCAACGAAGAGCACGATGATTCCCAACCCGCCCAGGAAATGCATCTGGGATCGCCAGAAGAGAACGGCGGGCGAGATCAGGCGGCGGTCCTCCACGTCGGAAAGCACGCTGGCGCCCGTGCCGCTGAACCCCGAGGCCGATTCGAACAAGGCGTCCGCGAATCCCATCCGAACGATTTTGCCGTCGGGCGAGTAGCCCCTGCCGGTACCGGAGAGCAGGAACGGGCACGCGCCCAACACGCTGGCCGCCAACCACGATAATCCGACCACGGCGATGGCTTCGCGATGCAGCAGGCGTTGCGCGACTTCCTTGCGTCCCACGTACCAAAGGCATCCTCCCACCGCGCCGCAAATCGCCATGGATCCGAGCAGACCGAAAAAGCCCCGGGCATCGAAGACCTCGGTCTGTCCGCAGATGGGCAACGACCAGGGCAGGCTGATCGCCATGCTCCCGCCTACGATTAGGGCGATCATTCCCAAGATACGACAGATCAACCGGATATTCATGGCGATCTTCAGAATACGGACTCATCATCGGCGGCGGCCTGCAACGCCGCGACGACCTGTTCCGGAGACACGGAGTCGATCAATTCGACGTGACCGATTTCCGTAGGCAATACGAATCGCAACCGCCCGTCCCGCACCTTCTTGTCGTGCATCATGCAGGCCGTGACATCCTGCGGGGAAAGCTCTGGAGGACGAGTCGGCAGTTCCAATCGCCGCAACAGTTCGGCTTGCCGTGCGACGACTTCCGGTTCCAGCAGCCCCAAACGCGCGGCCAGGACCGCCGCGCAGTGCATCCCCGCCGCCACCGCCTCGCCATGCAACCAGACGCCGTAACCGGTGAGAGTCTCGAAGGCATGGGCGAAGGTGTGACCGTAGTTCAGTACGGCCCGCAAGCCCGATTCCTCTCGCTCGTCCTTCTCCACGATGTCGGCTTTGAGACGGCAGCAACGCGCCACGACGGGCCCCAAGACATCTGCGTCTTGGCGAAGCAAGGCCTCGGTCTCCGCTTCCAACAGCGAGAAGAACGGGGCATCCAAGATCATGCCGTACTTGACGACCTCACCCAACCCGGAGACGTACTCGCGCCGCGGCAGCGTCCGTAGGGAACCCACGTCGGCGACGACTCCCATGGGCTGATGGAAGGCGCCGACCATGTTCTTGGCTTGCGGTAAGTTGATGCCGGCCTTGCCGCCCACCGAACTATCGACTTGAGCAAGGAGGCTGGTGGGAATTTGAAAGAATCGCAGACCGCGGGCATAGGTGGCGGCTAGGAATCCGCCCAAGTCGCCAACCACGCCGCCGCCCAAGGCTGCCACGACGGTCCCGCGATCCGCGCGGGCATCGAGAAGGCTTTGCCATCCCGCCGCCGCCGTCTCCACAGACTTGCTCGGCTCACCGGCGGGAACGATCCACGTGTCTGTGCGCAGCCCGTGCTCCTTCAAGGAATTGCATACTTCGGAAAGGTAAAGGGGCGCAACATGTTCGTCCGTGACGACCCAAACGTGTGAGGTGCGCCCCAGATCGCCGATGATGCGCCCGACTTGGGCCAGCAAGTCCGTGCCCACCAGAATGTCGTAGCTTCGCGGTCCGAGTTCGACGCGGACGGATGTGGAGGAGCGTTCGGACATGGAAAACTCTTAGGGTGGAAACTTGGACGGGTACGATGCGTTCAGCCTTCCGCGGGCGAACCGCCGGGCGTCGGGGCAGGCCCGCTTCCCGCGTCGGTGTTCGGCCTTGCGGTCTCGCCGCTTGGCGATTCCGAACCGGACGACGCCGCTTTCTCGGACGCGACCGCTATGCCCAGGATTCGTTCCACGTCCGCCGCGGCAACCCGGACCTCACGACGAAATCCGGTCGGAAGTCGGACGTATTCCAGATCGGAGGCCTGCGACGCTTGTTCGTGCAAGGCGCGCTCCACCCGGCGACGCGAGTCTTCTTCCAAGCCGAAAGTACCGTTCGGCCAGAGAGTCGTCTCCTCGACGACCAAGGCATCTCGATACGGGTCAAACGCTTCGGCCATAATCTTTTCCGGATGTATGTTTCGACAGAAAAACTAACGAATCCAGGAGAAAAACGAACGAATCGGCACGGCGACGATCGGTCGCGTCGCGGTCACCGCGCGACCGCGAATTCGCCGCCGCGAGACACGGTGCGAGCGCCGCCCCGCCGTTAGGCTCGCAATTCGACCATGATAGTCGCGATGGCTTCGCTAAGCCAGTGGCGATTTGAAGGGTCTGTCGGGAGTTTCTCTGACGTAGCGGGGGACGGCGTAGCCCGGAAGCTTGGCACGCAACTCCTCCATGAGCCTTTTTCCCTTGTCAACCGGCACCTCGAAATGGGCCGCGCCCTCGACCCGATCCAACTGATGAAGATAATACGGGATCACACGCAGGTCCGACAAACGTTCGCACAGTTCCGCGAGGACCTCCGCCGAGTCGTTGATACCCGCCAAAAGTACGCTTTGAGACAGCACCGGTATTCCCGCGTCGATGAACCGCCCGATAGCTGCTGCCGTGGCGTCATCCAGCTCCTGCGGATGATTGACATGGATGACCACGATCGGCGTCAATCGCGAGAACTTGAGGGTCGCCAACAAGCCGTCGGTCACTCGCTGGGGTATCACGACCGGCATCCGTGTGTGGATGCGAATGCGGGTAAGATGAGCGATTTGCGAGACCCTGAGAATCAGGGCCGACAGCTTGTCATCGTCCAACAGGAGGGGTTCGCCGCCGCTGAGGATGATTTCCCTGCAATCGGTTCGAGACTCCAAGTACCGCAATGTTTCGGGGGGCAAGAGCGGCGAGGCGATTTCATGGGACGGCGCTTTCGAAACGGAATCTCGGGATGTGACGCCGGGTCGCATCAGCTTGTCGTAGGGCAAATGTCGCCGAAAGCAGTAGCGGCAATGGACGGGGCAACCCCCAATCGTTAACATGAGTAGTCGGCTTGCATACTTGGCGAGGACTCGTGGAGCGGGCGAGGCCGAACGTTCGGCCAAGGGATCGGACGAGAATCCGTTCGGACGATCCAGTTCCTCGGAGGTGGGGAAAAACTGCCGCAAGACCGGATCGTGTGGATTTCCCGGCTGAATCCGCGACAGAACCGTCCGCGGCACGAGTAGCGGGAAAGACCGCCCGGCGCTCCGCGCCAACTCGGCGCACCGGTCGGGAAGCCCGAGGATGCGGCAAAGCTCCTTAGGGTCCGTAATTGCTTCAGCGACCACCTGCTGCCACGATTTGGCGGCCTCGTGCCGCGGGGAAAATTCCGGCGCCCGGCAAAGTCGTGGAGCGGCATCCGGAAACGTCGTGCCGTCGGCCGACCGATCGGGTAGTTCGGGAAGCGGTATTCGTTGTGGTTCAACAGGCTGGGGCATCGAGGATATTCGGATTTCAAACCGTTACGCCGTTTCGGCTCGTTCAGTTCTGCATTCGCGATTCCGGTAAATATCATCCTAAGATAGGCGAAAACCTCAGCGGAGGGAACGGTTTCCCGGCGACGTCGGCGATCACGCTGCTCGCTTGAGCAAAGTCGGCGGCGTTACCGTGGATCGGCGGGATGAAGGGTCCGAGTGCGATTTGGTATTCAAGGCATTCCAGGTAAAAGGACGTGTTCGTGGCCACCTACAACACCAGCGAATTCAAAAAGGGTCTCAAGGTTCAGATCGACGGCGAACCCTATCTGATGATCGAGTGCAATTTCGTGAAGCCGGGCAAAGGGCAAGCTCTATACAAGTGCCGCCTCAAGAACCTCATCCGAAACACGGTTCTCGACCGCACCTACAAGAGCGGCGATTCGATTGAGGCCGCGGACGTCGAGGAAATCCAGACGCAGTATCTTTACCGCCAGGGTGATCAGTTCGTGTTCATGGACAACAACACCTACGAACAATACGAACTGAGCAAGGAACAAGTGGACGACGCTTGGAAATACCTCAAGGAGGGCATGAACTGCGCCATGGTCCTGTTCAACGGTCGGCCCATCTCGGTCACGCCGCCCAATCACGTGGTCCTGCGCGTGGAGTACTGCGAACCGGGAGCCAGAGGCAACACCGCCACGAACGTGACCAAGCCTTGCACCGTGGAAACCGGAGCGGAAATGAGCGTGCCGGCCTTCGTGGAGATGGGCGACTTGATCAAGGTGGACACGCGGACCGGCGAGTATATCGAGCGAGTCAAGGAATAATTCGAGGCTCCGCATGCCGAAAACCTCCCCGCAACGCGACGGCTTTCATCCCGCGGCTTCGTGGGAGGTCTTGCAACTTCGAGCCAAGCTCCTTCGTCGTATCCGCGACTTTTTCGATGAGCGGGGCTTTCTGGAGGTCGAGACGCCCTTACTCTCGGCCGATACGGTGGTCGATCGGCATCTCGACCCGTTTCGCGTGGATATCGGCGGCGGGAACGGTGCGGCCGACTCGGCTTCGCAACCGCGCTGGCTGCAAACGTCGCCCGAGTTCGCCATGAAGCGTCTCCTCGCCTCGGGCGCGGAGGCGATCTATCAAATCACGCGAGCATTTCGCCAAGGCGAGTTGGGGCCGCTCCACAACCCGGAATTCACCATCGTCGAATGGTATCGGGTGGGGGACAACATGGCGAGCGGAATCGACCTGCTGGGCGAGCTGGCCGTGAAACTGTTGGAGTGCCCGCCGCCCCGGTTGGTCACCTACCGCGACGTCTTCCTGGAACATGTGTCGCTCGATCCGCTGACGGCGGAGACCGCGGAGTTAGAGCAGGCCGCCCGAAGTCGTTTGCCTGCCGTGCCGGAATCCTTCGCTTTGGATGATCGGGACGGTTGGCTCGATTTGCTCCTCAGCGAGTGCATTCAACCGCGGCTGGGAAGAGGTCGCCCCGTCGTTGTTTGCGATTACCCGGTCAGTCAGGCCGCTTTGGCGATGGTTCGGCCCACCGATCCACCCGTCGCCGCCCGATTCGAGCTATTCGCCGAAGGCTTGGAATTGGCCAACGGCTATTTGGAACTCTTGGATGCCGCGGTCTTGAGGGACCGCATGAAATCGGCCAATCAGTGGCGAGTACGGGACGGCAAAGCGATGCTGCCGGAGACGAACCGCTTGCTGGCGGCGATGGAGGCGGGCCTTCCGCGCTGCGTGGGGGTCGCCCTGGGATTCGACCGCGTCGTCATGCTGCGCGCCGGGGAAAGCGAAATCCGCCGCGTGATGGCATTCCCCTTCGATATCGCGTAAACTGGGGCAGAGGATCGCGCCGAGAGGTGCGAGCCGGGGAGGTGGTTAAGCAAAGGGGGGCGGACCATGGGTGTTTCCCAGGCGGAATTGGACGCGTGGCATATGGCCCGCGCGCTGGAAATCGCCGGCCAAGGTCGGGGAAAAGTGGAACCCAACCCCATGGTCGGTTGTGTGATCGCGCGGGGAGCCGAGATCATCGGCGAAGGTTACCATCAGCGCTATGGCGGCCCTCATGCCGAGATCGAAGCCCTCCGCGTGGCCGGATCCCGGGCCGAAGGCGCCGTGATGTACGTCACGCTGGAACCGTGCTGCCATCATGGCAAGACGCCGCCTTGCACGGAGGCGGTCATCGCGGCGGGCATCTCCAGAGTCGTGGTCGCCATGCAAGACCCCTTCGCCGAAGTGGCGGGAAAGGGGTTGGAAGCCTTGCGACAGGCAGGCATCGAGGTGTCCTGCGGACTGATGGAGGCGGAGGCCCGCGAGCTGAACGCCCCATATCTCAAACTTCTCGCCGTCGCCCGACCTTGGGTCATTGCCAAGTGGGCAATGACGCTCGACGGCAAGATCGCCACGGTCGCCCGCGAGAGTCGCTGGATATCCGGTCCCGCCTCCCGCGCCCGCGCCCATGCTCTCCGCGGTCGCGTCGACGCCGTCTTGGTCGGTAGCGGGACGGTCTTGGCCGACGATCCGCTCCTCACCGTTCGTCCGCCGGGGGATCGTACTCCGCTCCGGGTGGTTTTGGACGGTCGAGCGCGAATCCCCCTGGAATCTCGATTGGTTCGCACGGCGAGAGAAACGCCCGTCCTCGTCGCCGTCAAGGAGTCGGCGGACGCGGACGCCTGCAAGGCCTTGGAGGCGGCGGGTTGCGAGGTCCTGGTGTGCCCCGGCGAGGATTGCACGGCGCGTCTGGATTCCTTGTTGGTCGAATTGGGCAAACGCCGCATGACCAACGTCTTGATCGAGGGCGGCAGTCGCTTGCTGGGCGCCGTTTTCGATGCCGGTATGGTCGACGAGGTGCACGTCTTTGCGGCGCCGAAACTGTTTGGCGGTCAATCCGCCCCCTCCCCCATTGCCGGTGAGGGAATCCCATGCATCGACGCCGCCAAGGAAGTCCGCATCATGGCGGTGGAGCGACTGGATACGGACATCTACATTCAAGGGCGACTGACGCGCCCGTAGAATCGCCGTGGAATCGCGGCGAAGCGAGGCCGATCAACCGCACTCGCGGCCCCACCACCGGCGATCGTTAGCTGCCTGCTCGAGAACGGTCACCAGCACGTTGAGGTCGAACGGTTTGGCCAAGAAGAATTGCCCGCCCACTGCTCGGCAGCGCTGTACGATGTCGCGGTCGTCCACGGCGCTCAGGATGATGATGGGCAGGTCCGACGTGCGATAATCTTCCGTCAAGGTGCGGCAGACATGCAGGCCGTCCACGTCCGGCAGGCAGATATCCAAGATGACCGCGTCGAGCGACTCTTCCCGTGCGAGTCGCAAGGCCTCTCTTCCCAAGGCTGCCGCGAGAACCCGGTAGCCCAGATTCTCCAACCGCCATGAGAGCGATTCCCGGATCGTTTCGTCATCATCGACCAACAAGACCGTGGGCGCCGACGGTTTTTCGACGACCTCGCCCTCCGGTTGTGCCGCGTATTTCGGATCCATGGGTAATTCCGATTTTGCCCCTGGGAAATCGACGTCCCCGGATCATAAGAAGCGGTCTGCTTGACAACTCTAACTTGCGGAGGAGTTTCCGGCAAAAGAGTTTGGCCGAAAATCGAAAAGAGTAACGGCCCAAGCGGCGGATCGTAAGGACTGTGCCGGTTGTGCGGTCCGACGAAATTGGGCGCCCGCCCCCAACATCCAATCAGCACCGTTACGAGATGCTCCCGATAGGCACGGTTGCGATGATCTGATGAAGATGAATCGATGAGTCGCGGACCGCAAACCCGCGGAAAAGGTGGAGTCGGGAAAAACTCCCAGTCCGGTAGACGTATTGAGCGGAGAGGACAGGATTCGAACCTGCGAGGGGTGGAACACCCCTACGGATTTAGCAAACCCGCGCCTTAGACCACTCGGCCACCTCTCCGAATCGGCGAAAACTCTTCGTATACTCTAGCAACCGGATCGCCGTCCGGCAATGCGGGGTTAAACCTGACCTGTTACCCATGAATAGAAATGTCCCGTGATTCTCACGAGTTGCCGAATACTTCCCCCTTGATTTGAGAAAGGTTCTGTGATGATGCGAGATTGGTTGACACACCGTGGCGATACCGCGAGGCCGGCACGGAAGCGGTCTCGGGGATCGGGCATGCAACACCGGCGACGGGAATCGCCCTTCAACGGACTCGCGGCCGGCGCGGCGAAGATCGTTCTGGCCGTTCCGATTTTGATTTCCTTGGGAGTCGGCGTGGCAAGCGCCGAAGAACCCTCGGCGGACGCTGCTCGCGTGATCCGTCGCTCCGATGTGGTCTTCATGTACGACAACCCGGCCCTCTACGAGACCTACGGTTGCACGGTGATGGGCTGGGCCGGTCGCGCCGATCGAGAGCACATCGCCGAAGCCCATAAGAAGGGAGTTCGCGTCTTCGCCTCAAGCGTGGGGTTTCGCACGGAATTCGCCGGGATGATCGACTTTTCGCCGCGATTCGCGGAGGCCCGGTGCGTCAATTTCGCGGGGGAACCCTTCATCGTACCGTGGCTTTGGGATCACAAGCACAAGGGGGAGCCGGCGTGGTGGTTTTGCACCAACAGCCCCTTGTACCGCTCTTACCTTCGACAGCGCTTGGAGCGGGTCGTCGCCTCCGGGGCCGACGCCTTGCATATCGACGATTACACGGGGACCGCCGGCGCCGTGACTTGGTTGGACGCCTGCTTCTGCCCCAACTGCATGGAGGGTTTTCGGGAATATCTCCGCGTGCACGCCGACGAAGCCGAACTCCGCGAGTTGGGCATCAACGATCTCGATCGGTTCGACTACGGCGAGTTCTTGCGGAAGCAAGGGATCACGCCGGAACGCTATCACCGCGAACGCGCGAAACTGCCGCTTGCCGCTGCCTTTCTCGATTTTCACGTCAAGGCCGTCACCGAGTTCGTGGCCGAGTTTCGCCGCGAAGGCGAACAATCGAAGGGCGGACCGCTGCCGCTGGCGGTCAATTCCAGCCTCAGCGGACCGATGAATCTGGCGATCACGCCGCATCTCGGCTATTTCTGCTGCGAATTGGATCATCGCGCGGAATCGAGGGAAGTCCCGCTCCAACCCGTTTACGCCTACAAACTGGCGGACGGTTTGAATCGCCCCGTGACCTCCACGGCAAGCGGCGGGGATTGGGCCTACATCAACGAGCACCAATTGCCGGGCTTGGTGCGAACCTGGGCGGCACTTTCCTATGCCTTCGGCCACAACTTGATGGTGCCTCACCGCATGTGGTGTTACACCAAGGAAAAGGGGACGCATTGGTACTCCGGTCCCACGGAGGAATATGCCTGGCTGTATCGCTTCGTCCATGAGCATGCCGATCTGTTCGATGGGTTTGAAGCCGTCGCACCGATTGCGGTCCTTTACGACAATCACTCCCAGCGTCAGGGCAAGGGGAGTATTCAGAGCATCGTGCGGAGTTTGGCCGACGCGAATGTGCCGTTCGCCGTGGTCGTGCAGGGCGACGATTGGTTGCCGGGCTATCGCGTCACCAAAGAGATGCTCGACCCATACCGGTTGTTGATCGTGCCGGGCGATTTGGAACCCGACGCCGACCTGGCCGCCCTGTTGCAGGCGGAAAAAGATCGTGGCCGCGTGCTCACCTGGTCCGACGTCGCCGCGATTCACGCCCGACTGGGCGAAATGGTGAGCGTCCAAGGAACGGACCGGGTGCTGGTGGTGCCCCGCGTCCGCAAGGGGCGGGACGGTTCGATCGTAGCGGTCCACCTCGTGAACCGCGCGTATCGTAAGGAGGACGACGGCATGGACCCTCGACCGCCTTTCCAAGTGACATTGAGCGCGGACCTCTTGGGGCGACCGGCCAACGCTTTCCGCGAGGCGACGCTGTATACGCCCCGGGCCGAACCCGTGCGGGTAAACGTCCAGGCCGTCGAGCGGGGATTGCGAATCGACGTGCCGGGTCTTGACTTTTGGGGCATCGTGGAGTTGCAATAGGGGGGCGATTCGATCGCATGATTTTGCCGGATTTCGGGGAGGCTCCGACGACGGCGATCAGCGCGCGGCGGTCTATCTTTCGGCCGCGACGAACTCGGCGGCCTTGTCGTTATCTCGGTCGGCAGGGCGGGGCCGCGGATTCCACGATCGTTTGCCGTCCGACCCTCAGTGGAGATTGAATCATGTCGCAACCTCGAAAAATGAACCGACGGAAATTCTTCGACCGATCGGCAACCGGCGCGGCGGGCGTGGCCGTGCCCCTGGTCTTGGCTCAAGGCGTCTTGGGGCAGGACGGGGCCGCCGGGGCCAACGACAAGCTCCGCGTTGCCTTGATCGGTTGCGGCGGGATGGGACAGGCCAATCTTGCCAACACCGCCCAGCATCCCGACGTCGCCGTAGCGGCGGCCTGCGACGTTTGGGATGAACGCGCGGCGGCAGTGGTGAAGAAGTACGAAGGCGCCCGCGCCTACAAAGATTATCGCGAGGTCCTCGATCAGAAGGATATCGACGCCGTGATCGTGGCCACGCCTCCCCACTGGCATACGTTGATCGCGATTGCCGCGTGCGAGGCCGGCAAGGACATGTACCTGCAAAAGCCCATGACCCTGCACCTGGGCGAAAGCCTGGCCGTTCGCAACGCCGTGCGGCGACACCAACGCATCGTTCAAATCGGCACCCAAATCCATGCCTCGGAGAACTATCGCAGGGTGGTGGAGAAGATTCGGGCGGGCTTCATCGGCCCGGTAGGTTGCGTGCGGACCTTCAACGTCATGAACCAAGGGCCGGAAGGCGTGGGCCACGATCCCAACACGACGCCTCCGCCCGGCTTGGATTGGGATATGTGGCTCGGTCCCGCCCCGCAGCGTCCTTTCAACGCCATCCTCGCCGCCAACTCCTACAATCACGGATCATGGATGGATATCAGCGGCGGTTGGACTCCCAACATGGCGCCCCACATCATCGACCTGCCCATTTGGGCCTTGGACCTCGGCTTGCCGACGCGGGTCCATTGCTCGGGCGGACGGTACGTCATCCGCGACGACGGCGACGCCCCCGACGTCCAGGAGATGCTCTTCCAGTATCCCAATTTGACCATGACCTGGATGTCCAGTTTGATTAACAGCTACGGTTTCGATCTCCACGGCGAACCCGTGCCCAAACGCCGACTGGGCATCTATTTCCACGGCGTGGACGGCACGATGTATTGCAACTACTCGATGCACGAAATCGTGCCCGAGGGAGACCGCATGAAGGACCGCACGCCGCCGGAGCCTTCCATTCCGCCGTCGCCGGGCCACGAGATCGAATGGGTGAATTGCGTAAAGACGCGGGAGCAACCGTCCTGCAACGTGGAGTATCACATCAAGATCGATATTCCCATCGTGCTGGGAAATCTCGCCTATCGCCTGGGGCGTTCGGTGCAGTTCGACCCCGCCACGGAGTCCATCGTGGGCGACGAAGAGGCGGCCCGACTGGCTGTGCCGGAATATCGCAAGCCGTGGAAATTCCCCGCGGAATACCTCAAGTCCTGAGCGGCGTTACGTACACCCGGCTTGCATATCCTCCCGCTTCCGCCGCCGGATCGCGCGGCGGAGGCGGGGTTGAGTTCGTCGGTGATTGACGGCGTCTTGTCGCTCGACGGTTGCGGTCAGTCGTACTGCAACTGCGCCGTGGCGCGACAGTCTTTGTCGCAACGAAGCCGCAACCAGTGGGCTTGGTAGCCCTTGGGAAAGGCGTACGAAACGCTCCGGCCTGGGGGAACGGCGATTGCCTGCCAATCGTGGAAGCCTTGGTGATCGAAGTTGATTTCCAGGGTGAAGGTCACGGTTTCGGGTTGATCGTGGGCAAGCGTCAGGGTCTTCCGATCGAAGCCCGTCATGAGGTAAGGGTCGGACGGTTTGCCTGCCGATACGGCGGTTTCACGCCACGGTCCGCCCTGTCCACGGGGCTTGCCGAGTTTCCATAGGTCGTCCAACGCTCCAAACCACAGTCCGGGGCCGCCATCGGCGCGGAACACATGCCCGTCCGGGATCGCGCCCTCGCGCACGCCGGCCAAGACCAACAGTCCGCGCCACGAGCAAAAGTCGAGGATGCGGCGATCGTGCGAGGCGACGGGCTTCATCCGTTCCCAGTCGGGCTTGCCATTACCGCCTCGGGGTACCTCATAGAACGTGCCGTGAATATGGGCCAAGAATCGCTCGGAAGCGCACTCGCGGACACCCCGGGCCCGACCGACCAGCGCGTCGAACGCCGTCGCGCCTTTTGGCAGTCGGAAGGTCTTGCCGTCGGCGTTGCGGACGATCACGGAAGCATCATCCACCGCGTAGTCGGATACGATTTTTCCCACCGCCACGACCTCTGCGGTACGATCCTCGTCGGGACGCAAGACGGTCGGTTCACCCCGCGGCGTGATGTCCACCTCGCGGTAGACTCGGGCCGTCCCGTCCGGACCGGCGTGCTCATCCGTAACCCATTGCAGATTGCGGTTGTGCGCTGCCGGGCGAATGATGCCGCCGTAGACGGGCGCCGGCTCCGTGACGCGAGCCAATCCCGCGAATAGTTCGTCCTCGCCCGGCGAGTCCGGGCGAGGCGAGGCAACGTGAAAATACGCGGTCGCGCGGCAGTCGGCGGAGGCAATCACGCGGATCCATTCGCCGGGAGCGTCCTCCGGCAGCACCTCACACGCATAGCCGCCGGAAGGAACCTCGAGGGTACGGATCGTCCGCCATTCCGCCGTAGGATTGTCGCTCGTTTGCAGAACGAATTGCACGGGTACCGACGCGTCGTGGACGATGTGGACCGTTCGCTCGCGGTATCCGGCGAACAGAAACGGTTCCGAAGGTTCATCCCCACGGACTGCGTCGTCAAGCCATACACCGCCCCAACCCGACGCCGGGCCGAACGTCCGCAATTGGTCCGCCGTTCCGAACCATAGGTTGGATTGGGCCTGGCCGCACATCGGGTTCTGCATCATCGAGGCGTCGTCGGCACCGAGGATCACCTGATCGTTCCAATTGCAAAAATCGGGGATGTACCGCAGGTGCGTGCAGATCGGGCGAATTCCATTGGCGGATCGTGAGGCGAAATTCGGGGGGAATTCGAACATCTGCCCGTGCATGCAGAGCATCAGGCGTCCGGGGGCGATTTCGCGGATGCGCGGCCACTCCGTGTACCAACCATGCCGCGGATCGAAGGTATGCGAACCCTTGGGCAATCGGAACGTGGACCATGTGCCGCCGTCGAGCAGTTTCAGGATCACGGACCGCTTGTCCCAGCCCACGGCCCAAAGCGGGGCGAGGTCGTCGGGCGAACCCCACAGTCCGCCGGGGCCGGTGACATCGCAGAATTGCTTACGTTCCACGATCCGCCAGGTTTCGCCGTCCCACTCGGCCAGGACGCCGGCCTCGTCCCCGACCGCCGGTCCGCCCACCAACAGCTTGCGGTAGGCGTCGGCAGGCCCGACCTCTCCGTTGTTGGCGATGACGACGCGTCTCTGGGCCGTATAGCCGCCCTTGCCGTGCCAACCCGGCACGGGCTTGTCGAACAGCTTGACCGCTTTCAAGGAATGGACGTCGACTTCGTAGATCGCCCCTTCCATGTCGAAGAAATAGACCTTGTCGGCAGGTTCGCGGAGGTGCCGCATCACGGCGGTCATGCGGCCCCGCAGTTCGTTCAAATCGGCCGCCCGAACGACGCCCCGAGCGTCGATGAAATACGGTCCCAAAATCAACTGATTCGACTCTCGATGATACATCCGTCCGGCGTGCGTCCCACCCACGCTTTCGGGCCGAATGCGGACGTTCATCGCCGCGTCCAATTCGTAGAGCTTGTCGTTGCTGCCCGTCGTCTTGTGCTGCGGGTAGGTGAGATACCACAGGCGATCCTGCCACACGGCGATGGCGCCGATGCCGCACTCGCCGTGGTTGGGTCGGTCGGCAGGGTCTTGGGGCTGATTGAAGACCGCCAGGTGCGGATAAATCCCCGAGATGCGGCAATAGTCCGGGCCGCGGGGAGTCGCCTGCTCGCTTTCCAAAGCCCACGCCGGCGGTCCCGGTAGCCAGGCCAAGAGCAAAACCGCGGTCCAACAGCCGGCAAATGCGCGTACGATCGGGGAATGAGCCATGGGTGCGTCTCCAAGGAAACCGGTTTGCGGCGTCACACAACGGGGCGGACGCTTTCGCGGCGATTCCGAGAGGAGCTTTACTCAACTCGGGAACCGCGGATGTGCGACGGCGGCACGCTCGGTCGGCGCCGCGGTCAGCGGACGCTGGAAGCCTTCTCGCGACTGCCGATCATGGGAACGTCGTCCCGAGATGCCGCCCTTCTCAGTAGAACCAAATCGGTCCCTTCCAAAAAGTAGGGGACGCGATCCACGACTTGGACGTCGTCGGGCAAGTCGGGAGCCAGGCGCCGGTAATCCTCTTCCGTGGTGATGACGTAGCCGGAAGGGGAGTTGACCAGGAACTCGCGAAGCGAGGCCGTGTCCGGCGGAGCGAACCACCGGACCTTACGACCGGTGTAAAAGACCCAGCTCGGTTCGAGACAGTTGAAGGCGGCCAGCGCGGCGTCGGGTTCCCGGCGGAGAATCTCAGCCAGGCGCGCGAACTTTTGGTGGCGCGACACCCGCTCGGCGGCAATTCCGAAGGCCGCCGCGGCGAACAGCACGGCGGAGACGGCAAAGGCGGTCACGGCGGCCCAACGGCGTTCCCTTCGCAAAGCCGCCAGAGCAACGATTCCCCCGCAGGCAAGGATGAGGCCCAGCAGTCCCAGGCTCTCCTCGCCCGGCAGGAATCGCGAAGCGGCGGGCGGCAGGGCGGCGGCGATTCCCAGTCCTGCGATCGCGGTAATCACAAATGCCGCGGTCAGCCAACCGCGCCGCATGGCCGATTCGCCGGTCAATCGCGTGTCCAAAAACCAACCGGTGATCAGAGCGAACGCCGGTAGGCTGGGCGTGATGTAGCTGGGCAGTTTCGTCCCCGCTAGGGAGAAGAAGCCCACGTAAACCAGTCCCCAGGAAGCGAAGAATGTCACGGCCCGCGCATGCGGACCGCGCGCGAGCCATTCTCGCGTCGCATGCATCACGGCCGGGATCAAAAGCAGCGACCACGGGAAAAAGGTCAACAGAAGGATGGCCGGATAATAGAAGATCGGCCCGCCGTGCCCTTCCATCGGTTCGATGAAGCGGCTCACGTTGTGGGTCCAATAGAAGCCGCGAAGCCAGGCGCCGTCGGTCCGCAAGCCTACCCAAAGGTGCCAGGGACCTGCGACAAGGAGCACGGCAATAACAGCCCAAAGCGGTCGCATGGCCAGGATGGTCCGCCCGACGGCCTCAGGCGAAAACATCCGCGTCGCCGTTTGCAGAATGCGACGGAACCCGCCGCCTGCGAATTGCTCGCGAACGTAAATGCCCTGCCAAAGCATGAACAGCCCGATGATGGCGGCAGGCAACAGGAATCCGATCGGTCCCTTGGCCAGGACCGCGAGGCCCATCAGCCCGTAGATGCCGCCGACGGCGAGCGACTGCGTTGGGAACCACGCGCGGGGATCGCCGGTCGTTCGGTCCGCCGAGTCGGCCTGTTTCGCCGAAGGTCCGGAGGGCAGGATCGCCGCGGCGTAACACCACAGCGCGGCCGTGGTGAAAAAGATCAGGACGGAATCGGGGGTGGCCGCTCGCGCGGCGACGGGGAACATCATGCACGACGCCAACATGATGCCCGCCCAAAGGCCCGCCCGCGGGGACACCCATCGCCGGCCCAGATCGAACGTCAGGGCCACGGTGCCCACCGCCAACAAGGCGGACCAGAATCGCGCGGCGAACTCGTTCACCCCGAACACCGCGTAGGCCGACATCATGAACCAGTACAACAGGACCGGCTTGTGGTCGCGGATTTCCCCGTTGAAATAGGGTGTGACCCAATCGCCCCGTTGGATCATCTCCCAAGCGCAACCGGCGTTACGCGGTTCGTCGCGGTCCCAAAGCCGCGGTCCGCCGAGATTGAAGAAAAACACCACCGCCGCCGTCAAGACGGCGGGCAGGCCGAACTTCACCCAGTCGCGCATGGTCCCCTCCGTGGAGCCTCGGTTGACGATCGCCGCGCACTACGGCGTGGATGGATTCTAGGCGCTCCGCCGAGATGCCACAATACGGCTTTGCGGGGCACCACCGCGGATTCCAGCGTCTTTGTGTAGGAGCCGTGACCGTCATGTCCGAACCCTGGGACATCCCGCAGCTACCCGATTTGGAGGGCGATCTTCGCCTTTTGATCGCGGCGGTTCCGCCGGGCAGGGTGACGACCTGCGGAGCGCTGGCCGAACGGTTAGGCGATCGATCCGCCGCGGTTTGGATCGGTCGTTGGCTCCTGGATCATTTCCATGCGGACGCGTGCCATTGCCACCGCGTGGTTCGAGCGGGGGGAATGGTCGGGGGGCACGTCGGCGGTGAAAAGGCGAAAAGGTCTCGGCTGCAAGCCGAGGGATCGTTGTTGCCCGACGGTTCCTGGGACCCTAAGGCCCTGCTATCCGCCGATGACCTGCGTTCGGTCCTTCCGTCTCCACCGCTGGAACGATTGCGAGAACGACAAGAGGAGGTTCGCAGGGCGGTCGTTTTGCGGCCGTTGGAATCTCCGCCGGAGTACATGGGCGGCGTGGACGCCAGTTACGGTCCCAACGGCGAGGCCGTCGCCGTGTATTGTCACATCCGCCGTTGCGACGGACGGCTGATGGAGTGGGTCGTGGTTCGGCGGGAGTGCCGCTTTCCCTACATATCGGGCTACTTGGCTTTTCGGGAGTTGCCCGTCATGGGCGAGGCGGTCGCAGAGGCACGGAAGGCGGGGCTTCGACCGGACCTTCTGTTCGTGGATGGGGCGGGCATCTTGCATCCGCGCGGAGCGGGTTTGGCATCGCACTTAGGGGTAACCGCGGGAGTGCCCACCGTGGGAGTTACCAAGACCTTGCTGTGCGGCAGTCTGCCGGAGGGCGAACCGCAACGACCCGGCACGGGGACGCCCATCGTCTTGCACGGAGAAACGGTCGGCATGTGCGTCCGCTCACCGTCGGGGCATGCGCGATGCGTTTACGTGGCGCCGGGCCACCTCATCGATGCAACGGGTGCCGCTCGCCGGACGATCGAATGCTTCCATCGGCGGTTGCCCGATCCGATCTATTGGGCGGATCGCTTGAGCAGGCAGGAAAGCCGCCGCGAGAAGTGACGCACCGATCGCCGCCGGAATCTCGCTTGCGTCCGAGCGGACGCGATGGTTTCCGCTTTGCCGGCGCCTAATCGAGAAACTCCGGTGAATCGAGCTTTCCCGTCCGAAGATCGCTGGAAGAAACGTCCTCGCGAAATTGCTCGCGGGGAACACCTTGGCAAACGGCCCGCAAGGCGGGTGGAAGCTCTAAGTCGTCAAGCTCCAGGCAACGCCCTTCGACGCAGCGGGCAAAGACCAAGAACCGGCAACCGCGGTCGATGATTCGGGCGATGGCGGCGTCGCGGGCGGCGATGTCGTTTCGGTAATAGCGTGGGTCGGCAATCCGCCGGATCGTGTCCGCTCCCACGACGAAAACCGCGCCGGGAAACCGGCGTGATTTCTCTTCGAACGTGGGCGCCCGGGTCAACCAGACGCTTTCCTCGACCGAGAATTGGGCGGAGCGGCGCCGCAGTTCCGCGTAGTCCAGCGGCGGCTTATCGACGTTCAGAATGGAGATTTCGAACTCGACGGGCACGCCCAAAATCTTTTCCGCGATCTCGGCCATCTTCTGGTGACCGGCGTGCAGGGGATTGAACGCACCGGGGAAAATGGCGGGCGGGGCGGAAGCGGTCCAGTCGGCGGGCACTCCCAGTCGTACGGCATCCGTTTCCCCCAGCAAGAGTTGTCTCCAAGCGGGCGGCGCCTCGGCTCGGTGTGTCATTACGGCCTCGCCGGGGAGTAACGGCAGCGGGAACTCCACCGACGTGTCCTTAACTTCGGCAATCGCGTTCAGGATCATGTGGGCCGCGATCTCCTCTTCCTCCGCGCGCGAACGCTTGCCTTTGGTCAGCTCCAGGGACCAACTCACGGTGGCGCCGGCGCTTTGGGCGGCCACATGAACCCGGTGAGGCCCACGCTTGGGGCGATCCGTGGCCAGCGACGCCGTGCATGACACACCCGCAACCGGGATGTCGTTTTCCGCGGCGGGAGACTCGGTCTCGGCCTCCTCGCGGTGCAAGTCCAGCGCGCGGAAAAAAGCGGCCATGGCCAGCGAGCGGGCGGTCGGTTCAGCGCAGAACCGGTCGGGCGGGGCTCCCAAATAGCGTATTACCGCCCGGCGGCAATATGGAACGACGGCTTCCAGGACGGTCCGCGAGCCTCCCGGTACGGAGAAGAGCATGGCAAGGGACTGAACCCCTCCACCGGTGCATACCAAACCCACCCGAACCGGTCCGGAGTGAAGGCGTTGGATCGGAGATTCCGGAGATTCACTCATGTTTCTGACGCTGCGATCGTAATGAACCACATCTTCGCAGGGGCATCATCCCCCTTATGGAATGTATTCGCGACGGCGAGAAAATTGGTTTTTCAACTCATGGTTTCCAAATATCCGGTTGCGGGCGGCGAATGACTTAGCGAGGTCGGGTTCCCGCGGGCAACGAATCGGCGAGAGCAAGCCGGGAAAGCGACCTCTCCAGTTTATGTCGCGGTCAAGGGTCAAGTCCATCGGCGCCCCAGTGTGGAGGAAAGAGTCATGTTGAAGAAGATTTTGATTGGGTCGGGAGTGTTGTTGCTGACGGGAACGTTTTTCTTCGGTCGAGATCTGATCAGCTATGTTCGGACCTCGGCGGGATTGGCTCAAGAAGCGGTGGTCGATGCCGTTCCGCTGGAATTCCAGATCCGCCGTGCCCGAACGATGATCGACGGTTTGATTCCTGAGATCCGCAGCAACATGCATGCGATCGCTCGGGAGGAGGTGGAAGTCGAGCGCCTGGATCGGCAAATCGCACAAATGCGGGAGAGTTTGGCGTCGGAGAAGGCCGCCATCGCCCGTTTGCGGGACGATGCAGCATCCGGCAAGGCCAAGGTGGTCTACGCAGGGCGGGAATACACGGCGGATCAAGTCCGAGCCGACTTGACCGCCCGATTCGAGCGATTCAAGGTCAACGAGGCCACGCTGGCCGGCATGGAGCAGATTCACGCGGCGCGGACTCGCACCTTGCAGGCCGCTCGGGAGAAAATGGAAGGGATGCTGGCCGCCAAGCGCCAATTGGAAGTGGAGGTCGCCAACTTGACGGCGCGGTTGCAGATGATCGAGGCCGCCCAAACCGCCTCCTCATTGCAAATCGACGGCAGTCGGTTGGGTCGGGTTCGCGAGCTGATCTCCGATTTGCGAGCGAAGCTGGACGTGGCCGAACGCATGGTGGCGGCGGAATCGCAATACCGTGGGGAAATCCCCGTGGAGCAGGCCGACAAACCGGGTATCGTGGAGGAGGTGACCCGGTACTTCGGCGGTGAGCAGGAGACCGAAACCGCCGCGGCGGAGGGCGAAGACGCGCCGCAAGGCGACGTGGCTCAAATGCGCTGATGAGGAGGAACGAGAGGAGCGGTGCTTCTCCGACAGGCACCCTTCGCCTCGGCGCCCGACCGCGGGAGACCCGACATGTGGTTGTTCGGCGAAAAGGACCGCGTTGTCATGCCGACCCTGAACTGCTCGAATTGGGAACGTTTCCTGCTTTGGGTGGACGGGGTCGGCGGCTATTTGGTCTGCCTCAAGTCCTCGGTGACCTTGGGCCGAGCGGAGCCGAAAGGTGGGGCCGACGTACCCCTGATCGCCGACCTCTCGGTCAAGCACGCTCGCATCATCCGGGAGGATGAGGGCTACTTCATCGAGGCGTTTCGGCCGACGTGGCTGGACGGACGCCTGGTGGAAAGAACGACCCTCGTGCCGGATTCTTGCGAAATCCGGCTAGGGACGGCGGCGCGGTTGCGGTTTCGGCGTTCTCATGCCCTGAGTGCATCGGCCCGACTGGAATACCTCAGCGGTCACCGCACACTGCCCACGACCGACGGCACGCTCTTGATGGCCGATCACTTGCTGCTGGGTGCCAAGTCGCGGTGCCACGTGTTTTGTCGCGACTGGACGCAAGAGGTGGTGCTGTTTCGCGACGGCGGTCGCCTCTATTGCAAGAGTCGCCGACGCTTTGCCGTGGACGGAAAACCGGTGGACGATCGCGCGCCGCTTGGGATCACATCTCATGTGCAGGGCGAGGATTGGTCGTTCACCCTGGAACCGCTGCCGGGCTGACATGCGGTAGCGATGCGCGAGGCCGCGCGATCCGGAAAAACCGATCAAGAAGTTTGGCCCCGCGGCGAATCACGTTAGAATGAAGGGGCGACGCGGGGGCAATGCCCCGCCAAGGCGGGGGGACGGAGGATTCTGATGTTGGAGACACAATTCGCCGTGGAACACCGTTCACCCAACCCTCCCGGCAGTTCCCCTCCGCCCGACGCCTCTCCCGCCGGTCGTCGGTTTTTCTATGCCGGCGGAGCGCGACCGCTGGAAGGGTACACGATCAAGCGGGGCATCGGGCACGGCGGATTCGGCGAAGTCTATTACGCCGTCGCCGATTCAGGAAAAGACGTCGCCCTCAAACTCATCCGCCGCAATTTGGAGGTCGAGCTGCGGGGGATCGCGCATTGCTTGAACCTCAAGCATCCCAATTTGCTGGCGATCTATAACGTCTTGCAAGATGCGGACGAGAACTACTGGGTGGTGATGGAGTACGTCGCCGGGAAGTCGCTCCAGGAGGTCTTGGCCGAGCACCCCCAAGGATTGCCCGTCTCGGAGGCCTTGGCCTGGTTCCACGGTTTGGCGGCGGGGGTCGGCCACCTGCACAAGCACGGGATCGTGCATCGCGACCTCAAGCCGGGCAACATCTTTTGCGAGGAAGGCGTAGTCAAGGTCGGCGACTACGGGCTTTCCAAATTCATCGCGTGCAGTCGCCGAAGCGGCCAGACGGAGAGCGTCGGCACGGTCCACTATATGGCCCCGGAGATCGCCAACGGGCGCTACGGCAAGGAAATCGACATTTATGCCTTGGGCGTGATGTTGTACGAGATGCTGACGGGCCGACTGCCCTTCGAGGGAGAGACGGTCGGCGAGATCCTGATGAAGCACCTCACGGCGTCACCCGACTTGAGCGGCGTGCCCGCCGAATTTCGCGAGGTGGTGGCTCGCGCTCTGGAAAAGGATCCCGACAAGCGGTTCCATGACATCGCAGAGATGTTGGCGCTGTTGCCTGCGCCTCCGCCGGGAGGCTACTGCGGTCCGACGGTCGGGGCTGCGGCGGTCGAAAAAGAGCCGGATCGGCCGCGCCACGATCAAGCACGGGAAGCGGAAACCGCCTACGTCCAAGCCGAACTGGCGGACCCGCCCGACGAAGAACCGATCTATCGCGGCCTGAAACGCGGTGTCCGTCGTGTGCGGGAAGTGTGGGAATCCCGAGAGATGACCACTCCCGTCAAGGTCCTCGTCCTGGCGGGCTTGGTGGTGCTGGTGTTCTTTAATGCCGGGTTCATTTTCCCCGCCGTGATGGGTCTGTTGATGCTCTACGCCTGCTACTGGGTCGTGCGCGCATTGGTCGTGAAACCGCGATCCGGCGCCGCACGGACGCCCCAGGCCGGCCGACCGTTCGCCCCGGGATCGGCGGGGCTGGGAGCGGGAGAACGAGAGACGATCGTCCACCGATACTACAGCGCGGGGACGCGGCGCCGCATGTTAAGAGCGGAATTGAGTCGGCGACCGATGCGACAACGTGTCACGGAACTGCTGGGTTCGCTGCTGGCGTCCAGCGCCGTCGCCGCCATCGCCGTGCTGATGCTGGCCTTGCTGCGAAGCTTTCAACAAGAGGTTCCCTCCCTACCCCAAGGAGCGTGGGTATACTTCATGACGGTGGCCGCTTCGTGGAGTATCTTGATCGCGGGCAAGTTCTGGGAATCCGGCGAGGGCGATACCGCCTTGCGGCGCTTCATCATGCTGGTGGTCGGGTTGCTGTTGGGATTGCTCGGCTTCGCCCTGATGAAGTTCTTCCTGGCCGACCTGCCTTTCGATCCCCGCGGCTTTCGTATGATGAGCGGTAATTTCCGATTGCCGTGGAGCGTGCCGTCGGGCTTCTACGACGGCGGTGAACCGATGCTACCCGCCATGATCGCCGTCTTCGGAACGCTGTTCTTGATTCTCCGTTGGTGGCGTCTGTGCGATCCCATGCGGTCTCAACGATTGACGGTAGGCTCGATCATCGTCGCCGCCTTGGCCTCGGCGCTCGTCGCCACGGCATGGGAGTTTCCGTTGCACTGGCTGATGATGCCCGCCGTGGCGACCAGCCTTACGGTTCAGATGTCCGCACCGTGGTTTACGCCTCTCCTCAAAAGCGAATCTCAGCCCCGCTGGGACGAATAAGTAAGCATGGCGGGCGCGATCGGGCGTAAACCCGTCGTTGGCAGGTGTGCCGGCCTCGCCCGAAAGGGTCGGGCCACCCAAGTCCGCGGAATCAATGCGAAAGGCACAGAGCGATGTCCTGGAGCGAAATCGTCATCGTTTTGGCCGTCTTGATGTTTATGACGGCATTACTCAAGACGATCAACAAGACTGCCGCGAAGGGATCGCGCGGAATCGCCGTGGTTCTCGCCGCGGTATTTGGGATTGCCTGTCTGCTCTTGATCGGACTAATCGGAACCGCGGCGATCTTTTGGTTCCAAACAAGGTCGGTCGTGCGGAGCCCGGTGACGGGCATCGCCTGCGGACCGCCGGCAGCAATCTCCGGGGAAGTGGTACGTGTGCCTGATCCGCCCGATGCGCCGGTCCCGCCCGCCCCTCCGTCGACCGACGGGAAAACGCCCGAGGCTCCCTCGCCCTCCGGTTCGGATACCCAAACAGAGGGTGGCGATGCGACGGATCGCGCCGCATCTTCGCAGTCGGCCGCGCCTATCCGTAGTCCCACCCCGATCCAAACCGCACAGAATCCCGCCGCTCCGCCCTGGGTGGACGGTCGAGCCGAACGGGTGGACGGGGAATATCATTTCCCGATTCGCGTCGGCCCCTATACGACGCCCTTGGAATGCGAACAAGGCTTGCTTGCCGCCGTGAATCAAGCCGTGGATGAATACGTCGCCTTGTATTTGGGCGAGAGTGCGCGGGGACGCGTGCGTTTGCCGCGGGCGTTCATCGAAGAGCGTTTGATCCGCGAGCGATGGTACGAGAACCGCCCCATTCTCGTCACCAACACCGAGCAGGCCGACATGACCGTCCTCCACGCGCTCTTGGTCTTCGACTCATCGACCAACGACTATCTCAAGTCGCTTTGGCGGTCGCTCTTAAGCCTGTATCGGGTGGGCATCTTCGTGGCCGGGTTTGCGGGGGTCTTGTGGTTGCTCACCGTGGCTTGGTCGTACCTCAAGCTCGATCAGTTATCGGCGGGGCGGTATCGCGGTCGCTTGCGGGCGGCGGCGGTGATCGCGGTGATCCTGCCCCCGCTATTGCTGGCGCTCTTGCTGGGCTTCGGCGAGATGCCGGCCCTTTCGTTCGCCGCCGGGGTGTGAATGCGAGCGAGCGGGGCGTCTCCACGGCAAACCGCCGCTCCTTGCCCGCCGCGGATGGCCGCCGCTCGGCGTTGCTGCGAGTTCCGTGAACGCTGCGGAGAGCTTTCGCCTCAGGCACACGCCGGCAGTGCCGCGACGCCCTGACACAGGCGCCCTCCCGACGCTCCGCGCGACGGCGACTGAGTCGATCGCCGATCCGACGGAGAGTCGCCTACGCGAACGTCGCCAGCAATTTCTCCTTGAGTTCCCAGACCTCCTCACCTTGGAAGCAGTATTGCATTTCCAAGAAGCGTCCGCGGAATTGGGCCACGGCGTCGGCGACGTCCCGATTTCGCAGAATGACGTCCGCCATCAACTCCGCCAGTTCGCCGAAGTCCTTTTCCTTCATGCCGAATCGGGTCATCTCGGCCACGCCCAACCGCAGGCCGGAACTGACCGTAAAGTTGGCGTCGTGCGGCAGGGCCTGGTAGTTGACGATGATGTGATTCTTCTCCAATCGCTCGGCGACCTCTTGCCCTTTGCCTTCGCCGACGTGGACGAGCACTTGGTGGGTCTCGGTGAAGCCCAGGGCGGAATCGCCTTCCACGCCGACGCCGGACTCGTGCAGGGCCTGGGCCAAGGCCTTGGCGTTCGCGACGACTTGCTTTTGATAGGCGTCGCGGAAGGCGTTCATTTCCACGGCGGCCATCAGTTGGCCGAGGAGCGTGCCCAGGTGATGATTGCTGAGAAAGCCGGGAAACGCCCGACGGCGGACCGTTTGCCACAACTCGTTCCAGGGCGAATTCTCATCGAGCGACGCGCCGATGATGCCGCGCTGCGTGCCGAAGAACGTTTTATGCGTGGAACCGGTCACGAGGTCTGCGCCCTCGGCGATGGGGTCTTGGAAATGCGGTCCCAGGATGCCTAGCACGTGCGCCGCGTCGAACATGAAGAGCGGACGCTCGGCCCGATCCGCAAACAGTTTGCGGACCTCGGCCACCGGTTCCCGTTCGATGAACATGCTCTTACCGAAGATCACCAGTTCGGGCGTCTTGTCGGCGACGAGATCCGCCAAAGCCCGGACGTCCACGCGGTACGGGTTGCCCTTGCACACCGGGAAATGGACCACGGCGAATTTTCCCGTGGCGGGATCCTTGGCCACGTAGTCCCGCATCGGTCCCATGGGTTGCGCGCTCAGGTGACCGCCCAAGCCCAGGTGATGGTTCAAAACCAACCGGATCCGCTCCACCTCCCGACCGGAGTCGTGCCGATTCCGATAGGCCACCAACGCACTGAAGACCGCCATGTTGGCGGTCTGTCCGCTGATCAATCGCGGTTCGACCTGCCGGCAGTGAAGATAGTCGGCCATCTCTTGGATTAAACGTTCCTCGACCCAAGCGATGAAGTCGGTACCTTGATAGTAGTAGACCTCGCGATTGACGCTGGAGAGAAAATTGTGCTCCGCGTATCGGCCCACCGGGTCGGTGACCTGCAACAGTCGAACCAAGGGCGACGGGGTCATTTCCGAGGGGATCAGGTTGATGCACTGGCGCTGCCGCCACTCGTGATTGCGCACCGCCCGATCGAGGATTTCAAGGGCCTTTTGCTGGTAGGACTGCATGGTTCGGTTCTCGTCGCGTCAAAATACAATCGAATCTCGAAATGCCCCGGTGACTGCTTGCCCGCCGCCGGGATCTCCGGTTTGTCCGCCGGCATTACTGAAGCATGTCGGTCGTCCGCCCCTTCCGCAAGCGTGCCGGTTCGCCGGCGGCTTCGTTCATGCCGTCGGCACGATGGGTCGGAAAAACGGCGGAACGTCGCTTCGCCCGTGCCGGGATACCCATGCCGCGCGAAGGCGTCTGCCCCGACTGAGGACCTCCGGCGCGCGGCTTTCATCCAGTCGAACGTCCACATAAGCCAAGGCGATGGGCCTTTTTCCCGTGTGGGCCAAGGCTTCGCGCTCTTCCCAGCCTTCGCAGGAAATCGGGTTTTCGGCGGAGCTGGGGGGCTCTTCGTGCGTCGAAAGGACGGCCCAACTCCAGTACGGGGCCACGCTCCCGCTGGTGATCCAGCCCACCGCTTGATCGCCGACCGCAACCGTATCTCCGTGCCGGGCCACGCCGGGATCCAAGACGGCCAGCGGGCGTACCCGACGCGGCAGGGCCGCATCGTCACCGCCGCCCTCGCGGATGGCCTGCAAAGCCGCCGCCTGCCGGGCCAGGGCCGAGCCTCCCAAAAAATCTCGTCCGGGGTCGGTCCAACTCACGCCGAAACGGGAGGAGGGAACCGCCAGGATTGGCATCGGGCGGCCCTCCGGATCGAGTCCCCCTTCATGTCCGAAGAGCGGGAGCGCCGCCTCCAATCGAAGCGTATCGCGAGCGCCCAAGCCGATCGGTCCCAACCCCAGGGGTCGGCCGACCTCCATCAACCGCGTCCAAATCGCCTCGGCCTTGTCGGCGGGCAGGAAAATCTCGAAGCCGATCGGTTCACCCGTGTAGCCCGTCCGCGAAATGACGCATTCCGCTTGCGCAAGCTCCAGCCTCAGCGAGCGATTCCGACTCGGCATCGCCTCGGGAAGCGCGGGCGCCGCGCGGCGGAGAATCTCCCAGGATGTCGGACCCTGAAGAGCAAACATGGCCGCCCGGGATGTCCGGTCGTCGATCTCCACGTCGAAATCTCTTGCCAAGGCCTGGAGATGCGCGGCATCCGCCGGGGCGTTGGCGGCGTTGACAACCAGCACGTATTCGCCGGAGTCGAACCGGTAGAGAAAGGCGTCGTCCAACGCGGATCCGTCTTCTTTGGCGAGCAGCGTGTATTGAGCCTGCCCGGCCTTCAGCGTGGCGGCGTCGTTGCTGAGGGCGAACCGCAGGAAATCCAACGTGCGTCGCCCCCGGAACCCGAAGCGGCCCATGTGGCTGACGTCGAACAGTCCGGCCCAAGCCCGCGTTCGCAGGTGTTCCTTCAAGATTCCCGCGGGATAAAACAGCGGCATGTTCCAACCGCCGAACTCCGTCATCCGCGCACCGTGTTCCCGGTGCCAAGGAGCCAGCGGCGTTTCTTTGAAGGAGTGATCGGTCATGATCGAATTGGAATGGTCCGCCGGCGTGCCGAACGAACACGGCGCGGCGCAAAGCGCTCTTTCCGGCGTCGCCGATCAGCGCGAGACCGACGGCGCTTGACGAAACCTTGATCTTGACGGTTTTGGCCGGCAATGACCAGACCCACCGAGCGGAAAGCGCCCGGTCCGTCTACCTTTTCCCGGGCGGAGGCAGCCGGCGGATTGCCACTGATCGGGGCGCAAAGACGACGCTTTGCCCAAGAAAGAGCCTGGAGCTTGGGGGGACCTGAGCGAGGTTTCTCGCTATGCCGTAAGGTTGATGAGCGGTTTTGCAACGTTTCGCTCGACCATCTCGCAAATCCCGACAAGCGCGTCACTCGCATCGAGGACGGCGAGTCGGGTGCCGGGCGGCAGAGGGAGGTCGGTCGCGATCGTTCCGCCATGGCGGAGTCGCCGCAAATCGTCCTCGCAAGGACGCAGCGACGGCAAGTGCCGCACCGCGTCGAGAGCAGGCCGTACCCAGGCCTGCCAGTTGTCGCGATCGAGTGCCCGGGGATCGACGGCGTCTTCCACGCGGAAGTGGCCGATGGCGGTGCGGAGCAGATAGGCCATCACGGCCCGCGTCCCCAAGGCAATCGCCAAATCGCGTCCCAATGCCCGGATGTACGTCCCCGATCCGCACTCGATACAAAGCTCCAGTTCCGGATACTCGTATCGAATTAGGTCGATGCGGTAGACCTCGACGTATCGAGGGGCCGGTTCCACCGTCTTCCCGCGACGAGCCAAGTCATAGGCTCGGCGACCGCCGATCTTCACCGCGGAAAAGTCCGGCGGGCGTTGCCGAATGCGACCGACGAACTGCGGCAGTACCGCCGACACCGCTTCGGGCTTGGGGATGGAACCGCCTTCGAAGTGCGTCACTTCGGCCTCCAGGTCATCCGTGGGGCTGGAACGTCCCAGGAGGAATTGCGCCAGGTACGTCTTGGGAAGTTCCTGAATCAAGGAGATCAGCCGGGTCGCTTGACCCACGCAGACGACAAGCACGCCTTGCGCGGCCGGGTCCAAAGTCCCCGCGTGTCCTACTTTATGAGGCCGGGCGAGTCGCTGCACCATGTTGACGGCGTCACGTGAGGTGATGCCCGGCGGTTTGTTCAGACACAAGATTCCTAGCGGGACCATGGAGTCTCCGTCGTATCGGTAGGAGGGTGCCGCGCCTCACCGCGGGGCTCGTGCCGCATGAACATGACGTCGGTGCCGGGAGGTTGCGCCCTTGCGGCGAATCGAATGCCTGCTCCCGTGTTGGAACGAATCACCGTCCCGCGGCGGACGCCGAAGGGGCACGGGGTCGCTCGGCCCGGACCGGTTCCGGATGCCGCGCCAAAACGGCCCGAAGTTGGGTTACCACCTCGGGTAATTCAGCGGCCAGGTTTTTCGTTTCCAACGGGTCGGTTTGATAGTCGTACAGTTCGAACTCGGCGGTTTCGGCGGGCTGATCGATGCCCCGCCATTCCACCAAGCGATAGCGTTCCGTGCGAACGGCGCGGCCGAGTTTGGCGTGGGGAAAGATGTGATAAGCGTGGTCGCGGACCCGCGCATTCGGATCGCGGAGGACGGGCGCCAGGCTCACGCCGTCGATCGACTGCGGAAGTTCGGGCGGCGGCAGACCGGCCAAGTCGCAGAGAGTGGGAAAAATGTCCACACCTTCCGCGAGTTGTCGCGTTGCGCTCCCCGGCAAAGTCACCCCCGGCGCCGCGATAATGAGCGGCACGCGCGCCGCCTGCTCATAGTTGGTATGCTTGGTCCACAGACCGTGGTCGCCCAAGTGAAATCCGTTGTCGCCCCACAGGATAACGATGGTGTCGTCTTCCAAACCCAGTTCGTCCAGCGCGGTCAAGACCTTGCCGACCTGGGCGTCCATGTACGAGACCGCGGCATAGTAGCCGTGGATGAGCCTGCGTTTGAGGGCGTCGTCGGAGACCCAACCGTCATTGGGGACCGGCGCATAGTTGGCCAACTCACCGTTCGTCTTGAGCGCCACCCGGGGCGCGTTTCGAGGCGGACTCTCCCATTCGGGAAGCGGCAGAAGGGCGGGATCATACATGTCCCAAAACCGCTTGGGAACGCTGAAGGGCAGGTGCGGTCGCGCAAAGCCCACCGCAAGGAAGAACGGCGTCCCCTGCGTTTCCCGCCGCGTCTTGGCGGCCCGCAATCTTCGGACGGCCTCCTCCGCCACGCGACCGTCGGCGTAGGCCGCATCTTCCACGTCGGGCGACTCGAAGGCCGCTCCGCGCGGAAGTTCCCGAATGCGATCCAATTGTTGGTTCGTAAAATAGGCCTCCTCGCGCGTCAGCTTGCCGCCCTGCGTACTCGCCGGATCGACGTATTCGATGACTTTGTCTTCGAAAGGCGGCACCGACCACGAACTCGGGTCGCCGCGGTTGCCGTGGCCGACGTGGAAGACCTTGCCCAGCGACTCGGTCCGATAGCCGAATCGGGCGAAGTATTGCGGCATGGTAACGGCATCCGGGAGGACCTTTCGTAAGGAACTTCCCAAGCCGTACAATCCCGTGGAGGTGGGCCTTGAACCGAGCAGCATGGCGAATCGCGACGGGGCGCACACCGCCTGATTGCAGTAGGAAAGTTCGAACCGCATCCCGCGTGCGGCCAGCGAGTCGATGTGCGGCGTGATCGCCGTCGCGTCGCCGTAGCAACCGAGCGTCGGCTTGAGGTCGTCGGCCAGTATGAGCAGCACGTTGGGCTTGTCGCCGTAGGCCGAGGCCGCCGCCGCGATCAAGATTCCCGCGGCCATCATCGGAATCCACGTTTTCATTCCGTCAAATCCTCCAAAAGCCCCCTCGTCTCGGCGGAATTCGTTCAAGACCGCCCACCGGCGTCCAGCGGTTGCGCCGAATCTTTCGCTCCGACTTCACGGAGACGCCTGGAACCGCACCGCGAAGTCCCTCCCCGGCGCGATGCTCCACACGTGCTCTTGCCCGCGGTCGATCGGGCCGGGTGCCTGTGTGCCGCTATCCGGCAAACTTTCGGCCCGCCAATTGCGTTGAGGCAGAATCAGGCGTAGCGGCTGATCCAAGGTGCCTTGCGAACGTATCTCGATGCGGTCTCGACTCGCGGTGATTTGCAGCAAGACATCCTGGTAGCGAATGCGGTCGATCGTCAATTCGGGCCAATCGTCGGGCAACCGCGGTTCCAGGGCAAACCCGTCTCCCCGGGGATGGAAGCCGAGGAATCCGTACAACATGATCTGCGGGACCAGCACGCTTTCGAAGAACTCGCGGTCCAAGCCCAGTCCGCCCGCCGTTCCCCCGCCTTGCAACGAACCCTCGCGCGTGCCGTCGTAGTACGCGCGATAGCCGCCGGCGGCTTGGACCTCCTCGAACCAACGGATGATCTCCTTGAGCCGATTCCAGGCATTGTTCGGACCCAGCACGCGGAGCCGCGCCGAGAGGTCGTGATACGAGAACCCCAATACCGCGCCGCCGTCCTGGACCTGTCCGCCGAAGGGGATCGATTCCGGGTTGCTCCAAGCCCAAAAATACCAGTCGATATTGCGGAGCGTGGTGGCGCGAGGAGCGAAACGCCAGTGGTAGATGTCTTCGCCCTGGGATGTGTCGCCCTCGATGGTCCGCTTGCCGTCGATCCACGATAGGACGGCCTCGGCGTGTTCGGGCGTTGCGAAGTCGTAGTACACCGCCTCGAGGTTGAGAAAGGTGAAGCCGTAATCGTGCGTCTTTCCCTCGGCATCGACGCAGGCGACGAATCGTCCCGCGGTCGGATTCCAAAACAAGGTGTTGCCCGTCTCTTTCACCTCCGCCGCGTGCCGCTCCAGTTCGTCGGGCGAGAAGGCGAGGAATCCACGGGGTATATTCCATTCGGGATGGGCCAGGATTTCGCGCTCCACTTCGGCCATCGTCCGCACGGCGTCGTAGTACTGCACGGTGGCGTAGCAATCCTTTCCGCCGAACGGCAACAGGTCCCAATAATTGTTGCCGATGCCGCGTCCCGTCAGAATCTCCTTTCCTTGAGCAGTGCGTCGAATGCCGGAGAGGCCGTCATGCCCGACCCAGTCGGTCACCACGACCTTCGCCTCTAAAGTACGGTGTTCGTGCATGAGGTAGCGGAGGGCGGTCCGCATCCGCTGGATATTCGCCCTTAAGAAGGTGAGGTCTCCCGTCCAGAAAAAGTATTTCGCGCATCCCCGGATGAAGTTTTGCCCGTTGATGTTGTGGCGGGTATCGTACTGCGAAAAGAAGGCCTGGATGACGACCTTGCCCGGTTGGGTGTTACCCAGGCCGATGCGCAGTTGCCGCACTTCTCCCGACCAAGCCGGGTGGCGATACATGGGAATCATGGCGTATTCGATGTCAGCGCCTCCGGGCGGGTCGAAGTACATTCTCCGCCCGGAGTCCTCTCTTTCGTCGTCGGGCGAGGTCCACGCGATGTACGGCCTCGTTTTTCCCAACCCCTCCGCGCGCCAACGCAGTTGAAGGAAAGGAACTTCGAAGGTGTCGCAGAGCCAGGCGGGCGCTACGATCACGGCATCGGGTTCCCGGACCTCGAGCATCCAACCGTCCTCGCCCAGACCGCCGTCCGCAGCCCCGCGCAACTCCCAACCGTCGGTCGTACTCAGGTTGTTGGGACGCCATCCTGCGCCGATCGTGTTCTTGAAGGAAAAATGCCAACCGCAACCGCGCCGGCCTTGGTTCCAGAATGGAAAGGGCCAACCCAATTGGTGCGCGATGCTGGCGTGCTGATGCGTGGCGACGTAGCCCTCGGGATCGAGGATTCGCTTGGAAAGGGCCGCACTCCAGTTGCGACGCATGTTCGCCGCCGCGTCGCCGGAGTCCACGGCGGGCCACAACGCGGCGTCCGGCAACCATTCGTCCCACAGCGTCGCCTTGGGGCCGGAACTCGGATAGTGCAACCAAAAGAGGTCGCGAAGGGCGGCCATCTCCTGCTCGGCGCCGGGTACGACGAAGCGAGGAAAATCGGGAGGCGGTCCGCCCGACTCTGCGCCCAACACGGACCCCAATAGTAGCAAGATTGCGTAAGTGTTTGTCATAGGGCATGCTCCCAACAGGAAAGGCAGGTCCGCAACTCGAGGATTCGGTAGGCGGCAAATGGGGCAACCTTGGAACAGAATCGGCGACTTGGGCCTCATTATGGCCGGAACACCGCAAGCGTGCCAGTGGCGAACACGTGAGACGCGATGCAACGCACCGTTTCCGCGCGGGGGTTCCTCGGCGGTTGCATTCTCGCCGTCCGCCACCCGACTTGATATCGCGCGGAAAGGGCGATGGCCGTCCTGAAGGATTTGCTACGGGGTCTTGGGTGGTTCCGTGCCAACTCCGTCCGGCAACCGCAAGAATCCTTCGCCGACGAAAGGCTCTCCAGACCATTGCGGGTACCGCAACTTAAGATACTCCGCATAGACCGAACCGACTCCGGCGGACTGGAGTTCTTGCAGCGCGGCGAGTTCCAGAAAATCCGGTTCCACCGCAACCGGCTTGCCAAGTTCGGGCAGCAGCACGCGATACGCGGCGGCAATGTCGGTGTAGAGTAACGCGGCTTCGAGATGGCGTTTTTCCTTGTGGCGCTGCTCCGCCTCGTCTTGGGCTCTGTGCAGGGAAGCCAAGATTTCTAAACGTACACGATTCGGGTCCGGCGCCGGCCGTTGAAAGAAAATCTTGTAAACCTCCAAGCCAAGTAACGTATAGATGCCCAAGACAATCGCCACGAGGACGAGAGTGGGCCCGTGCGAAGGCGCTTGAGACGGTGCTGGAATGTGTTCGGGAACTCCCTTGGCAGCGTCCGCTTGTACGTCTCGGGCACCAGGCGGATGGAGTGACTCGCTCATGTTATCACCCCGAATCGGCGACGCGATTCATTCTAAACCGCGACTTATTGTAAATCGGCCCCAACCGGCGGGGCAACCGCCGAATCACCGCCGTGTTACCCGTGAATAGAAATGTCCCCTGCTGCTCACGAATAGAAAAGTCCCTTGCCAGGAGTTGAGAGAACTACCAAATCGGAAGGCGAGAGCTTTACGCTCCGCTCGGTTGCCCGGCGCGTAGAGAGTTATGTCGTTGAAACGGAGGACGCTACGGCAGATCGCGAGGTCGACCGCTTGCCAGCCCAAGGGCGCTCTGGAGCAGGTCGACGGGTTACTGCCCCGAGGCCGCGCCGGAATCCGGTGCGAAAAAGGCCGTCAGAATCTTGGCAAGCACCTGTTCGCCGTATTCGTTGGCGTGGACCGCGTCCCGGTAGAAGAGGTGGGGATGCAGGCCCGACGATCGGAGGTACTCGGCCCAGGGGGTGGTCATGTCCAGGAATGCGCACTGCTCTTCCACCGCCAATTGCTTCAAGGCTTGGCCGTACGGACCGGTGCCGGAATGCGGGGCCTTGGCCAGGGCCTCGGGGTCGCGGGGATCGGCCGTACCGAAGACGCCCGTCATCAATAAAACCTCCACTTCCGGCAAGGCAGCGCGGAGTTGATGGATCACCTCTCGAATATCGTCGATGCTCTTCTGGCTGATCCCGCCGATGATCACCAGATCCGGGTGCAGGGGCACCACGACCTTGCCGATGCGTCCCTCTTCCCGATAATGCTGGCATCCGCCCCCGCCGCGGACGTAAACCTTCGCCTGGATATCCGCCTTGGGATAGGCCTCACGCAGGAGGGCCACCCAACCGGAGCGCATGGTGTCGTTGACGATGCTGTCCCCGACGGCAACGATGTTCAGCCGCCCCCCTTCGGTCAGCAGTCGCCGCGTCCGCCGCAGATGGGTCCAGTCGGGTTGGGGCGGAGTGAACTTGCCGGGCGGCATCTCGGCTTGAATCCTGCGGATTTGCTCCAGGGACCGCTCCGGCGTGCTGAACAGGTAATAGTCCGGTTCGGGCGACGTATGGTCGCGGGAAGGGCGATCCGGCGGATATTTGGCCGGCAACGCTCCCTGCTTGGGAAACGTCACAGGAGAGTCGGCGGCCATGTCGGCGGATTGGGCGGTGGGCATCGCGGCACCGATCAGCAGGCATCCGAGACCCAATCCCATCCACCGCCGACGTTCCAAGCACTTGACGTCACGATTCATGGCGTGCCTCCCGAGAATTTTTCTGCCGTTTTGAAAACCGGGCCGAATTTTCGAAGGTGTTGCGCAAGCGCCGCTCTTCCGCGAAGGTTGGCAGCTTTGCCTAGATTACCCCAATCAGACGCGCATTTCGATAGGCTGGGTATCCTGGGGGTAGGCAAGAATGCCATTTTGCCCCGAACCGTGAAAGTGTCTAAAATGCACATTTAGAAATGACGATAGGGAGTGCAGCCCGGAAGCCTTTCGGGAACCTGGTAAGGTATTGATAAAACCTGAAGCAGGCGGTGCGCGGTGTTTCGTTGGGTGGTAACTTGGGCCTTGGTGATTACCGTGTCGTGGCACACGGTCGTCGGATGTTGCGCCCACCACCGGCACGAATCGCCGGGCCGACTTGCCTTCGGTGGGCACGAACAGGCGCCAGCCGGGTGTGCGGGCAACGCTTGTTCGGGTGAAACTGCAACGCATCATCGGGTATCCGGGGCGGCGGCAGGCGGCGTTGCTTGGCAAGGCTCGGACGTCGCGCATGCGGTTCCGGCCTGGCAGGCCCGCGGCGGATTTCAGCCCTGTACCGAAGGCTCGTGCTCGTTCGCCGAATCTCCTCAGATCCGCATCGAGGCGGCGAAGGAGTTGCGAGGGTCGTTGGATATCGCCCCCGCTGCCGTGCGAAAGTGCTCGATCCTCGGCGCGGGCGGCACCGCAGCGGCACGTAAAGCCCGGGGGACGGGCGCTTCATGGGCTGGACGTTTCCCAGGGGAATCTCTGCGCACTCATCTTCTTCTTGGCGTGCTGACTCTTTGACGCCGGCATTCTTTACGCTTTGGCCGCGGTCGGCCGCGCGCTTCCTGCCCTAACGACATGGCGACGGAAGACTGATCGGCCGACGGCATTCCGTGCAGCGTCATCTTCGGACCGGCGAGTTTTCCGTCGCATCCTTTTCCGGCGACTTCGGCGCGGAGGATTTCTAATGGTCTTAGGTATCAAAAGTGTCTTACCCGGTCGTTGGGCGGTTCTGATCATCGGGGCGATTGCGATCGCGGTCATTACTGCGCTGCTGCTCCTTTCCGGGTCCGCCGGGCGGTCCGTCGTCGCATTCCTAGGGGAATGGTCGGAACGCATCTCGGGCGGGCATACCGAAGAAGACTCGCACGAGCATTTAGCGGGAGACCCCGAATCGGCGGACCATGCCGCGGTACCGCAGGCGGCCCGAAACTCGCCGGAGGCGGGGCACGACGAGGACGGGCACGCCGGTCACGATGACCACGGTGACGCCATTGAGCTGAGCGAGCAGGCGTTGAAAAACATCGCCTTCGAACCGTACACCGTTCGGCTGTCCGCATTTGTGCGGTCGATCAGCATGCCCGGCATGATCGTGGAACGACCCGGCAGGTCGCAGATACAGGTCGCCGCTCCCATGACGGGGATCGTGACCAAGATCAACGTCATGGAAGGCGCGGCGGTGGAGCCGGGTACGCCGCTGTTCGAGTTGCGACTCATGCACGAGGAATTGGTGACCGTGCAGGCCGATTTCGTTCGCGCCGCCGAAACGCTGGAGGTCGTGCGGAGCGAACTGCGACGTCTTCAGTCCGCGGAGGAGGGCGTCATCGCCGGGCGGAGAATCCTAGAACAACAGTACGAAGAGCGCAAGCTGGAGGCCGAACTACGGGCGGGGCGCCAGGCCCTGCTGCTGCACGGCCTCACGCCGGATCAAATCGACCAAATCCTGACCCAAGGGAAGCTCTTCCAGGTTCAGACCGTCTTCGCTCCCGCCCATGAACACGATCGGGAAGACTGCCGGACCGATCACCTCTTCCACGTGCAGTCGTTGCCGGTGAAGATCGGGCAGTTGGTGGAGGTCGGGCAGGTACTCTGTGCCTTGGCCGACCATTGCGAACTGTACGTTGAAGGCCGCGCCTTCGAGGACGATCTCGCGGCGCTGCGTCGGGCCGTGGACAACGATTGGGATGTTTCGGCCACCGTCACCGGCGGGGAGAGCGGCGGGGCCCGTATCGACGGTTTGAAGGTGCTGTACTTGGCCGACCGCGTGGACGAACCGTCGCGGACCTTCCGATTCTATCTTCGGCTTCCCAATCGGATCGAGCGCGAGCGTCGGACCGAGACCGGATTGCGATTCATCGATTGGCGGTATAAGCCGGGGCAGCGCGTGGAGTTGGACGTTCCGGCGGAGCGATGGGAGGAGCGGATCGTTTTGCCGGCCCAGGCCGTGGTCCGGGAAGGCGCGGAGTGCTACGTGTACCGGCAGGAGGGCGTGCATTTCGAACGCGTTCCCGTGCACGTGGAATACCAGGATCGGCGATCGGCGGTGATTGCGGCGGACGGCGCCGTAGCGCCGGGCGACGTGATTGCCGCCGCGGGGGCCTTCCAAATTCATTTGGCGCTGAAGAATCGCTCCGGCGCGGGAATCGATCCCCACGCCGGACATAACCACTGACGGACGGACGCGCGGCACACGCTCTTTGACCGGGACGCTTCGGCCCATGTTGAACGAACTGATTCGCTTTTCCCTACGGCAGCGACTCTTGGTGACGGCGGCGGCCGTCTTCCTGTCGGTTTACGGCCTGTGGCAGATACTGCGGTTGCCGATCGACGTCTTTCCGGACCTCAATCGTCCACGGGTGGTGATTCTGACGGAGGCGCCGGGTTTGGCTCCGGAAGAAGTCGAAACGCTGGTCACCTTTCCCTTGGAGGCGGCCTTGAACGGGGCGGCGGGCGTGCAAGTCGTCCGCAGTTCCTCCAGCGTCGGTCTCTCGGTGATCTACGTGGAGTTCGATTGGGGTACGGACCCCTATCGCGATCGGCAAATCGTGAACGAACGCCTCGGCCAAGCGGCGGATCAACTTCCGCCGGGGATCCAACCGCAGATGGCCCCCATTTCCTCGATCATGGGCCAGATTCAAATCATCGGCATGTATAGCCGCGGCGAAAAGACGTCGCCCATGGAACTGCGGACCTTGGCCGACTGGGTGGTGCGGCAGCGTCTGCGGGCCGTGTCGGGAGTATCGCAGGTGATCGTGATGGGCGGCGACCGCAAGCAGTTTCAAGTCCTGCTCAACCCTCACGAAATGCGGCGATACGGAATCTCCCTCCGCGAGATCGAGCAGGCTTTGTCGGAAAGCAATCAAGACACGGCGGGGGGATATTTGGACGCCGAGGGGGTGCGGGAGTACGTCGTCCGGTCGCTGGGCCGGGTGCGGTCCGCGGACGACATCGCTCGTATCATCGTCGCCCGGCGGGAGGGCCGATCCGTACGGCTGTCGCAGGTCGCGCGGATCGTGGAGGGGGCCGAGGTCAAGCGAGGCGACAGCGCGGCCTTTGTCCGGGGGGAAGACGGGCGGTTCGAGGGCGGGCCGGCCGTCGTCCTGACCGTCAACAAGCAACCGGGCGCCGACACACGCCGCGTGACGCAAGGCGTCCGTCAGGCCCTGCGCGAAATGGAGGCTTCGCTGCCGGACGATGTCCGTTTGGTGCCCCTCTACGAGCAGAAGGCGTTCATCGATCAAGCTGTGGAAAACGTGGCGGGAGCCTTGCGCGACGGTTCCGTGCTCGTCGTGATCGTCTTGATCCTGTTCCTCATGAACGTGCGGACCACGATCATCAGCCTGACTGCCATTCCGCTCTCCCTGGTCGTCACGGCCATCGTCTTCCACCTCTTGGGGCTTTCCATCAATACGATGACGCTGGGCGGGCTTGCCGTGGCGGTTGGAGAACTGGTGGACGACGCCATCGTGGACGTGGAGAACATCTACCGGCGTCTCCGCGAAAATCGGCGACTTGCCCATCCCCGACCGGCATTGTGGGTGGTCTATCAGGCGAGTTGCGAAATCCGCAACTCGGTGGTATACGGCACGTTGATCGTCGTGATGGTCTTTCTTCCGCTCACGGCGCTGTCGGGGATCGAGGGACGGTTGTTCGTGCCGTTGGCGGTCGCGTACATCACATCGCTGGCTGCCTCCTTGCTCGTCTCCCTCACCGTCACCCCGGTGATGAGCTATTGGCTGCTGGGCGGGCTGAAGAGCCGGGAACGGACGGGCGACGGACCTCTTTTGAAAGCATGCCGTTGGGCTTCCGAGCGGGCGATCCGCCTGAGTTTGCGACTGTCCGGTCCCGTATTGGCGTCCGCCGCCTTGGCCACGGCCTTGGCCGCGTGGGGAGCCTGGCGATTGGACCGTGATTTCCTCCCGCCTTTCAACGAGGGCGCCGTTCAAATCAACGTCCTATTGCCGCCGGGAGTTTCCTTGGCCGCCTCCAACCGGACCGCTCAAGCCGTGGAAAAGCGGATGCAAACCTTGGAGGATGTCACCGCGTTCGTCCGCAAGACCGGTCGCGCCGAATTGGATGAGCACGCCGAAGGCGTCCACGTAACCGAAGTGATCGCGACCATCCATCCCCGCCCGGGCAAGTCCCGAGAGCAAATCTTGACGGAGATTCACGAGGCCCTGGAGCAAATACCGGGCATCGTGATTTCCGTCGAGCAACCGATGTCGCACTTGATTTCCTTCATGCTGTCGGGCGTCAAGGCCCAGGTGGCGATCAAGCTTTTCGGCGACGATTTGGAAGTCTTGCGGCGCGAGGCCGAGGGAATTCGAGCGGCGGTGGCGGAGGTGCCGGGGGTCCGCGATTTGCAGGTGGAACCGCAGACCATCGTGCCGCAACTTCGCATCGAGGCCGACACGCACGCCTTGGAATTGTTCGGCTTACGCCGCTGGGACGTGAACGGCCTGGTGGAGACCGCTTTGGCCGGCAAGGTCATTTCGCAGGTATTGGAGGGGCAGCGTTCGTTCGATTTGCTGGTCCGCTTGGACGAGCCTTTTCGCGAAGACGTCTCCGCCTTGCGTCGGATGGTGCTCGACACGCCCGACGGCGGGACCGTCAAGTTGGAAGACGTCGCTCGGATTTATGAGGCCGGCGGTCCTAACATCATCCAGCGCGAACAGGTGCGCCGGCGGATCATCGTGCAGTGCAATGTGTCGGGGCGGGGGTTGGTGGACGTCGTCGAGGACATGAAACGCCGTCTCGCGCCGATCCGGAAAGAACTACCGACCGGCTATTACATCGAATTCGGCGGCCAGTTCGAGAGTCGGCAAACCGCGACGCGGACCATCTCGCTGCTCATGCTGGCGGCGCTGTCCGCCATGTTGTTACTGCTTTGGAATTTGTTCGGTTCGGTGAACCTGGCCCTGCAAGTGATGATCGCCGTCCCCATGGCGTTCATCGGCGGGGTAGCGGCCTTGTACGTTTCCGGACAGACCCTCACGGTGGCGGCCATGGTGGGCTTTATCTCGCTGTGCGGAATCGCCGTGAGAAACGGGATTCTGCTCACCAACCACTACCTCCATCTGGTGCGATACGAGGGGGAATCGTGGACGCGGGAGATGATCGTTCGGGCGGGCAAAGAACGCGTCGCCCCGGTCCTCATGACCGCGCTCACCTCCGGCATCGGCCTGGCTCCGCTGGCGCTTTCGGCGGGGGAACCGGGCAGGGAGATCCTCTACCCCGTGGCCGTGGTCATAATCGGGGGATTGATCTCGGGGACGTTGGCGGAGTTTCTGGTCCGTCCCGCCTTGTTCCAATGGCTGGGGTTGCGTGCCGCTCAACGTGTCGTCGATCGCCCGGAGAACGAGACGCTGCCTGCCGACCTTTCATATTCATCGGAGACGCCGTCGCCTACCATGCTTGACCGGCCAAGTTAAAGCCGCCGGGGGATATTCCGTATCGAAGATAACGAATACGCGGCGGGCAGGAATTCTGGGGAAGATGTGTAGTTTTCCGGATCGGCATTAATTTCTCATAGCCGAAGGGTCGAGAGTTAAGAAGAAGCCGCAGTGTGGTTACCGCGCTGGAGGGGTGATTCGGAATGACGGACCGTTCGGCGAGGCCGCGAATCGTATGGCGGATGGCCAAAGGGCTGCTAGCGACGGCGGCTTTGGGATTACCTTACGCGATGACAGGGCCGGCGACCATGCCGCGCGCCGCGGCGGAGACGGGGGCACGCAACTTTAGCGATCCCCCCGGCGCGGCCGTCATCTTTGTGGAGGAGGCGCCGGCGGCGGAGCCTGCCCCTACTCCCGCTGATTCTTCGCCCGAGCTAACACTGGAGGAACTGGAGCAATTGGCCTTGCGGCACCATCCGGCGCTTGTGCGTGCCGAAGCCCTGGTGGGCGCGGCCCAAGGGCGGCAAATTCAAGCCGGTTTGCCCAACAATCCCTCGATCGGCTACGACGGACAGCAGATCGGCAGCGGCGGTCGGGCGGAACAGCACGGGATCTTCGTGGAGCAGGAATTTCGCCTCGGCGGCAAGCGGCAACTCGATGAAGCGGTGGCGGCACGTGAGACGGCCCTGGCTCGCGGCGATTGGGAGACCCGGCGGCGGCAGGTCCTGACCGAGGTGCACATCGCCTTCCACGAGGCCGCCGTCGCCATGCGGAATGTGGAATTGGCCGACAGCCTGGTGAAAATCAGCTCCGAGATCGAGCGGACGCTGGCGGCGCTGTATCAGGCGCAGGAGGTAACCCGGGCGGCATGGTTGGAGTCGCGTTTGGAAGCGGAATCCGCTCGGCTGATGGAAAAGAAGGCGGAAGAGCGCTACGCGGCCGCGCGGCGGAAGCTGGCGGCGACCGTCGGCGTTGCGGAGTTGCCCCCGCAGCCCTTGCGACCGGAACCGAGCGACTTATCGGAACCGGAAGATTTCGAGGCGGTTTGGCGACGGATTCGCGTGTCCAGCCCGGAACTGCTCCGCGCGGGTCGAGAAGTGGAGCGCGCCCGGGCCGTCCTCCGCCGCGCTTGCGCCGAGGCCGTCCCCAACCTCACGGTCCAGGGATTGGTCAACGTGATCGACAACGGCGCAGAGGGGACCACGAACGGCGGTATTTCCGTCAGTCTTCCGGTGCCGATTTTCAACCGCAACCAGGGGGCGATCATGCAGGCCCGTTATGAACTGTCGGCCGCCGAAAGCGCCGTGCGGGAACTGGAGTTGGAACTTCGCGGGCGCTTGGCCGAGGTTTACGCGCGTTATCGGCAGGCCTGGACGGAAGCGGAACGCTATCGCTCCTCGATCCTTCCGACCGCCGAAGAAGTGCTGAACTTGACGCGAAAGTCGTACCAGGCGGGAGAGGCGAGTTTCGCCGATCTGCTGTTGGCCGAGAGATCGTACGTACAAAAACAGGCGGAGTACTTGGAGGCCTTGCTGCGGTTTCGTACGGCCGAAGCGGAGATGGCGGGCGATTTGGTGACGCTTTCCTTGGCTTCTCCTTGATCCTACGTTTTTTGGACGAAGGCGGCTCGCCTGCCGTAATACTTGCGCATTCCCGCCAATCCACGCCGCCGACCCGATTTCACCCTCTTTTCGCGTGAATTGCCGTTCGCACGCTTGCCCGGGCCGTATTGCCAAGGTATCTTGACCGGTGAGGATTGCGGGACGGTGGCTTCCAAGCGGCTGTCCAGCCCTGGGAAGACGGACCGCGTTTGGGGCTTCCCTTGACGACGGTAGGTGGTGCTATGGCCGCCGCGGAGGATTATGTCGCTCGCATCGGAACGACGGCGGGTTTGGTGTGGAATGCCTTGCACGATCGGGGCGCCATGTCTTTGAGCCGATTGATCAAAGAGGTCGGCCGTCCCCGCGATGAGGTCATGCAGGCCGTGGGCTGGTTGGCCCGCGAAGATAAGCTCGCCTTCCAAAACCAAGGCCGGACGCGAACCGTGACTCTCAAGGAATCCGGCTGATAAATCCGGCGCGGCTACCGCGAAGACAACGAATCCGTAACGAAGCCGTTGACCGGCCCACGCCTCGGAACTACGGCGAAGAGATTTGCGCAACTTTCGCCCCGCCGCGCGACGGAATAAAATAGCGTCTTCCCGTGGTTGCGTTTTTCCAAATAACGGGGGACCGGGCTGGTGGTATCCCTGCGTTGGAGTTTCGGAACAGGAAAGGGCAGTATGGCGCTCGCGGTATTACGTTTCATCTTTCTGGTCGTATTGGCCGGCGTGGCCGTCGTGGTCATCAAGTCCGGGCTTTATCCCACCGATTCCGCCTGGATCGCCTGGCTACTGGTTTTGGGCATCATGGTGCTCGGCGGAGTCGTCATTGCCCTCGACGTCCTGTTTCCACGAAAACCGCTGCACATCATTTCTTCCGTCTATTTCGGGCTGATTGTAGGGCTGTTTCTGGCCTACGTGGCGGGCGTGGCCCTCACCCCGATTTTCGAAAGCCTGCAATCGCCCGACAACGTCCGCAACGTGGTGCAGTTGATCCTGGCCGCAGTGCTCTCCTACACCTGCATAAGCTTTCTGATGCAAACCAAGGACGACTTCCGTTTCGTCATCCCCTACGTGGAGTTCAGTAAAGAAGTCCGCGGTCGCCGACCGTTCATCCTCGATACGAGCGTGGTCATCGACGGGCGTATCGCCGATCTCGTCGAGGCCAATTTGTTCGACAGTCGCTTGGTCTTGCCGCGATTCGCCATCTCCGAATTGCAGGCCGTGGCCGACAGCGCGGATAAGTCGAAACGCGCGCGAGGCCGCCGCGGTCTGGATATCCTCAACCGCCTCCGCAACAATCCCGAGGTGGAGATGGAAATCTTCGATCGCGACCTGCCGGAATTCGCGGGCCAACCCGTCGATCTCAAACTGGTGGCCCTGGCCAAGCACCTGGAAGGCAAACTGGTCACGAACGACTTCAACCTCAACAAGGTCGCCCGCGTCCACGGCGTGCCGGTCATCAACATCAACGACTTGGCCAACGCCCTCAAGCCGCACTTCCTGCCCGGCGAACACATCCAAGTTCGGTTGGTGCGTCCCGGCGAAGAAGAGCGGCAAGGGGTGGGCTATTTGGACGACGGCACGATGGTGGTCGTGGAAGACGGGCGGGAGTACGTCGGCAAGACGATCTACCTCACCGTCACCAGCGTCTTGCAAACCAGCGCCGGTCGCATGATTTTCGGTCGATTCGAACGCATGGAAATGAGCCAAGGCGGAAATCGAACCGGCAATACGGCCTGAAGGGGGTCGGCGATCCGCCCGAACGCCCCGCTGAAAGCAGCGCCCCAAGGGATGTTTTGACCTTTGCAGGTTCCGCCGTGTGCGTACAATAGCAAAAGACCGTCGCCCACGTTCTCTTTTCGGGTGTGGGGTGCCCCCTCCCGGAGACTTGGGACACGGCGGCGGATTGCGTGGACTTTCTCCTTTCTTCCAACGAGTGGATCTAGCATGTCTCGATTCTTGACCTCCCGGCCCTCTGCCGGGCCGATCTGGGCCGTTCTGTTGTCGTTGATCGTAACCATTCCGGCTTGCGGGGATCCTGCCGGACCTCGAACGCAAGATCGCCACATCGCGCAGAGCGTGGCCTTGCTTTTGCCGCGGCAGCACCTCACCCGCCACCCGCTCGACGCGGAGATATCGCAGCGGGCGATGGGGCTGTTCCTCAAGGCCCTCGATCCCATGAAGTTGTACTTCTACCAAAGCGATGTGGACCGATTCACCCAACAGGCGAATCGGATCGCCGAGTCCGTGAAAAAGGGCGACGTCAGCCTGGCCTACGAGGTCTTCGACGTCTACTTGAAACGATTGGACGAGCGCGTCAAGCTCGCCCTGGAACTGATCCGGCAACCGCACGACTTTACGGTGAACGAGGAAATCGTCCGCGATCCCGACGAGCTGACCTATCCCAAGGACGCCGCGGAAGCCCATGACCGCTGGCGCAAGCGAATCAAGCTCGATCTGCTGGTGCTGAAGTCGGACAAGCAATTGGAAGGTCAAGCCGCCGTCGATAAGCTCAACAAGCGCTACGAGAGTTTCGGCAAGCGGATGCATCAGACCGATGAAGACGAGCTGCTGGAAATCTATCTCACCGCGATTTGCGAATCGTACGATCCGCACACCAGCTACATGTCGCCAGAGACGCTGGAAAACTTCGACATCACGATGAAGCTGGAACTCGAGGGCATCGGGGCGGCTTTGCAATCCGAGGACGGCTACACGATCGTCAAGAGCATCATCCCCGGCGGGGCTGCCGCCAAGGATGGGCGACTCAAAGTCGAGGACAAGGTCGTCGGCGTGGGCCAGGGTGAATCGGGCGAGATCGTCGACGTCGTGGACATGAAGTTGTCCGACGTGGTGCAACTCATCCGCGGCAAACGGGGTACGGTGGTGCGATTGGAGGTCTTGCCCGCCGCCGGCGGTGCCAGGCAGGTTTACGCCATCACCCGGGAACGCATCGAACTGAAGGATAGCGAGGCGAAGGGTCGCGTCTTCGAACAGGGCAACCGTCCCGACGGCAAGCCCTACCGCATCGGCGTGATCGACTTGCCCAGCTTCTACATGGATATGAGCGGTGCCAGATTGGGCATCCCCGAGTTCCGCAGCACTACCCGGGACGTCCGCCGCATCCTCGACGATTTCAATCGCCAAGGCGTGGACGCCGTGATCTTGGACCTCCGCAAGAACGGCGGCGGTTCGCTGCAAGAGGCCATCAATCTGACCGGGCTGTTCATCCCCTCCGGTCCCGTCGTCCAGGTCAAAGACGCCGTCGGCCGGGTCTCCGTGTACGACGACGAAGACACGAGCGTGGCCTGGAACGGACCGCTGATCGTGGTGATCAGCAAGTTCTCCGCCAGCGCCAGCGAAATCTTGGCGGGTGCGATTCAGGACTACCATCGCGGGCTGATCGTGGGCGACGCCAGCACCCACGGCAAGGGCACCGTGCAAAGCCTGATGGATTTGGGCCAGCAGTTGTTCCGCCTGCCCAACGCCCCCAAGTTGGGCGCCCTCAAAATCACCATCCAACAGTTCTATCGACCGGATGGCGACAGCACGCAGAACCGAGGGGTCCCCGCCGATATTACGCTCCCCTCCATCACCGATCATCTGGAGGGCATTGCCGAGTCCGACCTCAAGTACGCCCTGCCCTTCGACCGCATCGATCCGGCGGAGTACAAGTCGAGCGGCGATGTCGATCCCTCCGTGATCGACTACCTCAAGACCCGCTCCGCGGAACGGGTAGCGGCCTCGAGCGACTTCCAAAAGGTGCGACAAGACATCGAGCGGTACCTAGCCCAGCGAGCGCGGAAGACCATCCCCCTGAACGAGGAGAAATTCCTCGCTCAAATCAAGGAATTGGATGCCGACAAGACCGAGCGGTCGCAATTCGAAAAGCTCAGCAACCAGGGCGAGGAGTCCGGCATCGAGCGCGATTACTATCTTGACGAAGTGATCAACATCATGCTCGATTACCTGCAATACCGCGTGGTGGCCAAGAACCGCTAAGGTCGGCCGACCTCGGTCGCAACGAGCGGAAAAACCGCAAGAAATTTCAGCCGCCGGCATTAACCGGCGGCTTTTTGCGATGTTAGATCCCCCTGTCGTCTCCGCATCGAAATGCGGGAACGCTCCCGGCCACGGGGTGGTCGATTCGGGGTTGTTGCTTCGCAGGGGTATCAGGTGAAGCGGTATCGTCCCGGCATGGCGACCGGCGGGACGGGCAGCGGGCCGAATTCGTAAAGTTCCGGGCCGAGTCGCGTCGTGGACTGCATGGCCTCGTCCCACGAAACCGCCTGGCCGCTGTAGGCCGCCTCGCGGCCGATGATGCCCGTCATCGTGCTCTCGGCGACGTTTTGAGCCTCGTTGATGGGCTTGCCTTCGCGGATGCTCGCGATCAGGTCTTCGTGTTCCCGTTCGTAGGGATTGGGGTTTTCGCCGCGGTACCGCCAGCGTTCGCCTTCCGCCTGGATGGATTGGGCGCAGTCGCTGCGGCCCTTGCTTCCGATCACGGCCTCCGCCACGATGCCCTGGCAACCATTGATTTGCCGCGCCTGGCTGAAGACCGTCACGCCGCCCGGATACTCAAACTCCACGGCGAAGTGATCGAAAATGTGACCGAACTTGGGATCGGTGCGGACCTGCCTGCCGCCGACGGCGGATACGGCGCGAAGGGGATGCGAGCCGATGACCCAATTCATGACGTCCAGATTGTGGACGTGCTGCTCGACGTAGTGATCGCCCGACAACCAAGTGAAGTAGTTCCAATTGCGGAGTTGCCACTCCATGTCGGTCCACTCAGGCCGGCGTTCGACGACCCAGATTTCGCCGCCGTTCCAGTAGGCCTTGGCGTAGATGATGTCGCCGATGGCGCCGTCGTGAATGCGTTGGATCGTTTCGCGGTAGCTCAGTTGGTGCCGGCGTTGGGTCCCCGCGGCGATGCCGAGGCCCTTTTGCGCGGCCAATTCGCCGGCCTGCATGACGAGCTTGACGCCGGGCACATCGACGGCGGCGGGTTTTTCCATGAAGACGTTCTTACCCGCCTCCACTGCCGCCATCAGGTGGGCCGGTCGAAAATGAGGCGGTTCGGCCAAGATCACGTAATTGATTTCCTCGACGGCCAGCAATTGCTTGTAGGCGTCGAAGCCCGTGAAGCAATGCTCGTCCGGTATCTTGATGTTGAGTTTCTCCAACTGGGCACGGCACCCTTGCAAACGATCGGGGAAGACGTCCGCCAAGGCGACCACCCGGATGTTCGGCCGAGCCACGGAGGCGTTCTCGGCCACGTCTTCGGTGTGATAGCCTGCCGACGGATAGATGACGTGGGTAGCGGCCCCCAGGGCGTTCAGTACCGCACCCGTCCCGCGTCCCCCGCAGCCGATCAGGCCAATCTTTACTTGGAAGTCGTCGTTCAGCGCGCCGTGGACCGTGCGCCACGAAACGGCAGCGGCGGCAACCCCCAGGGTCGTGTCGCGGACGAACCGCCTGCGCGAAATGCCGGAACCGGTGGAAGACGATCGTGTCATAGTCTTGGCTCCTCTTGGGACAAAGTTCGTTGGAAGGCAGAGGTTGCGACTCGCCGCGGAATCGTTCCCGAGCGTTTGCCGCGTCGGGGCAAGGGGCGCCGGCCGGCGACGAAACGGACACCCCGGCCGACGGCTCCGGCCCGCGCGAACTCCCCCTAGCATAGCTCCACACTTCCAGGGCAGGCAAGCACACGGGACGCACCGCGGCGAAACTCAATCCGCGGGGGTATGCAGCGAACGATGGCGACCTCGTTCGCTTCCGGTTCATGATTCCATGTGTCGTGTCAGTTTTGTCATGTACGCAACCAAAAACCGGGGCGACAAATGCCTCCCCGGTCTTCAGATTCACGACGCGTCTGGAGAAAGCCGCCTACTGCATGACGTCATACTTTCTTTCTTCGACGTGCCAATCGCCATCCCGCAGCGGTGATCCCCAGCGCTCCCAGAGCTATCAGCGAGGTAGGTTCCGGCACAATTTTCGCATTGTGGCTAAAAAAGTATTCGCCGGGCTGAAGAGTAATCGGGGAATCTAGATCGTACTCCAATCTCCAGATGGGGTCCTCCCACACAAGATTGTTACTAGCATCATAAAACTTCCTTTTGACTCCGGTGTCGGACACAGAAAAACTGCCAGCGCGGAAGGCCGAACCGGCCACAGTTTCAGATGACAAGACATCTCCGAAGAATCCCGCCGTGAGAGCAGGCATCAAGTGGCCGCTGTCAACTCCTTGTCCAGCTACCGAATTGAAGATGTTCACTGCATATCCAATCATTGGATTGTGAGGATTGAAGGTTACGAATGGGCCATTGACCGGGTCAACGGTGGCACCGTTACCATCGAAATAGGCCACAATTTTTGTTACCGTCGTTGCCTCGTTTAACTTGAAATATCCCGCATAGATCCAATCAAAATTATTGGACATGCTATACCCTCGGTATAAGCCGGGGGTGGGATTCCCAGGGCTGGTAGAGTTGTCGTAGTAGTTCCCGTAAGTACCGTCCTCGATTCCGTTGTTATCAAAAACGATGGAAGTTCCGTTATACAGCGTCATAGCGAAACCGGCATTCTGCGGAAACCAATCGTCCCGAATCCATGTCGCCAATGGATAGGCCCCCCCCGTAAGCACAGTGTTCCAGTCCGGATCGTCGAACAGGAATCGGAACACCCCGCCGGACGCATTGTCGCCATTGACCGTCTGACCGTTCACGAACTTCCCTCCAGTGACGGCATAGTAATAGTTGTGTGAATCGGTCTGAAACTCGCCGTGACCGTTGAAAAGCAGGCTGTAGTCCGCTGCCCGAACGGAGCCGCACAGCCCCATCAACAAACACATGGCCCCGCTCGCAACCAATAGCTTCCTCATCGTCTGCACCTCCATTAGCCGTCCACCCTACTTCTCCTGTCCGCCAACGATTGACGGACAAACTCTCACTGAACCGCCTCACGCTGAATCACTTTCTCGAACGCGACGCGATTCGCTTGAGCCTTGGCAACCGGAAACCATAATAGTCGTATAGTTTGCCGTGTCAAGCTTTTGCCAACCTTCTCAATACCCCGTAGTTGTAGTACCGAATTTGGCCCCATGGGCGTCTAACCGGAAAGGGGGGATTTCGTTCGGGCTGCTCCCGTATGCTTCCCGCGAACTTACTTTGCTGATACGTGCCATGGCACCCTGCGTCACGGCTTGGCGTCGGCGTTTTTCGCGGCGGTTTGGAGGCTGATCGCCAGCCAACCGTCTTCCATTTGAATGCTCGCCACGCTGAGTGGGCCGGCGGCGGCCCAGTCGCCCTTCAGTTCGATCGGCTCCAATGCGATTTCCGGTCGGAATACCTTCGCGAATCTCCGCTCCAACAGTCGCCGCAACGTCTGCTGCCGAACGGAGAGGCGATCCTTTTGCGGATCGAAATTCGGCGGGAAGGCGGTCGGCTCTCCCTCGCGGACGAGCACGAAGCCGCCGTCTCGCCGCTCGACGCGATACGCCGCGGTAACATCCATTCCCGAATACGTGCGATCCCCTTTCTCGTAGGCCTCGCCGCGGAATTGCACGACCGCGCGGCCGTCATCGAATTGGACCGTGATGGGTCGCGTTTGCGGGAACCGCACGGCCCAGGGTTCCGAGTCCTCCGCCTCCAATTCCGGCGGCAGCTTTCCGAGCAGATCGGTGATGATTTCGCGGAGCCGTTCTTCGCGGACGAACATGCCGGCCAAGGCCCCTTCGGTCATGTTATTGAAAAAGGTCTGGTGAAGCCGAACGGCGATGTCGCCGCCGGGGGAGGCGGGCGGGGCTTCCCCTGCCGCCGGCGTAAAGCGGCATCCGCGTCGGGCTTCCACCCGCAAAGCCCCTTCATCCGTCCCGAATTCGAGGACCTCGGGGAACAGATCGCGATCCATGAGCGGTCGACGGAACCGTTCCTCGAAGGCCGTCCGCAATTGGTTCAGCCGGTCGTTCGCCTCGCCGTCGATGCGACGGTTGAGCCGACGCTCCGCCCGGCGGGAAGCCTCCAACTCCGCCAGCGGCTTTTGCTTGAAGGTGCGTTTCCAAGCGATGTTTTCCACGCAGCGAGAGCGGCACGTCACATCCACGTCCTTGATCTTCGTGCTCGTACGGGCGTCGGCGTCGGCGGGAAGAATCTCGACCCCGGCGGCGGTTATGCGAATTACCTTCCGCGCCGTGAAAGGCGTCTCTCCTTGAGAATAGATGCGAGCCGGGCCGTTGTAGCCGACCGTGTCGGCCGCTATGGATCCGGTGACTTCGATCGCCAATTCGGCACGGTCGGAGGCCGGCAGAAGACGCAGCGTGCGCTCGCCCACAATGTGCCCGGTGCCGCGGACGTCCGTCCCTAGGATTATTTCTCGGACCGGTTCGGTCGTATCCACGGGGGCGGTGAAGCCCTTTGCTAAGAAGTCAGCCGACACCTCCACGAAGAGATTGGATTTTCCGAGTTCTCGCTCCACAACCGCCGCCACCTGCCGTCCCCGGTCCACCAGGTCCAGCCATTCCAAGACGGCTTGGATGCGACTTGCCGCAGCGGGATCGTGCGATTGCCGATAAGCTTGCATCAGCCCGGGCAATTCGTCGAGAGCCTGCCCCAGCTTCTCCGACAGCGAGACGTCGTCCACCGCGCGGGACCGGACGATGAATTGCCGCAGGGCGCGGCGGACCTCGGCGAAGCAGGCGAGTTTCAGACCCTCGTGGCCCGCAGCGAACTTGGCGTGGACGATCTCCAGGGTTTCCAGGGAGGGACCGCCGGGCTTCTCCAGTTCGGCGGTCAACTCGCTCAGCCGCAAGTACTTCCGCCAGTTGTCGCCCTGGGACTTGTCGCGGTTGAGTCGGGCTTGCAACCGGTCCACGGCTTCGATCAGACGCTGTTTGGCGGCGGTGACATCGCTCGCACGAATGGGTTCGATTTGCAGCCGCGCTTGGGCGACGGCCTCCGTCAAGCCGTCCGCCGGGGTTGGGTTCACGGCGGTTTCTTCCGCCGCGGCAAGCGCCGCAAGGAAGCAAACGGCGACCGTCGCAGCGCCTCGGCCTATCCAGCGAAGACGCGCCCAGGCCGAGCGAGCGTTGCCGTGTGACTGATGGAAAGCCGAACCGACCGAACCGAATCGTTCCGCCTTCATGTCGCGATCCTCCTATCAGAGATGAGACTTTGCTCTCCGCCACCCCAACCGCCCAAGCTTCGTAACCGCTATTCTCGCCGCGGTTCCCGTTGATCGGTACGGCGAACCGTTGGGATGGTGCCCATGCTTTCGCAGTGCTTAGTTTATTCCAGACCATTTGGCTGCGAAAGTGTAGCGAATAGGAGGAGTTTATCAGCACAACCCAATAGAGGGGATTGTCTTTTCCATGTCTCACAATCGGCGCAAAGCTTGAAAGTTACCCAAGCTCTGTATTCAATAAAGGCTTGCGCGCCGGTTGCGGTTTGCGGCGCGCCGTCGTTCACGTTGCTTTTCGGTTTGGAGGAGCGTATGTCGGCTTTTCTCTGTACGCAGTCCCTGGGGCGCTCCCTTTCTTTGGGCGGCGCATTCGCGGTGATTTTGCTGACGGGTTTCGTTCACGCGGAAGGTCCGTCCGAGACCGGTCCCAAGGAAGCAGCGCAGGGCGCCGCGTTTTCATCCGTTGCTCAGGATTACGTGACGGCCTTTCGCGCCGCTAGGCAGGCTAACAGGCCGCTGGTCGTGTGTTTCTATTCCGCCGGGCAAAACGAGTGGTGTGGAGAGCTGACAGCGAAATTGGGCGGCGAGGCCTTCGTGGCGTTGGTCGAGATCGGCCATGCGATTCGCAGCGGGGGCAAGGACGTCGTCTTGAGCCAAGATCCGGCCTTTGCGCCGTTGGAAGGCAGGCCGGGGGCGGCGGTGATCGATTTCAGCCTACCCAAGGATTCGCCGGGCTACGCCCGCGCCGGACGGGTGTTTTCGCTGCCGGAGTCGGGGGCGCTCTCGGAAGAGCAACTTGCGGCGATTCGGAGCGCAGCGGTGTTGCCCGGGGCATTGCCGCCGCAATCCGCCAAAAAATTGGCCAAGGAGGGAGCCGCCGCGCCGCAAGCCATGCGGGACGATTCGGTTCGTACGGCCGCGGCATTCCGGCCCGCTCCGCCCTCGCTGACCTGGCTGAACGATTACGCGGCGGCAACGCGGACGGCGAAGGAAGAAAAAAGGATGTTGTTGGTGTACTTGGTACCCGAGGGCGAGGAGCAAGCCGCTTTGCGGGATCAGTTCGAGAAGACGCTGTCCGATCCCACGGTTGCCGAGTTGCTGCCCTCGTTCGTCATGGTGAAGCTGCCTCAGTCGTACGTGATGAAGGAAGAGGATCGGGAGGTCGCCTTGTTGGATCATCCCTCGCTGCAAGAGATGGAGCACAAGCCCGGCTTGTTCATTGTGGATTATGCGTCCGAAGGGGAGGAGTATTCCGGGACTGTGGTCAGCGTCTTTCCGTTTTTGGGCGATCGACCGTACACGGTGGCCCAGATGAAGGTGATTCTGACCCTCCCCAAGGGGACGTTGACGCAGCGGACGATGGTCTATGCGGTAAGCACGCACCCGGAGCATCCCTCCAGCGTGCGAGGGACGCCCGACCCGTATCTATTCGGAGAGGCCGAGAGCCATTCTCGTTACCAGGCGAGGATTCGTCTTCAGGGGCATCATTTTTGGGAAACGCGATTCCACCGCATCTTGGGGCACATCCCGCCGGGCACGCTGGCGAGCGAGGTCTGCGCGGAGAGTTGGCCCGGCCAGGGGTTGCTCGAGGCCGCCATCGAATGCGTCCATAGTTGGAGGCAGTCGTCCGGTCACTGGCGAGCCGTTTCGTCGCCGCAACGGGCGTACGGTTACGACATCAAACGCGGTTCCAACGGCGTGTGGTACGCCACGGGGATCTTCGCCGGTCGCAACTGACTTGGGATCGCCGCGACGGTGTTGAAATTGCCGCCGCTTGCACGCGACGTTAACGCGGCACGCGAGTTTACTTGATGCCGGCCGAGTCCGCGGGCTTGGAGGACAGGGCGGCGCCCTCTTGGGGTTTGCCGGGCGAGGGTTGGGTAGGACGGTCGCCGTCGCCCGGTTGAAGAAACGCCACACCCGCCACGAAATCCTTATCCGCTTCGCCGAAGAGGGGAAGATCCTGATCCTCGACGGTGAAGACCGCCACGTAGTTTTTCCCGTCGGGCGCGGTCAAAAGGTAGTAGATCCAGTGGATCGTCAAATCGTTGACGGACCCCACGGCATGGACGCGGAACATGCGGTGACCGGTGGGACTGGTCCGCTCTTCGAAATCGACAATCCGCCGGAAGCGGTCGCCGAGCAATTGTTTGACCAATTCTTGAAAACCCGTCAGGGATACGTCCTTGGAACCCTCGGCGCTGGGGGCGAAGTTGCACTGGGCAATACTGCGGAGGGAGTCCACGAACCGAAAAGCCGTCAGTTCGTCGCTCTTGCCCACCAGAAACCAGCGGCGGTCATGGAGCAACTGCCACCCCCCCGTTTCATCCCGGTAAAGGAGTCGCTTGGCATCGTCCAGGGGCGGAAAGGTGATCTGCGCCACGGCATCCAGGGGTAGGAGTTGGGGTTTCGGGCGGACGGATCGCTGAAGTTGCAACCGCGCGACGGCCTCGAACCCGCCGTCCACCGCACCCGGTTCACGGTTTTCCCGGACCAGCACGGCCAGCCAGGTGATTTTGCGTTCGGTGATGGGGAATTGAAATCGGCCCAGGATTTCCAGTTTGGTGCCGGCACCCAGGACGCGACCGCTGAGCTTGCCGGAGAATTCGACCCGGCCGATCCCGCCCGGCAGCATTTCCGTGACCCTGGCGGCGACCTCGGCCTCCGTGACGACATCGAGTCCCAACAGGCGGGCCAAAAGATCGGGCTTGAGTTGCCACGTCATGTCTTTTGCGATGGGAGGCGCGGGCAGCAGGAGATCCATCACCGCTGTATTGCCGGGGATGTCGAGCAGGTCCAATTCTTCGCGAGTCAACGGTCCGGTGGGCGAAAAGACCTCGACCCGGCCTTCGGAGATGCTGACCGCCAGGTGCCGCCGTTGCGGTCCGAGTTCCAATTCGGCTTGTTGTCCGCCGATGTTCAATTTGGCCGAGGCCTCGTCGTACCACCTCACCGCCCGGACGGGTTGGGCCGTCCCGTCGCCCGCCGCGAGGATGTCTTCTTCATAGGCGAATCGCGCGTTGACGCTCATGGGGGTGGGTTTCTCCGCCGGGACCGTCGGCTGCAACGTGCCGGACATTTCCAGTTGAGCCTCGACCCAATAGACGGGATGATCGATCTCCGCGGGGGCGAGGGGGCTGGGTCGGGCGGCGACCGGGGGAGTGGCGGGTCGCATGGGGAGCGGCGGGCGCGGCACGCGCGGCGTTTCGACGGCGGACTGCGGCGCCCCCCCCGATGAAGCCTGACCCGGTGTTGATGCCGGGCCTGTCGGTGCCGCCGGTGTTGATAGCGGTTTTCCCGGTTCTCGCAGATTCCGCAAAATACCGACGACGGGGAGTGGCGGCGGTGTCCGAGTTGAGTTTGGTCGGGAATCCGACGTTGCCGACTCCGCAGCGGCCTCGGTGGGCGCGGGTTCGGCTACCTTCGGCACGTCCAAGGAATCCTCCGCCGCGACGCTGAATCGCTCAATCGCAAAGGACCATGTCAGCAGCCATACCACGACGAAGATAGACAGGGTTCGATTCACCGGTTACCTCTTGTCGATCGGTCTCTCGGTCGGGATTAATGCGCGTGACGTCGGCGGCAGTGCCCGAGGCATCGTCAATACGAACGCCCCTGGCAAGATTCGCCGCGAACTGTAGTCGGCGACGGCGTCCCTCGTCAAGACGATTTGCCGGAATGAGTGCGTTGGCAACAACGGCTCAATGCGAAATCGACGAGACTTGGGCACCGTGCCAAAAGAACGGAGTGGATGTAGATACGGCTTTGTAGCGGCGGACTCCGGATGGGACGCCTCTACAGCGGGGGTGGTTCGCGGTTTCGTCCTAATTGTCCTGGAGTTACCGATTTGATATACTCAAGAGTCTTGCCGCTTTCGAAAGGATGAACCGGTATCGATTTACCGTCGCCGCCGGAAATGATTCTCAATATACCCGCTCGTTTGGGTGATGGGCATTCCCAGCATAAGGTGTCTGCCATGACGATGGACAAGAGTTTGCGGATCCGCCGCGCCTTGGTAAAGGTTCGCAGCGTGCTGACGCGGGCGGAACGCATCAAACGCCTGCAAGAGTTGGATCGCTGGAGCGAGGAGAGCCCGCCGGTAGGCCTTCCCAAGGTCCGCGTGCAAAAAATCTCCATGAAGAAGAAAAAGAAGAAGAAGGAAGAGGACGCCGCGGAGCAGGGCAAGGGCAAGTAAGCCGACGGTTCTGATGTCCGTCGGCGGCGGGGTTCGATTCACGGCCGAGCGTTGGATCGCGCCCGACCGCCTCGAAGCGTCCCTCATCGTCGGCCTTTGCGATGCAGGCGATTCGTTGTTCCGGAGCTTGTCGGGCCGCAACGGGAGGTGACCGGATGCGCGTCCTTCTGGACTACGGTCGATCGGGGCTTGCGGTCGAGTTGCCGGACCGCAACGTCGTAAAGGTTTTGCGCTATCGCCCCGCCGAACCGCTGGACGATCCCGACGCCGTCATCCGCAGTCTTCTGGATTCTCCCATCGGTTGTCCCCCGCTCCGGGAGTTGGCTTCCGGACGACGGACGGCCTGCATCGCGGTTTGCGACGTTACGCGACCGGTGCCCAACGCACTCATCCTGCGGCATTTGTTGCCGGTATTGCACGAGGCGGGAATCCGCCGCGAGGACGTGTTGATTCTGGTGGCGACCGGCCTGCACCGACCCAACCTCGGTCGAGAATTGGAGGAGATTCTAGGTCCGGAGATCCCTCGCGACTATCGGATCGAAAATCACGCGGGCGACCGCATCGAGGAGCACGTCTACCTGGGAGAAAGCCCTCGCGGCGTGCCGATTCATATCGACCGCCGGTTCGTGGAGGCGGACCTGAAAATCACGCTGGGTTTGATCGAACCGCACTTCATGGCGGGATACTCCGGAGGTCGCAAGCTGATCTGTCCCGGTTTGGCCGCCCTGGAGACGGTGCGTGCCTGGCACTCGCCGCGGTTCTTGGAGCACCCGCGTGCTCGCGCCGGATGTCTGAATGGCAACCCCGTCCACGAGGAAAACACCTGGATCGCGCGGCGGGCGGGTTGCGACTTCATCGTCAACGTGGTGCTGGATGAGAAGCGGCGGGTCGTGCATGCCGTCGCCGGCGACATGGAGGCCGCCTTCGCGGCGGGCGTCCGCTTCGTCGAAGGGATGGTCCGCGACTCCGTCCCCGAACCGGTGGACGTCGTCGTGACCTCTTCCGCCGGATATCCGCTCGATGCCACGTTCTACCAATCGGTAAAGGGCATGGTGGCGGCGGAACCGATCGTTCGGCAGGGCGGTACGGTCATCGTCGCCGCCGAGATCTCCGAAGGCATCGGCAGTCCCGAGTTCCAGCGCATCTTCCAAGAGAACGACTCGCTCGATGGATTCATGGGAAGAATCACGGGCGAGGACTACTTCCGCATGGATCAGTGGCAATTGGAGGAGATGGCCAAGGTGCGGAGGAAGGCGGAGATCGTCGTCGTGACGCAGGGGCTTTCGCCGGAGGTCTTGACCAAGCTGTTCGTGACCCCCAAAGCGAGAGTGGAAGAGGCGGTGGCCGACTGCCTGCGCCGCTACGGTCCCGACGCAACCATCGCCGTGATGCCCAAGGGACCGTATTTGATTGCCTCGGTCGATTGAAGCCGACGGTGTGAAGCCGACAATGGAGGCCGGACCGGACCGAGCGTCCCTCCAATCCGTGCGACGTGCAGCGGATTCTGCGGTGGGACTTGCGCGGCGACCGGCAGGCGTCAGGGATCCCAGCCCTCCAGTTCGTCCATCCAGCGATCCACGTCGGATGGATTGGAAGGGTCGGCCGAGGGCCCCTTCTCGGGCTTCGACTCTCCTAAACCGTTGTCCGCCACGTAGCGGCGTCGCTCCGCCTCGGCTTGTTGTCGGGTGGAATCGGCCTCTCGCGGGACGCGGCGGGGAGGCGGCGAGAGCGAGATCAGACCGGACGAATCGCCCCCGTGCCCGTTGCCGCCGCCCGCGATGATCGAATCCGCGTAAAGCGGGAACACGATGGCCCCCTCGGGGCAGACCCGAGCGCAGGCCGGGCAACCGGGACGACACGCATCCGGTTGGGCGACGAAGATGCGATGCGCCGTGTCCAGGTCGAAAACGCCGAACAAACAGAAGTTGACGCATTCGTAGCACTGCGTGCAGCGGTCGGGATCGATCACGGGATACCAGCGGGGGCGGACCTCCTCTTCGATGAATTGCCATGCCGGACCGGTCGGTGAAACGGCGGCCCGGGTACGGATCGTCGCGGGACGTCGCTCGCGCAGGAACTCACGAACTTTCTCGGCCAATTCATCCACGATCAGATAGTCGCGGTAATCGAGATACCAGGCGACGCGCCGGCCGGGGGAATCGACGGCGGGATCGCGCCGCCATTCCCGGTCGAGAAGACCGCCCAATTCCACTTCCACGCCGTTGGCCCGCAGCACCAGGTGCGCCGCGCGAGGATACAGCGGCGCCAAGACCAACAGGTCGCCCGGCAATTCCCGCAGGAATTGGAAGACCGGCCCTTGCGGGTCGGCATCGTATAAGTGGGAGACGACGGCGAAGGGGATTTCTTCGCCGACTGCCGCGGCGATTTTCTCGGCCATACCGCGAAAGGCCGGTTCGGGAATGCCGCTCCGCGGACGACTCAACACGACACTGAGGGCGGACATGAGAAGCGAATCCTCACGCGAGGACATTGATTTTCGACGACCTGGGAATCACAGTAACAACGTTCAGTATAAAGGTTTTTTTCTCCGGCAACACTGCTTTCTCCGGCGTCCCTTCGGCAGGGAGGGACCTGCGGACGCGAGACCGGCAAGAGGGCATGGCCGTCGAGAACGGCGAGCGAAACGTGAATCGAGGAACTCGCAATGCAGTGGCTCAAAGAGGCCTATCGCCTGTTCAGCTTTTTGGACGCAGTGTATTTGGCCGGCAACTTTCTGATGCGCCGCAGTCTGCGGTACACGCTGGCCACGATGATGGTCTCCGCCGCCGGTTATTTGGGCAACTTGATCCCGGGCATCCGAACGTACGATGCCCGCGTCGTCCTGTTGTTGCCGCTTTGCGTGGGGCTTTCCATGCTGCTGTTGGGGGTAACCCTGCGCTTGGTGCCGCTCCTCTTCAAGTCGCGCTTGGTCGGCGTGGCCCAAGCGGCCGATCTGGATCTGATGGAAAACTACCGAAAATGGAATCAGGAACGCCATCTGGCTGCGCTCTGGGAGCGCGTCTTCCGCCACGAATGGGCCTTGGGAAGTCACGCGTGCCGCGTTCGGGAACACGCCGAGGAATGCCCGGAATCGCTCAACGGCGAGGAGGGCCTGCCGCAAGATCCCGCCCAGCGCGATGGCGAGTTATTCCTGCGGCGCTGCCGCTTCGCCCTGGATCGACCGCAACCGGAACCCAGGCAGCGTTATTACCTGGGCGTCGATCTGAGGGCGTTGGAGGACTGGTACAACGGCGGCTATTTCGATCCCAACGATCTGAAGCTGAGCGAGCAATACGCCGCGTCGATCACCCTTCAAGCCGTGCGCGAAGAGTTGGGTTGGGGGGTGCGGCGCGCCCTTCGCGACCTGCCGCTGCAGCTAACCGCCAAGCTGTGGTTCCGACTCGTCACGCAAGCTATTAGTTTGCGATTAGGGGAATCGGTGCTACTCCTTAATCGCCGCTTCGATACCGATTACTTCAACGTACAGGCCCTGCTTTGGCCGGGAGAGGAGGACGAAGCTTGGGTCGCTCAATTCGGCCCCGAGGCGAGAACCGTCCTGCTGGCCCAGCGGCGACGATTGCTGGAACGCGTGTTCGGAAGTCGCGAGCAAGGCCGCCGGATGCTGGACCGTTTCCTGCTTCCCAGATTCTTGCTGGCGAGCGCCTTGCGGGCGGCTTATGACCCGGAGTACCTCGACGGAAGCTTGGGATATGATTTGTGGTCCGATCTCCGTTGGGCGGGCGTGCCGACTTGGCGGGCCGAGGAGTTCCGCCGCCTGACCCGACGCGCGCTTCGGAATCGCGAGGTGCTCGCCTCCTCTCTCGCCGATCTTGCCTCAACGCAAGAGATGCCGTCGCAGGGGAACGCAAGCGAGGCCGAAGTCTTGCGCGCCGTCCGGATCGCCGTGCACGTTTCGCCGCGATTGGAGCGACTGTTGGCGAAGATTCGAACCGGTTCCCAGCGATCCAAAACGCGAGCCGAAGCCACACTGAAGGAGAGGTTCGCCGGAATTCGGAAGGAATGTTGCCGCTACTCGGCACGACTGATCGCCCTGCGCGTGCATCACGAATTGACGCGCATTCAAAGGGAGGAGTACCTCCGACTGCTGGAGACGCTCTTCGATTCCTGCCACAGCGTTGGGGCCGACTACAATTCGCTTTCGGCGGTCCCGGCAGGTCGGCGCGGGGAGGCCGACGCCGCCTCGTGGTTGGAGTGGTAAGCTCCGGCGGGTTCGGCGGGCTGATTTCGAAACGAATCGGCGCGGGCGTCCGCTTCAGCGCGGTCGGCGCGGGCGACCGTTCTTACGACCGCGGTGCGGGGCATCGGAGCGAAGCACTCGCCCGCGGCGCTTCGATTCGGCCAGCGTCAGATGGGGGCCTGCGTGCTCCTCCACCGTCACCCCCACCGGCACCTCCTCGCCGAGCAAATCGTCGATCAGAGTGGTGCGGGCGACCGTGCGCCGGTCTGCCGGTTGCTCGGTCCCCAAATGCGGCTCCGGCGGGGGGCTGCGATCCGCGTCCTCCCCGTGCTTGGCCCGTTTCTTCGCCGCGGCCTTGGCACCGCTTCGCCAGAAGAAATTGGCCAGCGGACTGGCCAGCAGCGCCGGTAACAGAACAAGGTTGCTGAACGAAGAGACGGTGAGCATGGCGAACATCAGATAGCCGAAACGTTGGGTGGGGACGAACGAACTCAGAGCGAAGGCCGACAGTCCCAGGCCGATGACTCCCCAGCTTTGATAGATCGCCTGCGCGCAGTCTTGGTAGGCGAACATGATGGATTGCCGGCGATTCATGCCGCGCTCTTGTCCGTGGCGGCACCACAACATGAAGTGGATGGCGTCATCGACGGTCACACCCAGCGCCACGGCGGGCGTCATCACCGTCCCCACATCCACGACCACGCCGAACCAACCCATCGCGCCGAAGACCACGGCGATGGGGAACACGCTGGAGAAACCCAAGAGGATTCCCGACGACCAATCGCGCATCAACAGCATCATGGCCACGCCGATGAGGATGATGTCGCCCGCGAAACCGGTGAGCAGGCCGTTGAGGAGCGAGTGCTGGGCCTTGTAAACCAGGGGGACCAGACCCGTATATTCGGCCCGCAACCCTTCCGCGCCCTGTTCGCGGTATTGGGCTAAGATCGGCTCGACGACGCGGCGGATGTCGGCCACGAAGTCGCCGTAATCCAAGTCGGTCAAGGCTTGGACGCGAGCGCTGACGCGCCACAGTTCCTCGTTGCCCTCCGTTTGCCAGTAGTCTTTCAATTCCTCGCGGTGCCGCTGGAGTTGGACGATCCAGGTCCGCCGTTCGACCATGCCGGGCCGATTGGGGATGGCCCGCACGAACGTCGGCACGGCTACGGCGCTACCGACGTCGGGCAAACGATCGATGGCCGCCTGCACCGTGCGGACGAGCTTCATCTGTTCCAGCAAGTCCAGGTTGCAGCGCTGCTTGTCGATGCGGAGCACGACCTCCATGGGGACGAGCGGTCCCAGTTTTTCCTCCAGCCAGGCGTAATCTCGGATGATGTCGGCCTCCGGCGAGAACAGCTTCATGAGCTTCACGGAGGTCCGAATCTTCGTGGCGCCGTAGACTCCCAGGGCCATGAGCACGAGGCAACCCGCGATGACCCAGCGGTGGCGACTGAGTATCCAGTTGCCGACGTAGCTCCACCCGCTCCAGCGTCCCGGATCGAAGAAGGACGATTTCCGAGGCTTGATGAGCGAGCGGATGGGAAACTCTTGCAACAGGGACGGCATGTAAAGGCAGAGGAAGATGAAGCTCAGCACCACACCCACCGCGGAGAAGACGCCGAACTGCTTGACCGGAACGAGTTCACTGACGGAGAGCGAGGCCAAGCCGAAGGCCGTCGTCCCGGTGGCCAGGAAGAGCGGCAGCCAAGCCCCGCGAACGGCGCCGTCCGGGGCGCCGACCGCCGGATCGATCAGACCCGCCGCCGATTGATTGCGCAGCGTGTCCCGATAGTAGTTGGCCATGTGAATGGCGCCGGAAACCGCGGCGACGTACACCAAGGCGGGCATGGTCAGCAAAATGGCGTTCATGTCGTTGCCGCTGAGCCAAACTGCAACCATGCTCAGCCCGGCGCTAAAGATGCCGGTGGTGAAGACCATCGCCGTCAGCATCCAACTTCGCAGGCACCACCAAGACACGACCAGGCCGACCACGCCGCAGACGATCGCCAGTCGGACCAGAGACCGCTGTCCTTCCACGTCGATGGCCACGTTATCCACGGGCGGACCGCCCAGATGCAAATCTTGAGGCTTGATGTCGCAGACTTGCAAAGCCGTCTGGTGGATGTGGTCGATCACGGCGTGCATGAACTTCTTGGTGGGATTGCCCTTGAAGTGGCGATCCCAGCGTTCCTCCGCCTTCGGATCGATCGTCATGACCAAACAGGTTTGCCGCCCGTCCATCCCCACCAGAAAGCCCCGGAGGCGGTCGATAGCCTGCTCGCGGGTCAGCCCTTGGTCCTCTTGGAGTTGACGGACTACGTCCGCCCCGCTGATGACGCTCTTGAAAAAGCGGCAGGGGTCGTCGGGGGACGCGTCGGGCGACGGTCGAAGACGCCGGGTCAATAGCTCCAGTTTGGGACTGTCCAGCGTGCAGCCTTCCCAACTGGCCAGGATGAAAAGGTCGCTTTCGAACCGCTGACGATACCAGTCGAAAGTGGCGGTTTCCTCGTACTCGGCGGGCAACCACGACTTGACGTCGTTCTTGTTGCTCATCAAACTGCGTTCCGTGCCCAAGTACATGAAGGGCGTAAGGAACGCAACGACGCAAAGAATGGGGAGACTGTATCGGGCAAAGAAACCGGGCTTCGCCGACACACCCGAGTGAAGATCCGACATCGAAATTACTACCTTGGCCTGTCGATTCCGCTCGGACGTCCTGTCCTGACGGATTCTGCTAATAGGCGCGTTTTCGAGACCGGGACTCCCTTCCGCGGATCGAAAAGATGATCAAGTTCCGTACAATGGCGCCCCTTCGTCCTCGTTGGCATGATGATTCACCTGCGTGCCCGAGGAAGCGACGACTACTTACCAACCGGATGCGCCGCGCGACGCACCGTGTTTCGAGTCCTTGTTGCTCGCTCCCCTGGGCGATTGGTAGCGCGGCACGGCGAGGTCTTTTGTTCCATTCGGCTTCCCTCTGTCGGAAAGTACGGCATCGCGGTTGTGGGCGGTATTTTCCGCAATCCCGGAAAAGCACAAGTCCAGGTCGATACGACAGCCACTTTCAGGCCGGCGCCGCGCCGCCCGACTGCGTTCGGTCAGCGAGCGATCCCGCGGCCGAAGCGAGGCCCCGAGTCGCACCGATTCCATGCCTTATTTCGCCGTCCCTTTCGATTCCATATCCAATTCTAATTGCGAGGGTCTCGCAGCGAATTCGTTTTCCGAGAAACCTTCATTGGACCGGACTACCGTCGGGATGTCACCCCCCAAATATTGTGGTTCGGCCTAGTATCGGCTCTATTACGGGAAGGAATCGGGGTTTTGGGGAGGGGCAATGGCGATTTATGTCACCTCGCGGAGGAGCCGATGGGCTACTCGAGGACTCAATGGGGAAGATGGTACCTACTGATTCCGTTTCCCGCCGTGCTGATTACCGTGATCGAAGCGATTGCGCCGGGCCCACCCCTTCCCTGGTGGGTCTACACCATCACCACCGGAATAATGGCCGCGGCGATCCTGTCGTTTTGCTCCCTGACCATCCGCGACGAGGGTGATGTCCTGCGAATCCGTTTTGGGCCCATCCCGCTGCTGCGAATGAGGATTCGCTACGCAGATATCGTGTCGGCGGAACCTGACAGGACAAGCTTCCTGGATGGTTGGGGACTGCACTATAACGCGTTCAAGGGAACGATCGTCAACGTCTGGGGCTACGATTGCGTCCGCATTCAAACGAAACGGCGTGTCTACTGGATCGGAACGGACGACCCGGAAGGATTGTGCGGGTGGATTCGGCAAAAGGCGGCCGATCTTTCCCGACATTCGACGCCGACCGTGTGAGACCTTCTTAGGCGGCAACGTTCGACCTACAATAAAAAGAGGTTTGCGAGGAGCGGTTCGCGGTCGCCGGTTTTCACTTCCGCAAGACTCAACGCCTTGCGGGCGGCGTGATTGCTACCCTCGCAATGGCGTGTCTAAGTCGGCTTTCCGGTGAGGGGGTTCCCACGTGCAACGGTACATGCTGAAATCGAAGATCCATCGGGCCGTCTTGACGGGCACCGAGTTGGACTACGAAGGCAGCATCGCCATCGACCGGCTTTTGATGGAGGCGGCCGATCTTCTGCCGGGCGAACAAGTGCACGTTCTCAACATCAACAACGGCGCTCGTCTGGTGACGTACGTGATCGAGGCCGAGGCCGGTTCCGGGACGATCATGCTGAACGGGGCGGCGGCGCGATTGGGCTGCAAGGGCGATCTGGTCATCATTCTGTCGTATGCCTCCATGTCGGACGACGAGGCCCGGTCCTATCGCCCGAAGGTCGTCAAAGTGGACGGCGAGAACCGTCTGCTCGCTCATTAGTCTCTCGTTCTTGGCCGGCGGCGGTTTGCCGGTCCATTCGCCGATCGGCATCTCGTGAGTTGCCCGACGCGATCGGTCGTCCGCCGGTCCTGGTGTGCGCCCGCGCGGGCTTCGAGTTCGGCGGCGTCTCTCGGCGCCCCCGCTCCCAAGGCCGATTTGCCGTGTTGACAGCGGCGTTGCCGCCCCGACAATGAACGGAGTTCCGTCACTCCGGCGGGGCGCGACGGGCAAGGTCTTTCCTTCTTTCAGCGAGCAGGGAGTTTGGGAGCATGGAAACACGGTTCTTGGGAAATACGGGTTTGCGGGTTTCTTCGCTCTGCCTGGGTACGATGACGTTCGGCAAGAATCAGTTCGGCTTCGGCGATCTGGATCTGCCCGCCGTGAAGGAAATGGTCTTCGCCTCGCTCGACGCCGGGATCAATTTCATCGATACGGCCGATATTTACGCCTTTGGAGAATCAGAGGACCTGCTGGGCCAGGCCTTGCAGGGAGTGCGGAAGGACGTCGTCGTCGCGACCAAGGTCCGTTTTCGCATGAGCGACAAGCCGAACGAGATCGGGGCCTCGCGGCACCACATCCTGAACTCCGTCGATGCCAGCTTGAAACGCCTCCGCACCGATTACATCGACCTTTATCAAATCCACATATGGGATCCGGTTACACCCTTGGAAGAGACCTTGCGGACCTTGGACGATTTGGTGCGATCGGGCAAGGTCCGGTATATCGGAGCGTCCAACTTCGCGGCCTGGCAGTTGATGAAGGCTCTTTGGGTCTCGGACGGGAATGGCTGGGTTCGTTTCGAATCCTTGCAACCGCTGTACAACCTGGCGTTTCGTGATCTGGAAACCGAATTGGTACCTCTGTGCCTGGATCAAAAACTGGCGATCCTGCCGTGGAGTCCCTTGGCGTTCGGCTATCTGTCGGGCAAATACGATCGGAACCGGCCCCGACCGGCCAGTTCGCGGATCGACGGTCCGCTAGCCCAATTCCTGCCCGCCGATTGGGACCGCATCTACAACATTGTGGACGAGCTGAAGGCGATCGCTTCGGACCACGGAGTGACGCCCGCCGCGATCGCCTTGGCCTGGTTGCTGCATAAGCCCGGCGTGACCTCCGTGATTTTGGGCGTCCGCACGATGGAGCAACTGAAGCAAAACCTGGCGGCGGCCGAGGTCAAGCTATCGGCGGGGGAAATGGGGCGATTGGACGCCGTGAGCGCCTTGCCCAAGCCGTATCCGCAATGGATTATCGAACAGTACGGTTGCGACCGCTGAAGGCCCGGCGGGCTTAGGCGGTTCGGTCGAATAGCGGTTAGGCATGCGGATTCGCGGGAACTTACCGCTTGTGCCCGTTTGCAGTCGCACCGGACAAAAAACGCATGTTTTTCGCCAACCGCGGCGATACAATCCAGACAGTCCGCGGCGGTGGTCTCGCGGTCGATTTGCCCGGCGATTTCGAACTTTTTCCAGGGAGTTTGTCATGAGCTTGGTATCCCGACGAACGTTCTTGGCCGGAGCGGCGGCAAGCGGTTTTGCCGCCCTGGGTTGGCGGGCGGGCGCCTGGGCGCACCCGCATCAACCGACCTTGAAAAGCGGTGCCGACCTGGTGACGGTGGGGCGAACCGGCATCAAGACTTCGGTGCTCGGTATCGGAACCGGTACCGTCGGCGGCAGTGAACAGCGGGCGATGGGTACCGACAAGTTCACCGCCATGGTCCGTGCCGCATTGGAGCGGGGTGTCCGGTACATCGACACCGCCGATAACTACCAGACCCATGTCTTCGTGCAAATCGCCCTTCAGGGCGTGCCGCGGGATCAGTACTTCATCCAGACCAAGACCCGGGCGCAGACGGCCGAAGTGGCCCGGGCCGACATCGCACGATTCCGCCGGGAACTACGCGTGGACTACATCGACAGCGTGTTGATGCACTGCATGACCACCGGCGATTGGCCCACCAAGATGCGTCCCGTGATGGACGTGCTCTACGAAGAGAAGGAAAAGGGCCGCATCAAGGCGATCGGCGTCTCGTGCCATGGCTGGGACCCGCTCGCCGCATCGGTGGAAACCGATTGGTGCGACGTGCAACTCGTGCGGATCAACCCCTTCGGTCTGAAAATGGACGGCAAACCGGAGGATGTCGCCGCCGCCGTGAAAAAGATGCACGACGCCGGTCGCGGCATCATCGGCATGAAAATCTTCGGCGAGAGCGGCCTCGATTCCCGCGAACAGCGACTCCAGTCGCTCAAGTGGGTGCTCGGCTTGGGTTGCGTGGACTGCTTCACGATCGGATTCAGCAAGATCGAGCAGATCGACGAGACTCTGGAGTTGATCGCCGAGGCCCTGGCGTAGCTCTCTCGCTCATCCGCGGCGGGATCCGCGACCGCGACCGGGACCACGCTGCCACGCGACGCGGGGGCGACGGTCTCGGCAGCGCCGGCGGGCGGCGGTATGCCATGCGGCACCGGATCCTCGTTTTCGCTTGCAGATTTCCAAAATGTCCAAACGGGTACGGACCGCCCGACGGGGACGGGAAAGGGCTTCAATAGAGTTTCTCCGTCGGGATTTTTCCGGCGATTTTTCGTCGGGCGGAGTCCTGCGGGAAATTCGCTATCGTTTGTGCGGCCGGAAAAGAAGCAGGGGATTTTTGCAGAACGTTTCCGATCAGGGCGGCGGATTCCGATGGGGCGGATGAGAGGGCTGGCTGGCGGAACATGCCTTTGTCGCAAAGTCATCGCGGCGGGCGGCACCCTACAATTGCAAATCATAAAAGACAGTTCATAATAACGAATTCTAGTTCGCTTGTGCCGGACGGATTGCGGCGGGCTGTTTTGCCCCGGCGGGTGGGACGTTCGTTTTTCCTTGGGGTAGGTTTTCGCAGTTCCGCCTTGGCGTCGTTTTCCGACCGAGCGTTCGGCGGGAGCCAAACGCACCTTCCGCGGTGCCGATGCGAGTCTCGCACGGAGGGGGGAGTGACGTCCGGCTTTGTCGTAACAGCTTGAAATCTCCCGGCGCAAACCTTGAGCTTGGACGCCGGCATTCGAACCCGATCGTTCATCTGCTTGCGATATGCAAAAACCGATCTTGCCACCGTGGGTCGATCAGGCTCGCCCGATCTTCGGCGCGATTCTGTTGCTGACGCCGATTTACGTCTTGGGTGTGGCTTGGTTTGCGGCGGACCCTCAGACCATCGACGTGGGCTACGCGCCCGCTCAGCCCGTGCCGTTCTCTCACGCCCTGCACGCCGGCGAATTGGGATTGGATTGCCGTTATTGTCACACCACCGTGGAAAAGGCGGCGCACGCGGCCATACCCTCGACCGAAATCTGCATGAACTGCCATACCGGGATCGCACCGGACAGTCCGAAACTGGCGGCGGTGCGGGAGAGTTACGCAAGCGGCAAGCCCGTCCCCTGGGTCCGCGTTCACGATTTACCGGACTTCGTGTACTTCGACCACAGCGCCCACGTCAATCGGGGCGTCAGTTGCGTGGAGTGCCACGATCGGGTCGATCGTATGGAACGCGTGTTCCAGTCGAAGACGCTTCGCATGGGCTGGTGTCTGGAGTGTCACCGCAACCCGGACCCGCACTTGCGACCGCAAGACCAAATCACCAATTTGGGCTGGCAGGCCGATTCGCCTGAGGAACAGCTCCGCATTGGACAAGAGATTCGTCGCCGGAATAACATCCAACCGTCCACCGATTGTTCGACATGTCATCGCTAGAACGCACGAACCCCGAAAATACCGGCCTGACCTCGCGTCGCGGTCCGTACTGGCGGACCTTGGAGGAACTAGCCGATACGCCCCGGTTCCGCGAGATGCTCGCGAAGGAGTTCCCGCACGGCATCGAGCTAAAGGGACTGCACCGGCGGCGCTGGTTGCAACTCATGGGCGCGTCGCTGGCCTTGGCCGGTCTCGGCGGTTGCCGCTGGGAAAAAGAGGAGATCGCCCCCTTCGTCCATCGGCCCGTCGGTCGCATCCCCGGCAAGGCGGAACGCTATGCCACGGCCATGGATTTGGCGGGCACGCCCCTCGGTCTGGTCGCCACCTGCGTGGACGGTCGCCCGATCAAGCTGGAGGGCAATCCCGTCCACCCGATGAGTTTGGGAGGGACCGACGTCTTCGCTCAGGCGGCGGTGCTGGAGTTGTACGATCCGGATCGAGGCGAGGACGTCGTTCGCCGCGACGGCAAGCAGCGCGAGATCGCCTCGTGGGACGCCTTCGGCGGCGCCCTGGCCCGGTTCGTGCAGTCCGCACCGGATGGGCGTGGGCTGGCGATTCTGGCGGAGGCGAGTTCTTCGCCCACGCTGGCCCGACTGCGACGCTCCGTCAGTGTCGCATTGCCCGGCCTGCAATGGTTCGAATACGAGCCTTGGAGCGACGACAACGTCCGACTGGGCACCCAGGCCGCTTTCGGACGGCCTTTGCGACCGGCCTACCGATTGGACCAGGCACGGGTGATTGTGGCCCTGGACGCCGACCTTTTTGGCGAGATGCCGGGATCCGTGCGTTGGACGCGCGAGTTCGCCTCGACGCGCGACGGCGATCCCGAACGTATGAGCCGACTTTACGCGGTCGAGTCGCATCACACCGTTACCGGGGCATCCGCCGATCACCGTTTGCCGCTGTCACCGCCGGAAATCGCGCTGTTCGCGGCGGGGTTGGAGACGGCCTTGAAGCGATTGGCGGCGGGAGAAAACCTCGCAGAATCGCAAGGGATACAAGCGGACGCAAACGGCGCCAAGTCGGACCCGGTCCGCTTTCTGGTCGTGGCGGCGCTCGATCTTTGGGAGGCCGGTTCGCATGGCCTTGTTGTCGTGGGGCCCGGATTGCCCCCCGAGGTCCATGCCGCCGCGGCGCGGATCAACGACTTGCTGAAGAACCGGGGAACGACGTTGCTCTACTATCCCGCCCTGGATCCTGAGCGACCGACGCACGTGCAGGCCCTTCGCAATTTGGCGGACGCCGTAGCGGCGGGCGATGTCCGCGGGCTATTGATCCTGGGCGGCAACCCCGCCTACGATGCCCCGGCCGACGTGCCGATGGCGGAGCTTTTGCCCAAACTGGAGTTTTCCGCTCACCTGAGTCTGTACGAAAACGAAACCTCGCGTCGTTGCGGTTGGTACCTGCCGCAGGCGCATTTCCTCGAAGCTTGGGGAGACACGCTGGCCTGGGACGGTACCTACGCCGTGGTCCAACCGACCATCGAACCGCTCCGCAACGGAAAATCGGCCCTGGAAATCCTCGCGATGGTCGGCAAGCTCGAAGGGGCTCCGATGCAGTGGGTACGGGAGACCTTCGCCGAACGGACAAGCGGCGAGGGAGCGGACGCCGAATCGCTTTGGGCGGCGACCCTGCAACGCGGTTGCCATTCGCCGTCGGCGGATCAGGCGGCGGCGGACCCGGTCGCGGCGGCGGAAACGAACGACGATGCCCTTGCGGTCTTCGCGGCTTCCGTCCGCGGGACGAGTTCCGATGCGTCGCAAGTCGCCGGGCTGACCCTCGTCTTCCGCCGCGACGCTTCCGTCCACAACGGCAGGTTCGCCAATAGCGGTTGGTTGCAGGAGTTTCCGGACCCCATGACGCGATGGACGTGGGGTAATCCGCTGGTGATGGGCGTCGGCACGGCCCGGCGCTTGGGTTGCCGGGACGGGCGGCTTGTGCAATTAGACGTCGACGGTCGCTCCGTGGAGTTGCCGGTTTGCGTCCTGCCGGGCGTGGCGGAGAACACGGCGGTCGTGTTTTTGGGTTACGGTCGCGAGGCGGCGGGCCACGTGGGCGGTCTGGTCGATCAAGGGATTCCGCCCGTCGGCGTCAACGTTCATCCTCTGCGAGATTCCGCGAATTGGTTCGTTCGCCGGAACGTGCCCTTCAAGGTCCTCAAGCAGGAAGTGCCGGTCCCCTGCGTGCAGGACCATCACCTGATCGACACTGTCGGATTGGCTTCGCGGACGGAACGCTTGGGCGAATTGGTCCGCGAGGTGACGTTGAAGCGGCTCAACGATCCGGAAGCCCACTACTCGGCCGAGCACGAGGTCCACCATCCCCCGCTGGAGTCGTTGTGGACGGAACCGAGCCACGACGGGCACCGATGGGGTCTGTCAGTGGATCTTTCCAAGTGCGTGGGTTGCGGGGCGTGCGTGGTGGCGTGTCAGGCCGAGAATAATATCCCCGTCGTCGGCAAGGAGCGCGTCCTTCAAAGCCGGGAAATGCATTGGATTCGCGTGGATCGTTATTTCCGCGGGGACGAAGAGAATCCGCAATCCGTCCATCAGCCCGTCATGTGCCAGCAGTGCGAGCTGGCCCCTTGCGAGCAAGTGTGTCCCGTGGCCGCTACGGTGCACAGCAAAGAAGGGCTGAACGACATGGTCTATAACCGTTGCGTGGGGACGCGTTATTGCGCCAACAACTGTCCCTACAAGGTGCGGCGGTTCAATTACTTCTACTATCACCACCGGGTCGAGGAACCGGAAAACCGGCTTTTGCAGTTGGTCTTCAATCCGGAGGTGACGGTTCGCAGTCGGGGCGTGATGGAAAAATGCACCTACTGCGTGCAGCGGATTCAAAACGCGAAGATCACGGCCCGCAATGAAGGCCGGGCGATTGCGGACGGCGAAATCCGCACGGCGTGCCAGCAGGCCTGCCCCGCCCAAGCGATCGTTTTCGGCGATTTGGCGGACGAGCAGTCGGCGGTCAGTCGCGAACACGCCTCGGCCCGAGCTTACGGAATGCTGGCCGAGTTGAACGTGAAGCCGCGGACCAAGTATTTGGCTCGGGTTCGCAACCCGCACCCCCTGTTGGCGGCGGAACGCGAATCCGCGGACGGCGGGGACGAAGGGCACGGCGGCCATGCGTGAGTTCGTGCCGAGCGACTTTCCCGCCGACGGGAGTCTTCGGCCGTGAAACGCGATTGGGGGAGTGAGGTCGTTTAGTCGAACGCGGAACGAAACATCGCGATGAGCGCTACCACCGTCACATTGGAAGACAACACGTTTACCGATCCTCGGCGCCGCGCACCTTTGGTCCTGGGGGCGGCCGATTTCGCGACCGTCACGGATCGGGTGGCCGGCCTCGTGGAGCGACCGCGTCCGCCTCTGGGTTGGTACATCGGCTTCGCCGTGGCCTTCGTCTGGATGCTCGTGTTCTTCGGCCTGGTCGGTTACCTGTTCATGACGGGCGTCGGCGTTTGGGGGAACAACAGCCCCGTCTTCTGGGGTTTTCCCATCGTCAACTTCGTCTTTTGGGTCGGGATCGGTCACGCCGGCACGCTGATTTCCGCCATCTTGTTCCTCTTCCGCCAGCATTGGCGGACCAGCATCAACCGCTTCGCGGAGGCGATGACGATCTTCGCCGTCGCCTGTGCGGGTATCTTTCCGGCAATCCACGTGGGCCGCGTGTGGTTGGTGTACTGGTTGTTCCCGTATCCCAACCCGATGGGCATGTGGCCCAACTTCCGCAGCCCTCTACTGTGGGACGTGTTCGCCGTGAGCACCTACGCCACGGTGTCGGTGCTGTTTTGGTACTTGGGGATGATCCCCGACTTGGCGACGCTGCGGGATCGCGCGGTGACGCCGGTGCGGCGACTGCTATACGGTCTATTCTCCTTGGGGTGGACCGGTTCGGCCCGAAACTGGCACGTTTACGAACGGGCGTATCTGTTTCTGGCGGCGTTGGCGACGCCCCTGGTCTTGAGCGTGCACTCCGTGGTGAGCTTCGATTTCGCGGTTTCGCAGGTGCCGGGTTGGCACACGACGATCTTCCCGCCGTACTTCGTCGCGGGAGCCATCTTCAGCGGATTCGCCATGGTGGTGACGCTCATGGTGCCCGCCAGGGCCTTCTTCGGACTGAAGGAACTGGTCACGATCCGCCACTTGGACAACATGAACAAGATCATCTTGGCCACCGGTTGCATGGTGGGGTACGCCTACGCGGTGGAGTTTTTCACGGCTTGGTACAGCGGAAGCCGCTATGAGATGTTCGCCTTCATCAACCGTGCTCTCGGTCCTTACGCTTGGGCCTATTGGACGATGGTCGGCTGCAATGTGCTGGTTCCGCAGTTGCTGTGGTTCAAGTATTTCCGCACCACGCCTTGGGCCATGTGGATCATCGCGGTCCTTGTAAACGTGGGTATGTGGTTCGAGCGATTCGTGATCATCGTCACGTCTCTGACGCGGGATTACCTCCCGTCCAGTTGGGGCATGTTCATGCCGACCTGGGTGGATTTGTGTATGTTGGCCGGAAGCTTCGGCCTGTTCTTCACCCTGTTCTTGTTGTTCTGTCGCTACCTGCCCATGGTCGCCATGGCGGAAGTGAAGGGCGTCTTGCCGCAGGCCAAGGTGCATCATCACGGGGAGCACGGTGCGGCGGGGGCGACCGTCGACGAAACCTTTGCAACCGAAGGTGCTCGCCGGGCATGAAGCCCGGCGTCGACGAACGCACGGCGGGGCCGAACCTGATTTTGAGAACCTGAAAATACCATCGCACAAACGACGATTTGAGCGAAGAAGATGAATCGCGAAGCCGCACCGATTTCTCCGAACGACGGGCTGGATGCAGGACGCCGGTGGCTGGGCGTCGCCGCCCGGTTCGCCGGACCGGCGGACTTGCTGGCCGCCGCCAAACGTTTGAAGCAGGCCGGCTTTCGCCGCTGGGACTGCCACTCTCCCTTCCCGATTCACGGTCTGGATCGGGCGATGGGCGTGCGACCCACCGTCCTGCCGTGGCTGGTCTTCGGCGCAGGGTTGACCGGGGCCGTAGCCGCCCTCCTCTTGCAGTGGTGGACCAACGCCGTGGCCTACCCCTTTCAGATCAGCGGTAAACCGCTGTTCAGTCTGCCGGCCAACATCCCGGTCATCTTCGAGTTGACCGTACTGTTTGCGGCCTTGACGGCCTTTTTCGGCGCCGTTTTGCTCAACGGCTTGCCTCGTTTCGTGCACGCCGGGGCAACGGCCAAGTCCTTCGCGCGCGTGACCGCCGACGGTTTCTTCGTCACCGTGGACGCCGCGGATCCTGCGTTCGACCCCGTGCGGACCGCCGAGTTCCTCCGCGAATTGGGGGCGGTCGAGGTCGAGTTGTGTCCGCTTCCCGAGGGAAGCACCCAAATTCCCCGGGCCGTCTATTGGGCGCTGGCGATCATTGCGGTCTTGGCCCTGCTGCCGCCGTTGTTCATCGCTCGGGCACGCAATCACACGCTCGAATCTCCGCAGGAGCAACCCCGCATCCACATTATCAAGGACATGGATTTTCAGCCCAAGCTGAAGACGCAGCGGGTCAGCATGCTCTTTCCCGATCGATTGGGCATGCGTCCGCCGGTCCCAGGGACGATGCCGTTCGACCCCAATCCGGCGCCGCCGGTCGATCGCGGGCGTTTCGAGACCGGGCGCGACGGCGAGCAGTTCCTGGCCGAATTCCCTGTTCCCGTCGACGCCGCTCTAATGCAACGCGGGCGGGAGCGATACAACATCTACTGCGCAACCTGCCACGGCTTGACGGGCGAGGGCGGACTATACGACGGCATGACCGCTCGCCGGGCGCGGGCACGGGGTGAAGCCCTCTGGGTGCCTCCCGCCGCGTTGACCGGCCAAGCCGTTCGGGAACAACCGGTGGGCAAGATTTTCGATACCATCACGCACGGGGTGGTGCGCGAGGGACGCCATTCCATGCCCGCCTACGCCGTCCAAATCCCGCCCCGCGATCGTTGGGCCATCGTGTTGTACGTCTTGGCCTTGCAGCGGGCAAGGGCGCCTTTGCCGGACGATTTTCGCGGGCTAGCCGCTGCGACCGTCTCGCGTCCGGTTACCGTTTCCTTTGCGTCGGGTGACCAGTCCCCGGCGAGACCCGACACGCGGCAAACTTTGGCAAACACCATTCCGGAAATTCAACCCCAGACCGGTCAGCAAATCGCGCGATGAGTAACGCCAATTCCGTCGAAACGGTGCATTCCACGGTATCGGTCCCGACCGCGGCGGAACCGCCGCAAGGGCTGAAACCCTGGGTCAGCCGATTGGGCATTGCCGGGGTCGTCTGCTTGGCGGCGGCCTTCGCCCTGACGTTCTTGCCGTCCCAGGATCGCGGCTATTTCTTTCACGCCTACCTCACTCAATTTGCGTGGGTGCTGAGCATCGGACTGGGCGCGCTGTTCTTCGTGATCTTGCAACACGCGTCGCGGGCGGGGTGGAGTGTGACCGTGCGGCGACCCGCCGAGGCTGTTGCCGCCGCCGTTCCCGTTCTCTGCGTCTTGTTCCTGCCCGTCGGTCTGCCGGTACTGCTGGGCAGCGACGCCTTGTATCCCTGGGTGAATCGACAGACGGTTTTGCAGGACGAACTGCTGCGGCACAAGGCCGTCTATTTGAACGTGCCGTTCTTCGCGGTTCGGGCCGTGTTCTGTTTGGCCGCCTGGTGGCTCCTGGCTCGATTCTACCGGCGATTGTCGGTCCTTCAGGATGCCTCAGGCGACCCGCAACTCACCCGATCCCTGGAACGCTGGAGCGGACCGGCGCTGCTGCTGTACGCCCTCACCGTCACCGTGGCGGCGATCGATTGGTTGATGTCGCTCACGCCTCAATGGTTCAGCACCATCTACGGCCTGTACTATTTCTCGGGGGCGATCGTCGGCGGCACGGCGTTCATCATCCTATTGATTCTGTTCCTGCGCGGTACCGGACGCATCGATCCGAAACTTGTGACCGTCGAGCACCTGCACGACTTGGGTAAGTTGCTGTTCGGCTTCGTCATCTTCTGGGGCTATATCGCCTTCTCGCAATACATGCTGATTTGGTACGCCAACATCCCCGAGGAAACGCAGTATTACCTGCCGCGGCAGACCGGCGGTTGGGTCGGGATCTCCATCGCGTTGATCGTGGGACATCTGTTCCTCCCCATGCTGGGTCTGATGTCGCGGGCGGCCAAACGCAACCCCTACAGCTTGGCCTTTTGGTCGATTTGGGTGCTGGTCTTCCACTGGCTGGACGTTTATTGGCTGGTCATGCCGAAGGCGAATCCGCAGTTCGCGGGATTCGGCGGGATCGACTTGCTGACGGCGGCGGGCGGACTGCTGGTGTTCTCCGCGGCGGTCCTGGATCGCTTGGCGGCGGCGCCCGTCGTCCCGCTTCGCGATCCCCGATTGTCCGAGGCGTTGCATTTCGAGAATATTTGACGGCGAACCGGGGGCGGAATCGCCGCGCGGCGGTCGGTCGCCTCTGAGCAAAAGAAGAGCTTTCCATGGCGGAACGCGACATCAACACTTCGACCGTGGCGTTGATCGGCTTCATCGGGGCCTTGATCGTCTTCGCCATCATCATTTTGTTGCAGGTGGTGTACTTTCGCTGGATATCGGCCAGAGAGGCTGCGGACCGGCAGGTTCCACCCTCCGAATGGAGTCGCGTCCGTGCGGAGCAAGAGGCTCGCTTGAACGTGCCCGTGCCGCCCCAGGGGGGCGAGTCGGGAAGCCTGCCCATCTCCGCGGCGATGGACACGGTGGTGAAAGATTTGCAGGCCGGCAAGCCGATTCGCGAGGTGTCCGGGCGGGTTTCGAGCGCGACCGCGCCGCCGGCCGATCCCGCCGCCGGGCAAGCACCGAATGGGACGCCGCCGCCCAAGGCCGAAGCGCAGGCACCCCAGGGCACGTCGCCGGAGCCCTCGCCAAGCGGCACGAATTGAAGTGCGCCGATCGGCCGCGCCGTACAATTCCATAGAATCGCGGCAGCGGTCGTAAGACGCAGAAAGCATTCCGGCGGAATACGGGAGGTGGACTCGATGAATTCGAAACTCGCGGATAGTATTCGGCAGTCGGCGACCTTGACGGCGTGCTGCTTTCTGGCGTGGACGCTCGCCATCGCGCCGGTCCAGGCCCAAATCGCGGAGACCGCCCCCGACCAAATGGAAGGCGTGGGCGTCGAGGAGCACCTCAATCGTCCGCTGCCGCTCGATTTGGAGTTCGTGTCCGCCGAGGGAAAGACCGTCCGCTTGGGAGACTATTTCGACGGCACGCTCCCGGTCATCCTTACGCTCAACTATTCCAACTGTCCCAAACTGTGTCACTTGCAATTGAACGGACTGTTCGAGGGGTTGGAACGGTTGGATTGGCCGATGGGCGAGAAATACCGCGTGGTGACCATCAGCATCAACCCCGACGAGACCGTCGATCGTGCGGCGGCAACCAAGGCCAAGTACGCAAAGACGTATCGCGTGCCGGGGAGCGAGAATTGGGTGTTCTTGACGGGTAGCGAGGCGAACATTCGCAAAGCGGCGGACACCGTGGGGTTCTTCTATCGCTACGATCCCGTGGAAAAGCAATACGTGCACGTGGCGGTGATCATGGTCTGCACGCCCGACGGGCGGGTGTCGCGGTATCTCTACGGCGTGGAGTATCCGGCTCAAACGTTGCGTCTGGCGTTGCTGGAGGCCGCCGAAGGCAAGATCGGGACCACGGTGGACCGCATCTTGATGTTTTGCATGCATTTCGACCCTACCCGCGGCAGTTACACGCTGGCGGCCTGGAGGCTGATGCAGATCGGCGCCGCTTTGACCCTGGCCGTCTTCGGGCTAGTGCTGGGCGCCTGGTGGGTTCGAGATCAACGTCGCTCGCATCCGCACTCCGATACGGTCGATCCGTCGGCGGACGCGGAGAAACAAGGGCCCGGCGAGCCAAGCGTGTGATACCTTGGGGCGAAGATCAAAGTTGCATCAGGAAAGATTGACCATCACGACGGCGAGGGATTCTTCCGGTATCCATGAAGCGCGAAGCACGATCGCAGAGTGATACACCCGGCGGACCGGCGGTCGCGAGCACGACCTCCTCGGCCCCGACCGCGCGGAACGTTCCGACCGCCGCGAAAAATGCGGGCGGGGATTTTCGGCGGAAAGGGGTGCTCTGGGCTTGGGGACTGCCGTTGGCTCAGGCGGGCGGCAGTTTTTGGCTCCCCGACGCGGCCTCCACCACGGCGCACTATACAGACTATTTGTTCTACGCGATTTTCTACATCTCCGCCTTTTTCTTCGCCTTGATCGTTGTCTTGATGACGGTGTTCCTAATCCTGTATCGTCGTCGCGACTCGCGAATCAAGGGAGAGAAGACCGCCAGTCACAACACCGCCCTGGAATTGTTCTGGACCTTTGTGCCGGTCTGCATCGTGATTTACATCTTCGCTACCGGTTTCGTCGGCTACATGGAGATGCGAACCGCCCCGCCGGATGCCTACGAAATCCGCGTGACGGGTCAGAAATGGAAGTGGTTTTTCACCTATCCCACCGGCTATGTGGACGAAAACCTGCACGTGCCCACCGACAGACCGGTGCGGTTGGTGATGACCAGTCGCGACGTGATCCATAGCCTCTTCATCCCGGCGTTCCGTCTCAAGATGGACTTGGTGCCGGGGCGCTACACCAGCACTTGGTTCCATGCGGTGCAACCGGGAGAATATCCCCTGCTCTGTGCGGAGTATTGCGGCGACAACCATTCGTCGATGTTGGCCAAGGTGGTGGTCCACGAACCGGGTCGGTTCGAAAAATGGCTGGAGGAGGCCTCCAACTTCATGAAGAATCTCTCGCCGGTGGAGGCGGGACGGATTCTCTATCAGCGGCAAGGCTGCGCTCAGTGCCACTCGCTGGACGGCACGCGCAAGGTCGGGCCCAGTTTCAAGAACGTCTACGGCGAAGAGGTCCGATTCGCGGACGGCACCTCGACCATCGCTGATGAAAACTACCTTCGGGAATCGATTCTGGTTCCGGATGCCAAGATCGTGGCCGGATACCCCGCGCAAATGCCGCCGTATCAGGGGCTTCTGGACGAGGACAAGATCGCCGCTCTGATCGCCTTCATCAAGTCTCTGAGCGATGCCCATGCGGAAGAGGCCCAACCGCCGGCGGGCGCCGACGGCGCGGCTTCACCGAACCCTTCGCCTTAGGGATTGGCCCCTATAGTCCTAGGCGCGGCGTTCGGGTCGATGAAAACCCTTGCTTGATTGATACGAATGGATCGTCATGGATAGTACCAGTTCCGCTCCCGTCGATTATCTGCATGCCGATCGCGGCATTTGGTCGTGGGTTTTCACGCTCGATCACAAGCGGATCGGGGTGATGTATTTGGTGGGCATCATCGCATCGCTGCTTTTGGGCGGGTTGTTCGCGTTGGCGATTCGCACGCACCTGGCGATTCCCGCCTTCACGCACGGTAAAGCGCCCGCCGCGAGCACCCCGTCCGCCGAACAACCGGCGGCGGTGGTACCGCCCCAAGCGACCGCCGGCGCGAACGACGCGACTGCGGGCCTATCCGCCGAGGGCGAGGCGCCGACCGCTGCCAGCACGGTTCAAGAGACGCCTCAGCGCTACCTGTTGACCCCCCGGCAATACAATCAGGTCTTCACGCTGCACGGGGCGATCATGATCTTCCTGGTCATTATCCCCGGCATTCCCGCCGCCTTGGGAAACTTCGTCCTGCCTTTGATGCTGGGCGCGAAGGACGTCGCCTTTCCGCGACTCAATCTGGCCAGTTTTCACCTCTGGGTTATCGGCGCGATCTTCTTTTTGATCGTATTGGCTACCGGCGGTCTGGATACCGGCTGGACGTTCTACACACCCTATAGCACCACGACCGACACGCGGGTCGTCACGGCGGCCTTGGGGGCGTTCATCCTGGGGTTCAGCTCGATATTTACGGGCATCAATTTCATCGCCACGGTCCACATGCTTCGGGCGCGCGGCATGAGTTGGTTCAAAATGCCCCTGTTCGTTTGGTCGCTGTACGCCACCGCGGTGATTCAGGTCCTCGCCACGCCCGTCCTCGGCATCACGCTGCTTTTGGTCGGTGCCGAGCGACTGCTGGGCTTGGGGATTTTCGACCCCAAACTCGGCGGCGATCCCGTGCTGTTCCAGCACTTCTTCTGGTTCTATTCGCACCCCGCCGTGTACATCATGATCCTGCCCGGCATGGGCGTCATCAGCGAATTGATCTCCACGTTCAGCCGAAAGCACATTTTCGGTTATCGCTTCATCGCCTTTTCCAGCGTCGCCATCGCGCTGTTGGGGTTCTTGGTGTGGGGGCACCACATGTTCACCAGCGGTCAGTCGCGTTTGGCCAGCATGATCTTCAGCGCCCTGACCTTCAGCGTCTCCATCCCCTCGGCGATCAAGGTCTTCAATTGGCTGGCGACGATGTACAAAGGCTCCATCTCGCTGCAAACGCCGATGTGTTACGCCCTGGCCTTCTTGTTCCTCTTCGGGATCGGCGGTTTGACGGGCCTGTTCTTGGGGGCCTTGAGCACCGACGTGCACCTGCACGACACCTATTTCGTGGTGGCGCACTTTCATTACGTCATGTTCGGCGGGACGTTGGTGGCGTTCCTGGGCGGCCTGCACTATTGGTGGCCCAAGATGACCGGCAAAATGTTCGACGAAACCTTGGGCCGATTGGGCGCGCTGGCGATCTTCTTGGGGCTGAATCTGACGTTCTTCCCGCAATTCCTGCTGGGGAGTCGCGGCATGCCCCGCCGCTACTTCGACTACTCGCTGCTGCTGGACCGCCATCCGGAATTCGCCGGCTTGAACGTGCTCTCCACGGCGGGGGCGTTTTTGACCGGGTTGGGGTTCATCATCGTCGCCGTCTGTCTGGCGCATTCGCTGTGGCGAGGTCGCTCGGCGCCGGCCAATCCCTGGGGTGCGGCCACGCTGGAGTGGCAGACCTCCTCCCCGCCTCCTAAGGAAAACTTCCTGCGACCGCCCGTCCTGAGCGAGAACTACGATCCCTATTACCTCGACGATTTGGAATACGACACGAAGACCGGCGCCTACTACGGGGTGCCGCTCGGTTTGGCGTGAGCGCTCGACGAACTCGGGCGACGTCCCTGCCGATCGTCGCCGCATGCGGACATTCCTGATTCGGATGGCGGATAGCCCATGAACGACTCGACTGCCTTGGCCTCCCACAACGCTTCCGCGGAGAGCGGGGAGGGGCACCACGCTCACCCCGACTACGTCGCCCATCATTTCGATTCCGCCGAACAGCAGTTCGACGCGGGAAAATTGGGCGTTTGGGTCTTTTTGCTGACGGAAATCCTGTTTTTCAGCGGGTTGTTTTGCGCGTACGCCGTGTATCGGGGAAATCACCCCGAAGTGTTCGTGTACGCCCATCATTTCCTGGACAAGAACCTGGGCGCGTTGAACACCGCCGTGCTCATTTTCAGCAGTTTGACCATGGCCCTGGCCGTCCGCGCCGCGCAGTTGGAGCAGCGCCGCGCTCTCATCGCCTTCCTGGTCATCACTCTGCTGTGCGCGTTCGTCTTTCTGGGAGTCAAGTATGTGGAATACCGCCAGAAGTGGGAGCACGGTCTCCTGTGGGCCGGACGTTACCACGCGACTGCGCATGAATCGAGCCACGCATCCGAACCGTCCGGCGCCGACCATGGCGAGGGCGTCGCGGCGCCGAGCGTGGGCGAGACCGCGCCGGGCGTCCCCCCGGAATTGCCGCCGGGTGAAAAGGTCTCCGAGGATGCGCCTCGGTTGGTGGGAGTTTTTTTCAGCATCTACTTCGCCATGACGGGTCTGCACGCTCTACACGTCATCGGCGGGATCGGGGCCATCGTCTGGATTCTGGTCCGTGCCGTCCGCGGCGACTTCAACCGGTTTTACTTCGGCCCGGTCGATTACGTGGGACTGTACTGGCACTTGGTCGATTTGGTCTGGATCTTTCTCTTTCCGCTGCTCTATTTGATCCACTGATTGATCCACCGACGGCGGAAATTCGGCGAAACATTCATCACGGTCACAACCGGCAAAGAGACGCAATCGTAGCGAGCGGGTGCAAGCATGAACACGGCGGAATCCGGTCATCAGGAAGGTTTCGGCCACGTCGTTCCCCTGGGGACGTTGCTGGGGGTCTTCGCCGCCCTGATCGTTTTGACGGTCATGACGGTCGCGGCGACATGGGTGGATCTCGGGTCGGCCAACTTGTTCATCGCCATGGGGATCGCCGCCGTCAAAGCGACCTTGGTGGCCCTGTATTTCATGCATCTCCGTTACGACCACCCCTTCAACGCGCTCATTTTCGTGGTGGGTTTGCTCTTTCTTACCCTCTTTCTCGGTTTGACGCTGCTGGATACCAAGCAGTATCAACCGGAAATTCAAGCCGCCGTGGAAAACCCCGTCTGAAACGGGGCGGCGGATGCCCGGCCTTCGGCGGTGCCGTCGATACGGCCGTCGAATCGGCGTGTTGCGTCCCACGCGGGAATCACGGGTTCCTCGCGACGCACGGTCTGCTCCGGCTTGCGTGCGTTTCAACTTCGGCGGCATGGTCCGTGGCACGCGGCATCGGCACGGCCCGTCTTGGCCGCAAAACCGTTTTCATGATTTCCGGCGGCATAAGCGGCGCGACGCGACGGTGGCGAACTTCGGTCGATTCGATTCATAGGCGGCGACGAAGAGAAGTGTGAGGAGCCGCCGTACGTCCCGGCGGGATTGCGCGTACGGAAGCGTTCTGTGTAGGTCCTCGCATCTTGTGATGGAGACGCGCGCGGTGCGCCTGCGCCTCCGCGGCAGAAGGAGCCTTCCGTTGTCAGTGTCGCTATCGGTCCTGCTATCGTTTCGGAATTGTCAGGGGGTGCTGGCGGCGCGTCTGCCCGAGCTGATCGAATCGCTACCCGACCTGACGCCGAATTGGGAGCTGATTCTTGTGGACGACGCCTCGCGAGACGCCTCCGCGGAAATCGCGGAGGAATACGCGCGGCAATACCCGCAGGTCCGTCTCATCACACCTGCGCAGCCGCGGGGCAGATTGGAGGCCTTGCGGACGGCCCTGCTCCGCAGTCGCGGCGACTACGTCTTGATTCCGGTGCGGCAGTCGTGGACGGCGGGCGACGGCCTGCATCGCATGTGGGCCGCGCGGCATCACTTGCTGGTCCTCGGCGTCTCGGGCGACGCGGACGATCCTTCGCGGCGGGAATGCGAAATCGTTTTGGTCCAACGCCCCTTCGCGGGAACGGTCATTCCCTTCGTCACGGACCCGGCCCGGATTCCTCTGTTGGCGGAACGCTTCGGCCGGGAATGTCATTTGGTGCGGTTGTTTCCCGGGGATGACCGGGCTTCCCTGTGGGAGGAGGCTCCCAGCTTTGCCGGCGTTTCCACGCGCTGCGATCCGCACGAACGGACGATCCCTCCGCCGGCGAGTCACCGCCGAGTTCCGCGCAGCGCGCCCGCCTTCCTTCGCCGACTGACGGATTTCGCCCTGGGCGAGTGAAACGACGGGGATATGAGACCGCTTTACGGTTTGATACTGCTGGTGGGCGGGATTACGGCCTCGTGGTGGCTGATTCCGCGACTGGTTGCGCGCGGCATGCTGCCCGCTCCCGTCTGGTCGGCTCCCGGCGCGGACAAGCACGAGGACGCCGCGGAGTTGCCGATGGTACCGGCGCTTCCTCCTCCCAAGTCGCAGTCCTCGCTTCGCATTTGCAGTTGGAACGTCACACCGCTGACGGAGGAAAAACTGCTGACGCCCGGCGTCGCCGCCGCCCTGGCCGCCGTCATTCGCCAATTCGACGTGATTGTCTTGCAAGGGGTGGATCTGCGGGATCGCGGCGTCATCGCCCGACTGATGGATTACGTCAATCGCGATCGCGCGGTCTTCAGCTACGCAACGCTTCCGGAGTCCCTCCGCGTCGTCACCACGCGCGGAATCGTGGTGGTCTTCGATCTGTCGGGAGTGGAAATCGATCGGCGAACCGTTCGGGTGGTGGACGATCCGTTGAAGCGACTGCAATTCCTTCCCTTGACCGCCGCCTTTCGCGCCCGAGGGGTGCCGCCGCAAGAGGCGTTCACCTTCACGTTGATCGGGGTGCAGGTGGACACGCTCCGCGCGGAGGAGGAGACGGACTTGCTCGACGACGTGTTTCGTGCCGTACGCGACGACGGTCGGGGAGAGGATGATATCATCCTAGCCGGCTATTTCGGCGACCGAACTCCCCTCCGCCAAGGACTGTCGGGACTTGCCGACGTGGTCCCCGTGATGCTGGACATTCCCACCACCGTAGACGGCAAGGGCGCTGTGGACGGATTCTTCCTGGACCGTCGGGCGACGACGGAGTACACAGGCAAACACGGCGTGATGGACCTCGTGCGGCAGTTCAAGATTTCGGCGGGGCAGGCCGCTCAAGTCGCCGACCATCTTCCCGTCTGGGCCGAATTCAGCACGCGCGAGGGCATCGAGTAGCTTCCCAATCACTCCGCCGTCTGCCGCAAGGAAGACAAGGCAGAGAAGCGAGCCTCGCCGCCTCCGCACGATTCGTTTTGTCGGGACTCACTTCCTGCGGCGGACCCAATCCAAGGGGATGCCGAGTGATGCCCGCATCGCCTCGATGGCTTGCAGCATCCGCCGGGCGTCTTCGGGATATCCGGCGGTGGGGGCCAGGCCGGGGATTCGCGCCGCCCAGAATTGGTTGACCGCCCGCATGGCCGCTTCGCGAAGGTACTTGGCCAAGATGGAAGCGGCGGCGACGGGAAACAGGCGATCGCCGCGTGCCGTGAAGCGGATTTCCCACCCTTCGAACGGACGACCGAGACGATAACGGCTTTCCTCTCGGCCCTCGCCGATCACTTCGATCCATTCCGGCGACAAGGTCTCGTAGAGGACGTCGAGGTACCGATCCCGTCCGCCGTGTTTGTCGCAATACACGCGGCCCGGGCTATCATCGTCGCACGATTCGATCAATTCCCGCGCCAGGGTGAGCGTTTCCAGCGAGAGCAGGCGGCCTTTCGATTCATGCTCGGCTACCAGGCGGTTGAATCGCGGTTCGCAGAGCAGGCGGCAGCGGACGTCGCGGAGACGCAGACCCGATGCATCGGCGACCCTTCGGAAGGCCGTTGCGGAGGCGGCGACCGCGTCGCGGGCGGTTTCTTCGGCGGGGGGTAGCGGCAACGAGGTATCGAACCGCGCCAACCACGGGAGGTCGGCGAAATCGCCGAACGCCCGACCGTCCAGGCGGCGAACCAGTTCCCGCCACGTGTCCGCCTCGACGCCGCAAAATCGCGTCAGGACCAAGGCGGAATGCTCCAGGCGTGCCCAGCCTTTTCCCGACTGATAGACCTGCTTCGAGTCGCCGATCACGCAGGGAGGAGGCGCGCCGTCGGAACTCACTGCTGCGTGTTTGCGACCCGAGCACGCGGACGGTTCCAGAACGGCGGGGGCAAGCCGCGAATACCAAGTGTCGGGCGGCGCGGCGGCGGGGGCCTGCCATAGCGTGGCGGCGATCACCAACGGGCCCATGGTCGGACCGTAGCCCGCCTCATCCAGACCGATGTACCAGCATGCGCCGTCCGCCATGTCTTCTTTTCCCGCACTCCCCGGTCGCTCCAGCTCGTCGATACGGTGCCCGCGGATATACCTTTACGAATCGACGGAAGGCGATTCCGTTGCGGCGATGACGGCGTGGTACAGGGCGGGCACGGTCAGACGATGCTCGCCTTGAACGTAGTGGCTTTCGCCCCCGTCGGCCACCGTACGAACCAAGACCGTCTTGTAGGGACGGTAATAGTATCGCGGGTCCGTCTTGGGGACCTCGCGGGTGGTGTCCGATTCGATGGGTATCAGGTCGAAGACGCCCGTCGTGAAATGCCGGATTTCACGATGCTCTTGCTTCGCCGCGTTGCGGCTCATGCTGAGCGCTTTGAGGTAGACCTCGGGACCGGCGACGGCCGAACCGATGTTGAGAAACACGCCGCCCTCCAATTGCGATACGCTCCGGCAGAAGACGAGAAAGTCGTTGTCGGCGGCTTTGCCGGTTGCCGCTGCGTCGAAATTGGGGTGTTCGTGGATGATGTCTTGGCCGAAGGCCACGTGGACCGTGACGGGCACGCGGAGGCGATAACCGGCGGCGAGCACGCTGATGTCGCGATGAGGGAAGGACTCCGTTTCGATCACGCGGCCGATCGCCTCCCCCAAGCCGATGTCGTCCCGTGCGGCGATCTGGGCGGCCTCGTTGATGCGACCGGTTTCCTGCCACAACCCGAACTGCCCCTCCTTGATGTACCGCGCGACGCTTTCCGTGGTGGCCCCGATCAAGGCGAACTCGAAGTCGTGGATCGCTCCGGCGCCGTTCAGGGCCAGGTGCGTCAGCAATCCGCGACGCATCAAGTCGATCAGGAGCGGCCCGTTGCCTTGCCGCAGGACGTGCGCGCCGCAGAAAAAGATGACGGCCGAATCTCGCCGACGGGCCTCGACGATGCGACTCGCAAGGACGGAGAGCGACGGATGCGAAAAGTCCGGCGGCGGGTCCCCCGGGTGTCGCATGCAGGACAAATCCAAGTCGTGCACTCGTTCCGAAAGCGGACGCAGTTGCAAACGGCGGCGGTCGAATCGTGGGAATGGCATGAGGTCGGGTTTCTCGGTCTTGAGATGCGGAATGCGGAAACGGCGAGGCCGTCGCGGAACCGTGCGACTGCGGCAAACCGGGCGGCTTAAACGCTCCACAGATAGTCTATGAGCTGCCCGCACTGACGATAGTCCGGGATGACCAAATCGGCCCCGGCGCGGATCAGGCGATCCCGCTTCCAGGCGTCGATGCGTCCGTCGCGGAAGGTCTCGTCACTGGCCACGGCGACGGCGGTCCCCCCCACCTCTTTGACGTTGACGATTTCCACATAGCCGTCGCCGAATCCGAGCAGGTATTCGCCGGAGACGCCGTGTTCCCGCAGGGCGTCTTGAATCACCTTAGCCTTGGAGAAGCGGCGATAGTCCTCCACGGCCCCGAATATGCGATCCCCGAAGTAGCGATCGAGACCGAGCAAGGCCGCCTCTTCGCGGACGTCCGGTTGATCCGTACCGCTGGCCAGATACAACTCTACGCCCCGTCGCCGAAGCAACTCCAACAACTCCAGCGAACCGGGGACCAGCCAATCGTCGGGTCGATAGCGCCCGGTCCGCAAACCCTCGCGGCGTTCGCCGATTCGCTGCATCAGGCGGCGGATGTACTCGGCCTTGTACTGTTGCGGTTCCAGAGGTCGTCCGCCCCGGCGTCGGACCTCCTCCGCCAAGCGGATCATCTGGTAAATGGTTTGCTTGCCGGTCAACTCCGTGACGAAGTCGCGAACCAACGCTTCCAGGCTCGCGGCGGACTCGCCGGGATCCACGTCGTGGAGGATTTCCACCATCATGGGGATCATCACATCCTGCCAGCCCGCCCGAATCAGGCTGAGCGTTCCGTCGAAGTCGAACAGGGAGTAATGGAATCCTCGCCCCCCGACCGGCGGTCGAACGATCTCGATAGCCGTGCCCGGAAGAAGGCGGGTTTCGGCGGGAGCCTCGGCCAGGGGACGAAAGTCCGGTTCTTCGTGGCGATCGTGCATCGGTATTTCCGTGAGGTCCGGGTGCGAACCAACGAGCATGGCGAGGCGAACCGGCCCCGTCGCAATCCCTGCTTTCCGCGTATTGGGATTCCTTGGAGTATTCGCGCCGCAACGGGGCGGTGAATTGCCGCGGGGGCCTTCCAAGAGACTCTTTCCGTAAGATATGGTTGATTGACCGGTGTTGGAAAGTAGGCGGGAAGAGAAAATCCGGGTAAACTACGTTTCTATCCGATTTCCAGTCATTCCGTGTCGGGGAGCCCGCCGGGGAGTACGTTACGGCCGAGCGGCCGAGTTCGCAAACGGGAGGATTCTCGCGTGACCGCACCGTGGATTACCTATCGTCCGGAATTGAGGGTCTTGGATTGCACGATTCGCGACGGCGGCCTGATCAACGATCATCATTTTGCCGACGAATTCGTGAGGGCGGCCTACCACACCTGCGTCGAGGCGGGCGTGGACTACATGGAATTAGGTTACAAGGCCTCCAAGCAGATCTTTCAACGCGACCGCTTCGGCGCGTGGAAGTTCTGCGATGAGGATGACGTCCGCCGCGTCGTCGGCGACAATCCCACGCCGCTCAAACTCGCGGCCATGATCGACGCGGGCAAGACCGATTGGCGTACCGACGTCCTACCCAAGGACCGCAGCGTCTTCGACATGATGCGCGTGGCCTTCTACGTGCATCAAACGGTCGAGGCCTGCGAGATGATCAAGGACGCCTTCGACAAAGGTTATGAGGTCTCGGCGAACCTGATGGCGGTCTCGCGGGCGGCGGAGACCGAAATCGCCCAGTCCTTGGAACTGCTGGCCGAGACGCCGGCACAAACCGTGGTCGTGGTCGATAGCTTCGGATCGCTCTACGCCGAACAGATCGAGCGACTGGTCAAGCAGTATCTCAGCTATGTGAAGGATCGCGGCAAGGAAGTCGGCATTCATGCTCACAATAACCAGCAGTTGGCGTTCGCCAACACCATCGAGGCCATCATCCACGGGGCGAATCGCGTGGACGCGACGATGGGCGGCTTAGGACGGGGCGCCGGCAACTGCCCCATGGAACTGCTGCTCGGTTTCCTCCGCAATCCCAAATTCAAGCTTCGCCCGGTCTACCGCTTCCTGCAAGACCACATCGAACCGCTCCGCAACGAGGTGGAGTGGGGACCGCTGGTGCAATACAATATCACGGGCCAATTGAATCTCCACCCGCGCACCGCCATCCAAGCCCGATCCAACCCCGACACCCGCCACCACTACGTCGAGTTCTACGACCGCATTCTCAATGAGGAGTGCTGAACCGCGGCGGTTGTGGGAGTTTCGGTAAAGTCTGACGGCAAACCGGAAGCCTCCATGCGAATTATCCTCTTTTTTATCCTGACGGGACTGATGAATTTCGCGGCGGGATTCGCCCTTGCTACGATGCTGGACCACGGTCCGCGGTCGTGGCGCGAAGTTCGCTCTTGGCTCAGTGAACGCCGAACGGCCGTCAAGAACGCATAAAGACCGGACAAGTGGGAGCGAATGGAAAGATGGGAACGGTCTAACGGGAGTCTGTGCGAGATGATTGCAGGCTAGCCCCCTGGATTAAGTATTTCCTTTTCCCAATGTGGCTGAAATTCTTTAAGAAGAGCACTTAACTTGGGGGGCGGCGTGCGACCGTCCTCGATTCGGCACATGCTTTTCGCCGGTGCTTCGGATGAGACTGGGGCACGTCGCGGTTTCGTATTGACGGATCTTGTCCTTGTAGGAGTGTGACGACACCGAACCGCCGACGCTACGCGATATACGGAGGAGCGCGCCCATGGATATCCGGCAACTCGGCCCCTATCGCGTCGTGCGGCGTCTTGGTCGCGGCGGCATGGGCGTGGTCTTCGAGGCGGTTCACAACGAGACGGGCGAACCTGCCGCCGTCAAGATGTTATCCCTGACTCTCGCCGGGGAAAGCGATTTCCGCGGGCGGTTCGAGTTGGAGATCGAGGCCCTCCGCAAGCTCCGCCACCCCAACATCGTCCGCTTGCTCGGTTTCGGCGAACAGGACGGCGTGCTTTTCTACGTCATGGAATTGATCCGCGGCAAGAGTCTCGAAGATGAGCTGCGGAGCGGTCGCCGCTTCACCTGGCGAGAAACGGCGGAGATCGGGATTCAAATCTGCCGGGCGTTGAAGCACGCGCACGAGCGCGGCATCATCCATCGCGACCTCAAGCCCGCCAATCTGCTGATCGCCGAGGACGGAATCGTCAAGCTTTCCGATTTCGGGATCGCGAGGCTTTTCGGCACGCAAGGGCAGACGGGGGCGGGCAGCGTGCTGGGCACGATCGAATACATGGCTCCCGAGCAGGCCGACGCCCTGCCCGTCGGCCCCAAAGCCGATCTATACAGTTTGGGCGCCGTGATGTACGCCTTGCTGGCGGGACGTCCTCCCTTCAAAGTCCGTTCATTCGCCGAGATATTGCAGCTTCATCGCCATGCCGCCCCGGACTCGGTTCGCCTGTACGCCCCGCAAACGCCGGAGGAATTGGACCGCATTCTTCAGGAGTTGTTGGCCAAGGAACCGGACCGCCGCATCGCGACGGCCTCGCTGGTGGGTCGGCGACTGCAAGCCATGTTGCACGCCCTATCGCGAGAGGAGACGAAGGCTGGGTCGGCACCGCCCGCAGATCTGATCGAGTTCGGCGTCCCCGGCGAAGGGCAGTCCGATGCGCCGGCTTCGAACCTGGCGGATGCGGCGACGCGTGCCATCGACGCGGTGAGCGCCGCCCCACCGCCCACGCCGACGATGACCGCTCCCGTCGCAAAAGCCGATACGCCCGATGCTCCGACGGCGGAGGCCTCCAAGCTCGGCGGGGTCGGCACGCCCTCCATGTGGAATGAGACCCGGGAAACGGATGCCTTCGATTGCTATCCCGTCGCTCAGAGCGAATCGCAAAAGGAGCAGGCGTCGAAGAGTTTTTTTACGCCCATGGCCGGCATGCCGACCGTGCAGGGGTCAGGCGGAGAAGGCGGCGAGCGTGGGGACGCGACGCTGACGGGCGGCTCGACCGCCAAGTCCGACCGCTTTGTCACGGTCTCGCCCGAGGAACTGGATCGCGCGGAACCGCCGCCCACAGCGACCCGACCGCTGGTTTCCCTGCAAACGTGGGTGTTGGCCGCAGGATTGCTCCTCCTAAGCGGCGCGATTTGGTATTTCCTTCAACCCCCCAGCGCCGACGCCTTGTTCGAGCGCATCATGGCCCGGACCGAGAACGGGGCGACCGACCGGCTTACCGCCGCGGAAGGTCTCATCGACGAATTCCTGACGCGGTACCCCGGCGATTACCGCGCAGAGACCGTTCGCGAGTATCAGCAGGAAATCGAGTTGCAACGTTTGGAACGGCGATTCGAGTTCGATGCGCGTCGGCGCGGGAGCGTCGCCGGAGCCATTCCCATCGAGCGCGACTATTTGGAGGCCGTTCGGTACGCGCAGCTCAATCCCGAAGAGGGAATGCGTCGTTTGGAGGCACTCATCGCGCTATACGGCCCGGACGCGCCGCCGCGCGAGGACCGACAGGTTTCGGACCCGGCGCGCGAATCGGCGGACGCGGCCGAAGCGCAGTCGCATCTTTCGGAGGGTGGCCCCTCGGCCCGGTGTTTGGAACTGGCTCGGCGGCGGTTGGCCCGAATGCGCGAAGACTTGCGGAACGTGATCCAAAATCAATCGGACCTGGTCGAAAAACGCTTGGATGAGGCCGACCAATTGCAGGCCGATAATCCCGAGCAGGCCGACGCGATTCGTCGCGCCGTGATCTCTCTGTATCAAGAAAAGCCTTGGGCCGCCGAATTGGTCGACAGGGCCCGCCGCGCGCTGAACCGCCCCGATGCGGGCAACACGGTTTCGGGACGAAAGCCAAGTGGCGGCGATTCCGCATCGACGGTCGAGGGAATGCCCTAGGCCGCACCGCCCGAGTAAGTAAGCCGGGCGGGATGGTGCCCGCGGCGCCGCGTTCAATCCCCCGTCGCCGCGCGACTTCGCCAGTATTCCCAGGTGTCGCGGACCGTTTGCTCGATTTCAATCTCCGGTTGCCAACCCACCGCCGCGCGAATCTTCCCGATGTCGGCGATGGGGTCGCACTTGCGACCGGGGCGAATCTCTTGCACCTTCCGCGCCGGGTCGGCGATTCGTCGAAGCAGTTCGAAGACGTCGCCGCTCCGCCGTGCGACGCCGGACCCCACGTTGTATACCTCGCCGGGGACGCCGCGTTCGACGAGGAGACGGTATGCCCGAACCACGTCACGGACGTCGCTCAGGTCGATCCAGGCCTCCAGCGTATGCACGCGAACGGGATCCGTGCCGGCGGCGAATTGGGCGGCCCACTCCGGCAGCATCATCCGCTGCGATTGCCGAGGTCCCGTGTGCGGGAAGGCTCGCGCGATCACGACCGGCACCCCTTCCCGACGCCATGCCTCCAGGGCCAATAGCTCGGCCTCGCGTTTGGTGCGTCCGTAGCCGCGCCGGGGCGCGATGGGACCGTCCTCGGAGTATCGCCGCGGTTCGCTGGGGGAGGGATACACGTAACTGCTGCTGACGATCAACACGCGCGGCGGTTCGGGCAGGTCCGCGGCCAACCGCAAGAGCCTCGCTGTGCCCGCGACGTTCACCGCCTGGGCGACGGGATGGACCGACGACGTGTCGCCGCAGTCCTCCGGGAAGGAAATCGCCGCCAGATGATAAATCGCTTGGGGGCGGAACTCCCTCAACGTCTCGCGGACGGCGCTATCGTCGCACGAAGGATCGGCCAGATTCCAGACCGTCAAAGGGATTTGGCGCAGGATGGGGGGCGACTCGGATGATTCCGGAAGGGCAAAAGGCACCGCGCCCAACAACTCGTCTCCCGCCGCCGTCAGGTGTTCCAGGAGAAAACCTCCCACGAAACCGTCGGCTCCGGTGATGAATGCCCTGTAACGCGGCATCGCCGGGTCCTTGCTTGCAAAATCCTCCGGGTGCCTCCCGGCGCGGCGCGAATCGGTTACGCTGCGTGGATCGGACGTTTCTTCCCCAACCTGGGCGGCGCAGACCAAGCGGCGATGCGCTCGGCTTTCGCCGGCTTATTCCACCGGCGCCGGTTCGTCGTCATCATCGGCGGGGATGCGTTTGACGGCCACCAGTTCGTCGCCCTCATCGAGGCTCATCAGTCGCACGCCCATCGTGTTGCGTCCCGAAAGGCGGATTTCGTGGACGTGAATGCGCTGAATCTTGCCCAGGGCCGTCATCATCAGAACCTGGTCGTTTTCGTGGACCGCGACCACGCCCACGACCGGTCCGTTCCGTTCGCCGGTTTTGATGTCTCGGATACCCTTACCCCCGCGCCGCTGCGTGCGGTAGTAGAATTGCGACGAAACCTCCTCCTCGCCATCGCTCTCAGTTTCCGCGCCCTCTGCGGAGGCTTCCTCGGGCGCCGTCTCGGGGGACAGGTCTTCGGCCTCTTGATCGTCCGCGGGCGATTCGCCGCCGGTTTCGTCGAGAGGCGATTCGCCGCCCTCCTGCGATTCGGCATTGGGGCCGAAGGGCGTGCGTTTGCCGTAACCCTTGGCGCAAACCGTCAGCAAGGCGGCCTCCGGATCGGCGACCACGACGCCGACCACTTGATCGTTGCCCATCAACGTGATGCCCTTGACGCCGGACGCGTTGCGGCCCATGGGACGGACATCCGCCTGCGAGAACCGAATGGCCATGCCGTTGGCCGTGGACAGAACGATCTCGTCGCCCTTGCGCGTGATGACGGCGCCGACCAGTTCGTCCCCCTCTCGCAACTTGATGGCGATGATGCCGCCCTTCATCGGTCGTCCGTAGGCCGATAGCTCGGTCTTCTTGACCAAACCCCGCGCAGTGGCCATCAGCAGGTAATGATCGGGCAAATGGAAGTCGCGGACCGGCCGGCAACTGGCCACCTTCTCGCCGTCGCTCAAATTGAGCAGGTTGACGATGGCGCGGCCTTTGGCGTCGCGTGGCAATTCCGGCAGTTCCCAGACCTTCCGCCAATGGACCTTGCCGATGTTCGTGAAGAACAGCAATTGATCGTGCGCGCTGGCCAGGAACAGGTGTTCGATGGGGTCTTCGTCGTCGGCGCGAGCGCCCTTCAAGCCTTTTCCGCCGCGCCGCTGGGCGCGATAGGCGGTCACCGGCGTCCGTTTGATGTAGCCCGCCGAACTGATGGAAACCACCATCATCTCGTCCGGTATCAGGTCCTCCATGTCGAACTTGTCGGCTTCCTGGGCCACGATCTCCGTGCGTCGCTCGTCGGCGAAGCGGCGTTTGATCTCGAGTTGCTCCTCGCGGATGATGGCGAGGATATTCCGCTCGTCGGAGAGGATGCGGAGATATTCGTTGATGTCGTCGAGCAGGCCGCGGTGCTCGTTTACCAGCTTTTCCTGCTCCAAGTTGACCAACTGGCCCAGCGTCATGCGGAGGATGGCGTCGGCCTGGACTGCCGTGAGGGTGTAGCTTTCGGCCGATCCCCGCTCCTCTTGGAATTGGCGGAAACCCTCGTCGCCCAAGGCCCGGGCAAGCATCGCCGCCGGACAAGCGATTTGCATCAACCGCTCCTTGGCCTCGACCTGCGTCCGCGACGTGCGAACCACGCGGATGACCTCGTCGATGTCCGCCAACGCCAGCAGCAGGCCCTCGATGGTGTGCTTGCGCTGGCGCGCTCGTTGCAGCAGGAATTGCGTGCGGCGGCGGATCACCGACACACGGTGCCGCAAGAATTCCTGCAACATCTCCTTGAAGGTCAAAAGCCGCGGCTTACCGTCCACCAACGCCAATAGGTTGATGGAATAGCGGGTTTGCAACTCCGAGTATTCATAGAGTTGATTGAGCACGATCTCGGGATCGGCGTCGCGCTTCAACTCCAAGACCAACCGGACCGGTTCCTTGAGGTCGCTCTCGTTGCGGATGTTGGAAATACCAGGGATTTTTCCGTCGGTGACCAGCTTGGCCAGGTTCTCTTCAACGGAGTCCCGCTGCTTTTGATAGGGAATTTCGTGTACGACGATGCGGAACCGTCCGGGACGATGCTCCTCGATCTCCGCCCTCGCGCGAATCGTGATCCCGCCGTGACCGGTCCGGTAGGCGTGGCGGATGCCGCTTTTTCCGCAAATGATGCCGCCGGTGGGGAAATCGGGGCCCGGCACCACTTCCATCAATTCGTCGATGGTGACGTCGGGATCGTCGATCAACCGCACCAGGGCGTCGCAGATTTCGCCGAGATTGTGGGGCGGAATGTCGGTGGACATGCCCACCGCAATCCCCGTCGCCCCGTTGACCAGCAGATTGGGGAACTTGGAGGGGAGCACGGACGGTTCGGTGTGTCGCTCGTCGTAGGTGGGGATGAAATCCACCGTATCGAGCTTGAGATCCTCCAGCATCATCGCGGCGAACGGCGACAACCGGGCCTCGGTGTATCGCATGGCCGCCGCCGGCAACCCCGCGATCGAGCCGAAATTCCCCTGCTTGTCCACCAGCACGTAGCGCATGTTCCATTCCTGGGCCATGCGCACCAGGGTGGGATAGATCACGCTCTCGCCGTGGGGGTGATAATTGCCGCTGGTGTCGCCGCAGATTTTGGCGCACTTGACGCGGGCGGCGCCGGGCGTCAGATTCAGGTCGTTCATCGCCACCAGAATCCGCCGCTGCGACGGTTTCAGGCCGTCGCGGACGTCCGGCAAGGCCCGGGCCACGATCACGCTCATGGCGTACGTCAGATAGCTGCTCTTCAGCTCATCCTCGATCGCCAAAGCGACGACCCGACTGTCGCTGGAAGAGTTGGATGCGTCTCCCGCGCCGGAAGGACCACCATTTTCCGAGATAGAGGGATTTTCCGCGTCGTCGGACAACGCTCATTCCTCTCAATGAAGGACTGGGTAAGCTTATTCGGAACGCCTGGGAGAGGCCGCCGTCGTGGGCGGCAATTCCAGGCCGCGACAAACCCTTGATTTTAGCGGTTTTCCGGCTGCGACGCAATTGCCACCCTGTCCGATTTTCGCGTCGTAAATTGCGATAAGGATTGCATTTACGATTCGATTCCCAACGCTTGCCGCAGCGCTAGGCGGGATGTGTTCTACCCGAATAGAAATGACCGCTTTCGGCGTGACTGGAAATGTCCCTATTAATCCTCCGAAAGGTCTGGAGTGCGGGAGCGGGTTTGGAGTGCGGCGGCAAAGCTGCCGCTTTGAACGGCGGCGGCAAGCCGCAGTCCACACGGGGTGAGAAGATCACGGCGGCGATGCGAGGAATAGGCCGACCTCGGAGATAGCCGGGCAAGCCGCCGCCTTGGTGATGCGAAGCCGGACTTTGGATGTCGTGACGGACGTTGTTCGCAGCAAGCGTTGGTTGCCGATGCTAGTCGCGGAGGTGAGTTCCTGCCAGTCCGTGCCGTCCCACCAATCCACGGCGAAGGCATCCACGCGCTGTCCCAGCGGAAGGTACTCTCGGACCCGGATCACATTGAACGTGGCGACTTGCCGCAGTTCCAGCACCAACTCGGCCGCGGTCATGTCATCGTCGGTCGCCCAGTAGGTCGAGCGGTCGCCGTCCGCCACGTTGCGCGGAGAGAACCGCTCGTCGTCGCCCCGGGTCGGGCCGAAGGCCGCGGCGCCCCGGGCGAAGTCCGCGGCGAAGGTGCGATCCAACACTTCCCGCCACTGCTTCAAGACACGAGCGTCGTTCTCGTGGATCCGCCCGCGGCGGTCGGGCGGGACGTTCAACAGCAGGTTGCAACCGCGTCCCACGGAGGCGTAGTAGATGTCCAGCAGTTGCTCCACCGTCTTCACGGCATCGTCTTGCGAGGCGTGATAGAACCAGCCCGGCCGAATCGAAACATCCACCTCGGCGGGACGCCAGACGTCGCCGTCGCGGACGCCGACGTTGAGGACGCGGGGGTCGGCGGCCCCGGGCATGGCGTCGCCGCTCCGCACGGTCGCCCAGCAGGTCTCGCCCGCGTAGCCCGCCTCATTGCCCACCCAACGCACGTCCGGCCCGGCGTCGCTAAACATGCAGGCTTCCGGTTGAAGTTCCCGCACGATACTCCAGATATTGTCCCAATCGTAATAGGTGCGATTGTCGATGCGGCGGGTGGTCCGCGCGCCGCCGTAATAGCCGTCGCCGCCGTTGGCGCCGTCGAACCAGACCTCGAAGATCGGCCCGTACTCCGTCAGCAGTTCGCGAAGTTGATTACGGTAGTACGTCACGTAAGCGGGCGTGCCGTAGTCCTTGTGGTTCCGATCCCACGGCGAAAGGTACACGCCGAACAGCAGACCATGCCTGCGGCAGGCCTCCGAGATCGCCCTAACCACATCGCCTCGGCCTTCCTGCCAGCGGCTGTTCTTGACGGAATGCTCGGTGTACCGACTGGGCCACAGGCAGTAGCCGTCATGGTGCTTGGCCGTCAGGATCAGTGCCCGCATCCCGGCAGCCTTGGCCGTTGCCGCGATCTGATCGGCGTCGAAGTCCGTGGGATGAAAAATCGTTTCCGGTTCGTCGCCGTAGCCCCACTCCTTATCAGTGAACGTGTTGGGGCCGAAGTGCAAGAAGCCGTAGACCTCCAAATCGTGCCAGCGGAGTTGTCGCGGGCTGGGGACCGGTCCGTGTGGTTGGGGCGGATCGGCCGCGGTAAGGCAGGTTGCGAGAATCGCGACGTGACAAAGAGAGACTAGGCACGCAATCGCGGAGTTACGCATTCGACCGTTCCTGAAATCTTGGTGAAAATCTGAAGGACCTAGAGAGAGCTTACAGGACTTCGGGCGAGTTTCAAAGACTTGCGTGCACTCGGAAAGACGCTGACGCACATTGGAAAAAACCTGAGAGACTTGCGGAGTGCCGGGAGAACTGGGAGAGAAAGCTTGAAGGACCTTGGGGCCAACCTAACTGGCGCCTCCAGCGTAAGCCAAAGGTGACCAAAAAGCGAGTGCCCAGCGGATAGCGAAAAATGGAGCCTCGGGCGTCAGCCCGAGGTGGATCAAAAAATGGAGCCTCGGGCGTTAGCCCGAGGTGGATGGAACGCAACCCAAAATCAAAACTCTCGCGCAGTGTTTTCACCACCAGCTAACGCTGGTGGCTCCAGTTATTTACCACTACCCAACGCTGGTGGCTCCAGGGTTGATATCACTAGCTCGCGTTGGTGTTCGCTTGCCTGGAGCCTCGGGCGTCAGCCCGAGGTGGACCAAGCACAACCCAAGATGAAAGCGTTCTCGCAGTGTTTTCACCACCAGCTTACGCTGGTGGCTCTAGGTTTTTTTCACCACCAGCCAACGCCGGCGGCTCCAGGGGCATCCCCGGGGAGAGTGCTGGCGGCAAACGAACGCACGCTGGTATGATGGCTCGTTGCGGTCCGCGGCGTGCCCTGCATGCATCCAGCCTAAATTGCATCCGGGCAGGCGGTGCACCGAGGGCGGCCGGCGAGGGGAGATCCATCGTGTCGAAATCCTACATCGCGAGGGCGATCCGTGTCGTCGGTCGGGTCTTGGAACGCGGCCTGGTCGTGTGGCTCGTGGCGTTGTGTGCCGTCGCCTTTTTCTGGCCGAGCCAACCGCTTGCGACCTGGGGGGATCCCTTCGTCGCCTCGCAGGGCCGACTCCGCTGGTGGATCGCCGCCACGATGCTGGCCATCGGATCCCTCTTGCCGCGCAGCGCGTGGATGGAGGTCGTGCGGCGCTGGCCCTGGGTCTTGTTCGGGACCGCCGTGCAGTACGGGACCATGCCGCTGTTGGCCTACCTGGTGGGTCGCGGCCTGGCCCTGGACGGACCGTTCTTGATCGGCGTCTTGATGGTCGGATGCGTGCCCGGCGCCATGGCCTCCAACGTGTGCACCTTGTTGGCGCGAGGACACGTGAGCTATTCCGTCAGCTTGACGACCAGCGCCACGCTGTTGTCGCCCTTGGTGGTCCCCGCGGCAATGTGGTTGACGGTGGGTCGGGTCGCGCCCTTTCCCGTGGTCGGAACCGGCGTAGAACTGTTAACGACGGTCGTCTTGCCCGTCGCCGCGGGATCGCTCCTCGCCCACGTGTCGACCCATTGGCGGAGGCTTGCGGAATTGCTGGGCGGCCTGGTCGCCAACACGACCATCCTCTGGATCATCGCCGTGGTGACGGCCATCAACCGCGACCGATTGGAGCAAGTGACGCTGCCTCTCGCCGCGGCCCTGCCCGTGATCAATCTGGGCGGCTATCTGTCGGGTTGGTGGGCGGGTCGCGCCGTCGGATTGCCGAACTCCATGCGCCGCGCGTTGACCCTGGAGGTCGGCATGCAGAACGCCGGCTTGGGTACCGTTTTGACGCTGCAATTGTTTCCCGACATGCCCCAAGCCGCCATCCCGTGCGCGTGTTACACGTTCTTGTGCATGTTTACGGGCACCATGTTGGCGCGGTACTGGAGCGGTCGCGAACCGTCCGACGCCTCTGCCGCTTGAGCCGATCCTTTTCCACCCGGCACGAAGGCGGTGCGTATAATATCGGCGATCGAACGAATCGATCGGTCGCCCGCTCTCTTGCCGCGGGGCAGGGAACGGGAAGCCTCGACCAGTCCAACACCGCAGCGCGAACTCAGGAGGTTCATGGAGCATGAAAGCGGCATATATCGAACAACCCGGCCCGCCGGAGTCGATTCGTTACGGAGACTTGCCCAAACCGTCGCCGGTTGGAAAGCAGGTCTTGATTCGGGTGGGGGCGGTGTCGGTGAATCCCATCGACACCTACCTGCGGGCCGGCACGGTGGCCATGCCCTTACCTCGCCCGTACATCTTGGGTTGCGACGTGGCGGGCACCGTGGAGGCGGTCGGACCGGAAGTCACCCGATTTCGCCCCGGCGAACGCGTGTGGGGATCGAATCAAGGACTCTTGGGACGGCAAGGGACGTTCGCGGAATACGCCTTGGCGGACGAGGAATGGCTCTATCCCACCCCCTATGAAGTCTCCGATCGCGAGGCGGCGGCGCTCGCCTTGGTCGGCATCACCGCCCACCTGGGGCTGTTTCGCGACGCGCGCTTGCAGGCGGGCGAGACGTTGTACGTCCACGGCGGAACGGGCGGCGTTGGGTCGTGCGTCGTGCAGATGGCCAAGATCGTCGGCGCCCGAGTCATCACCTCCGCCGGCAGTCCGGAGAAGGCCGAATTGTGCCGACAATTGGGGGCCGATGAGGTCGTGCCGTATCGCGAAGAAGATGAGGCCGAGGCCCTGCGGCGGTTGGCTCCCAAGGGGATCGACGTTTGGTACGAGACCCTGCGGGAACAGAATTTCGAATTGATCGTGCCCATGCTCGCCCCGCGCGGACGGATCGTCGTCATGGCGGGACGCGAATCCAAGCCGAGCTTTCCCGTCGGTCCCTTCTACGTGAAGGACTGCAAGATGTTCGGCTTCGCCATGTTCAACGCACCGCCCGCCGAACAGCAGCACTGCGCGACCGACATCAATCGCTGGTTATCGGAAGGCAAGTTGCGCGCCGTCATCGGTCGGTCCCTTAAGCTCGACCAGGCGGCGGAGGCCCATCGCATTCAGGAGGAAAACACGCTGGGCGGTCGGGGCGATTTGGTCGGGAAAATCGTTCTGGAACCCTAATCGCAAGTGATTGGGCGCACCTTGACCGTTGAGCGCAGGCCAATAGAATTTCCCGACGTGTCCCGCCCGGTCTGTCCGCGGCCTCGGCAATACGCGTAAGCCATGTCGTCGCGATGAGACCGGCCTCGCTCAGGCAATGTCGGGAAGTTCGGGGTATTCCGCCATGATCCAAGACCTGTCGTTACGTCACGAACCGGTCGGTGCGTTGTTTCCGCGTCCCGCCTCCCGCGAGGATTGGGATCGCTACAAGCTCTCCGCGGAGCAGGTCGAAGCCTTCCGTCGCGACGGGTTCGTGACCGGCATTCGCCTGTTGAACGACGAGCAAGTGGAGGCCTTGCGCAGGGAGTTGGAAGATTTGTCGGACCCCAAGCACCCCGGCCACTCCCTCTTCTACGAGTTCCACTCCAACGAGTCGACCGACCCGGACACGGTCCTGTTTCATGCCCTGGGCGGATGGCGGATCGCGTCCGGCCTGCACGACCTCCTTTGGAATCCGGCGTTCTTGGTGCCCGCCTCTCAGTTGCTGGGCGGCCCGGTGCGGTTCTGGCACGACCAAATCTTTTGGAAACCGCCGCGGCACGGCGGCGTGGTGGCATGGCACCAAGATTACTCGTATTGGACGCGGACCCAGCCCATGGCCCACTTGACGTGCTGGATCGGCCTGGATGACGCCACGGTGGACAACGGTTGCCTGCACTACGTACCGGGAAGCCACCGCTGGCCACTCTTGCCCATGACCGGTCTGGCGGGCGACATGGAGGCTATCCAAACCGTTTTGACGCCCGAGCAAAAGGCGGCTTTCCGGCCCGTCGCGGCCGAATTGAAGCAGGGCTACGCCGCCTTCCACGACGGTATGACGGTACACGGTTCCTACGAGAATCGCACCGATCGACCCCGCCGCGCGGTGGTCATCAACGTCTTCCGCGACGGCGTGCGGTCCGCGTCGGATCGACCGCACCTGGTGGGCGTACCGCCGATTCCGACCGGCGAACTGATGGGCGGCCAATTCTTCCCGCTCCTCTTCGATCCCGATCGCTTGACCTGATTCGCCCCGCGGCAATCCCCCCAAGGGGCACGAACAGGCTATGCCCGTCATTGGGTGAAGAAAACCACCCTCACAGTCGCGATACCCCGCCGATCAGTGACAATACGACAACGATAATGACGGCCAATAGGCTCACGAGACACCCTTGAGGGTTGGTTGCCGAACTGTTTGTGTCGTTTTCTTCAAGCGTTGGTTTGGCGTTGTCCTGGACCACGATGTCCTGTACCCCATTATTACGACACACATTCTTCCGCGCCGTTCCTTGCGCATTCTCCCAGTACAGGATACCGGATCGTTTGTTCGCCTCGCACCTGTTTCCTTCGAGTAAGGGGAACGCCGAATCCCGGACGCGGATTCCATGCCACTCATTTTGCCAACACACATTGTTCCGCGCTGTCCCGTGTGCATTGTCACAGTAAACGATGCCGGATTCTTTGTTGGCCTCGCACGTGTTTCCTTCGAGTAAGGGTGACGCGGAACCCCGGACTTGGATTCCAAGCCACTCGTTCTGCCGACACACATTATTCTGCGCCGTTCCCTGGCCGTTCTCCCAGTAGTAGATACCGCATCTTTTGTTGGCCTCGCACGTGTTTCCTTCCAATAAGGGTGACGCAGAATCCGCTACTCCGATTCCATGGTACTCATTCTGCCGACACACATTGTTCCGCGCCGTGCCCTGAGATTTATCTGAATACAGGATGCCGACCTTGTTGCTTTGGCACGTATTCCGTTCCAGCGTTGGCTCCGCAAGGTCGCCGACCGCGATCCCTGCATCATTCTCAACAAAATGGCACTCTCGAACCCATCCCGCCGTTTTGCCATTGATTCGGAGGCCGCAAAATATCAGCTTGTCTTGTTCTGTAGTCTTATCGTCGGAAGACTGTGGATTTTTTCCACCTTGAAAACGACAGTCCTCGAAATGGATCTGCCCGGACTCCACGACACAGACATTCGCAGGCGTCCCGCCAATGTGCTCGAAACTGATTCCCTCGGCATGAAAGGTTCCCTGGCCCGAGTACTTGATCACAAATCCTTCGCCGTCGCAGATCACCCGCGTGTTGGTCATGCCCGCCCCGATCAACGTCACCGCCTGCGTGATTTCCAGCGGTCGTTGCAGGCGATAGACACCCTGGTGGATCTCGATCGTTCCTCCAACCGAGCACTGGGCCAAGGCCTCTTCCAGCGTCGCTGCGTCGCCGGTTCCATCGGCAGCAAGCACAACCCGCTTTCGCCTCTCCTCGGCGGAAGAGCTTTCCGTTGCAGTCACTCCGGAATTGGCCTCCCGGTTCGTTCGGCCCTGCGATGGGCGGCCCGGGGACAAAAGCCTCTGGTACAAAATTCGAACCCAACTCTGCGCTTTTTCGGAAAAGCGTTTTTCCGGATCAGGGTGAAGAGCGGCCAGCAGGAGCTTTTTTTCCGCCTCTTGCAGACCGTCCAAGCTCGGTTCGCCGCGCTTTTGTCGCTGGAACAGTTCCCCCGGCTTGTCGCCGAACGGTTCGTTGCCGGTCCGAAGTTTGAGGTACGTCGCCGCCAACGAATACAGGTCCACGCTCGGCGCCAGGCGGTGATCCTCCCAGGCCTCCGGCGGCAAATAACCGAACGTCCCCGAACCCGTGTGCGACGCCGTGCTCGCACCCGCCAGTTTCGCCAGTCCCAAGTCCCCCAACTTCACGCGACCGTGGAACAGCAGGAGATTCTGCGGCTTGATATCCCGGTGATAGATCCCCTGCCCGTGCAGAAAGTCCAAACCGTCCGCCGCGTCCCACATGAGCTTGAGAAGTTGCCCGACCGGGATCCCGGCCTGCCCCTCCTCGCGGTGCCGTTCCCACAATCGCAACAGGTCGCCGCCTGTGGCCAATTCCCAGCGCGTCACCAGGTAATCGGTCACCACCCAATAGTCCAGCAGGCTCACAATGTGCGGGTGGCCGGAGATGGCTTTGACGAGCTTGAGGTTATCCAGTTCCTTTTTGAGGGCGGGATTCTTCTCGTTGATCGGTCGCAGGGAGACCTTCACCGCCGAGCGGACCCCGCTGGGGGACTCCACCTGCCAGGCTTCGGCAAATCCGCCCACCCCCAGGCGCTTGATCGGCCGAAGTTGCTGCTCGTTTTCTAAAAACGCCCGCACCACGTCGTCCATCGCAAAGCGCCCCTGACAATTCTACGGGCGGGTGTAGGTTGCCGCTCCGTGTGCAGAGTCCGTGCGGTCGGCGGTCAGCCCCGGCGAATGAAAACACTTGTTTGATAATAACGCGAGATTTTTGGAATATCCACGTCGAGCGGAGAAGCGCTCCAGCGAGGTGCTTCAAGCGCCGCCTTGACGGTACATGTCGCGTTCCGCACGGCAGATCGGACAAGCGGCGTCCTCCACGTGGTAGCGGACATCGGCCAGTGCAGGATCGCGAGGATTCGCCAAATACGCCGCCAATCGTTCAGGGGAGGGGCACATCGCTCCCAATTCGTCAATCACCCAGCGAACTACCTGCCCCAGGCTGTTGAGCTGAGGAGGATCGGGGGCGTGCTCTTTGCTCATCGTTCGTCCCTCGCCCCATAGAGCGTCAAGAAGACCGAACGGTCGATATCCTTTTGGGTGATTCGTTGGCGGACCCATTCGCGGGCCTGATGCAACCATTGGTAAACAGCGTTGGGGGAAACCCCCATTGCGGCGGCAATCTCGGCGGGGCTTTGCCCACGCAAAGATCTTTCATAGGCCTCTTTGAGCGCCGCACGTTGAGCTTCGCCCGACTTCGCAGACTTCTTTTCGCACCAGCGGCAAAACTCGGCCAGAACTTCGCTGAGCAGCAATCCTTGCCGTTGGCGACGCTCTTGTTCGGCGATTTCACGAGAGGGAGAAGGATGCGGCGACTCAGGCTCGGGCCTTGGCAGGTCGCCGGAAACGCCGTTTCCACGGACTTGCCACGAGAGAAACACTTGTCGCTCCAAGACCCGCAAACGATCGATCGCTCGACTGCGGACGATCGTTCGCAGCCAAGCCTCCCAGGTGGTTCGCGGTTGAAACCCGTCGTCCTCGATCCGACGGCGGGCCTCCAGCCAGACTTGATGGAGAATATCTTCCGCCTCGTCCGCCAGACGGGGAAACCCGCGGACAATATAGCTCAATAATCGCGGTCGGTTATCCTCCAAGGCGCGGGTCAGTTCCTGCAGGGCTTCGGGGTCGGTCACGGTGAGTTTCCGCTGAGTGATTCATGCGTTCCAGAGGTCGAATTTCAATGTCGTTCTTTCTCCGGCGTGGGCATTTACCAGCATTCGTCCCAGTCGTTCCGCTTCGTCCCACTGGGATTCAACCACCAACCGTCCGGGCAGGTAGACCGCTCGGTCGTCCGACGCTATGGTAACGCCGGGCGATTCCAACCAGCCTTGCCCCCCTTCAATCTCCCACTCCAAACCCTGCGGTTGCCAACGCAGGACGACGCCGGAACACGCGACATTCTTGATTAGCAGATGCGCCGGTGCAAGGGGTTGAATTCGCAGTTCATCGGCCAGGAAGATCGCGCGTTTCAGGGCGTGTCCCGACGGACGGAAGATTCCGGCTTCGGATTCCGCACTCGCCTCCCAAATCGCCGTCCACGAGTTCGGCACGGGCAGTCGAAATATCCACGGGCGATGTCGGTCCCCTAATTCAACCCGGTCACCGTTTTGCAAGCCGGCGTCGGTACTAATGTTTTTGCCGTTGACTCGCAGGGGACAGGGTCTTCCGTGCCGGTCGCGGCAGGGCAGAATCCGCCAACCCGAGCGGTCGCGGCATAACACCGCGTGCCGCCGGTGAACTCGCCCCAAAACGGGGAGTTGGACGTTTTCGGCGTGGGGAGCCCCTATGGCAATTTCATCACTCAGCAAAACGAGGGTATCGTCTTCGACAAGAAAGCGATCCCGGCGATCGGAAACCGGCCTTGCGCGACCCGCCGATCCGGCGTCCGGGGACGCGGCGCGGGCGATTTCCCCGGCCAAACGCTTGATCTCGGGGCACTGAGGGCACAACTGCTTAATCAGTTCCCAGTAATGCCTGGCTAGGCCGGCATCTCGGGCGACAACGGCCTCGCGGCACCTGTCCAGGGCGTCGCTAAAACGTTCTTCCGTAAGCCGAATCTCTTGAATCGTTTCGCGAGCGTCATCCGCCGGCAGCGACTCCAGCGTTCGCAAGGCGGCGGCAAACTCCCCGGAGGCCGCGAGTCGGCACGCCTCTTCGATCTTGAGCAAGACTTTGGCTCGCTCCACCTCGCGCGCCCTTTCCATCCGTTCTTTTTCGGCCAAGGCTTCTTCGATGCGTGCGTGAAGCGCCAGGCCTCGCTGATCCAAAGCGGCGCACTCGGCGGCCAGTCGTAGGGTGGATTGAGCCGCCGCCCAGGTCCCGGCTTCGAACTCTCCCTCGGCCTTGGCGACCAACGCAAACCCCACCTCACCCAAAAGCCGTCTTACTGCGCGATGTTCGCGATTCCTGCTCTCCAGCAAGACCTTCGCCGCTTCGATGGGCCGTCCCTGCCGAAGAAAGTCCCGGGCCGCCGTGCATTCCGTCGGATCCAACCAACTCATGATCGCGACTCTCCCAAGCCCATGAATTCAAAATGCCCAGAGAAGCCAGACCCAAACGGCGCCTGTTAGAAGCCCGAAGCCGAGACAGACGATCGATACCACCCAACCCCGATAGTACCCGCCGGTCCGCCGGTCCAAGACCAGGATGGTAAGCAGGGCCGCCACCGCGAGGAAAATCGTTCCGATGCCCCCGAACAATTGCGCTTGCCGGCGAAGCATCGCCGCTTGCTTGAGACGGTCCGTCCATTCCGTCAACACCTGCCGAGGGAGCGATAGGCGGATTTCCTGAGTGGCGACCGGGCCATATTCCTTGGCGTCGCAGGATTGCCTAATGTCCTGCTCGACCCCCGGTTGCCTTAACAGCCAATCCCACTCCAACCACGCTTGGCGATCGGATAGCCGCATCCCCGTTCGCTCGCGAGCCAATTCCTGCAAGGCTTCCGCCATCTTGCGATCAGCCCGCGCCGCCGCCTCTTCCCGGGCTTCGGTCTCCGTTCGACCGGGGCACGGACCGCTGCCGACCACGACGTTCCGGACGTCCGACTCCTCGCTCGCCGCAACGTCTCCCGATTCATGTCGCCGGCCAAGTTCCTCGGAATCGCTCCGCCCACGCATGGTCGAGGCGTCCACGGATGCGGCCACTGCCTCGGATAGCTTGGAAACCTCTTGACTGACGGCAACTCGCATCATCCCGAGGAGCAGCGGCAACAGAAACAATCCCATCCCGAATGGCTGCATGGTTTCCACTCGCTTCCTTGGCACTGGCATTAAGCGACGGGGATCGTCTTGGTCGATCCCCGTCGCACGCTGCAAGATCGAGTTTGCTCAGTGAAGCGGCTCGACCGCTATTCCGCCGCGGATCCGGCACGATCGCCAAACATCTCATCAAACCGTTCGGTAGCGGTTCGGGTGTCGGCGTCCACCGGAATGCCGCTGTCGACCTTTTGCTGAGAATCCAGGACCCGTTGCCCCACCTTGATCCGTCGTTCGATCTCCTGAGCCAACTCTTTGGCCCGACTCAGTCGGGAAGCGTCGATTCCCACCGTCCCTACCGCCTGAGCCGTCTCCAACGTCTTCAATTGGGCCGCCAGCGATTCGGCTTGCGTGCTCAGTTGATCGTATTGTCGGCGGTACTCGTTGACCTTCTTCACCGCCGCATCCAGGTTGCGACGCCGCTCCTTGAGAAGCTGTTCCCTGGCACTCACTTCGGCTTTACGGGCTTCGTAGCGGTCAAGTCGCTTGGTCAGGTCGGCCTCCACCTCGCTCCGCTTGTACGTTTGCCCGCCAAACACATATTCCGATTTATCTTCCCTCAAAGCCTCGCGAAGCTTCATCATCTCCGCTTCTTCCCGAGAAAGCTCCTGTTTTGCCTGAGCGACGTACTTCTCTAAGTTTTCCACATCCACTTCCAGTTCAGCCACCACTCCCTGATTGCGGCGGATTTCCGGTTCCAAATCCTTAAGCTCTCCGTTCAGTCTCTCGAGGTCGAAAGCGATCGGCGTGGCATCGCGAATCTCTTTCCCAACCCCTCTCCAGGTGGTCTTAATGTAACTCCACGTGGTTGTGACTCCGAGGCTGCCAACCACCAAAACCGCCGCTGCCACAATGATCCACCGCCACATGTCTGTCTGCTTGTTCCAGAACATCATGGATTCATCCCCTCTCTGAAAAAAGGACTCCGAAACCGGCGTATGCGTCTTTGCCTTCCCTGTCAGGCAAAGCCCTTTACCCATGAAGACGATCCGGCGATCCGCATCTTGGAAAGATTTTACCTCAAGCCTGGGAAATCTTCGCCTTAGCACTGCGGTTGTGATCGCACAATGTCACAAGTACCCTCTGCACAATCCTTTCATGCCGGCATGGCAGTCCGCCATTGCGGTTTGTAATTGAAAGGTAATTGAGAACGAGGCTTGCCCGGCGGGCGGGACCGAAGAATGGCGAGACGAGAGGAACACCGCAGCAGACGTTCGCGGACCGCCACGGCACGGCGGCGTAGTGGCGAGGCATCAGGATTAATCGTACCGGATGCGAACTGTGACCTCTCTCGGTGCGGGATGGACCATTCCTTACGCAGGTTCCAGATAGAGCCTCGGGCGTCAGCCCGAGGTGGATCCCGGGGTGGATGTACGCCGCGAAGCCCCGCAATCACAATGCATGCGCAGTGCCCCCACCGCCGACTTACGCCGGCGGCTCATTCTTGCCGTTCATACAATCAGCGCGAGTCGTGAGCTCACGTGCACCGCGCACACGCAAACCCAAGGCACGACGATCCGCCGACGGATTGTGGTGCAGCAGCGACCATCCCAAGCCTTGTAGCGTGTTTTTCGTCGGCTGATAGTTGGCGAGGCGATTCAAACTCGCGGCTAGGAAAGCACTTACCGCCCTGCTCGAGGCCTTCTCCACCGAGGCCGAATAGTGGGGACAGGTCGGCGGCGGTTCTGGCCGCTGCCTGTCCAGGGTTCTACAATATAGGGCTGTTTGCGCGGCCGAACTTCCCCGGCGGAAGAAGGCGCGTCTCAGCAGACGTTCAAAAAAGCCATTTCGGGGGCGGCCCGTTCTCACCGTTGTCGGTCCCGTCGGCTCGGTCTCGCGTGTTTTCCAAGATAGGACTTTCGCCATGCGTTCCGATCAAGTCAAACTGGGGGCGGCCCGCGCGCCGCATCGTAGCCTTCTACGCGCCACCGGCGTTCAGGACGACGATTTCCGCAAGCCGTTCATCGCCGTTTGCAACAGCTACGTCGATATCATTCCCGGGCATGTTCACCTGGATGAGGTGGGAAAGTTCGTCAAGGAATGCGTTCGCGCAGCGGGCGGCGTGCCCTTTGTCTTCAATACCATCGGCGTGGACGACGGCATCGCGATGGGGCACACGGGCATGAAGTATTCGCTTCCCAGTCGGGAATTGATTGCGGACTCCGTGGAGACCATGATCGAAGCCCATTGCTTCGACGGCATGATCTGCATCCCGAATTGCGACAAGATCGTGCCCGGCATGTTGATGGCCGCCATGCGCTGCAACATTCCCACGATCTTCGTCAGCGGCGGTCCCATGGAGGCGGGGCGCCTTCCCGACGGGCGCAAGGTCGATTTGATCGACGTGTTCGTTGCGGCGGCGGCACGGCAGGATGGAAAGATCAGCGAAGAGGAATTGCTGGAATTGGAAAAGGCCGGTTGCCCCACCTGCGGTTCGTGCTCGGGAATGTTTACCGCCAACAGCATGAATTGCCTATGCGAGGCCTTGGGGATGGCCCTGCCCGGCAACGGCACGCTGGTGGCCACCAGCGCCGAGCGTAAGCGGCTTTTCCGTCGCGCCGCCGAACGGATCGTGCAAATGGTGTTGGAGTTCGAGAAGCACGGTCCCGGTCGCGGGATCCTGCCGCGGGAAATCGTCACCACGCAGTCCGTGGACAATGCCATGGTATTGGACATGGCGATGGGCGGAAGCACGAACACGGTCTTGCACATGCTGGCTATTGCGCGGGAGGCGGGCATCGAATACGACATCCACCGTATCGACGATTTGAGCCGCCGCACTCCGAACATCTGCCGCGTGGCCCCCAGCAGTCACTACCACGTGGAGGACGTCCACAATTCCGGCGGGATCCACACGATTCTGGGAACCTTGGAGCGAGGGCGGCCCGGTCTGCTGAACCTCGACTGCCCCACGGTGACCGGAAAGACCTTGGGCGAGAATATCGCCGAGTACGACATCCGGAGCGAGACGGCGGCGGAAGAGGCTTTGGTGATGGCTGCCGTGACGACGCGCGGCGAGCGCAACGTCCGCGGCATGAGCGTGGAACGCAAGCACGCCGACGTGCGTGAACTGAAAGAGGAAGAGTTGGGATTCGACCCCTACGATTGCATCCGCGAAGTCGAAAACGCCTACAGTCCCGAGGGCGGCTTGGCCATTCTCTACGGCAACTTGGCTCCCAAGGGCGCCGTGGTGAAGACCGCCGGCGTGTTGCCGCAAATGCTGCGTCACAAGGGACCGGCAGTCATCTTCGAATCCGAAACCGACGCCTATCAGGGGATCGTCAACGGTAAGGTCAAAGCGGGCGATGTGGTGGTGATTCGGTACGAAGGCCCCAAGGGCGGGCCTGGCATGCAGGAAATGCTCGCCCCCACCACGGCCATCAAAGGCATGAAACTGGACGATAAGGTGGCGTTGATTACCGACGGGCGGTTCTCCGGCGGGACGGCTGGGGCCTGCATCGGCCACGTCAGCCCGGAGGCCGCCGCGGGCGGACCCATCGGCCTGCTCCAACCCGGCGACATCATCGAAATCGACATCCCCAATCGCGTGCTGAACGTGCTTCTGAGCGAAGAGGAACTGGCCGCACGCCGCAAGGAATGGAAGGCCCCGCCGCCTCGATTCACCAAGGGTTACCTCGCCAAATACACACGCATGGCGACCAGTGCCGACACCGGTGCCGTGCTGCGTTGGGACTGATCGCGACCCGCAGCGACCTCATCGTGGGGTTCGCGCCGCAATCGTCTTTGGGGATGTGAGGTTCCGTCCGTTCTAGGCGGAGGCTTCGCGCCCCCTTTCCGCATTCCTCGATCTTGGGGGAATACTTCCATGTCCGACTCCCACGGCGATTTCGAGGCCCGATCCCGCGCGCTGCTGAACGACGGCGACGCGGTGCCGGATGATTTGGTCCTGCAAGGCCCCGGTCCGCACGGCACGCTGCCCTTGAGCGACGAATTGCTGCGGCATGAACCGAGCGGTCACGTGTTCGGCATGAGTCAGGACGCGGGGATGGGCTGGGATCCCGCGCGGACCGACGCCCCGCAATACGTGATTCTGAGCACGATGGGCGGATTGCGGGATTCCTCGGGACGGCCCATCGCCTTGGGGTATCACACCGGTCATTTCGAACTGGATGCCGCGGTTCGAGAGGCCGCCGAAGAGTTTCGCCGCGCGGATGCGATTCCTTACGCCGGGTATTGCTCAGATCCATGCGACGGTAGGACGCAAGGCACGCCCGGCATGTTCGACAGCCTGCCTTACCGCAATGACGCCGCCGTGGTCTTTCGTCGCTTGGCGCGGTCCATTCCCCGTGCCAAGGGCGTGTTGGGCATCGCCTCGTGCGACAAGGGATTGCCGGCCATGATGATGGCCCTGGCGGGCCTGCCGAACCATGCGTGCGCCGTCATGCCGGGCGGTGTGATGCTCCCCACTACCGGTCCCGAGAACACGGCCTACGTCCAATCGCTGGGCGCCCGATACGCGAGAGAAGAGATCACCCTGGACGCCGCCCGTTTGGCCGCCTGCCATGCATGCGCCTCACCGGGGGGAGGCTGCCAGTTCTTGGGCACGGCGGCCACTTCGCAGGTGGTGGCCGAAGCCCTCGGCCTGACGTTGCCGCATGCCGCCCTGGCCCCCTCCGGTCAGAGTATTTGGCGGGAATTGGCACGGCGATCCGCTCGGGCCGTGATGCTGATGGCCGAGCGCGGCATCACCGTCCGGGATATCGTTACCGAGGACGCCTTGCATAACGCGATGGTCGTTCATGCAGCCTTCGGCGGTTCGACGAATCTGATTCTGCACCTGCCCGCCGTAGTATTCGCCGCGGGCGTCCGCCGTCCCAGCCTCGACGATTGGGAGCGGATCAATCGCCAAGTGCCACGCCTGGTGGACGTGCTCCCCAACGGTCCGGCCAACCATCCCACGCTGTTCGCGTACCTGGCGGGAGGCGTGCCCGAGGTGATGCTGCACCTTCGCGATCTGGGGCTATTGCGGACCGAAGCCTTGACCGTCACGGGTCGCACGTTAGGGGAAAACTTGGACTGGTGGGCCGCCTCGCCTCGTCGCGCTCGATTGCGGGAACTGCTGACCCGCGAGACGGGCATCACCCCGGATCAGGTGATTCTCTCGCCCGATGCGGCGAGGGCGGCGGGCATCGCCTCGACCACCTGTTTTCCGCGCGGCAATCTGGCGCCCGACGGTTCCGTGGTGAAAAGCACGGCCATCGATCCGCGGCTATTGGACGAACACGGCGTGTACCACAAGGTCGGCCCCGCGCGCGTTTTCACCAGTGAACCGGAGGCGGTGGCCGCCGTGAAAGGGCAAGGGGATCGCCCCATTCGACCGGGCGACATCGTCGTACTCATCGGTCGCGGACCGCTCGGTTCCGGCATGGAGGAGACCTACCAACTGACCTCCGCCTTGCGTTATCTGTCGTGGGGGCACGAGTGCGCCATTTTGACCGATGCGCGGTTCTCCGGCGTAAGCACGGGCGCGTGCATCGGGCTGATCGCCCCGGAGGCCTTGGCCGGCGGTCCGGTGGGAAAGCTTCGCGACGGCGACCGGATTCGCATCCGCATCGACACGCGTCGCTTGGAGGGAACGCTCGACGTGGTGGGCGAGGGGGACGAAGAATGGTCGCCGGAGATTGCTGCGGCGAAACTGGCCGCCCGGTCGCCGCATCCCGATTTGCGTCCGGACCCGCTTTTACCGGAGGATACCCGGCTTTGGGCCATCCTCCAGCAATTCAGCGGCGGACCATGGTCGGGGTGCGTCTTCGACCTAGAGAAGATTCGGGCCAAATTGTCGGAATAGGTCCCCGATGGAAGCCGACCGCAAGCCCCGTCCTCGCGGCGCAGGCGATCAATTCGCGGTGCTGGCGGGGGGAGTCTCCAAGCTACCGAATCGTTGACGAAAAGCGGTTGCGATGAGATCGGCGGCGCCTTCGTTGCCCCAGCGATCGACGTTCACGACCAAATCGTAGCTGTGCGGGTCGCCCACGTCGTGGTGGAAGAACCTCGCCACGAACTCCCGGCGTCCCGCCTCCCATTCCCGAATCAAGCGACGCGCCTCGCTTTCGCTCACCTGGTGATCGCGGCAGACCCGGGCGATGCGATATCGCTCGGAGGCGACCAAGCGGACGGACAGCCCTTTGTCCGGCGGCAGGATGAAATTGATCCCCCGTCCCACGAACACCGCATGTTCGCGTTTGGCCGCCGCCGTGACCACCCGTTGCAGACACACCAGGAACTTGTCGGGGGTGATGAGATGGGCATCCAGCCAGGTCCCCAGGATTTCGCGGACCCAGTTGCCCCGGGTTTCATCGACGGCCTCGAGAAGGGAGTGCTCCACGCAATAGCGCTCGGCGATGAGCTTGAGGACGTCCTTGTCGATCACGGGAAACCCCAGTCGCTGCCCGATCAGCAGGGCCACCTCCTCCGCGCCGCTGCCCGCCTCGCGCGAAAGGACGACGTACTCCTTGATGGCGCGTGAGGTGGAATGCGGGCTATCGACCCGGAGAAGATGCTCCGCCACTCGTTGGGCGACGTCCCAGCGTCGCATTTCGCGCTCGGCCTGCGCCGAGAGTTTCGGTTCGCGCAAATCCGTCATGGCACCCTCCCTTGCTAAAAAGAGAAGAAACACGGACCAACAGGCTATTTCGTCCGGGAAAAAATACCCGGTGCCTTGCGCCGTTCGGTGCCGATGAGGCCGGATTCTCGGGCGCCTCCATTATACCGCCGCAGTGCGGAAAGCCACAAAAAATGTCGCGGCGGGGAGATTTCCGCTCGTCGCCCCGGCGATGGGTGGCGCTGCGGGATTATCCCCCTGAAGGCTGTGACGAGAAATGCGCGCCGGGCGTTGTGCCGCCGTTTCTGCAACCCGCCGGCGTAAACCGGCGGTCGTTTGACGGGACCGTGTTATCCCAAACTGCCACCATCGGCAGCCTCCGAGTATAAGGTCGGAGAGTTAGGGGGTTGGCGATGTGTTTCGCGCGTTCAGCCACTCCACCACTTCCCGCAGCACGACGTCTTTCTCCGGTTCGCTGAGGACCTCGTGGTACAGACCGGGGTAAATGCGGAGCGTCTTGTCGGGAGAGGGGGAGCGTTCGTGGAAGTCCCGTGCCCCGGAGGCGGCGGAGAGCTTGTCGGCCCCGCCTTGCAGAAAGAGATAAGGCAGGTCGAACTTCGCCGCCGCTTCCATCAACTTGCCCGGCAGGTCGAGAATCTCCACCGCCGTGCGAACGGGAAATCGTCCGCGAAAGACCAGCGGGTCGTCACGCAGGGCTTGAATCACGTCCGGATTGCGAGACACGGCGTGGGCGCCCAGGCGTTCGGCGGTGCGCAGCCGCGCCAGGCGAAAGCGAGGCCACAGGAAGCTGAGCAGAACGGCCAGGTGGCGGAGCGGCGGCAGGACTCGGGCGGCGATGCGGATGGGGGGACCGCTCAAGACGGCGCCGCGTACCGTCGCTCGCCGCGTTGCCGCATGGAGGATCAGCACGCCCGCCCCCATGCTGTGACCGAAGAGGAAGTCCGGGTCGCGCCCTCGCCGTTCTCGCCATTGACGGAGTACGCCGTCGAAATCGTCCACCAGCGTCTCGATCCGGTCGATGTAGAGCCGAGGCCCCTCGGAGCGACCGTGCCCGCGGTGGTCGATCATTTGCAAGGCGTATCCGGCGGCATTCAGGTGTCGGGCGAAGTCCGCGTATCGCCCGCAGTGCTCCAAAAGCCCGTGTAGTCCGAAAATCTCGCCGCGGATCGGGCCTTCCGGTTCCCAGCGGCGCGAAAAAAGGGTGATGCCGTCTCGGGCGGTGAAAGTGCAGGTCGATTCGGGCATGGCGGGATAGGTTGCGGCTTGGACCTTGGTACGAGAATCGAAAAGGACGCGACCGCCGTCATTCGCCGATAATTTTGATCAGGACCCGCTTGGGACGCCGCCCGTCGAATTCGCCGTAGAAGATCTGCTCCCACGGGCCGAAATCGAGTCGTCCGTTCGTGACCGCCACGACCACCTCGCGACCCATGATTTGCCGCTTATGATGCGCGTCGCCGTTGTCTTCGCCCGTGCGGTTGTGCTGATAAGCTTGCGGCGAGGGATCGAAGGGGGCGAGTTTCTCCAGCCACCGCTTGTAGTCCTGGTGCAGGCCCGGTTCATCGTCGTTGATGAAGAGGCTGGCCGTGATATGCATGGCGTTGACGAGGCAGAGGCCCTCGCGGATTCCGCTCTTCTCCACGGCGGCTTGGACCTGCCGCGTGATGTTGATGAAGTCCATCCGCTGAGGGACGTTGAAGGTGAGGTATTCCGTGTGGGATTTCATGAGAGGATATCCTGAAATGGCTGCCCGAGTGGCCGGTGAAAACACCGCACCGCCGATCCGCGACGCTACTCGCAGGGTAAAGACAACGCGCCGGACACGCAAGTACGGGAGTGTGTGAATGTGTCATGCGTGAATGGAAATGAGCCCTTGCTTTGTGAATAGAAATGTCCCTATGAGCCCTGCTGTATGGAGACATTGCGAATGAGTGTGGAAGAGCGGGCGCGGTCGGAGGTTTTCGGCCGAGTGAAGGCGGAAGATATCACGCTCGTGAAAGCGAGGGAGATCTTGGGAATGAGCTACCGGCAGGCCAAGCGTTCGTGGGCGTAATATCCGTTTTGAGTGGCGGCACGGCAACTGTGGCGGGCGTTTTGGCCTCCGGCGAACCGTCCGGCGAGGTCCGTCGGCCCCGCAGGCGAAATGGTGGGCAAATCGGGCAACTCCGCCGAGAACTCGCTCCGCCGCCCGATTCGGCAGTTCCTTGAACCCGTAGCAAGGGACATTTCTATCCGTGAGGATCTGGGGACATTTCTGTTCGTGGGTAACGCGTAAACCGGCGGTGGCGCTGGTTTGGATCGTGAAAATTTAGAGCCACCAGCGTAAGCTGGTGGTGGTAGTCGTGGTGATGGTGAATCTCGCGTCGCGCCGAGGACACCTCGGGCTTACGCCCGAGGCGCCTCAAAGCGATGGAGGCGCCTAAAAGACACCGCCGGCTCACGCCGGCGGCTCCAAGCAAAGCAAACAAGACAACCCGAGAGCCACCAGCGTAAGCCGGCGGTGGCGCTGGTTTGGATCGTGAAAATTTAGAGCCACCAGCGTAAGCCGGCGGTGGTGGTCGTGGTGATGGTGAATCTCGCGTCGCGCCGAGGACACCTCGGGCTTACGCCCGAGGCGCCTCAAAGCGATGGAGGCGCCTAAAAGACACCGCCGGCTCACGCCGGCGGCTCCAAGCAAAGCAAACAAGACAACCCGAGAGCCACCAGCGTAAGCTGGTGGTGGCGGTACGCGCGGCGCCGGTGATGGTACGCGCGGCGCCGGCGGTGGTACCGCCGGGGCGGGGCGACCTCAGCCCGTGGACACGGTCTGGCGGACCTTGAACCGGCCGACCAGGTCGCGGAGGGCGGTCGATTGGGCGCCCAACTCCTCGCTGCTGGAGGCCAACTCCTCGCTGCCCGCCGCCGCCTGCTCCACCACTTGGCTGATGTTCTGGATCGCCTTGGAGACCTCCTCCGCCGTGCCCGCCTGCTGCACCGTGGCCGAGGCGATCTCGGAAATCTTGCCCGCCGTGGTCTGGATGCCCTCCACGATCTTCTGGAAGGCCTCGCCCGTCTGCTGGCTCAACTCCGCGCCTTCCTCCACGCGGGCGGTGGATTCGCGGATCAGCTTGGTGATCTCGCCCGCCGCCTGATTGGACCGCTCGGCCAACTTGCGGACCTCATCCGCGACGACGGCGAAGCCCATCCCATGCTCGCCCGCCCGGGCGGCCTCGATCGCCGCGTTCAGGGCCAACAGATTGGTCTGGCCGGCAATCTCGGAAATGACCTGGATGATCTCCGCGATCTGCTGCGAACTGCCGCGAATGAGCTGCATGGCCTCGATCGACTTGTTGACCGCCTGGCCGCCGCCGTCCGCCAACTGAGCGGCTTCCCGGGCCAAGCGGTTGGCCTCCTCCGCCGCCGCCTTGACCTGTTCCACCACCCTCGCCAATTCCTGCATCGAGGCCGACACCTGCTGCACGCTGGCGCTCTGCTCCTGGGCGCCCGAGGCCAGGCTCTGCGAGGCCTCCGACACCACACGCGAACCCTCCGTGAACTGCTCAGCGCTGGCTGAAACCTCACGGATGATCTCTTCCAATTTGTCGCAGAAGATGTTGAAGTATCGGGCCAGTTCGCCGATCTCGTCGTGCGAGGCCACCTCCAACCGCTTGGTCAAGTCGCCCTCGCCCTCCGAGACGTCCTTCAGCAGCGCCACGGTCTTCTGCACGGGCCGAATGATGCTCTGGGCGAGGAACATACCCAGGATCATGGACAGCACCACACCCACCACGCTGGCGCCGATCCCGAGGTTCTTGGCAAAAATCGCCATGGCGATGTTCTGTTCGCCCATCCGCTTCGATTCGGCGTTCCAAAGGTCCACGATCTTGGTCAGCCGCTCCGTCTGGACGTCCATCTTCACGCGGCATACGTCCATGGCCTGACGCAGCATGTCCTTCTGAAGAGACTGGATCCGATCCACCTGTTGATGGACGGCATCCTCCAGCTTGAGGTATTGGGCGTTGCAGGCCTGCCCCATCCCCGCCACGCGGGCATCGACCTTCTCCGCGAACTCGGGGTCGGAGGCGTCGATCTCGGCGAAGGCCTTCTCGTAGGCGTCGCCCATGGTCTCGACCTGTTTGACCAGCTCATCCAACGCTTCCGTGCCGACCCCGATGCGGGGCAGTAGCTCCCGGAGTTTCGCCGCATCGGCCTTGAAGGCGGTCCGCGCGGCGGTCAACTGTTCGCGGGCCTTTTTGAAGGCCTCGGGGTCGTTTCCGCGCAGCACGGCGTTCTTGGCCGCCACCCAAAGGTCGCGAAAGTCCACGCCCAATTGGGTTTTCAGGTAATGGCAGGCGTACATATTGCGGGCGAAGTTTTCGCGTTTGCCCGAGGCGTCCGGGGCGGTTTTGGCCAATATCTCGTCGAACTGCTTGGACATGTCGAAGACGGCGTTGTTGGCCTGGACCGTGGCGTCGTAGTCGGCGACGAATTCCTGCCAGATTTTGGCTTCCTCGTCCAGTTGTCGCAGCGGTTCGTATTCCTTGCGGGCGGCCGCGAAGATTTCCCGTGCCGCGTCCAATTGGGTGTATTGCCGTTGGCGACTCTCCAGGTCCAGGTCGAGATTGAGCAGCGTCCGCTGGATCCGCATGACTTCGGTGAATTCCCATTTCATGGCCTGCGTCGTTCGCACGCTGGGAATGGCTACGTTGGCCAATTGCTCCACGCCGTTTCCGGCGGACGTCAGGCCGTAGTAGCCGACGCCGCCGACCGCGGCGGTGATCAGGGCCACCAATCCGAACCCGCCCAACAACTTCGCCTTGATACTCAGATGCGACAACTTCATACGAACGCCTCCAAACCGCCGTCGTGTGGAAGGAACCGGAGGGGAGCCTTCGTGGCCCGCGGTTCACGGTATCTCCCGGACGCATCCTGAGTCCGCGACTGAGAAAACTTAGGTTGCGGAATGGGGCGTGGTGCGGCGGGGCGAAGAAAAAAATCGCTGCGCCTGGGTCCCGGGGACGGGAATCCAGCGCGGTTGTATTGATAATGTGTCTCATTCTGCCGCGTAAATCCACCGCTAGCTCACGCGAGGCACCTCCAGCTCACGCTGGAGGCTCCATTTGCGCTAGCGGCTCCTCGAAAGAATGGAGAGCGATGCACAACTCTAGAGCAACGCCCACTAGAGCCGCCGGCGAAAGCCGGCGGTGGCACTGGTTTCGATCGTGAAAAACTAGAGCCACCGGCGTGAGCCGGTGGTGGCGCCGCCGTCATTCCACGATCGTGATCATTCCGACGCGGTAACGCCGCGCACCGTCATCGCCGTCGATGGGCAAAGCTACGACCGGCGACCCGGTCTTGTCGCCGATCGATACATACACCTGATATTCGCCGGGCTGCAATTGGAAGGGCAGGCAGAACGCGGACTTCCATGTGACGGCGGGCGGGGGCGGCAGGTTTTCATCGACCGGCTCCTCGGCGGTCGGGCCTTTCAATTCCACTTCCCGAACCGGCAATTCGCGGACATCGGCCTGCTGATCCACGCAGACGGCGACGATCCCGCCTTGCGAGTCCTTGAGCGTGAGGGCGACATGCCCGCCGCCGTAGCAGGGGGCCACGCCGACGTTGCACCACGAGGATGTCAGCGTCAGGGGAGCCTGACGCGAGTGGCTGGCCGGATACGACACTTCCAGCGGCAAAATGCGGTAGCCCAGGCGGCGGTTCATGCGGTCGATGAGGGGGCGGCATTCCTCGAGGAATTCCCGCGGCCACCAGTGGATCGAGGCATACGAGGCGTGGTACTCGAACATGGCGCGGACGTACATCGACCCGTCGCCCCAGGCCGCGCGATTCTCCGACGGGCCGTAGTGCTCGCTCTCCAGGATGACGGGGAGGCGGGGCCAAAAGTCTTGCGCCATGGCGGCGTGAAAGTACGAATTCGGCCGCGGTTGCACCATGATGCTGTCGTCCCTCAGCGTGAGGCCCGCCTCCCGCGCGTACGCGATCGCCTTTTCGCCGTCCTCCGTCATCACGTAGTCGTCGTTGGCCGCCAGGAGCGTGCGGGGGAAATGTTTGCGGTGCAGGTCGATGTGTCGAATCACGGTGTCGGCCGAGTACCGGATGCGCGTGGAGGCGAAGGTGTGTCCCTCTCCCCACACGCCGAAGGAACCGACGTCGATCCAGGCCACGTCGGGATTGCCGTCGTAGCGGTCGGCCAAGGCGGCGAGGAAGTGCTCGAGCTTTTCCAGGAAGACGGGATCGTTGTAATCCGGTTCCCAATAGGGACCGTCGTCCGAAACGCCCGCGCCCGGGCGGAAATTGAAGCCTTTCGCCCCCGCCTTTTCCACCCACTCCGGCGTGGCGTAACGGGTCCACGACTCGCTGCACGAGATGCGGAGGGCGATCCGCTTTCCCTTGGCGATCCATCGTTGGGCGGGTGTGTCGAGCACGGACCAGCAGAAACGGCCTTCTTCCGGTTCCAGGTACGACCAGGGAATGCGCAGGTAAACCACCGTGAGGCCGGGAAAGTCGTCCACGGTATCGGACGGCAACAGTCGGGAACCGTAATTGGCGGGCACGTTGTCGTAGTAATGCAGGACCCAGCCCATGCCGGGATTGCACAGGGCCGCCCCGTTGTCCTGAAAACGCACCACGACCTGCGGCGCCGCGTCGGCTTCGTTGCGAGAGGCTTCTTCCGCCCTCAGTAGCCCGACCGACACCGCCGCCGACAGCGCCAACGCCATCGACACCCAAGCGTTACGACTGCGCATCGTCCGCTCCTCTCGCAAGAATTCACAAGGTAAGTTCGCAAGCGTGCCGAATCGGTCGCCCGCCGAAAACGCCCCTATCTTACGGCAGGTTGCGCCCGACCGCAAACCTTGCTGCCAACGGCGGGACGGGATGTTACAATGGCGTGCGCCATCGTCGCTGCGCGGTCGGGGCGGTGACGCCTCGACGAATTGTCGTGCCGTGCTTTCGGTGAGGTATGCACCTCGAATCGGCTTGAATATTTGACGAATCGAACCGCGGGGAGAATGCTCGCATGACTGCACGAACGGGAGAGATTGTCGGAAGTATGCTGATGGTGGGCGTCGTCGGCTTGACGCTGGGGTTCGCATCCACGACGGTCGCCGAAGAGGCAGCGTCGGACATCGCGCGCCTTTCGCCCGCCGATCCGTTGCCGCCTCCGCCGGTCGGCAAAAAGTGGGTCCTGGTGTGGCACGATGAATTCGACGGCGACAAGATCGACGAGTCCAAGTGGACGATCTACGGGGATTGGGCTCGACGCGACGGCTTTTGGGTCCGCGAAGATTCCTACCTCGACGGCAAGGGTCATTTGGTGATTCGCACCAAGAAAGACGGCGAGCGGTTCACGTCCGGGGCGATCGCCACCCGCGACAAATACGCCAAGAACTTCGGCTATTTCGTTTGTCGCTGCACGCACCCCCAACAACCGGGCCACTGGGCCGCCTTCTGGATGTTCGGATCCGGCGTGGGGCGAGTCGGCGACGAAGGTCGCGACGGCACCGAGATCGACATCATGGAAATGCCCTACCGCGACGGGCGACTGACCTCGAATCTGCACTGGGACGGTTACGGCAAGGACCACAGGCACGCCGGTACGGTCTTCTCCCGGCCTGAGATTCTGGAGGGATTCCACACCTACGGCCTGTGGTGGAAACCGGATGAGTATATCTTCGACGTGGATGGCAAGGAGACGTGGCGATCCTCGGCGGGCGGCGTTTGTCAAGTGCCGCTCTATCTGAAACTGACGGTCGAGATCGGCGAATGGGCGGGTGACACTCGCAAGGCGCAACTGCCCGAGGAATGGCTTATCGACTATGTCCGCGTGTACGACTTGGTCGATGAGTAGAAGTCCGGGCGAAGTACGGCGAACCATCGAAGTAGATGGACTCAACGTGCGGTCGCCGGTGTTTTCGCCGGTTGAGCGGGCCGCGTGATGTCATCCTTCCATTTGGACTTCCAACAAGGCGGTCACGCCCTTTTTGCCGAAGGTGCCCACCAGCGACTCGCCCGCGAAGTTGCAGCCCAAGAAAGCCCGATTTGCCGGGGCGGCCAGGGAGCGATAGAAGACCCATTGCCGCGATCCGAGTTGCACGCGATAGGCGACGGCGGCGTCCGCTGCGACGACCCGCCCACGCTCGGTGACCGTAAGACTCCGCCGGAACGGCGGCGACCGCCGCTCAACATCGTCGCGCGGGAGGATCAGCACGAAGGGGAGGAAGCAGGCCCGCCCTCGGCTCCGGCCGCGCCCGACGGTCATGCCGCTGTGTATCGACGGCGTGCCGTCGCCGGCGGAGGCGTTCTCCGGAGGTATGAGGGGCAGGAACCACGCTGCTGCGGCACCTTCCGCCGCTGGGGCGACGGAAGGCATGCCGTCGGTTCGCACGACCGCCGGGCCGATCTCGCAAGCGGTTTCCACCAACCATTCGGCTCGGCGCGCACTCAAGACGGCATCGGCCGCAAAGAGGACGCCGTCTCGAGTGAGGTACGTGACTTGCCTCTGAAGCCGCACTCCGTGGGATAGCTTCAGTTCGTACTCCCAATGTTCAATTCGGGCGTCGCGATAACGGCACACCTGTTCCCAATCGCTGCGAGGCGCAAGGGTCGCCTCGTTGCGAATGACGGTGGTGAGCCACGGTCCCCGCAACCACGGTTCGGGCGATCCCCAGCGGACCTGCATTTCCCGCTCCCGGCACTCCACGATCGGCTTGGGGCCGAGGGCGCCGCGGGCATTGCGGGGCGGTTGCCTGTCGGATGCCGCCGGATCGCTGGTTCGCAGCATGATCGTCGATCCTCATTGCGTTTCGCAGGAACGGTTCCCGACGCGGTGTTTCGGCCCTTCGCCGCGCGTCCTATAATGAGGCTTGTTCGCCATTCTTTACGACGTGGGTCATCCGAATCAGGAGGTCGTCGGGTGCATTTCGCCGCCAATCCGTCCTCTCGTCCCTCTGGTCGCCGTCGCGGTTGGATGCCTGGAAAGGGTCGGGGCATCTCTCACCGCGGCATGCCGCCGCATCGCCTTGCCGCGGGTGCGTGGCTGGCACTGGGCTTTGTGCTGTGGGGATGCCGTCCGTCGCCGCCGCCCGAACCGGCCTCGCCCGTGCCGGCGGAGCCTTCGGTCGCCGCGGAGACGCCCGCCGACGGTCGCGACGCGACGAAGGCGGCCTCCCACGAATCGAACACGGCACACCTCCAAGAGGTCCTTTCCCTCAGCATACTGGGCGAGAGCGAGTGGAAACAGGGCGATACCGTGACCTTTCGCACGGTGGTCGAAAACAAGGATGAGGTCGCGATTTCCGATCTGGAGTTGCGATGCGAGATTCAATTCGGCCTGACGGACACCATCGGCGAAGGACGATCCCGCGTTCCGTTGGGGGCATTGCCGCCGAGCGGTTTGCGCTCGTACGAAAGCGAGTATTGGGCCACCAAGCCGGGCATCTGGTATGTCAAGGCCGCCCTCTATCGGGAAGACACGCTGATCGAGGCGGCCTCGCGGACGCTGTACATCCGAGAGGCGGCGCAACCCAGCGAACCAAGCCCGACCGAGACGCCCGTCGAGCAGGGACCGCCGCTGGTTGAGAACGCGACCGCATTGACCCGCCTGCATCCGGAGCGGCCGATTTGGGTGGATGCCGAGAAACGGGCCGTGATCCTGATCGGCCGAGTGTGCCAGCGGCAATGTTCCCTGGAACTGTTCGCCTGCGTTCGCAACACCAAGGAACACGAGTCGATCCTCTCCATCGCGGTGCCGCCCAGTTTGGTGCATGCCGGTTTGTTGGCGGCGGGCGCGGAACCGGGCCGACCCGTGCAGTTCTACCCCGAGTATGTCCCCGCAGAAGGCCCCGAGGTGGATATCCGCCTGATTTGGAAGGATGAAAAAGGCGACCTGCAAGAGTCTCGCGCCCAGGAGTGGGTTCGCAACGTTCAGACCGGTCGCGCTCTGGAATACCCCTGGATTTTTACCGGCAGCCAAATGTTGAAGGAGGAAGAGGGTTCGGACAAGGAGTACTACTACGCGGACGCCACGGGAGAGTTGATTTGCGTTTCGAACTTCCCCAGCGCGGTCCTCGATTTGCCCATTCGTAGCAGCGACAGCAACGACGCACTCATGTTCGAGGCCTTCACGGAGCATATTCCGCCGCTAGGGACGGAGGTGACGCTGATCCTTACGCCGAAGCCCGCCGGTTCGACGATGCCCGCGGAATTCGGCGACAATCAGCCTGGCGAGCCCTCGATCGAGGCGCCGACGTCGGCCGAGTCACCCAAGTGACGCGGCGGCGGTGGCCTGGATTGGCGGGCCTTTCACGGGGCACTTCCGGCGGCACCGAAACGGACTTAGAATAGGCGGTTGTGAGGATACCGGCGATTCGCGGCGGACCGGGCGGGGCGGAACCTGTCTCGACGCCCGTCTCGGCATGTTCCGAGCGGGCCGCGCGGCTGGGTTCTTGGCCGGGTTCGTACCGTCGAATCGGCAAGCGGGCAGGGGCAGTTGCGCCCGTAGCTCAATTGGATAGAGCATCGGTCTTCGGAACCGAGGGTTGGGGGTTCGAGTCCCTCCGGGCGCGTTGGATCGCCGCTTGCCGCAACTTCAATCGCCGCAAGCCCTAACCGCTTGTGGCGACTTGCCTTCTGGCCGCAACTCTTGCCCCCGTCGCCACTTCCGCCGGTCGCGGAAACCGATGCTTGCCGACGTCTGGCCTGCCCTTTCCGTGCAAATCGGTGCCAACCGATGCAAAAGGCGGCAAGCAGTATAGCACCCTGGCGCGCACCTCGGGCCCAAAAGTGAGCACCGCGGGAAGCACCGTAAGGTAACCCTACCAGCGGGTCGCCCCGAAGAAATCGCCCTCGGACTGTCGAACCCTCCGTTTGACAACCCCCTTTGGGTGAAAAAACGAGGTTGGGTTCGGGGTTCGAAACGAACCCTGCCGTGTGGCGGCGCAGGTCTCGCACCTGTCGGTCTACGGCCTGGTTGAGGCGGCCGTTCCATCCGACCGCCTGTCGGAGCAACGCGGAGCTTCAGATGTGCAGGCGGGCGCGTAGGCTCGGTGACGAAGCGGCGATAGCGGATGTCCAAGTACCGGCCCCGCTGGAGGAGGCTCGGTCGCTGTTGCATAATGACGCAAGAGCAATTCCCGTTACGGCCTCTTTTTCCGGAGGCTTACAGACCCATGGCGCCAGAAACGCGAAACGATGGCCCCCCCGCTGGGCACCGCCCCGCCGGTTTGCCGCTTGGTTACATCTGTTCATGGCACAGCAGCAAGAAGACCGCGGTTGGGGGAGCGGCCTACCTATCTGTGGACGAGGATGGAAGGCCGATCGAGTTCCTCACAACGGCCCCAGTCGACCCGGACTCTCTGACTCGGGCCCTCTATGGCAGCAGCCTGGTGCGGGTCGTGTTGGAGAAGGCAGTGGGCTCGCTGCTGAAGGAAGTTCGGCAGCGGCCGGTTTGCGTCTTCGTGGACGAGCCGGACCTGTTTCGCCTAAACCCCTCGGCTGAATCCGGTGTCCAACTCGTGCTACTTCAGGCTGCTGAGCCGGCAAGTTCTGAGAAGGGTGGTGGCCAGGAAATCGAGGCTGGAGGCCGCCGATACCGTGTCACTGCTGCGGAACAGCAAGCTTACGAAGTGGCCAAGGGTCTTTTGGAAAAGTTGGCGTGGGACCCCTTAGAGCCTTTTGAGCGATTGCGAAAGGCCAAGGCGGAGCTGGCCTCCTAGTTCTACAGCGTCACTTCTTTGGAGCCACGTTTGGATGTCTTGCGAGCCACGTTTTCCGGTGCGACTCGGTCGCCTGGTCGTTGCGGGCCCGGTAGTAGTCGACCAGATCGCCGGCTTCGTCCAAGCTCAACTGCGGACGCGGCAAAGCGGCCCGAAGCAGACGCATCGCCATGTCGATCGTCAGGTCAGGGACCTTACGCCCGAGATCACGCCGCGTCTGCACGACGTAGAGATGGGCCAGCGCCACCAGGCTCATGTGATGGTGCCAGCTCGTCCACGAACGGGCCTCATAGTCCGCCATCCCCAATTGCCCTTTGGCATCTTCCAGGAACTCCTCGACGCGCCACCGGGAGCCGGTGACCAGGGCCATCGTCTCCAGGGGAACGTCCGCTTCGGCATTGGAGAGGTAGTACTTCACCTCGGGCTTCGCGTCCAACGAGCGACGGATCAAGAGCCAGAGATGGGGACCGGCGTGGCGATGCCGCACCGACCAGACCCGCAGCCGGGCGAACTCGAACACCAGCGGCCCCTTGGCCCCGTCGCGGAGCTCAATCACACGCCACGCCTTCTGCGCAAACGTCTGGGCCAGTTGGCTCACGGGCCAGACCAGTTCGTCCGGCGTCTTGCGCATCGGTTCCTCCGCCCAGACGGTCGTGTTCGCGGGCACTTCGACCAGATAACGCTGGGGGCGGCCTGGCCCAGCGTTTTCGAGGGCGTCGAGGAACGCGCCATCCCGCCCAAACTCCTCGTCGGCCGTGATCCAGTCGAAATGCACGGAACTCCGGGCCACCATCGCCGCGGCGATCTGCGGCTTCGTCTGGAAGGTGATCTCCAGAGGAACGCGCGCCTTCTTCCGCCGGTCGGCGTCCGCGGCCCACGTCGGGGGCAGGTAGAGCTGGTGATCCAACAGCGCCGTCCCCGCCGGAGTCACGCCCAAGAGAAACACGCCGACCTGACAGTTCTCTTGCTTCCCCAATCGTCCGCACCATTGACGGGCGACGCCGACGCTCTCAGTCCCGCGCTTGACGAAGCCCGAGCCGTCCATCACGCCCACCGTGCCGATCGGCCACTGCCGCGCCGTGGGCACGAACTCCTCGTTAAACACCGACTGGATTTCTTGCTGCACCGCCTGGGCCTCCCAAGGAGAGACCGTCAGGAACCGCTGCCAAGCCAACGCGACGCTTGGCGCGATCCGGGCTTGCTCCTCCGACGGCCCGCCAAAGCACAGGGCCATCGGCTCCACGCTCTTGCGGCCATCCGCCAAAAGCAGGCCGCGGAGATATCCCAAGGAATGCTCTCGGGCCTCGCGTCGTCCAAACCAAGGGGCGAAACGCCCGTGCAACTTCACCAACCGTGCCGCCGCAGCGCGCAGTTCGACCGTATCCATGACCAAGTCCTCCTGAAGACTTCCATGAACCGTCGAACTGGCCAGCCCGATCAACCACTCCTCCTATATGCCTCAACAACCCCGAAATCTCCAATAGCAAAGTGATGCTGTAGAACTAGGAAACTGTGAACGATGTGTTGTGTAAGCCGCCTTCGGACAAGAGTGGCCCGGTTCCTTCGCCCAGTGCGTGCTCCAGAAGCGCGCCGGCACTCGATCGGCGGGGTACCAGCGCCGCTCGTCATGCCGGCGCAGCTTCCTCGTCCGCAACATCCCACAGTGAAGGCCGACAGACTACCGACTCTGTCTATTGTGGCAAACCGCCATTATGTTCCAGAAATCGCTAGGCCCATCGTTCGGAAGCTTGATGTCGCCAACGGCCAATTGGCGGGAGCCGTGATCAGAAGGCAGCCCCCTGAGCCGTCCGCAGCGGTGGCGGACGAACCCGAGCAGAATAGCGGTTACCGGGAGCAGGAAACGGTCCTCCCCACTGCCGATCGGCCCTCTCGGGAAAAGGAGAAAACCGGTAAGAATAGGAGACCTCGCACGTACCAGGGGCTCGGCCGAAGTGCGCCGGAGCCCCAAGACAGCAAGCGCCGGGCACCGTGCTCGGGCAGCGGGAAGCCTGCCCCGCGCGATCGCTCTCTTCCCCTCGAAGTCCGCCTCCGGTTTGATCGTGGTGGGTTCTGCACGATTTCCCTCATCGCAAAGCGATGCCAGGGCCTTCCCGAGGAGATTACCGTCGCCGCTCAATCCGGCGAACTGGAGCTTTCGGCGATGCAGGATGAGTGGTATCAGGACATCGTCCCAGACGACGTTTCAGGCATTCTGCGGGACGGTACGGTATGGACGCAGAAAGGGACGGTTGAGCGGTGCAGTTGGTCACTCAGCGGCCGCAAGCTGTACGTGCTGGCAGCTCGATCGGACATCAGCGGATTCGTCTCGCAGGCTTGTTTGGAGTTGGGCCGTGAGCACGCCGTGCTATGCAGCGCAGAGATCAGGAGCCGCGTCGAGCAAGCGATCGAGGACACGGGTGCGGCACCCGCCAGTATATTCGATGATTCGCTAGGAGCCCCACCGGGGTGGGTTGTCTTTCGGGGCGTGGTTCCGAGAAAGCCGGTTACGCCGGTGGGTGAGGCGGATATATTCAATGCGCTCAGGCCTCTTCCTCGGATCGAAATCAGCTTAGAGGGCGGAATCCGTGTCGAATACGCGAACTGGCTTGAAGGCTATCCGCCATGCATCCGCGTGTACGGTGATCCGGAACATCCTGCGGAGGTTCGCATCGATGGACAGGTGGCCGTGTGCGGAGACGACGGGAGCTACCGAGCCCCGGGGTGGGATTCCACCGGCTCGCACACCGTGTGGTGTTCGGGCATTAGCAGAACCTATTCGGTTGTTCCCTTCGCCGGCGCCTGGGATTGGTGGGATGCATATGCTTTCCCCGTGAGCAGCGGCTCAAAGGGACGTATCGGCATATGCGGGCCAATGGTACGGTGGGTGTCAGACGGGCCTGAAAGTTGTTCCTCCCTTTGTGTTCCAGAATCAAACTCCGTAATTCTGGGCCGGGCCCCGGGGCAGATTGTGGTGGCAGAAGCCGTATCGGGCGTGCGCGGGGCCCTATCCATTGCGTCTCCGCCGTTCTGCCCTGTGTGGGCATTGCCGCGCGATCCCTTGCGTTCGGACAAGCAGCTCGCGCGCGTTCTTCTGGTTGGAGAGCCGCGCCCCCCTGAAACAACAAGGCATCAAAACCCAAGAGCAACCGCTGCGCATCACGATGTTTCCGTCGAGGACTGGTGCCGCCTAATCCTGGACGCCAGCCGGAAAGGAATGAGGACGCAACCTGACAGCGAATCTGTGAGGGCTTTGTGGCTTGAATACAAGCGCCTTGCCCGCCGAATCTGGAGAAGCCGCAAGTGAGCCTTGACGATCTCCTGATCTGGATGTCCGCGCGCGGCCGGGGGTCATGGCCGCAGTTTCGCGCCGCTGTGGAGCAGTTCCATGTCGAGCCGGAAAACGGTGGCGCGGACGCAGAGAACGCAGGAGACATCACAGCCAACGATCTCCCTCTCTACCAGTGTGTTCGCCTGAACCTTCAAAGGCTGGCGCACGTCGAGTTCGCCTCTTCTACTGCAAGCCCAGAATGGCGAGTCGTACCGCCTTCGCTTGCCATCAGCGATCATGGTGGGCGCCCCCGGGGGGTCTTGTGTGGTGCCCGTTTTCCTGCTTTGATCGACAGGATTAGCCGGCTGAAGGGCGTGGACTGGGACACTCAGGAGATCGCAGGTATGCCCCACTGCATACGGCTATGCGGACCAGATGTTGAAGCGGTGCGGGACGCAGCGAAGATGCTCGGCGTGAGCGCCGTGATTCAAGCTCCCGTTGGGCTGCTTTCAGCAATTCCACCGGTCGATGACCCAAGAAGCCGGTTCCCGGCTGACCCGCCCGGCGGACCGGGCTGGGTCGTCGAGAGGTTCGTTTCTTCCGGGTTGCGATGGACGACTCGCCACGCGAAAGAGAATCGCGATCTGGAGCCCAGGGATATAGCCCAGTGCCAAGCGGGCCTATATCGATTTCGGATGAAGTACCAGCGGTTTCATTTTCTCCGCTGGCGCGGAAGGACATTCGGCGTGCCTGTTCAGGTGGGAAAGTATGCCATTCTCCGGCACGAGCGGGTTCGGAAGGTCGTGTGGTACAACCGCGAGAGGGCTGTGCTTTCGCTTCCGGCCATTTGCAGGCCACCGGTTCTAATTGAAAGGGCGCTCGTGCTAAGTTCCGGGCTTCTTCCGCGCTTCGACGAAGGCTCTCGCCGCCTTGAGTACACGGAAGTGCCGCTCGGCATCGCCCAGCTTGCCGCAGGCCTTCTTCGCCAGGAGATTCAGTTCCGATGAATCCGCTTCGGCTGTTCGAAAACTTGAGGGACATGTACCTCCGCTATCTGGACAGTCCCTTCGATCTCAGATACCCGGATCTCACTGCCGAGCGGCGCCAGCTCCTTGACCAGGATGGGAGGATCTATCGCTATCCGCTCATTGAACCTGTCCCAGCGTACCAGAGTTCCGGGCAGTCGTTCAGCCAGGCGGCCCAGTCGCTCCTTGCAGGGATCTGGCAACCTAAGGAAGTGGCGGACGCGGCGAGCTTCATTTCGCAGGGCCTATTCCCCCCCGATTGGGTTCTTTATCAGCATCAGCGCGACGTTTTTGAGCAGGTGGTGGTCAACGGCCGCGACGCCGTGGTGACGACTGGGACTGGCTCCGGAAAGACAGAGTGTTTCCTGCTGCCAGCCGTCGCGTCGATAGTGCGAGAGTCAGCTACTTGGCCTGCCCCCGGCCAGAGACCGGTACAGTGGGACTGGTGGAACCACTTCACGATGCAAGGCACAAGCCGCCGGTGGGCCCCGAGGATCGCGCAGCGCGGGCATGAAACGCGGCCCGCCGCGATCCGGGCGCTAATCCTCTATCCCCTGAACGCGCTTGTGGAGGACCAACTCGCGAGGCTCCGCGAGGCTCTCGATAGCCCCGGAGCGCGCGCTTGGCTTCAGGCAAACCGCCAAGGAAATCTGATTTACTTCGGCAGGTACACCGGCAGGACCCCGGTATCCGGGGATCGCACATCTTCAAATACGGCCCGCCTCCGGAACGAACTGCGGAGTATCCACCAGGACGCCCAGGCCGTCGCCGACAGCGCAGCTGAACGCTACTTCCAGAAGATGGATGGCGCGGAAATGTGGTCCCGGTGGGACATGCAAGACTCGCCGCCAGATATCCTCATTACCAATTACTCGATGCTTAACATCATGCTGATGCGAGCCATCGAGACCCCCATCTTCGAGCAGACAAGGCGGTGGCTGGCAGGATCGCCCGATCGCATCTTCTACCTGATCGTGGACGAACTCCATACTTACCGGGGTACACCGGGCACGGAGGTGGCGTACCTGCTCCGCGTACTCCTAGATCGCATCGGGCTCGCGCCAGACTCCGCCCAGCTTCGCATCATATCATCTAGCGCCTCTCTTGAAAGCGGCCCGCAGGGCCTCCAATACCTGGAGCAGTTTTTCGCAAGGAGCCGCACCAGGTTCCAGGTGATTGGCGGGCCTGCCTACGTTGTCCCGCCAAGTCCGGGAGCCCAAGCCGTGCTGGCTTCCCATGCTGGTGCTTTCGCGCAGTTTGCGCAGGCCGTGAATAGCGGCGGTGCGGCTTGCGTGCCGCAGGCGGCTACTTCGCTGAGTGCGGCCGTGGGCGCACCAGTGGGGGCCAGCATCGCGCCAGCGGAGGAGATTCTCAATTCGGCGCTTCTCCATGTCCAAGCGCCGGATGCATTACGGCTAGCTTGCACAGCCGGCCAGCAGATCATTCCTCGCACCCCGGCCGAGCTATCTCAGGCGTTATTCCCCGGTGTCTCGGCCCAGCAGGCTCAGCTCGCGGCGGACGGATTCCTTACAGCCCTCTGCCACGCCTGGAACAGTGCGGGGGTCGCTCCCCTGCCCCTGCGCGTACATCTTATGTTTCGGAACCTGCAGGGCCTCTGGATCTGCACAGATCCGAATTGCAGCCAGGCGGCCCCCCGTTCATCTCCCTGCCCTGCAGGGGCAATTCATTATTTGCCGACGCTAACCTGCCCGTGCGGCGCCAGGGTTCTCGAACTCCTTTACTGCGAGGCCTGCGGCGAAATCTTCTTGGGTGGCTACCGCCGGGAGACTGGTAATCCGAATGAGTGGTATCTAAGTCCTGATCATCCTAACCTGGAGGCTGCCCCAGATCTGGCATCATTTGATCGTGATTACGACCGATACGCTGTGTTCTGGCCTGCTACTGGCGGCTTGGCACCGGCATCGGCTGCTTGGACCCAAGACGGGATTCAGCGAACTTGGCGTGCCGCGAATCTCGATCCGCTCGATGGCCGCGTGGGGCTGGGAGGGGCTCAAGGGGGTGTAGCCGGCTTCCTGTACTACGTACCCTCCATTCATGGGACAAATCCGCCGCCTGCCGGAGCCGGGCGCGAGCCTTATCCCGCGCGGTGCCCGCGGTGCGACGCGGATTGGTCGGGCCGGACCATGGTGCGTTCCCCAATTCGCACCCAGCGCACTGGCTTCCAAAAGATCGCCCAGGTACTTTCGGATGGGCTTCTCCGCGACCTTTCCCAGCCGCCTCTTTCCACCGAGCGAAAGCTAGTCGTATTCTCAGACAGTCGGCAGGACGCGGCAAAACTCTCCGCAGGGATGAGATTCTCCCATTACCGGGATGCGTTGCGGCAAGCGCTTATGTCCGCGATGCAGCAGCAGGCCACCGGACCTCAAGCATTTGACGCGCAGTACCGCGGGCAGGCGCTGGCACCCGATCAGCAACGGGCGGCGGCGGCGTTTCAGGTGGAGCACCCGCAGGACGCAACCACCATCGCGTTGGCCGCCAATCCGGCGACCGCAGGACTGCCTTCAGGAGCTAATCCGGCGGTGACGAATCAACAGGCGGCCCAGCAGATATTGCAGCGTGCGGCGAGCGGACCGTTCCGCGTCACCCGAATGGCCGCGGATGCCGCGGCGCGGTTGCTGGCGGAAGGCATGAATCCCGCGGGTTACGGAAAAGACTGCCTGTGGACTGACCCGCAAAACCTCGCAGGTAGTTGGCGCGACCTCTACAACTGGCCCCCAAACGGCCAGCCGGCAGCTAAGGCACAAGGGCAGCTTACCCAACCTCAGCGCGATCATTTGCAACGAATCCAGGACCGCTCGGCCGCCGAGCTGATGGACATCCTCTTCGCATCGGGTAGGCGGAGCATCGAATCGCTGCTTCTTGCCCTCCCGACTACGGATAGAATCTCGATTCCTGCCGCTTCGAACCTTGTCCAAGAAGGAGTTGACGGGACGATCCGCTTGCTTGGGTCCCGGAAGCGGTTGTCCACCCATCCGTGCTCATCGCAGAACTCGGTCCCGGGTTATGTGGCTGGATATCTCACGGCAATTGCCCAGCAAAACGGCATGCCACCGAATGCCTTTATTCAACACGTCATCAACCACATGTCGGCTACCGGCTGCCTGAACACAGCGCATTACTATCTGGAGGTAGCCTCGCTGTGCCTTCAGCCCGCGGGCCCCTTTTTCTACGAGTGCCCGCAATGCCGCAGGATTCACCTGCACCGCTCCGGGGGCGTGTGTACTGACTGCTGGTCTCCACTGGGCCCGCCCCAGCCGACCGCTAGCGCTCAGCTCTCGCCGGACTACTACAGCTACCTGGCAACCCAAGCGGGCGACCTATTTCGGCTCAATTGCGAAGAGCTGACCGGGCAGACCAACAAGGAGGATGCCAGAAGGAGGCAGCGCTTGTTCCAGGGGATCTGCCTGCCCGCCCCGAGGGAAAACCCTCTCGCCGACCCGGTTGACCTCCTGAGTGTAACGACCACGATGGAAGCCGGCGTTGATATCGGGTCTCTGCTTGCCGTCATGATGGCGAACATGCCCCCGATGCGCTTCAACTACCAGCAGCGGGTCGGCCGGGCAGGGCGCCGCGGATCTGGCATGTCGGTCGCCCTGACAATGTGCCGCGGGCGAAGCCATGATGACTATTACTTCCAGCGGCCACAGAGGATCACTTCCGACCCGCCTCCCCAGCCCTACGTGGACATGCGGCGGGAGAACATCATCAATAGAGTTCTTGCAAAGGAGGTTTTGCGGCAAGCCTTTGCTGCGCTAAACTTATTCGGCGCCGGCGGAAGTGAAAGCGTTCATGGTGAGTTCGGCAGCGCATCTGGCTGGACTCAGGCGCCGGCGCAGCTTCCCCCCGGTGTTCCTCCGGGTGCCACCGTAGCTGAACTGGTCCAAGACTGGATTCAGCGCAACGCCATGGAGGTCGCTAGGATTTCTGACGTGTTGCTCGCCTACGCAGATCCCGTCCTCCGGGCACAGCGGCCATCCTTGATCCAGTACTGCATCAATGACCTCGTGCCCGCTGTTACGGCTGTGTCGGCCGATCCCCGTTACACGCAATCGGCTCTAAGCGAGCGGCTCGCCAATGCGGGAACCCTGCCGATGTTCGGGTTTCCCACCCGCATCAGGTTCCTGTTTCACGAGCGGCCGCGCCGCGCCTATCCCTGGCCGCCAGATGATGTTGTTGATCGCGAGCTAGACATTGCGATTAGCCAGTTCGCGCCGGGCTCTGAAACTGTCAAGGACGGGCTCATACACACCGCCATTGGCGTGGTGAACTACTGCCCTCAGGGGAACAACGTGGTGGAGGAACCGGGGCCACTCGGCCCCGCCATTGAAGTAGGCCTTTGCGCGAGTTGCCAAGCAGTAGATGACTCCCAGCCGCCCCCGCCTTCATGTGTAGTGTGCGGCGCAACTCAATCGCAGAGCCCTGGTTATCGAGTGGTCCGCCTGGCGCAGCCCGCAGGCTTCCGGACTTGGTACGGGAGCAGCCGGGACTTCGATGGTGTTTTCGAATGGACCCCGCGCGCCTCGCGCCCGAAGATGGGGATTACGCTCTCGCGTGCCCAATCCAGGGCGAACTTCGAAGTGCGGGCCGACCAGGAGACGGTCTACGTTCTGAACGACAACGATGGCCGGCTGTTTAGATTTGAGAAGCTTTCACAGGGGGAGACCTGGGTTACCCGTGCTGCTCTCGACGCCAGCGGCATCAATAATCCTCCTATCGATATGGCAGCCGGCGCCGACGACCGCGCTCTCGCCTCGGTAAAAGTGACCGATGTAATGGTTTTGGGTATAGCAAATTGGCCGGTCGGCTTGCGAACATCGCCCGCCGGCCCGGGAGGGCTTGAAGTGCGAGCAGCGTTGTTCTCAGCCGGTTTCCTCCTTCGGCGGGCGGCTGCGGACTACCTCGATGTGCATGAATGGGAAATCAAGGTTGGCCTCCGGGTGGTTCGCAATGCGGCTGGAAGCATCATTGGCCAGATCTTCATCTCGGACAGCCTCGAGAACGGCGCAGGTTATGCGTCCCTTCTGGGGCAGCCGCAGGAGACAGAGCGCCTCCTCCGATATGTATTGGGACAGCCGCCCCTACCGCCCACCTTCTACGGGTTTCTCGTAAGTGCTCAACACGCTGGGCCGGGCGCGAATGCATGCAGGACGTCGTGCCCCGACTGCCTGCGCGACTTCAGCAACCTGCCCTACCACCCGATCCTTGACTGGCGCCTGGGTCTGGATATCGTTCGGCTTGCCCTCGATCCCGCAGCCCCAATTGACTTCTCGGTCCCTTACTGGCAGGGGCTCGACGCAGCGGTCGCCGGTCCCTACTACGCAGCCATGCCCGGCTGGCAGCAGATCACGATAGGCGGCCTTCAGGCGGGCCGCCGCGGAAATGTCGTCGAGATCATTACTCATCCCTTGTGGGAGCGAGATCCCATCTACCTGGGGCCGCAACTTGCTGCGGCCTATGCGCAGGCTATAGCGGGAGGAAACCAAGTACGGTTCAAGTCGCTGTTCGAGGTTTTGAGAAGGCCATTCTGATTCCAGGTTCAAGAGCGGTGGCCATGGCTCCAGAAGCGCTTCGACTGAGACCAATCGAGGCTGTCAGCCCGACGCTTGTGGAGGCGCTTCGTCTGTGCAAATTGCGCGCGGGGTTGTCCCGTGCGGAGAACGCCGACCAGTATGTCTTAGGAAATCCAAAAGCCTGGCTTGGAACGGCCTACCACGCCGTCTTGGAAGCAGCCGGTTCAGATGCCTCTGGCAACCTCGAGGTCCGGGCTCCGGCGCTGTGGGACCTGGCTATCCAGCGTGAGTATAGCAGGGCCCGTGTCCACCGTTTGGACAGACGCTTCGGCCCGCCGGAATCGTGGCCTGGGTATCACGTGGTGGCTGCGATGGCTTTCGTTCGGGCCAAGGAACTTGCGGAGAGGGAAGCGAGCCAGAGAGCGGAAAAGGCCCGCTGTGCACTGCCGGGCGACATCCTTCGTGAGAAGACGTTTTCAGGGGCGGATGGGCGAATCGTGGGGCGCCCCGATATGGTGCGCCCTGGCGAAATCGTCGACTTCAAGTCCGGGGAGATCTTCGCAGAAGGGGACCAAGAACAGGTCAAAGGCTCTTACGTGCGGCAGCTTCGCATATACGGGTTTCTAGTTCGAGAAACGCTCGGGTGGTGGCCGCGAAGAGGTGTGCTTCTCCCGATGATCGGCTCTCTGGTGGAGGTTGATCTTGAGCCGGGCGCTTGTGAAAAGGAAGCGGCAGATGCGCTCCGATTGCTGGGGGAATACAACGCCGCCATCGCTCGCGGCCACGACCCGGCCGATCTTGCCTCGCCTTCAGCGGCAACCTGCCGCTGGTGCCCGTTCCAACTCTACTGCCCGGCGTTCTGGAATCATGTACGGCCGGAATGGGCCGGCGACCTTCTTGCAGGCGCACTTGCCGGTGTAGCGGAAGAGCAGGCATCGTGGATTCACAATGGCTTGGCCTTATCGCTCTCGGTGCTCGTCGACCAGGGAACTGTCCCCGCTAACCAGAGAATATCGTTGTTTCCACTCGATGGCCTGATGCATCCGGACGTGCTGGAGGTGAAGGCGGCAGACCGAGTGCGCGCCACAGGATTGTTTCAGCGATCCGACCGCAGCCTTGTGGCTACGAAACGAACCATGATAGGCCTTGAAAGAAACCTTCCTGAGATCAAGGCCGGAGCTTAGGCAGGGAACCTTGGTCTGTGCGACCACAGCCAAGCTAGCCCCACGAGCGGCTCTTGCCGGACTCCTTGGTTAGCCTCTCAGAGACTATCGCGCACTCCGATTCGCCGGCAGTATTGCCGGATAGGGCACGCAGAGCACTTTGGGGAACCGGTAGTGCAGAGCTCCCTGCCGAGCGAGACCATGTTGACGTGAAGGTTGAAACGCAGATGCGGCGGGACCTTCCCTTGTAGCCTGTCCATGTCCTTCGGCGAGCACGAACCATCAGGCCGCGTCGGGCGCACCCAGCCGAGCCGTCGGCAGACTCGCCAGCAATGCACGTCCACTGGGAACACCTGCCTATCTAGGGAATACATCATGACGCACCGAGCTGTCTTCTTCCCCACACCCTTTAGCGAGGTGAGAAAACGCTCGCACTCCCCGTCTCCAAATCTCCTCAAGGGCGCAAGCGTCGGCTTTCCAAACCGAGTAATGATTTGCTCAAGCAACTGCTTGATCTTGTGAGCCTTCTGCCTCGATAGCCCGCCGTCTGCAATTACCTGTGCCACCGCGTCTTCAGGTGCTCCGGCTAGCGCTCGGAACGTGGGGAACGCGCGCCGCAATGCTGCGAATGTGCCGCGGTACAGGTTCTCGTTCGTTTGGATGCTACAGAGAATGAACAGCAACTCCTCAAGCGGGTTCCGCCGGTTGTAGTGCGGCCAATTCCCGTAGCGAGCCGACAGCAGGCGGGCTATCCTTGCGACATTCGGGGCAAATGCGCGGCTTTTGTTCATCGGCTCCCGGCGGGTGCTCCGGCCTCCAGAAAATGCCTTAGTTGGGCGCCAACGAGTTCGGCCATCCTGCAGGGAACCCCATTGCAGACCAGCTTGAACTTGGCGGAGAGGGGGAAACTTTCGGGCAGCACGTACTCGTCGGGCACAGATTGAATCCGCAGCACCTCGCGCACCGAGAGGCGGCGAGGTTTCCAAGGGTGCAGGTGGACCTCCTGGTTTCCGTACCAGACCGTTGGGCTGTAGCGGTACCTGTGCAGCCGCTTGAACGACTTGCTGGAGACGTCTCCTTCCCGGCGCTGCCAAAACTTCTCGGAGTAGGCATGAAAGTACTCGCGCCCATTGGGGAGCGCCTCCGGATCACCATCGCCTAGCAGCGGCTGGTACGCAGTCAATTCGATGGGGATCTCGGCCGGCTTGGCCGGCGTTCCCCCAAACGGATCGGTAGTCGGCCAAGGCAGCGATCGGGCTGCCGCGTAGCGCTCGATTCGCGGCCAAGGGAACCAGCCTGTCTCCTTGGCGCATAGCTTGCGGCCCAGCGCCCGGTCCGCTATGCCTTTCCGGACACCGACGACAAACAGGCGCTCTCGGCTTTGAGGGATTCCCAGCTCAAGGGCATCCAGCACCTTCAGGTCAATCGCATAGTTGGCGCCGTTCCGCAGCATGGAAATCTGCGAGCTGAGAAAACGGTGGTGCTTGCTGAATTTCCACAGCCCCGAGACGTTCTCCATGAGGAAGAAATGCGGGCGCATCCGCAGTATCATCTCCGCGAACGTCCGGGTCAGCCTGCCATTCTCGCCCCCGCCCCCGGCATGCTTGCCCCCGTTACTGAAATCTGGGCACGGCGGCCCGCCAACGACCCCAAACAAGCCCGCCCCGCAGTTTTTCAGCCCCTCGCGGAGCACGGCGCGGGCGTTCAGGTCAACGATGCTGGCACGGCTGCTGATCTTAGCGGACGCAGCAGTCCGCTTCTGGCTTTTCCGCCATGCGGTCATCGCCGACTCGTACATGTCCGCGAAAGCCGGGTTATTTTCGTTGGTCCAGACAACCGAAAAGCCAGCCTGCTCGAGGCCCAAGTCAAGGAAACCGCCGCCTGTGAAGAATGAGAAAACGGGAATCGCTGGCATCCTGCACACCCCTGGGGCGTCATCCACCAACCGTTAGCAAACAACAAGGCTACAAGAAAGTCGGCCTGCCGACCATCGAGCTAAGGGCAGGCCCAGGGCATCCCTCCGAACACGGACTTGCTGGGGGCGGCAAGTCTCGGCGGCTCGGCTTCGCTTCGCAAACCGGGCAGCCCACTTCAATCAGCCCGGCCGGGAGGCCAGCCTTTTCAGGCCCGTCCACATCCTCCTCTGACTGTTCCAATCCACTACCGCCGCAACCGGCCGCAGGTCCCGCTCCGTGATCGGATTGCGGCCCGCCTCCACGCGAGGCTGAAACAACACCTCCTCTTGAATGTCTGGCGCAAGGTTAAGCAGATTCATCACTTGTGTCAAGCGGGCGCGGCTCACGTGGAGCCCTTTGCGTTGTTCCCATCTCGCGTGATTAATTGAAGTTAGGAAGGGCCTGGAAAGGGCCTTCCCCGCAGGATATGCGGAAAAGGGGCGGTTTTTCCCGCGTTGGAGCGATTTTTCCCGATTTTTCGACCAAGCCAGCGAACAAGCGGGGAGTTCATGCGTAGTAAGGGTATGCGTTCACAAGGATCGGCTTGATCCAAAGCCCCTGGGGTGGTGCGAAGCAAGAACTTTCCCTGCAAAGCACGCAAAGCGTTGGCGGAATCCCTTGTTCTCCGGCTCAGGAAGACCTCCATGCAAATCCCCAACCTCCGACCTCTCTTCGCCTGGGATACCCTGGAAGATAGTCCCACCATTCGCACCCTGCGGGAATTTCTAACGTCCATTCCCGACGAGGAGTTTCTAGCATCTCTGGAGAGATCCCGGGGCAAGGGGCGGAACGACTACCCGGTCCGTGTGCTTTGGGGGACGTGGCTTTTGAAGATCGCCTTGCGGCATCCGACCGTGGAGTCGTGCCTGGCCGAACTGAGGCGGAACGCAGAGCTGCGGAAGCTGATTGGGATCGAATCGGAGGACCGGGTCCCCAACGCCTGGAACATGTCGCGGTTCATCGAGCTGCTGGGCCGGGAACCGTTTCGCAGCCTCCTGCAGGAGATGTTCAACACGATGGTGCGGCGATTAGGCGAGGTGGTGCCGGACTTGGGAGAGAACCTGGCCGGAGACGCCACGGGGCTGAAGGCGCGGCGGAAGGAAGGAGAGGCGGCGGAGGAGGAGAAGGCGGAAGGTCTTCCGCAACCCAAGGGCGGTCGCAAGGAGTACACGGACAAGGACGGGAACGTGACGCGGGTGGTGGAGTGGTTCGGGTTCAAGCTGCACCTGGCGGTGGATGTGAAGCACGAAGTGGTGTTGGGGTACAAGGTCACGGAGAGTACGGCCGGGGATGCCGAGACGTTGCCGGCGGTTTTGGAGCAGGTGAAACGGAATCTGCCGCCAGGTCGGATCAAGAGTCTGGCCTATGACAAGGCGGCCGACACGAATCCGGTGCATGAGCTGTTGTCGCGGGATCGGATCAAGGCGGTGATCGAGAATCGGAGTTTGTGGAAGGAGGAGGCGGAGCGGATGTTGCCCGGCCACGATGGGAACTCGAACATCGTCTACGACGAGGCGGGGACGGTGTACTGTTACGATCGGGTCAGCCAACCGATGGTGCGGTATCGGATGGCCTACATCGGGTATGAGCCGTCGCGGGAGACGATCAAGTATCGGTGTCCGGCCAAGCACGAGGGGTGGGAGTGTCTGATGAGCAAGATTTGCAATGCGGGGAAGTCCTATGGGAAGACGGTGCGTGTGCCGCGGGAGATCGACTTGCGGCGGTTTCCGGCGATTCCGCGGGCGACGCGGAAGTTTGAGCGGTTGTACCGCGGTCGGACGGCGGTGGAACGGGTGAATGCCCGGCTGAAGGTGTTTTGGGGGGTGGATGACGGGAACATTGTCGGGGCCCGGCGGTTTACGGCGGAGGTGGGGGCGGTGATGGTGGTGCACGCCGCGTTTGCGACGCTGTTGGCGATGGCCCCGCGGCGGGAGGGGACGTTGGGAAAGATGCGGCTCAGTCCGCTCGCCAAGGCCTTGCGGGAAAGAGTCTACGGCAAGCGTGCCGCCCCGGGACATCCCGAGTCTGGCTCCTCCGCTGAGCAAGAACCTTCAGGAAAACCCGCCGTAGCGGTCACCTAGGTTTTTTACCCCAGAGCGGCGGACTAATCGGGAATCTTGTCGGTGCTGAGCCCGTCTGGCAGGAAGAGGGTCTGCGCGGAGTGCGCGCGGAAGGCCGATCAAAGACCGCTTTGAGGCGTTTTCTTCCCTCGAACGCCGCCTTCTCTTCCTTCAAGTGCCACCTTCCCGGCTCCTGAGTTGCCCCTTATCAAGATTCCCCGCCCCACGTATTCACTTGATCGCTCTTCCGCGACTCCTCCTGGCCTATCCAGTTTCGCCCTCTTAACTCGCTCTCCCGCCGAAAAGTTTACAACGCAAACGGCTCGCTCACGTGGCCCAAGCGGGTTAGTTTGGCTGGGTTGGCCACCGCGCCGTCGCGGAGGAGCTGCTCTCCTTCAAGCAACCGACTTCTTGTCGGAACGATCAGTGGGCTTATGATTGTCGGCCGGCGGCGCCGGCAGCGATTCGATTGCCGCCGTTCGGTCAGCCAACTCGACGTGCGTATAGACGCCCAGAGTCAGCCGGATGTCGCTATGCCGGGCCAGGGTCTGGGCCATCTTGGGCGAGACGCCAGCCCGGGCCAGGCCCGTGATGAACCAGTGGCGCAGGCTGTGGAAGTCGGCATAGAGCCCGTCGTGGTTCGAGTGGCAGAGGAAGTCCGACTCCAGCCGCCGCTGCCGTTCCTCGTCCGTCTCGGCCTCGTCCAGCCACTTGTCTCGGGCGGCCGCGAGGTCCCGCTTGATCATCTTGCTGGTCTTGCGCTCCAGCCCGCCGGGCACGCGCCCCGAGACCGGCCATAGCGGCTTCTCCGGATCAAGATCCTTCTTGCCTGCCAGCCAGTCCTTGAGTTGCCGGACCACCTCGGGGTGCAACACCTGCGTGTCTTGGCGACGCCGCTTGCTGTAGCAGGCGGCCACCGTGGCCGTGGGCGGATCATCGTCCAGGCGCAGCGACCGCAGCGTCAGGCTGCCAATCTCGCCCTTACGGAAGCCGGTCCACGCGGCCAGCACGTAGAGCATGGCCCGATCTGGGCCCGTCATGCCTTCGATCCGCTTGCCATTGCGGGCGGCCTCGACCAGGCGGGAGAACTCTTCCTGGGACAGGGCGCGGCGGTCGTGTCGCCGATCCGCCTGTGTGTTGATGCGTGAAAGGTGCGCAAGCGCGTCGATCGGAGTGCGCCGGTCCCGCACCAGCCAGCGCGTAAACTGTTTGAACGCCGTCAGGTAGTTGTTGTACGTCTGGGCGCTGAGGCCGTCGTGGCGGAGTTGGCCGAGGAACTCCAGGGCGCCGCTGGCTGTGATGTCGCCGATGAGCCGCCACTTCCTGGCAGCGACCAGTTTGCGCAGCTTGCTGAGGTTCTGGCCCACCTGGTTGGCGCTGACGCCCCTGTTGCGCAGATAGCTCTCGAACTCGCGGAGGTGCTCGGCCAGGGGGCGCTTGCGCTGCTGTTCGGTCGGGTCCACCAGCCCCGCCTTCTCGCGTTCTACCCGCTGGACGATCTGGGCCAGCATCGCCTGGGCCGCGGTCTTGTCGACGGCCAGCGGGACGCGCTTCAGCCGCCCGAGCGCGTCTTTGTATTGCCCCCACCACTTCTTCGACTTGCCCTTGATCTTCTGCCCCGTGGCCGGGTCGGTGAGGACCACGGGTTTCTTGTACAGACTCGCCATGCTGAACCTCCTTCATCTTTGGTCCATTGGGACTTCCAACCGAAGCAGGGCGAGTGTTGCTCGACACCCCCGAATTGCAAGCCACCAGTCCGATGCTTTGTCCAGAAAAACGGGACAATGGCTCGCGGGCAACGAGCTATTGGAGCGATTGCCAAGTCTCTCGATCCGGGCAGCCGGCGGCGACCCATGCCCGCAGTTCGTCCAGACGCCAGAACACCGCCCGTCCGACGCGCACTGGCTGGGGGACCTTGCCCGTGGCATCCCAAGCCCGCCAGGTCCGCAAGGAGACGTTGCAGAGCCGAGCAGCATCACCAGCGCGGAGGAGAAAAGGTAACGCAGCCTTGCGGTCGGCACTGTGCCCAGCCGGCTGCGAAAGACACTCTGGCCTGTCCATAGCGTTCGATCCCGGGAAACCTTGGTCGCCACGGCCCTCTGGAGGTTTATATATGCCGTCTGGAAGCCGGTTGTCCGATTTCCGTGGAAAGTGGCTGCGGCCGTGTTTCCGAACCCGACGAAACCACTCGACAGGAAATCCCCCGAATGGGAACATCCGTACAGTTCCCAAGTTCTTTGCCCGCAACGACTTCGGACAAGACTGCCCGTGGCCTAATTCGGCTCTTGACAGCACCGGACGACGTGTTAAGATCGGTCGGGATATGTGTACAGACGTACTCTATCACGTGCGGACCCCTTCCGGTGCCGGGAATGTCGGGTTCCGGGGACCACACGGCTTGACCCGCTTCAAGGCCGCTTGATCAAGGAGAAGTGTCATGGCCCAGCATTTTGACTTGAAGAGGCAGCTTCGGCTGCACGACAAGGGCCTGCTGCGGCGGTTGTTCGCCGAGCATGGGCTCTTGGGGGATTTTCCGTGGGACGGGCTTTCGGGCCGGCGGATCGACCCGCTGGTTGCACGGTGGGACGGGATCGAGGAACCCGCGCGGCGCGCGATCCAGGTCGTCTTGCAGGACGCCAACGAACTGGCCGAAGAGCGGGGCCAGCGGGTGCTGGCCGAAGAGCTGGCCTGGCGGTTTCCCGAGAAGCTGCCGGTTTTCGCCGGGTGGAGCAGCCTGGCTGACAAGGCCTTATGGGCCTACCTGGAGGCACGCGAGGCGTTCGACGAGGCGGCCCTGTTTGCCCGGGCCGAGGCGCTGCGCAATGGGCAATTCGCCGCCCGCTGGAACAGCCTGCCGCCAGGCGAGATCGCCGTCACCGAGCCGATTGTCGCTTTGCTCGAACAATCCATTCGGGACTACTACTGGCAGAAGGAACTGCGGGGGCAGGTCTGCCGGGTCCACCATTACCAGCGCCCCGGCGGGGCGGAGTACTTCTTCGCCTACTTGCCCGACTGGCCGGACAAGCGGCTGGTCTTCGACACTGACGGCAACCTGACGGCCCGGGAGGAGGCCTACACATTCAGCAACGTGTTCATCTATGAGCCGGCCGCCGGGGCGGACGAGTTGGTGGCCAAGGGCGGCAAGCCGGTGCATCTGGCCCTGCGCAGGGCATTCTGTGAGACGGTGCTGGGGATCGAAGTGGACGACGAGGAGCCGGTCCGGCCGACCTATCGGCTCGACCACTTGCTCGATCCGGGCTTTTCGTTTCAGACCGAGCCGGAGGACCGGATCGCGGCCGTGCGGCTGCGGCGGATTAGCCTGGTGCCCACGGTGCCGGTTCCGGCGATGGAATCGCTGGAACTGAGACTGTTGGAGACCGCCACGCACGCCGAAGCATTGGACCTGATCGAGCGACTGCTTGCCGGGGTCGGACTGGATCGCACCCAGGTTCGCGTTGTGCATGTGGGCATTCAGCTTCAGCTGCTCAGCGACGGGCACCACCGTGGCAAGACGATGACGTTCCACGTCTCTTGCCCGAACACCTGCGATCTGAAGAGCAAGCCGGACGACGTGCGGGTGGTCGGCGAGCGGTGCATCCGTCGCTGGGGGATGCTGCTGTGACGGGCGCCTTGGACTACTTGTGGCCTTTGTTGGAGGCCAAGTACCCGATTGTTGCGGCTCATGTGGCAGCCGGCTGGCCCGCTGGTGTCCACGAGTGGTTGGTCGACCTTGGATTGCTGGTGCGCGCCGAAGATGCCCAGCGCGTGTTGTGCCCCGAATGCCATGAGCATTTCGAAGAGATTATCGCCTCTCGCGGGCCGGATGAATCGGCGCGGCTGTTCGTCCCATGCCCCAAGGTCCTGCGGGCCCGCGTGCCTCCGGAAGCGCGGTGGCTGTGGCAAGTGAACCTCGATGGCCTAGTGGCAGCATTGGCCCTCACCTTAGGGCTTGCCGGTCGTCCTGCGGAGCTTCTGCCACGGCGTCTGTGGCGACTGGGACGCACGCATTGGCAAGGCGTGCGGCGCGACGTGCTTTTCACTCGGGGCTTGAGGTGGGAGGACGCCGCGGGCGTGCGCAGTGGGATCGTCCGGGCGCACAGGCCCGTCGTCTTCGTGCCCCAGAACAAGCCTGACGACGATTTCTGGACAAGGCGAGTCCCGCCAGTCCTGGCCCTCGCGCAAGTGGCGACGCTGGGCGAGCAGGGCCTGGACGTGGACCGGCTGGAACTCGTCGCCGCCATCCAGGAGGCCGAGGTGCGGCAGGCTGGCCAGATCGCTGTCGTAACCGAAGAGCAACTGAAGCTCACGATCCGTCAGCAAGTCAAGGCCGAGGGCAAGACCAGTCTGACCGACGACATCTTCCTCCAGGCGTACCGGCAATGCGGCTCGGTACGGGAGGCGGCGATGTTCCTTTCCCGGCAGACTGGCCGGGAGGTCTCCAAGGATCAGGTGTCTCGTGCCTTGAAACGGGCCGGCGGTGCGGTGGCCGTGCTCAACGCCGAGGACAGCGATTCGCTGCAGCGTGGTGTCGCGTCGCAGCGTCGCGACAGGTTCGGAAAAAGACTTCCTCAATCCAAACCCCTTGACCAGCCATGATTTACGCCGGTGACGAAGCACCCTCGGTCCGTGCGCAACGATGAATGATCGCGACAGGCCAGCCGCCGGGTGAAGGCCGTGAGGCTTGTAGCCCGGTGGGCGCCAAGGTCGCGGGTGTACCAATCGCGGCAGGGTGCCGCGACGCCGCGTGTTGCTTGGGAGAACCCTTGTGGCGAGCAGCCTCCGGTCTCGGAGGTTGCCATGTCCCAAGGCAAAGACTTTGTCGTCACCGAGTACGCCAAGGCACTCATCCAGGCCAAGGCCCGGCAGCTTTGCCGCCGAAGGGACTTCAGTCCCAGCGAGCAGGAAGACATCGAGCAGGAACTCTGGCTGGCAGTGCTCCAGCAGGCCGAACGGTTCGACCCGGCCCGGGCGTCACTGGAGACCTTCCTGGACCGCGTGGTCTCGCGGGCGGCAGCCATGCTGCTGCGCAGCCGCAAGCGGCGCAAGCGCGGCAATGGCATCCAGCCGCTGTCTCTGGAGAGCGACTTCACCTCCACCGGCGAGGGGCTCAAGCCGCTTTCCGACACCGTCTCATCGGAAGACGCCGCCCGACGGCTGGGCACGCAGTCCGCAGACCCGATTGCTCGGCTGGAACAGACCGAGGCGATCGAGTCCGCCATGGCCCGGATGCCCGAGCGGCTGCGGGACATCTGCCAGCGGCTGATGACCGGGACGGTCGCCTCGGTGGCCCGCCAGTTGGGCATTTCTCGCCACCAGGTGCGCAAGGCCGCCCGGGACGCCCAGCCCTACTTTGAGGAGGCCGGGCTGGAAACGGGCTGAAAAAGCGGACAGATCGGCCGCAAACGGCATACATAAGGGATAGAGCCAGCGGCCGAGTTGGTTGCGTCTTCGCCGGACCGACTTTCACTCGGTTCGGCGAAGACGCCTTCTGTCTCAGCGCGCTCGCCCGCTGAAACATTCCTGGACAGCCATGTGGAGATACCTGATGACGGTCGCCCCGTCGTTTCTGATCCGCGAATCGGCCGAGGTGTACCAGGCCAAGGCCTCGGAGTACCTGACGAGCCACCAGCTTGCCGACTTCCGGCGTTGCCCGCTTCTGTACCGCAAGAAGAAGCTGGGCCTGATCGAGGACGAGGATCGGCCGGCGTTTCTGGTCGGCCGGGCGCTGCACACGCTGGTGCTGGAAGGCCAGGAGCGCTTCGAGCAAGAGTACGCCGTCGGCGGGCCCGTCAATCCCAAGACCGGCGAACTCTACGGCTCCAATACCAAGGCTTTCGCCGAGTGGGCCGCCCAGCAGGGCAAACCTGTGCTTACCATGCAGCAGCACGACCTGGTCCAGCGCATGGCCGAAGGGGTGCGCGGGCACGGATTGGCCAGGGGCCTGCTCAACGAAGGCATTCCCGAGGGCGTGGTGCGGGCCGAGTATTGCCAGATGCTGTGCCAGATTCGCATGGACTGGTTCGACCCGCACCGGGGGATTGTGGATCTCAAGACCTGCGATGACCTGGACTGGTTCGAGGCCGACGCCCGGCGCTACGGGTACGTCCACCAGGTGGCTTTCTATCAGGCCGTGCTCTCGCAGGTGATCGCCTTGCCCATGCCGGTCCACTTCATCGCTGTGGAGAAGAAGGAGCCGTACCGCTCGGGCGTCTGGAAGGTCCACGAGGATGCCCTGGCACAGTCCCGGCGCGAGAACGAGGCCGCCATCGAACGCCTGCGCCGGTGCATGGCAACCGACACCTGGCCCAGCGGCTACGAAGAGTGCCGCGCGTTCGATTACGTCTAGAACCGGTCGCCTGTCGGGTCTCTTCAAGCCGGGTAGGCATGTCATGGATGAGGATCGCTGCCCCGCCCGAAGGCGACCGGCCTTTTGAACTCTCCGCTTCCGACTGCTTGGGAGGACTGCGTAATGCCCCTACCTGATACCATACTGACCCAATCGCATCTCCGCGCCCCGAAGGGGTGCGGCTGATAGATCGTGGCAAGTTTAGGCGGCTTGTTGGAGATGGGCAGACCACAGGGCGTCGAAGCGGCCGTCGTAAAGGGCGGCGCGGAGGCGGAGGATGGCCTCCGCCCGACGACGACGCCAGTTGCGCATCCCGGCCTGTTTGCAGCGTGCCCCCACCAGGCACTTGCAGGCCGACTCGACCGGGCCGCTGCCGATCGGCAATCCTGCCGCACGGTAGCGGGGATAATCCATCCGCTCCGCATTGTTCTTCAGATACACTCCCAGCTTCCGCAACGCCTCCCGCTTGGTCGGCGCACGCAACTGTTTCTGCAAGGCGGCGATCGCCACGCGCGCCTGCCGGTGCCCGCCCTCCCACAATTCTGAGAGCCGCTCCTTCGCCCAAACCTTCGCTTCCTCCGTGCCCACACCGAATACGTCATGGGCCGCTTGGTGGACGTTCTCACTCAAATGATACCAATCCAAGACGGGCACAGCCTCGGGAAAGTGGAAGGCCGCCAATTCCCACAGCCAGTGCGCGCCGTCGCCCAAGAACACACGTTGCGACGCTTGGCCGTAGCCGGTGCGATAGGCCTCCAGAAACAACTGCCGGCCGAACTCCTCCAACGACAAAAACCGGGCGAACGTCTTCTGCGCCAGGGTGTTCTTTTCCCCGTCCAGGGCCCGCACCCGACCGACACGAATCTCTCGCCACTCGCCTTCCGCGTGAATCATGGCCCCATCCGCATACACCGCCACCACGGGAGCATGGCACGTGGACTGCGGCATCCTCTGGGCTTGCTCCGCGGGCGACAACCCAAAGAACGCCTGGCGTTGAGCGTCCTCCTGGGCCAAGAGCATCTCACCCGCCGTGTGCGCGATCTGCTGGATCGTTTGCTTGCTCAGTTCCACGCGGTGGTCCGCACGCAAGACCGTCTGCACTTGTTCCGCCGGTACCCATGCCATGAGCCGGGCCACCACTTTCGCCAACGGCCAACTGACGCCGTGGCCGGCAAACCGCAACCGCGCATCGTGCGGATACCATTCCTCTTCACAACGATCACAACGCCGCCGGGGACGCCGGCATTTCACGTCGCCGAAAGTCGTCGCCACCGTGCAAGGCGGGCAGCCGCGATGCCGCATGGACTCACCACAACACGGACACTTCGGCAACGCATCCGACGTGTTCGCCGAATCCGCCCACGCCTGCAAGGCTTGATTGCCCAGGCCGTGGAAGCCCTCGCTCAAGACCTGCTCCGCTTTCTCGAAGTCGTCCACCTTGACCGGCATCGCATCCAACACGCTGTCAAACCTCTCGTGCAGTTGACGACGCTGCTCTGCGCTGAGTACACTCCTCATCACGATTCCTTTCCGGGTGTTAGGGGAACTTCCAACAACGCAAACCTCTAACACCCTGTTTTACTTATTCCCCCCAATCGCGAAACAGCATTTCAGCCGCACCCCCCCCGAAAGGGATCATTTACGGACCACCGGGATCAGGCAAGACGACGATGGGGGCCTCGGCCGACCGGCCGCTCATCGTCGATTGCGAAAACGGCGCGGCCCATGTCCAGTGCCACCGCACGCCGTATCTGGCCAGTTGGCCGGAGATCGAGCCCTGGCTCGACGGCCTGGCCTCAGGCGGCCACGACTACCAGACGGTCGTGATCGACTCGATCGACTGGCTCTTGCGCAGGATCGAGGAGCACGTGGCCGGCGTGGACGGCACGCCCACCGGCATGAAACAGACCCTCAACCGCTCGCACGGCGGCTACGGCAACGGCCGACAGGTGCTCAAGAACTACGTCTACCAGTACCTCTTGCCGGTCTTGGATCGGCTGGTCAACGCGGGCGTAGCCGTGCTGCTATTGGCCCATGCCGCCCGCCGCTCGATCACCACGATCGACGGGATCGAACTGGAGAAGTCCGCCCCGGAGATTCACCCCGACTTGGCCAACACGATGATCGAGTGGTCCGACTTCGTCGGAGCGATTCGTCTTGTCGGCCAGGAACGGGAACTCGTCCTCTGCGAGACGCCGCAACTGGTGGCCAAGAACCGCTATGGGCTGTCGGAGAGCCTGCCTTTGTCCTGGCCGGCCTTCGTCGCGGCCGTGAGCAACCGCAACCTCAAGCCCCAAGGAGCCTGAACATCATGGCGAACCTCGGCAATTTCGATGCGTCTCAGGTGGAGCCTACCACCGCATTCGATCCCATCCCCGCTGGGAAATACCTGGCGATGATCACCGCCTCGGAGATGAAGCCGAACAAGGCCGGCACGGGCAGCTACCTCGAGCTGGTCTTCACGATCCTCGAGGGCGAGTACAAGGGCCGGCAGCTTTGGGGGCGGCTCAACCTGGATAACCCCAACGAGCTGGCGGTGAAGATCGCGCGGGCCGAGCTGTCGGCCATCTGCCGGGCCGTCGGGGTGCTCACCCCGCGCGACAGCGTGGAGCTGCACAACCTGCCGCTGGTGGTCAAGGTCGCCTGCAAGAAGCGCAAGGATACCGACGAGATTGCCAACGTCATCCGAGGCTACGAGAAGCGGGACGCCGCGACCGGTCGACCGCAGCAGGCCCAATCGAGCACGCCGCCGTGGCGGAGGCCTTGATGGGCGCCAAGTCTCGGCGCAAAGGCTGCCGCGGCGAGCGTGAGGCCGCGGCCGAGATCGCGCGGCTATTCCGGGTCGAGGCACGCAGGGGCAGGCAATACTGCGGCGACCCGGAGGCCCCCGACATCCGCACGGCGATCGCGGGAACCCACTTCGAGGTCAAACGGGCCGAATCGCTTCGTCTCTATCCGGCCCTGGAACAGGCGATGCGGGATGCGGGCGAGAACATCCCCGTGGTCCTGCATCGCAGCAACCATCGCCCTTGGGTGGCCATCGTCAGGCTTGAAGACCTGCCGCGGTTGGCGGTGCAGCTTTATCTCACGCTTGCAAATCCTGGATGACGCAAGCACGGAGGTGCGGGCATGACGCCGCTGCGTCCCTATCAGCAGGCCGCTGTCGCCGCCGTCTATGAGCACCTGCGCACGCGCGACGACAACCCGGCGGTGGTGCTTCCCACGGGCTGTCATGCCGAAGGCCACCCGATCCTTATGCATGACGGGACGGTCAAGCCGGTCGAGGCGATCCGCGTCGGCGACGAAGTCATGGGGCCGGATAGTCAGCGGCGGCGGGTGTTGGCCCTTTGCCGGGGCGAAGATGAGTTGTTCCGAATCACGCCGCTGCGCGGCGAATCCTTCGTCGTCAATGCCCAGCACATCCTGTCCTTGGTTTGTACGCGGGAAGGGAAACCGTTTCCAATCTCCCGTCAAGGAGGCGAGGTCGAGCACGTCACGGTGGAGGAATACCTTCGCAAACCGAGATCATGGAAACACCTTCGCAAGCTCTATCGAGTGGCGATCGACTTCCCCGGGGCTCGCGACTTGCCCATTCCCCCCTATGTGCTTGGGGTCCTGTTGGGCGACGGCTGCCTGCGCAACGGTTGTTCGCTCACCACGGCCGACGACCCGCTGGCCGACAGTTGGGAGCGCTATGCGGATCAGATCGGCTGCGACGTGACCGTCTTCGCGGAAGGGAGAAGCTGCCCTACGTACAGCTTGAGGCGGCGGCAGGGCAAGTACAACGTGCTGACGCAAGCCCTGGAGCAGTTGGATCTGGCGGGGCAAGACTCGGCGGGCAAGTTCATCCCTCATGCCTATCTGACAGCGACTCGTCAGGATCGGTTGACTCTCCTGGCCGGCCTGATGGATACGGATGGCTCGCTGAACCGATGTGGCTTCGAGATCACCACCAAGTCGCAAGAATTGGCGGCGGATATCGTGTTTCTGGCGCGGAGCTTGGGGTTCGGCGCCTACTGCCGCCATAAGTATTCCTACTGCCAGACGGGCGCCGGGGGATGGTTCTTTCGCATCCACATCCACGGAGACCTCGAACAGGTTCCCTGCCGGCTGGCACGGAAGCAAGCTCCTCCACGCCGCCAGAAGAAGTCCGTGTTGCGCACGGGGTTTTCCGTGGAGCCTTGCGGACGGGGGCCCTTCTATGGCTTTGTGCTCGACGGGGACCACCGCTATGTCGACGGGCACTTTATGGTTCATCACAACAGCGGCAAGTCATGGGTGATTGCCCAGATTGTCACCGACGCTGTGAATCGATGGAACGGCCGGGTGCTGGTGCTGGCCCACGTCAAGGAACTCTTGGAGCAGAACGCGGACAAGATTCGCCGGCTGTGCCCGGAGGTCGCAATCGGCATCTACTCGGCGGGGCTGAATCGCCGCGAAGGCGACAAACCTGTCGTGGTCGCTGGCATCCAATCGGTCTACAAGCGGGCCTGCGAGCTGGATGCCTTCGACCTGGTGATCGTCGACGAGGTCCACATGGTGCCCCCCGACGGCGAAGGGATGTATCGCACCTTTCTGGCCGAGGCGAAGGTCGTCAATCCGCACACGCGAGTCATCGGCCTGACGGCTACGCCGTTTCGCCTGTCCAGCGGACCGATCTGCACACCGGACGGCATCCTCAACCACATCTGCTACGAGGTGGGCGTGCGGGAACTCATGCGCGACGGCTACCTCTGCCCCCTGGTCACGAAGGCTGGCATCCACAAGGCCGAGTTTGAGCGACTGCACATCCGCGGCGGCGAATTCGTGGCGGACGAGGTCGAGGCCATGATGGACACCGATCGCTTGGTGATCGCGGCGTGCAGCGAGATCGTCACGCACACGCACGATCGCCGGAGTGTGTTGGTGTTTGCCGCCGGTGTGCGGCACGGGCGCCACGTGGCCCGCGTGCTGGCCGAGATGTCGGGGCAAGAGGTGGGCTTTCTGGACGGCCAGACGCCGGCCGCCGAGCGCGCCGAACTGATCGCCCGCTTCCGCCGCGAACCGCTTTCGGGCGACTTGTTCGGCAAGAGCGTGCCCCTGAAATACCTGGTCAACGTCAACGTCCTGACCACGGGCTTCGACGCCCCGAACATCGACTGCGTGGCCATCCTGCGTCCCACGATGTCGCCGGGACTCTGGTATCAGGCGGTCGGGAGGGGCTTCCGGATACATCCCGGCAAGCAGAACTGCCTTGTCCTGGACTTCGGCGGTAACGCCCTGCGCCACGGGCCGGTGGATCAACTGAAGACGCCCGAAGCGCCCGGGCGCGGCAGCGGCGAGGCGCCGGCCAAGGAATGTCCCGAATGCCATGCGGTGATCGCTGCCGGCTACGCCCGCTGCCCCGAGTGCGGCCACCAGTTCCCGCCGCCGGAAAGGCAGCGCCATGACGCCCGAGCCGCCACCACAGGCGTGCTCTCAGGCCAGGTCACCGACACCGAGTACGAGGTCCTGGACATCCGCTACAGCGTCCACACCAAGCGAGACGCCCCGCCGGATGCCCCGCGGTCCATGCGTGTGGAATACCGCATCGGCCAGTTCACCTGGGTCTCCGAGTGGGTCTGCTTCGAGCATGGCGGCTACGCCCGCTGGAAGGCCGAACAGTGGTGGCGGCGCCGTTCGCCCGACCCGGTGCCGGAGACGGCCGAGCGGGCCGTCGAGGTCGCCGAGGCGGGCGGGGTGGCGTGGACCGAAAAGATCGTGGTGCGCACGGTGGCCGGCGAGAAATACGACCGCATCGTGGGCTACACCCTGGGGCCGAAGCCGGACCCCGTGCCAGTTGGCCCCTCGGAATACGACCTGGACGACGTTCCGTTCTGAACGGAGGCAACGCTGTGAATGCCGTCTTGGAATGCTTGCCCCTGGACTTGGTGGACGACCACCCGGATAACCCGCGGCTGGCGTTCCGCGAGGACGTGATCGACGCCATCGCCGCGAACCTCGATGGCCAGTACCCGCAGAAGCACGCCATCCACGTGCGGCCGGTGGACGGGCGGTTTCAGTTGATGGCCGGCCACCACCGCGTCCGGGCCGCACGCAAGGCCGGTTTGCAGAGGATTTGGGCCTGGGTGGAACCGCTCGATGACCAGGCGGCGATGATGGAACTCGTGCTCTCGAACCAGCAGGGGGAACTGTCGCCCCTGGAAATCGGCTTGCATTGTCTGAAGGCGGTGCCATTAGGCAAAGGCGGTCGTGGCGTTGCCGGCGGACTGCGTGAATACGCTCGCCGAATTGGCAAGACGCATCCATACATTTTCCAAATGCGCAACGCTGCCGAGGTGTTGTCTGAATGCCGGAAAATGGTAAGTCAACTTACCGTTTTCTCGGACAAAGCCCAACACCTGGCGGCCGTCCACAAGCTGCCCCAAGACAGGTGGCCCGAGTTCGTCGAGTGGATCGCCCAAGCCAACCCCACGGTGGCCGAGGTGGAAGAGCGGGTGGCCCGGGCCCTCGGCCCCACAACACACCCCCAGCCCCTCGGAGATCACGATCCGGAGGAGCCAGGCGAGCCGCGAAGCACCATTTGGGACCCCGCATTCGGCCCACCAGACGAAGCCGAGTCGGACGAAGGGGATGAACCCCAGCGCGGGCTGCCCCACGTCGCCTTCAACACGGGCGACAGCGAGTGGTACACGCCGCAGGAGTTCATCGAGCGGGCGGTGGCCGTCATGGGCGGCATCGACCTGGACCCGGCTTCTACAGCCGTGGCCAACCAGGTCGTCCAGGCCGCGGAATACTTCACCGCCCAAGAGAACGGACTGGCGCGGCCTTGGCGGGGGCGGGTGTTTCTCAACCCGCCCTACGCCCAGCCCCTGGTGCAGCAGTTCGCCGACAAGCTCGTCCAACACGTCCAAGAGGGCGACGTGACGGAAGCGGTGGTGCTGGTCAACAACGCCACCGAGACCCGCTGGTTCCAGACGCTCTTGACGGCCGCCCGGGCAGTCTGCTTCCCGGCGGGGCGGGTGCAGTTCTGGCGGCCCGATAGGGGCTCGGCCAGCCCGCTGCAAGGGCAGGCGGTGATCTACTGCGGCCCCCAGGTGGATCGGTTCCAAGAAACCTTCGCGGACTTGGGGAGGGTGTGCCATGTCGCCCAATGATCCACCCCATGTGATGCACTGGGATTGCCGGAAGCATGGATGCTTCAACCAGAAAAAGCGGCTCAAGTTCCGGTTTCTTTCCGACTGTCTGCCCGACCGCATCGCCTTCACAGACATCGACGCCATCACGGAGATCAACGGCAATCTGCTCGTGTTGGAATGGAAGGCTCACACGGGGCTCACCCGAGGCCAACGGATTTTGTTCGAGCGACTGACGCTGACGTGTCCGGCCACGGTGCTGGTGGTCGAGGGCGATGCCGAGCAGATGTCCGTTATCAGCGTCCGCATGGTGTGGTGCGGCAAGATCGGCCCCCCGGAACCCGCGGACCTGGAACGCCTGCGGCAAGAGATCCGAGCCTGGGCCCAGTGGGCTGCGGCCAATCGGGCTTTCCAAAGGAAGTACAAGCATGAGCGAGACCGTTGACGCGATTGACGAACCGGTCATGCTGCCCCAGAAGGGGCTGGCACGCTTCGCCACCGGCGCGGTGCGCGGCACGGACGCCGACGGCGAGCGTTGGGATTTGATCACGCCCATCGGGCTGCGGCGCCTGGCCGAGACCTGCGCCGAAGGCGCGGCGAAGTACGGCGAGCACAACTGGCAGAAGGGCATCCCGGCCAGCGTAATGCTCAATCACGCCATCCGGCACATCTACCTCTACCTGGCAGGCGACAGGGGCGAAGACCACCTGGCCCACGCCGCCTGGAACATCCTGGGCGTGTGCCACTTCGAAGAGGCGCTGCCCGAGATGATCGACATTCCCACCAGGGCAGACGGCAGGAAGTCGTAGATGCTACAGTTGCTCGAAAACCTGTTCGGCGAAGCGCTCTCGCCCGCGCGACGGGTCGTGGTGTTCACCACGCCGTCGCGGCAGACGCGGCTGTTCGCCGACTACCAGCAGTTGGCCGGCTATGCCAACAAGCAGAGCCGCTCGCAAAACGTCTACTTCGGGCTGGGACTGGTGGCGGGAACGCCGCGTGGCCGTGGCAAACAGGCCGACATCGCCGCCATCGGCGGACTGTGGGCCGACATCGATGTTTCCAGCCAGGCCCATCCCAAGCCGAACTTGCCACAGAGCATCGATGAGGCTCACGACCTGCTGGCCCACATGCCGCTTGCACCCTCGGCCGTGGTCTACAGCGGCCACGGCCTGCACGCCTACTGGTTTTTCCATGAGCCGTGGCTCTTCGCCGACGACGCGGACCGCCAGAAGGCAGCCGCGCTAGCCAAAGGATGGCACGCCCTGCTGTGCCGCAAAGCCGCTGCGCGGGGCTGGGCGCTGGAAAACCTCGGCGACCTGACCCGCGTGCTGCGCCTGCCGGACACGCTCAACCACAACAGCCAAGGTCCGCCCGTTGAAGTCCGCCTGTTGCAATTGGATGAACTCCGCCGCTATGCATCTGACGACTTCGAGCCGTACCTGCCCGCCGAGTCCGAACCACAGGTTGTGTGTGGCACGCTGGTCTTGCGTCCCGACGCCCAGCCCCCGGCTCAAAAACTCTTGGACTTGGCCGGCAAAAGCCCCTTGTTCTGGCAAACGTGGAACCGGCAGCGGACCGACCTGGCCGACCCGTCCGCCAGCGGCTACGACCTGAGCCTTGCCACCATCGCCGCACTCAACGAGTGGACCGACCAAGAGATCGCCGACCTCATGATCGCCTTCCGGCGGCACCACAACGACAACCCAGAAAAGGCCCTGCGGCAGGACTACCTGCAGCGAACCATCGCCAAAGCCCGGCAGGCGAAACCGAACGGCGAGGTGGTGGACATCTCATCCCTCATCGGCCCGAGTGAGCCGCAACCACCGGCCGAGCCGACCCCACCCGACCCCGGGCCCATGCCGGACGACCTTCTGGACGTGCCCGGCTTCATCCGGCAGGTGACCGACTACACGCTGGCCGTCTCGCCCTATCCCCAGCCAGCATTGGCCTTCGCCGCAGCCCTCGTCCTCCAAGCCTTCCTGGCCGGACGGAAGGTCCGCGATGCGGCCGACAACCGCACCAATCTCTACGTCCTCGCGCTGGCCAATAGCGGCGCGGGCAAGAATGAGCCCCGCAAGGTCAACCAGCGCATCTGCGTCGAGGCAGGCCTCCAGGACTGCCTGGGCGACGCCTTCGCCTCCGGGGAAGGCATCGAGGACCGCTTGTTCCTCACGCCCTCGGTCCTGTTCCAGACCGACGAGATCGACGGCCTGATGAACGCCATCAACCGGGCCTCCGACGCCCGCCACGAGGGCATCATGAACGTGCTGCTGAAGATGTACACCTCCAGCAGCACCATCTATCCCCTGCGGGTCAAGGCCGGCGGCCGCTCGCCCGGGGTGGTCGACCAGCCCTCGCTGTGCATGCTCGGCACGGCCGTGCCCAAGTACTACTACGAGGCCTTGAGCGTGCGCATGCTCAACAACGGCTTCTTCGCGCGGTTGATCGTGCTGGAGGCGGGCAAGCGCGGCCGGGGCCAGACGCCGCTGTCGCGGCCGATCCCAGAGGCTATCCTGTGCACCGCACGCTGGTGGACCGACTTCCGCCCCGGCGAAGGCAACCTTCAGAACTGGCACCCCATCCCGGTCTGCGTGGAGGCGACGCCGGAAGCTGAAGCGGCGTTGGAGGAGTTCCGCGCGCTGGCCGACGACCGCTATGCCGAAGCCGAAGACCGGGACGACCCGGCGGGCATGGCCATCTGGGCTCGGGCTTACGAGAAGGCCCGCAAGCTCGCGCTGGTCTACGCCGCAAGCGAGAACCATCTTCAGATGCGGATCGACGAGCCGGCCGTGCAGTGGGCGTGGCGATTCGTGGACTACCAGACTCGGCGGATGCTCTTCATGGCCGGCCAGCACGTGGCGGAGGGCCAGTTTGACGCCAAGTGCAAGCGGATGATCGAGGTGTTGGGCAATTGGCGCAAGCGTCGCGGTGATGCCTGGATGCCCCATTGGTATCTGTCGCGACGGCTTGGTTGGAGCGACCGAGACATCGAAGAGGTGCGCAACGCACTGGTGAGCCAGCGACGCATCGCCTACGAGATCGGCTCGACGCCGGACCGGGGCCGGATCGGCCAAAGGTACAGGCTATCGGAGTGATCGTTAATTACCGCCTCGAAAGGCGGGAATTAGCAACGGTTTCGGGTAATTACCGACGAAATCGGCTAATTGCCGCCTGAGCCGAGGCGGGAATTAGGGAAGTCGTAAGATGAAAGAAATAAATAACTTACATCTTCTTCTCTCTAATTACCGCATATTCCGCCCACCCGCCCACGCGCACGCATTAGCGCGCGTACGCGCGCGAGGGGGCGGTCGGTGGTGGGCTAGGTACTTCCCGGCCAAAACCCCACTAACGGGGCGTGCGGGAACGGGGCCGAACCATGGGAGAGTTTTATTGGATGGTCAAGACTTTGGACGCAGGGAGGCAAGCCATGAAGATCGAGCTTTGGGCACCGGGCCGCATCCGGCCCAGCGGAAGGGCAGGCCGGGAGAATCGGCCCGTAAAGGCCCCCAAAACGCCCGTAGCGGGGCGATTGCAAGGGTAATGGACATCCGTATATCTCCCGGCCGAAGCCCCGCCACGCGGCCACCAGGGGCCTAGAAACGGCCAAACGGTACCGGTGGGGGGGCGGCTCTCGGCCCCATGTGCAAGGCGTGTCCGCGTGGCCCCTGCGGAAACGACGCTCCCCGCCACATCCGTCCCCAATGTCGCAGTCACGGAGGAAAGCATGAAGATTGAATGGATCGACGTAGACCGGCTGATTCCCTATGAGCGGAACCCGCGACAAAACGACCAGGCCGTCGAGGCCGTGGCCCGGTCCATCCGGGAGTATGGCTTCAAGCAACCAATCGTGGTGGACGCCGATGGGGTGATCATCTGCGGCCACACGCGCTGGAAGGCGGCCCAGAAGCTGGGTCTGGAGAAAGTGCCCGTCCACGTGGCCAAGGACCTGTCGCCCGAGCAGGTCAAGGCCTACCGCATCGCCGACAACAAGACGGCCGAGCTGGCCGAGTGGAACTACGAGCTACTGCCCATCGAGCTGGGCGAGCTTCAGGGGATGAACTACGACCTGGGCCTCTTGGGCTTCTCGGAAGAGGAACTGGCCGAACTGCTAGACCCGGGCGTGAAAAAAGGCCTGTGCGACCCTGACGAGGTGCCCGAGCCGCCCGATGAGCCGATCACCCGGCCTGGCGACCTGTGGCTCTTGGGCGACCACCGGCTGCTCTGTGGCGATGCGGGGAAGGCCGAGGACGTGGACCGGCTGCTGGATGGCAACCCGGTGCACCTGGTGAACACCGACCCGCCGTACAACGTGCGGGTCGAGCCCCGATCGAACAACGCCATCGCTGCGGGCTTGAGCTCGTATCCTTCGGCCGAAGAGCTGCAGGGCGGGCGTCGTTGGCGTGGGCACCACCAGTCGATGGACGTGGCCCGGCACCCGGAGAAAGCCAAATCCACGCACCGCAAGCTGCGGGCCAAGGACCGGCCGCTGGAAAACGACTTCGTTTCGGACGAAGAGTTCAACCGGCTTCTGCACGCCTGGTTCGGCAATATCGCGCGGGCGCTGCGTCCCGGCCACGCCTTCTACATCTGGGGCGGCTATGCGAATCTGGGCAACTATCCCCCAGTGCTCAAGGAGCACAAGCTCTACTTCTCGCAAGGAATCGTGTGGGACAAAGAGCATCCCGTGTTGACCCGAAAAGACTTTCTTGGGTGCTTCGAACTTGCGTTCTACGGGTGGAAGGAGGGCGCGGGCCACCGCTTCTTCGGCCCCAACAACGTGCCCGACCTGTGGCAGGTCAAGAAGGTCAGCCCGCAGAAGATGCTCCACTTATGCCTTCACCCCGAGAGCCTGGTCCTGACGGAGGCTGGCTATCGCCCGATTCGGTCCCTTCAAACGGGCGACCGCGTTTTTTCAGGCGACGGCACCTTCCACGATGTCGTCCATGTGTCGTCGCATCCCTATACGTCCGAGTACCTGTATCGGATCACGGCCAAGGGGGGAAACATCACCACGGAGGCCTCGGACAACCACCCGTTTCTCATCTGGCGTCCCGCACGCTGCGGCCGGAGCATCGTGGGCGGCGAGGTGGGTTGGGTGCGCGCCGATGAAGTGCAGGCCGGCGATTACACGATGACCCCCGTCCTCGCCGGCGATGGTCCCGATCCCTTTCCTGAGCTGGACGAAGACTTCTGGTTCTTGTTCGGCTTGTACCTGGCCCAGGGGCATCTACAGGCGGCCGGCCACGGGGATCACCGCTACCCGGTCTTCTCGATCCACAAGAGGCGGCAGGATTTGGCTGCGCGAATCTGCAAGCAATGGCCCCGCGCCAGCGAGTACGACCCGAACGATTACGCGCAGCGGCCCTCCAGCGGGCTGGTGGTGATGGCCTTCGACGCCGATGCCGGAGAGCGGTTCGAGGCCCTGGGGGGCCGTCACGCTCATGCCAAGCGGATGGCGCCGGAAGTCTTTTCCCTGCCGCGCGCGAAGCGCAGCGCCATCCTGCACGGTTGGCTCAACGGCGACGGCTGCAAGGTCCACGATCGCCCGTATTGGCAGGGGAACACGGTGTCGGCGGATCTGGCCGCGCAGTTGGCCTTGCTGGCCGAGTCGGTGGGCTACCGAGCGAACGTCTACGCATACGATCCCCCTCCCGACCTCGGCGGAGTCGGCGACCGACGCTTTCAGAGCCGGCGGCGGGTCTACTACCTCTACTTTTACGAACAGACCCAATTGGCCAAGCGTGGTTGTCCCACCTGGGTGGAGCACGGCGGCCAGGAGTACTCGCTGCGGCGCGTTAAGAGCGTAGAACGGGTGCCCTACGGAGGGCAGGTATGGAATCTCAGTATCGAGGGGCACCCGTCGTTTCAGACGGCTGTCGGGCTATCGCACAACACCGAAAAGCCCGTGGAGCTGGCCGTGCGGGCGATCCAGTACTCGTCGCTTGCCGGCGAGAACGTGTTGGATCTGTTCGGCGGCAGCGGCTCGACGCTCATCGCGGCCGAGCAGACCGGGCGGCGTGCGTTCCTGATGGAACTGGACCCGCTGTACTGCGACACCATCGTCCAGCGCTTCGAAAACTTCACGGGCAAGAAGGCGGAGCGAAAAAGATTGGAGGCAGCGGTATGACCCATCCAGACTCTGTCGCTGCGCGTTTCTGGAGAAAAGTCGATCGTTCCGCACTGGAAGGTTGTTGGAATTGGACGGCATCCACAGGGACGGGCGGCTACGGTCAGATCAACATCAACGGAAAACCAAGACCTGCATCCCGCGTGGCGTTTGAATTGGTCTACGGCGAGATTCCCGAGGGTCTGTTTGTCTGTCACTGGTGCGACAACCGATTGTGCGTGAATCCAGACCATCTGTTCTTGGGGACTCCGGCAGACAACATACACGACATGGATGCGAAGGGGCGGCGCGTCAACACACCCCACCTTGGCTCGCGTCACGGTTGTGCCAAGCTCGACGAGCAGAAGGTGGCCGAGATCAAACGAAGGATTCAGGCGGGGGAACCGCAAAAGGCGTTGGCCGCGTTACCCCCGGGGCAATCAATCACATTGCGAAGAGACGGCAATGGAGACACGTTGCGTGAAAAGAAGCCACCTTACGTACCTCGCCAGTCCGTATTCGCATCCCGACGCGGCGGTGCGCCAAGAGCGTTTCGAGGCCGCTTGCCGTGCGGCCGCGGAACTCATCCGGCGGGGCCACGTGGTGTTCTCGCCCATCGCCCACAGCCACTGCATTGCCCAGCACGGCCTGCCCGTGGACTGGGGCTTTTGGCAGCGGCAGGACATCGAGCTTCTGGCCGCCTGCGACGAACTGTGGGTGCTCAAGCTCGACGGCTGGCAACACAGCCGCGGGGTGCAAGCCGAGATTGCCATCGTCCGGGCGCTGGGCAAGCCGGTCCGCTTTGTGAGCGAGGCGGAGTTGACCGAAGAGAAGGCCGCCGGGATGGCGGCGTGTTGAGGAGGGGATGCACGATGCGTCTACGCGAGAATCGAGAGGTCCTGATGCTTGAGCGAGCCGCCCTCCAGCCGCAGCACGCGAGCAGACTCGTCGGGGATCGAGAACGCCTTGCCCGGCAGCCCCGCGGGCAGGCTGGCGAAGTAGAACCCGCCGGGCGTCTGGCAGAAGCACAGCGGGTTCCCGCAGCGGACGACCAGAAACCGCAGGGGCTTGTTCCACAGGCCGAGCAGGGCCAGGGGGCCTTCGGTTCGGGCCACGGCCCAGGCGGCCCGCTCAAGAAGCGTCCCGGCTCGGCGCATCATGAGCAGGCCCAGCACCTCGCTATCGCAGTCGGTCTTGGGCCGCAGTCGGTAGCGCCGCACCAGGTCGGCGTAGTTTCGGACCACGCCGTTGTGGACTACAAAGCCGCGGCCGGCCGGATGGGGATGGTTGTTGCGGTTGTCCTGGGGGTCGCCGTGGGTGGCCCAGCGGCAGTGGCCGATGACGGCTACCGCGTGGCGGCAGACGTCCAGGTCGGCCAGGCAGGCCGTAGCCGCGCCCGGGCGCTTGAAGGTGTGCATCGTGCCGTCGACGTCGATCCACGCCAGGCCGAAGGCATGGCGGCCGCGGGTTTCCGTCTCGGCGGCAATGTGCCGCAGGCGGGCCAGGTCCGGCCCGCGTCCATCGGTGCTCAGGAATCCGAAGATGCCGCACATGGCCGCCCCCTACGCCAGATCACCGGATTGCAGGCGGATCGCGTGGGATTCCAAGGCGTCTGCTACCGCAGCGAGCAAGGCGGCATCGCGTCGGGCGGTGGCGGCAAGCTCGCGCTGGCGGCAGACGGCGGCGTCGCCCCGCCGGGCATCGGCCATGTCCGAGAGGCGTTCGGCCAGGCGGGCGATTTCTGCGGCCCAATCGCCCGGCGTGACATCCGCGCGGATGCCCCGGGCCAGGACCGCGGCCCACTCGGTGGCGGTCAGACGCTGGTCGGCAGCGAGTCGCTTCGTGTGCGTCATGGTTGTGATCCTTTCGTCGCTTCGGTTTGGGTTGCCTCGTCAGGCGGCCGGCACCCATCCGGCCACGACGCCCGCGTCCGTGCGTGCGTTTCGGCTTCAGGGCATGGCGTCGTACTTCTTGGCCAACCGGCGGAACTCGGCCTTGATCTGGTCCTGTGGGATGGCGTCGGAAATCCATCCGTACTGCTTGCCGCCGTGGATGCGGGCGTAGCCTTTTCCCCAGGCCAAGTAGCCCAGCAGGCGTTCCGTCTCGCTCTGGCCCGGGCCCGACTTCTTCCAGCCGCCCGTGGGAGCCTTCGGGGTCCAGGTAGGCATCCGCTTGGCCGCCAGGGCCCGCTCCACCAAGCCCAGGCAGACCTGAATCCAGCCGGCGACCTTGGTGGGATTGAGCGAACCGCTGAAGACGCGGAACTCGACCGTGTCCTTGGTTCCGCGGGCGAGATTGGTCAGGTTCAAGGCGTGGTAGCGGTCACGGTCCAAGGCGGGCTTGGCCGACTTGTCGCTTCCGTACTTCCGCACCCCGCCGCAGTACCTGCCCCGCTCGCGGTTCTTGGTGCCGGTGATCGCGTAGAGGCCCTTTTCCAGGTAGGCGACGATGGTGACCAGCCGGGCCAGGGCCTCGCTCGGCCAATCGCGATTCCAGCCGACATGGACGTGGACGCCGCAGGAGGCGTTGACCCGGTGCCCCTTGGCCTCAAGCGTGCTGAGCACCTCGATTACCTGGCGGATGCCTTCTTCGCCTTGGAGCACGGGGCTGACGATTTCGCACTTGTGGCCGCCATTGCCGTTGTCGATGGAACCGTCCGCTTCGGCCTTCCAGCCGGCCGGCAGGTACGGCACCTGGATTCCGCGGCGGTAGGGGCCGATGCGCAGGCCGTCGTTTCGCACGGCGCTATCCGGGGCGATGGTCTCGATTTCGAGACCGAAGGTGAGGTCGCTGGCGTTCATGGCGTTTCCATCGATGGTGTAATGTTCATGCGTACATTACACAGGAGCCATGAACGGCCAAAAACATCAAGCGGATTTCCCGCCTGCTGGGCCGGATTTTTCGGAATACTTTCGGGCCGCTCGGTAGCACCGCCTCACGCTTGTGACCGGTGGGGGAGCAGCGCTTTCGGCCAGCCGGCCGGAAGATGGGGGCTTAAGACGGGCGGGGTCGTTGCCGGGCCAGGGTGCGGGGGTCGCGCTGTGTTGGCCACGTGGGGCCCACCGTGGCCGCGTGTGGCGTCGCTGGCGGGGACAGGGACTTGTGGGCCAAGGCCAAGAGAAAACCCCGGGCGCGGGCCCGGGGTTGGGCGACGGGCGTGCTGTGCTTTACGCCCTGGCGAACTTGCCACGCTCCGTCCTGCGGAAGCGGGCCTGTGGGCCCTTGGTGGCGATTTCGCGGATGATCGCCGCGTAGACCGTGGCGTGGGGCGTCTTGCCGCCGGGCGACTTCCAGTAGCCCTTGGCCTCGGCCTCGGCGACGATCTCTTTGGCCGTCATCGGCTGGCCCGCTTCTTCCAGCACCCGCGCAGCGGCGTCCAGCCCGCTGGTGCGTTTGGGCTTGGACTCGCCCTTGGTCGGGCGCCAGCGCGGCTTCGCCTCGTCGCCTGGCGTGGCGCTGTCGGGGACAGCCCCTTCAGCGGCCACTTGCGGCTCGGCCTGCGCGGCCTTCCGGCCGGCGCGCTTCGGCCTGTCGGCCTCGCCCCGCAGCCGCTGGGCGCTCTTGATGCGGACCTTCTTGCCGGTGGCCAGGTTCGTGGCGTCCCAGCCGCCGTGGCGATTCTCGCCGTCGATCCGCACGGAAGCCAGCTTGCCCGAGACCTTGGCAATGTAGAGCTTGCCGATCTGGACTTCGTCGCGTCTCATCGCATCGCTCCTTGGAACAAAGGGAAACAGGGGGTTGCTTCGCGTCATGACACAGGAGCCATGTTTCGGCCAGCACATCAAGCGGGTTTCCCGCCGCAGCGGATGGAATTCGCGGAATACTTCTCGGCAGAGGCGTAGCACCCGATGACGGACACCAGCGTCCCGGGACGGCAAGCTAGCCCGCTCAGCCCCCAGGCCTTACGGCTGGAGGACATGGCCCGGCTGTTGTCGGCCGCCGGGCCGAAGGCGGTCACCCTGGCCATGCTCCAAGCGGACATCGACGCCGGGGCTCCGACGAACGCCGACGGCACGATGAACCTGGTGCATTACGTCGCGTGGCTCTTGAAGGAGGCCGGCCGTGGCGATTGACCCCAGGCGACTGCGTCCGAGCGAGCTGTGCCGGCTGGTCAACTCCACGCCGTTGGGCACGGTGCTGGATGAGCGGCAATTGCACCGCCACCGCACGCGCGCGGGCTTTCGCGTCGGCGACGGGCGGCATGTGGACCTGTTCCGCTACGCGGCGTGGCTGGTAGAGACTAGAGACTGTAGGCGGCAGGCTGAAGGGAAATGCGTATCCTCCAGCCTACAGTCTACAGCCTACAGCCTCTTGAAGGAGCGTGCGGCGGCACGGAACAAGGCCCTGTCGCTCGCCGGACGTGACATCGGCGAACTACCGGCGGTGGTCAAGCCCGAGCGGAAAGCGCGGGCCGAGCACGACTTCCGCTTCTTCTGCGAGCAGTACTTCCCGATGACGTTCCACCTGCCGTGGTCGCCGGATCACCTGAAGGTGATGGCCAAGATCGAACAGGCGGTGCTCCGCGGCGGACTGTTTGCGATGGCCATGCCCCGTGGGGCGGGCAAGTCGTCCCTGGCCGAGACCGCCTGTCTCTGGGCCGTGCTCTACGGCCACCGGGAGTTCGTCTGCCTGATCGGCTCGGACGAAGGCCACGCGATTGCCATGCTCGAGTCGATCAAGATGGAACTGGATGGCAACGAGCTGCTCTTGGAAGACTTCCCCGAGGTGGTCTACCCGATCCATTGCCTGGAGGGCATCGCCAATCGTTGTGCCGGGCAGCTCTACCGGGGCGAGCGGACGCACATCGGCTGGACCGCCCGGGAGATCGTCCTGCCGACGATCCCCGGAAGCAAGGCCTCCGGCGCGATCATCAAGGTGGCAGGACTGACGGGTCGCATCCGGGGCATGAAGTTCAAGCGGGCCGATGGGCACACGGTAAGGCCCAGCTTGGTCGTGCTCGATGATCCGCAAACCGACGAGTCGGCCCGAAGCCTTTCGCAGTGCGCCACGCGTGAGAGCATCCTGGCCGGCGCCGTGTTGGGCCTGGCTGGGCCCGGCAAGAAGATCAGCGGCATCATGCCCTGTACGGTCATCCGCCCGGGCGACATGGCCGACAACATCCTCTCGCGCGACAAACACCCAGAATGGAACGGCGAGCGCACGAAGCTTGTCTACAGCTTCCCCACCCATGAAAAGCTCTGGCAGAAATATGCCGAACTGCGTGCCGAAAGTTTTCGCCGCGGTGGGCACGGCGAAGAGGCGACGGAGTTCTACCGCCAGAATCGCGAGGCCATGGATGAAGGGGCCGTGGTAGCCTGGCCCGAGCGCTACAACCACGATGAGCTTTCGGCCGTGCAGCATGCCATGAATCTGAAGCTCCAGGACGAGCGGGCCTTCTGGGCCGAGTACCAAAACGAACCCTTGCCTGAGGAGTCGGCCCAAGAGGAGGACCTCTCTGCCGATGCAGTCGCCGCGAAGCTGAACCGGATGCGCCGCGGCGAAATACCGATCGGGTGCAATCACCTCGTGATGTTCATCGACGTGCAGCAGCACTTGCTGTTCTTCGTGGTGGCGGCCTGGGAGGATGATTTCACGGGCTACGTGATCGACTATGGGACCTATCCCAGGCAACAGCGGCCGTATTTTACGCTCCGCGACGCCCGGATCACGCTTGCGGCCGCAACCAAGGCCGCCGGCGTGGAGGGGGCGATCTATGCGGGGCTGGAGAAGCTCACCGGCGACTACCTGGGCCGCGAGTTCCGACGGGATGATGGGGCCTGCCTGCGGATCGAGAGGTGTTTGATCGACGCCAACTGGGGCCAATCGACGGATGTGGTCTACCAGTTCTGCCGCCAATCGGCCCATGCCGCCGTGGTGATGCCCAGCCACGGGCGGTTCATCGGGGCGTCCAGCCGCCCGTTGAACGACTACCAGCGCAAGCCGGGCGATCGCTGTGGGCTCAACTGGCGCATCCCGAACGTCCAAGGCCGCCGGGCCGTGCGCTATTGTGTCTACGACACGAACTTCTGGAAGTCGTTCGTGTACGCCCGGCTGGCCGTGGCGATGGGCGACCGGGGGTGTCTTTCGCTCTTTGGCGACCGGCCGGACGAGCACCGGCTTTTCGCCGAGCACGTGACGGCCGAGTATCGCGTGAAGACCGAGGGCCGCGGCCGGACCGTGGACGAGTGGAAGCTGCGTGTGTCGGCCGGCGACAACCACTGGCTGGACTGCCTGGTGGGCTGTGCGGTGGCCGCGTCGATCCAGGGGGTTTCGCTGCCGGGAATGGCCGCCGAACCGGGCAAGGATCGCCGGCGAGTCAGCTTTGCGGAGCTTCAGCGGAGGAGGCGAAGCCATCATGGATGATGCATTCCAAGTCCCAAGCGGCACGCCCCAAGCCCCAAAGCCGGAGCGTGGCATCGCCTGCCCCCGGTGCGGGTGTTGCCACTTGCGCACCACCCACACCGAGCCCTTGCCGAGCGGCCGCATCCGCCGCCGCAAGGTCTGCCGCCACTGCGGCAGACGGATGGTGACCTACGAGCTGCCCCCTCGCCTGGTAGGCCCGGATCGCTAGATGTAGCACGATTTCGGGATTCCGGGCGAAAAACTCCGACAGTTCGGCCTCAGGCCGGGTAGGTCAACTAATAGGGGATGTTCACGCCAAGTCCTGGCCTGGCATCCTCGTGAGGCAGGTTCGCGTTTGCCGGAGACGAAGCAGGTGGCCGACGACCTTGACGACACCATCCGCCAGAACGCCCAAGGACCGGCCAAGGTCGCCGGCGACGCGGGCAGTGTCGAGCAGCATCCGCTTTCGGAGCAAATCGAGGCGGACCGCTACCTGGCCAGCAAGGAGGCAGCTGGCAAGACCAAGCGCGGCCTGAGGTTCAACAAGCTCGTCCCGCCGGGGGTGAACTGAGTTGTTCGCGTGGATGCGTCTTGTGTGGCCAAGGAAGGCCACCCCTGTTCGTCATCGCCTGCGTTCGTGGCGGGCAGCGCTTCCCCTGCGTGCCCGCTACGACGCGGCGATGACCACCGAGGACAACCGCCGGCACTGGGCGGCCGCCGATGGGCTTTCCGCCCGGTCGGCCAACAGCCTCGAGGTCCGGCGCATCCTGCGTAACCGCGCCCGGTACGAGGTGGCCAACAACAGCTACGCCCGCGGGATCGTGCTCACGCTGGCAGCCGACACGATCGGGACCGGCCCGCGGCTCCAGATGCTCACCCTAAGCGCCGAGGCCAACCGGCGGATCGAACAGGAGTTTGCCCGCTGGGCAAAGGCAACGGGCTTGGCCGAGAAACTCCGCACGATGCGCATGGCCCGGGCGCAGGACGGCGAGGCCTTTGCGATACTGACCAGCAACCCGCGACTGGCCACCCAGGTCAAGCTCGACCTTCGCCTGGTCGAGGCCGACCAGGTGACCACGCCGGACGCCAGCGCCCTTGGCGCCAATGCCGTCGATGGGATCGTCTTCGATTCGAGCGGCAACCCGGTCGAGTACCACGTGCTGCGGGACCACCCGGGCGATGCGCTTGTGGCTTTGGGCCTCCAGTACGACCGCCTGCCGGCCGAGTCGGTGATCCACTGGTTCCGCATGGACCGCCCTGGCCAGGTTCGCGGCATCCCCGACATCATGCCGGCCTTGCCGCTGTTTGCCCAATTACGGCGGTTCACGCTGGCGGTGATCGCCGCTGCCGAGACGGCGGCCGATTTCGCCGGCATCCTCTACACCGACGCCCCGCCGGGCGGCGAGGCGGACGCGGCCGAACCGTTCGAGCCCATCGAACTGGAGCAGCGGGCGTTGGTGACCATGCCCGGCGGCTGGAAGATGAGCCAGCTTCAGGCCGAGCAGCCCGCCACGACCTACGCCGAGTTCAAGCGTGAAATCCTCAACGAGATTGCCCGCTGCCTCTCGATGCCGTACTGCGTCGCAGCGGGCAACAGTAGCGGCTACAACTACGCCTCCGGCCGGCTGGACCACCAGACCTACTACAAGAGCCTGCGGGTCGAGCAGGCCCATCTTGAGACCGTGGTTTTGGATCGCGTGCTGGCCGCCTGGTTGGACGAGGCGGTGCTGATCCCCGAGTTATGGCCCGAAGAATTGGGGCCGATGCCGGAGTGGCCGCACCAGTGGTTCTGGGACGGGCAGGAGCACGTGGACCCGGCCAAGGAGGCCACGGCCCAGGCCACGCGCCTGGCCAGCCACACCACGACCCTGGCCTACGAGTACGCCCGGCAGGGCCGCGATTGGGAAGAGGCCCTGCGTCAGCGGGCCAAGGAACTGGCCCTGATGCGCGAGCTGGGGCTTTCGCCCACACAGACCGTGCCTGGGCCGGCATCAGATGACCAGGACACGGATGAGGAGGACGAAGAGGAGGAATCGACGAATGCCGCTACCGCAACGTAAGCCGGACGAATCGCATGATGAGTTCATCGAGCGGTGCATGGGCGATGCCGTGATGGTCGAGGAGTTCCCCGACGCGGCGCAGCGCCGGGCCGTCTGCGAGCGACAGGGGAAGGTGCGCACGGAGGCGCACCTGAACCTGGTCTGCGATCCCGGCTCGATCACGATCGAGGCGGTAGAGGATGGTCCTGCGGAGGGCAGGCCGCGGCTGCCGCGGTTCTCGATGGTGGCCTACACGGGCGGGCCCATGCGGATCGCCGGTTGGCGCTATCCCGTAGTGGTGGACCTAGCCGGGCTGGCGATTCCCTCGCAAAGCCGGCCGATCCGCTTCGGCCACGACATGGCAAGCGGCGTGGGGCACACCGACGCCATCCGCATCGAGGACGGCCGCCTAGTGGCCACAGGTGTCGTCTCCCGCGACACGCAGGCCGCCCGGGAGATCGTCGCCAGTGCCCGCAATGGCTTTCCCTGGCAGGCGTCGATCGGGGCGGCCGTTGAGGAGTTCGAGTTCGTCAAGGAGAACCAGAAGGTGCTGGTCAACGGCCGCCAGTTCAGCGGCCCGGTGAACGTCGTCCGCAAGGCCACGTTGGGTGAGATCAGTTTCGTGGACCTGGGGGCCGACGGGGCGACCAGTGCCAGCCTGGCCGCGGCCGGCTTGCAAGCAAGCCAAAAGGAGAACCAAGCGATGGAGAGCCTTTCCGACACCAATCCTCAAGTGCAACCTGGCGAGCCTGCGGACACCCGCGTCGCGGCGGACGGAGGCGACTCTGGGCCCACTCCCCAAGTCCCCAGTCCCAAGCCCCAGACCTCTGACGCCCAGGCCGCTGAAGCCGCGCGGGTGTTGGCCGTCCGCATGATCTGCGGCGGCAAGCACCCGCAGATCGAGAGTCAAGCGATCCAGGAACACTGGGACATTAGTCGCACAGCGCTGGCTGTCTTGCGGGAGGAACGCCCCAAAGTCCCGGCCGTTCATGTCCGCAGCGCAGAGGTCGTCACCGAGCGACTGCTCGAGGCCGCCTGCATGCTCACGGCCAAGGCTGCCCAGGTGGAGGAGCTCTTCGACGAGCCGACCCTGGAGGCAGCCACGCGCCGGTTCCGCGGCGGGATCGGTCTTCAGGAGCTTCTCTTGGAAGCCGCCTGGGCCAACGGCTACCCGGGCCGGAACTTCCGCGACAGCCGCGCGGTGCTCCGCTTCGCCTTCCGGCCCGAGTTGGAGGCCGGGTTCTCGACGATCGACATCGGCGGCATCCTCTCCAACGTGGCCAACAAGTTCCTCTTGGACGGGTTCTTCTCGGTCGAGCGGACCTGGCGGAACATCTGCGCGGTGCGGAACGTCTCGGACTTCAAGACGGTGACGAGCTATCGCCTCATCGGCACGGACCAGTACGAGCAGGTCGCCCCGGGCGGGGAACTCAAGCACGGCACCCTCGGCAACGAGACCTACACCAACAAGGCCGACACCTACGGCCTGGTCCTGTCGATCGACCGCCGGGACATCATCAACGACGATCTGGGGGCCATCACCACCGTGCCTCGCAAGTTGGGCCGCGGTTCGGGCTTGAAGATCAACGACGTCTTCTGGAGCACGTTCCTGGATAACGCCAACTTCTTCACGGCGGCCAACCGCAACTACCTGGAAGGGGCCGATACGGCCCTTTCGATCGACGGCCTGACCAAGGCCGAGGTGGCGTTCATGGACCAGGTGGACAGCGACGGCAAGCCGATCGGGATCATGCCGGCGATCCTCTTGGTGCCTACGGCCCTTTCGGCTATCGGCTCGCAGCTCTACAAGTCGATGGAGCTGCGCGACACCACGAGCAACAAGAGCTACCCGGTGGCCAACCCGCACCAGGGCAAGTTCCGGGTGGAGGTGAGCCGCTACCTGTCCAACAGCCAGTATGCGGGCAGTTCCAGCAAGGCCTGGTACTTGCTGGCCACGCCGGACGACCTGCCGGTCATCGAGGTCGCGTTCCTCAACGGCCAGGAGAGCCCGACGATCGAGACGGCCGACGCGGACTTCTCGGTGTTGGGCATCCAAATGAGGGGGGTGCATGATTTTGGAATCGCCCTGCAAGATCCGCGTGGCGGGGTCAAACTGAAGGGGGAAAGCTGAGCATGATGCAACATAGCGCCAGGGTCAACGAATCCTGCGCCTAACCCAGGAATAGGAGATCACTTCAATGCCTACGGCTGTTTTCATCCAGGATGGACAGACGGTCGACTACACGCCGCCGGCCGATTGTGCGGCCGGCGATGTGGTGGTCCAGGGGGACCTGGTGGGCATCGCCCGCAGCGCCATTCCCGCCGGCACGCCGGGCTCGCTGGCCGTGGCCGGGGTGTTCGACCTGTCCAAGGCGAGCGCGACGGAGTTCGCGGCCGGGGCCAAGGTCTATTGGGACGCCACCAATAAGCTGGCCGTAACCACAGATGGCGGTGGTGCCAACAAGCTGGTAGGCAAGGCCGTCCGCGCGGCGGGTACCGGGGCGACCACCGTCCGCGTGCGACTCAGCCAGTGACGATTTCTATGGGCGACCTGCTCGACGATGGCCTCGGCTGGCTAGCCGAGAAGCTCAAGGCCCACGCCTCGCGGCCGATTGTTTATCGACGCGGGACCGACGAGGTGACTGTCCAAGCGATCGTCGGGCGGACGCTGCTAAAGCTGGACGATGGCTACGGCGGCGTGCGTATGGAGTGGACCGACCGGGATTTTTTGATCGCGGCGGAGGACCTGATTCTCGGTGGCCAGACGACGTTGCCCAGGCGGGGCGATCAGATTCGAGAAAACCAGGACGGCAAGACCCTGGTCTACGAGGTGCTTGCGCCAGGCGGTGAACCCGAGTGGCGATGGAGCGATCCGCACCGCAAGCTGCTGCGGATTCACACCAAACGGATCGGCGAGGAGTGACACCAGAGGCTGAAGACCGAAGGCTGAAGGAAATGCGATGACGCGATTACTTGCTCTGGCTGGACTATGTTGCCTTCTGGGGCTGGCGGCCGCGGGCCTTGCGGCCACAGTCGGCGGCAACCGATCCCCCGACGGGACCGAGGTCCAGTGCGACTTTCCGGTGGAGCTGCATCGCCGCAACACCACCTCGCGTGGCCAGGGCTGCTGCGTGTGGACCTCGATCCACCATGCGGCCCTGTGGCAGAACGTGCCGGCCTATCAAGAGGCCCCGAAGTGGATTCAGGAGCATGGGGTACCGGGCGGGGCGTATCCCGGGGCCGTCGAAAAGTACCTGCCCGAGATGGCCCGGCAGCGTGGGGCAAGCCAGGCGCCTGCATTTCTGAACTACGAAGGCAATGACCTGGACCTGTTGAAGCTCGCCTGCCGCACGGGCCGGATGCCCGCGGTCACCTACAGCTATAGCCCCAGCGGCCGCTATGGCGGCGGCCGGATCGCCCACATGGTCAACCTGGTCCATGCCGACGATCGCTACTTCGCCGTGCTGGACAACAACTACATCGGGGAAAACCAGATCGAGTGGATGACGCCCGAAGAATTCCGGCGTTCGTGGACGGGACTCGGGAACGGCTGGGCGGTGATCCTGTTGGCATCGCCCCCGCCCCCTGTACCGACCAACTGAGGCGTGGGACATGAGACGTGGGGCCTGAGGAGCCAGTGCCCATCCCCCCGCCCCAAGTCCCAAGCCCCAAGCCTGTAAAGGACCTGACATGTACGCACTCTTGTTGCCGCTTTTGCTTGGCCAGTGTGGGCCGAACGGTTGCTCCATCCCGTCGGGTTGGCCCCAGTGGCAACCGATGGTTGTCGACCGCATGGTGTGGCAGCCGGCCGTGTTCGATGTCGAAGTTGTTCCGCAGGATGGCCAAGTCTGGTTCGATGGCCACGCGGTACGACTTCTGAACGGAAAGGGGCGCGTCCAGACGCCGCCCTTGGAGCCGGGCCGGCGCTACCGGTATCGCGTGACGGCCCGCTGGGGCGATGCCCATCGCCAGTGGACTCTGAGCTTTTCGCCGGGCCAGACGGTCCGCGTGGTGCTGCGGCGCGATGAGCCTTCGCCCTCGACGTCGGGAAGCACCGCGGGAACAAGCGGCGCGTCCGCCGCTTCGCCGTCGCCGCCGGCTTCGACCAAGCCGGCTCAGCCGCCACCGCCGCCCTCGCCGCCCCAGCCGTCTTCGACCGCCCCTGACCTTGCCGGCCGCGCCGCGCCGCGCGATGGCCCCGGCGCTGCGCCGGCGTCCAAGCCGGAAGGCCCGTTGCCGGTGGTGGAACAGGACGGGGTCCAGAACTTCGGCATCGATCGAGCCGGCCTCGACGGTTCGGCCGAGCGGATCACGCTGGGCGGCCGCCAGATCACGCGGGCAGAGGCAGCGCAAATCCTCCAGGCCGGCAGCCTTACCGACGATAGCGGCAAGTTGCGCCTGACCGTGATCGGCACGGAATCCGATCGCCGCCGGGTGCTCGACGACTTGAAAGGTTCTCTGAGCGATATCGCCAACCAATGCCTGGTCCAGGACTACCCGCCCGATCACTGGGCCGTGGCGGGGGCGGGCTTCTACACGGCCGGCAAGCCGACGATCTACGTCCAGGCCCCAGACGGCAAGGTCCTGCATCGGCAAGACGACTATGCCGACGGGGCGGAAGGCTTTCGGCAGGCCTTCGAGCGATTGCGCAAGCCCGATCCCGACTATCGCCCCGACAAAGACCGCGACTTGAGGCGGCCGGCGGACGGGCTGCTGTCCCGGCTGCTCGATGTCCTGGCGCGCCCTTTTCGGGTGATCCTCTCGTGGCTTCTGGCCGCGGGCGTGGTGTTCGTTTTGATCATGCTGGTGATGAAAGGCTGGCTCGTCTACCTCTTGGGCCTGTTGGTGAATCTTGTGCCCGGACCGCCCAAGACGGCCGGCACAGCGCAAAGCCAAGCCGTCAAGAGCCGACGGGCGCGGCCATCGGCCGCCAAGTCGCGCGCAAGGAGGTGATCCGCGTGTCCACGATCGTAGCGCTGGCCGATGCGGTCGTCTCGGAACTGAACGCCGAAGGATGGAGCCTACCCTTCGCTGCCCGGCGGCTCTATCGGCCACGGTTCGAGCCGGCGGACCTCAAGACGCTCCAGGTGAGCGTGGTCCCCAGGGCCTTGGTGATCGAGGCCGCAAGCCGCGCGGACGACAGCCGCCAGTACCAGATCGACCTGGCCGTCCAGCAGAAGCTCGATGCCGAGTCGTCCGAAGAGATCGACCCGCTTCTGGGGCTGGTGGAAGAGATCGCCCGGCACTTCCGGCTGCGGCGGCCGGCGGCGATGCCGTCCGCTTTGTGCGTGAAGGTGGAGAACGAGCCGGTCTATGCGGTCGAGCATCTCGACGAGCTTCGGTGCTTCACCAGCATCCTCACGCTCTCGTTTCGCGTCGTGGGGTAAGCGATGGTGGGAATGAAGGTGAAGACCAGAAGCCAGATGCACAAGGTCGCCCGGAAGGCCAAGCGGGCCAATATCGAAAACCTCGGCCATGCCGGCGGTGCGATCCGCCTGGCGGCGGTGCGGAGCGTTCGCAAGCGGAAAGGGCCGTCGCCAACCGGCCAGCCGCCGCACACGCACACCCGCCGTCTGCCCCGGGCGATCAAGTACGCCGTCGAGAAATCTCGGCAGGCGGTGGTGATCGGGCCGGATGTCGAGTCGTTTGGCACGGCCGGCAAGGCCCATGAACACGGCGGGCATTATCGGCGCGAGCGATACCCGAAGCGCCCCTTCATGGGCCCGGCGTTGGAGAAGACAAAAGACCGCCTGCCGAAGCTGTGGGCCGGTTCGGTGCGATAGACAACAGACCGCGGACGCCAATCCGTGAGCAAGAAGCGGAGGAACTGACAGTATGGCAACCAATTGGAAACTGGGCCGCGAATGCACGCTGTCGATCGGCGGCAGCCAGTTGAAACTGGTCAAGGAGGTGACCGTCGAACTGGGCGGCAGCGAGGCCGACGTCACTACCCGGGATAGCCAGGGCGTCAAGCGTACTGTGGTGGCACTGAAGGAGCTCAGCATCTCGGGCACGGCCCTTTACACACCCGATGGGGCTGTCCAGGCCCTGATCGCCG